>NZ_JBIBEQ010000006.1:0-121992 GCF_042955215.1 Streptomyces sp. NPDC012466 | reverse complement strand
ACGCGCAGCCGGGCGTGTCCGCGCCCGGGCTCACATCGACCGTGTCCACGCCGGCCTGACGGACTGGGCGGGGCGGGTGGCGTCGGAGTGACACCGTCGGCGGGCCCTGCCCGCGGTGTGTGACGAGACCGATGGCGTCTCCCACCTGCTGCGCGGGCGCTGGCACGCAGGGCGGCGGTCTTGGCCGTGCGTCTCCCACCGGCCGCGCGGGCCAGGCATGCGGGGCGAGTCCACGCCGGGCGGCGGTCTTGGCCGTGCGTCTCCCACCGGCTGCGCGAGTGCACGCGGGCGTACGCAAGCCCGGCGTGGCCGCGCCCGGCGGCGGTCTCGGTCGGTCGCGCGGTCCTGAGGTGGGTCCCGGCCGCCGTTCCGGTCGTCGGCGGGCGAGCGCGCCCGCACCGTGGCCGCGCCGCGCGGCGGGGCGCCCGGCCCGAGCCCCGTCCCAGCCGACCCGCCGCCCCCTGTGCCCGGCGGCACGGCAAGCCGCCATCGGCTGCCGTGCCGTGCCGTGCGCGTCAGTGGTCCCTGCGGACCGCGCCCGCCAGGATCCAGCCCTCCACCGCCTCGTACTGGTGGCGTTGTTCCTCCGACTTGCGGCGGCCGGAGGCCATCGTGCCGAGCCAGCCGCAGGCGAAGCCCAGGGGGATGGAGAGCAGGCCCGTGGTGGTGAACGGGAACCAGTTGAAGTCGGCCTCGGGGAAGGCCGAGACGGGCGAGCCGGAGACCAGGTTGGTGCCCGGCATCAGCAGCAGTACCGCCAGGGAGCCGCCGATGAGCGTGCTGAGCAGGCCGGTTCGTGTGAAGCGGCGCCAGAACAGGCTGTAGACCAGGGCGGGCGCGATGGCCGAGGCGCCCAGGCAGAAGGACAGTGTCACCAGCGGCTGCAGGCTGCGGTGCTGGACCTGCGTGGCGAGCAGGATCGCGGGGATGCCCACGCCCAGCGCCGACAGCCGTGCCACCGTCATCTCGCGGCGCGGCGACATCTCCTGCACCCGGGCCGCGAACACGTCGTGCGCGAGGGAGTTGGCGCAGGCCAGGATCATGCCGGCGACGGAGGCGAGCAGCGTGAGGAAGACCGCCGTGGTGACGGTCGTGAACAGGAACGTCTCCGCCGACGACACGTCCGCCCCGAACGCCGCCTGCGATCCCAGCAGATAGGCCGTGTTGCCCTGCGGGTCGACCTGTGCGATCAGCTCCCGCCCGACCAGCGCGGTCGCGCCGAAGCCGACGACGGTGATGACGAGCACGAACAGGGCCACGCCCGACACCGCCCAAGACATCGAACGCCGCACCTGCCGGGCGCTGGAGGCCGTGTACATGCGCATGGTGACGTGCGGCAGGACGCCACCGCCGAGGACCACCGTGAGCTGCGCGGTGATCATGTCCAGATCGGGGCTGGGTCCGCCCGTGAACTGCAGCCCCGAGGAGAGGAAGGCCGAGCCCACGCCGCTGTTGTCGGCGGCCGCGTCGAACAGCGCCCCCGGATCCCAGTCGAACCGGTTCAGGATCAGCACCGCGACCACCATGCCGGAGCCGAGCAGCATCACGATCTTCAGGATCTGGATGAGGGCGGTGCCCTTCATCCCGCCGATCGCCGCGTAGCTGATCATCAGCGCGCCGACGCCGATGATGCAGCCCGTCTGCAACGACTCGCCGGAGAAGCCGAGGATGAACGCCATCAACTGCCCGGTCCCCGCCAACTGGACCAGCATCAGCGGCAGCAGCGCCGCCAGGGTGACCGCGCAGGCCGCGATACGGACGCCGCGTCCCGGCATCCGGCGGGTCAGCGCGTCGCCCATGGTGAATCGGCCCGCGTTGCGCAGCGGTTCGGCCAGCAGGAACATCAGCAGCATCAGCGACAGGGCCGTGCTCAGCGCCAGCACGATCCCGTCGTAGCCGAACAGCGCGATGACGCCGCCGGTGCCCAGGACGGTCGCGGCGGAGATGTAGTCGCCGGCGATGGCCAGGCCGTTGCGCATGGGGGACAGCGAGCTGTAGCCGGTGTAGAACTCGTCCAGGTCGTCCCGGTCCGGGCCCGTCATCACGCACAGCAGCAGCGTGATCGTGGCGACGGCGGAGAAGCCGACGAGGGACATCGCCTGGGCGTTGCCGCTGAATTCGGTGGTCACCGTGTTCCCTCCCGCTTGGCGTCCAGCTCGGCATGCCTGCGGATCCGGTCCGCGATCGGGTCGACGCGGCGGCGGGCCGTCTGCTCGTACAGGGCGATCGCCAGCCAGGTCACGGGGACCTGGATGAGCGCGAGGAGCAGGCCGGTGGGCAGGCCGTCGGTGACGGTGCTCGTCATGAACGACGGTGCGAACGCCGACAGGACGAGGAACAGAAGGAAGTAGCCGAGCGCCGTGAGCGTGGCCACGCGCCGCTGCCAGCGGTAGGCGCTGCGCAGAACGCGCAGATCGCTGTGCTGCCCGAGCGCGGCATGGCGCTGGGGACGCCGGCCGGCCGGTTCGGGCGCCTCCTGCGGTGCCCAGGGGTAGGTGTCGTACGTGTAGGTGTACGGCTCGTGGGACGGTGACGGACCGGGTGGTCGGTATGGGTGCGACGGGGACGGGTCGTAGGACATCCCGGTGCTCCTTGCGAGGGTGGGATCCGGTGCGGCGGACCGCAGGGAGGTGGGGGGCGGGAGCCACGCACGCTACTTCGGAGCACGGGTTCGGCGCGAGGGTTTCCGCAAACTGATCGGTCGGTATGCGCTTACCTTGCCGACCTCGGGTGTTACCCGCGTTAACCCGGATTCCTCACACGAGCCGGCGCTCGTAGCGCACTCCCGGCCGGCCGTCCACCGTCGTGTCCCCCGCCCGCGTGAAGCCGCTGCGGGCCAGGACCCTCATGGAAGCGGGGTTGTCCAGGGTCGTGACCGCGGTGAGGGACGTCAGGCCGTAGTCGGTGACAGCCAGCCGGCACACGTGCGCGACGGCCGCCGTCGCCACACCCCGGCCGGCGGCGCGTTCGCCGACGCGGTAGCCGAGTTCGGCGCTGCCGTCCACCAGGTCCATCAGATTCACCCGGCCGATCAGGTCGCCCTCCTCCCCGAGGATCACGTGGAAGCGGCACACGCGCGCGTGCTGCTCGTCGAGGAGCGCCCTGAGGCGTGCGGCGAAACCCTCAGGAGTGAAGAAGGCGTCCCCGCGGTCCGGCACCGTGCGCGCGAAGTACGCCCGGTTCTCCCGCTCGAAGGCCAGCAGCGCGTCCGCGTGGTCGGCCCGGAGGGGCTCCAAGGTCACCATGAGCGTGAGGATACGGACGATCAGTCCTTGAGCACCGGGAATTTCCGGGGCGCGAGGAACAGCAGCACCAGGAACGCCAGGGCCGCCGCACACGCCGCGCCCAGATAGACCGCGTGCACGGCGTCGGCGATCGCCCGCCTGGTCGCCTCCGGCGCGGTGCCCGCATCGAGCGCCCGCGTCACCGAGTCCAGGTCGCCCGCGCCGCCGAGCCGCGCGGCCAGCACCCCGTTGGCGACCGCGCCGAACACCGCCGCGCCGATCGTCTGGCCGCTCTGGCGGCAGAACAGCACGGACGCGGTCGTCGTACCCCGCTCCGCCCATCCCACCGTCGACTGCACACCGACGATGAGCGGCAGTTGGAACAGGCCCAGCGCGGCGCCGAGCAGCAGCATCAGCAGCGTCGGCTGCCACGCCTGCCCGGGGTACGGCAGGAAGGGGAACGCGAACAGGATCAGCGCGGCCGTGCCGATGCCCAGCATCGCCGTGTCGCGGAAGCCGATCCTGCGGTACACGTGCTGGCTCAGCGCCGCCGACACCGGCCAGCTCAACGTCCACACGGACAGCACGAATCCGGCGGCCACGGGCGCGAGGCCCAGCACCGACTGGGCGTAGGTGGGCAGGAAGACCGACGGCGCGACCATCAGCAGACCCAGCGCGCCCAGGGCCAGATTGACCGCGGCGATCGTACGGCGCCGCCACACCCAGCCGGGGATGATCGGCTCCGCGGCCCGGCGCTCCACCAGCACCACGACCGCGACCAGGGCGAGTCCCGCGCCGAACAGCCCCAGGGAGGGCGCCGACAGCCACGCCCACGCCACCCCGCCCTGCACGAGGGCCGTGAGCAGAACACCGCCGCAGGCGAACACCGCGAGCGCGCCCGCCCAGTCCACGCGCGCGTGCGTGGTGGCTTCCCGCTCCGGCTCGTGGAGGTGACGGACGATCAGCCACAGCGCGACCGCGCCGATCGGCAGATTGATCAGGAAGATCCAGCGCCAGTCCGCGTACGCGGCGAGCACCCCGCCGAGTCCGGGGCCGGCGACCGCGGACACCGCCCACACCGTGGACAGCTTCGACTGGATCTTGGGGCGGTCCTTCAGCGGATACAGGTCGGCGGCGAGCGTCTGCACCGTGCCCTGGAGCGCGCCGCCGCCCAGGCCCTGCACGACGCGGAAGGCGATGAGCGCCCCCATGTTCCAGGCCAGCGCACACAGCGCGGACCCGAGGAGGAAGACCACCGAGCCCGCGATGAGGACCGGTTTGCGGCCGAAGGTGTCGGAGAGCTTGCCGTACACGGGCAGGGTGACGGTCACGGCCAGCAGGTAGCCGGAGAAGAGCCAGGAGAAGACGGAGAAACCGCCGAGGTCCCCGACGATCTGCGGGACGGCGGTCGAGACGATGGTGGCGTCGAGGGCGGCCAGCGCCATCGAGAGCATCAGTGCCGCCACGACGGCTCCGCGCCGGCCGGTCGTGGCGGGACGTGCGGCCTCGCGTGCCGCGGAACTGGTGCTGCCCACCCCGGTGCCTCCCCCTCGCCCGGCCGCACCCGCGCCCCGGGTCCCGTCACTTGTGTCTGCCCCTTGCATCTACCTGCCGCGGACAGCTTCCCACTTGACCCTGACGTCGCGGGAGGGTGGAGGCTGAGTGGGCCGACGGGCGGAGCGAACCCTGAGACGGTCTCCACCCTTCGGTGGACTGCCCCTAGGGGTACCTCCGTACTACGACCTGGGGAGGGTTCGTACCGACGGAGGACGAGACGGGCAGGGCCCCTTCCTTAACCTGGCTTTACGCCGCCGGGGGGCGGTGCCGCACACCGCGGGGGTGGGGTTTTCCACAGTAAAAGACTGCGCTGAACACCAGGGCGCTCGACCCCTCCCCGCCGCGAGACTGAAACGCACCGGACGGACCGCACGGTCCGGCGAGGCGCACCACGGCTGTCGACCAGGCGACCGCCTTCACCATCTGCTGACCGATATAGGAGACATACCGTGACATCGGCTGTAACCATTCCCAGGCACGGGGGCACTGGAGGGCGTACGGCCGTTGCCGCGCGGGCGCGGCAGGTCGTGAAGGCGTACGGATCCGGTGAGACCCGTGTCGTCGCCCTCGATCACGTCGACGTGGACATCGCACGCGGCCAGTTCACCGCGATCATGGGCCCCTCGGGGTCCGGCAAGTCCACCCTGATGCACTGCCTGGCCGGGCTCGACACCGTGACGAGCGGCCAGATCTACCTCGACGAGACCGAGATCACCGGTCTGAAGGACAAGAAGCTCACGCGGCTGCGCCGGGACCGGATCGGGTTCATCTTCCAGGCGTTCAACCTGCTGCCGACGCTGAACGCCATAGAGAACATCACGCTGCCCATGGACATCGCGGGCCGCAAGCCCGACCAGCAGTGGCTGACGCGGGTCGTGGAGACCGTCGGGCTCGCCGACCGCCTCAAGCACCGGCCCACCCAGCTCTCCGGCGGCCAGCAGCAGCGTGTCGCCGTGGCGCGGGCGCTGGCGGCCCGGCCCGAGATCATCTTCGGCGACGAGCCGACCGGCAACCTCGACTCCCGCGCCGGCGCCGAGGTCCTCGGCTTCCTGCGCCGGTCCGTCGACGAACTGGGCCAGACCATCGTCATGGTCACCCACGACCCGGTCGCCGCCAGCTACGCGGACCGTGTGCTGTACCTCGCCGACGGCCGCATCGTCGACGAGATGTTCAAGCCGACCGCGGAGGCCGTCCTGGACCGCATGAAGGACTTCGACGCCCGGGGGCGCACGTCATGACCGTCATGAAGACCTCCATGCGCAACTTCCTCGCGCACAAGGGACGCATGGCCCTGTCGGCGATCGCCGTCCTGCTGTCGGTGGCCTTCGTCTGCGGCACGCTCGTCTTCACGGACACCATGTCCACCACCTTCGACAAGCTCTTCGCGGCCACCTCCTCCGACGTGACGGTGAGCGCCAAGGGCGCCTCCGACACCGGCGAGACGACCGCCGACAACGGCAAGCCGCCGGTCATGCCGGCCTCCGTGCTGGGCGAGGTCCGCAAGGCACAGGGCGTGAAGTCCGCCGAGGGCACGGTGTTCTCCACCTCGGTGACCGTCGTCGACGCCGACAAGGACAGCCTGTCGCCCTCCAGCGGCGCCCCGACCATCGTCGGCAGCTGGAACGCCAACGAGGCCCGCACCATGAAGATCACCTCCGGTGCGGCGCCCAAGGGCCCGGACCAGATCATGGTCGACGCCGACACCGCCGACAAGCACGACCTGAAGCTCGGCGACGAGATCGGCGTGCTCACCGCCGTCGGCAACCACAACGCGAAGATCTCCGGCATCGCCGACTTCACCGTCACCAACCCCGGCGCCGCGATCTTCTACCTCGACACCAAGACGGCTCAGCAGTCCCTGGTCGGCGAGAGCGACGTCTACACCAACGTCAACGTCACCGCGGCCGCCGGCGTCAGCGACGCACAACTGAAGAAGAACGTCACGGCCGCACTCGGCGGCGACTTCCAGGTGAAGACGGCCAAGGAGACCGCCGACGCCAACCAGAAGGACGTCGCGGGCTTCATGAACGTCATGAAGTACGCGATGCTCGGCTTCGCCGGGATCGCCTTCCTCGTCGGCATCTTCCTGATCATCAACACCTTCTCCATGCTGGTCGCCCAGCGCACCCGGGAGATCGGCCTGATGCGGGCCATCGGCTCCTCCCGCAAGCAGGTCAACCGCTCCGTGCTGGCCGAGGCACTGCTGCTCGGTGTCGTCGGCTCGGTGCTCGGTGTCGGCGCGGGCGTCGGCCTCGCGATCGGCCTGATGAAGCTCATGGGCCTGATGGACATGGAACTGTCCACCGACGACCTCACGGTGGCCTGGACGACCCCGGTGGTCGGCCTCGTCCTCGGCGTGATCGTCACCGTGCTGGCCGCCTACCTGCCCGCCCGGCGCGCCGGCAAGATCTCCCCGATGGCCGCACTGCGCGACGCGGGAGCTCCCGCCGACGCCAAGGCAGGCTGGATCCGCGCCGCGATCGGCACGGTCCTCACCGGCACCGGCGGCCTCGCCCTCTACCTGGCGTCGGAGGCCGACAAGGCCAAGGACGGCTCCCTGTGGCTCGGCCTCGGCGTGGTGCTGTCGCTGATCGGCTTCGTCGTCATCGGCCCGCTGCTCGCCGGTGCCGTGGTCCGCGTCCTCGGCGCCGTCCTGCTCCGCATGTTCGGACCCGTAGGCCGCATGGCCGAGCGCAACGCCCTGCGCAACCCGCGCCGCACCGGCGCGACCGGCGCCGCCCTGATGATCGGCCTCGCCCTGGTGGCGTGCCTGTCCGTGGTCGGCTCCTCCATGGTGGCGTCCGCCACCGACCAGCTCGACAAGACCGTCGGCACGGACTTCATCATCCAGTCCGACAGCGGCCAGCTGGTCAGCCCGCAGGCGGTCGAGGCCGTGAAGTCCTCGCCCGGCCTGGCGCGGGTCACCGAGTACAAGTGGACCAAAGCCGACTTCACCACCCCTGACGGCAAGACGCTCAAGGACACGGCGATCACGGCGGCCGACCCGTCGTACGCCACCGACCTGCGCACCGAGACGGTCGCCGGCAAGCTCCCCGACGCCTACAAGCCCGACTCGATGTCGGTCCACGAGAAGTTCGCCGAGGACCACGGCATCAGCCTCGGTTCCAAGATCAAGGTCGCCTTCAAGGACGGCTCCGCGGCCGACCTGACCGTCCGGGCCATCACCAGCAGCGACGTCGTGATCGACGCGGGCGCGATGTACACGTCCATCTCGACGATGGCCAAGCACGTCCCGGCGGACAAGATGCCCCTGGACTCGCTGGTCTTCGCCAGCGCCAAGGAAGGGCAGCAGGACGCCGCCTACAAGTCCCTGAAGTCGGCCCTGCACGACTACCCGCAGTACACCGTGCGCGACCAGACCGACTACAAGGACGCCCTGAAGGACCAGATCGGCCAGCTGCTCAACATGATCTACGGCCTGCTGGCCCTGGCGATCATCGTCGCCATCCTGGGCGTGGTGAACACCCTGGCCCTGTCGGTGGTGGAGCGCACCAGGGAGATCGGCCTGATGCGGGCGATCGGCCTCTCCCGCCGCCAGCTGCGCCGCATGATCCGCATGGAGTCGGTCGTCATCGCCCTCTTCGGCGCCCTGCTGGGCCTCGGACTGGGCATGGGCTGGGGCGCCACGGCACAGCAGCTGCTCGCCCTGGAGGGCCTGATGGTCCTGGACATCCCCTGGCCGACGATCATCGGGGTCTTCATCAGCTCGGCGTTCGTGGGCCTGTTCGCGGCACTGATCCCGGCGTTCCGGGCGGGCCGGATGAACGTCCTGAACGCGATCGCGACGGAGTAGCCGACCGCTGCGACCGCCGCCCGAGAACCACCGCACACGGGGGTTGCGGGGGATGGGCCCGCCCCGGAGGTACCCACCTCGGGGGCGGGCCCGCGGCTTGCCTCCGGCGGTGGGCGCCCACTCCGGCTCGGCGCCACCCGGGCTCCTTCGCCTGCCGGGTGGTCGTACTGACGTGCCGCCGGGCCCGGTGCCCGTCCGGGGGCACCGTTGACGTGCCGCCCGGCTCGGTGCCCGCCGGGGGGCACCGTTGACGTGCCGCCCGGCCCGGTGCCCGTCCGGGGGCACCGTTGACGTGCCGCCCGGCTCGACCGCCTGTGGTCCAACGGGAGGAGCCGCCCAGCGATGGACGATGGGCCCAGCGACTCTCTGCCGTTCGCTGTCCGGCCGCACGGATCTCCGCACCGGCCGGACTCGCTGCCGTTCGCTGTCCGGCCGCTCGGGATCTCCGCGCCTCTCCGCGCACCGGCCGGATTCGGTGCCCCTCGCTGTCCGGCCGCACTGATGCTGTCCGGCCGCGGGTTCTCCGCACCCCTCCCCACCGGGCCCACCCCGCCCGCTTGCCCAAGGAGCCGCACTCAGTGCGGAGACGCGGCACCCGGGCGCAGACGCCGGGCGCCACCGCCCCCCCGCAGCCGCCGGAGCCGGCCCTTGGAGAACGGGCGTTATCCACAGGCCCGCCGTGCGGGCGCGCATCGTCGTACGCTGGAGACCCCCCGGCCCGCGGCGCGCGTCGGGCCCGTCGTGTTGCCCACCCCTGGACGGAAAAAGCCCCCATGAGCCTGCACGGTCTGCTCGACGCCGTAGTCAAGGATGCTGCCCTCGCAGAAGCGATCAGGGCGGCTGCCGACGGCAACCGCATGCACGTCGACCTGGTCGGCCCCCCGGCCGCGCGCCCCTTCGCGGTCGCCGCCCTGGCCCGCGACACGGGCCGCCCGGTGCTTGCGGTCACGGCGACGGGCCGCGAGGCGGAGGACCTGGCCGCGGCCCTGCGCTCCCTGCTCCCGCCGGAGGGAGTCGTGGAGTACCCGTCCTGGGAGACGCTGCCGCACGAGCGGCTCAGCCCCCGCAGCGACACCGTCGGCCGCCGCCTGGCCGTGCTGCGCCGCCTGGCCCACCCCCGCCCCGACGACCCCGAGACCGGCCCCGTCTCGGTCGTCGTGGCGCCCGTCCGGTCCGTGCTCCAGCCGCAGGTCAAGGGCCTCGGCGACCTGGAGCCGGTCTCCCTGAGGACCGGGCAGAGCACCGACCTCAACGAGATCGTCGAAGCCCTCGCGGCAGCCGCCTACGCGCGCGTGGAGCTCGTCGAGAAGCGCGGCGAGTTCGCCGTGCGCGGCGGCATCCTCGACGTCTTCCCGCCCACCGAGGAGCACCCCCTGCGCGTCGAGTTCTGGGGCGACGACGTCGAGGAGATCCGCTACTTCAAGGTCGCCGACCAGCGCTCCCTCGAAGTCGCCCAGCACGGCCTGTGGGCGCCGCCGTGCCGCGAGCTGTTGCTCACCGACGACGTCCGCGCCCGTGCGCGTGCCCTGGCCGAACAGCACCCCGAGCTGGGTGAACTCCTCGGCAAGATCGCCGAGGGCATCGCCGTCGAGGGCATGGAGTCCCTCGCTCCGGTCCTGGTCGACGACATGGAGCTGCTGCTCGACGTGCTGCCCAAGGGCGCCATGGCCGTGGTGTGCGACCCGGAGCGGGTCCGCACACGCGCGTCGGACCTGGTGGCCACCTCCCAGGAGTTCCTCCAGGCCTCCTGGGCGGCCACCGCGGGCGGCGGCGAGGCCCCCATCGACGTCGGCGCGGCCTCCCTGTGGTCCATCGCGGACGTCCGGGACCGGGCCCGCGAGCTGGACATGATGTGGTGGTCGGTGTCGCCGTTCGCCGCGGACGAAGAGCTCGACGCGGACACCCTGAAGCTCGGCATGCACGCCCCGGAGACCTACCGCGGCGACACCGCCAAGGCCCTCGCCGACACCAAGGGCTGGCTCGCCGACGGCTGGCGCGCGGTGTTCGTCACCGAGGGCCACGGCCCGGCCGCCCGTACCGTCGAGGTGCTCGGTGGCGAGGGCATCGCGGCCCGCCTCGATTCCGACCTCGGCGAGATCTCCCCGTCCGTCGTGCACGTGGCGTGCGGCTCGATCGAGCACGGCTTCGTCGACTCGGCCCTCAGACTCGCCGTCCTGACCGAGACGGATTTGTCGGGGCAGAAGGCGTCCGGCCGCGAGGGCGCCCGGATGCCGGCGCGCCGCCGCAAGACCATCGACCCGCTCACCCTGGAGGCGGGCGACTACATCGTCCACGAGCAGCACGGCGTGGGCCGCTACATCGAGATGGTGCAGCGCACCGTGCAGGGCGCGACCCGCGAGTACCTGGTCGTCGAGTACGCCCCCGCCAAGCGCGGCCAGCCCGGCGACCGCCTCTACATCCCCACCGACCAGCTGGAGCAGATCACCAAGTACGTCGGCGGCGAGGCCCCCACCCTGCACCGCCTCGGCGGCGCCGACTGGACGAAGACGAAGGCCCGCGCGAAGAAGGCCGTCAAGGAGATCGCGGCCGACCTGATCAAGCTGTACAGCGCGCGCATGGCCGCCCCCGGGCACGCCTTCGGCGCGGACACCCCCTGGCAGCGCGAACTGGAGGACGCCTTCCCCTACGCGGAGACGCCCGACCAGCTCACCACGATCGCCGAGGTCAAGGAGGACATGGAGAAGACGGTCCCCATGGACCGCCTCATCTGCGGCGACGTCGGCTACGGCAAGACCGAGATCGCGGTCCGCGCCGCCTTCAAGGCCGTCCAGGACGGCAAGCAGGTGGCCGTCCTGGTGCCCACGACCCTCCTGGTGCAGCAGCACTTCGGCACGTTCAGCGAGCGGTACACGCAGTTCCCGGTGAGCGTGAAGGCCCTGTCCCGCTTCCAGACCGACACCGAGGCCAAGGCGACCCTGGAGGGCCTGCGCGAGGGCTCGGTCGACATCGTGATCGGCACGCACCGGCTGTTCTCGTCCGAGACGAAGTTCAAGGACCTGGGCCTGGTCATCGTCGACGAGGAGCAGCGCTTCGGCGTCGAGCACAAGGAGCAGCTGAAGAAGCTCCGCGCCAATGTCGACGTGCTGACGATGTCCGCGACCCCGATCCCCAGGACGCTGGAAATGGCGGTCACCGGCATCCGCGAGATGTCCACGATCACCACCCCGCCGGAGGAACGCCACCCGGTGCTCACCTTCGTCGGCCCCTACGAGGAGAAGCAGATCGGCGCCGCGATCCGCCGCGAGCTGCTGCGCGAGGGCCAGGTCTTCTACATCCACAACCGCGTCGAGTCGATCGACCGGGCCGCCGCCCGGCTGCGCGAGATCGTCCCCGAGGCGCGGATCGCCACCGCCCACGGGCAGATGTCGGAGGCGGCGCTGGAGCAGGTCGTCGTCGACTTCTGGGAGAAGAAGTTCGACGTGCTGGTGTCCACGACGATCGTGGAGTCCGGCATCGACATCTCCAACGCCAACACCCTGATCGTGGAGCGCGGCGACAACTTCGGCCTGTCCCAGCTGCACCAGCTGCGCGGCCGGGTGGGACGTGGCCGGGAGCGCGGCTACGCCTACTTCCTCTACCCGCCGGAGAAGCCGCTGACCGAGACCGCGCACGAGCGGCTCGCGACCATCGCCCAGCACACGGAGATGGGCGCCGGTATGTACGTCGCCATGAAGGACCTGGAGATCCGCGGCGCGGGCAACCTCCTCGGCGGTGAGCAGTCGGGCCACATCGCGGGCGTCGGCTTCGACCTGTACGTGCGCATGGTCGGCGAGGCCGTCGCCGACTACCGGCGCCAGCTGGAGACCGGCGAGATCGAGGAGGAGCCGGCGCTCGAGGTCAAGATCGAGCTGCCCGTCGACGCGCACGTCCCGCACGACTACGCGCCGGGCGAGCGGCTCCGCCTCCAGGCGTACCGCGCCATCGCCTCCGCCAACTCGGAGGAGGACATCAAGGCGGTCCGCGAGGAACTCGTCGACCGCTACGGCAAGCTGCCCGAGCCGGTGGAGAACCTGCTGCTCGTCGCGGGCCTGCGTATGTTCGCGCGGGCCTGCGGTGTCGGCGAGATCGTGCTGCAGGGCAACAACATCCGGTTCGCACCGGTGGAGTTGCGCGAGTCGCAGGAGCTGCGGCTCAAGCGGCTGTACCCCGGGGTCGTCATCAAGCCGGCGGCACACCAGGTGCTGGTACCGCGCCCGAAGACCGCGAAGGTGGGCGGGAAGCCGCTGGTCGGGCGGGAACTGCTGGCATGGGTCGGGGAGTTCCTCACCTCGGTCCTGGGCTCCTGACACCACATCGGCCGAACCCCGTCAGGCCACCGGCTGTACGCGCCCGCCGGTGGCCGGGTGCCGGTCCGTCGCCGGTTGTAGTTGCGCGCCGGTGCTCTGGTGCCGGCTCGTAGCCGGTGGTGCGGGCGGGTCGACGGTTTGGTGCCGGGCTGCCGCCGGTTGTAGGGGCGCGCCGGTGCTCTGGTGCCGGCTCGTAGCCGGTGGTGCGGGCGGGTCGACGACGGTTTGGTGCCGGTCCGTCGCCGGTTGTACGGGCACGCCGGTGCTCCGGTGCCGGTCCCTCGGCGGTCGTACGGGCGGCGCGCCGGGCTCGTGCCGGTCCGCCGCCGTTTGCACAGACGGCGCGCCGGGCTCGTGCCGGTCCGCCGCCGTTTGCACAGACGGCGCGCCGGGCTCATGCCGGGCCGCCGCCGGTCGTACGGCTGTGGCCGTGGCCTCCCGCAGTGCCGACGCCAGCCGGTCGCGGACCGCCATCTGCGCCGCGATACGGGCCTCCAGCACCGCGAGACGGTCGGCGGCCACCCGGAGGCCCTTCTCGGAGGCGGGACCGGCCGTGACATCGCCGTCCAGGCACGGCAGGAACACCTGGGCGTCGTCGAGCGTCAGCCCCACATCGAGCAACTGCCGGATGTTGCGGACGCGCACGGCCGTACCGGCGTCGTACAGGCGATAGCCGTTCGCGGCCCGCTCGGAGGCGATGAGCCCCGCCTGCTCGTAGTGGCGCAGGGCACGCGGCGTCGTGCCGGTCGCCTCGGCGAGTTCGCCGATCCGCATACGGGGCGCCGCCCGGCGCGTACGAGGTTCAGCCATGCGCGTCAGTCTCATGCGACGACCGCGCCGCCGTCCACCGGGAGGATCACGCCGGTGATGAACGAGGCTTGCGGCGACGCCAGTCGGGCGATCGCCCACGCCACCTCCTCGGGGCGGCCGACCCGGCCGAGCGGCGTGTGGTCGAGCTGCCACGCGCGGATCGCGGCCCGCTGCTCGGGGGTGTGGCCCGCGTGTTCACCGATGGGCGTGTCGATCGCGCCCGGGGCCACGGCGGCGACCCGGATCCCGAGCGGCGCGAGCTCCACCGCCCAACTGCGGGTGAGCACCTCCAGAGCCGCCTTCCCGGCCGCGTACAGGGAGTTGCCGGGCCAGCCGCGCTGCCCCACCGACGTCGTCACGTTCACGATGACACCGCGGCTGTCCTCCAGCGCCGGCAGCGCGGCCTGGGTGAGCAGGACGGGGGCGAGGAGGTTCGTCGCGAGCAGAGGCCCGACAGCGGTGGGCGTGTAGGTGCGCAGCGACTGCGTGTTGACGATGCCGGCGTTGTTCACCAGCACGTCGATGCGCCCGTGCCGGTCGAGTGCCGTACGGACGACGGTCTCGGGGCCGTCGGCGGCCGTGAGGTCGGCGGCGAGCACGCTGATACGGGACGGGTCATGACCGGCGGTCTCGACGAGGGGTGCCTCACGGCGGCCCACCGCCACCACGTGTGCGCCCTCGTCGGCGAACGCGTGGGCGGTGGCACGGCCTATGCCGGTACCGGCGCCGGTCACGAGCACGGTGCGCGGGGTCGTCCGCGCGGTCTGCTGCCTGTTCTTCGGATGCGGGGATGCCATGCGGGGATCGTCCGACCCTGACGTCGGTGTCAAGGTCAAGCGGTCCCCCGTGCGGGGCGCCGTTACTCCGCCGGGCGGAACAGCATCGCCGCCAGTCCGCGGAACACCTCCTCGGGGTCCTGATCGCCCACCGGGCCGTCGAGGTTGTGGCTGAGGAGCAGCGTGGCGAAGCCGTGGGCCAGGGACCAGGCGGCGACACCGGCCAGCCGGGCGTCGGTGCCGCGGCCCTCCGGCGGCACGGCGGTGACGGCGTCGCGCAGGGCGTCCGAGGCGAGGGCACGGGCGGTGGCCAGTTCCAGGTCGCCCTCGCGCAGCAGCTCGGGCGCGAACATCACCTGGAAATGCGCCGGATGCTCCCGCGCGAAACGCACGTAGCGCACACCCGCCTCCTTCAGGTCCGCCGCCTCCCTGAGCGTGGTCGCGAGCAGGCCGAAGCCCTCGGCGGCGATCGCCGTGAGCAGCCCGGCGCGGTCCTTGAAGTGGTGGGCGGGCGCGGCGTGCGAGACGCCGGCGCGGCGGGCGAGGTCGCGCAGACTCAGCGCGGACGGCCCGTCCGCGGCGATGACGTCGAGGGCGGCGGTGAGGATGGCGCGGCGCAGGTCACCGTGGTGGTACGGGCGGTCGGCGGGAGTCCTGTCGTTCGCCGCCGTCTTGCTGGAGCTCATGGGCAGGAGCGTACGCCGAATCTTGTCATTGACAAGTTGGGGTCCGTCCGTGCAATCTTGTCAGTGTCAAGTTGTGCGCGGTCGGAGGTGGTGCGACCGCGGGCCGCGGGGGTCGGGCGCGAGTGGAGGTACGCCATGTCGGAACAGCTCGGTGAGGTCGACGAGGGCGCCAGGGTGCGGGAGGCGGTCGTGGAGCCGGCTCGCGTGCGACAGATGTGGCACCTGCTGGAGCCTTTGCACGCGGTGCTGTACTACGCGCCGGAGGCGTTCGAGGAAGCGGCCGCCCTCGGGTACGACACGGGGGAGCGCTGGCCCAGTTACTTCCCGTATCGCGCGGCGCCGTTGGGGGAGGCCGGACCGCAGCGGGTGGCCTCGGCCTTCTACAGCTTCAGTCCCCGCATGGTCGCCGAGTACGTCGAACCGGCGTGGCGGGTGGCGAGCCCCGCCGCGGTGATCGAGGCGAGGGCGCGGGCGGTCGACAGGGCCTACCGCGCCCTGTTCGGCGACCGGGTGGCCGGTCCGGAGCTGGTGGAGGCCGCCGCGCTCGCCCGGCGCGCGGCAGAGGCCGCCGACCCGGCCGCCCGTCCGCTGGCCGCGGCCAACGCAGCGCTCGACTGGCCGCAGGCCCCGCACCTTCAGCTGTGGCACGCGGCGACGATCCTGCGCGAGCACCGCGGCGACGGTCACCTCGCGGCCCTGCTCATGGCGGACCTCGACCCCGCGGAGTCGCTCGTCTCCTTCGCCGCGATAGGCGCCGCGTCGGTGGAACGCTTCGAGAGTCGTGGCTGGAGCCTCGAGGAGTGGGCGGCCGCACGCGACCGACTGGCCGTCAGGGGCCTCATCCACGGGGACGGCACGGCCACGGAGGCGGGCCGCGCTCTTCGCCGCCGTGTCGAGCGGCACACCGACCAACTGGCCGCCGGGCCCTGGCAGTCCCTCGGCCCGGCCCGCGTCGACCGGCTGGCGGAGCTGCTGGGCGACTTCTGGGTCGCGGTCCTGGCGTCGGGCCTGCTGCCCTCGGAAACGACGCTGGGCATAGGCAAGGTCTGACCGGAAGGGGGCCTGGCGACGTTACTGGGAGCGGCGGAGCTCAGACGCAGGAAGCCACCCGCAGGAGATGCGTCCGAATCTCCGCGGGCGGCCCGTGAGTCGGGGGCCTACTGCTGTTCGGGCCGGTCACGGTCGCGGTCCATGCCCAGCGAGCCCTCGACGCGCTGCCGACCGGAGTCGACCTGGTCCTCGTACGTGCCGCCGGTCCTCTCGTTGGCCCGCTGTTCCGCGCTGTCAGAGCCTTGCTTGCCCTTGTTCCGCGCCTGGCTCTTGAACTTGTCGAAGATGCCCATGCGAAGCTCCCTCCGGAGGCGACTCAGAACCGACGATACGCGCGAGATGCGAAGAATGCGCAGTGAGGCCCGATGTGGTCTGAACCTCTTCGTCGCTACCGTGGGACCCGGCACGGGCCGCCCGTGCCGGAGCGGAACAGGCAAACAGAGGAGGGGCGCGGTGACGCGTCTGAGGGGCGGGGCCGCACTGGCCGTCGCGATGGTGTTCACCGGTTCGGCGCTGGCCGGCTGCGAGGGCCTGGCCCCGCCCGCCGACGGCGACGGACCCTCCGGTTCCGGCGTCCCGGCCGCCGGTGACGGGCGGGCCGTGAACCCGCTGGACAACCCGGACGGCACGAAACCCGGGCTGGCGCCCATCAGTTCCGACGCGGACAAGGAGAGGGCGCGTGCCCTCATCGAGAAGGTGGTGACGAAGGGACGCGGCCCCAGGACGGGCTACGAACGGGACAAGTTCGGCTACGCCTGGATGGACTCCGCACCACGCGACGTCCCCTTCTCCCACAACGGCTGCGACTCGCGGAACGACCTCCTGAAACGAGACGGGGAGGACCTGCGCTTCCGGACGGGGTCCGACTGCATCGTCACCTCGCTGACGCTGCACGACCCGTACACCGGGAAGGTCATCGAGTGGACCAAGTCCCGTGCGATCAAGGTCCAGATAGACCACGTCATGCCGCTGTCGTACGACTGGCAGATGGGCGCATCGCGCTGGACGAAGGACAAGCGGGAGTCCATCGCCAACGACCCGCTCAACCTCGTCCCGGTGGACGGACCGACCAACGGCTCGAAGGGGGACTCCGGCCCGGCGTCCTGGCTGCCGCCGAACAAACGGATCCGCTGCGCCTACGCGGTGCGCTTCGCCCAGGTGTCGCTGAAGTACGAACTCCCCGTGACGGCCGCCGACAAGGAGATGATGCTCAAGCAGTGCGGCGGATGAGCCCCTTGCCCGGCGACGGTAATTCGGTTCCGGATCTTGGCACCCACGCCTAGCGTGATCACATGCAGCCGAAGACAGCAAGCCTCGCCGACCGTCCGGACATGCTGGAGCGCGTCGTCGGGATGGCGGACAGCTGGCCGGAGTTCGTGATCCAGGACCTCGTGGGCGCCGCCCACTTCCCGCGGATCGCCGCCGAACTGCCGGAGTACGTCCTCTTCGCCGAGGACGAGCAGGGCGAGATCGTGGCGAACGCCTACAGCGTGCCCTTTGCCCTCGGCGCCGAGCACCGCGGCGGGCTGCCCGCCAACGGCTGGGACGCGGTGCTCGTATGGGCCTTCTCCGATCTGCGGCGCGGCGTGCGGCCCGACACCGTCAGCGCCATCTCGGTCTCCGTCGCCCCGCACGCCCAGGGCCGCGGCTTGTCCGGATTGATGCTCTCGGCCATGCGTGACAACGCCCGGGCTCGTGGCTTCCGTGAGGTCGTCGCCCCGGTCCGCCCCAACGCCAAGCACCTCGAACCGCATACGCCGATGGAGGAGTACGCCCGCCGCGTCCGCCCCGACGGGCTGCCCCAGGACCCGTGGCTGCGCGTCCACGCCCGGGCCGGTGCCGTCATCGACTCGGTGGCACCGGCGTCCATGACGGTGGCCGCCCCGCTCGCGGACTGGCGCCGCTGGACGGGCCTGCCCTTCGACACGGACGGCGAGATAGCGGTGCCGGGCGGTCTCGTGCCGGTGCGCTGCGACGTGGAGCGCGGATACGCCGTCTACGTCGAGCCCAACGTGTGGATGCGGCACCCCCTGTAGGGCGCGGCGGACGGCTGGGCCGCGAGCGGCTCGGGGAGGGGCCGTACACGCGAAGTGATCAGCATGACAACGGTTCGGTACAACCCGTGACCGGTTGTCCGTGTCGGGCTATACGCTCGGATTCCCCAACAGGGTCTGTCACTCGCACGTCCGTCCCCATCGGCCCCACCGGTCCAGGAGCAGTCATGTACGGCCACGGCGCGGCGCCGCCTCCCCGCAGCGCGGCAACGGTCATCTCCCTGCGCGTGCTGTTCGCCGCTGCCGGTTTCCTCACGTGCGGCGTGCTGGCCTGCGTACCGCTGTTCCGGGTGGCCGTCCTGCGCGGGCGGGCCCTCGACTGGGCGTTGGCGTGGGTGAGCCTGCCGCTGTCCATCGCGGGCTTCGCCGTGATCGGCTCACTGCCGGAGGACGACTACCGGACCGACATCGCGCTGGCGGTGATCCTTCTCATCGGAGTGGCCGCGGCCGTCTACTTCCTCGTCGTGGACATCGCCCACCACGGCGTGCAGCGGCAGGCCGCCGGTTACGCCTCGCCCCACGCCCCCACCGTCGTGAACACCCCCTACGGCTATCCGCACCCGGCACCGCCCTACGCCCCGCACTCCACGCCCGTCCCGCAGCACCCCGTGCCTCACACGCCCGTGCCGCACACACCCGCACCCCACGACGCCACACCGGGGGTCCCGGGCCCGATCCAGCCGCCCCCGTCCCCCCAGCCCCCCGCCCCGGCCCGCATCGACCAGGTCCGCGCCGAACTCGACGAGCTCAGCGACTACCTGCGCCGGCACGAAGGCGGGAGCAACGACGGGCACGAGGGCGGAAGGTGACCGCGGCGGCAGGACGTGTCGTCGCGGGCCGCTACGAGCTGTCCACCGTCCTCGGGCAGGGCGGCATGGGCCAGGTCTGGACGGCGTACGACCAGCGGCTCGACCGGCGCGTGGCGGTGAAGCTGCTGCGCCCCGACAAGGTGGCCGGGCAGGACGCGGAGGAACTGCGCCGGCGTTTCGTGCGCGAGTGCCGGGTGACCGCGCAGGTCGACCACCCCGGCCTGGTCACCGTGCACGACGCGGGCAGTGAGGGCGAGGAGCTGTTCCTCGTCATGCAGTACATCGACGGTGCCGACCTCGCCGGCCACCTCGCCGCGCACGATCCGTACCCCTGGCAGTGGGCGGTCGCGGTCGCGGCGCAGCTGTGCGCGGTGCTGAGCGCCGTGCACGCCGTGCCGATCGTCCACCGCGACCTCAAGCCGCGCAACGTGATGGTGAAGCAGGACGGCACGGTCACCGTCCTCGACCTCGGCGTCGCCTCCGTCATGGACGCGGACACCACCCGCCTCACCCACACCGGCACCCCCATCGGCTCGCCCGCCTACATGGCCCCGGAGCAGGCGATGGGCGGCGCGGTCGGCCCGTACACCGACCTGTACGCGCTCGGCGTGGTCCTGCACGAACTGCTCAGCGGCGACGTGCCCTTCTCCGGCTCCACGGCACTCGGCGTCCTGCACCGGCACCTGTACGAGCCCCCGGTGCCCGTACGCCGCATCCGGCCCGAGGTCCCCGAGGCCCTGGAGGCCCTCGTCCTGCGCCTCCTCGCCAAGGACCCGCAGCACCGGCCCGCCTCCGCGCAGGAGGTCTACGAGCACCTGGAGCCGCTCCTGCCCGCGCGTGGGACGCCCACCGGAGCGGCCCTCGATCCCACCCGGCCGTTCCTGCGCCCGCACGCCCCCTGGCCGGATCGTGCGCGCACCCCCGCGCCCCAGCCCACGCCCGCCACCCCCGTCACCGACACCGCGGGGAAGACGGACATCGCCCGCGCCGTCGACGAGGTCAAACGGCTCCTCGGCGAGGGCCGCGTCACCCAGGCCGTCGACATCCTCGGCGCGATCCTGCCCGCGGCGGCCGAACAGCACGGCGCACACTCCCCGGTCGTCCGCACCCTGCGCAAGCAGTACGCGGCGACGCTCCTGGACGACGGCCAGTACCGGCGCGCCCTGCCCGAGCTGCGCCGGCTCGCCGACGAACGCGCAGCCGAGGCCGGCCAGGCCGACCCGCAGGCCCTGCGCTTCCGCTACGAGGCCGCCCAGTGCCTCGAACAGCTGGGTGAGCCGGCGGCGGCGCTCGCCGAGTACCGGGCGGTGCTGCCGTACTACGAGAACCAGTACGTCGCCGCAGGCGGCCCCGAGCTCGCGCACGACGTCCGCCGTCGCATCGGTCATCTCCTGCTGGCCCTCGGCGACCGCGGTGCCGCCCACGACACCCTGGCCAGGCTGCTGCACGACGTGGAGCGCACCCACGGCCCCGGGCACCCGCTCGGTGCGGAGATCCGCAGGACACTGCAGTGGCTGGGGCAGGTCCGCGGCTGACGACCGCCCCTGGGCTTGGCGCGGCGGTGCCGGAAGTCCCGGTGAATCGTTGGTCGAATGGGTTGGCCAGAGCTTGGCCACTGCCTACCATCGATCATCGCAAGACCTTGTGCACCGTCGCACAATCTCCTCGGGAGGTTTCCTTGCACCGCCGCCGTCGCACCGCGCTCGTCCTCACCGCAGCGATCGCCGCCGCGGCACCCCTGCTCACCGCCTGCGGGAACGACGCGCATCCCGGCGCGGCGGCCGTGGTGGGTGGCCAGCGCATCACCGTCTCCCAGCTCGACGAGCGGGTCGGCGAGGTACGCGCGGCCCAGCGGGCGGCCGTGCAGAACGACGCCCAGTACCAGCAGGCCATCGCCAGAACCGGCACCCTCACCCGCGACACCCTGCAGACCATGGTTCTGGACCGGGTGCTGCACCGCGCCGCCGAGGACGCCGGGGTGAGCGTCTCCCGCAAGGAGATCCAGCAGATGCGGTCCGGCCTGGAACAGCAGGCCGGCGGCGCCGAGGCGCTGGAGACGACCTGGCTCCGGCAGTACGGCATCCCGCCGCAGCGCCTCGAAGAGAACCTCCGCCTCCAGCTGGAGGCCCAGAAGCTCGCCGAGAAGCTCGGCACGACCACCGACCGTCCCGAGTTCTGGAAGGCCCTCTCCGACGCCTCCGAGGACCTGAACATCGACCTCAACCCCCGCTACGGCACGTGGGACGTCCAGAAGAGCAGCCGCGCCGACGCCAAGACGCCGTGGGTCCGGGACGTCACGACGGCACAGACCCAGCAGGGCATGTAGGACCAGGGGCGGCATGCAGGGCACCCGCTCCCCGGGGCCCTGTGGATGACTTCGGGGGCTGTCGGCGGCGTGGGATAGCTTCGAACCGTGAACGCCAACAGCCCCGAAGCCACCCCGGGCCCCGAGCGGACCGCTCCCGACGCGGCCGCCGCCCCGGGCCGCATCATCCTGCTCACCACCAGCCACCGTGTCGCCCCCGGCCTGCTCTCCTGGCCGGCCTGGCAGGCACTGCACGCGGCGGACCGGGTGCTGTGCGCGGACGGCGCACACCCGCAGGTGCCGTATCTGCGCGAGGCGGGGATCCCGGTCGACGAGGCGTCCCCCACCGCCCAGGAGCTGGTCGACGCCTGCTCCGGCGGCCGCACGGTGGTCGTGGTGGCGACGGGTGAGGGCGAACCGGTCCTGACGGACGGACTGGCCCGCCTCGCGGGTACCGGCCGTATCGCCATGCCCGAGCTGGAGCTGCTGCCCGCCTCCTACGACCTCCCGGGCGCCCGGCTCCTCGACCTCGTCCAGGTCATGGACCGCATCCGCGTCGAGTGCCCCTGGTCCTCGCAGCAGACCCACGAGGGCCTGGCGAAGTACGGCATCGAGGAGGCGTACGAGCTCGTCGAGGCGATCGAGGAGGGCGACCGCGACGAACTGCGCGAGGAGCTCGGTGACGTCCTCCTCCAGGTCGTCTTCCACGCCCGCATCGCCGAGGAGGGCCGCCCGGAGGACGGGGAGGAGCCCTTCTCCATCGACGACGTGGCCGGCGGCATCGTCGCCAAGCTGATCCACCGCCATCCGCATGTCTTCGGCGACGCGACGGCCACCACCCCCGAGGAGGTCAAGGAGCACTGGCTGCGCACCAAGGCGGTCGAGAAGCAGCGCACCTCGGTCACCGAGGGCATTCCCCTCGGCCAGCCCGGTCTGGCCCTCGCCGCCAAGCTGGCCTCCCGCGCCCGCGCAGCGAACCTGGACATACCGCTCCCGCCCGTCGAGGGCATCGGCTACGAGCTCCTCGCCCTGGCCGTCCGCGCCGAGTCCGAGGGCGTGGACCCGGAGGCGGCCCTGAGGGCGGCGGCCCGCGCCTACCGCGACGCGATCAGGCAGGCCGAGGGCTGAGCGGAACCGGGGGGCAGGGGAGCGGGGCGGGAAGCGGCGGGAAGCCGGATACGGTCGACGCGTGACCGACCAGCCCCAGCCCCGCACCCCCGCGACCGCGCCCGACCTCTTCACCTGGGAGTTCGCGAGCAACCCCTATCCCGCCTACGCCTGGCTCCGCGAGCACAGCCCCGTCCACAAGACGCGGCTTCCCAGCGGCGTGGAGGCCTGGCTGGTCACGCGGTACGCCGACGCCAAGCAGACGCTCGCCGACCACCGGCTCTCCAAGAACCCGGCGCATCACGACGAACCGGCGCACGCCAAGGGCAAGACCGGAATCCCCGGGGAGCGCAAGGCCGAGCTGATGACGCATCTGCTCAACATCGACCCGCCGGACCACACCAGGCTGCGGCGACTGGTGTCCAAGGCGTTCACGCCCCGCCGGGTCGCCGAGTTCGCGCCACGGGTGCAGGAGCTCACCGACACCCTCATCGACGGGTTCGCGCGGAAGGGGTCCGCCGACCTGATCCACGAGTTCGCCTTCCCGCTGCCCATCTACGCCATCTGCGACCTGCTCGGCGTCCCCCGCGAGGACCAGGACGACTTTCGCGACTGGGCGGGCATGATGATCCGTCACCAGGGCGGACCCAGGGGCGGCGTGGCGCGGTCGGTGAAGAAGATGCGCGGCTACCTCGCCGACCTCATCCACCGCAAGCGGGAGGCGCTGCCCGCCGAGCCCGCCCCCGGCGAGGACCTCATCTCCGGTCTCATCCGCGCCTCCGACCACGGTGAGCACCTCACCGAGAACGAGGCGGCGGCCATGGCCTTCATCCTGCTGTTCGCCGGTTTCGAGACAACCGTGAACCTGATCGGCAACGGCACCTACGCCCTGCTCACCCACCCCGAGGAGCGTGCACGGCTCCAGGCGTCCCTCGCCGCCGGGGAGACGGGCCTCCTGGAGACCGGCGTCGAGGAACTCCTGCGCTACGACGGCCCCGTCGAACTCGCCACCTGGCGTTTCGCCACGCAGCCCCTCACCCTCGGCGGGCAGCGCGTCGAAGCCGGCGACCCCGTTCTCGTCGTCCTGGCCGCCGCGGACCGGGACCCGGAGCGGTTCGCCGGTCCGGACGTGCTGGACCTCGCCCGCCGCGACAACCAGCACCTGGGATACGGCCACGGCATCCACTACTGCCTCGGCGCCCCACTCGCCCGCCTGGAGGGCCAGACCGCGCTCGCCACCCTCCTCACCCGCCTCCCGGACCTGCGGCTCGCGGCGGATCCGGCCGAGCTGCGGTGGCGCGGCGGCCTCATCATGCGCGGCCTGCGCACCCTGCCGGTGGAGTTCGCGGCGGTTGAAAGTGACGAAACATCAGAGCTGTGATCTTCACGTGATCTACGCGGCATTAACTTGTGACAAGTGATCTCCTGCCGATACGTTCACCCATCAACGCGGCCCGGGATGCCGGACGCGGTCACTGCTGTCGTGTGAAAGGTCTCCGTATGCTCTCCGGGAACGGTCGGCACCGTCGCCCCCGCCAGGCTCCGGCTCTCCTCGTCGCGGCCGGAGTGACCGGCTCCGCCATCGCGATCCCACTCCTCGGGGCCTCCGGTGCCAGCGCGGCCGACGGCACGACCTGGGACCGGGTCGCGGACTGCGAGACCGGCGGCGCGTGGAGCCAGAACAGCGGCAACGGCTACTACGGCGGCCTGCAGTTGTCCCAGGAGGACTGGGAGAACCACGGCGGCCTCGACTACGCCGCGAGCGCCGACCTGGCCAGTCGCTCCCAGCAGATATCCGTGGCCGAGAGAATCCTCGCCGACCAGGGGGTCGGCGCGTGGCGTACCTGCGGGCTGCTCTCCGGCCTCGAGCAGGACAAGGGGTCGGAGGCGTCCGGCTCGTCCGAGTCATCCGGTGAGGTGGACTCGCCCGGTTTGCTCGACGGCCCCGATTCCTCCCCTTCTTCTGAGCCTTCCTCAAGCCCTTCGTCGTCGCCTGACGCGCAGTCGACCCAGAAGGATGAAACCTCCAAGTCGGACAAGTCCTCTGATTCCGCCTCTCGGGAGCAGGGGCGGGAGCAGGATCAGAAGTCCGGCAGCTCCCCCTCCGCCACCCCCGGCAGTGGCGAGTCCGGCAACTCGCGCCAGGGCGGCGACTCTTCGGCCCTGACGGACACCGGCTCCGGCCGCCACCGCGGCCCCAGCGCCGAGGAGGGCTCCGCGCCCGCGAGCGGCCGTGAGGGCGCGTCCTCGGGCCGCCACGCCTCGCGCGGCGACGACGCCTCCCGGGACGCGTCCGAGGGCTCCTACATCGTCGGCGTGGGCGACAGTCTCTGGTCCATCGCCGACTCCCTTGACCTCGACGGCGGATGGAACTCCCTCTACGACGGGAACGAGCAGACCGTCGGTACCGACCCGAACCTCATCCTCCCCGGTCAGACGCTCACGACAGGGGTCGAAGCGGACGCGAAGTAGTTGTTCGGGCAGTGCGGAAACGGCGGCTTAAGTCACCCCGAAACCGGGTGAGTTCGCGTCACGTTTCGCGCCGAATGTCCCGTATAAGGCCCGTGAGAGATAGATCTCAGAAGCCCTGATCGTCTTTGAAATTCCGTGGATCGCGTGCCTACGGTCGTGACCGCTCGTCACCACGAGCCCCGGCTGCCGCAACGCCGAATCCTGCCAGCGGCCGTACGGGAACAGTCGTCGCGTCAAGCGCCGTAGGCAGGAGCGGGGGACCCAAGGTAAGTGCCCGACCGGCCGGTTGTGCCGGAAGGGCTTGGGGTGAAGCCGCGTCCCGGGAGGGGCGCGGCCGGGCAACTCAACCGGCCCGAACCCGACAGCTCACCTCGCAGGCGTCGGTGAGGGGATCTCTCCATGCTGTTTTCCGGTAAGGGCACGCACCGCCGTCCGTCCAAGGCCACGCGCGCCATCGCCATCGCCGGTGTCACCGGTGCCGCCGTCGCCGCCCCGCTGATGGCGGCCGGCAACGCCTCCGCCGCCACCGCCTCGGAGTGGGACACCGTCGCCCAGTGCGAGTCCGGCGGCAACTGGTCCATCAACACCGGCAACGGCTACTACGGCGGTCTGCAGTTCTCCGCCTCCACCTGGTCCGGCTACGGCGGCACCAAGTACGCCTCCACCGCCGACCAGGCCACCAAGGCCCAGCAGATCGAGATCGCCGAGAAGGTCCTGGCGAGCCAGGGCAAGGGCGCCTGGCCCGTCTGCGGCAAGGGCCTGTCGAGTGCCGGCTACACCGGCGGCGGCTCCTCGAGCGACTCCGGCAGCTCCACGCAGCAGCAGAGCCAGCAGAGCACCGAGACCCGCCAGACCGAGCAGCAGCCGGCTTCCCGCTCCGACGAGCGCCCGGCCGCGAAGAAGACCGTCACCACCCCGACCGGCAAGAAGGTCAAGAAGGGCGACGGCGAGTACAAGGTCGTCAAGGGCGACACCCTCAGCTCGATCGCCACGGAGGAGAAGGTCAAGGGCGGCTGGGAGAAGCTCTACCAGCTGAACAAGGACATCGTCGAGGACGCCAACCTCATCTACCCGGGCCAGCAGCTGCACCTGAAGTAAGCAGCGGCCCCGCCGGACCCGCCCAGGGTCCTCGTGCTCCCCGCCCCGGTGCGTCATCCCCCGTACGCACCGGGGCGGGGTTTTTTTCGGCAACCGGTTTTGTTCCGTTCGGAAACAATTTACTCTCGGTTCTGTCCATGGGGTGGGCGACCCGGTGGCCGATCGCCCGGGGCCGGTTAGGCTCATGTCGCGAGCCACCACGGCCCGCACCCCGCCGGGTCCACGCGACCCGCGTACCGCGTCACATGAAGAAGGAGATGCTCGTGCCGTCCATCGACGTCGTCGTAGCCCGGGAAATCCTGGACTCCCGAGGCAACCCCACGGTCGAGGTCGAGGTCGGCCTCGACGACGGCAGCACCGGTCGTGCCGCCGTCCCGTCCGGCGCCTCCACGGGCGCCTTCGAGGCCATCGAGCTCCGCGACGGCGACTCGAACCGCTACCTCGGCAAGGGTGTGGAGAAGGCCGTCCTCGCGGTCATCGAGCAGATCGGCCCGGAGCTGGTCGGCTACGACGCCACCGAGCAGCGCCTGATCGACCAGGCGATGTTCGACCTGGACGCCACCGACAACAAGGGCTCCCTCGGCGCCAACGCGATCCTCGGCGTCTCGCTCGCCGTCGCCCACGCCGCCTCCGAGGCCAGCGACCTGCCGCTGTTCCGCTACCTGGGCGGACCCAACGCGCACCTGCTGCCGGTGCCGATGATGAACATCCTGAACGGCGGCTCGCACGCCGACTCCAACGTGGACATCCAGGAGTTCATGATCGCCCCGATCGGCGCGGAGTCCTTCTCCGAGGCCCTGCGCTGGGGCGCCGAGGTCTACCACACGCTGAAGAAGGTCCTGAAGAACAAGGGCCTGGCCACCGGTCTCGGCGACGAGGGCGGCTTCGCCCCGAACCTCGGCTCCAACCGCGAGGCCCTCGACCTCATCCTCGAGGCGATCAACGAGGCCGGCTACACCCCCGGCGAGCAGATCGCCCTGGCGCTCGACGTCGCCGCCTCCGAGTTCTACAAGGACGGCGTCTACACGTTCGAGGGCAAGGATCGCTCGGCGGCCGAGATGACCGAGTACTACGCGGAGCTCGTCGACGCGTACCCGCTCGTCTCCATCGAGGACCCGCTGTTCGAGGACGACTGGGAGGGCTGGAAGACCATCACCGACAAGCTCGGTGACAAGGTCCAGCTCGTCGGCGACGACCTGTTCGTCACCAACCCCGAGCGCCTCGCCCGCGGCATCGAGGAGGGCGCGGCCAACGCGCTCCTGGTCAAGGTCAACCAGATCGGTTCGCTGACCGAGACCCTGGACGCCGTCGAGCTGGCCCAGCGCAACGGCTTCAAGTGCATGATGTCCCACCGCTCCGGCGAGACCGAGGACGTCACCATCGCCGACCTGGCCGTGGCCACCAACTGCGGCCAGATCAAGACCGGTGCCCCGGCCCGTTCCGAGCGCGTCGCCAAGTACAACCAGCTGCTGCGCATCGAGGAGATCCTCGACGACGCCGCGGTGTACGCCGGCCGCAGCGCCTTCCCGCGCTTCAAGGGCTGACCCCGGCCACAAGAGGCAGCGTCGTACGTACGTCCCCGTACTCGGTCCCGTACCGTGTCCGGGGACGTACGCGCGTATGACGGTGGAGCGGGAGGCGGACAGATGGCCGTGAAGGACCGGGACCGGTTCTCCACCGCGACCAGGATCCGGCTGCTCGGAGAGCAGACCGCGGCCCGGGTCTACCGCTCCCAGACCAAGCGCCAGGCCCGCCGCTCACGGCTGACCGGCCGGGCGGCGCTGCTCGCCCTGGTGATGTGCTCGCTGATCGTGGCCCTGGCCTACCCGATGCGGGAGTACGTCTCGCAGCGCGCCGAGATCGACGACCTCCAGCGCGAACAGCGCCAGGCCCGCGAGCGCGTCGAACGGCTGCGCGACCTGAAGGCGCGCTGGCAGGACGACGCCTACGCCGAGCAGCAGATCCGGCAGCGGTTGCACTACGTCATGCCGGGGGAGACGGGCTTCATCGTCGTCGACCCGCACGCGGCGAAGCAGTCGCGCACCGACCTGGGGGCGGCCGACCGTCCCTGGTACTCGAACGTCTGGGACGGGGTCGACAAGGCCGATGCCTCCGACCGGTGACCCGGCCCCAGTCAGTGACCTGAACCCAGAGAAAGACAGCCTGAAGACAGTCATGGAAACGCCCCCGCCGACCACCCCGCGCACCGAGCCCACCGACGCGGACGTCGAGGCCTTCAAGCAGCAGCTCGGCCGGCCCCCGCGCGGTCTGCGCGCGATCGCGCACCGCTGCCCGTGCGGACAGCCGGACGTCGTCGAGACGGCCCCGCGGCTGCCGGACGGGACACCGTTCCCCACGCTGTACTACCTGACGTGCCCGCGCGCCGCCTCGGCGATCGGCACGCTGGAGGCCAACGGCGTGATGAAGGAGATGACCGAGCGGCTGGCCTCGGACCCGGAGCTGGCGGCTGCGTACCGCGCCGCGCACGAGGACTACATCCGCCGGCGCGACGAGATCGAGGAGCTGAAGAACTTCCCGAGCGCGGGCGGCATGCCGGACCGGGTGAAGTGCCTGCACGTGCTGGTGGGCCACTCGCTGGCCGCGGGACCCGGGGTGAACCCGCTCGGGGACGAGGCCATCGCGATGCTGCCCGAGTGGTGGCGCAAGGGACCGTGCGTGACCACCGCCGAGGAGGACGCCCAGTGACCCGTGTCGCCGCCGTGGACTGCGGTACGAACTCCATCCGGCTCCTGGTCGCCGACGCCGACCCGTCGACCGGTGAGCTGGTCGACCTGGACCGCCGGATGACGATCGTGCGGCTCGGGCAGGGCGTCGACCGCACCGGCCGGCTCGCCCCCGAGGCGCTCCAGCGCACCTTCGCGGCCTGCCGCGAGTACGCCGGCATCATCAAGGAGCACGGGGCGGAGCGGCTGCGGTTCGTGGCGACCTCCGCCTCCCGGGACGCCGAGAACCGGGACGAGTTCGTGCGCGGCGTGCTGGACATCCTGGGCGTCGAGCCCGAGGTGATCTCCGGGGACCAGGAGGCCGCGTTCTCCTTCACCGGCGCCACCAAGGAGCTGGCCGGGGGCGACCACCTGCCGAAGCCCTACCTCGTCGTGGACATCGGCGGCGGCTCGACCGAGTTCGTCGTGGGCGACGACCGGGTCCGGGCGGCCCGGTCGGTGGACATCGGGTGCGTCCGGATGACCGAGCGGCACCTGGTCCGGGACGGGGTGGTGAGCGACCCGCCGTCCGAGGAGCAGATCGCGGCGATGCGGGCAGACATCGAGGCCGCGCTCGACCTCGCCGAGCAGACGGTTCCGCTGCGCGAGGCGCGCACGCTGGTCGGCCTGGCCGGCTCCGTGACGACCGTGTCGGCGATCGCCCAGGAGCTGCCCGAGTACGACTCCGAGGCCATCCACCACTCCCGTGTCTCCCACGACCGGGTCCGCGAGATCACCGAGTGGCTGCTGCGCTCCACCCACGCCGAGCGCGCGGCGGTGCCCTCCATGCACCCGGGCCGGGTCGACGTGATCGGGGCGGGCGCCCTCGTGCTCCTGTCGATCATGGAGCGGATCGGGGCACGGGAGGTCGTCGTGAGCGAGCACGACATCCTCGACGGCATCGCGTGGTCGGTCGCCTAGCCCGCTTCTGAGCAGGCACGGATCACGGATGAGCGCCTCCGGGGGGTTCTGGTGACCCCCCGGCGACAGCCCGTCGGAAAAGTTCGTGAAGTTCTTCACAAGGAATTCGGCCCTCTCGGGCGATCAAAGGGGCCCCGTTGACCCGTCCGGGGGCTGAACGGCCCTTTGAACATGTTCAGAAGCATGGTATGGAGGGGTCCGGGGAGGCGCGCGAAGGGACGCTCCGGAAGGACCTCACGGAGGCCTGTCGCGCACAGAGAGGCAGCTCACGCGGCATTGACAACGGTCCGGGGTGCACAAACGCTCCCGGTTGTCACCATGACATGGATCACGCGGGCGGCGGAGGATAGCACACACCCCGTCGGAGCTTGTGAAGGGGCGCACGAGCCACCCCCCTGAGACGGGTGGATACTCGATGGCATGAGCACCACGGAGCGTCCCAGGATCCTCGTAGTAGGCGGTGGGTACGTAGGCCTGTACGCAGCTCGGCGCATCCAGAAGAAGATGCGCTACGGCGAGGCGACCGTCACGGTCGTCGACCCCCGGTCGTACATGACCTACCAGCCCTTCCTCCCCGAAGCCGCCGCCGGCAACATCTCCCCGCGCCACGTCGTCGTCCCGCTGCGACGCGTGCTGCCCAAGGCGGAGGTCCTCACCGGCCGGGTCACCACCATCGACCAGGACCGCAAGGTCGCCACGGTCTCCCCGCTGGTCGGCGAGGCCTACGAGCTGCCCTTCGACTACCTGGTGATCGCGCTCGGCGCGGTCTCCCGCACCTTCCCGATCCCCGGCCTCGCCGAGCAGGGCATCGGCATGAAGGGCATCGAGGAGGCCATCGGCCTGCGCAACCACGTCCTCGAGCAGCTCGACAAGGCCGACTCCACCACCGACGAGGAGATCCGCCGCAAGGCGCTCACCTTCGTCTTCGTGGGCGGCGGTTTCGCCGGTGCGGAGACCATCGGTGAGGTCGAGGACATGGCCCGGGACGCGGCCAAGTACTACAAGAACGTGTCCCGCGAGGACATGCGCTTCATCCTGGTCGACGCCGCCGACAAGATCCTCCCCGAGGTCGGCCCCAAGCTCGGCAAGTACGGCAAGGAGCACCTCGAGGGCCGCGGCGTCGAGGTCTACCTGTCCACCTCCATGGACTCCTGCGTCGACGGCCACGTGGTGCTGAAGAACGGCCTCGAGGTCGACTCCAACACCATCGTGTGGACCGCCGGCGTCAAGCCCAACCCGGCCCTCGCCCGCTACGGCCTGCCCCTCGGCCCCCGCGGTCACGTCGACTGCGAGCCGACCCTCCAGGTCAAGGGCACCGACTACATCTGGGCCGCCGGCGACAACGCCCAGGTCCCGGACCTCGTCGGCCGCAAGGCCGGCAACGAGAACGCCTGGTGCCCGCCGAACGCCCAGCACGCGCTGCGCCAGGCCCGGGTCCTCGGCGACAACGTGGTGTCCGGCATGCGGGGCTTCCCGCAGAAGGACTACGCCCACGCCAACAAGGGCGCGGTGGCCGGTCTCGGCCTCCACAAGGGCGTCGCGATGATCGTCATGGGCAAGATGAAGATCAAGCTCAAGGGCCGTCTCGCCTGGTACATGCACCGTGGCTACCACGGTCTGGCGATGCCGACCTGGAACCGCAAGATCCGCGTCTTCGCCGACTGGACCCTCGGCATGTTCCTCAAGCGCGAGGTCGTCTCGCTCGGCGCCATCGAGACGCCGCGCGAGGAGTTCTACGAGGCCGCCAAGCCGGCCCCGGTCGCCGCCGCGCCGAAGGAGAAGACCGAGGAGAAGGCCAAGGCCTCCTGACCTCCGGTCACACATCCGCCTGACGAAGGGCCTCCCGCCATCCGTGGTGCGGGAGGCCCCTCGGCGTTCGAGGACCTCGCCGCCGGGCCGGGGACATACCGGCTTTGCCCAGACATGACGCGTGCCGGGGACTGCGCCGAAGCCCCGCAGGTGTTTACGTGGTGTCGGACATTCCGGGATTCCGCGTCATGGAGGTGTACACCATGGCAGACGCCGCGCAGCGGCTGCAGGGCCTCTTCACACAGTTGCTGGGAGCACCGCTCCCGGTGCGCATCCGCGCCTGGGACGGATCGCTGGCGGGCCCGCCGGGCGCGCCGACCCTGGTGGTGCGCAACCGCCGCGCGCTGCGCCGCCTGCTGTGGAAGCCCGGCGAACTGGGACTGGCCCGCGCCTGGGTCGCGGGCGACCTCGACATCGAGGGGGACCTCTACGTCACGCTCGGTCTGCTGGCCGGTCTCGTCTGGGAGCGCGGCGAGGACGCCCGCACCCTCGCCCAGGCCCTGCGCGACCCCGAGGTCCGTGCCGCCGTCCGCGGACTGGTCAAGCTGGGCGGGGCCCCGCTGCCGCCCGCCCCGCCCCGCGAGGAGGCCCGCCGCCCCCGCCGCCACCTGCACACCAAGCACACCGACCGACGCGCCATCAGCCACCACTACGACGTCGGCAACGACTTCTACGAGATCGTCCTCGGCCCGTCCATGGTGTACTCCTGCGCCTACTGGCCCACCCCGGACAGCAGCCTCGAACAGGCCCAGCACGACAAGCTCGAACTCGTCTGCCGCAAGCTCGGCCTGAGACCCGGTCAGCGGCTCCTGGACGTCGGCTGCGGCTGGGGCTCCATGGCCGTCCACGCCGCCCGCGAGCACGGCGTGAGCGTCGTCGGCGTCACGCTCTCCCAGGAGCAGGCCGCCTACGCCCGCAAGCGCGTCGCCGGCGAGGGCCTCACCGACAAGGTCGAGATCCGCGTCCAGGACTACCGCGACGTCCGCGACGGGCCCTACGACGCGATCTCCTCCATCGGCATGGCCGAACACGTCGGCGCCGACCGGTACCTGGAGTACGCCGCCGGCCTGTACATGCTGCTCAAGCCCGGCGGGCGGCTCCTCAACCACCAGATCGCCCGCCGCCCGCAGCGCGACGAGACGACGTACAGCGTCGACGCGTTCATCGACTCCTACGTCTTCCCCGACGGCGAGCTCCAGCCGATCGGCAGCACCGTGGCCCAGCTGGAGCGCGCCGGGTTCGAGGTACGCGACGTCGAGGCGATCCGCGAGCACTACGCCCTCACCCTGCGCCACTGGGTCGCCCGCCTGGAGGCCGACTGGCAGCGCGCCGTGCGGCTGACCGGCCCCGGCCGTGCCCGGGTCTGGCTTCTGTACATGGCGGCCTCGGCCCTGGCCTTCGAACGCAACCGCATCGGCGTCAACCAGGTCCTGGCCGTCCGCGCCCCGGACTCGGGTGCCTCCGGGATGCCGTTGCGGGCCCGCGTGTGGGGTACGCCCGGCCGCGGTTGATCCGGACACGACCGGAAGGGCCGGACTCCCCGTCGTGGGGAGTCCGGCCCTTCCGTGTGCGGCGAGGTCACTCGGTCTTGATCGCGTTCAGCATGTTCAGCCTCGCGGCGTTGCGGGCCGGCCACATCGCGGCCAGGACGCCGACCAGACCGGCCAGCACCAGGAAGATCCCGATCCGGTCCCAGGGCAGGACCAGCGCGTACCCCGGGATCTGGTCCGCGAAGGTCTCGCCGATCGCCCAGCCGAGGAACGCGCCGAGACCGATGCCGACCAGCGCGCCGAACACCGAGATGACGACGGCCTCCAGCCGGACCATCCGCTTCACCCGGCGCCGGTCCAGACCGATCGCGCGCAGCATGCCGATCTCCTGCTGTCGCTCGAAGACCGACATCGCGAGGGTGTTGACGACGCCCAGCACCGCGATGATCAGGGCCATCGCCAGCAGGCCGTACATGATGTTCAGCAGGGTGTTGATGGCGCCGCCGAACTCGTTGCGGATGTCCTGCCGGTCCATCACCGTGATCGCGGGGTTGTCGCCCAGCGCGTCGATGACGACCTTCTCGTTCGCCGCGGTCTGGCCGCCGTCGACCTTCACGAAGATCTGCCGGATGGACGGCTTCGTCTCGTGCCGGTCCACGACCTTCCGGTCGACGAGGACGGGGGAGAGGAACTCGCTGTCCTTGTAGACGGCGCCGACCGTCAGCGTGGCCTTCTTGTCGTCGCCGAAGGTGACGGGGAGCCTGTCGCCGGTCTTCCAGCCCCTGCTCTTCGCCGTCTTCTCGGCGACCGCGATCCGGCCCTCGGCGAGCGAGCCCGCGCTGCCGCTGACGACGTCGACGGTCAGGACCTTCTCGATGTCGCCCGGGGTGACCGCCGAGGCGGACACGTAGTCCTTGCCGTCGAGCTGGAAGTAGACGTCCTGCTGCGGCGAGACCGCGGACACGCCCTCGGCCTTCTCCAGCGCCGTCAGCGCCGACCGGTCGAGGTCACCGCCGTTGGCCATCGAGACCATGTAGTCGGCCTTGATGTTGTCCGTGGTCATCTTGTCGATGGCCGTACCGACCGTGATGCCGAGCACCGACAGGCCGGTCACCAGCGTCAGCCCGATCGCCAGCGCCGAGGCGGTGGCCCCGGTCCGGCGCGGGTTGCGGACCGCGTTCTGACCCGCCAGCTTGCCCGCCACCCCGAAGGGGCCGACGAGCAGCGGACGGACGAGCGCGATCACGGGCCGGGACAGCAGCGGGATCAGGATGATCACGCCGATCAGCGCGAGGAACGCGCCGGCCCCGATGTACATCCGGCCGTCGTCGCCGCCGGTCGAGGCACCCGCCACGATCCCCGCCGCGCCGAGGGCGGTGACGGCCGCACCGATGGAGTTGCGCAGCACCAGCGACTTGGTGGTGGCCACCGCGTGGACGCTGTTCATGGCCGCCACCGGCGGGATCTTCGCGGCCCGGCGGCCGGGCAGCCAGGCGGCGAGCATCGTGATCAGCACACCCACCGAGACAGCCGCGATCACCGGCGTGGCGGACAGGATCAGCGGGCCGTCCGGCATCTTCATGTCGAACGCGGCCATGCCCGAGCGCAGTCCGACGGCCAGACCGATGCCGAGGACGAAGCCGACGGCCGAGGCCATCAGGCCCACCAGCGCGGCCTCGGCGAGCACCGAGCGGGTGATCTGCTTGCGGGACGCGCCGACGGCGCGCATCAGGGCGATCTCCTTGGTGCGCTGGGCGACCAGCATCGTGAACGTGTTCGAGATCAGGAAGATCCCGACGAAGAGCGCGATGCCCGCGAAGCCGAGCAGGACCTGCTTGAGGTTGCCCATGCCCTGTTCGATCTGCTCGGCCTGCTCGTCGGCCAGCGCCTTGCCGGTTTGGGCCTCGGCGGTGTCGGGCAGCAGCGGCCGGACCGCGTCCAGGATCTTCGCGTCGTCGGCGCCGGGGGCGGCGGTGACGGTGACGCTCTCGAAGTAGCCCGGCTTCAGATACTGCTTCTGGGCCACGGCGGTGTCGAAGAGGACGAGGCTGCCGCCGGCGTTGACCGCGCCGTCCTCGGTGGTGAACACACCGCTGAGGGTGTACTCCTTCACCGGGCCGTTGGTCGCGACGCGCACCCGGTCGCCGACCCGGTACTCGCCCTTGGCGGCGGACTCCTCGTCCAGGGCGATCTGGTCGTCCTTCACCGGGCCGGAGCCGTCGGTGAAGGTGTAGGCGGCGTCCTTGCCGTCCTCGCCGGGGGCGAAGTTGGAGCCCTTGTTGGACCAGCCGACGCCGATCAGCTTCCCGTCGGGGTCGGCGACCCCGGCGAAGCCCTCGACGCGGCCGTACACCCCGGCGACGCCGTCCACGGCGGAGATCCTGTCGAGGACCTTGCCGTTCAGGCCCGGCTCCTCCTTCGGATTGTCCGGGTCGGCGTACGAGGAGACGGAGACGGCGACGTCGTCGTAGCTCTTCGCCGACTGGTTGCGGAAGGCGTTGGAGAGGGTGTCGGCGAAGACCAGGGTGCCCGAGACGAACGCGACGCCGAGCATCACGGCGAGGACGGTCATCAGCAGCCGGGCCTTGTGCGCGAGTACGTTGCGCAAGGCGGTACGGAACATGGTGGCGGTTCTCAGTCCTGTCGGTCCTGACGGGGGATCAGCTGGTGCGGCCCTTGGCGTCGAACTGCTTCATGAAGTCGAGGACCGTGTCGGCCGTCGGCCGGTGCATCTCGTCGACGACCCGGCCGTCCGCGAGGAAGATCACGCGGTCCGCGTAGGACGCGGCCACCGGGTCGTGGGTCACCATCACGACGGTCTGGCCCATTTCCCGCACGGAGTTGCGCAGGAAGCCCAGGACCTCGGCCCCGGAACGCGAGTCGAGGTTTCCGGTGGGCTCGTCACCGAAGATGATCTCGGGCCGGGAGGCCAGCGCCCGGGCCACGGCGACGCGCTGCTGCTGGCCGCCGGAGAGCTGGGCGGGCCGGTGGCCGAGCCGGTCGGCCAGGCCGACCATGGTGATCACGGAGTCCAGCCACTGCTTGTCCGGCTTGCGGCCCGCGATGTCCATCGGAAGAGTGATGTTCTCCAGCGCCGTCAGCGTCGGCAGCAGGTTGAACGCCTGGAAGATGAAGCCGATCTTGTCCCGGCGCAGCTTGGTCAGCTGCTTGTCCTTCAGGGAGCCCAGCTCGGTGTCGCCGATGCGCACCGACCCGGAGGAGAACGTGTCGAGACCGGCCACGCAGTGCATCAGGGTGGACTTGCCGGAGCCGGAGGGGCCCATGATCGCGGTGAACTCGGCCTGCCGGAAGTCGACGGAGACCCGGTCCAGGGCGACCACCTGGGTCTCGCCCTGTCCGTAGATCTTCGACAGATCCGTGGCGCGCGCGGCCACGGTGGTTGCCCGGCCGGCGAGGGATGCGGTGGTCACGGGATGGCTCTCCTGTCGGATGACTGTGCACGGGGAAGGTCGTGTTCCATCGTCCGGGTCCGACGCCGCCGTGTAGTCACCCGTTGCTCCCGTTCCGGAGGCCGACTGCAGTCGGACTGCGCGGGGCAGTGTCATACCTGGGGATGACGAACGCCCCTCAGGGGCCCCGGTGTCGGGAACCGATGGTTCCGGGTGTTGAGAACAGGTGGAGTGCCCTCGTTCGGGCGGTGAAATTCCGTCATTCCGCATACGCGGCCGGGCGCCGCACGCAAGGCTATTGGCAAGTGCGGATGGCGTGTTCGGTGTGCTGATGCACCCTCAGACGTCAATAAAATAAGACAACATCGGTCCACGCTTCCGCTGTTCGGGGGACCCGTCCCGATAGTCTCGGACACTCGATGCGGAGCCCACGGCCTGCCCGGATGGTGGAATGCAGACACGGCGAGCTTAAACCTCGCTGCCCCTTCGCGGGCGTGCCGGTTCGAGTCCGGCTCCGGGCACCATCCGATCCCTGCGTGGTCCATTGAAGAGTTCACGGCGCGCCCGTTGACAGCGGCCGCATGCCGTCGGAGACTCACAGGCAGATTGGTGAAAGAAATTTCACCTGACGAACGCGATGGGAAAGAGGTCGCCCGATGCGCACCACCGTCGGCATCATCGGAGCGGGCCCCGCCGGCCTCCTCCTGGCCCGGCTGCTGCACAACGCCGGCATCGACGCGGTCGTCCTGGAGAGCCGCGACCGCTCCTACGTCGAGCGGCGGCAGCGCGCCGGGATCCTGGAGCAGGGCACGGCCGACGTGTTGCGCGCGGCAGGCGTCGGGGAGCGCATGGACCGCGAGGGGCTGCGCCACGACGGCATCGAACTGCGCTTCGACCGCAGACGCCACCGCGTCGACTTCCCCGCCCTCACCGGCGGCCGGTCCGTGACCGTCTACGCCCAGACCGAGGTCTGCAAGGACCTCATCGCCCTCCAGCTCCAGGAGGGCGGGCCCCTGCTCTTCGAGGCGGAGGCGCTGGCCGTGGAGGACGCCGGCACCGACACCCCGCGCATCCGCTTCCGGCACGAGGGCCGCGAGGACGTCCTGGAGTGCTCCTACGTGGTCGGCTGCGACGGCTTCTGGGGCGTGGCCCGCAAGGCGATCCCCAGCACACTCACCCAGGTCTTCGAGCGGACGTACCCCTTCGGCTGGCTCGGCATCCTCGCCGACGTGCCGCCCTCGCACGACGAGCTCGTCTACGCCCGCCACGACCGCGGCTTCGCCCTGCTCTCCATGCGCCCGCCCGTCACCCGCCACCACCCTTCCAAGGAAGTCGCTTCACTCCCCATTGAATCCTTCGTCTCCCGCCTCTACCTCCAGGTGCCCGACGGCACCGACGCCGGTGCGTGGAGCGACGAGGAGATCTGGGACGAGCTGGAGCGCCGGTTCGAGACCGCCGACGACTGGCGCCTCGCGCGCGGCCCGATCACCCAGAAGTCGGTCACCCCCATGCGCTCCTACGTCCACGAGCCCATGCGGCACGGCCGCCTCTTCCTCGCCGGCGACGCGGCGCACATCGTCCCGCCGACCGGGGCCAAGGGCCTCAACCTCGCCGTCGGCGACGTCGTGACCTTCGCGCGGGCCCTGATCCACCAGCAGGAGACCGGATCCCCGGCCCTGCTCGACGCCTACTCCGCGACCTGCCTGCGCCGGGTCTGGCAGGCCGAGCGGTTCTCCTACGACATGACGACCCTCCTGCACCGCGCGCCCGGCGCGACCCCCTTCGAGGACCGGCTCCAGCTCGCCCGGCTGGAGCGGATCGCGACCTCCCGCGCCGCCGAGACGGACCTGGCCGAGGCGTACACGGGCTTCCCCTTCGGGTGAGCCGGGAGTGACCCCCTGCGGTGAGGGGAATCACGAAGCCACGTAGCGTGTTGCGCAGCACGACGAGGGAAAGATCCTCCCCAAGCAGTAGGGTCATTCCTTTGCCTACCTATTACTCTTGAGCCAAGGCCACGCCTGGTGGCCATGGAGGAGTGAAATGAGGAGCAGAAACCCGGTCTTCTCGCGACGGGGGTTCAGCCGCGACAACGGCTACGCGGGCTTCAACACCGCGCCGCAGGCCGGGGGTCCCGCTGTCGCCACCCAGGGCAACCCGTACGCGCAGCCCACGGGCGGCCAGTACGGGCAGAACCCGTACGCGCAGAACCCTTACGCCCAGCAGGACCTGCAGTACGGCGCTCCGCCGCAGGCCCCGGCCGCCACCGGCCGGATGACCATCGACGACGTCGTCCTGCGCACGGCGAGCACGCTCGGCGTGCTCATCCTCACCGCGGCGCTCTCCTGGGCCCTGCTGCCGGTCGACGACGCCAACATCAGCCGTAGCTACGGCATCGGTATCGGCGCCGCCCTGATCGGCATGGTCCTGGCGTTCGTCCAGTCCTTCAAGCGCAAGGCCTCGCCCGCGCTGATCCTGACGTACGCCGCCTTCGAGGGTGTCTTCCTCGGCGTCGTGTCCAACATCGTCGACAGCCGGATCGCCGACGGCGCGGCCATGCAGGCCGTGATCGGCACCATGGCGGTCTTCGCCGGTGTGCTGATCGCCTACAAGGCCGGCTGGATCCGCGTCAACCGCCGCTTCTACGGCTTCGTGATGGCGGCCGCGCTCGGCTTCATCCTGCTGATGACCGTGAACCTGCTGTTCGCGGTGTTCGGCGGCGGTGACGGCCTCGGCTTCCGCAGCGGTGCCCTCGGCGTCGTCTTCGGCGTCATCGGCGTCATCCTCGGCGCCTGCTTCCTCGCCCTGGACTTCAAGCAGGTCGAGGACGGCGTCGCCTACGGTGCCCCGCGCGAGGAGGCGTGGCTCGCGGCCTTCGGCCTCACGCTGACGCTGGTGTGGATCTACATGGAATTCCTGAGGCTCATCTCGATCCTCAACAGCAACGACTAGTTCCGACAGTCGTAGCGCGAAGGGCCCCGGCTCCGGCCGGGGCCCTTCGTCGTCTGCGGGACGGTGCGCGCTAGAGGAGTTTGCGCGCGGCCCTCCTCAGGTCGTACTCGTGGATGATCGCCTTGGCGTGGCCGTACGCGAGGTTGTGTTCGTGCCGGAGCCAGCTGACCTTTTCCTCGAAGCGGAAGAGCGCCGGGCCGTCTTCGACGGTGCGCAACCAGTCGGAGATCTCACGACCGGTGCAGTGGGGGATGCGGGCTAGCATGTTGCGGTGGGTCTCTTCGGAGAAGACTTGGGACATCGGCGCCTCCGGACGCTGGGATGTAAGCCGGTCCTTCAGGTCACCGTGCCTGAGTGTTCGCCCGTTGGCAACAGTCCCGGTGCGACGCGTACGCTCGCGGCGTGGTTGATACGACGCCTTTGACCCGTGCGGTGGAGCACTTCGCCGATCGTTTGAGGGCCGCGCCCCAGAGCCGGTTGCAGCGGGGCGCTGCCGCTGAGGCTCTCGGGCTGGCCCGGGAGCTGGCCCGCAGGGCGCAGGTGCTCGAGGGCGTGGAGCCCCGGGAGATGCCGGATGCGGGGATGTTTGCAGCGGCAGATCAGATCACCGTGGCCGTGAATGATCTGGCGGTGGTGATTCCCAGCCCTGCCGACGTCGATGACGCGGTGCGGCTGGTGGAAGAAGCGCAGAAGAGGGCCGGCGTCTGACCCGCGTTCGCGCGTGCGGGCGGTCCCGGGCCGGTCGCGGGGTTCCCCGCGCCCCGTGGGGGCGCTTCCCTACAGGGACGCGATGACCCGGTCCGCCAGGATGTAGACGTTGTCCTCGCCGCACTCGAACGTCAGCGTGTAGGCGCCGGAGACGCCGGAGCCGCCCAGCAGGGTCGGCGTCACGCCCGCGCGCAGGGCGGTGGCGAGGCGTTCGGCGGTCTCGCGGTGGCCCGGCGTCATGCACAGGGTCGTGCCGTCGGCGAAGACGTAGACGTCCAGGGTGCCCAGCGGGCCGGGACGGACGTCCGTCAGCTCGACGCGGGAGGAGGCCAGCTCCTCCAGGGTGGCGACGGTGCGCTCGTGGTCGTTCACGACCGGCGACTGCGCCGGTACGAAGTCCGGGTGGGAGGGGTGGCGGCGGCGGGCCGCGGCCAGCTCGGGAGACTCGCCGACCGGCTCCTCGGCATCCACGCCGGGCTCGGACACCGGCTCCAGACCCGCGAAGTCGGCCTGGCGGGGCAGGAACAGATCGGTCTCGGGCAGACCCAGCAGGGAGGGGGCGTCGGAGGCGTCACGGGCCTCCTGGGCGGCCCAGAACGCCCGCGCCTCGGCGAGCTCCCGCTCCCGCTCCTCGGCGAGCGCCGCCGCGACGGCGGCACGTATCTCATCGGTGTCGGCAGCGGTGCGGGCCGCGGGCAGCAGCGCACGGGTGGTGGCGGCGCGGTTCTCGGCCAGCGCGGTGTGCAGGGCCGCGACCTGGCGGCGCAGCTGCAGGACGGTGCGCAGGACGGCGACGCCCACGGCGCCCGTGGCGGCCGTGGTGACCAGCAATGCGATCGGCATGGCGCTCACTGACGTACTCCCGGTTCAAAGTCGACCCCCGACTTCCTACATCAGCTTGAAGGGCGGACTAACCACCTGTCAGTGCGTAACGTCACGAAACGGACAGAGCTTCGGTCCAGGGGAAGGGGGTGGGGCTGCTGTGACCTGGGCTTCTCTCCGTGGAGAGGGAGATAGGTCACATCCTGAGGGAGATTGGATCACAAAACAGCCCAGAACCCCGGAGTTTCCGGGGTTCTGGGCCAAGGCCTCACAGCGCGTGCTATGGCGGCTACCGTACGGCGATCAGCTGAGGCGCTCGATGACCATGGCCATGCCCTGGCCGCCGCCGACGCACATCGTCTCCAGGCCGAACTGCTTGTCGTGGAACTGGAGGGAGTTGATGAGTGTGGTGGTGATGCGGGCGCCGGTCATGCCGAAGGGGTGGCCGACGGCGATGGCACCGCCGTTGACGTTCAGCTTCTCCAGCGGGATGCCCAGGTCGCGGTAGGAGGGGATCACCTGGGCGGCGAACGCCTCGTTGATCTCGACCAGGTCGATGTCGTCGATGGTCAGCCCGGCCCGACGCAGGGCCTGCTTGCTGGCCTCCACCGGGCCGAGGCCCATGATCTCGGGCGAGAGGCCGGAGACGCCGGTCGACACGATCCGGGCGAGCGGGGTGAGGCCGAGCTCGCGGGCCTTGGTGTCGGACATGATCACGAGGGCGGCGGCACCGTCGTTCAGCGGGCAGCAGTTCGCGGCGGTGACCATGCCGTCGGGGCGGAAGACCGGCTTGAGGCCCTGCACGCCCTCCAGGGTGACGCCGGCGCGGGGGCCGTCGTCCTTGGAGACGACCGTGCCGTCGGGGAGGGTCACCGGGGTGATCTCGCGCTCCCAGAAGCCGTTCTTGATGGCCTCTTCGGCGAGGTTCTGCGAGCGGACGCCGAACTCGTCCATGTCCTGGCGGGTGACGCCCTTGGCGCGGGCCAGGTTCTCGGCGGTCTGGCCCATCGCGATGTACGGGTCGGGCAGCAGGCCGTCCTCGCGCGGGTCGTGCCAGGTCGAGCCCTCGGACTGGGCGGTGGCGACGGTCCGGGCCTCGGCGTCGGCGAAGAGCGGGTTGTGCGTGCCGGGCATGTCCGAGCTGCCGTGCGCGTACCGGGAGACCGTCTCCACGCCGGCCGAGATGAAGACGTCGCCCTCGCCGGCCTTGATGGCGTGCAGCGCCATGCGGGAGGTCTGCAGGGACGAGGAGCAGTACCGGGTGACGGTGCAGCCCGGCAGGTGGTCCATGCCCATCTGCACGGCCACGATCCGGCCGAGGTTGTGGCCCTGCTCGCCGCCGGGCAGGCCGCAGCCGAGCATCAGGTCGTCGATGTCCTTCGAGTCCAGCTCGGGGACCTTGGCCAGGGCGGCCTGGACGATCGTGGCGGCCAGGTCGTCCGGGCGGAGGTCCTTGAGGGAGCCCTTGACGGCGCGGCCGATGGGGGAGCGGGCGGCTGAGACGATCACGGCTTCGGGCATCACGGCTCCATTGACGTACCGGGTGGTCTGGCAGGGCTGAGTGGGAAGTTACCCGTACGTATGGGCTGGGTCACGGGTGTCGCGGTGTGACCCTGACCGCAGTTTCCAAGCGCTTGCTTTTCTGCCTCCTCAGTTCGAGGGCGTCGCGGGGGCCGGCTCCTGCTCGGGTACCCGCCGGCGCCGCCGGCGCTTCAACAGGGCCCACGGGCCGCGCGGCCCGCTCGGCATCGCCGCCGCGACCTCCGTACCCGCCTCCGAGGCGGCCTCCGCCGCCGCCCGCGCCACCGGCAGGAAGCCCTCGCGGCGGGAGGCGTCCGGGCGCTCCTCCTCGGCGGGCCACAGACCCAGGGAGGCGCACACGGTCGGCAGAACCGCCATCGCCGCCGTCGCGTAGCCCTCGGCGGAGGGGTGGTAGCTGTCCGGCCCGAACAGCTCGCGCGGGTTCTGGGCGAACTCGGGCCCCAGCAGGTCGCCCAGCGACACGGTGCGGCCGCCCTGTTCGACGACTCCGATCGTCTGGGCGGCCGCCAGCTGGCGTGAGGCCCGCCGGGCCAGCCAGCGCAAGGGCTGGCGGACCGGCTCGATCGTGCCGAGGTCGGGACAGGTGCCGACCACGACCTCCGTACCGGCCGTGCGCAGCCGGCGGACCGCCGAGGACAGATGGCGGACCGAGCGGGTCGGGGGCATGCGGTGGGTGACGTCGTTCGCGCCGACCATGATCACGCAGATGTCGGGCACCGGGTCGGGATCGGACAGCACCAGCGCCACCTGGCGGTCCAGGTCGTCCGAACAGGCCCCGGGGGTCGCCACCGTGCGCAGTACCACCGGGCGCTCCGCCAGCGCGGCGAGCCCCGACGCCAGCAGCGCCCCGGGGGTCTGCCCGCCCCGGTGCACGCCCTGGCCCGCGGCCGTGGAGTCACCCAGCATCGTCAGCCTCAGCGGTACCTCGCCCGGAACGGCGTACGTACGGCCGTACAGCCTGTCCGCGTGCGGCACGTGCGGTGACGTGCCGTTGCCCACCCGCCGCCGCGCCAGCTGCACCTCGGCCAGCACCAGCCCCACGGTGGCCGCTCCGGCCAGACCGATCCCGCCGCCGCCGTATGCCGCGCCGGCCGCGATCCGCCGGGCCACCCTCGCCCTCGACATGCTCGTCATGCGTCGCTGCCACCTCCTCGAACCCGTACACCCAGTGCTTGCCCCGTACAGCCCGTCGCCCAATCTCAACGGGCAGTGATCGACCGTCACGGACCACCGGCAGGCCATAGGCTGGCGGCACCACTAGGACCACTTCTTTGCGGCATCCGGAGACAACGGTGCAATTCCACGACTCGATGATCAGCCTCGTCGGCAACACCCCGCTGGTGAAGCTCAACAGCGTGACCAAGGGCATCAGGGCGACCGTCCTGGCCAAGGTGGAGTACTTCAACCCCGGCGGCTCGGTGAAGGACCGGATCGCCCTGCGCATGATCGAGGCGGCGGAGGAGAGCGGCGCGCTCAAGCCCGGCGGCACGATCGTCGAGCCGACCAGCGGCAACACCGGGGTCGGGCTCGCCATCGTCGCCCAGCAGAAGGGGTACAAGTGCATCTTCGTGTGCCCCGACAAGGTGAGCACCGACAAGATCAACGTGCTGCGCGCGTACGGCGCCGAGGTCGTCGTCTGCCCGACGGCCGTCGACCCCGAGCACCCGGACTCGTACTACAACGTCTCCGACCGGCTGGTCCGTGAGACGCCCGGAGCCTGGAAGCCCGACCAGTACTCCAACCCCAACAACCCGCTCTCCCACTACCACTCGACCGGCCCCGAGCTGTGGGAGCAGACGGAGGGGAAGATCACCCACTTCGTGGCGGGCGTGGGCACCGGCGGCACCATCTCCGGGACCGGCCGCTATCTGAAGGAGATCAGCGACGGCTCGGTGAAGGTCATCGGCGCCGACCCCGAGGGCTCGGTCTACTCCGGCGGCTCCGGACGGCCCTACCTCGTCGAGGGCGTCGGTGAGGACTTCTGGCCGACCGCCTACGACCGGAGCGTCGCGGACGAGATCGTCGCCGTGTCCGACAAGGACTCCTTCCAGATGACCCGCCGTCTCGCCAAGGAGGAGGGCCTGCTCGTCGGCGGCTCCTGCGGCATGGCGGTCGTGGCCGCGCTGGAGGTCGCCGAGCGGCTCGGCCCGGACGACGTCGTGGTGGTCCTGCTGCCGGACAGCGGCCGCGGCTACCTCAGCAAGATCTTCAACGACGAGTGGATGGCCGACTACGGCTTCCTGGAGGACACGGGCCCCAGCGCCCGCGTCGGCGACGTCCTGAACGACAAGGAGGGCGACCGCATGCCCTCCCTCGTCCACATGCACCCGGAGGAGACGGTCGGCCAGGCCATCGAGGTGCTGCGCGAGTACGGCGTCTCGCAGATGCCGGTCGTCAAGCCGGGCGCCGGCCACCCCGACGTGATGGCCGCCGAGGTCGTCGGCTCGGTCGTGGAACGCGAGCTGCTGGACGCGCTGTTCAGCAAGAGTGCCTCCCTCGACGACCCGCTGGAGAAGCACATGTCCGGCCCGCTGCCCCAGGTCGGCTCCGGCGAGCCCGTCGCCGACCTGATGGCCGTGCTGGGCAAGGCCGACGCGGCGATCGTCCTCGTCGAGGGCAAGCCGACCGGTGTGGTCAGCCGGCAGGACCTGCTGTCCTTCCTGGCCCGCACGGGGAAGTGACGGCCAACGTCCGGTGAACTGCCCGTGAACCGGGTGAACTTGCGGCGTCCGTGATCTTCGCCGACTTCGCAGAACCGGTACGCGGGTGTCACGTCCGCGCAGCACCCGCTTAACACGGGTCCTGCACATTGGTGGGTGTCGGCAGGGGCGGGAGCGGCTCCCCGTCCAGGCCGGCACCGAGCGGCGTCGAAGGACCTCCGGAGCGGCTCCCGGACCTCCATGGACGCCCTGGACGCGCAAGCCCGGCCCTGACCGGACCCGCGTCCTTCGCGGGGACCGCCGTCGTCCCGCCCCCCGTTCACGGGGGTGCGGCGGTCCCCGCGCACTCCCCTCACGCGACGTCAGCCCGCGTGCCCGGCCGCCCAGCTCCCCAGCAGCGCCAGGCGCTCCGCCGTCTCCGAACCCGGTTCGGGCGTGTAGGCCACGATCGTCTGGTCCGGTGCCGCCGGGATCGTGAAGGTCTCGTAGGGCAGGGTCAGCAGGCCCGCGACCGGGTGCCGCAGGAGCTTCACGCCGTGATCGCAGGGCTTGACCAGGTGGTCGGCCCACAGATGACGGAACTCCTGACTGGACCGCGTCAGTTCGGCGACGAGTTCCCCCGTGACGGGATCACCGGGATGGTGGCCCGCCTGCAGGCGCAGGTGCGCGACCGTCTGGGCGGCGATCTCCGCCCGGTCGGGGTAGAGCTCGTGCGAGGCGGGGTCGAGGAAGACACGGCGCGGCAGGCTGAGGTCGCCCGGGCCGCCGAAGCCGAGCAGGGCGTCGGCGAGGGCGTTCCAGGCGAGGACCTCCAAGCGGTGGTCCAGGACGTAGGCGGGATTGCGGTCCATGCCGTCCAGAAGCAGCTGGACACCGGGGCGCACCCGGGACGAGCCCGGCCCCTGCCCGGCCCGCCGGCGCGGCCGGGCCACCGCCCGCAGGTACTCCCGCTCGGCCCCGTCCAGCCGCAGCACCCGCGCGATCGCGTCCAGCACGGCGTCCGAGACACCCCCGGACTTCGTCCGGGAAGGCCCCCCGGGCCCCCTGCCCTGCTCCAGGCGGATGTAGTAGTCGACGCTCACCCCGGCCAGCTGCGCCACCTCCTCACGGCGCAGACCGGGAACGCGGCGGCGGCCGTACGACGGCAGCCCCACCTCCTCCGGCCGGATCCGGGCGCGGCGCGAGCGCAGGAAGTCTCCCAGTTCTCCGTCCATGGGCCCGAGCCTAGGCCGCCAGGGCCCGGCGAACCTGGTACTGGCGGACCCAGGATGAGCGCGGCCCTGGGTAGCGCGGCCGAAGCCGCCGAGGGTGGTGGCCGAGGCCGGGGAGACGCCCCGGCCGGCACCGAAGGGGTACCCCATGTCGTACGACAACCTGGCCGGCCGCACCGCCGTCGTCACCGGAGCCGCGAGCGGGATCGGCGAAGCCGTCGCCGTCCTGCTGGCCGCCCGTGGCGCCCGGGTGGCGCTGCTGGCCCGGCGCGCGGAACGGCTGACGGCCACCGCCGAGAAGATCCGGGGCGAGGGCGGGCAGGCCCTGGCCGTCGTCGCGGACGTCACGGACGAGGAGTCCGTGGCGGCCGCCGCCGACCGCGTCCACGAGGAGTACGGGACCGTCGACCTGGTCGTGAACGCCGCGGGCGTCATGCTGCCCCACCCGATCGACGCCCGGCGCGCCGACGAGTGGCAGCGGATGCTCGACACCAACGTCGCCGGGGTGCTGCGGATCATCGGCGCCTTCACCGCCGACCTGGTGGGCACCGCCGCGGACGGGCGTACGGCCGACATCGTGAACATCTCGTCCATCGCCGCGCACGTCGGCTTCCCGAACTACGCGGTGTACGGCGCGACCAAGGCGGCCGTCACCTATCTGTCGGAGACCCTGCGCGGGGAGTTCGGGCCGCGGGACGTCCGGGTCACCAACATCGAGCCCGGGATCGTCGAGAGCGAGCTGCGCACGCACATCACCGACGCGGAACTGGCCCGGCAGGTGGCGGGCATCGTGGACGAGGTGGGCGCGCTGTCCGCCGAGGAACTCGCCGACCTGGTCGCCTATGCGACGAGCCGGCCGCGCCGGGTCAATCTGCGGCAGATCGTCGCGCTGCCGACCCGTCAGGTCTGACCCGGGCCGGAACGGGGGCGCTCAGTCCTCCCAGCCGCTGTCCCGGGAGGACTTGCGGCGGCCGAACAGGTTCGGGTTGGTGCGGGCCGCCTGGACGACGTTGACGCCGACGATGCCCGCCCAGGCGGCGAGCAGGCCGGGCAGCTGGGCCACGCCCCCGCCGATCGCGGACAGCGGCACCGCGAGGACCAGGGAGACGAGCCCGAACCCGAACCGCTCGCCCCAGGAGTCCGTGGCCCTCGGCGAGCGGGAGTCCCGGGCCGTCTGCATCTGCTGCTCGGCGAACTGCCGGCGCACCCGGCGCTCCACCGCGCCGTCGATCCGCTGGTCGACCTTCTCCAGAAAGGAGTCGACCAGCGCCGACTCGTACTCGTCGCCCAGATCCCTGCGTGCGTGCAGGGTGGCATCGAGTTCCCTCTTCAGGTCGGTGTCCCGCGCGTCCATTCCCGTCATGCCGTCCACGGTAGAAAGGGGCGGCGCCGCCCGCACTGGGGTTAGCCCCCCTGTCGGCCCAGGGGTTTTCCCGTCGCAGCGACGGAGAGCCGCCGCTGAAGACGAGAGTCGACCAGTGGGGACGCCGGCCGGCGCACCCTTCGCGCACCATGCCGCGGTACCGATGACCGCCGCGGCGATCGGGGGGGCCAAGCCCAGTTCAGAACGCCATGTGAGGGAGATGGCGAAGAGCCGGTCGTGGTTGTCCGACTCCAGCACTATTCGGCCCAACTCCCCATCCACCTACGGTGGGAGAGAAACACGGCTCTGTGGAGGGATCAAACCGCTTTCCGCGCACGGCAGGGTGAGTGCGTCCCCGTACGCATCGGCCCAAGGACTCAACGCACGTGCGCAACAGTCGAATAGCCCTTCTTCTTGCGGTCGGCGCCGTCACCCCGCTGGTGCCCGCGCTGACACCCGCCCCCGCATCCGCCGCCGAGAACCCCCTCCGCCCCTACCTCCAGCAGAAACCGGCCTGGCACCGCTGCGACAGCGCGCTGCCCGCCTCGCTCCAGTGCGCCACGATCAAAGTGCCGCTCGACTACGGAAGACCGGGCGCCAAGAGACTCGACCTCGCCATATCCAGGATGAAGACGAGCACCAGGAAGGATCGGCGCGGCGTGCTTCTGCTCAACCCGGGTGGACCGGGCGGGCCGGGCGTCGACATGCCGCAGTACCTGGCCGGCGAACTGCCGAAGGCCGTGAAGAACAAGTACGACCTCGTCGGCTTCGACCCGCGGGGCATCGGCCGGAGTTCCCCCGTCGGCTGTGGCCTGACGTCCGACGAGCGGAACTGGGAACGGCCGTACAAAGCCGAGACGTTCACCAAGGACGTGAAGTGGGCCCGGACCGTCGCCGAGAAGTGCGACAAGAAGCAGGGCGACAAGCTCCGCCACATCACCACCCGCAACACCGCCCGGGACATGGACGTCATCCGCGCCGTGCTCGGCGAGAAGAAGATCTCCTACCTCGGATACTCCTACGGCACCTACCTCGGCGCCGTCTACACGCAGATGTTCCCGAAGCGCACCGACCGCTTCGTGCTGGACAGTGCCGTCGACCCGGCCCGGGTCTGGCGCGGGATGATCCAGGTCTGGGCGGAGGGCGCCGAGCCCGCCTTCACCCGATGGACCGAGTGGACCGCGGCGCGGCATGCCACCTACAAGCTGGGCGGCACTCCCGAAGCGGTCCGCACGGCCTTCTACGGTCTGGTCGCCCAGGCCGACCGCAAGCCGATCGACCTCGACGGCACGCTGCTGACCGGTGACGACATCCGTCTCGGCCTCCGGGGCATGTTCTTCAGTACGCGCGAAGCCGCCGAAGCGGTGGCCGAGCTGAAGAAGGCCGCCGCCGGAGCTCCCCCGCCCGCCGACCGGGAGCTCACAACGCCCGAGCCCGTTCCGCCGTCCTTCGGCCGGGCCGTGCCCGAGGACAACGGCGACGCCGGCTTCTGGGCCGTCGTGTGCGCCGACGCCCGTGCCTGGCCGCGCGACCCGGAGCAGTACCGCAAGGACGCGATCCGGGACAAGGCCAGGTACCCGCTGTACGGCGACTTCGCCTCCCACATCAAGCCGTGCGCCTTCTGGAAGAAGAGCGGCAGCGAGCCCGCCACCAGGATCGGCAACAAGGTGGGCGCGCTGATCCTGCAGAACGAGTGGGACTCCCAGACGCCGCTGACCAGTGGTCAAGGCCTGCGCCGCGCGATGAAGGGCGCCAAGATGGTCACGGTCGCCGGAGGCGTCGGACACGGCATCTACGGAACCAAGTCGTGCGCCGACAAGACGGCCACCGCCTACCTGACCACCGGCAAGCTCCCCACGAAGGACCTGACCTGCAAGGCCGCTCCGGCCCCGGACGAGCGCCGCGCCCCCAACCGGCTGCCGCTCCCGACACCTCCGGGCATCCCGGGGATGGTCAGCCGCTTCTGATACCGGAGGTGCCCCGGAGGGCATCGGCGGTTCAGGAGCCCGGCGGCTCGATGCCGCAGGCTCCTGAACCGGTCCTCCCGGCCTCAGCCGATCTGGATCTGGCCGTTCGCTTCGGCGGCCGGCGTCGTCGCGGCCTGCGCTTCGCCGTTGCGCTGGGTGATGCCCTTCAGCAACTCGGCGAGGTCGACTCCCGTGGTGGAGCTGAGGAGTTCCATGCCCTGCGCGACGTTGTCGGCGACCGTGCGCGAGAGTTGGCTCGCGCCGTCCGTGGAGATGACAGTCATCTTGTCCACGGCGCTCAGCGGCTCGGACGCCTTGGCCACCACCTGCGGCAGCACCTCGACCAGCATCTGCAGCACAGCCGCGTCGCCGTACTGCCCGAAGGCGTCGGCCTTCTTGCGCATCGCCTCGGCCTCGGCCGCACCCTTGGCGCCGATCGCGGACGCCTCCGCCTCGCCCTCCAGCCGGACCGCCTCGGCGATCGCCGCGCGCCGGGACCGCTCCGCCTCGCCCTGCTTCTGGCCCTCGACTGCCTCCGCCTCGGCCAGCGCACTGCGGCGCTGCTTCTCGCCCTCACCGGTCAGACGGGCGCGCTCCGCCTCCGCCTGCGCGGCGGCGATCTCGGCCAGCCGCTCGGCCTCGGCCTGCTTGACCCGGGCCACCCGCTTGGCCTCGGCCTCCTGTTCGGCGGCATAGCGCTGGGCGTCGGCGGGCTTGCGGACCTGGGTGTCGAGCTGGCGATCGGTCAGCGCGGCCTGCCGTTCGGCGACCTTCTCCTGCTGGGTGAGGATCTCCTGCTGCCGGGCCGCCTCCGCGAGCGGGCCGGCGGCGGCCGCGCGGGCGGCGGCCTCGTCGGTCTCGGCCTTGATCTCCGCCTGCTTGAGGTAGAAGGTCCGCTGGGCGATCGCGATCTCCTCCTCGGCCTTCAGCCGGGCCTGCTCGGCCGCGCGCCGGGAGACCGCCTCGGCGATGTCGGCCTCCTGCTTGGCGCGGGCGGCCTCGGGACGGCCGAGGTCCTCCAGGTAGGAGCCCTCGGTGGTGATGTCCTGGATCTGGAAGGCGTCCAGCACCAATCCCTGCCCGGAGAGGCTGGCCTCGGCCTCCTCTGCGACCTGACCGGCGAAGGCGGCCCGGTCGCGGATGATGTCCTCCACCGACATCCGGCCCACGATCGCGCGCAGCGCTCCCGACAGCACCTCCTGGGTGAAGCCGACGATCCCGTCCTGCTGCATCAGAAACCGCTGGGCGGCGGCCCGGATCGCGTCCTCACTGCCGCCGACCTTGACGATCGCGACGCCCTCCAGATTGGCCTTCACCCCGCGCAACGTGACCGCGCCGCGCACGGCGACGGGGATGTGCCGGGAGGACAGGTCGAGGGTGAACTTCTGCTGCACGAACGGCACGACGAAGACCCCGCCGCCGACCACGACCTTCTGACCGCTGTTGTCGGTGAAGACCCGTCCGGTCTCCGGATCGGTGGCCTTCTTCCCGCGCCGCCCGGTGACGATGAACGCCTCACTCGGACCGGCGACCTTGTACCGGCTGACGACGACCAGCGCGATCAGTACGAGGAGTACGACGACTCCTCCGACCGCGATGACGACAGAACTCATGATGTTGCCCCCTCAGCCCTCCCTCAGGACGGCGTTCGACAAGAGTGTGTGAAGGTCAACGGCGCGACGGCACGGCCGGAGCGCGGCAGGAAGGAGCGAGCGGCTTCGCCCGGTCAGCGCTCCACCGGACGCACGGACACCGCCGACTGCGACAGTGCCTGCTCCACCCAGACCTCGGCTCCCCGCGCCACGGCAACCGGGCTCTTCGCGTAGAGCTTCACCGGCTGCCCGGCCCGGTGCACCAGCACCTCGCCATAGCCACCGGCGGGGATCGCGGTCACCACCGACCCGGACACGCCGACCAGGTCCTCGTCTCGCGGAGCGGCTCCGGAGGAGTCACCCATCAGCGCCCGGCTCAGGCGGTAGGCGAACCAGCCGGTCAGCACCCCGGCCGGCACCCCGATCAGCGTGGCCCCGACTGCGCCCAGCCCGGTCGTCCCCAGGACGATCGCCCCGGAGAAGCCCAGCATGGACACGAACCCGGCGATCACGGGTAGCGACAGCAGCCCGTCGAGCAGGCCGTCCAGAACAGCAGCCCCGTCGAGCAGCCCCTCGAGCACGCCGTCGAGGACGAACGACAGGGCAAGGAGGACGACCCCCGCAATGCCGAGCCCCAGAAACCAGGCCATCCGCGCACCCCGCCCCTCCTTGCGCTCCCCCGTTGTCGCAGGCATCGTCACACGCGGACACCGGACGGGACATTGCCTGCTTCCGGCAGTCTTCACGCGCCTTCAATGCCGCGCCCCGCACAGTCAGGGGCCCGCGGCTCAGGCCCCTCCGATGTTCCGCGTCTCTGCCCCGCCGCACTCGGCGCCCCGGCCGTCCTCCCGTCCGGCTTGCCGCTCTGCATATGCTCATGCAGAATCCTCAGCTACTGAATAGGCGAGGGGGAGCACGTCATGAGCGTGACCGACAGCCCTGCCGCGCGGTTGCAGGCGCTCTTCGAGGGTCACCGGCTGACGCCGACCCAGCGGCGTATCGCGCACAGCATGGTGCGACGCGCCGCCGACGTGCCGTTCCTGTCGAGCGTGGAGCTCGCCGAGCTGGCCGGGGTCAGCCAGCCGTCCGTGACCCGCTTCGCCGTCGCCCTCGGCTTCGACGGTTACCCCGCCCTGCGCCGGCATCTGCGCGAGGTCGCGCCCGCCGAACCCGCCGCGGAGGCCGGGACCCACAACGAGTACCAGCAGGCCGTCGAGGCCGAGATCGCGAACCTGCGGCACCTGGCGGAGGCCCTGGCCGACCCCGCTCCCGTGCAGCGCGCGGGGCGGCTCCTCGCCGGCTCCCGCCCGCTCCTCGTCCTCGGCCTGCGCGCCGCGGCGGCCCAGGCGCACGGCTTCGCCTACTTCGCCGCCAAGGTCCACCCCGACGTCCGGCTGCTCGGCGAGGGCGGCACGATGCTCCAGGACCGCATCGACGCCGCCGTCCGGGCCGGCGCGACCGCACTGCTCTGCTTCGCGCTGCCCCGGCACCCCCGCGAGGTCGTCGACACCCTCGCCTACGCCAAGGAGGCCGGGCTGAGCGTCGTCACGGTCGCCGACTCCGCCTTCGCACCCGTCGCCAAGGTGTCCGACCTGCTGCTGCCCGCCGCGGTCGGCACCGGCCTCGCCTTCGACACGGCCTGTGCGCCGATGCTGCTCGGCCGGGTGCTGCTGGAGGCCATGTGCGACGACCTGCCCCAGGCCCAGTCCCGCCTGGAGGAGTTCGACACGAAGGCGGCGGCGCGGGGCCTGTTCGTCGACTGACGGCACGCGCGGTGTCTTCTCAGATTCGTCTCACGATGCGTCGCTAACGTACGTCTTCCAAAGGCTTCGGAGACCGAACGGAGGCTGGACATGACGCGTGGAGGACAGGGGCTGGCCCGGGTGGCCGTCGTCGTACGGGCCGGGGCGGCCCCGCTGTGGTGGCTGGGCGCTCTCGCGGCGGGCATCGGTTCGCTGGCGCCCGGCCTGACCGGACGCCGCATCGGCGTCCTGGCCGGGGCGGCGCTCTTCGTCCTGGCGGCGGCCGTCGTGGCCGGCGGCCGCCGCAAGCGCTACGCGGCCCTGGCCGCCTCGGCGTCCCGCGCGGGCAAGCACGACGTGCTGCAGGACCGCGCGGTCACGGTACGCAACTGGCGCCGGGGCCACCGCTGGTGGCTCCTCCTCGCCTTCCTCGCCGCCCTGGGCAGCGCCTTCGCCGTCCCGGCGGCCGGGGGCATGCTCCTGGCCGGGTGCGGCGCGGGCCTGTGGCTCAAGTCGGCCTGGCTGGGCCGCCGGGAGCGGGACGGCGAGGCGTTGCTGTGGGTCCGCGTGGACTGGCTGCGCGGGGGCGCGGCACACCCGGCCGGCAAGCGGGTGAAGGCGTACCGCAGCACGGGCATCGCGGCGGGAGACGCGGCCCCGGGAGGCGCACGAAAGAAGTCACCGGCGCTGGTGTGACGGCTCAGGGGCCCGGGGATCTGCGCGCCCCTGCCATGACGCGCCTGCGGGGCGGGCAGCTCCTCCCGTCGAGCTCCGACGGGCCTGTGGCCCCGGGGGACTGCCCGGCCTGTCACGACGCGTCCGCGGTGCGGGGCGTTGCCCGTTGAGCCGCGGTGCGTCTGTGGCCCCGGGGAACTGTGCGGCCCGTCACGATGCGCCTGGGCTCGAGGGGACTGCGCGGCCTGTCACGACGCGTCCGCGGTGCGGGGCGTTGCCCGTTGAGCCGCGGTGCGTCTGTGGCCCCGGGGGAACTGTGCGGCTCGTCACGATGCGCCTGGGCCCGGGGGACTGCGCGGCCTGTCAGGGACGCGTCCGCGGTGCGGGGCGTTGCCCGTTGAGCCGCGATGAGCCTGTGGCCCAGAGGCGCTGCCCGTCGAGCCCCGATGCGCCTGTGGCCCCCGAGGCGCTGGCCGCCCAGCCGCGACGCGCCTGTGGCCCCCGAGGCGCTGGCCGCCCAGCCGCGACGCGCCTGTGGCCCCCGGGGCGTTGCCCGTCGAGCCCCGACGCGTCCGCGGCCCGGGGGGCTACGCAGGCCCGAACGGCGGCTGCGTCAACGCGTCCGCCTGCGCCCCGCCGGACTCGGCGACGACCTCCTCCACGGTCTGCGCCCGCCGCACCACCGCGAAGCGCCCCTGGGGCCCGAACCCGTACACCCCGGGCCGTACCAGCGAGTTGTACCCGTAGTGATGCGCGAAGTAATACGCCCCGGTGTCCAGCGCCGCCGCGTAATCCCCCTGCTCCAGCAGTGGCATGGACCGCGCCTCGGCCAGCAGGTCCCCCGCGAAGCAGGCCGGCCCCGCCACGTCCTGCACCACCACCGGCCCGTCCTTCGGCCGTCCCTTCGCGTCGTAGGCGGAGATCCGCAACGGCCAGCTCCCCGGCGCGTAGACCGTCCGCGCGGCCACCTGCACCCCGGCATGGGTCACCGCCACCGCCCGGCCGCCGGAGGCCTTCGCGTACTCGACCCGCGCCACCACCGTCCCGTGCTTCGCCAGCAGTGACCGCCCGAACTCGGTGACCAGCCCGTACCGCCCGTCGAACAGCCCCGGCACCTCCTCGGCCAGCAGCCGCGCGTACTGGGCGTAGGTCGGGGCCGTCGCGTCCGACGCGAAGTTCACCGGCAGGCCGCCGCCGATGTCGAGCGTGTCGACCTGGTGCCGCCCGGCCCGCCGGTTGATCTCCTCCGCCAGGGCGTACGTCTCCGCCACGCCCCGCGCCATCAGGGCCAGCGGGATGCCCTGGGACCCGGTGTGCGCGTGCAGCCGCGTCAGCCACGGCCGGTCCAGATACGCCTGGACCACCCACTCCCGGGCGCCCTCGTCGCGCAGGGCCACCCCGAACTTCGAGGTGGCCGTCGCCGTGGACAACGCCTCGATGGAACCCCCGCCGACCTGCGGGTTCACCCGGATCCCGAGGGGCGAGCGACTCACCGCCGTCTGCGTCAGGGCGTCGATGCGGGCCAGCTCCTGCGGATTGTCCGCGTTGACGGCGATGCCCAGGGCCAGCGCCTCGCGCAGCTCGGCCGGGGTCTTCGCGGGGGAGTCGAGCACCGTCGCCTCCGGCGGCATGCCCGCCGCCCGCGCCAGGGCCAGCTCGCCGGGGCTCGCGACCTCCGCGCCGAGGCCGGCCTCGCGCAGCAGCCGCAGCACCGGCACCAGCGGGGTCGCCTTCACCGCGAAGGCGTGCAGCACGGGCGTACCCGGTGCCACCACCGCGTCGAACGCCGCCCGCAGCCGAGCCGCCGACTCCCGGATGCCGGTGACGTCCAGCAGCCCGACGATGGGGCTGTCGGGCCCGAGCAGCCCTTGCTCCACGGCGGCCCGCACCGCCTCGTCCCGCCGGGCCGCCCGACCGGCCCCGGTGTCGTCCGTTTCCTCCGCCTCGATGTGTGCGCTCATGCATCCAGCCAAACATCCACGGCTTCGCCGCGCCGACCCCCCGACGTATTGACTAGCTCTATTCATGAGGCCAGGATGTGAATAGAAGCAGCAACATTCCGCCGGGAGCACCCACCAGGAGGCAGACCATGTCAGGACCCCGCCCCGTCCGAGCACCGCGCGGCACGGAACCGAGCGCCCTGGGATGGCAGCAGGAAGCCGCCCTGCGGATGCTGCAGAACAACCTCGACCCGGAGGTCGCCGAGCACCCCGACAAGCTCGTCGTCTACGGCGGCACCGGCAAGGCGGCGCGCGACTGGCGCTCCTTCGACGCGATGGTGCGCACCCTCAAGGGGCTGAAGCAGGACGAGACCATGCTGGTCCAGTCCGGCCGGCCCGTGGGGGTCATGCAGACCCACGAGTGGGCCCCGCGCGTCCTCATCGCCAACTCCAACCTCGTCGGCGACTGGGCCAACTGGGAGGAGTTCCGCCGCCTGGAACAGCTCGGCCTGACCATGTACGGGCAGATGACCGCCGGCTCCTGGATCTACATCGGCACCCAGGGCATCCTCCAGGGCACCTACGAGACCTTCGCCGCCGTCGCCGCGAAGAAGTTCGGCGGGACGCTGGCCGGCACCATCACCCTGACCGCCGGTCTCGGCGGCATGGGCGGTGCCCAGCCGCTCGCCGTGACGATGAACGACGGTGTGGCGATCTGCATCGACTGCGACCCGCGCGCCATCGAGCGGCGCATCGAGCACCGGTACCTCGATGTGAAGGCCGACTCCCTGGACCACGCCCTCCGGCTGGCGACCGAGGCGCGCGACGCCCGCCGCCCCCTCTCCATCGGCCTCCTCGGCAACGCGGCCGAGCTGGTGCCGCAGCTCCTCGCCATGGGCGCGCCCATCGACATCGTGACGGACCAGACCTCGGCCCACGACCCGCTGGCCTACCTGCCGCTGGGCACCGCCTTCGAGGACATGGCCGACGCCGCCGCCAAGGACCCGGCCGGCTTCACCACCCGGGCCCGCGAGTCCATGGCCCGGCACGTGGAGGCCATGGTCGGCTTCATGGACGCCGGCGCCGAGGTCTTCGACTACGGCAACTCCATCCGCGGCGAGGCCCGACTGGCCGGATACGACCGGGCCTTCGCCTTCCCCGGCTTCGTCCCCGCCTACATCCGCCCGCTGTTCTGCGAGGGCAAGGGCCCCTTCCGCTGGGCCGCTCTGTCCGGCGAGGCCTCCGACATCGCCAAGACCGACAAGGCGATCCTGGACCTCTTCCCGGAGAACGAGTCCCTCGCCCGCTGGATCAAGATGGCCGGCGAACGCGTCCACTTCCAGGGCCTGCCCGCCCGGATCTGCTGGCTCGGCTACGGCGAGCGGGACAAGGCCGGTGAGCGGTTCAACGACATGGTCGCGAGCGGGGAGCTGGCCGCGCCGGTCGTCATCGGCCGCGACCACCTCGACTGCGGTTCCGTGGCGTCCCCCTACCGGGAGACCGAGGCCATGCTCGACGGGTCCGACGCGATCGCCGACTGGCCGCTGCTGAACGCCATGGTGAACGTGGCGTCCGGGGCGTCCTGGGTGTCGATCCACCACGGCGGCGGCGTCGGGATGGGGCGGTCGATCCACGCGGGACAGGTGACCGTCGCCGACGGCACGGCGCTCGCGGGCGAGAAGATCCGCCGGGTGCTCACGAACGACCCCGGCATGGGCGTCATCCGGCACGTCGACGCCGGGTACGACATCGCGGAGTCGGTCGCGGGGGAGCGGGGCGTGCGGGTCCCGATGCGCGAGGGTGACGACGCGTGAGCTTCCACAGCATGTGGGCGGAGCTGCTGCCGGTCGGCCGCAGTTCCGCCTCCGGCGGCTACCGGCGCTTCGCCTGGACGGACGCCGACGCCGACTGCCGGGCCTGGTTCGAGGACCAGGCCCGCTCGCGAGGCCTCGCCCACGAGGTCGACCGCAACGGCAACCAGTGGGCCTGGCTCGGGGACCCCGCCGCCGGGGACGCCGTCGTCACCGGTTCGCACCTAGACTCCGTGCCGGACGGCGGCGCCTTCGACGGCCCCCTCGGAGTCGTGTCCGCCTTCGCCGCGCTGGACGAACTGCGCGCCAGGGACGTCCGCCTCACCCGGCCCCTCGGCATCGTGAACTTCGGTGACGAGGAAGGCGCCCGCTTCGGACTCGCCTGCGTGGGGTCCCGGCTCACCGCCGGGCAGCTCACCCGTGAGCAGGCACACCTGCTCACCGACGGCGACGGCGTGTCGCTGCCGCGCGCCATGGAGGCCGCCGGACACGACCCCGACGCCATCGGCGCCGACCCCGAACGGCTCGCCCGCATCGGCGCCTTCGTCGAACTGCACGTCGAGCAGGGCCGGGCCCTGGACCTGTCCGGCGACCGGGTCGGCATCGCCAGCGCGATCTGGCCGCACGGCCGGTGGCGGTTCGACTTCCGGGGCGAGGCCAACCACGCCGGCACCACCCGGCTCGCCGACCGGCACGACCCCATGCTGTCCTACGCCGAGACCGTCCTCGCCGCCCGGCGCGAGGCGGAACTCGCCGGAGCCGTCGCCACCTTCGGCAAGATCACCGTGGAGCCCAACGGCGTCAACGCCATCCCCTCCCTCGTGCGCGGCTGGCTCGACTCCCGCGCCGAGGACCAGAGGAGCCTGGACACCGTGGTCGGCGGCATCGAGAAGGCGGCCCGGAGTTACGCGGACGCGCACGGCATCGACCTCGACATCGTCCGCGAGTCGTTCACCCCCGTCGTCGAGTTCGACCACGCCCTGCGCGACGAACTGGCCCGCATCCTCGGCACGGACACCGGCCTCACGGTCCCCGTCCTCGGCACCGGCGCGGGACACGACGCCGGGATCCTGTCCGGGAGCATCCCGACCGCCATGCTGTTCGTGCGCAACCCCACCGGCGTCTCCCACTCCCCGGCCGAGTCCGCGAGCGAGGACGACTGCGTGGCCGGGGTACTCGCACTCGCCGACGTACTGGAAGGACTGGCGTGCAGGTGACGACAGCAGCCGCGCGGACGTACTGGCTGGAGCACGCCTGGCTCGGCACGCATGTCGAGCCGGGCGTCGCCCTCGACGTCCGGGACGGTCGCATCACCGCCGTCCGCACCGGCACCCCCGCCCCGCCGCCCGGCGCCGAGGTCCTGCGCGGCCTCACCCTCCCCGGCCTGGCCAACGCCCACAGCCACGCCTTCCACCGGGCCCTGCGCGGCACCGTCCAGGTCGGCTCCGGCACCTTCTGGACCTGGCGCGAGGTCATGTACGCCACGGCCGCCCGGCTCACCCCGGACAGCTACCACGCCCTCGCCCGCGCCGTGTACGCCGAGATGGCCCTGGCCGGCATCACCGCGGTCGGCGAGTTCCACTACGTGCACCACGCCCCCGGCGGCACCCCCTACGCCGACCCCAACGCCATGGGCGAGGCCCTCATCGCGGCCGCCGCCGAAGCCGGGATCCGCATCACCCTCCTCGACACCGCCTACCTCTCCTCCGGCTTCGGGCAGCCGCCCACCGACCCCCAGCTCCGCTTCTCCGACGGCACCGCGGACGCCTGGGCCGAACGCTGTTCAGTTCTCAAGGAACGGGATCACGCGCGGATCGGTGCGGCGATCCACTCCGTACGGGCCGTACCCGCCGGCCAGTTGGCGACCGTCGCGCGGTGGGCCGGGGAACGGCGGGCCCCGCTCCATGTGCACCTGTCGGAGCAGACCGCCGAGAACGACGCCTGCCGGGAGGCCCACGGCCGCACCCCGACGCGGCTGCTCGCCGACCACGGGGTGCTCGGGCCGCTCACCACCGGCGTCCACAACACCCACCTCACCGACGAGGACATCGCCCTCCTCGGCGGCAGCGGCACCGGCACCTGCATGTGCCCGACCACCGAGCGGGATCTCGCCGACGGCATCGGACCCGCCGTCGCCCTCCAGCGGGCCGGCTCGCCGCTCAGTCTCGGCTCCGACAGCCACGCCGTGATCGACCTGCTCGAAGAAGCGCGGGCCATGGAGCTGAACGAACGGCTGCGCACCCGCACCCGGGGTCACTGGACGGCGGCGGCCCTCCTGCGGGCGGCCTCGGCCGACGGCCACGCCGCCCTCGGCTGGGCGGACGCGGGCGTCCTGGAGACCGGCGCGCTCGCCGACTTCACCACCATCGCCCTCGACTCGGTCAGGACGGCAGGGCCGCTTCCGCGGCTCGGGGCCGAGACGGCCGTATTCGCCGCGTCGGCAGCGGACGTGTCGCATACGGTCGTGGCAGGCCGGCACGTCGTACGGGACGGGGTCCACCGCCTCGTGCCGGATGTGCCGCGAGCCCTCGCGGACGCCGTCGAAGCCCTGCGCGGATGACCCCGGGCCGCCCGCCCGCGCGGCCCGGCCCCGCCCCCGAACCCGATCCCACCGCCGACCAGGCCACCAAGGACGCCATGAGCAACGCGACGACCGTCAGCCCCGCCCACTCCGCGAGCACCGCAAGCACGCTCATCACGAACATCGCCAGTCTGGTCACCAACGACCCCTCCCTCGGATTCGAGAGTGGGGGAGGATCCCCCCTCGGACTGATCCAGGACGCGGCGGTCGCCATCGAAGGCGACCGCGTCGTGTGGACCGGTGAACGAAGCAAAGCACCCGCCACTGACAATCGGGTCGACGCGGGCGGCCGGGCCGTCCTCCCCGGCTTCGTGGACTCCCACTCCCACCTCGTCTTCGCGGGTGACCGGACGCAGGAGTTCAACGCCCGGATGTCCGGGCGGCCGTACAGCGCGGGCGGCATCCGCACCACCGTCGCGGCCACCCGGGCGGCGAGCGACGAGGAACTCGAAGCCAACGTCACCCGTTACCTCCGCGAGGCCCTCCGCCAGGGCACCACCACGTTCGAGACGAAGTCCGGCTACGGCCTGACCGTCGAGGACGAGGCCCGGGCCCTGCGCATCGCCGCCGCCCACACCGACGAGGTCACCTACCTCGGCGCCCACATCGTGCCGCCGGACCACGCCGAGGACCCGGCCGGCTATGTCGCCCTGGTCACCGGCGAGATGCTCGACGCCTGCGCCCCGCACGCCCGCTGGATCGACGTCTTCTGCGAGAAGGGCGCCTTCGACGGCGACCAGGCCCGCGCGATCCTCACCGCCGGAAAGGCGCGCGGCCTGCACCCCCGTATCCACGCCAACCAGCTCTCGTACGGCCCCGGAGTGCAGCTCGCGGTCGAGCTCGACGCCGCCAGCGCCGACCACTGCACCCACCTGACGGACGAGGACGTGGACGCCTTGGCGAACAGCCGCACGGTCGCCACCCTCCTGCCCGGCGCCGAGTTCTCCACCCGCGCCGAGTGGCCGGATGCCCGCCGTCTCCTCGACGCGGGTGTCACCGTGGCCCTGTCCACCGACTGCAACCCGGGCTCGTCCTTCACCTCTTCCGTCCCGTTCTGCATCGCGCTCGCCGTACGGGACATGGGCATGACCCCGGACGAGGCCGTCTGGTCGGCCACGGCGGGCGGTGCGGCGGCCCTGCGGCGCACCGACGTCGGCCGCCTCACCCCGGGCGCGTACGCCGACCTGACGCTCCTCGACGCCCCGAGCCACGTGCACCTGGCCTACCGGCCCGGCGTGCCGCTGGTCAGCGGTGTGTGGCGGCGCGGTGAGCGGGTGCTCTGACCCACGAAGGCACCCGAAGGTTGTGCGCGATTTCCATACCGTGCGCATCACGAGTGCATGACAAATCAGAGTTGACGATCCACCACACCAACCCGCTCCCCACATAACGGACTTGACCCCCTCCGTGGCGTGACGGAAGATCGCGCCAGTCGCTCCGCGCGCACCGAGACCATGCGCCGGCCACACGCGACGAGGGGGATTTTTTGGCATGGCCCCCGACGGGGGGTGCCGTTCCGTGCGCGGACGAGTCGGTGTGAGCCGTACACGCGCCACGATGACAGCGCTTTCCTCCCCGCCTCATTTTCCGGACGACAGGAGGAAGCAGCCCATGGCAGACGAGATGGTGCAGCGCGCCCAGAGATTCATCAACACCACGTACAACAACGGCGCGACGCTGGGCATATCCAAGCTGGACGAGAACGGCCAGACCGGCTGGCCCGTGATGTACGCGCTGACCCGGGCGCTCCAGTACGAGATGGGCATCACCACCCTGTCCGACTCCTTCGGCCCGACCACCCTCGCGAAGCTGGGGGAGCGCTACGGCAAGCTCGACGAGACGACCATCCCGTCGGCCAACTTCTGCCGCATCATCCAGTCCGCCCTGTACTGCAAGGGCTACGACGGCGGCGACATCGACGGCAAGTACAACGACCGGGTCAAGGCCTCGGTCGTGAAGCTGAACCAGAACATGGGCGTCTCCGGCACGTACCCGGGCAGCTCCCTGTGGCCCAAGGTGGTCAAGGGCCTGTTCAACATGGACGCCTACGTCACCGTCAACAACGGCTCGGACACCATCCGCACCATCCAGCAGTGGCTGAACGGCCGTTACGTCCTGCGCAAGGACTTCTACATCATCCCCTGCGACGGTCACCACTCCCGTGACGTCGCCAAGTCGATGCTGTTCGCGATCCAGTACGAGCTGGGCATGGCGGACGGCGTCGCCAACGGCGTCTTCGGGCCCGGCACGCAGTCCGGCCTGAAGAGCCACACCGTGTCGACCGGCACCACCGGTGTCTGGGCGCAGCTGTTCACCGCGGCCATGGTGCTGAACAAGCGCAACGTGCCGTTCGGCAACTTCACCTCCACGGTGCAGTCCGGCGTGGAGACCTTCCAGTCCTTCAGCAAGCTCCCGGTCACCGGCAAGGGCGACTTCCAGACCTGGGCCTCGCTGCTGGTCTCCTACGGCGACCAGTCCCGCAAGGGCACCGCCTGCGACGGCGTCACCAAGATCACGCCCGCCCGGGCGCAGGCCCTGAAGGACGCCGGCTACAAGTACATCGGCCGGTACCTCTTCAACCCCTCCACCACGGACCTGCCGGAGAAGCAGATCCAGCCGGGCGAGCTGGCCACCATCAAGGAATACGGGCTCAGCTGCTTCCCGATCTTCCAGACGTGGAGCCGGTCCGCCGACTACTTCAGCCCCAGCCAGGGCGCCGCCGACGCGTTCCGCGCGATCGAGTGGGCCAAGTACCACGGCTTCAAGGCCGGCACCATCATCTACTTCGCCGTCGACTACGACGCCATGGACGGCGAGGTCACGGACTACGTCATCCCGCACTTCCGCGGGGTCATGCGCACGATCGGCGAGAACTCCGGCTACGGCGTGGGCGTCTACGGTCCCCGCAACGTCTGCCAGCGCGTCGCGGACGCCGGGTACGCCGCGGCGAGCTTCGTCTCGGACATGTCCAGCGGCTTCTCCGGCAACCTCGGCTACCCGTTGCCGACCAACTGGGCGTTCGACCAGATCTCCACCGTCAAGGTTGGCTCCGGCGCCGGGCTGATCGAGATCGACAACAACATCGTCTCCGGCCGCGACTACGGCCAGAGCAACTTCGACGCCGGTGCCGACCTCGGCGGACTCGACACGAGACTGAACGAGACCGCGTACCGGAGCCTGATGCTCCAGGACGTGAAGGCCTACCTGGAATCGATCGGCGTCCCCGAGACCGGCGGTGACGGCTGGACCGACAAGGATTGGGCCAGCCTGGGGGGCATCTCCACCACCGAGGCGTTCAACGCCGTGGTGGACGCGGACTGGCTCTTCACCTCACTGGCCCGGACGCTGCGGATGCGCAAGGCCCTCATCCAGGCCCCGGTCCTGTGGGAACTGCGTAAGCTCAACCCTCTCGACTTCGCCTCCGACGCAGCGGTCAAGGCAGGTCAGATGGACGACTGCAGCACCGGGTGGGGACAGATCTTCGCCTCGACCGCCATCAAGGCCCGCAACTACTGCATCGGCGAAGGCATCATCAACGGCGAGGGGCTGGACTACACCTCCAAGACCGACCTCCGCAACGTCTGGGACAAGCTCCACAACGACGAGGAGTACAACGTCCGCACCGTCGCGTACGTGCTGCTCTGGAACTCGGATGTGCTGGGCATCGACCGGCCGGACCTGAGCGGCAACGTCAACGTCACTCAGGCGGTGCTCGCCCAGTACAACGGCACCGGCCCGGACGCCGAGCAGTACGGACGGGAGCTGATGGGCCTGTACAACGTCCTGGAGCAGTACAACGCGTTGTCGCGCGCCTAGTGACACAGGCGAACGAAGGAAGGCTGGATTCGATGACCAGACGGTGGCAGGTTGCCGTGGGCGCCAATGTGCTTCTCGGTATCCCGGGCGTCATACCGATCTGGATGCTGTGGTTCCTCGCAGCGAGCTGGACGAGCGGCCCCGAGTCGACGGACAACGACCCCATGGTGCTCTGGCTGCCGATCGCGGCCATCATCGTCGTCCCGTACGTCATGCTCTGGCTGTCCGTGAACCGCTCCATCGCGCGCCGGAGTTCGCTCACCCCACGGACCTACTGGTGGCTCAGCGCCCTGGCCACGTTCCTGCCGACCACGGCGCTGATCATCTACTCACCGTAAGAAGGGAACCAAGACGTGCACACCGAGAGGCGCGGCAGCGTGAACGGGATATCCAGACGAACCCTGGTGCGGACCGCCGGCGTGATCACGGCCGCCGCGGCGGTCGGCTCCCTCGCCCCGGGCACCGCGACGGCCGCCCCCGCGAGCGCCCCCTTGAGCGCACCGAAGAAAGCCCCCACCTCGGCCAACGGCTGGACCCTGGAGAAGGAGGCGAACCACGTCTCCACCGTGTGGACGCGCTCCGTCCCGGGCACCGGCCTGGAGGTCGACGTCCGGATCGGCGATGTGGAGGCGATCCTGCTCCACGTCGTCCGGCGCTACCACTACGAGGTCGAGCAACTGCCCCGTGTTGACCTCGCGGGCTGGCAGCGGATCGACGGCCTGAAGCAGAACGGGCCGGAGTCCAACCTTGCCTCGGGCACCGCGGTGCGGATCCGTCCGGGCGCGGGCGCGAGCGGCAGCCTCTTCCCGCTGCAGGTGCTGACGGTGCGCGACATCCTCGCCGACTGCGAGGGCGTGGTGCGCTGGGGCGGCGACGACAGCCCGGTCGACGAGTCGCTGTTCTATGTCGACCGCGGACCGGACGACGCGTCGGTCCGGAAGCTCGCCGACCGGCTGCGGCTGGCCGAGGCCACACCCGGACACGGCGCCGGTGTGACGGTCGACGTGCTGGCCCCGTCCCGGCGCGAGCGCGCGAAGAAGCTGGTGAAGGAGCAGCGGGCGGGCTGAGCCCCGTACGGCACGCGCTCAGGGGGCGGACGTTCGGTCCGCCCCCTGAGGACAGCGTCATCCATTGAGGATCACTCCTCGACGGTCAGCCCCTTGCGCAGCCGCACCAGCGTCCGCGACAGCAGACGCGAGACGTGCATCTGCGAGATGCCGAGCTCTTCGCCGATCTCCGACTGGGTCAGGCCCGCGACGAACCGCAGGGACAGGATCTTCCGGTCGCGCGGCGGGAGTTCGGCTATCAGCGGCTTCAACGACTCGACGTACTCGATGCCTTCGAGCCCGTGGTCCTCGTAGCCGATGCGGTCCGCGAGCGCGCCCTCGGAGTCGTCCTCCTCCGGCTGGGCGTCCAGCGAGGAGGCGGTGTAGGCGTTCGACGCGGCCATGCCCTCGACGACCTCGTCGTTGGAGAGGCCGAGGCGCTCGGCCAGTTCGGCCACCGTCGGGGCGCGGTCCAGCTTCTGGGCCAGCTCGTCGCCGGCCTTGGCCAGGTCGAGCCGCAGCTCCTGGAGCCGTCGCGGAACGCGCACGGACCACGAGGTGTCGCGGAAGAAGCGCTTGATCTCGCCGACGATGGTCGGCATCGCGAACGTGGGGAACTCCACACCGCGGGACATCTCGAAGCGGTCGATCGCCTTGATCAGGCCGATGGTGCCGACCTGGATGATGTCCTCCATCGGCTCGCTGCGGGAGCGGAACCGGGAGGCGGCGAACTTGACCAGCGCGAGGTTCAGTTCGACGAGCGTGTTGCGGACGTACGAGTACTCGTGGGTCCCTTCCTCCAGCGTCTCCAGACGCTCGAAGAGGGTCTTCGACAGGGCCCGTGCGTCGACCGCGTCGACTTCCGCGTACGGGGGGATGTCCGGAAGTCCGGCGAGGAGTTCGCCCTGTGTGACGAGCATCTCGTTCTGCTCGATGGGATTCAGATGTTCCGGAGGGGGTGTCGACGTCGCTTTCGGGGTACGCGATGCGTCGAGCCGGGGTGACATGATGTCCTCCATCGTTCTCGGCATATGGCTGCCGGAGCCGTAAGGTGCACTGCGGTGTGCGGCGCCTCCAAAGCCGGCCGTGTCGGGTACGTGTCCTTATCTAGGCCTACCCGCTTTCCCGAGCCCACCGCAAGTGCGTTCTGTGGGCATATGTCCGTTTGTGTGTAGTTGTTCGGGTGTCGGAGCATGCTGGGAAGGCGTAGTGTTCGAGGGCGTCAGCAACCAGCCTCGACGTCGGGAGAGAGAGACGGCATGGACCGCGGGACGGTCGGCAGCGCACAGTCTGGCCGGCTTCTGGTGGAGGTGCGGGAAGAGGGCTCTAGTGCCGTCGTGACCCCGGCGGGTGAGTTGGATCACCACACCGCCGATCTGTTGCGTGAGCCACTCGAGGACTGCCTCGCCAAGGGATTCAAGCGCCTCGTCATCGATTGCGCGCGCCTGGAGTTCTGTGACTCCACGGGCCTCAACGTGCTCCTCGGGGCGCGGCTGAAGGCGGAGGCGGCCGGTGGCGGCGTCTCGCTCGCCGGCATGCAGCCGGTGGTGGCCCGCGTGTTCGAGATCACGGGCGCGGACGCGGTCTTCAGCGTCCACGACTCGCTCGAGGCGGCCCTGGCCGACGAGTCGGGCTGACCGGCGGTGCGTCGGTGTGCGGTGCCTCGGACATCCCCCTGTGACCGGTGCCCCGGCCCCGTCGCGCCTTTCGTGCGGAATACATGGGTGTTCCCTCGGTCCGCCAGGGCAGGAGACATCCTGAACGTGTCGGTCGCCAGGGTGGCGGGGGCGCCGCGAAACCGACGCGCCGCGCGCTGCGTGACTGACGGTGTAGTGAACTTTCTGAATCGTGAACTGGTGAATCGGTGAGGTGAAGCGCTGATGAGCACCACCCGGCCCTACCCGCCGGGCGACCGCGGGCCGGAGCCCAGCGGCGCTTCCGGGGCGTCCGAGGGTGGCGTGGCGGCGACCGGTGCGTCCGGCGAGGGCGTGGGCACGCCGTCCGGGGCGGCATCGCCGGGGGGCCGGCAGGTGCGCCGGCTGAGTTTCGAGGGCGAGAGCGGCGTGGTGCCGCTGGCCCGCGACTTCACCCGCCAGGCGCTGTACGCGTGGGGCTGGCTGCCGGCCGCCTCCGCGGACCAGCGCGCCGCGGCCGAGGATGTGCTGCTGGTCGTCTCCGAGCTGGTCACCAACGCCTGCCTGCACGCCGAAGGGCCGGACCAGTTGCGGATCACCTGTGACAACAAGGTGATCCGTGTCGAGGTCGCCGACCGCGGCACGGGCCAGCCCGCACCCCGCACTCCGCACCGCGCGGGACGCCCGGGCGGCCATGGCATGTTCATCGTCCAGCGCCTGTGCCTGGACTGGGGCGTCGTCCGCACGCCGGGGGTCTCCGGCAAGACGGTGTGGGCGGAACTGGGCGCGCCCGCCTGATCCCGGGCGCCCTCGCCCGATCCGTGGCGCGCCGGCCTGGTTCCAGGCGCGCCATGATCTCTGTCCTGAATCAAGCCGGTGTGACCCGGATCGGCGCGCGTGCCTGCGCGATCCTGGGCCCGCCTGCCCGATTTCGGGCAACCTTGCCCCGCCTGGAACCCATTGCCCGGCTGTAGCCATGTATGGCTGATCCTGTGCGCACCTGTCCGTTCCTGTGTATACCTGTCGGATTCCCGGCTCCAGCGGGCACTCCGGGTACGCCCGAACGGGTGACCGCTCCGGCGTGGATCCGGCGCGCCCTGTGTCTTCCTTCCTCAAGGTCCCGGGCGTACCTTGACGGCCCTATCTGATACGCCGTCAGGAACAGGACAGGAAGGGGAGCGGCACCGTGTCGTACCGGAAACGAACCGCCGCGCTCGCGTCCGCCGCGGCCCTGGCCGGCTCGGTGGTGTGGATGGCCGCCCCCGCCGCCCGGGCCGAGGTCGTCGACGTCAACTACCAGTGCAAGACGCCGATCGGCGACAAGAGCGCCGTCTCGCCCATCGACATCAAGGCCGTCGAGAGCGGCAGCGGCTACCGGGTCACCATGTCCTGGCAGAAGGGCGTCTCCTCCAGCCCGGTCGAACTGGGCAAGGGCGCCATGACGCCCAGCGCCACCATCGCCCTGGGCGGCGCCGGCAGCGGCACCCTCTCGGTGACGGGCCCCGCCAACGACGCCGCGATCCCGGCGAACACGCCCATCAAGATCAGCGACCTGAGCGGCACGTACACACCGAAGAAGAGCGGCGAGGTCACCTTCACGGCCGGCGTGCTCACCATCAAGGCGCTCGGTACGACCACCACGTGCACCCCGACGAACGACCCGGGCCCGTCCCTCACCCTCGACGTCACGGCCGCGAGCGGCGGCGGCACCACCGGATCCGCCCAGGGTCCCGGTTCCGGCCCGGACGCCGGTGCGGGGCTTCCGCAGACCGGGCCGGAGGACTCGGCCGTCGCCCTCGGCACCCTCGGCGGCACGGTCCTGCTGGCCGGCGCGGCGGGCGCCCTGTGGCTGTCACGGCGTCACCAGGGGGCCCGGGCCGGGCGCTGAGCGCGCGTCCCTCCTGACAGGCGCCGACGTCCCGGTTCGCTTCGGGATGCCGATGCGGCGCCGACGCCGACGCCGTACGCCCGCACCGTACGACCGCTGGAGCCGCCGATGCCGCCCGCCGTCCGTCTTCCGAACGGGGCGCCGCCCCTGCTGTTGGCGCTGCTGCTGGTCCTGGCGTGCGCCGGGCCCGTCGCGGCGGTGGACCGGCCCGTCGTCGAGCTGTCCGAGTCCGAGGCGGGGACGGGCGGTTCGGTCACCGTCACCGGCAGCGGCTGGCGGCCGCGTGCCCTGCTGACGCTGCTGGTGTGCGGGCAGGCCGAACCGGAGCGGGGCGTGACCGGCGGCACCAACTCCTGCGCCAACGGCGACGGCCGGGCCGTCACCACCGGCCCCGACGGCCGCTTCCGCCGCGAACTGCCCGTCGTGGAGCCGCCGGTGCCGTGCCCCTGCCTGGTGCACGTGGCGACCGTGACGGGAGCAGGGGCCGAGGCCGACGCGGCCCTCCGGGTCGCCGGGCACGCCGTCGAGCCGATGCCCGCCGAAGCGGCCGGCGGACGGCTGTCCCTGCTCGCCGGCACCCGGCTGCGCGGCTCCGGCGGGCTGCTCACCTGGTTCGGCTCCCCGCCCTCGCGGACCCTCGTGGTCACCGTCGGCAACGTCGGCACCTCCCCCGTGAAGAACCCGGTCTTCCAGGTCGGCACCTCGCACGGCGTGTTCGCCCCCGAGTGGCAGGACCAGCGGTGGCGCGGCACGATCCGGCCGGGAGGGAAGGCCCGCATCGAACTGCCCGTGGAGCTCGGGGCCGGGGCGCACGGCGACTACACCGTGTCGCTGAAGTACGGCGGCAAGGTCCTCGCCGAACACCCCTGGGGTGTGGGGCGCCCCTGGGGCGTGACCCTGTTCTGGGTCCTCGTCCTGCTGGTCGTGCCGGCGGCCCTGTTCCGCGCGGCCCTGGCCGTGATCGACCACGTACGGCCACGCCGCCCCGGCCACGCGGCCCGCCCGGCCCGCCGCCTGCGGCCGTCGGCGCCCCGCGGGGCAGCGGCCCGGCCCTGGTCCGCCCCGGACGCCGACCGGCCGGGGCCGGGAGGGCCATGAAGAAGGGCCGCCGCACCCCGGGGGGTGCGACGGCCCGACGTCAGGGTCCGGAGGCCGGCGTCAGCGGACCTCGCCCATCATGGCCTTGACCTTCTTGCGGTACATGTACACCGCGAAGCCGGCGACCACGGCGAGCGCCGCCTCCAGCGCCACGAAGCCCGTCCGGTCGAGGTTGACCCCGCCGACGGCCGGGTTGGACAGCAGCGCGGTCACGGAGTCGCCCGCGGTGACCGCGAGGAACCAGACGCCCATCATCTGCGAGGCGTACTTCGCGGGCGCCATCTTCGTCGTCACGGACAGACCCACCGGCGACAGCGTCAGCTCACCCACGGTCTGCACGAAGTAGATCGCGACCAGCCACATCGCCGCGGCCTTGTGACCGCCCTCGGCGATCGACAGCGGGGCGAGGAAGAGGAAGAAGGACGCGCCCACCAGCACCAGGCCGGAGGCGAACTTCACGATGGTGCTCGGCTCCTGGCCGCGCCGGTTCAGCCACAGCCACAGCCAGGCGAAGACAGGTGCCAGCGCCATGATCAGGACCGGGTTGACCGACTGGTACCAGGAGACCGGGAACTCCCAGCCGAGGATCGTGTTGTCGGCCTTCTCCTTGGCGAAGAGCGACAGGGTCGAGCCGCCCTGGTCGTAGATCATCCAGAAGACGGCGGCGGCGACGAAGAACCAGATGTATGCCGACACCTTCGAGCGCTCGCCGGAGTCCAGGTCCTTGTCGCGCATGATGCGGGAGATGACCAGGATCGGAACGATCAGGCCGAGGAGGGTGAGCGGGATCAGCGCCCAGTTCAGGGTGAAGTGGCCGGTGCCGCCGACCAGACCGTAGAAGACCACGGCGACGGCCAGCCAGATCAGGCCCTTGCGCAGGGTGGACGCCTTCTCGGCGGGCGTCAGCGGGGTCGGGACCACGCTGCTCTTCGCGTCCAGGTGGCGGCTGCCGAGCAGGAACTGGACGAGGCCCAGCGCCATGCCGAGCGCGGCCAGTGCGAAGCCCAGGTGCCAGTCGACGTTCTCACCGACGGTGCCGATGACCAGCGGCGCGATGAAGGCGCCGAGGTTGATGCCGATGTAGAAGACCGTGAAGCCGCCGTCGCGGCGCGGGTCCTCGGGGCCGTCGTAGAGGTGGCCGACCATCGTGGAGATGTTGGCCTTCAGCAGACCGGAACCGATGGCCACCAGGCCCAGGCCGACGTAGAAGCTCGCCGCCGCGGGCAGCGCCAGGCACAGGTGGCCGAGCATGATGACCACGCCCGCGACGGCGACCGTCTTGCGGGGGCCGAGGACACGGTCGGCGAACCAGCCGCCGGGCAGGGTGAGCAGGTAGACGAGCGACAGGTAGACGGCGTAGATGGCCGTCGCCGTGCCCGCGCTCAGGTGCAGGCCACCCGGGGCCACCAGGTACAGCGGGAGCAGGGCCCTCATGCCGTAGTAGGAGAAACGCTCCCACATCTCGGTCATGAACAGAGTGGCCAGTCCGCGGGGGTGGCCGAAGAAGGTCTTCTCGGCACCGGGGGTGTCCGGTCGGGCCGAGTCCTTCGTCAGGCTGGACGCCATGGTCGTTCCTTGCTGCTCGGGACGCGCCCCGCGGCAGCGGTGGTGCGCCCGTTGGGGGGCTGCCGGCACCGGTGGGTACGGCCGTCCGTCCGACGCCTACGGGGGTCCGCTCCGGGTCACGAAGCGGTGGGCGGTCGCCACCGGGATCCACGCCTCTGCGCGCGTCGCCGCACTGCGAGGCCCGGCACAGGTCGTTTCACGTGGGGGGCCGGCGGGAACCGGCCCGCACACAAAAGAGACCTTCAGGGCAAACAGCCTCCGAAGGTCGCCGTGGTGCTACAGGCGTTGAATCACCATACGGCAGGACACCGCCGCATATGGAAGGGCTTGAGACACGGATCACAGGTGCGGGGGGAACCGTGCGCCCCATTTCCAAGGTCCTTACCAGGATCGCACCCCACAGGCAGAGGTTCGGGCGGCTACCCCCGGAACGTAAGAACCGCGTGTGTGAACGGTAAGGATCAAGGATTCCGGTCACACCCCAGCTCAGGGCGTCGCAGGTCTACCATCACCTCATGACCCGTGTACTGCTCGCCGAGGACGACGCGTCCATCTCGGAGCCCCTGGCCCGCGCTCTGCGCCGGGAGGGCTACGAGGTCGAGGTCCGCGAGGACGGACCCACCGCTCTCGACGCCGGACTGCAGGGCGGCGTCGACCTGGTCGTGCTCGACCTCGGTCTGCCCGGCATGGACGGTCTGGAGGTGGCCCGGCGCCTGCGTGGCGAAGGCCATGCCATCCCGATCCTCATCCTGACCGCGCGCGCCGACGAGGTGGACACCGTCGTCGGGCTCGACGCGGGTGCCGACGACTACGTCACCAAGCCCTTCCGGCTCGCCGAACTGCTCGCCCGGGTGCGGGCCCTGCTCCGGCGCGGCGCCTCCGAGCCGCAGCAGCCGCCCGCCACGCACGGCGTGCGCATCGACGTGGAGTCGCACCGCGCCTGGATGGGCGAGGAGGAGCTCCAGCTCACCGCGAAGGAGTTCGACCTGCTGCGGGTGCTGGTGCGGGACGCGGGCCGGGTCGTCACCCGCGACCAGCTGATGCGGGAGGTCTGGGACACGACCTGGTGGTCGTCGACCAAGACCCTCGACATGCACATCTCCTGGCTGCGCAAGAAGCTCGGCGACGATGCCGCCAACCCCCGCTACATCGCCACCGTGCGCGGTGTGGGCTTCCGTTTCGAGAAGAGCTGAGCCGCGGGGCCGGGCTCGGGTAACAGGACATGCGTCGCCGACTGATCCAGTCCACGCTCGCCGTGGTGCTCGTCGTGATCGCCGTCTTCGGCGTCTCCCTCGTCATCGTCGAGACCCGGACCATCAGCAACAGCGCCCAGGAGCGGGTGGAGTCCGAGGCGGTGCGGCTGGCCAGCATCGTCGACAGCCGGCTCTTCGGAGCGCAGCAGGTCGACGCGGAGGTGCTGCGCCAACAGGTCACCCAGGACCGCTACTACGCGGTGATCCGCATCCCCGGGGAGTCGCCCATCGAGGTCGGCACGAAGCCCGTCGGGGACGTCATCAGCGCGAGCGCGCCCGGTGAGGAGGGCGAGACCGTCACCGTCCAGGAGCCGCGCTCCTCGGTGACCCGTGAGGTCGGCCGGACGCTGCTGATCATCGCGCTGGTCGCGCTGCTGGCGGTGGTGGCCGCGGTGCTGCTGGCGGTCCGGCAGGCGAACCGGCTGGCGTCGCCCCTGACCGACCTCGCGGAGACGGCCGAGCGGCTCGGCTCGGGCGATCCGCGACCCCGGCACAAGCGGTACGGGGTGCCCGAGCTGGACCGGGTGGCCGACGTGCTGGACAGCTCCGCCGAGCGCATCGCCCGCATGCTGACCGCCGAACGCCGGCTGGCCGCGGACGCCTCCCACCAGCTGCGCACGCCGCTCACGGCGCTGTCGATGCGGCTGGAGGAGATCACCCTCACCGACGACCCGGACACGGTGAAGGAGGAGGCGACGATCGCGCTGACGCAGGTCGAGCGGCTGACGGACGTCGTGGAACGGCTGCTGACGAACTCACGCGATCCGCGCACCGGCTCCGCCGTCTCCTTCGACCTCGACGAGGTCATCCAGCAGCAGCTCGCCGAGTGGCGGCCGGCGTACCGCAGCGCGGGGCGGGCGATCGTCAGCTCCGGCAAACGGCATCTGCGCGCGGTGGGCACACCCGGCGCGGTCGCGCAGGTCCTGGCCGCGCTGATCGAGAACTCCCTCATGCACGGCGGAGGCACGGTGGCCCTGCGCACCCGCGTCACCGGCAACCAGGCGGTGATCGAGGTCACGGACGAGGGCCCCGGAGTCCCCGCCGACCTCGGCGCCCGGATCTTCGAACGGGCGATCAGCGGCCGCAACTCCACGGGCATCGGCCTGGCGGTCGCCCGCGACCTCGCGGAGGCCGACGGAGGCCGCCTGGAGATGCTCCAGACCAAACCCCCGGTCTTCGGCCTGTTCCTCTCCCGCACGCCCCTGCACAAGCCCCTGGACGACGAGGAACCGATGGTCCGCTAGGGGGTGCCGGGCTGGGCGCCCGCAGGGCTACGGCACCTGCTGCCTCGGCTTCGGGGGGCTCGGCGGCTCGTCGTGCAGGGCCGGGCCCGCGGACGCCGGCGTCTCGTGGGTGGGGAGCGCGCGGAAGACCCAGGAGCGGTAGGACCAGAAGCGGAACAGCGTCGCGATGCCGATGCCCAGGAACTTGAAGACGTTGTTCTGCAGCGGGGTGTCCCAGCCGAAGCCGTACGTCGCCGTGTACAGGACGCCGTTCTCGATGACCAGGCCGATCGCGCTGAACAGCAGGAACAGGGTCATCTCACGGGTGCGGCGGCTCTTGTCGCGGTCGCGGTACGTGAAGTAGCGGAAGCCGACGTAGTTGAAGACGATCGCCACGACGGTCGCGATGACACTCGCGCGCACCACCTGGAGGTCGGTGGTGTGCCGGACCAGGTTGAAGACGACGAGGTTGACCAGCACCCCGGCCCCGCCCACCGCGCCGAATTTGGCGACCTCGCGAACGGTCCGCCGGAGCCGAGAGGCACCATGTCCCATGGTCGTGCAGGCCCCCGTCCGTTCGTCGGCGTCAACCCAGCCATGCTAACCACCCGTCCTCGCGATCTTCCTGCGGACGCCGGTGGGCGGCCGGAGATGGTCCGGGCAGGGCCGGGGAGGGGCAGGAAACCGGCCACTCCGGCGCGGCCGATACCCTGGGGGAGTGACATTCCCGGTAGTCGGCATGGTCGGCGGTGGCCAGCTCGCTCGTATGACACACGAGGCGGGCATCCCGCTCGGCATCAGGTTCAAGCTCCTCAGTGACACCCCGCAGGACTCCGCTGCGCAGGTCGTGAGCGATGTCGTCGTCGGCGACTATCGCGACCTCGACACGCTGCGCGAGTTCGCCCGCGGGTGCGATGTGATCACCTTCGATCACGAACACGTGCCCACCGAGCACCTCAGGGCCCTGGAGGCGGATGGCATCCCCGTGCGCCCCGGCCCCGACGCGCTCGTGCACGCCCAGGACAAGGGGGTGATGCGCGCGAAGCTCGACGCGATCGGTGTGCCGTGTCCACGGCACCGGATCGTGAGCGACCCGCAGGACGTGGCCGCCTTCGCGGCCGAGGGCGAGGGCTTCCCCGTCGTCCTCAAGACCGTCCGCGGCGGCTACGACGGCAAGGGCGTGTGGGTCGTCGACTCCGCCGAGGAGGCCGCCGAGCCGTTCAAGGCCGGTGTCCCCGTGCTCGCCGAGGAGAAGGTCGACTTCCTGCGCGAGCTCGCCGCCAACGTCGTGCGCTCCCCGCACGGCCAGGCCGTCGCCTATCCGGTCGTCGAGTCCCGCCAGGTCAACGGCGTCTGCGACACGGTCATCGCGCCGGCCCCCGGCCTCGACCACGCCCTCGCGCTGCGGGCCGAGGAGATGGCGCTGAGCATCGCCAAGGAGCTCGGTGTCGTCGGGCACCTCGCCGTCGAGCTGTTCCAGACCCGCGACGGCCGCATCCTCGTCAACGAGCTCGCGATGCGCCCGCACAACTCCGGCCACTGGTCGATGGACGGCGCCGTCACCAGCCAGTTCGCCAACCATGTGCGAGCCGTCCTGGACCTGCCCCTCGGTGACCCGCGTCCGCGCGCCGAGTGGACGGTCATGGTCAACGTCCTCGGCGGCGACTACCCGGACATGTACTCCGCGTACCTGCACTGCATGGCCCGCGATCCCCAGCTGAAGATCCACATGTACGGCAAGGACGTGAAGCCCGGCCGCAAGGTCGGTCACGTCAACACCTACGGCGACGACCTGGACGACGTGCTGGAGCGCGCCCGTCACGCTGCCGGCTACCTGAGAGGCACCATCACCGAATGAGCCCTGTTGTTGGCATCGTCATGGGGTCGGACTCCGACTGGCCCGTCATGGAGGCCGCCGCCCAGGCCCTCGACGAGTTCGAGATCGCCTACGAGGTCGACGTCGTCTCCGCGCACCGCATGCCGCGCGAGATGGTCGCCTACGGCGAGCAGGCCGACGGCCGCGGGCTCAAGGTGATCATCGCCGGGGCGGGCGGCGCCGCCCACCTGCCCGGCATGCTGGCCTCCGTCACCCCACTGCCGGTCATCGGCGTGCCCGTGCCGCTGAAGTACCTCGACGGCATGGACAGCCTCCTGTCCATCGTGCAGATGCCGGCCGGTGTCCCGGTCGCGACGGTCTCCGTCGCCGGTGCTCGCAACGCCGGTCTGCTCGCGGCCCGCATCCTCGCCGCGCACGACGAGGACCTGCGCGTCCGCATGCGCGAGTTCCAGCAGGAGCTCAACGACCAGGCCACCGAGAAGGGCAAGCGCCTGCGCTCCAAGGTCGAGGGTGCGGGCGGCTTCGGCTTCGGCGCGGGGAAGTGACGACGTGACCTCCCAGGAGGCGGCCCGGGAACTCCTCAGCGAGTTCCCGGTCGTCGACGGCCACAACGACCTGCCCTGGGCCCTGCGCGCACAGGTCCGCTACGACCTCGACGCCCGCGACATCGCCGCCGACCAGAGCGCCCATCTGCACACCGACATCCCCCGGCTGCGCGCCGGCGGGGTCGGCGCGCAGTACTGGTCGGTCTACGTCCGCACCGACTCACCCTCCCCGGTCGCGGACACGCTCGAACAGATCGACTGCGTACGGCAGTTGCTGACCAGGCACGCCGAGGACCTGCGTCCCGCGCTGACGGCCGCCGACATGGAGGCCGCACGCGGGGAGGGCCGTATCGCCTCCCTCATGGGCGCGGAGGGCGGCCACTCGATCGCCAACTCCCTGGGCGCGCTGCGCGGCCTGTACGGGCTCGGCGTGCGCTACCTCACGCTCACCCACAACGACAACGTCGACTGGGCCGACTCGGCGACCGACGAGCCGAAGGCCGGTGGCCTCACCGCGTTCGGCCGTGAGGTCGTCCGCGAGATGAACCGGCTCGGCATGCTCGTCGACCTCTCCCACGTCGCGGCGACGACCATGCGGGACGCGCTGGACGCGAGCTCGGCCCCGGTGATCTTCTCCCACTCCTCCGCGCGGGCCGTCTGCGACCACCCGCGCAACATCCCGGACGACGTCCTGGAGCGGCTGCCCGCCAACGGCGGTGTCGCGATGGTGACGTTCGTGCCGAAGTTCGTCCTCCAGGCGGCCGTGGACTGGACGGCCGCGGCCGACGAGAACATGCGGGCCCACGGCTTCCACCCCCTCGACACCACCGCGCCCGCCATGAAGGTGCACCGCGCCTTCGAGGAGCGCCACCCGCGCCCGGTCGCCACGGTGTCGACGGTCGCCGACCACCTGGACCACATGCGTGAGACGGCCGGCGTCGACCACCTCGGCATCGGCGGCGACTACGACGGCACCGCCTTCACCCCCGAGGGGCTCGCCGACGTCTCCGGCTACCCGAACCTCCTCGCGGAACTGCTCGACCGCGGCTGGTCCAAGGCCGATCTGGCCAAGCTGACCTGGAAGAACGCGGTCCGGGTCCTGGACGCGGCGGAGGACGTGGCCCGGGGGCTCCAGGCGACGCGGCCGCCGTCCAACGCCACGATCGAGTCGCTGGACGCGCCCGCCGGCTGAGCGGGGCGGGCGGGGTGGCCGGGGGAGCCGGTCGCCCCGCCCGCCCCGCGTACCGGACCCGCCTCCCGCCTCAGCGGCGCCCCGATCGCGGCCGCGCCACGGGGCACCCGCGCACGAGGCCGGCGTCGTACTCCGAACGCCCCGCCCACCAGGAACCGCTCTCCGCTCCGTGCGACGGTGACCGTACCTCACGAACGAGCGTACGGAGCCGCCATGGCAGACCTCCAGGACGACCTGCGCCCCACCGCCGCGGCCGCCGGCGGGTTCGACGAGCTGGCCGAGCCGTACCCCGATGAGGGCCTGGTCACGGCGGAGTCCTACGAGCCCGTCTCCGACCCGGACGACGCGCCCATGACCCGGGCCCACGCCATCCTCGCCGCGCACCCCGTGGCCGACGGCTACAACGGACTGCCCTGGGCGCTCAAGCGCATGTCCTGGTACGACCTGGAGGACGGCGAGAGCACCGTCGACACGGATGTGCCCCGGCTGCGCGGCGGCCATGTGGGCGCGCTGTTCTGGTCGTTGCACCTGCCCGAGGGCCTCGACGGCGACCGGGCCGTCGGCGCCACCCTGGAGCAACTGGACCTGGCGAAGACCGTCGCGCGGAGCTGCGAGGAGGGCCTGCGGCCGGTCTGCACGGCCGGGCAGGTCGCGGACGCCCGCAACTGCGGCCGCGTCGCCGTGCTCTTCGGTCCCGCCGGAGCCCCGGCCCTGGGCGACTCGCTCGGCATCCTGCGCCAGCTGCACCTGCTCGGCCTGCGTGCCCTGACGCTGACCGGTGTGTCCTGGGCGAGTGACGCGGGGCTGACCCGGTTCGGCGAGGAGGTCGTGCGGGAGATGAACCGGCTCGGCGTGATCGTGGACCTCTCCGGCGCGTCCGCCCAGACCGTCCGCCGCGTCCTGAGCCTGTCCCGGGCGCCCGTGCTGTGCAGCCGCTCCGCCGCCCGGGCCCTGCGCCCGCACCCCGTCAACCTCCCCGACGACCTGCTGGCGGAGCTGGGCGCGGCCAGGGGACTGTGTCTGGTGCCGCTGACGGCCGAGCAGGCCGGCCCGACCGTCCGCGATGTCGCCGACCATCTCGACCACATCCGCGCCGTGGCCGGAGCGCACTGCGTCGGACTGTCCGGCACGTACGACACCGGGGCCGCCCACCCGCAGGAGCTCGGCGACACCTCCTGCTTTCCCAGGCTGGTCGCCGAGCTGCTGCGACGCGGCTGGGAGGAGGCCGACGTTGCCCTGCTGACCTGGGGCAACGTCCAGCGGGTCCTGCGGGGTGCCGACTTCACGGCCCGCGCTGCCCAGCAGCGCCGCGAACCCTCGACGGCGACGATCGCGGACCTGGACGGCTAGCGGCCCCGCCTGCCGGGCCGGATCAGGCGTCTTCGATCCGGCACAGGCAGAACGGATGCCCCACCGGGTCGGCGTAGACGCGGAAGTCCTTCTTCTCGTAGTCCTCCTTGTCCAGCACCCGCGCGCCCAGGGCCAGCACCCGCTCCTCGGCCGCGTCGATCTCGTCCCAGGTCGCCCCCGCGTCGAAGTCGAGGTGGAACTGCTGGGCGTTGCGGTCGGCCCGCGGCCACTCCGGGGCGGTGTAACCGGGGGAGCGCTGGAAGGCGAGCCGGGGCCCGCCGGGGACGCGCAGCACCACCCAGTCGGGGTCGTCGTCCTCCGGCGTACCGCCGCCGACCTGCGCGTAGAAGCGGGCCAGCTCGCGGGGGTCGGGGCAGTCGACGACCACGGAACGGAAACGTGCCACGGCGGACATGGGGCCTCCAGACGTCAGCAGGCGCAGAGACAGAACGGGTGCCCGGCCGGATCGGCGTAAACCCGGAAGGTCCGCTCCCGGTCCTCGGCGTCCAGCGGCTTCGCGCCGAGGGCCAGCACGCCCTTCTCGGCCGCGTCCAGGTCGTCGACGACCAGGTCGAGGTGGAACTGCTGCGAGCCGTCGGGCGACGGCCACGTCGGTGGCACGTACCCGGGGGATGCCTGGAAGGCCAGTGCGCCGCCCGGCACCTTCAGGTCGACCCACTCGTCCTCCCCGTCGGTCTCCACCGTCGGCGTGCCGCCGAGCACCTCGGCGTAGAAACCGGCCAGGGCCCGCGGGTCGGGACAGTCCAGGACGACGACACCCAGCTTGGCGAGAGCCATGACTTCCTCCTCGAAGTGGGGGTTACCCACAGGGGCGGGTAACCGGTAACCGTTACTGCATGCTCCCCCATAGGAGGTAACCTCGCAAGGGGAATCGCGAGAGGTACGGTCCAGCCATGACGGAGAGATCGCCCGCGCCCGGCGGCCTGACCCTGGTCGAGGCCCTGGTGAACACGCTGGACATCGAGTCCGGCGCCGACGCCCTGGACACGCCCGAGGGCCGGGCGCGCCTCGGCATCACCCCGGACGAGACGGACCGGGCCCGCACCCTGCGCGAGTCGCTGCGCGCGACCCTGCTCGCCCACGCCGGCCACCCGCCCCACCGGGAGGTCACCCCCCTCGACGACCTCCTGGCCGATGCCCCGCTGCTCGTCACGGTCGACGCGGCGGACGGCTCGGCCGCCCTGACCCCCGCCGACGGCCGCTCCCTGCACGCGCGCGTGGCCGCCGCCGTCGCCGAGGCCCTGGTCGCCGGCACCTGGACCCGTCTCAAGGCGTGCGAGGCCGCCGACTGCCACTGGGCCTACTACGACCGCAGCCCGGCCGGTCGCGGCCGCTGGTGCTCCATGCAGGTCTGCGGGGCCCGCGCGAAGATGCGCCGCTACCGGGCCAAGGACGTCGCCAAGGACGTGTAGGGGCGCCCTGACCCCTGTTGCCGCCCCGCCTCACGGCCGGCTGGGGCAGAATGAACGAAGACGCCGGTTCGGCCGACTGAGCCTCGGCCGAACCGGCGTCACCTGTCTCCGCGTCCGCCGGCGATCAGGCCTTCGGGCGTCCCATCGCCCGGTACGTCCAGCCGGCCTTGCGCCAGCGCTCCGGGTCGAGGGCGTTGCGGCCGTCCAGGATCACCCGCGCCGCCGCGACTTCGCCGAGGGCCTCCTCGTCCAGCTCGCGGAACTCCCGCCACTCCGTCAGGTGCAGCACGATGTCGGCCCCGCGCACGGCGTCCAGCGCCGAGTCGGCGTAGCCGAGCGTCGGGAAGACACTGCGGGCGTTGTCCATGCCCTTCGGGTCGTAGACCGTGACCTGGCCGCCCTGGAGGTGGATCTGCCCGGCCACGTTGAGCGCGGGGGAGTCCCGCACGTCGTCCGAGTCGGGCTTGAAGGTCGCGCCCAGCACCGCCACCCGCTTGCCCAGGAACGGCCCGCCGCCCAGCGCCTGCCGGGCCAGCTCCACCATCTGCCCGCGCTGGCGCATGTTGATCGAGTCGATCTCCCGCAGGAACGTCAGCGCCTGGTCCGCGCCCAGCTCACCGGCGCGCGCCATGAACGCCCGGATGTCCTTCGGCAGACACCCGCCGCCGAAGCCGATCCCGGCCCGCAGGAACTTCCTTCCGATCCGGTCGTCGTACCCGATGGCCTCCGCCAGCTTGGCCACGTCACCACCCGCGGCCTCGCACACCTCCGCCATCGCGTTGATGAACGAGATCTTCGTGGCGAGGAAGGAGTTCGCGGAGGTCTTCACCAGCTCGGAGGTCGGGAAGTCCGTGACCACGAACGGCGAGCCCTCGGCGATCGGCGTGGCGTACACCTCCCGCAGCAGCTTCTCCGCGCGCTCGCTGCGCACGCCCACCACGAGCCGGTCGGGGTGCAGCGTGTCGTCGACGGCGAAGCCCTCGCGCAGGAACTCCGGGTTCCACGCGAGTTCGGCGTCCGCCCCCGCGGGCGCGTGCGCGGCCAGGTAGGCGGCGAGGCGGTCCGCCGAGCCGACCGGCACGGTCGACTTGCCGACGACCAGCGCCGGACCGTGCAGATGCGGCGCGAGCGAGGCGAACGCGGAGTCGACATAGCTCATGTCGCAGGCGTACTCGCCGTGCCGCTGCGGGGTGTTCACACAGACGAAGTGCACATCGCCGAACGCGCCGACCTCCGCCCAGTCCTGGGTGAAGCGCAGCCGGCCGCTGGAGCCCTCGATGCCGGCGACGTGCTTGCGCAGCAGCTCCTCGAGGCCCGGCTCGTACATCGGGGCCTCGGCGCGCTCCAGCTTCTCGATCTTCTCGCGCACGACGTCCAGGGCGAGCACCTCGAACCCCAGCTCGGCCATGGCCGCCGCGTGTGTCGCGCCGAGATAACCGGTGCCGATCACGGTGATCTTCAGGGCCATGGGTGCTCCAGGGGTCTGCGGCATGTGGTGCGCGCCCGAGCATATCCGGGGCATGGCCGCGCGCTTCACTGGGCAACTTCTCCGCTGTCGCCTAGCTCACGTATCACTCCCGTGGGCGACCCCATAAACTTTTGATTACTTAACGGTAGTTAGCGCCAGCATCGCAGCGTTTTGGAGCGTGAGAAACCTTGGCCGGATCGGCTGACTTCGACCTGTACCGCCCGTCCGAGGAGCACGACATGCTCCGTGACGCCGTCCGCTCGCTGGCCGAGGCGAAGATCGCGCCGCACGCCGCCGCGGTGGACGAGGAGGCCCGCTTCCCCCGCGAGGCCCTCGACGCGCTGGTGGCGAACGACCTGCACGCGGTGCACGTACCGGAGGAGTACGGAGGCTCGGGCGCGGACGCGCTGGCCACCGTCATCGTGATCGAAGAGGTCGCCCGCGTGTGCGCCTCCTCCTCCCTCATCCCGGCCGTGAACAAGCTGGGCTCCCTGCCGGTGATCCTCTCCGGCTCCGAGGACCTGAAGAAGCGGTACATGACCCCGCTCGCCAAGGGCGACGGCATGTTCTCGTACTGCCTCTCCGAGCCCGACGCCGGTTCCGACGCCGCCGGCATGAAGACGAAGGCCGTCCGCGACGGCGACCACTACGTCCTCAACGGCGTGAAGCGCTGGATCACCAACGCCGGTGAGTCCGAGTACTACACGGTGATGGCCGTCACCGACCCGGCCAAGCGCTCCAAGGGCATCTCCGCCTTCGTCGTCGAGAAGTCCGACGAGGGCGTCTCCTTCGGTGCCCCCGAGAAGAAGCTCGGCATCAAGGGCTCCCCGACCCGCGAGGTCTACCTCGACAACGTCCGCATCCCCGCCGACCGCATGATCGGCGAGGAGGGCACCGGCTTCGCCACGGCGATGAAGACCCTCGACCACACCCGCATCACCATCGCCGCCCAGGCCCTCGGCATAGCCCAGGGCGCCCTCGACTACGCCAAGGGCTACGTCCAGGAGCGCAAGCAGTTCGGCAAGCCGATCGCCGACTTCCAGGGCATCCAGTTCATGCTCGCCGACATGGCCATGAAGATCTCGGCCGCCCGCGCCCTGACCTACCAGGCCGCCGCCGCCTCCCAGCGCGTCGACGCCGACCTCACCTACCTGGGCGCCGCCGCCAAGTGCTTCGCCTCGGACGTGGCGATGGAGGTCACCACGGACGCGGTCCAGCTCCTCGGCGGGTACGGCTACACGCGCGACTACCCGGTGGAGCGCATGATGCGCGACGCCAAGATCACGCAGATCTACGAGGGTACGAACCAGGTCCAGCGCATCGTCATGGCGCGCAACCTGCCGTAGCCGCGCTCCGGGGGCCGGGACGCTCCGGTCCCCGGCGTTGTCACAGGAAGCGGCGGATCGGGGTGACCGCGGCTTCGGCGAGGCGCTGGGGCAGGGGGCGCCGCTTCCACCGGGTGGCGTCGATCGGCTCGCTGCGCTCCCGGTCGGCGTCGAAGTCGGCGTCCAGGGCCGCGGTGAAGTCCTCGTCGAGGACGGCCAGCACGACCTCCTCGTCGTGCTCCATGGAGCGGCGGTTGAAGTTCGTGGAGCCGATGAGGGAGCACACCCCGTCGACCGTGATGATCTTCGTGTGGAGCATGGTCGGCTGGTACTCCCGCACGTCCACCCCCGCGTCGACGAGCGTCTGGTAGTGCTGCCGCCCGGCCAGCAGGCACGCCCGCTGGTCGGTGTACGGGCCGGGCAGCAGGATCTCGACCCGGACCCCGCGGCGCGCCGCCGCGGCCAGGAGGTCGACGAAGTAGGTGTCGGGGGCGAAGTAGGCCGTGGCCACCCGCAGGCGCTCCCGCGCCGAGGTGATCAGGACCCGCAGCACCGTCTGCATGTCCTGCCAGCCGAAGGCGGCCGACCCCCGCACGACCTGGACCGTGGCCCGGCCGGGCTGCTCCTGGGCGGTGAAGCGGTCGTGGTCGTCGTAGAGGTCGTCGTGACACTCGGCCCAGTTCTGGGCGAAGGCCGCGGCGATGCCGTCCACGGCGGGTCCGCGGACCTGGACATGGGTGTCGCGCCACTCGTCCGGGTTCCGGGCGGCGCCGCACCACTCCTGCGCGATGCCCACACCTCCGGTGAAGGCCGTGTGCTCGTCGGTGACCAGCACCTTGCGGTGGCAGCGGTGATTCTGCCGCATCGGCGACAGGCGCGTGGGTCTGCGGAACCAGGCCACCTGGACACCGGCCTCGTCCATGGCGTCCAGCAGGCCGGGCTCTATCTCCTTGGCCCCGAAGCCGTCCAGCAGCAGCCGCACCCGGACCCCCGCGCGGGCCCGCTCGGCCAGGGCGTCGGCGAACTCGTGGGCGACCTCGCCGCGCCAGTACACGAACGTCATCATGTCGACGGTGTGCTCCGCGGCGCGTATGGCGGCCAGCATCGCGGGGAAGATCTCGTCGCCGTTGCGCAGCGGCACGAGTTCGTTGCCCTCGGTCGCGGCGACGCCGATCAGCCGCTCCAGCCGCCTGCGCAGCCGCTGCTTCTGCCCCTCCGGCCCTCTCGTCTCCGGCACCCGCCGTTCGTCGTACGTCTGCTGCGTCATGTGTGGGTCTCCCCCCTGCACGGTTCGCTCGCCGCCCCCGGCCCGGCGACGCCGGGCCTCCGGCGTGCCTGCACACCCTTTTTGCCGCTGCCGGAGGATTCACGCAGACCCCGGTGAGTCGTGCCTCACAGGAGGGGGCGCACCGCACACGGGCGGGTCCGTCCTGTGGTGCTCATGGGGCCACAGGCGTAGGACGAGAGGAGCGGGCGCCGATCCGCGGCTCCCGCCACCCCTCCCGGGAGGACGTCATGACCCAGCAGCCCGCCACCACGACCCGGCTGAGCAAGGAGATGCAGGACTGCGTGCAGGCGTGCATGGCCTGCCACAGCGTGTGCGAGGAGACCATGAGCTCCTGCCTGCAGATGGGCGGCCCGGCCCAGATGCAGATCATGCGCACGGTCATGGACTGTGCCGAGATGACGCGCATGTGCGCCGACATGATGATGCGCCGCTCGCCCCTGATGGCCGAGATGTGCGCGATGTGCGCCCGGGCCTGTGACATGTGCGCCGAGGCGTGTATGTCCATGCCGGACGACGCACAGATGATGCGGTGCGCGGAGGCCTGTCGCCGCTGCGCCGAGATGTGCCGCTCGATGTCGGCCGCCTCGATGTGAGGACCGCCGCACCACGAAGGGGGCACCCGCCCGGGTGCCCCCTTCCGCTGCCCGCCCGCCTGGTCAGTTGCCCGAGACGGTGACCCGCTCGTCGTTCTTCAGCTGGCTCACCAGCGTCTTCACCTTCGCGGTGTTCCACTGGAGGTTGCCGTTGGCGGCGTTGCCCGCGATCGGCATGTTCATCGACTTGCCGTCGCCGCCGCTGACGCCCTTCATCGCCCAGAACATGGACGCCAGGTCGTACAGGCCCATGTCCTTGTCGACCACGAGGGTGTCCAGGCCGGCGCTCATGGTCGGGTACAGCTTGAAGGGGTTGAGAACCGTGCCCGGGGTGGCGACCTGGTTGGCCAGGGCCGACAGGAACTTCTGCTGGTTCTTCGTGCGGTCCAGGTCGGAGCCCCTGAGGGCGTAGCGGGTGCGGACGAAGGCGAGGGCCTGCTCGCCGTTCAGCGTCTGCTTGCCCTTCTTGAGGTCCGCGCCGGACTTGGTGTCCTTGATGTCCTGCGGGATGTCCATCTCGACGCCGCCGACCGCGTCCACGATGTTCGCGAAGCCGGCGAAGCCGATCTCCACGTAGTGGTCGATGTGCAGGCCCGTGTTGGCCTCCACCGTGCGCACCAGCAGCTCCGGGCCGTCCTCGGCGTAGGCCGCGTTCAGCTTCGTCTGGCGGCCCGTGGCCGGGTAGAGCTTGCCGGAGTCGGAGCCCTTGAACGACGGGATCGTGACGTTCGAGTCGCGCGGCAGCGAGATCAGTGTCGGGGCGCCGCCGCCGGTGTGCAGGATCATCATCGAGTCCGTGCGCTTGCCCTCGGCGGACCCGGTGTGCAGCTTCTTCTTCTCCTCGGCCGACATGCCCTTGCGGCTGTCGGAGCCGACGATCAGGTAGTTCGTGCCCTCGCCCGCCTCCGGACGGTCGATGACCTTCGACAGGTCGACGTCGCGGTTGAGCTTGGAGTCGGCCCAGAAGTACGTGCCGACGCTCGTCACGACCAGCAGCGTCACCACCGTGATGGCCGTCACCTTGATGCGGCGGCGCCAGTTCGGCGCCGGGCGCGGCTCGTACACGCCGTCGCCCGGACCGCCGGGGCCTCGGCTGCCGGGGGAGCCGTAGACCTGGCCGGTGTTGTAGCCGCTGTCGTAGCTGTCACCGGGGCCGTGGCCGCCCCCGTCGACGTAGGACGGCTGCTGCGGTACTCCGCCGCCGTACGCCGCCTGCCCGGGCGATGCCGCCGGACCGCGGCGGACCTGCCGCATGACACGGGCGCTCTCGGGCTGCGCGCTCGAGCTTCCGCGTCCGTACCGGCTGCCGCGGTTGTCGCCGGAAAACCCCTCGGGCCAATCATTCATGCGCCCCAGTGTGCAGGTCCACGTAGTGGGCCATACAAGAGTCGTCGGAAAATCAGAGCACGGCTGTGGCGAAGCTGACACAAATCCCCCTCATGCCGCCTCGGCATAAGGTGGGGGCCATGACAGACCAGGTCCCAGCTGCGGATTCCGGCAGTCCGGAAATCCCGGGCAAGCCGACTTCGGCGTCCCGCACCACCCTCAGCCACATCATGACCCACAACGACACGAACCTTCTGGGGACGGTGCACGGCGGGGTGATCATGAAGCTGGTCGACGACGCGGCGGGAGCCGTTGCCGGGCGGCACTCCGGCGGGCCGGCCGTCACCGCCTCCATGGACGAGATGGCGTTCCTGGAGCCGGTCCGCGTCGGTGACCTCGTTCACGTCAAGGCACAGGTCAACTGGACGGGCCGTACGTCGATGGAGGTCGGCGTCCGGGTCCTGGCCGAACGCTGGAACGAGTCCGCCCCGCCCACGCAGGTCGGCTCCGCCTACCTCGTCTTCGCCGCGGTCGACGCCGACGGCAAGCCCCGCCGGGTCCCGCCGGTCCTCCCGGAGACCGAACGCGACAAGCGTCGCTACCAGGAGGCCCAGATCCGGCGCACCCACCGCCTGGCCCGCCGCCGCGCGATCATGGACCTGCGGGAGAAGCGAGCGGCAGAGGGCTTCGAGGACTGACGCGCGCCTACGAGCACGCCACCTCGTCGCCCCGCACCACCCCGAACTCGCCCTGCCCCGGGTCCTCGGCCCGCACCTTCTGCACGCGTTCGAAGTCCGCTCCGGCGATCACCTTCAAGGTCGGGCCCAGGCCCTTGACCGCCCGGAGCTCACTGCCCGGCAGAGCCGCCGCGAGGGACTTGGCGGAGCGGTCCCAGCGGGGGTCGTGGGCGACGACCGTGCGCCTGACGTCGCGGGCGGCGGAGTTCACCGGGGCCTTGGTCGTGCGGAAGCCGGTGGAGGCCAGGGCCGCGTCCACCCGGCGGCCCAGGCCGGCGGTGCGGGTGCCGTTCTCCACCTGGACGCGGATCTGCTGCGGGGCGACCGGGACGATCCGGGCCGCGCCGCGCGGCCGGTGCACGGACAGCGGCTGGTCCTGGCGCAGGGCGTCGAAGAGGCGCTCCGCCTTCACCGGGTCCCACTTCAGCGTCGACCCGACGCCCTTCACGGCGTACCCCATCCGCCCGATCGGGACGGTCGTGAACTCCGAGGAGGAGGGCGAGAAGTTCCGCATGGCCCGGCCCAGGTCCAGCATCTCGTCCGTGCCGAAGCCCTTGTCGGCCCGCACCGAGCCGAGCACCGCCCGCGTCACGTCCCGGAACTTCATCGGGTTGAGGAGGATCCCGGACGAGGTGAGCCGTTCCACGAGTGCCGCCATGAAGCGCTGCTGCCGTTTCATGCGGCCCAGGTCGGAGGCCCCGTCGACGTGGCGGGCGCGGACGAACTGGAGCGCCTGCCCGCCCGCGAGCGTGTGCCGGCCGGCGGGGAGGTTCAGGCCGGTGTAGCTGTCCTTCAGCGGGTCCGCGGTGCAGATCTGCACGCCCCCCACCACGTCGACCGTCCTCATGAAGCTGGTGAAGTCGACCTCCAGGTAGTGGTCGATCTTCACCTTCGTCATGTCCTCGACCGTGCGCACGGTCAGCTGCGGCCCGCCCTCGGCGTACGCCGCGTTCAGCTTGATGGGGTGCCCGTGGTGCCGCTTGCCGCTCGTCCGGTCGGTGTGCGCGGGTGTCACCGCGTACGAGTCGCGCGGCAGGCTCACCACGCTCGCCCGTTCCCGGTCCTCGGAGATGTGCACGATCATGATCGTGTCGGTGCAGTGGCAGGGGGCGCCGCCCAGCCGGTACTTGCGGCGCTCCTCCTTGCTGATCTTCTCCCGGCCGTCGGTGCCGACCAGCAGGACGTTCATGCCGTGGCCCGCCTGCGGCCGGTTCTTCATGTCCTTGAAGGGGTCGACCCGGGCGATGTCGGCGTCGAGGCTCGTCATCACCGCGTGCCCGATACCGGCGGAGGCGAGGACCACCACGGACAGCGTGGTGACCGCCCGCATGCCCCAGCGCGGTGTGCGCCGGGGCGGGCCCGGGCGGCGCGGAGCGCGGCGGGGAGAGGGGGGCTGGGGGCGGCGCCGGGGTGCGGCGGTGGACCGAGGGGACCGCGGCGGCGTGGGCATGGGGACACCTCCGGACGACGGCCGTACGTGGGATCCGTGAAACCGTAGGCCGATACGATCTGCGGCCCGCGCCACCGCCCCGGCGGCGCGCACCGGTGTCCCCCGTTCGCGGTAACGTGAGGCCCCTATGAACGCCAATCCCGACGTGCGGCTCCCCGCCGTTTCCGTGATCATGCCCGTCCTCAACGAGGAGCGGCATCTGCGGGGAGCAGTCCAAGCAATCCTCGCGCAGGAGTACGCCGGCGAGATGGAGGTCGTGATCGCCCTCGGTCCGTCCACGGACCGCACGGACGAGATCGCCGCCGAGCTCGTGGCCGAAGACCCGCGTGTGCACACCGTCCCCAACCCCACCGGCCGTACGCCCGCGGCGCTGAACGCGGCGATCAACGCCTCCCGGCACCCGATCGTGGTCCGCGTCGACGGCCACGGCATGCTCTCGCCGAACTACATCGCGACCGCCGTCCGGCTCCTGGAGGAGACCGGCGCGCAGAACGTCGGCGGCATCATGCACGCCGAGGGCGAGAACGACTGGGAGCACGCGGTCGCCGCCGCGATGACCTCGAAGATCGGGGTCGGCAATGCCGCCTTCCACACCGGTGGGCACGCGGGTCCGGCGGAGACCGTCTATCTCGGCGTGTTCCGGCGCGAGGCGCTGGAGCAGCAGGGCGGTTACAACGTGGAGTTCATCCGCGCCCAGGACTGGGAGCTGAACTTCCGCATCCGTGAGGCCGGCGGGCTGATCTGGTTCTCGCCCGAGCTGAAGGTGTCCTACCGGCCGCGGCCGAGCGTGAAGGCGCTGGCCAAGCAGTACAAGGACTACGGGCGCTGGCGGCACGTGGTCGCCCGCTACCACGAGGGCTCGATCAACCTGCGCTACCTCGCCCCGCCGACCGCCGTCTGCGCGATCGCGGCCGGCCTCCTCGTGGGTGCCCTGCTGACGCCGTGGGGCCTCGTGGTGCCCGGCGGCTATCTCGCGGCGATCCTGCTCGGCTCGGTCCCGGCGGGCAAGGGCCTGCCGCTGAAGGCACGGCTGCAGATCCCGGTGGCGCTGGCCACGATGCACATGTCGTGGGGCTGGGGATTCCTGACCAGCCCGCGGGCGCTGGCGAAGAAGGTCATCGCCTCCCGGCGCCCCGCGGTGCGCGCGGACGCCGCCGCGAGCTGACCTCTTACGGCTGAGGCGCTGCCCCGCCCACGGACGCGGAACGGGGCCCGCCGTCCTTCCGGACGGCGGGCCCCGTTCTCATGCCGTGCCCGTGGTCACCACCGGTAGGGCGGGTACACGTCCATGCACTCCTGCTTGTCGGCGGTCAGCGCGTCCGCGGATTCGGGCAGGTCACCCGCATCGGGAGCCTTCTGCTTCGGGTAGGTGGCCCCCTCCCGCCAGTCGCTGCCGACGGTCAGGGTGGTGGTGACGTCGTCGGTGGCCCGCACCTGGCTGCTCGGGACACCGACCGCCTTCGCCACCGACAGCGCGTTGGCCCGGCCCTGCTCCCCGGTGCTCTTCGGGTACGTCACCTGCGTCCGGGCGTGCGGGTCCTGACGGCCCGAGGCGACGGCCCGGGTGAAGCCCTTCTGCTGAAGCGCCGTCACGATCGCGGCGGCCCGCCGCGGAACGGCGGCCTGCTCCTCACTCGCCGTCCCGTTGACGACGGAGACCGACAGCCCCGCGGCCGGCGCGGCGGCCGGACCCGTGGCCGTCACCGACGCCGGGGACGGACCCGAGGCCGCTGCCGCCCGCGCCTTGCCCGCCTTGTCGAAGGAGACGTCGTCGCGGAGCATCGCCCACATCGTGTCGGCGTCCTCCGGCTTGGGCACGAGGTGGTTGGGGTCCAGGGGGTCCTCGATCCACGGCATCGTCGTCATCGTGATGCGGTTCGTCGGGACCGACTTCAGCTGCATGCCCAGGTCGTACAGCTCCTTGACCGTGCCGATCTCCTCGGACACCTTCAGCGCCTTCGTGCCCGCCTCGGCCAGGCCCATGAGCCGGCCGGTGTCGGTGAAGACGTTCTGCTCCTTCAGCGTCCGGATCATCGCGTTCATGTACATGTGCTGCGCCTTGGCGCGCAGCGGGTCACTGCCCCAGGCGTGGCGGGTGCGCAGCCACTGCAGCGCCTGCTTGCCCTGCACGTTGTGCTTGCCGGCCTTCAGCTTCAGTCCGGAGCCGCCGCGCTGACGGGGCAGGGGCCGGTCCCACACGTTCTGGTTGACGCAGACCGGGACGCCGCCGATGGCGTCCGCCATGTCCACCACCCCGGCGAAGTCGACCATCATCCAGTGGTCGATGTACACACCGGTCAGGTTCTGCCAAGTGGCGAGGGTGCAGCCCGGACCGCCGCGCTGGAGCGTCTCGTTGATGATTGTGTTCTTGGCCGGGTAGGTCTCCCCGGTGTCGGGGTCGACGCACTTGGGGATGTCCACCCGGGTGTCGCGCGGGATGCTCACCACGGACGCGCTCTCGCGGTCCGCCGAGACGTGCAGGAGCATCTGCACATCCGCCAGGGGCTTGCTGCCGACGTTGTCCCTGCCGCCGCCCAGCTTCACGTTCTCCGCCGAGTTCCGGCTGTCGGAACCGATCAGCAGGATGTTGAGGGGGGTCTGGCCCGCCGCGTTCGGTCCGGTCTTCTCGACGTCGGATTCGCCGCTGTTGCGCTTGCCCTTGTCGATGTTGCCGTTGAGATGGCGGTAGTAGAGGTATCCGGCGCCGGCCGTCCCGAGTATGAGTACCGACAGCACGATCGCGGACCAGCGCAGTATCCGCCGTCCGCCGCCGCGCCGCCGACCGCGCCGTCGGCCGTGGCCGGCTCTGCCCCCCTCGCCGCCGCCCGCGGCGGGCGCCTCGGCCCCCGCACGCTCGTCCTGGGCCAGGCCGCCCGAATCGTGCCGCGGGCTGCCTCCGCGCACGTCACTCTGCGCCATACCCCTGCCTCCCCACCCCTACGGCCGACCCACGGGTCCGCCCCACGTCGTGTTCGGATCACGGGCGACCCGTGTCCGTCCGGACCACGGGTTTCCCCGGTGCTCCGCCGGAGCACGGTTGTCTCCGCCACTGGTTGGACCACTGACATGCCCGCTCGGATGTACACCCGGCCGATTCGTCCGGGCATGCCCCGTCCACCTGTTAGACGCAGGAAGGGACGGTCAGGTCACTTCGCGCACTCGACCTTGTCGGCCACGGCCTTCTGCACGTCGTCCGGCACCTTCACCGGAGTGGTGAGGGGCACCCCCGCCCCCTTGAAGCCCTTGCCCAGGGGCAGCGTCATAGCGGGCACCCCCTGGGAGTCGGTCACGCTCTTGCCCGGCTTCAGCGGAACTGGGGCATGCCGCCCCTTTGTTTGAGGGAAGGCCCGTGAACGGGAAGGAACGCGGAGTCACTTGGCGCACGTCACCTTGTCGGCGGTGGACTTCGGCACCCCCGCCGGTGCCTTGGTGGGTGCGGTGAGGGAGACACCCGCTCCCTCGAAGTCCTTGCCGAGGGTCAGTGACATGGCGGGCAGCCCCTGCGAGTTGGTCACGCTCTCGCCGGGCTTCATCGCCGAGCCGGACAGACCCATGATGTCCGCGAGGCGGCGGGCCTGGTCGGCCTGGTCGGGCGCGTACTCGAGCGTGGTCTTCGCCAGCGAGGCGGGCGCGTTGCCGGCGTTCTCCGATTTGGTGACGCCCTCCTCGTTCTGCAGCCAGCTCAGCGTCTCCTGGGCGCTGCCGGCGACGGCACCGCCGTTGAGGATCCGCACCCGCACCTCGGAGGCCGGGGCCTTGGTGCCCTTCAGCCGGGCGGCGACCGCGGCGGCCTCCTTCTTCTTCCGCTCCTTGACGGCGGTGAAGGAGACGTCGTTCCTGATCATCGCGAAGACCTGCGGGGCCGTCGACTCGTTGAGCACGACCGTGGCCTTCACCTTCTCGGCCGGGTTGTCGACGACCGGAACGGTGGCGAACGTCAGGTTCTTGATGTTGAGCTTGCCCAGCTCCAGACCGAGGTCCTTCAGCTTGCCGATGCTGTCGAGCTGCGAGTCGACGGTCAGCGCCTTGGTGCCCGCCTCGGCCAGATCGAGCATTTTCGAGGGGCTGGTGAGGGTGTCGTTGGACTTCAGCTTGCGCATCAGCGCGCTCAGGAACTGCTGCTGCAGGCCGATCCGGCTCAGGTCACCGCCGAAACCGACGGCGTGCCGGGTCCGCACGAACGCCAGCGCCTGCTCGCCCTCGATGGTGTGGGTGCCCTTGGACAGCTTCAGGTGCGAGTCCGGGTCGTCGAGGTCCTTGCCCACGCAGACCTCGACCCCGCCGACCGCGCTGGTCAGCGTCTTGACCGCGTTGAAGTCCGCGACCATGAAGTTGTCCGGCTTGACGCCGGTCAGCTCGGTCACGGTCCGCATCGTGCAGCTCGGCGTGCGGCCGTCCTGGCCGAGGCTCGTGTTGAAGCGGACCTGCTGCGTGCCGGGGATGACCTTCTGCGTGCCGTCCTCCTGCGTCGTCGGGCAGTCCGGCACGTCGACGATCAGGTCGCGCGGGATGCTCAGCGCGGTGGCGTTCGAACGGTCCTTGGAGACGTGCAGCAGGATCGTGGTGTCCGCGTGCCCGACACTGCCCGCGTCGCCGTACTTGTCGTTGCCCTTGCCGGTGCGCTTGTCGGTGCCGATCAGCAGGATGTTGATCGCCTTGTCCTTCTGGAAGCCACCGGTGCTCGCGCCGTCGTCGGAGACGGACGCGATGTTGTCGTTCAGGTGCTCGATGTAGAAGTACGCCGCGCCCGCACCGGCGACCAGCACGAACGCCATCGTGCCGCCGGTCCACAGCAGGACCTTCCTGCCCTTCGAGACCTTCTTCACCGGGCGCCGTCCGCGCCGCCCCGCCGGCGGCTCCTCCGGCGCCGCGCGCCGCCTGCGCGGTGGCGGCACCGCACGCCCGGGCGTCTCGGGCCGTGACCGGCCGGGCGCCTGCGTGCGGCCGCGCGCCCGCGGGGCCGCCTCGGAGGACCGCGGCCTGCGCGGCGCGGGGACGCCCGACTGCGGTGCGGAATGACCCAGTCGCAGTTCGTATTCGCCGGTGTCCGGGTTGAGCACCCACTGGTCTGCGGGGTCGATGTCGTCCGCCCGCCCACGGCCTTGCGCGTCCACGGTTGCCTGATTCCTCCGTCGGGGCACGCGGCGCCTTCCCCTCCAAGGCGCTCGGGTCTCGGTCACACGGTGCGCGGCCTCAGGACTGTCCCTCAGGGCCGGGCGCACCGGATCGCTCACACTAACCGTCCCTTTCGGCGCCGAGCGACGACGGTGACCCATTCCACGTCCCTACACCTGGGCAATTCGCCCATTTCCCGGGTGAAGAGTTCATGGCCTCGGAGTGGCCTTGGTGCCCGCTTTACTCGCAGGTGTCCTCGGCTGCCGTGTTACCCCGAAACGTCGGTGGAGGAGAAACGGTGACGGCGGGCGCGCGGAAAGGGCCCGGATGCGAATCCCCGTACGACCCGTCACGCGAATCGGCGGCCCTCGCCGGGGCGTGATGTCCTGGGCCGTCCCCCTCGACGACCACCGGTGCGTCCGTGCGCAGCCGCTCGAACAGCCGGTCCGCCGCGGGCTCCACGAGTTGGTCGCGATTGGCGTCGTACGCATACGACTCCCGGGGAACGGTGAGGAATTGCACTTGTTCCATGGGGATGTCGCGCAGGCCGCGCACGAGTTCGTACAAACCGCGCAAGCTCGCCAGATCGGGGTCGGTGGTGAGGGACGATGTGGCGGCGTCCAGCACGGGATACAGCTTCCCCGGATTCAGCAGGACGTCATTGCTGCGCACCTTGTTGACGAGCGCCCCGAGGAAACGTTGCTGCCGTTCCATCCGCTCGGTGTCGCTGCCGTCGCCGAGGGACTTGCGGGCGCGCACGTAGCCGAGGGCCTGCTCGCCGTTCAGCGTCACGCGCCCGGCGGGCAGCCGCAGCTTGGCGGCCCGGTCGTCGATCGGCTCCCGCAGGCACACCTCGACGCCGTCGACCGCGTCGACCATCTTCTTGAAGCCGTGGAAGTCGACGACGACGTGATGGTCGACGCGGATGTCGGTCAGCTTCTCCACCGTCCGGATGGTGCAGGCCGAACCGCCCAGCTGGAAGGCCTGGTTGAACATCGCGAACCGCGGCGCGCTGCGGGACCCGTCCGGGCGTCGGCAACCCGGCAGGTCCACCATGAGGTCCCGGGGCAGGGAGACGGCGGTGGCGCTGCCCCGCCCCGCGGACAGGTGCAGCAGGATCGTGGTGTCGGACCGCTCGGTGCCGGAGTCCCGCCCGTAGCGGGCGTTGTCGCTCCCCTCGCGCGAGTCCGACCCGATCAGCAGGATGTTGCGGGCGTCCTTGACGAGCGAGGTGGGCCGCTCCTTGTCGTAGCGCTGGAGTTCGGCGGCGGCCGCCTCGTCGGGCGTGATGTTCCCGCTGAGCTTCGCGTATACGGCCCAGCCGATGCCGCCCGCCGCCACGAGGACAGTCGTGACCCCGAACGCCGTGACGCGCACCCACCGCCGCCGGCGCCGCCGCAGCAGCCCCCGCCCGCTGGCGGACGCCCCCGCGCTCGGACCGACCCTGTAGCCCACGGCAGCAACCACCCCTCCTGACGTAGGAACGCCCCGCGCGCACTGCTCCTACGACCATGGCGCGGATGGAGGGCGGGGGACGGGTGGGGATGGGCCGAACGGGGGGAGGGCCCTAGTGGCCCGCCGTGCCGCGGGCGATGGTCGTGACCCGCTCGCTGTCCACCCGCTTGTCCAGCACCCCGTCCCCGGCCTGCTCCAGATGCCGGCACAGCACCACGGAACCGCCGGTGGCCAACGGCCCGTACAGCCCGGCGTTCAGCCCCTCCCACGTGTCGTAGGGCAGGCCCGACAGGATCCGCGACCCGGGTCCGGTCAGCCCCAGCGCGGTCGCCTCGGCCCGGGCGCGCTCGACCACCTCGGCCCCGCTGAACTCCCGCCCGGCCACGATCAGCGCGGGCCCCTCCGGGTCCACGGGCGCGTACGGCACGAACCGGTCCCCTTGCCCCGGCACCTCCACCGCGTAGTCCGCGAAGCCCTCCGGGGCCTGCGGGAACCGCCCTCCGAGCGGCCGCAGGGCCATGGCGATCCGCGCCCCGGAGCAGGCCCGCGCCTCCTCCAGCCGGTCCGGCCCGCTCACCACGACGTCCGCGGCCCGGGCGTCCCCGGACACGTCCGCGACGACTCCCACGGACGCGCACGCCAGCAGCCACACCGCCGTCTGCCAGTGCGCGGGCAGCAGCAGGGCGACCCGGTCCCCGGGCTCGACGGACAACTCGTCCTGGAGGAGGTTCGAGGTCTTGGCCACCCAATTGGCGAAGGTGGCCACGGACAGTTCGACGCGTTCGCCCGTGGCATCGTCGTAGAAGGTCACCAGGGGGCGTCCCGGATCCGCGGCGAGCGCGGAACCCAGCAGGTCGGCGGGGGTGCGATCGGTGGCGTTCACCCGCGCAAGCGTACGCGGCGCACCGGCCCCCACCCAACGGCCTGCCCGCCGTCCCGCCGCGAATCCGCCACCAGTTCGGCCGAACCCGGCCGACGACCCGTCACATCCCAAATAGACAGACTTGTATGACTATGTCCAAGATCAGGGGCATGCGTGGATTCCTTGCTTCCTCGATCGGTGTCACCTGTGCGGCCGCCCTGGCCCTTCCCCTCACCCCTCCCGCCCTCGCGGCGACGGCGAGACCGGTGCCGGCCGCGGAAGCCGCCCCGACGGCGAGACCCGCGCCGCGCGCGGGCACCCCGGCCACGACCCCGGCCGACCGGCGCGCGGCCGAACCGTACGCCGCCGGCAGCACCCAGTCCCTCCCCCTCGAACCCCTCACCCGCGATCGCGCCACCCCCTCCGCCCCCGCCGCCGAACAAGGCCTGACCCGCCGTGCCGTACGCCACTTCTCCCTCGTCGGCGTCGTCTGGGACGACCCCGACGCCGAACTGCACGGCCGCGTCCAGGTCCGCACCCGCGCCGCCGGTACCGGCACCTGGTCGGGCTGGCAGGACGTCGAGACCCACAACGCCGACCACGCCGCCGACCCGGACACCCCCGAGAGAGCCTCGGGCCGGATCCGCGGTGCCACGGCCCCCCTGTGGGTGGGCGACTCCGACGGCGTCGAACTCCGGGTCCGCTCCGAGTCCGACGGCGCGGCGACCGACTCCGCCGGGAACAGCGCGGACGCCCGCAACCTGCACGCCGCGCCCCCGCTGCCCTCCGGCCTCCGCCTCGAACTCGTCGACCCCGGCGAGGACGAGGACCCGTTCCGCGGTGCCGTCGCGGACGGCCCCCGCACCGGCGGCCTGAATGCCGAGGCGTCCGCGCTCACCGACGCCGCCGCCGTCAACGCCGACCTCGCCCCCCTCGGCGCCACCGAGATCACGGCACTGAGCCGCACCGAGACCGAACAGGAGTACCTCGCCCTCGACGCGGGCGTACTGACCGAGCAGCAGCGGCAGGCGAAGCCGTACATCGGCCCGCGCCCGGGTATCGTCACGCGGCGCGGATGGGGCGCGGACGAGGGGTTGCGGGAGAGCGGCTTCCGGTACACGAAGAAGGTCAAGGCGGCCTTCGTGCACCACACGGCCAGCGGCAACAACTACCGCTGCTCGCAGGTCCCCTCACTCATCCGCAGTATCTACCGCTACCACGTCAAGAGCATGGGCTGGCGGGACGTCGGCTACAACTTCCTCATCGACAAGTGCGGAAAGATCTACGAGGGCCGCGCCGGGGGCGTGGCGAGGCCGGTCCTCGGCGCGCACACGCTGGGTTTCAACAGCAACAGCATGGGGATCGCCGTCCTCGGGTCGTACGGCGCCACCAAGCCGTCGAAGGCCGCGGTCAAGGCCGTCGCCCGGCTGACCGCGTGGAAGCTGGGGCTGTACCGGGTCAACCCGAAGGGAAAGACCTACCTGAAGTCGGCCGGCAGCAATCTCCACCGCAAGGGCAAGAAGGTACGACTGAACGTGATCTCGGGGCACCGGGACGGCTTCATCACCGAGTGCCCGGGACGCAAGCTCTACGGAAAGCTCGGCTCGGCCCGCTCCAAGGCGGCCCGCTACCAGGGCCGCTGAGCACACGTCTGACCGCCGACGGGGGACAGGGGGGGCGGATGCCGCACGGCCAACGAAGGCGCCACGGAACGGTCTGCATACACTGACCGGCCGAAAGACAGTTCGGCCGGTCCCGGCAGGAAGCAGAGACGACACGTGACAGAAGCGATCCTCCTGGTCGGCGGCAAGGGCACCCGGCTGCGCCCGCTCACGGTGCACACGCCCAAGCCCATGGTCCCGGCGGCCGGGGTGCCCTTCCTCACGCACCAGCTGGCCAGAGCGAGAGCCGCGGGCGTCGAGCACATCGTCCTGGCCACGTCCTATCTGGCCGAGGTCTTCGAGCCGTACTTCGGTGACGGCTCCGGGCTGGGACTCCACCTGGAGTACGTCACCGAGGAGGAGCCGCTCGGCACCGGCGGTGCCATCCGCAACGTGGCCTCCCGGCTGCACTCCGGCCCCGACGACCCGGTCCTGATCTTCAACGGCGACATCCTGACGGGCCTGGACATCCGGGCCCTCGTCGACACCCATGAGACGACCGGTGCGGACGTCTCCCTGCACCTCACCAAGGTCACGGACCCGCGCGCCTACGGCCTGGTCCCCACCGACGACACGGGCAGGGTGCTGGCGTTCCTGGAGAAGCCGCAGACCCCCGAGGAGATCGTCACCGACCAGATCAACGCGGGGGCGTACGTCTTCCGCCGCTCGGTCATCGACGCGATCCCGCTGGGCAGGCCGGTGTCGGTGGAGCGGGAGACCTTCCCCGGTCTCCTGTCGGCCGGCGCGCACCTCCAGGGCATGGTCGACTCGACGTACTGGCTGGACCTGGGCACCCCGGCGGCCTTCGTGCGGGGCTCGGCGGACCTGGTCCTCGGCCGGGCCCCGTCGCCCGCCGTCCCGGGCCGCTGCGGCGACCGCCTCGTCCTGCCCACGGCCCAGGTCGCCTCCGACGCGAAGCTGTCGGGCGGCACGGTGGTGGGCGAGGGGGCCTTCGTCGCGGAGGGCGCGCGGATCTTCGGCAGCACGATCCTCCCGGGCGCGGTCATCGAGCCGGGCGCTGTCATCACCGACTCCCTGATCGGCTCCCGGGCCCGCGTCGGCCGGCGCTCGGTCCTCACGGGCACGGTCATCGGCGACGGCGCGGTGATCGGCGCCGACAACGAACTCCTGGAGGGCGCCCGCATATGGTGCGACGCCCGCATCCCGGCAGGAGCGGTCCGCTTCTCCTCGGACCAGTAGGACGCGCGGGGGCCGCTGCACTCAGCTGCGGGCACACCTGCCGCCAAGGGCGATGGGGGTCCCCCTGCTCGAGCGAAGCCGAGAGCTTGGGGGCGGGTGGGCGCAGCGGCACCTGGTGGCGCCGAGGTGCGCGCCCACCCGCCCCCGGCATCGACGCCGGGCACCCGAAGCCCACAGCACCCGCCCCCCGACCGACGCCGAGCACCTCGACCGCCGAGAGTTCACAACTGCCCGATGTCCCACCGGGGCATCTTCGGCGCCCTGCGCGCCGGCACCCTTCCGCTCAGCAGGATCAGCCGGGCCGCCCGATGCCGCTGCCCCGCGTACGGCTCCAGCAGCTCCAGCATCGCCGCGTCATCCGCGTCCCGGTTCCCGGCCAGCGCCCATCCCACGATCCCGGGCAGATGCAGGTCCCCCACCGTCACCTCGTCCGCCGCCCCGTGACTGCGCTGCACCGTCTCCGCGGAGGTCCACGGCCCGACCCCCGGCACGAGCTCCAGCCGCGCCCGAGCCGCCCCGGGGTCCATCCCCACCGCCTGCTCCAGCCGTGCGGCCACCCGCACCGCACGCAGGATCGTCGACGCCCGCTTGTTGTCGACCCCGGCCCGGTGCCACTCCCACGAGGGGATCAGCGCCCAGGTCCGAGGCGAGGGCATCACGTACATCCGCCCGGGCGCGGGCCCCGGCGCCGGCTCCCCGAACTTCCGCACCAGCAGCCGCCACGCCCGGTACGCCTCATCGGTCGTGACCTTCTGTTCCAGGATCGAGGGGATCAAGGACTCCAGCACGAGCCCGCTCCGCGTCAGCCGCAACCCCGGCCGCCGATGCCGGGCCGACGCCAGCAGCCGGTGCCGCGGCACGAACGCCGACGGATCGTCCGCGGACCCGAGCAGCTCGGGCAACCGCTCCAGCAGCCACGGTGCCCCGGGCCCCCACGCCTCCCCGCGCACCCCACCGGCGTACGCGCACACCCGCAGTGTTCCGGGCCCGGCCGGAGTGAGACTGGCCCGCCACACCGACCCGTCCGGCATCGCCCGGAACGTCGGGTCGCCGGGCCCGCGCCGCAGCGGCCCGAGGACCAGGCCCAGATCCAGCGGCCCGTCCGGCACCCACTCGCGCACCCGCCCCGGCCCCGTGGCCTGCCGCGGCATCCCCGGGGGCACGGCGACCTGCCCGCCGCGCACCGGCATGGGGGTACCTCCCACGCCTTTCCGGCTGTGGGGGAGCGTGGGCCGCTGAGCGAACCGTCCTGCCATGAATGAAGTCCCCGGGATCCGTAAGAGCAGCCCTACGAGGGTAGGCGCCGCCCGGCACCTGTCAACGCACCTCGATGAACGTCCCCGCGTCACGCCCGGGCCGCGGCCGCGGTTCCTCCGCGGGATGCCCGACCGCCACCGCCCCCATCGGGTCCCAGTCCGCCGGCAGCTCCAGCACCTCGCGCACCACGTCCCGGCAGAACATCGTCGACGACACCCACGCCGAGCCCAGCCGCTCCCCGGCCAGCGCGACCAGGAAGTTCTGCACGCCGGCACCCGCGGCGACCACGAACATCTCCCGCTCGGCACCGTCGCGCCGCGTGTCGCCGTACGTGTGCGAGCCGTCCATGACCAGGCAGGGGACGACGAGATAGGGCGCGTTGCGCAGTACGTCCCCGCGCCGGACCCGCTTGGCGATGGACTCCTCGCTCTTGCCGTCCCGCCGCAGATCGGCGATCCACGCGTCCCGCATGGCGTCGAGCAGGCGCGTCCGCGACTCCGGCGACTCCAGCAGCACGAACCGCCACGGGGTGGTGTGGTGCGGTGCCGGCGCCGTCACGGCGGCGGCCACGGCCCGGCGTACGGCACCCGCGTCGACGGGTTCGTCCGTGAAGGCCCGGACCGTGCGCCGCTGGGTCACGGCCAGCCGGACCGCCTCGGAGGTGCCGAGGCGGAACATGTCGTCGCGGGCGCCGCGGACCATGACCCGCGCTCCCTCGCCGCCGTCGCCCTCCGCCACCAGATGCGTGAGCCCGCGCACCACGGCGACGGGAAGCCCCGCGGCCTTGCCCTTGACGAGGTCCCCCGCGGCGGCGAGTTCATCGGCCGTGGCGACGACCGTGGCGCTGAGCGGATTGCCGTGGGCGTCCGTGCCGCCGCGCAGATCGTCGAGCACGCGCACTCCGGCGGCGCCGATCGCGACATCCGTGAGCCCGGCGCGCCAGGGCCGCCCGAACGTGTCGGTCACGACCACCCCGACGTCGACACCGAGGGTGTCCCGCAGCCCGTCGCGAATGGCGCGGGCGGAGGCGTCCGGGTCCTCGGGCAGCAACAGCACCGTCCCGGACGGGGTGTTGGACGCGTCGACCCCGGCCGCGGCCATGACCAGGCCCTGCCGGTTCTCCACGATCCGCAGGCTGCCGCGACGGGCGACCACCCGTACGGTCTCCGCGTCGATCGCGGCCTCCCGGTCGACGGCCCGGACGATCCGGCCCTCGGCCTTGGACACGATCTTCGAGGTGACGAGCAGCACGTCCCCGTCGGCCAGCCCGGGCTCGGCGGCCGCGATCAGCTTGGCCAGGTCGTCCCCGGCCGCCACCTCCGGTATCCCGGCCACGGCCCACACCCGGTACCCGTCGGCGCCCCGCTCCGCGCCGGTGACAGCGGCGCTCACGCCCCCCGCACCTCCTCGGCCAGCGTCAGCGCCTCCCGGGCCATGCGCGCGGTGGCGTCGGTGTCGCTCATCAGCAGCGGTACGGCCCGGCAGCGGATCCCGGCCGCCTCGACCTGCTCCACCGCGCCCGCGTCCACCGAGTCGACGAGCCAGCCGTCCAGCAGGCCCGAGCCGTAGTGCTCGGCCACCGCCGTCGCGGTCGACTCGACGCCCACGGCGGCGAGCACCTTGTCGGCCATGCCCCGCACGGGCGCGTCACCGACGATGGGGGAGAGGCCGACGACCGGCACCCCGGCGTCGGCGATCGCCTCCCGGATGCCGGGCACGGCGAGGATCGTGCCGATCGACACGACCGGGTTGGACGGCGGGAAGAGGATCACGTCCGCCTCGGCGATGGCCTCCAGGACACCCGGCGCGGGCTTCGCCTGGTCGGCTCCCACCGGTACGACCGCCCGGGCGGGCACCGAGGCGCGCAGCCGCACCCAGTACTCCTGGAAGTGGATCGCCTTGGTCTCGCCGTCGATCTCGACGGCCACATGCGTCTCGACGCGGTCGTCGGACATGGGGATCAGCCGCACGCCCGGCTTCCAGCGGTCGCACAGCGCCTCCGTCACCGCGCTCAGCGGGTATCCGGCGCCGATCATCTGCGTCCGCACGATGTGCGTGGCGAAGTCCCGGTCGCCCAGGCCGAACCACTCGGGCCCGACGCCGTACCCCGCGAGCTCCTCCTTGAGGTGGAAGGTCTCGTCGGCGCGACCCCACCCCTGCTCCTCGTTGATGCCGCCGCCGAGCGTGTACATCACCGTGTCGAGGTCCGGGCAGACCTTCAGCCCGAAGAGGTGGATGTCGTCCCCGGTGTTGCCGATGACCGTGATGTCCGCGTCCGGGACGGCACGCTTCAGACCACGCAGGAACCGGGCACCGCCGATGCCGCCTGCCAGAACCACAATGCGCATGGGAGCCAGTCTTGCAGGCGCCTGCGACAAGCGGTCGGCGCCCGCGACATCCGGGCCGGCGCCCACGGCATCCGGTCAGGCGGTCAGAGCGCCCGGTACGGTCCGGGCCTCGCAGTGCGGGGCCGTGTGCATCGGCATCTCGGTGAGGCCCGGGTAGTAGACGTGCAGGCTCACCGCCGGCTCCAGTGCGTCGTTCACCACCTCGTGCACGTACCCCGGCGCGAACACGCGCTGCGCGCCCGCACGCAGGGCGCGCGTGCCCCGCTCCGTGCGCTCGGTCAGCGTGCCCTCCAGGACGGTCAGCACCCCGGAGGAGCGGCCGTGGTCGTGCAGCCCGCTGCCCTGCCCGGGCACCCAGGACAGCAGCCACACCTCGTAGCCCGGGCCGGTGCGCAGCCGGTGGTACCAGCGGCTGACCGCGTCGTAGCGGACGAGGTGCTCCCACTGGGAGCGGTCCTCGGCGAGGGAGCGGGCCAGTCCGACGAACTCGGCGACGGTGGCCGGGTGCTCGCGCGGGGTCTGGAGGAGGTGCGTGACTTCGAGGATGTCACCGGCGATCTGGAGGTCGCTGTCGCTGTTCATGGGGTGCGTGGTTCCTCAGTGAAAGAAGGTCAGAGGGAACGGGAGCCGAGAGACGGGTGGCTCGGCCTTCAGCTGGAGCGGGTGTGGCTCAACAGCTGGGACAGCAACAGCTACAGCGAGCGAGGGCAGCACCGTGGGACCCGGCGGTGCGGGTCGAGGTGGATGCCAAGTTCGCGAGCATGCCCACAAGGACACCGGTTCACACCTTCACTGTCAACTCGACACCCGGTATGTGGGATGTGGTTCACCTCATCCGGTCGATCGCTCAGATGAAAGGTTTGTTCATGGCCCGCCCGGGACACATGGCGTCCAACCGGGCGCACAAACCCCGTTGCGTAGTCGTGATCCGACTGTGATCCGTTTCGCTTCGACGTGCGTGTCGGAACGAGATCGAACTCCTGGGCGTCCTTCCCTGTAGAGGTCTGCGAGGGGTCCGGCGGAAGACGTGAGCCCTCAGGGGCTCTGTCGGTGTGTCAGGTTTTATGGTGATTTGAACACTTTCCGCATGGGCTTGGTTCCGCAGAGTGAATAAGGGGCTCAATAGCAGATCTCGGCTTGACTCGCCCGGAGCAGCACACTTGTAATTTCACTCGTGTCGTTCAGCCGGAATCGGTAACGGCTAGATCACGGGGACGCGAAAGACAGACGAGGGGCGCACATGACCGAGACGGTGCAGCAACTGCTGGTCGACGACGCGGACGAGGAACTCGGCTGGCAGGAGCGCGCGCTGTGCGCCCAGACCGACCCCGAGTCCTTCTTCCCCGAGAAGGGCGGCTCGACCAGGGAGGCCAAGAAGGTCTGCCTCGCCTGCGAGGTCCGCTCCGAGTGCCTCGAGTACGCCCTCGCCAACGACGAGCGATTCGGCATCTGGGGCGGCCTGTCCGAGCGGGAGCGCCGCCGGCTGAAGAAAGCGGCCGTCTGACCCCCACCCTCTTCGTGAACGGCCCGTCGCCCGTGGGTGATCCACAGGCGGCGGGCCGTCCGCCCACCCGTCTCCCGGCCACCGGTCCTCAACGAGGCGCTGGGCGCCGCCCCTGCTGGACTGCCGATAGTGTGGTCGCTCGTCCGAGACGCCCCGCCGCCCCCACCGGGCGCGGGCGTCCACCGCAGTCCACCGAACCGGGGCCCGTACCTCGATGTCCGTGCACAGCCACCCGGCAGCTCCCCACGACACCGCTGCCACACCTGAGTTCCCGCGTCATGTGGTGACCGCGGTCCTCGTCTCCCACGACGGCGCCCGCTGGCTGCCCGACGCGCTCGCCGGACTGCTCGGCCAGGAGCGGCCCGTCCAGTTCGCGATGGGCGCCGACACCGGCAGCTCGGACGCCTCCGCACAGCTGGTCACCGACGCGCTCGGCGCCGACCGGGTGCTGCACCTCGCCCGCCGCACCGGCTTCGGCCAGGCCGTCGAGGAGTGCGACCGCACCGCACCGGTCCTCACCCCGGACGAGCTGCCGTACCTGAAGCGCCCCAGCGGCTGGGACCCGGTCACCCGCTCGTGGCGCGACGACGCCTACGACCTGCCCGAGCTGCCGCACGGCGAGCCGGTGCAGTGGCTGTGGCTGCTGCACGACGACTGCGCCCCGGACCCGGACGCCCTGGCCCAGCTGCTGCGGGTCGTGGACAACGAGTACGAACTGGGCCGCGAGGACGTGGCCGTCGTGGGCCCCAAGCTCCGCGGCTGGTACGACCGGCGCCAGCTGTTGGAGGTCGGCGTCTCCATCGCCAACTCCGGCCGCCGCTGGACCGGCCTGGACCGCCGCGAGCAGGACCAGGGCCAGCACGACCACGTCCGGACCGTGCTGTCGGTGTCCACCGCCGGCATGCTCGTCCGCCGCGACGTCTTCGAGCAGCTCGGCGGATTCGACCGCCACCTGCCCCTCATGCGCGACGACGTCGACCTGTGCTGGCGCGCGCACGCGGCCGGCTACCGCGTCCTGGTCGCCCCCGAGGCGGTCGTCCGGCACGCCGAGGCCTCCAGCCGCGAGCGCCGCACGGTCGACTGCGTGGGCCGCACGGCGGCCTCCCCGCACAAGGTCGACAAGGCCGGCGCCGTCTACACCCTGCTCGTCAACGCGCGTACGGCCGTGCTCCCCTGGGTGATGCTGCGCATCGTGCTCGGCACCCTGCTGCGGATCGTGGCCTACCTGGTCGGCAAGGTCCCCGGACAGGCCGTCGACGAGATCCGCGGCCTGATGAGCACCCTGCTCAGGCCCGAGCGGATCCTCGCCGGGCGGCGCGGCAGAGGCGCACCCCGGATCGACAAGGGCGAGCTGCGGGCGCTGTTCCCGCCGCCCGGCGCGACCGTCCGCGTCACCGTCGAGCAGGTCGCGAGCAGCCTCGTCGGCCGCTCCGACCCGGAAGTCGCCGCCGGCGCGGGACGGCACGGCGGCGCCGTCGAGTCGGGCCCCGGCGGCGACGACGCCGACTTCCTCGAGATCGAGCAGTTCGCCCGGCTCAAGCGCATCGCGCGCAAGCCCGGCCCGGTGCTCTTCCTGGTGCTGCTGCTCGTCTCCCTGGCCGCCTGCCGCCAGCTTCTCGGCGGCGGCGCGCTCGTGGGCGGCGCCCTGTTGCCCGCCCCGGCCGACTCCAGCGAGCTGTGGGCGCGCTACCTGGACGCCTGGCACCCGGTCGGCGCCGGCGGCACCTCGCCCGCGCCGCCGTACCTCGCGCTCGTGGCGATGCTGGCGTCCCTGCTGTTCGGCTCGACCGGTCTCGCCGTCACCGTCCTGCTCGTCTGCTCGGTGCCGCTGGCCGGCGTCACGGCCTACTTCGCCTCCCGCCCGCTCGTCGAGTCCCGGCTGCTGCGCGCCTGGGCGGCCGTCGTCTACGCCTTCCTGCCCGCCGCCACCGGTGCCCTCGCCGGCGGCCGTATCGGCACCGCCGTCCTGGCCGTGCTGCTGCCGCTCGTCGCCCGCGCGGGCATCGCGGCCGGCGGCCTGACGAAGGCCGGCGGGGCGCGCGGCAGCTGGCGCGCCACCTGGGCGTACGCGCTGCTGCTGACCATCACCACCGCCTTCACGCCGATCGTGTGGCCCATCGCGCTGCTCCTCGGCATCGGAGTGCTGGTGCTGCGCCGGACCGACATCACGGCCTACGGCCTGCGGTTCCTGGCTCAGCTCGGCACCCCCCTGCTGCTGCTCGCCCCCTGGTCGCTGACGCTGCTCCCGTTCGGTTTCCTCAAAGAAGCGGGCCTGGAGTACGGCCCCTCCACCGCCTCCCCCCTCGACCTGCTCGGCGCCAGCCCGGGCGGCCCCGGCACCGTCAGCGGCCTCATGCTCTTCGGCATCGTGCTGGCCGCCCTGGCCGCCCTGGTGCGCTCCGAACGCCAGGCGGGCATCTGGACGGCCTGGACGGTCGCCCTGACCGGCTTCGTCTTCGCGGTCCTGGCCAACGGCTCCGCCTGGGCCGGCCCGGCGACCCTCGTCTACGGCATCGCCCTCCTGGCGGCCGCCGCGCTCGGCGCCGACGGGGCACGCGCGCGGGTGGCCGAGCAGAGCTTCGGCTGGCGCCAGCCGGTCGCCGTGCTGATCGCCTTCGCCTCGGCCGCCGGCCCGTTGCTCATCGCCGCCGGCTGGATGATCCGCGGCGCCGACGGCCCCCTGGAGCGGCGCGACGCGACCCAGGTGCCCGCGTTCGTCGCCGAGGAGAGCGGCACCCACGACCAGGCCCGCACCCTCGTCCTGGACAGCGACTCCGGCGCCCGCGTCGGCTACATGCTGGTCCGCGGTTCGGGCGCCCGCCTCGGGGACGGCGAGATCGCCGCGGCCGACGGCGAGAACGGCAGGCTCGACAAGGTCGTCGCCAACCTGGTCGCCGGTTCCGGCGCGGACCAGGCCGACCAGCTCGGCGGCTTCGCCGTGCGCTACGTCCTCGTCCACCAGGGCGCGCCCCGCGAGGTCACCCGCGTCCTGGACGCCACACCCGGTCTGACCCGGCTCAGCCAGCAGGACGGCGGCGCGCTGTGGCGCGTCAACCGGGAGGTCGCGCGCGCCACGATCGTCCCCGCTTCCGGATCCGGCACCCCGCGGCCCGTCGCCGCCGGGCCCGTCGACATCCACACCACGATCCCGGCGGGTGCCGGCGGACGCGTACTGCGCCTCGCCGACTCCGCCTCCGACGGCTGGTCCGCCACGCTCGACGGCAAGCCGCTGACCCGCACCACGGTCGACGGCTGGGCCCAGGGCTTCGAACTCCCCGCGGGCGGCGGCAGGCTGGACGTCACCTACGACGACCCGATCGGCCACACGGCCTGGCTGTGGGCCCAGGGGCTCCTCGCCCTCGTCCTCGTGGTGCTCGCCCTGCCCGGCCGACGCCGCGACATCGACGACGACCTCCCCGAGGAGCCTGCCGTCCCGGCCGAGGCCGTCGCCGGCGAGGGCCGCCGCGCCCGCCGCCTGCGCGCCCAGGCGGAAGCCGAGGCCGAGACCGAGGGAACCGCCGGACCCGAGGAGTTCCCGCCCCCGCCCCCGCAGCCGGAACAGCCGCCGGCGGCGGTGCCGCAGCAGCAGAACTACGGCGAGTGGGACAACGCCGCCTACCAGGGCGGCGAGTACGCGGGTTACGGCGACCAGTACCAGAACGCCCCGTACCCGGCGGACGCCTACGGGCAGCAGTACCAGGCGGACCCGTACCAGGGTGGCCAGTACGACCCGTACGCCTACGGCGGCCAGGGTCAGAACCCGTCCTACGACCAGCAGGGTTACGACCAGGCCTACAGTCAGGACCCGGGCTACGGCACGCCGTACGACCCGGCGCAGCAGCACCACCCCCACGGCACGGGCAGTGAGCGTCCCGACGGGAGCCAGCAGTGAACCGCACCACCCTGTCCCTGATCGCGGGCGCGACCGCGCTCGCCGCCGTCACCGGCTTCGCCGCGCTGTCCCAGCCGGACGCCCCGGCCCCGGACACCGCGGCCAAGGCGGCCGCCCAACTGCCCGTGGAGCGCACGAGCCTGCTGTGCCCGGCGCCCAGCACGTCCGACCTCGCCGAGACGTCCTACACGTCCTTCACGCCCGTCACGAAGGGCACCGAGAGCGGCGGCAAGGCCGAACTGCGGGCCGCCGCCCAGGAGTCGGCGGACGCCCCGGCCGACGGCACGGACAAAGGCAAGGGCGGGGACGACGGGAAGTCCGGCAAGGACAAGCCCGCCAAGCCCGTGCTGACGCCGAAGGAGCCCGGCAAGCCGGTCACCGGCGACAGCTCCGGCGGCGACGCGCCCGCGCTCGTCGGAACCGCGGACGGCAGGTTCGCACCCGGCTGGACGGTCCAGGAGACGACCGAGGTCGCCGCGGGGACCGGGCGTGGCCTGCAGGGCGTCAACTGCACCGCTCCGGACACCGACTTCTGGTTCCCCGGCGCCAGCACGGACGCCGACCGCACCGACTACGTCCACCTGACGAACCCCGACGACTCGGCCGCCGTGGCCGACATCGAGCTCTACGGCAAGGACGGCGCCCTGAAGTCCGCGGTGGGGGAGGGCATCACGATCCAGCCGCACTCCAGCGAGCCGGTCCTGCTGTCCACCCTCGTCGACGAGCGGCAGACCGACCTCACCGTGCACGTCAACGTCCGCAGCGGACGCGTCGGCGCCGCCGTGCAGGCCCTGGACGACAAGGTGGGCGGCGACTGGCTGGCCGCGTCCACGGACCCCTCGGGCAGCCTGGTCCTGCCCGGCATCCCCAAGGACGCCACCTCCGTGCGCCTGGTCGCCTTCACCCCCGGCGACGCCGACGCCGACCTGAAGGTGCGCCTGGCGTCCCCCTCCGGGCTGATCACCCCGGCCGGGCACGAGACGGTGCACGTCAAGGGCGGTATGACGACCGCCGTCGACCTGGGCGACGTCACCCGCGGCGAGGCGGGCTCCCTGGTGCTGACCCCGACGGACCGGTCCGTGCCGGTCGTGGCGGCCCTGCGGGTCGTCCGCGGCAAGGGCGACAAGCAGGAGACGGCGTTCATCCCGGCGACCCGCCCCGTCGGCACGCGCGCGACGTCGGCGGACAACAGCGGCAAGGGCAGCACCCTGTCCCTGACGGCCCCCGGCGCCGCCGCCACGGTCAAGGTCACCGCCTCGGCCGGCAGCGAGGGCGGCACCCCGGTGTCGAAGACGTACACGATCAAGGGCGGCACGACCCAGGACATCGAGCCCCCGGCTCCCAGCGGTCTGAAGGGCACCTACGCGCTCACGGTCGAGCCGGTCTCCGGCGGCCCGGTCTACGGGGCCCGCACCCTGGCGGCGACCGAGGGCGGCGTCCCCGCCTTCACCGTGCAGACGCTGCCGGACGACCGGGGGACGGTGGCCGTACCGGAGGCGGACGAGGACCTGTCGGTGCTCCAGAAGTAGAACCGCCGGCCGGCGTCCGGCTCAGCCCTGGTCCTCGCCGTAGCGCGGATCCACCGTCTCCGGCGTCAGCCCCAGCAGCTCGGCGACCTGCTCCACGACGATCTCGTGCACCAGCGCCGCTCGCTCGTCGCGCCCCTTGGTGCGGATCTCGACCGGCCGCCGGTAGACGACCACGCGCGCGGGGCGGCCCTCGCGCGCGCCGATCGTGCCGCCGAGCGGTACCGCCTCGTCGTTCCAGGCCTGGCCGGGCCCGTCGAGCCGGGGGACCTCCAGGACGAGGAAATCGATGTCGGCGAGCTGCGGCCACCGCCGCTCCAGGCGCTCCACGGAGTCCTGCACCAGATCGGCGAACGCGTCCGCACGGCTCGCGGCGAGCGGCACCTGCGGCGGTGCGATGGGGCCGCGCATGCCCCGTCCGTGGCGATCACGGCGGCGGGGCCCGGGGGCGGCGGCACGGGGCGTTACGGGCTTGTCCATCACTGGTGAAGGGTAGTCCCCGACGCGCCCCGGTGCCCGGCACCGCACAGCGGCACGGACGGCTTCCGGCCGACCCGCGGGGCATGTCGTTACATGACAGTTCAAGCCAAGATCGGGCTCAAATCCGTATCCCGCCGAGACCGGTGTGCACACGGCAATTGAGGGTTTTGTGACGACTCCTCTCCGCTCGCGCGGCCGTTCGGCACCCCGGACGGCGATGTCCGGGCAGGTCGGCGAGGTGCGCCCGAAGGAGTGTGTGGGACGTTTCACAGCACGACACGGTGGGGTGACCTCGTGGAGAGTCGTCGCGGCCCGCTCAAGAGTGCGGTACCGTCCAACATCGTGAGCCCTGTACGTCGCTGTTCGCGCACCGCTTGCGGCCGTCCCGCCGTCGCGACGCTGACGTACGTCTACGCCGACTCGACCGCGGTCCTCGGCCCGCTCGCCACCTACGCCGAACCCCACTGCTACGACCTGTGCGCCGAGCACTCCGAGCGCCTCACCGCCCCGCGCGGCTGGGAGGTCGTCCGGCTCCTCGACGGTTCGGCCCCCGCCCGCCCCAGCGGCGACGACCTGGAAGCGCTCGCGAACGCCGTCCGTGAGGCGGCCCGTCCGCAGGAGCGGGCGGCGGAGGCCGGCGGCGGGGGCCGCAGGGCCGACCCGATGGAGGTCGCGCGCCGCGGGCACCTCCGCGTCCTGCGCTCGCCCGACAACTGACCGCGGCCTCGGTTTCTCCACCAGCGCACCCATGGACGCCAGCTTGGCGCGGACATGGCCATTCCGTACGGGGTCGTGGGAAACCGCTTTCGCAGGGCGGAACCCGGGGAGCGCCCGTGTACGCCCAGGAACCGGAACCCGTCGCCGGCTCGCTCGGCCTGTCCGCCTGGTCCAGCTCGGCGGCGTCCGCACGAAGGCGCACCTGGCGGGCCTGACCGGCCTCCTCGCCACCGTCCTCGTCGCCCGGCTCGCCTAGGCATGCCACTCGGCCGGACTCTCTCCGGCGGCGCCCAGGGAGCCGTCTTCGGCCTCTTTCCCATCCTGTGGATCGTCGTCCACGCCCTGTGGGCGTACCGGATGACCGTCCGCACCCGGCACTTCGACACCTGCGCCGCTCCTTCGGCAGGCACTCCGACGACCCGCGCATCCAGGCACTCGTCATCGCCTTCTGCTTCGGGCACTGCTGGAGGCGCTCGCCGGCTTCGGGGCGCCCGTCGCGATCAGCGCGACCCGCTGGTCGCCCTCGGTCGCCCTCGGCTTCGAACCGGTGCGCGCCGTCGTCGTCGCCCTCGTCGCCAACACCGCGCCCGTGGCCTTCGCCGCGATGGGCACACCGGTCGTCACGCTCGCCCAAGTGCCCGGGCTGCCGCTCGGCTCCGTGGCGTCCGTGGTGGGCCGTCAGACCCCGCTGCCGGCCCTCGTGGTGCTCCTCGTGCTCGTCTGGCTCGTGGACGGCCGGCGCGGCCTGCGCGAGACCTGGGTGCCCGCCCTGGCGTGCGGAGTCGCCTTCGCCGTCGCCCAGTTCGCCGCCTCCACCTACGTCTCCGCCCAACTCGCCGACATCGGCGCCGTCCTCGCCGGCGCGGGTGCCCTGGTCGCCGTACCACGCGCGGGTGCCCGCCGCCGAGTCCGTGCGCTTCCGTGCTGACCGGCGCCCGCAGCGAGGAACTGGACGAGGAGGGCCCGACCCGGGAGGTCCTGCGCGCCTACGCCCCTACGCACTGATCGTCGTGATCTTCTCCGTCGCGCAGACCCCGGCCGTCAAGGACCGGCTCGCCGGAACCATCCGCACCACGACTGGCCCTTCCCGAACGTCGCCGGCCCCGACGGCGAACCGGTCGGCGGCAACGTCTTCAGTTGGCCGGTCGGTCGACCGGCGGCACCCTCTTTTGCCCGTCCTCGGCTGGTTCGACGTCGCCGTGACCGGCTCGGACACCTCGGCCAACGCCCTCTTCGGCGCCCTCCAGGTCACCGCGGCCCGCGCGTTTGGCCTGCCCCCCGACCTGCCGCCGCCGCCAACAGCTCCGGCGGTGTCCTCGGCAAGATGATCTCCCCGCAGAACCTCACCATCGCCTGCGCGACCGTCGGACCGGCGGGCCGCGAGGGCGACCTGCCGCGCGAGGTGCTGCCCTGGAGCCTGGGCCTGCCGCTGGTGATGTGCGTGATCGTGGTCGGCCAGAGCACCCCGGTCCTGGGCTGGAGTCTGCCCTGACCTGAGATGACGGCTGGGAGTCCTCTTGGCGTCCGCCCAGCGCGCTGTCGGCGGGCGAGGGTAGTTTGGGCGGACCGACAGTACTTTTTCAGGAAGGTTGGCCGTGGCTGCTGATCTGTCGCAGGTCGTTAAGGCGTACGACGTACGCGGGGTCGTTCCCGACCAGTGGGACGAGTCCCTCGCCGAGCTCTTCGGAGCGGCCTTCGTGCGGGTCACCGGCGCGAGCGCCATCGCGACCGGGCACGACATGCGGCCCTCCTCACCGGGCCTGTCGCGTGCCTTCGCGCGCGGGGCGGCCGCGCTGGGCGCGGACGTGACGGAGATCGGCCTGTGCTCGACGGACCAGCTGTACTACGCCTCGGGCGCGCTGAACCTGCCGGGCGCCATGTTCACCGCCTCCCACAACCCGGCGCAGTACAACGGCATCAAGATGTGCCGCTCGGGTGCCGCCCCGGTCGGCCAGGACACCGGCCTCGCGCAGATCCGCGAACTGGTGGAGGGATGGAGCGAATCGGGCGCCCCGGAGCCGGCCGCCGAGGCGGGCACCATCACCGGCCGCGACACGTTGCCCGACTACGCGGCACACCTGCGCTCCCTGGTCGACCTGACCTCCATCCGCCCCCTGAAGGTCGTCGTCGACGCGGGCAACGGCATGGGCGGGCACACGGTCCCCGAGGTCTTCGCGGGCCTGCCCCTGACGCTGGTCCCGATGTACTTCGAGCTCGACGGCACCTTCCCCAACCACGAGGCCAACCCCCTCGACCCCGCCAACCTCGTCGACCTGCAGAAGCGGGTCCGCGAGGAGGGCGCCGACCTGGGCCTCGCCTTCGACGGCGACGCCGACCGCTGCTTCGTCGTCGACGAGCGGGGCGAGCCGGTCTCCCCTTCGGCGATCACCGCCCTGGTCGCCACTCGCGAACTGGCCCGGCACGGCGGCAAGGGCACGGTCATCCACAACCTGATCACGTCCTGGTCCGTCCCCGAGGTCGTCCAGGAGAACGGCGGCAGCCCGGTCCGCACCCGCGTGGGCCACTCCTTCATCAAGGCCGAGATGGCCCGCACCGGCGCGATCTTCGGCGGCGAGCACTCCGCGCACTACTACTTCCGCGACTTCTGGAACGCCGACACGGGCATGCTGGCCGCCCTCCACGTCCTGGCGGCCCTCGGCGGCCAGGAGGGCCCCCTCTCCTCCCTCGTCGCCCAGTACGACCGCTACGCCGGCTCCGGGGAGATCAACTCCACGGTCGCCGACCAGCAGGCCAGCCTCGCCGCGATCCGCTCCGCGTACGGGGCCCGCGAGGGCATCACCCTCGACGAACTCGACGGCCTCACCGTCTCCGCCGCCGACTGGTGGTTCAACGTCCGCCCCTCCAACACGGAACCGCTGCTGCGCCTGAACGCGGAGGCGAAGGACGCCGAGACGATGGCCAGGGTGCGCGACGAGGTGCTGGGGATCATCAGGGGCTGAGGCCCCACCCCCACCGGCGGTAATCTGACCAGGCACGACCCCAAGCGCCCGCACCTCGGAGGAAACCCCTATGCCCCTCGAATCCGGCCTCCTCGAGATCCTCGCCTGCCCGGCCTGCCACGCCCCCCTCACGGAGCAGGACAGCGAACTGATCTGCACCGACACCGCCTGCGGCCTGGCCTACCCCGTCCGCGACGGCATCCCCGTCCTCCTGGTCGACGAGGCCCGCCGCCCCGCGTGACCGAGGGGCGCACGCAGCCGCGCGCGCCCGTACGCACCCGCGCGACACCCCGGTGCACATAGCTCCCGGCACAGCGGGCACGATCCAGGACACCTCATAACGGACCCCGGCGATGGGAAGCTGCCGCCCATGCTCGACGAATCGCTGCTCGACTCACCGGAGGGCCTCGCCGAGGCCGACCACCGCGGGCTGCTCCGCGGCGCCGCAGAAGCCGGTGCCCGCGTGCGCACAGCCGCCCGCCACGCCGCCGAGGCGGGCGTCAACGACCTCAAGCCGGACGGCCGGCCCCGTGCCGTCCTCATCGCCGGCCCGGGTGCCGCCGCCACCCACGCCGCCGACCTCATCGGCACCCTCGCCGGTGCCGGCAGTCCGGTCACCCGCCTCGCCCCCACCGGCGTCGCCCCCGCCGCGGGCGCTCTGCGCTGGGAACTGCCCGGCTGGGTCGGCTCCGTGGACCTCCTGCTGATCACCACCCCGGACGGCACCGAACCCGGCCTGTCCCTGCTCGCCGAGCAGGCCTACCGCCGGGGCTGCACCGTCGTCGCCGTCGCCCCCGCCCGCACCCCGCTCGCCGACGCCGTCGCCGGGGTGCACGGCCTGTTCGTCCCCATGGCGACCGCCCCGTACGACCTGGACGAGCCGCTCGCCGCGTCCGCCCCCGGCGTCCTGTGGGCCCTGCTCACTCCGCTGCTCGCGCTGCTGGACCGTGCGGGCGTGCTGGACGCCCCGCCGGACGTGCTCGGCAAGGTCGCCGACCGCCTCGACCGCGTCGCCGAGCGCTGCGGCCCCGCCATCGTCACGTACAGCAACGCCGCCAAGACCCTGGCCGCAGAGCTCGCCGACGCGCTCCCGGTCGTGTGGACCGAGGGCACCTCGGCCGGACCCGCGGGCCGCCGCTTCGCCGCCGCCCTCGCCGAACTGTCCGGCACCCCCGCGGTCGTGGCCGAACTGCCCGAGGCCCTCGCCGCCCACGGCGCCCTGCTCGCCGGCCCGCTGGCCGCCAGCGCCGACCCCGAGGACTTCTTCCGCGACCGCGTCGAAGAACCGCCCGCCCTGCACGCGCGCGTGGTGCTGCTGCGCGACCGCCCCATCGGCGGCCTCACCGCCGCCCCCGGCGCCCGCGACCTCGCGCTCAGCCACGACACACCGATCAGCGAGCTGGAACCGGAGGAGGGCGGCGAACTGGAGACCCTCGCGGAACTGATCGCCATCACGGATTTCGCCGCCGTTTACCTGGCGCTCGCTTCGAGGGCCTGATCTTGCCCGGGACACCCTGACGCGCCCGCGCCCCGCGCCCCGCACCACGCAGAGAGAACCCATGGACCGCCTCGACAACACCATCCGCCCCTACGCCTGGGGTTCCCCGACCGCCATCCCGCAGCTGCTCGGCGTGGAACCGACCGGCGAGCCGCAGGCGGAGATGTGGATGGGCGCCCACCCGGGCGCACCCTCGCGCACCGGCCGGGGCACGCTCGTCGAGGTCGTCGACGCCGACCCCGAGAAGGAACTCGGACCCGCCGCCGTCGCCAAGTTCGGCCCCCGGCTGCCCTTCCTCCTCAAGATCCTCGCCGCGGGCGCCCCGCTCTCCCTCCAGGTCCACCCCGACCTCACGCAGGCACGAGAGGGCTACGCGGACGAGGAGCGGCGCGGCATCCCCGTGGACGCCCCGCACCGCAACTACAAGGACGCCAACCACAAGCCAGAACTGATCTGCGCCCTCACCGAGTTCGACGGCCTGTGCGGCTTCCGCGACCCGCTGGAGGCCGCGGCCCTGCTCGACGACCTCGGCGTCGACTCCCTCAAGCCCTACGTCGACCTGCTGCACGCCCACCCCGAGGACGCCGCCCTGCGCGAGGTCCTCACGGCGATCCTCACCGCCGACCCCGACGAGATGTCCCGCACGGTCGCGGACGCGGCCACCGCCTGCACCCGCCTCGGCGGCGCCTACGCCCCCTACGCCGACATCGCCCACCACTACCCGGGCGACCCCGGCGTCATCGCCGCGATGCTGCTGAACCACGTCCGGCTCCAGCCCGGCGAGGCCCTCTACCTCGGCGCCGGCGTCCCGCACGCCTACCTCGACGGCCTCGGCGTGGAGATCATGGCCAACTCCGACAACGTCCTGCGCTGCGGCCTGACCCCCAAGCACGTCGACGTCCCCGAACTCCTGCGCATCGTCCGCTTCCGCCCCAGCGACCCCGGAGTCCTGCGCCCGGAGGCCTCCCCGGACGGCGAGGAGGTCTACGAGACCCCCATCGACGAGTTCCGCCTCTCCCGCTACGTCCTCCCCGAGGCGGGCACCGCCCACGACCTCACCCGTCCGACCCCGCAGATCCTGCTCTGCACGGCCGGCACCGTCCGGGCCGGCGAGCACGACCTGACGCCGGGTGAGTCCGTCTTCGTCCCGGCCGGAGAAAGGGCCGAAGTGTCCGGAACGGGAACACTTTTCCGGGCCACGGTCGTCGCCTGACCGTTTCGACGGCCCCGTGCTGGTGACCTGACTCACCGCTGTCGCGGCGGGCTGCAACAATGGCCCACCGTCAAGCACGGGCAAAGCCACGGGCGCGCACCAAGGCGGCGTCCGGGCCCTGGAACGGCGTACGAAGGGACAACGCGGAGATATGAGCGCGTCAGGCGGTACCAAGGCGATCGTGGCGGCACTGGCCGCCAACCTCGCCATCGCGGTAGCGAAGTTCGTGGCGTTCCTCTTCAGCAACTCGTCGTCAATGCTCGCCGAGTCCGTCCACTCGCTCGCGGACTCCGGCAACCAGGCCCTGCTTCTGGTGGGCGGCAAGAAGGCGAAGCGCGAGGCCACCCCGGAACACCCCTTCGGCTACGGCCGCGAGCGCTACATCTACGCCTTCCTCGTCTCCATCGTGCTCTTCTCGGTCGGCGGCATGTTCGCCCTCTACGAGGGCTACGAGAAGATCAAGCACCCCCACGAGCTGACGCACTGGTACTGGCCCGTCGGCGTCCTGGTCTTCGCGATCATCGCCGAGAGCTTCTCCTTCCGGACGGCCATCAAGGAGTCCAACCCCCTGCGCGGCAGCCGCTCCTGGAAGGACTTCGTCCGCCACGCCAAGGCCCCCGAGCTCCCGGTCGTCCTCCTGGAGGACCTGGGCGCCCTCGTCGGCCTCATCCTCGCGCTCGGCGGCGTAGGCCTCGCCCTGCTCACCGGCGACAGCGTCTGGGACGGCATCGGCACCCTCTGCATCGGCATCCTGCTCATCCTGATCGCCCTGGTCCTCGCCGCCGAGACCAAGTCGCTGCTGCTCGGCGAGTCCGCCGGCATCGAGGAGACCCGGAAGATCGAGGCCGCCGTCGTCGACGGCGACACCGTCACCCGCATCATCCACATGCGCACGCTCCACCTCGGCCCGGAGGAACTCCTCGTCGCCGCCAAGATCGCCGTCCAGCACGACGACACGGCCACCGAGATCGCCGCCGCCATCGACGCCGCCGAGGCCCGCATCCGCGACGCCGTCCCGATCGCCCGCGTGATCTACCTCGAGCCGGACATCTACAGCGAGCGGGAGGCCGCCAAGGGCCCCGACCGCGAGGCCTCCCCGGGCGGCCCGGCCCCCCACCCCACCGAGCACTGACCCCTTTCCTTCCCGGCCCACGGGGCCCGCCGAACCACTCGGCGGGCCCCGTCCGGCTTCCCGGCCCCCACCACCGCCCCGCCCGGCCGCCGGTCCCGTCCCCCGATCCGTCACATGATCGGCTCGATGTGTTTCCCGGCGGACTGGGGATCGCACCCGCCCCCGGTGTAGCTTGGGACGGAGCCAGACGTCGCTGCTGATGGCGGTCGGGCGGTCCCACCGCGGACCGGCCGAGGGAGAGAGGGCCTCCGACGGACTGCGCTGCGCGCACGCGGGCATGCCTGTGTCCTCTTTCGGGCACCCCTGTGTCCGCCGCCGCGCAGACCAGCCGTACCCACCTCGACCCAACCCCCCGAGGAGCAGCTCGCAATGACGACTGTCGAGAACCGACAGGACTTCAAGGTCGCCGACCTCTCCCTGGCCGAGTTCGGCCGCAAGGAGATCACCCTCGCCGAGCACGAGATGCCGGGCCTGATGGCGATCCGCAAGGAGTACGCCGAGGCGCAGCCGCTCGCCGGCGCCCGTGTCACCGGCTCCCTGCACATGACCGTGCAGACCGCCGTGCTCATCGAGACCCTGGTCGCCCTCGGCGCTGAGGTCCGCTGGGCGTCCTGCAACATCTTCTCCACCCAGGACCACGCGGCAGCCGCCATCGCCGTCGGCCCGAACGGCACCGTGGACAACCCCCAGGGCGTCCCGGTCTTCGCCTGGAAGGGCGAGACCCTGGAGGAGTACTGGTGGTGCACCGAGCAGGCGCTCACCTGGCCGGACAGCCCCACCGGCGGCCCGAACATGATTCTGGACGACGGCGGCGACGCCACCCTCCTCGTCCACAAGGGCGTCGAGTACGAGAAGGACGGCAAGGTCCCCTCGCCCGACACCGCCGAGTCCGACGAGCACCGCGTCATCCTCGAACTGCTGAACCGCACCATCACGGACGGCTCGCAGAAGTGGACCCAGCTGGCCTCGGAGATCCGCGGTGTGACCGAGGAGACCACGACCGGCGTCCACCGCCTGTACGAGATGCAGCGCGACGGCGTCCTGCTGTTCCCGGCGATCAACGTCAACGACGCCGTCACCAAGTCGAAGTTCGACAACAAGTACGGCTGCCGCCACTCGCTCATCGACGGCATCAACCGCGCCACCGACGTCCTCATCGGCGGCAAGACCGCGGTCGTCTGCGGCTACGGCGACGTGGGCAAGGGCTGCGCGGAGTCCCTGCGCGGCCAGGGCGCCCGCGTGATCGTCACCGAGATCGACCCGATCTGCGCGCTCCAGGCCGCGATGGACGGCTACCAGGTCACGACCCTCGACGAGGTCGTCGACCAGGCCGACATCTTCATCACCACGACCGGCAACAAGGACATCATCATGGCCTCGGACATGGCCAAGATGAAGCACCAGGCCATCGTCGGCAACATCGGCCACTTCGACAACGAGATCGACATGGCCGGCCTCGCCAGGATCCCGGGCATCGTCAAGGACGAGGTCAAGCCGCAGGTCCACACCTGGACCTTCCCCGACGGCAAGGTGATCATCGTCCTGTCCGAGGGGCGCCTGCTGAACCTGGGCAATGCCACCGGCCACCCGTCGTTCGTGATGTCCAACTCCTTCGCGGACCAGACCCTGGCCCAGATCGAGCTGTTCACCAAGCCCGACGAGTACCCGACCGGTGTCTACGTGCTGCCCAAGCACCTCGACGAGAAGGTCGCCCGCCTCCACCTCGACGCGCTCGGCGTGAAGCTGACGACGCTGCGCCCGGAGCAGGCCGAGTACATCGGCGTCCAGGTCGAGGGCCCCTTCAAGCCTGACCACTACCGCTACTGAGCCGAGCGGCACCACCGCCGGTCAGTCACCCACTGGTCGGATCTCCGAGGCAGGCCCCCGCACCCCCGTGCCGGGGGCCTGCCCCGTTCGACCGGCCGGCGACCGGCCCCGCCCGTCAAGACCCAGGACCCCCATGCCCCGCGGCCGCTATTCGCTCCACGATCCGCACGATCACACCCCCCTCGCGGAAGAGCACTTCCAGTGCGCCCCCGGCCCCTCCGGCTGGCGCTACGTCTCCCAGCTGACCACCCCCTCGGGCGATCACCACGGCTCCGTCGACCTCACCCTCGACGAGCTCGGCCGCCCTCTCCGCCTCGAACTCCACGCCGCCGCCTGGCAGGTGCGCGGCGCCGCCCTCGACGGCGTCACCTGGGTCCGCTCCGACCCCACCGGAACCGAGGCCACCGAAGGCAATGTGCGCGCCCACGCCTTCACCGGCACATCCCCGGCGTTCCTCGTGGCCACCGCCCGTCTCCTGCGTCTCACCCCCTCCGCGACCACCCGCGTACGCCTCGTCGCCTTCACGGACCCGGTCCTCGCCCCCCGCACCGTGGACCAGTCCTGGACCTTGCTGAAAAGCGAAGCACACGCCACTGACAACGGCCCTCTGACCGTGGACGAATACCAGGTCACAGCCCTGGACACGGGCGAGCAGCACACCGTGCACCTCGCCGGAGACGTGGTGCTCGCGGCACCCGGCATCGAGCTCGAGGACCTGGAGTCACCACCGTCGGTGTTCACCTGAGCAGGCAGCCGCCCCGGAGCGGCCGGTCCCGCCCCCCCACTAGGCCGGCGGCACGAACCCGGTGCGGGGCCGCTCGCTCGCGGGAACCTCGGCTGACTCCCCGGACCGGCCCCCGCCGGACGGTTCGGACACCACCTCACGCGCTCCGGCCGTCGGTCCGGCCGATCCATGAGAAGCCGGAGGAGCGCCCGCAGCCTGAAGCCCACCCGCTGCCCGAGCCACGGTCGGGGCCGTCGTTCCGTTCGTGACCGGAGGGGCGGTGGCGGACGTCGCCGACCGGGCCGCATCGCTCCCGAAAGCCCTCCGCGCCTCCCGCGCCTGCCGTTCCTGCACGACTGCCGCCAGATACGCCGCCGCCGGCACACCCTGCGGCACCGGAGCCCCCGTACGCTGCGCCAGATCCGACGCCAGCCGCTCCGCCATCGACCAGCCCACCTGCGGATCCAGCTGTTGCATGCGCGTCAGGTACTGCCGGACGGCGAGCCACAGCCCGTCGGGCACCGCGGACAGATCGAGCCCCGAGAACCGCCCCGACAGCCAAGGAGGCGGAGGCGGCACGAAACCGGTCCGCGTGACCGGGATCCTCTCCCGTACGACGAGCGTCCCCGCGAACACATCACCCAGTCGCCGCCCACGCGCCGACACGAACGAGGCGATGCAGGCGACGATCCCGAACGTCATCAGGATCTCGATCACCCCGATCAAGCCCCTCACCAGCGCATGCCGGAACCGGATCGGGCCCCCGTCGTCCCGCACCACACGCAGCCCGCACGCCATCTTCCCGAGCGACCGCCCGTGACTGAGCGTCTCCACCGCGATAGGCCCGCCCACCAGCACCAGAACGAACGTCACGAGCGACAGTGCCGTCTGCGCCGCCTCGTCGAGGGAGGCCGTGGAAACGACCACCGCGATGGTCACCGCGACGTAGACCGCCAGCGCCGCCACCAGATCGAGCAGCACGGCCAGCGCCCTGCTGGGCAGCCTCGCGGGGCGCAGCTCCAACGCCACAGCCTCGCCCGTCACCAGCTCACTCACGCCCGCCGCCCTTCCCCTGCCCTGCCTCCGACAGGGCCAGTCTGCCAAGCTGAGGGCGCATCGCACCGTAGTACGACAAGCTGATCCACGACGAGCTGCCGACGACCAGCCGAGGAGCAGGCACACCGATGGACCTCGACGTCTTCGTCTCCGCCCACCGAGCGGAATGGGATCGCCTCGAAGCCCTGCTCCGCCGCCGGCGCCGCCTCAACGGCGCAGAAGCCGACGAACTCGTCACCCTTTACCAGCGCACCGCGACGCATCTCTCCCTGATCCGGTCCAGCGCCCCCGACCCGCAACTGACCGGCCGGCTCAGCCAACTCGTGGCACGCGCGCGGCATGCCGTGACAGGCACCCGACGCGCCTCCTGGCGTGACGCCACCCGCTTCCTGGCCCACGGCTTCCCCGCCGCCGTCTACACGGCACGGCACTGGTGGGTGCCCACGGCACTCCTGTCCACGGCCGTCGGGGCTCTGCTGGGCTGGTGGATCGGGACTCACCCCGATGTTCAGGCCTCGATCGCGGCTCCCGGCGAGCTACGCGAGCTCACCCGCCCCGGCGGCCAGTACGAGACGTACTACTCCAGCCACCCGGCCGCCAGCTTCGCCGCCCAGGTCTGGACGAACAACGCCTGGGCTGCAGCCCTGTGCCTCATCCTGGGGGTCTTCCTGGGCCTCCCGGTCATCTGGATCCTCTTCCAGAACATGCTCAACCTCGGCGTCGGTGTCGGCCTGATGTCCTCGGCAGGCCGCCTCGACACGTTCCTCGGCCTGATCCTCCCGCACGGCCTCCTCGAACTGACCGCCGTCTTCGTCGCAGCCGGCACCGGCCTGCGTCTGGGCTGGACCCTCATCGACCCCGGCCCCCGCACACGGCGCACGGCTCTCGCGGAAGAAGGCCGAGCCGCCATAGGCATGGCCATAGGCCTCGCCCTCGTCCTCTTCGTCTCCGGCGCGATCGAAGGGTTCGTCACTCCGTCCGGCCTCCCCACGTGGGCCCGCATCAGCATCGGGGTCGTCGCCGAAGTGGCGTTCCTGGCGTACGTCTACGTCCTGGGCGGTCGCGCCGCCCGCGCGGGGGAAAGCGGTGACGTCGAGGCCGCGGAGCGGAGCGCGACCGTCCCCACAGCCGCCTGATCGCCCCCACGACCGCCGGATGTGCGACGACCTCCGTTCAGCTGCTAGTCTCCTCTTCGCCCCGCAGGAGCCGTTGACACGGCAAGTGTGGGGAGGTAGATTTGAACAGTTGCCTGGAGATGGGCTCAAGGCCCAGACCAGCACGGTGAACATCTATCCGCTTCATGAAACGCTGATTTCATTGAAGCCTCTCCCGATGAATCGGAAATGAAACGGCCGGTCAATCCGGCCCGGAACTTCTGATAAAGTCGGAACCGCCGGAAAGGGAAACGCGAAAGCGAAAACCTGGAAAGCACCGAGGAAATCGGGTCGAGAAAAGATCTGATAGAGTCGGAAACGCAAGACCGAAGGGAAGCCCGGAGGAAAGCCCGAGAGG
>NZ_JBIBEQ010000005.1:0-647018 GCF_042955215.1 Streptomyces sp. NPDC012466 | reverse complement strand
AAACGCCCGGTTACATTCCGAACCCGGAAGCTAAGCCTTACAGCGCCGATGGTACTGCAGGGGGGACCCTGTGGGAGAGTAGGACGCCGCCGAACTTCTTTTAGAGCTCTGGCTCTTGGGCATACAGCCCAAGAGCCAGAGCTTTTTTGCGTTGAGGTAAGGTCAGGGGGCATCGTTGGCACGTTTCCCACAGGAGGCCCCCGGGTGGAGGTTCAGGAGACTCGCGTCCAGACGGACCGTGTGCTCACCATCCCGAACATCCTCAGCATGGCTCGCCTCGTCGGCGTACCCGTCTTCCTGTGGCTGATCCTGTGGCCTGAGTTCGGTGGGCCCAAGAGTGACGGCTGGGCCCTTCTGATCCTGGCCCTGAGCGGCATCAGCGACTATCTGGACGGCAAGCTCGCGCGCCGCTGGAATCAGATCAGCAGCCTCGGCCGGCTCCTGGATCCCGCGGCCGACCGGCTCTACATTCTCTCGACCTTGGTCGGCCTGACCTGGCGTGAGATTCTGCCCCTTTGGTTGACCGCTGTACTTCTGGCGCGAGAGCTCGTCCTGCTGGTCATGGTGGGCATCCTCCGCCGGCACGGCTATCCGCCGCCCCAGGTGAACTTCCTGGGTAAGGCCGCCACCTTCAACCTGATGTACGCCTTCCCCCTGCTTCTGCTCAGTGACGGAACCGGCTGGATCTCGTCACTGGCTGCTATTTTCGGATGGGCGTTCGCCGGATGGGGTACAACGCTGTACTGGTGGGCAGGAGTCCTCTACGTGGTACAAGTCCGCCGCCTGGTCCGAGCGGATGCCACGGCCGATTGAAGCCCCGGATGGTCCTGCTGCCACGGCGGAGCGATGGCCCGCGCTGGATAAGTGCGGGACAATCCTGGCGGGGGAAGTCGGCTAGACCGTCTCTTCGAGGAGGACGCTTCCGACATGAAGGCCGTCGTGATGGCCGGAGGCGAAGGCACGCGCCTTCGCCCTATGACCTCAAGCATGCCCAAGCCGCTGCTGCCGGTGGCGAACCGGCCGATCATGGAGCATGTTCTGCGGCTGCTCAAAAGGCATGGGCTCAACGAAACAGTCGTGACTGTCCAGTTCCTGGCCTCACTGGTCAAGAACTACTTCGGTGACGGCGAAGAGCTTGGTATGGAGCTCACCTATGCCAATGAGGAGAAGCCACTCGGAACCGCCGGAAGCGTCAAGAACGCCGAAGAGGCGCTGAAGGACGATGCCTTCCTCGTCATCTCCGGCGATGCTCTGACGGACTTCGACCTCACCGAGCTCATCAATTTCCACAAGGAGAAGGGCGCGCTCGTCACCGTCTGCCTCACGCGTGTGCCCAACCCGCTGGAATTCGGTATCACCATTGTCGACGAGGAAGGCAAGGTGGAGCGCTTCCTCGAGAAGCCCACCTGGGGCCAGGTCTTCTCCGACACCGTGAACACCGGCATCTACGTGATGGAGCCCGAGGTCTTCGACTACGTCGAGCCCGATGTGCCCGTCGACTGGTCCGGCGATGTCTTCCCGCAGCTGATGAAGGAAGGCAAGCCCGTCTACGGCTACATCGCCGAGGGCTACTGGGAGGACGTCGGCACCCACGAGAGCTATGTCAAGGCGCAGGCCGATGTCCTGGAGGGCAAGGTCGACGTCGACATCGACGGTTTCGAGATCTCCCCGGGCGTATGGGTCGCCGAGGGGGCCGAGGTCCATCCGGACGCCGTGCTCCGTGGACCCGTCTACATCGGTGACTACGCCAAGGTCGAGGCCGGCTCCGAAATCCGTGAGCACACCGTCGTGGGCTCCAATGTGGTCGTCAAGAGCGGCGCGTTCCTGCACAAGGCCGTCGTCCACGACAACGTCTATGTGGGACCCCACAGCAATCTGCGCGGCTGCGTGGTCGGCAAGAACACCGACATCATGCGTGCGGCGCGGATCGAGGACGGGGCGGTCATCGGTGACGAGTGCCTGATCGGTGAAGAATCGATCGTCCAGGGCAATGTCCGGGTCTACCCGTTCAAGACGATCGAGGCCGGCGCCTTCGTCAACACCTCGGTGATCTGGGAATCCAGGGGGCAGGCGCACCTCTTCGGCGCGCGCGGTGTCTCCGGCATCCTGAACGTGGAGATCACTCCGGAACTCGCGGTGCGTCTCGCCGGTGCGTACGCCACGACCCTGAAGAAGGGTTCGACCGTCACCACGGCCCGTGACCACTCGCGTGGTGCCCGCGCGCTGAAGAGGGCCGTGATCTCCGCGCTGCAGGCCAGCGCGATCGACGTGCGGGACCTGGAGAACGTGCCGCTGCCCGTGGCCCGGCAGCAGACCGCGCGAGGCAGTGCGGGCGGCATCATGATCCGCACCACTCCCGGGGTGCCGGACTCCGTCGACATCATGTTCTTCGACGGGCAGGGCGCCGACCTGTCGCAGGGCAGCCAGCGGAAGCTGGACCGGGTGTTCGCGCGGCAGGAGTACCGCCGTGCCTTCCCCGGGGAGATCGGTGACCTGCACTTCCCGGCCAGTGTCTTCGACTCGTACACCGGGTCGCTGCTGCGGAACGTCGACACGACCGGGATCGCCGAATCCGGGCTGAAGGTCGTCGTGGACGCCTCCAACGGAAGCGCCGGACTCGTGCTGCCGAGCCTGCTCGGCAAGCTCGGTGTCGACTCGCTGACGATCAACCCCGGTCTCGACGAGTCCAGGCCGACCGAGACCGCCGACATGCGGCGGTCGGGGATGGTGCGGCTCGGTGAGATCGTGGCGTCCTCGGGGGCCGCGTTCGGTGTGCGGTTCGACCCCGTCGGTGAGCGGCTGTCCCTCGTGGACGAGAAGGGCCGGATCATCGAGGACGACCGGGCGCTGCTCGTGATGCTGGACCTCGTCGCCGCCGAGCGGCGCAGCGGCCGGGTCGCACTGCCGGTGACCACGACCCGGATCGCCGAGCAGGTGGCGGCGTACCACGGGACGCAGGTCGAGTGGACGACCACCTCTCCCGACGACCTCACCCGCGTGGGCGGTGAGGAAGGGACGATCTTCGGCGGTGACGGCAAGGGCGGTTTCATCGTCCCCGAGTTCAGCAGCGTGTACGACGCCACCGCGGCGTTCGTGCGGCTCATCGGGCTCGTGGGGCGGACGCAGCTCACGCTCAGCCAGATCGACGCGCGGATCCCGCGGGCGCACGTCCTGAAGCGGGATCTGGCGACCCCGTGGGCCGTCAAGGGACTTGTGATGCGGCGGGTCGTCGAAGCGGCCGGAGACCGCTTCGTGGACACCACGGACGGTGTGCGGGTGGTGGAGACCGACGGCCGCTGGGTGATGGTGCTGCCCGACCCGGCCGAGGCCGTCACCCACCTGTGGGCCGAGGGTCCGGACGACGCCTCCGCCCAGGCCCTGCTGGACGAATGGTCGGCGGTCGTGGACAGCGCCGGCCGGTAGAACGGGCTGCACGCGTGCGTGCCGGACAGGTGTCCCCAACGGGGCCTGTCCGGCACGCCGGTGGGCCCGTTCGGAGGTAGCGCCCGCGACATGCGACGATGTGCGGCATGCCGCAGCAACCCCCCATTCGGAGCACACCCGCGCGGCCCCGGCGCCCGGACGCGTCCATGTCGTTGCTCACCAACGTCATGGACCACAGCCTCGACGACGGCTATGCCGAGGCCGCCGAGCGCAAGAAGGCCGCGGGCGACAGCGGCATGCCGAAGACGCTCAGGGCGAAGCTCGGGCTCGCCGCCGGCCTGGTGCTGGCGGCTCTCGTCGTGACCGTCGGAGCGGCGCAGGCACGGGTCGCCGCTCCGGTCGTCGCCAAGGAACGGGGAGAGCTGGTCGACCGCATCGACCGGGAGAGCGAGGCGGCGGACAAGCTGGAGGACTCCGTCGACGAACTGCGCGCGGACGTGAGCGCGCGCCAGCGCGAGGCGCTGAAACACAGCGGCGGCAGCGCGGACTCCGACCTGGCGGGCGTCCTGTCCGGCGCGGTCGCGGTGCACGGACCGGGCGTGAAGCTCGTGGTGAACGACGCCAAGGAAGCCGTTTCGGGTGGCGACGGCAACCCGCGGGAGACCTCCGGGTTCTCCGACACCGGCCGGGTGCGTGACCGGGACATGCAGCGCGTGGTCAACGGGTTGTGGGAGTCGGGCGCCGAGGCCGTGTCCATCAACGGGCAGCGGCTGACGGCGCTGTCCGCGATCAGGGCCGCGGGGGACGCCATACTGGTCGACAACAAACCGCTGGTGCCGCCGTACACGGTGCTCGCAGTGGGGGACGGGCAGCGGCTGAGCACGCGGTTCCAGAACAGCGCGGACGGGTTGTATCTGAACGCGCTGCAGGAGAGCTACGGCATCAGGACAGGCATCTCCGTTGAGGACGACCTCCGGCTGCCTGCCGCGCCGAGTGTGACCGTACGTACAGCACAGCCGAGCATTGAGAAGAGCGAGAAGGGCACATCGTGATCGCCGTACTGGGCCTCGTCGTGGGAGTCGTGGCCGGCCTGTTGGTCCGGCCTGAGGTTCCGGCGGTGGTCGAGCCTTATCTGCCGATCGCTGTCGTGGCGGCGCTCGACGCCGTCTTCGGGGGCCTGCGGGCTATGCTCGACGGCATCTTCGACGACAAGGTCTTCGTGGTGTCGTTCCTGTCGAACGTGGTCGTGGCCGCGTTGATCGTGTTCCTGGGCGACAAGCTGGGCGTGGGCGCCCAGCTGTCCACCGGTGTGGTGGTCGTCCTGGGCATCCGGATCTTCTCCAACGCCGCGGCGATCCGCCGGCACGTGTTCCGGGCGTGAGGCCGATGAGCGATCACGACGAGACGCCCGCCGGGGAGCAGAACGACGCGCGCACGAGCCGGGGCGGCGGCGGGCCCGAATCCGGGAACAGGCTGCGCAAGGAACTGCCCCGGGAGGTGCCCCCGGTGGCGCCTGCCGTCGAGGAGGCCCCGCAGGAGCCGGAGCCCGAGTCCGGGCCCGAGCGGGCACCGGAACCGCGGCCGGGACCCGAACCGCGGCTGACCGGCCGGCAGCGGCTGGTGCAGGGACTGTGGCCGCCGCGCGTCACTCGGGCCCAACTCATCGTCGCGGTGCTGCTGTTCGGCCTCGGGTTCGGGCTGGCTGTGCAGGTGGCCTCGAACAGCGACAGCGACAGCGCCCTGCGTGGTGCGCGGCAGGAAGATCTTGTCCGCATCCTCGATGAACTGGATGACCGTACTCAGCGTCTAGAGGACGAGAAGCAAGGTCTCGAGAAGCAGCGCGACGAGCTGGAGAACAGCTCCGACCAGGCCGAGGAGGCCCGGAAGCAGACGATCGAGAAGGAGAGGCAACTCGGCATCCTCGCGGGCACGGTGGCCGCGCAGGGGCCCGGCATCACCATGACGATCCAGGACACGAAGGGGACGGTCGAGGCGGACATGCTGCTCGACGCGATCCAGGAGCTGCGCGCGGCGGGTGCCGAGGCGATCCAGGTCAACGGCGTACGGGTCGTCGCCGGCACGTACCTGACGGACTCGGGCAAGGGCGTCGGCGTCGACGGGAACAAGATCAACGCGCCCTATCGTTTCAAAGTCATCGGCAAGCCGCAGGATCTCGAGCCGGCGCTCAACATCCCCGGAGGCGTGGTGCAGACTCTCGAGAAGGAACAGGCCACCGTGACGATCGAGCGGTCGACCAAGATCGTCGTGGACGCCTTGCGAGCAGCGAAGCGGCCTGACTACGCTCGGTCGTCCTCGCAGTGAACCGGGGGTGCATGGGCGGCGTCGGGCGAGGGCATGAGGTTGCGGGGGGTCGGCGCACCGAATGGGCGGTGCGTGGTGGAAACTGTCTGGTGCAGACGGACGTTGTCAGGATGTCCGGGTCGGCCAGAGTGTTCAGTCAGGGTTCGTCCTGCCCCACGGGCGGGTCTGTTTCGGTCAAGGGGAATCGCCCGTGAAGTTGTTTGCGAAGTTGTTCGGCAAGAGCGCGCGAGAAGGCAGCGACAACGCCACCGCTCGTCATCGCGCACAGCCTGACGCGGAAGGCCAGCGGCCGCTGTTCCGGGACCAGGTCGGCGGCCCGGGCGGCGATGTTTCCGGTGGTCAGGGCGCGCCGTCGGTTGACCCTGCGCAGCCCGGCGGCATAGGTTTCGGGCAACCGTCAACCTCAGGTGCGGGTGGAGGGTTTTCCGACCCGTACGCGTCCAACGCCCCCGGTGGGCAGCCGCGGCAGGAGGATCCGATGTCGGCCCTGGTGTGTACGAGGTGCGGTAACCGCAACGCGGAGAACAGCCGTTTCTGCTCCAACTGCGGCGCGCCGCTGCGGGCGGGTGCGGCGCCGGAGCGTCCCTCCGAGACGACCTCCACGATCTCCATTTCCGGTCTTGAGGCCTACGACAGCGAGACCACCGGCCAGACGCCGATGCCGACCCTGTCCCCGGAGGCACAGGCGGCTGTCGACGCGCTGCCGCTGGGTTCCGCGCTCCTGGTCGTGCGCCGCGGTCCGAATTCGGGCAGTCGCTTCCTGCTGGACGGCGATCTGACCACGGCCGGCCGCCATCCGCAGAGCGACATCTTCCTGGACGACGTGACGGTGTCCCGGCGGCACGTGGAGTTCCGTCGCGGACAGGACGGCTCGTTCACGGTGGCCGACGTGGGCAGCCTGAACGGCACGTACGTGAACCGCGAGCGGATCGACCAGGTCGCCCTGAACAACGGCGACGAGGTGCAGATCGGCAAGTACCGGCTGGTCTTCCACGCGAGCCAGCGGGGCTACTGACCGGGCTCCGAGGCCCCAGCGAAGGTCCGTCCGTCAGGGAAGGTCCATGCTTCAAACACCGAGCGGCGGTGCCGGGCACGGCGCCGCCGCCACGGACAGTGGGCTGATGAGTATCGGCACAGTGCTGAACGTGCTGCGCGGCGAGTTCCCCGAAGTGACCATCTCCAAGATCCGTTTCCTGGAGTCGGAGGGGCTCATCGAGCCGCAGCGGACCCCGTCGGGGTACCGCAAGTTCAGCGCCCGCGACGTCGAGCGTCTCGGGCAGGTCCTGAGGATGCAGCGGGACCACTATCTGCCCCTGAAGGTGATCAGGGAGCACCTGGAGGCCATGGAGCGCGGCGATGCGGTCCCACTGCCGGTCGTGTGCCGTCAGCGGGACGGTGAAGCCGCGCACGAGCCGTCCGGGGGGCCCACGGTGGCCAGGATCGGGCGTGCGGAGCTGCTCGCCGCCGCCGGGGTCGACGAGCAGGAGCTCAAGGAGTGGGAGTCCTACGGGCTGCTCACTCCATTGGAGGACGGGGCCTACGGCGCGGAGGCGGTCACGGTCGCCTCGCTCATCGGCGAACTCGGGCGGTTCGGGATCGAGCCGCGGCACCTGCGGGTGATGAAGGCCGCCGCCGACCGTGAGGCCGGCCTCGTGGACCAGGTGGTGGCCCCGCTGAGGCGGCACCGGAATCCGCAGACCAGGGCTCACGCCGAGGACCGTACGAAGGAACTGGCGGGGCTCACGGTGAAGCTGCACGCCGCGCTGGTGCAGACGGCGCTCGGGGTGCGGCTGCCCTGACGCGGCCGGGCGTTCGGGGGCCGGATCAGGCGCTCGGTCCGGGCCCGACTACCCAAACGTCCCGAGCACGGCCTAGGGTTGCTGTGTGAACGAGCTCGATGTCGTAGGTGTCCGGGTCGAAATGCCCTCCAACCAACCGATCGTGCTGCTGCGTGAAGTGGGAGGCGACCGTTACCTCCCCATCTGGATCGGACCGGGGGAGGCGACGGCGATCGCCTTCGCCCAGCAGGGCATGGCTCCCGCGCGGCCGCTGACCCACGACCTTTTCAAGGACGTGCTGGAAGCGGTCGGCCAGGAGCTCACGGAAGTGCGCATCACGGATCTGCGTGAGGGCGTCTTCTACGCGGAGCTGGTCTTCGCCAGCGGCGTCGAGGTGAGCGCCCGTCCGTCCGACGCCATAGCGCTCGCGCTGCGCACCGGGACGCCGATCTACGGCAGTGACACGGTGCTCGACGACGCGGGCATCGCGATCCCGGACGAGCAGGAGGACGAGGTGGAGAAGTTCCGCGAGTTCCTCGACCAGATCTCCCCGGAGGACTTCGGTAGCAGCAGTCAGTGAGCTCCGCGGTCGGCGGCAGTGGTCGGTGAGTCGTGTGGGCGGCCCGGCGGACGACGTGGTCCGCGGCAGGGTCGCCCTCCGTGTGTGTGACGGGGTGAAATGCCCGCATGTGCCGGTGGCGAGTGCGAGCGTCACGCGGTCCGTTCCGACCACATTCGGCTAGCCTTTCCCCGCGGTGGGGCACGGGAAACCACTCTCAGGGTGATTATCACTCGGCGTGGCGAGTGTGGCGATCGTTGACGCACCCCTGGTGACTGCCTACCGTCGAGAAGGCAGGTCAAGGACGGAGGTCGGCGTGAGAAGCAGCGGCGACGGTACGGCTGGGGGCGGCCCCGAGCGCAGTCTCAGGGCGAGCGGTCCGTACCCTCCCCCCGGCTCACGGCCCCTCCCGGGTGGGGGGTGCCCCCAGCCCGGTGGCGCGGCCGATCGCGCTCCGCAGCGACCGACGGCGGTGCCGAGCAGCGGAGGGACGGCGTCCATGGCGTCCGAGCAGATCGGCTATCGCGGCCCCACGGCCTGTGCGGCCGCCGGTATCACCTACCGGCAACTGGACTACTGGGCCCGCACCGGGCTCGTCGAGCCGAGCGTGCGCCCCGCCTACGGGTCCGGGACGCAGCGGCTGTACAGCTTCCGTGACGTGGTCGTCCTGAAGATCGTCAAGCGGTTCCTCGACACCGGGGTGTCGTTGCAGAACATCCGCACGGCCGTCCAGCACCTCAGGGAACGCGGTTTCAGCGACCTGGAGCGCATGACGTTGATGAGCGATGGCGCGACGGTCTACGAATGCACCTCGCCCGACGAGGTTCATGCCCTGCTCCAGGGCGGCCAGGGCGTGTTCGGGATCGCCGTGGGCGTGGTGTGGCGGGACGTCGAGAGCGCGCTGTCCCAGCTGCACGGCGAGCGGATCGACACCGGCGAGACCCTGGTCGGGCCCAACCCGGCGGACGAGCTGGCGCGTCGCCGGAACCGGGCCGTCTGAGCCGTCGGGAAGAGGCCGGCCACAAGGGGCGGGACGTTGCCGCACCGGGCCGTGAGCGGTTTCCCGCGGGGCGATCCGGGTGGTCGCGCGAGGTGTTGTCAGTGGCGTAGGGCAGCATCGGAGGTGTGAGAGCCGCGCCCACGATCCTGCATCTGGACATGGATGCCTTCTTCGCCTCGGTGGAGCAGGCGTCCAAGCCGAGTCTGCGCGGGAAGGCCGTGGTCGTGGGCGGGCTCGGGCCGCGAGGCGTGGTGGCGACCGCGTCGTACGAGGCGCGGGTTTTCGGGGTGCATTCGGCGATGCCCATGGGGCAGGCCCGGCGGCTCGCGCCGAATGCCGCGTACCTGGTGCCGCGCTTCTCCTTCTACCGGTCGATCAGCGAGCGTGTGATGGAGCTGCTGCGTGCGCTGTCGCCGCTGGTGGAGCCGCTGAGCCTGGACGAGGCGTTCGTCGACCTGGAGGCCGGCCAGGTGGCCTGGGACGAGCGGTCGGCGCGGCTGGCCGGGGTGAAGCTGCGCGATGACATCCGGGCGGTCACAGGGCTCACGGGGTCGGTGGGGCTGGCCGCCTCCAAGATGCTCGCGAAGATCGCCTCGGAGGAGGCCAAGCCGGACGGGCTGGTGGTGATCGAGCCGGGGACCGAGCGGGCGATGCTCGCGCCGATGTCGGTGCGGACGCTGCCGGGGGTCGGGCCGGCCACGGGTGACCATCTGCGGCGGGCCGGGATCACCACGGTCGGAGAGATCGTCGAGGCGGGCGAGGACGAGCTGGTCCGGCTGCTGGGAAAGGCGCACGGGCACGGTCTGTACGCCATGGCGCTGGCGCGGGACGACCGGCCCGTGGTGGCGGAGCGCGAGGCGAAATCGGTGTCCGTCGAGGACACCTACGACGTGGACATCCACGACCGGACGCGCGTCGGAATGGAGGTGCAGCGGTTGGCCGAGCGATGCGTGCGGCGGCTGCGCGAGGCCCGGCTGTCCGGGCGGACCATCGTGCTGAAGGTGCGGCGCTACGACTTCTCGACGCTCACCCGGTCCGAGACGCTGCGCGGCCCGACGGACGATCCCGCGGTGATCCGGGAGGCGGCGGCCCGATTGCTGTACTCGGTCGACACCACGGGCGGGGTGCGGCTGCTCGGGGTGGGGGTCAGCGGGCTCGCCGACTACACGCAGGAGGACCTGTTCGCGCAGGCGGCGGGGGAGCGGACGGTCGCGCAGGGCCCGGTCGAGGAGCACGTGGCGACGCCGGCCGAGGAGCAGCCGGCGCTCGCCGAGCGCAGATGGCCCGCCGGGCACGACGTGCGGCACGCCGAGTTCGGGCACGGCTGGGTGCAGGGCAGCGGCCTGGGGCGGGTCACCGTGCGGTTCGAGACGCCCTCCTCGGAGCCGGGGCGCGTGCGGACCTTCCGGGTCGACGATCCGGATCTGGAGGCGGCGGATCCGTTGCCGTTGGTGTTACGGGAGCCGGACGGGGGAGGCGCGGTGCCCGGCGCGGGGGGTCACGCGGTTTCGTCGGTGCCCGCCAGCTTGCCGAAGTCGTGGTCCGGGAGCGGGGGCGGGGCGGCGACGTCGAGACCGTAGTGGTGGTAAAGCTGCAGTTCCTGATCGGGGGAGAGGTGGCGGCCCACGCCGAAGTCGGGGGCGTCCTTGATCAGGGCGCGCTCGAAGGGGACGTGGAGGGCGCCGTCGATCAGTTCACTGGGCTCCAGGGGGACGAAGGCGTCCCTGCTGAACAGGCCGGTCCGTATGGCCGCCCACTCCGGCTCGCCGGTGGCGTCGTCGAGGTAGACCTCGTCGATCGTGCCGATCCTGGTCCCGTTGCGGTCGAACGCCTTGCGGCCGATCAGGTTGCGCGGATCGATATCGGTTCGCACGGGCCCTCCACTGGTCGCACCTCATCCGTAAGCACTACAAAACGGCACAAGCGGGGATGCGGCCACTCGAAGGTTCGTGCGTTGACCGCGCTGGTACGCTGGCAGCGGCTGTTGACCCCGTGCGGGAGAGTCCTCCAGACGTCATGGAGGCGCCGAAGGAGCAAATCCTCCCCGGAATCTCTCAGGCTCACGTACCGCACGGACGAGGTCACTCTGGAAAGCAGGGCGGGTGTCGACGGCTTCCGCTCTCACCGACGGTGAAAACCGGAGGCCTTCGGGCGATCCGGTGAAGCTCTCAGGTTGAGATGACAGAGGGGGAGGCCGTTCGGGTACCCGTGCCGTGGTGCCCCTCGAAGGTCGTGTCGACCAGGAGGCCTCCGTAATGACCGCCCACCGCATTCCGCTCTCCGAGCTCGAAGAGGCAGTCCCCTTCGCGCAGCGCCACATCGGCCCCGATCACGAGGCCTGCGCCAAGATGCTCGCGCACGTCGGCTACGGCTCGCTGGACGAGCTCACCGCCGCCGCGGTCCCGGCCGTGATCGCGAGCGCCGAGGCACTGGACCTGCCGGGCGCCCGCAGCGAGGCCGAGGTGATCGCCGAGCTGCGCTCCCTCGCCGACCGCAACCAGGTCCTCGACTCCATGATCGGCCTCGGCTACTACGGCACGTTCACGCCGCCGGTCATCCTGCGCAACGTGATGGAGAACCCGTCCTGGTACACGGCCTACACGCCGTACCAGCCGGAGATCTCGCAGGGCCGGCTCGAAGCGCTGCTCAACTTCCAGACGATGGTCGCGGACCTGACCGGGCTGCCGACCTCCGGTGCCTCGCTGCTCGACGAGGGCACCGCGGCCGCCGAGGCCATGGCGCTGTCGCGGCGCCTGGGCAAGAACAAGAAGGGCCTGTTCCTGGTCGACGCGGACGCGCTGCCGCAGACCATCGCCGTGATCCGGACCCGGGCGGAACCGACGGGCGTCGAGGTGGTCGTCGCCGACCTCGGCGACGGCATCCCCGCCGGGATCGCCGAGCGCGAGATCAACGGCGTGCTGATCCAGTACCCGGGCGCCTCCGGTGCCGTGCGCGACATCAAGCCGGTCATCGACCGGGCGCACGAGCTCGGCGCGCTCGTCACCGTCGCCGCCGATCTGCTGGCGCTGACGCTGCTGAAGTCGCCCGGTGAGCTCGGAGCGGACATCGCGGTCGGGACGACGCAGCGCTTCGGTGTGCCCATGGGATTCGGCGGCCCGCACGCCGGTTACATGGCGGTCCAGGACAAGATGGCGCGCAGCCTGCCCGGGCGGCTCGTCGGCGTGTCCGTGGACGCCGACGGGAACAAGGCCTACCGGCTGGCGCTGCAGACGCGTGAGCAGCACATCCGCCGTGAGAAGGCCACCAGCAACATCTGCACCGCTCAGGTGCTGCTCGCCGTCATGGCCGGCATGTACGCCGTCTACCACGGCCCGGAGGGGCTGAAGGGCATCGCGCGGCGCACCCACCGGTACGCCACGGTCCTCGCGGCCGGGCTGGCGAACGGCGGTGTCGAGGTCGTGCACGGCTCCTACTTCGACACCCTGACCGTGCGTGCCGAGGGCCGGGCCGCCGAGGTCGTGGCCGCCGCCCGGGACCACGGGGTCAACCTGCGTCTCGTCGACGCCGACCACGTCTCGATCGCCTGCGACGAGACCACGACGCGCGCCCAGGTGCGGGCCGTGTGGGCCGCCTTCGGGGTAGAGGGCGTCATCGAGGCGCTGGACGCGGCCACGGACGAGAGCCTCCCGGACGCCCTGCTGCGGACCGACGACTACCTGACGCACCCCGTCTTCCACCAGCACCGCTCCGAGACCGCCATGCTGCGCTACCTGCGCCGGCTGGCCGACCGCGACTACGCGCTCGACCGGGGCATGATTCCGCTGGGCTCCTGCACCATGAAGCTCAACGCGACCACGGAGATGGAGCCGGTCACCTGGCCCGAGTTCGGGCAGCTGCACCCCTTCGCTCCCGCCGAGCAGGCCGCCGGCTACCTCACCCTCATCCACGAACTGGAGGACCGACTCGCCGAGGTCACCGGTTACGACAAGGTGTCCCTCCAGCCGAACGCCGGGTCGCAGGGCGAGCTGGCCGGTCTGCTCGCCGTCCGCGGGTACCACCGGGCCAACGGGGACGAGCAGCGCACGGTGTGCCTGATCCCGTCGTCCGCGCACGGCACCAACGCGGCCAGCGCGGTGATGGCGGGCATGAAGGTCGTCGTCGTGAAGACCGCCGAGGACGGCGAGATCGACGTCGAGGACCTGCGGGCGAAGATCGAGCAGTACCGCGACGAGCTGTCCGTGCTGATGATCACCTACCCGTCCACCCACGGTGTGTTCGAGGAGCACGTCGCCGACATCTGCGCCCAGGTCCACGAGGCGGGCGGGCAGGTCTACGTCGACGGAGCCAACCTCAACGCGCTGGTCGGGCTCGCCAAGCCCGGCCACTTCGGCGGGGACGTCTCGCATCTGAACCTGCACAAGACCTTCTGCATCCCGCACGGCGGCGGCGGTCCCGGAGTCGGCCCGGTCGCGGTGCGCGAGCACCTCGCCCCCTATCTGCCGAACCACCCGCTGCAGCCCGAGGCGGGCCCGCAGACGGGTGTCGGACCCGTCTCCGCGGCGCCGTGGGGCTCCGCCGGCATCCTGCCCATCTCGTGGGCGTACGTCCGGCTCATGGGCGGTGAGGGGCTGAAGCGGGCCACGCAGGTGGCCGTGCTCAGCGCCAACTACATCGCCAAGCGGCTGGAGCCGCACTACCCGGTGCTCTACACCGGCCCCGGCGGTCTCGTGGCCCACGAGTGCATCATCGACCTGCGGCCCCTGACCAAGGCGACCGGAGTGAGCGTCGACGACGTCGCCAAGCGGCTGATCGACTACGGCTTCCATGCGCCGACCATGTCGTTCCCGGTGGCCGGGACGCTGATGATCGAGCCGACCGAGTCGGAGGACCTGGCCGAGCTGGACCGCTTCTGCGAGGCCATGATCGCCATTCGCGCGGAGATCGAGAAGGTCGGCTCCGGCGAGTGGCCCGCGGAGGACAACCCGCTGCGCGCCGCCCCGCACACCGCCGGCGCGCTCGCCGGGGCGTGGGAGCACGCCTACAGCCGCGAGGAGGCCGTCTTCCCGGCCGGGGTGTCGGCCGCAGACAAGTACTGGCCGCCGGTGCGCCGTATCGACCAGGCCTTCGGCGACCGGAACCTCGTCTGCTCCTGCCCGCCGCTGGACGCGTACGAGGACTGACCGGCCGACCGTTCACCGGGAGGGGCTCCGCTGTGCGGGGCCCCTCCCGCCGTTCACCGGCGCGTTCACGCGGTGGCGAGTGACACCTCGGTCGCCTTGATCAAGGGCGACGACGGGGGTCCCGGGCGACAGCGCGAGGTCGTCCGCGGTGTCCCTGGTGTCACGGCGGTCAGCTCGCCCCCTCGGCCGTGACGCGGACGGACGCCATCGCGTCGCCGGCCGTGCTGCCCGTGACCGTACCGGGGAGTTGGTTGCGGATCGACGGGCCTTCGAGGGGGGCCGTGGCCGGTGAGACCTCCGTGGACTTTCATAGGGCGCGCACCGGCGGTGCCCGGGGCGAGACGGAGGTCCTGTGCGGCTTCTCAGGTGATCGCCGCGGTGAGGTTCCGGCCGCCGGTGAGGCGGACCCCGACCGTCGCCATGGCCTCGCCGGGGCCGGCGGCGGTCACGGTACCGGGGAGCTGGTTGCGGATGCTCAGGCTCACGGGCGCACGGTGGTTTGGCGGCCCCGTCGAGCCGGGGACGCTCGGGCCTGCGTCGGCTCCGCTGTCACCCCCGGGCTCAGACGCGGTCGATGTGGACGTTCGTCGACTTCACGCGGGCCGTCGCCTCCATGCCGACCTCGAGGCCCAGTTCCTCCACCGCCTCGCGGGTGAGCAGCGAGACGAGTCGGTGCGGACCGGCCTGGATCTCTACCTGGGCGGCGACGTCACCCAGCTTGATCGCGGTGACGATGCCGGGGAAGGCGTTGCGGGCCGAGGTGTACGGGGTGTCCTCTTCGGCGGTGCCGGACCGGGCGAGTCCGACCGAGAAGGCGGCCAGGTCCCGCCCGTCGATGAGGCGTCGCCCGGCCTCGTCGCGGTGGGTCGTGATGCGGCCCGCGTCCGCCCAGCGCCGGGCGGTGTCCGGGCTCACGCCGAGCAGCCGTGCTGCCTGGCCGATCGTGTAGGACTGCATGCCGGTCACGATAGGGGTGGGGGGAGGGAACGGCGGATGCGGGGTTGGCCGTTGGGTATAACGCGATATAGCGTTAGTGGTCGAGTGGGTGGGCCGGGCGGTGTGCCCGGGAGATCGGGGGTGGAGTGATGGCGGCCGAGATCGCGCGGACCGGTGAATCGCCCGGGATGAGGGCGTCGCACGCGGACCGGGACCGGACCGTGGACGTGCTGCGCGTCGCCGCGGGCGACGGCCGGCTGACCCTGGAGGAGCTGGACGAGCGGCTGGAGGCCGCGCTGTCCGCCCGCACGGTCGGCGAGCTCCTCGTGCTGACGGCGGATCTGCCCGCGGCGGCCGGCCAGGCGTCCGTCGGGGTGGAGGACGTCGTCCGGATCCGGCAGGAAGGGGCTTCGACCCGGCGGGGTGACGGCTGGACGGTGCCGCGGCGGCTGGAGATCCGTTCGGCGTGGGGCGAGGTGACGCTCGACCTCACCGACGCGGTGATCATGCACGACACGCTGGACATCGACCTGGACCTGCGGGCCGGCGCCCTGAAGCTGCTGATCCGGCCGGGTGTCGTGGTGGACACCGGCGCTCTGGTGATGCGCTACTCCGAGATCAAGGCGCGCCGGCCGGCCGATGCCCCCGTCCTGCTGCGGATACGGATCACGGGTGAGATTCACTACGGGCAGGTCGTGGTGCGCCCGCCGCGCAGGGGCCTCGGCCGCAGGCGGGCGACCGCCTGACTCAGCCCACGTGCACCCTCGGCCGCCGCTTCCGGTCCGGCTCCGCCTCGCGCAGGACCTCGCGGGTCACCGGGGCGACCTCGCCCTGGCCGAACAGGAAGAAGCGCAGGAGGTTGGCGAAGGGCCCGCCCTCGGTCCACTCGAAGTAGATGTGCGGGGTGCGGCCCGTCGCGTCGCGGACATACAGCAGGAGCGCGGCCAGGGCGTTGGGAATGGAGGTCGACTCCAGGGTGAGCACCCGATAGCGGCCGTGCAGGACCTCGCCGCGTACGGTCAGGCCCGCTTCGAACTCGGACGGGTCGGTGACCGTCACCTCGACGAAGACGAAGTCCTCCTGGCCGGGTACGTCGTTGTCGTGCCGGATCTGCTCGATCTTGTCGCGGTACTCCGTGATGTCGCGCTGGTCGGGCTCGTTGGCGATGAACCGCATCCGGCGGCCGGCCAGGTCCCGGACGAAGCGCTCCGCCGTGTCGTCCAGGGTCACACCGGTCACGCGCAGTTCGAACGCCCGGGCCAGCCGTGACAGCAGGGACACCAGGATGATGCCGGCGATGAAGCAGGCGCCGATCTTCACACCGTCCGGGCGCTCGATGACGTTGAGCACGGTCGTGTAGAGGAACACCGCGGAGATCACGGCGAAGGCGATGGTCCACTTCCGCTGGCGGGCCTTGCGGGCGGCGATGGTCACCGCGATCGCGGCGGAGCTGATGAGGACCAGCACACCGGTGGCGTAGGCGCCGCCCTGGGCGTTGACGTCGGCGTCGAAGATCCACGTCACCAGGAAGGCGATCAGGGTGAAGACGATGACCATGGGCCGTACCGCTCGGGCCCAGTGCGGGGCCATGCCGTAGCGGGGGAGGTAGCGCGGCATCAGGTTGAGCAGGCCGGCCATCGCGGACGCGCCGGCGAACCACAGGATGGCGATCGTCGAGACGTCGTAGACGGTGCCGAAGGTGTTGCCCAGGTAGTCGTGCGCCAGGTAGGCGAGCGCACGGCCGTTGGCCTGGCCGCCCGCCTCGAACTCCCTCTCCGGGATGAGGAGGGTGGTGATGAAGCTGGTGCTGATCAGGAACACGCTCATGATCAGTGCGGCCGTGGTGAGCAGCTTCTTCGTGTCGCGGATGCGGCCGGCCGGCCGTGCCTCCGTGTCGTCGGGGTCGCCCTTGACGTGCGGCATCACGGCGACGCCCGTCTCGAACCCGGAGAGACCGAGGGCCAGCTTCGGGAAGACCAGCAGGGCGACGCCGATCATCGCGAAGACGCTGCCGTGCTGGGCGGTGAGGGCGCTGGACCAGTCGGCGACCACATGTCCCGCGGTGACGACGTGGTAGAGGCCGACGATCACCACGACCACGTTCAGCGCGAGGTAGGCGCCGACGAGGGCGACCGCCACGCCGACCGCCTCCAGGAAGCCCTTGAGGAACACGGCGCCCAGCAGGGCCACCAGGACCAGGGTGATCAGCATCTGCCGGTCGTGCAGGACGCCGGTCAGATGCGGGTTCTCCACGAGGTGGGTGGAGGCGTCGGCGGCCGACAGGGTGATGGTGATGAGGAAGTCGGTGGCGGCGAAGCCCAGCAGGGTCAGCACGAACAGCTTGCCCTGCCAGAAGGAGAGCAGCCGTTCCAGCATTGCGATGGAGCCCTCGCCGTGGGGGCTCTCCTCGGCCACGCGGCGGTAGACGGGCAGGGCGCCGGCCAGCGTGACGACGACCAGGACGACGGTCGCGACCGGAGACAGCAGTCCGGCGGCGAGGGCCGCGATGCCGGGCTGGTAGCCGAGGGTCGAGAAGTAGTCGACACCGGTCAGGCACATCACCCGCCACCAGGGCTGCCCCCGGTGCGGGGGCTCCGGCTCGGCGTGGGGCCCGGTGTGGCTGCCGCTCTTGCCCATGTCGGACAGGCCCTCCAGCATCCAGGCACGCAGGCGGCCGGGTGGAGTGGGCTCAGGACGGCTCGGTGCCGGGTTCTCGGTGGTGGCCATCGACGTGCTCCCGATGTGCGGTTCAGCGTGTTTCCGGCCATCACTGGACGGCCCGATCAGCGTAAGCGGAGCGTGATGCAGTGGCCCGTGGATGAGAGGGGTAGGAGCGTCAAGCTTCCGTTAAGACTGCCGGCCGGGGCTCCCGTACCAGGGAGAACGCGAGCTGAGGGATGGGGGGGTCCTGCCCTGCGGGAGGGCGGCGCCGATCCGTCGGCCGACCGGCGGCCACCCTGTGTGATGGCCGTCACTCACGCCCCGTAACGTTCGTCGGGTACTCCGAATGTTTCGCACCCCTCGTCCGCTGCCTCTGGCAGTGAAAGATTCACCGTGCACAAGGGGTTGCCACCGTTTGGCCGCTGTCTCTAGGGTGCGGCAACAACGAAGCTTTCTGGATCTCATTCGAAACTTTCGAGGAGCGCATGATGGGCGACCCCGCACTGTCCCGCCGCGGCTTCCTGGCGGCCTCCGCCGCGGCCGGTCTGGGGATGACGGCACTGACCGCATGCGGCGGGGACTCGGACGGAGGGGCGTCGGGGACGACCACCATCGAGTGGTGGAACATCTCCACCACTCAGCCGTCCAAGGACGTCTGGGCCGCCCTCGCCCGGAGGTTCGAGGCGCAGAACCCCAAGGTCAAGATAAAGATCGTCCAGCTGGAGAACGACGCCTACAAGTCGAAGATGACGGCACTGACCGCCTCCGGGAAGCTGCCCGACATCTTCCACACCTGGGGCGGCGGCGTGCTGAAGCAGCAGGTCGATGCCGGGCTCGTCGAGAACCTCACGGACCGGACCAAACCGTGGGGTGACGCCCTGCTGCCGGTCGCCAGGGAGCCGTATCTGATCGACGACCAGGCCTACGGCATTCCGTTCGACATCGGCATGATCGGCTTCTGGTACAACAAGGCGCTCTTCGAGAAGGCCGGCATAGCCGGGCCGCCGACCACCTGGAACGACTTCCTCGACGCCGTACGCAAGCTCAAGGCCGCCAAGGTCACCCCGCTGGCACTGGCCGGCAAGGAGAAGTGGCCCGGCATGTACTACTGGGCCTACCTGGCGATGCGCACCGCCGGCGCCGAGGCGCTCCAGAAGGCCTACGACGCCAAGGACTTCACCGGTGCGCCCTTCGTCGAGGCGGGCGAGCACCTGAAGGAACTCGTCGGCCTCCAGCCGTTCCAGAAGGGACACCTGGGCGCCGCCTACTCCACCCCGACCGGCCAGGCCGCCACCGTCGGCAACGGCAAGGCGGCGATGGAGCTCATGGGCCAGTGGGCGCCGACGGTCCAGGCCGACGCGGGCAAGGGGCTCGGCAAGGACCTCGGATTCTTCCCGTTCCCCGCGGTCGAGGGCGGCAAGGGCGCCATCACCGAGGTGTTCGGCGGAGGCGGCGGGCACGCACTGCGCCGGGGCGCCCCGCAGGAGGCCGTCGACTTCCTCAAGTTCTTCGCGTCCGAGGCCACCGACCTCGAACTGGTCAAGAAGACCGGTGTCCTTCCCGTGGTGCCCGCGGCCGAGAGCGCCATCGCCGACCCCAACATCAAGGCCGTACAGGCCCAGTTGAAGGCGGCCACCGGCTTCCAGCTCTACCTGGACCAGGCGTACGCGCCCGCCGTCGGCCAGGAGGTCAACGACAGCGTGGCCGCGCTCATCGCCGGTTCCAAGTCGCCGGGGCAGGTCGCCCAGTCGATCACGAAGACCGCGAAGGAAGAGCAGTAACCGGCGATGACCTCCACGTTCCTGCCGGACAAACGGACCGGTACCGGCGTCGGTGCCCCGCCCCCGGCCGCGGACCGGCCCACGGGGCGGACCCGACGGCGCGCGCTGCACTGGCTCACCGCGGCCGGCTTCCAACTCCCGGCCCTGGTGCTCTTCACGGGGCTCGTGCTGCTGCCGATGCTGTTCGCCCTGTACGCCGCGTTCTTCCGCTGGGGCGGCTTCGGCATGCCCTCCGACTACATCGGCGGCGAGAACTTCACCCGGCTCTTCCAGGACGACGTCTTCCTCGGCGACCTGTGGCGCTGCCTGGTCCTCGTGGTGCTGTCGCTCGCCGTCCAGCTGCCGTTCGCGCTCGCCATGGCCGTCCTGCTCAACCAGCGGATGCGCGGGCGGGCGGTGTACCGGATGCTCTTCTTCGCCCCCTACGTCCTGTCCGAGGCCATCACCGGAATCCTCTTCGGCATGATCTTCGCCCCGGACGACGGGTTCGCCGACCAGGTGCTCGGCAGGATCGGGCTGGAGGGGCTGGGCGGTGAGTGGTTCGCGGATCCGTCCACCGTCATGGCGACCCTGTTCCTGGTCATGACCTGGAAGTACTTCGGCTTCCACATGATGCTGTACCTGGCCGGACTCCAGGCGGTCCCCCGGGAACTGACCGAGGCGGCCCTCATCGACGGGGCGAGTGCCTGGCAGCGGTTCCGCAATGTCACCCTGCCGCTGCTCGCGCCCACCCTGCGCATCAGCGTCTTCCTGTCGGTCATCGGGGCGATCCAGCTCTTCGACCTGGTGTGGGTCACCACCGCGGGCGGCCCCGACCACCACTCCGAGACCATGGCCGTGACCATGTTCCAGTACGGCTTCAAGCGCTACCAGGTCGGCTACGCCAGCGCGATCAGCGTGGTCATGTTCGGCATCAGCCTCGTCTTCGCCCTCGCCTACCAGCGGTTCGTCCTCCGGCGCGACCTGGAAGGGGCCACCACGACCATGCGAGGTGACGCAAAGTGACCACCAGTCAGAAGACCCGCGGGGGCGGCAAGGCCTGGGGCCTGCACCTCGTTCTGACCGTCGTCGGAGCGGTCATGGCCGTCCCCCTGCTCTACGCCGTGCTCTCCGGCTTCAAGTCCACCGACGAGCTCTCCCGCAACCCGGTCGGTCTGCCCGAGTCGTGGGTGACCTCCAACTACACCCAGATCCTCGGCTCGGGGAACTTCTGGCGGCTGATCGGCAACAGCACGCTGATCGCGGTGGGCACGACCGTCCTGATCGTCGCGGTCTCCGCCCTGTCGGCCTTCTCCTTCGCACGGTTCGCCTTCCGGGGCCGTGAGGCGCTGTTCACGCTGTTCACCATGGGGCTGATGTTCCCGTTCGCGGTGGCGGCCCTGCCGCTGTTCCTGCTGCTGCGCTCCCTGGACCTGCTGGACAACCCGCTCGGCGTGATCCTTCCGCAGGCCGCCTTCGGACTGCCGATGACGATCATCATCCTGCGGGGCTTCTTCCGGCAGATCCCCGGCGAGCTGGAGGAGGCGGCCACGCTCGACGGGTGCAGCTCGTTCGGCTTCTTCTGGCGGGTGCTGCTGCCCATGGCGCGGCCCGCGCTCGGCACCGTCTCCGTGCTGGCCGTCGTCACCAGCTGGAACAACTTCTTCCTGCCGCTGCTGGTGTTCACCGACGCGCAGTGGTGGACGCTGCCGATCGGTGTCCAGCAGTTCCAGGGGCAGTACTCCGCGGAGTACGCCAAGGTCTTCGCCTATCTGGTGCTGGCCATGGTCCCCGCCCTCGCGTTCTACTCCGTCGCCGAGCGCCAGCTCGTCGGCGGCCTCACCGCCGGCGCCACCAAGGGCTGACGCGCGCCGCGAACGTACGGCTCTGTTCTCCCCGTCCCTGTCGTGAGGAGTCGCACCATGCGCAAAAATCGTCTGAGACTCGTCGGCGCCGTCACGGCGCTCCTGGTCGCCGCAGGCATCGGCGCCGGCACGCCCGCCCAGGCGGGTCACCAGCAGCCCACCCTCGCCGACCTCGCCCAGCGGCACGGCCGCTACTTCGGCAGCGCCACCGACAATCCCGAGCTCGTGGACGGGCCCTACAAGGCCCTGCTCGGCAGCGAGTTCGACCAGATCACACCCGGCAACGGCATGAAGTGGTACGCCACCGAGCCCCAGCAGGGCGTGTTCGACTTCTCCCAGGGCGACGAGATCGTGAATCTCGCCCGGGCCAACCGGCAGAAGGTGCGTGGCCACACCCTGGTCTGGCACAGCCAGCTGCCCGAGTGGATCACGAGCAGGGAGTGGACGGCCCCGGAGCTGAGAGCCGTACTGAAGAAGCACATCCAGACGGAGGTACGGCACTACCGGGGCAAGGTGTTCGCCTGGGATGTCGTCAACGAGGCGTTCAACGAGGACGGTACGTACCGCGAGTCGGTCTTCTACAAGACCCTCGGGCCCGGCTACATCGCCGACGCCCTGCGCTGGGCGCACCAGGCCGATCCGCGCGTCAAGCTGTACCTCAACGACTACAACATCGAGGGGATCGGCCCGAAGAGCGACGCCTACCACCGGCTGGCCAAAGAGCTGAAGGCCGCGGGCGTCCCGCTGCACGGCATCGGCCTCCAGGCCCACCTGGCCCTGCAGTACGGCTATCCGGACACCGTGGAGGACAACCTCCGCCGCTTCTCCCGGCTCGGCCTGGACACCGCCCTCACCGAGGTCGACATACGGATGCAGCTGCCCGCGACCGAGGAGAAGCTGGCCCAGCAGGCCGAGTGGTACGCCGACCTGACCGAGGCGTGCCTGGCGGTCCGCCGGTGCGTCGGCATCACGCTGTGGGACTACACCGACAAGTACTCGTGGATCCCGGCGGTCTTCCCGGGCGAGGGCGCGGCCCTGCCGTGGGACGAGGAACTGAGGCCGAAGCCCGCGTACTTCGCGCTGCGTGAGGCCCTCGGGGGGCGGTAGCGGGGGTGGGCGGCGCCCTGCCGGACAGGGGGTGGCGGGGCGCCGTTCCTCATGACGAAGCTCAGGCCGGAGGTGCGGTGCTCGCCCGTACCACCAGGTCGGTGCCGAGCTCCACCCGCGGTGAGTCCGGCTGCTCGTCGCGGGTGAGCCGGAGCACCGTGCGCACGGCCAGTTTGCCCATGTCGGCCAGCGGCTGGCGGATCGTCGTCAGGGGCGGCGCCGACCAGCGGACTTCCGGGAGGTCGTCGAAGCCGACCACGCTCATGTCCTGCGGCACCCGCAGCCCGTGCCGGCGCAGTGCCTCGATCGCGCCGAGTGCCATCTGGTCGCTGGCCGCGAACAGGGCGGTCGGCGGCTCGGGCAGGCCGAGCAGCGTGGTGCAGGCGGTGAAACCGGACTCGGGGCGGAAGTCGCCGGTGACCACGAGGGACGCGTCCGGCGCGATGCCGGCGCCCTCCAGGGCCGCGCGGTAGCCGTCCAGCCGGGCCCGGGAGCACAGCAGGCGGGGCGGGCCGGCGATCAGGCCGATCCTGCGATGTCCGAGGGACAGCAGGTGCTCGGTGGCCGCCAGGCCGCCCGACCAGTTCGCGGCGCCGATCGTGGGGGCGTCCAGGGAGGGCGACCCCGCCGGATCGACGACCACCAGGGGCACGCCCAGGATCCGCAGCTCTTCGTGCAGCGTCGGGTCCAGGGCGGAGGTGACGAGGATGACGCCGTCGGAGGCACGGGCCCGCAGGTTGCGCATCCACTCGCGGGCGTCACCCGACCGCCCGTGGATGGCCGACACCACCGTGCCGACCCCGGCCGCGTGCGCGACCTCCTCGACCCCCCGGATGATCTCCACGGCCCAGGGACTGTCGAGGTCGTCGAAGACCAGGTCGAGCAGGGCGGCACGGGTGCCGGGAGCCGCGGGGCGCTTGCGGTAGCCGTGCCGGCGCAGCAGGTCCTCGACGCGGGCCCGGGTCTGCGGCGACACGTCGGACCGGCCGTTGACGACCCGGGACACGGTCGGTACGGACACGCCGGCCTGCCGGGCGATCTCCGTGATCGTGACCTTGCCCCCGGCGTCGGCCCCACGTGCTCCCACTTGCCCCACCTCCGTCGACGGGTGACCGCGAAACGTCCAGGAGTCTTCCGGAAGACGGGCACCCGTGGGAAGGCGTACGGGCCGGGAACGGGACGTGGCCGCGCGTGACGGAAAGTGACGACCCCGGGATATGCGTCGGGCCGGTTCGCGGGGTGTCCCGCGGCCGGCCCCTCGTCTCTGCCGACGAGGCGTCGCCCCGCCGAGCGGCCTCAGGCGGCCGTCATCACCTGGCCCGCCAGCGGACGGTGCGGGGCGATGGCCCGCCCGTCCGGCAGCAGCTCGCCGGTGTCCTCGAAGAGCACCACGCCGTTGCACAGCAGGCTCCATCCCTGCTCCGGGTGGTGCGCCACGAGGCGGGCGGATTCCCGGTCGGCGGAGTCGGCTGAGGGGCACTGGGTCTGGTGCTGGCACATGGGTGGGATCTTTCGCTGGGTAGAGATGGACGAAGAGACTGCGTCGGCTGAGTCGGTCGTGTCTGTTCCGCGGCTAGAAGTGTCGTTCATGGCCGCCCCCCGTTGTGATAAGTCGTCGGAACCCAGTGTTGCCCCACGGGCGTCGATCCGCAGGGATTTCGCGGCACCGCTTCTCACAGGTTCAGGACGCATCACCCGCGTGGGCGGTTCATCCCAACTGGGCCGTCCCTTCGGGTGGTTCGCAGTGGCCGGATAGGGCTAGTCCACTCGGGCCGACGGCAATTCCGGCTCGTACGAGCCATAAAGTGCTCTGAAGAGCGATCGTATGAGCGAAAAGACGTTCGTGTGAGCGGCCGGGCGGCAAAAGAACGACCCCGCCGCCGGAATGCGGCGACGGGGTACGGGGAACTCGCGGCTCTTCAGGCGGGCGAGCCGAGCAGTCTGGTGGGAGCCGCCCGGTGGGTCAGCACCGGAAGCAGTTCGGCGACGCGGTGCGGACGGTGGGCCGCGATGCCGGGAGGTGCGGGCGCCAGCGGGACGAGCAGGTCGGTGGCGGCGGGGTGTCCGACGGCACCGTCCGCGGTGCAGTCCTCGTGCAGCCAGAGCGTCAGCATGTACAGGCTGGGCACCGACAGCAGGCGGGGCTGGTACGGCTGCGGCATCGTCTCCGCCTGCCGCAGGGCGCGCTCGGTGGAGGTGATGTATGGACCCTCGAAGAAGTGCGAGAAGGCCCAGCCGTCGGGAGTCAGCCTGGTCTCCGCCGCGGCCACGGCGCGGTCGCCGCAACGGATCAGGAAGCGCCACCCGGCCAGCCGGGTCGCGGAGACGCCCTCGGCCGTGACGTGGTCGAGGACGTGCACGGGCAGGGGGAGCTCGGGTGTGGCGGGTCCCTGCGTGCCGAGCAGGGAGGGAGTTCGCGCCTCGCGGACCGCGGTGGGAGAGGAGAGCGCAGTCAGGACGGAACGGAGTGCGGGCGCGGGAGCCGGAGGGACATGCAGCGGCATGGTGGGTCGCCTCTCATTCAAAGGCACGGTGGCGCGAGGGCGGGGGCGGACGGCGCTGTCAGCTCACGAGGGTCAGAAGGGCAGGGGCCGGGTCTCGAACGAGAGGGGGGTGGGGTCCGCGTCGCCTCGGCGGCAGGACCCATCGACCGTGGGCGCCAACCTTCTACCTTGTTCGCGGAGTTTATACGACACGGGTTCAGACTGTGTTTCGTCTAGCCGTTTCCGGTGAGTAGAACAAGGGTACATTCGGTCGGCGATACGCGAGAATCATCCCGATTCCAGGCTGGGGTGCACGGCGATGACCTCGGTGAATGTCCGCGAGCCGGTCGGCGTATTCTTGTCGGCGTTTTTCACGAGTTCGCGGCACCCGAAACCTGTCCGGTGCTTCATGCCGAGTGAATGTGCCACCGGTCACACATGGCCAGCGTAGCGGCCGACGGACCCGCCCGGGACGTTATCGATCGCTTTCGCTGGGCATCCTCCACCTGACCGGGACCCAGGCAGCCGGATCCCGGCCCGCATCACCGAGAAGGGACGCTTCGATGGGGGAGAAGGTCGTGGCAGGCCGGTTCGACCTGTCCGATCGCCAGCGCTACCGCGACAAGCTGCGTCAGTGTCTGACGGGCTTGGAGCGACTCCTGGCGGAGAAGCGGTTCGATCGCCCCCAGAACCTCATGGGGCTGGAGATCGAATTGAATCTCGCAGGCGCCGACGGCATGCCGAAAATGTTGAACGGGCAAGTCCTCGAGCGCATCGCGAGTCGTGATTTCCAAACAGAACTCGCCATGTTCAACCTGGAAGTGAACATCCCCCCACACCGTCTGGGGGGCCGGGTATTCGACCGGCTCGCGGAGGAACTCCGTACGTCGCTGGCATATGCCGACCGAAAAGCGGGCGAGGTCGACGCCGGTATTGTGATGATCGGTATTCTGCCGACTCTCGACCGTGACGACCTGGTGTCGTCGAACCTCTCCGACGTCGACCGCTACACCCTCCTCAACGATCAGATCGTGGCCGCCCGCGGCGAGGAGTTCACCCTCGACATCGACGGTGTGGAGCACCTGAGCTGCACCTCGAAGTCCATCGCGCCCGAGGCCGCCTGCACCTCCGTGCAACTGCACCTCCAGGTCACCCCGGCCCGCTTCGCCGACGTGTGGAACGCGGCCCAGGCGGTCGCCGCCGCGCAGATCGCCGTCGGCGCCAACTCGCCGTTCCTCTTCGGCCGCGAGCTGTGGCGTGAGTCGCGGCCCCCGCTGTTCCAGCAGTCCACCGACACCCGCCCGCCCGAGCTCCAGGCCCAGGGCGTCCGGCCGCGTACCTGGTTCGGGGAGCGCTGGGTCACCTCGGCGTACGACCTCTTCGAGGAGAACCTGCGCTACTACCCGGCCCTGCTGCCGATCTGCGACGACGAGGACCCGCTGGAGGTCCTCGACCAGGGCGGCACGCCCTCGCTCGCCGAACTCGTCCTGCACAACGGCACGATCTACCGCTGGAACCGCCCCGTCTACGGCATCGCCGACGGCGTCCCGCACCTGCGCGTGGAGAACCGCGTCCTGCCGGCCGGCCCCACCGTCGTCGACGTCATCGCCAACGCGGCCTTCTTCTACGGCGTCGTCCGGGCGCTCGCGGAGGAGTCACGGCCGGTGTGGTCCCGGCTGCCCTTCGAGGCGGCCGCCGCCAACTTCGACGCCGCGTGCAAGGACGGCATCGACGCCCGCTTCACCTGGCCCCGGCGCGGCCGGTACAGCGGCACCACCGAGGTCGACGCGGTGAGCCTGATCCGTGACGAGCTGCTGCCGCTGGCCGAGGCCGGGCTGGACGCCTGGGGTGTCGAGCCGGCCGACCGCGATCTGTACCTGGGCGTGATCGAGGAACGGTGCCGCCGCCGTGTGAACGGGGCGAGCTGGCAGGCCGCCACCTTCCACAAGGCACTGGACGCCGGCCTCTCCCGGGAGGACGCCCTGGCCGCCACGACCCGGCGCTACCGCGAGCTGATGCACAAGGGAGAGCCGGTGCACAACTGGCCGGTGGGGCTGCCGGAGCCGGTGTCGCTGGGCTGACGCCGCCGCCGGGGTGACATTCCGCTGCCGCCATACTGATCCGACAGGTCGGTGAAGTGGAGGCGGGTGTGCAGGCGGAGGCGAGCCCGGTGGGCGATTCCATTCCCCAGCAGGGGCTCTCACGGCGGATGCTCCGCCACGAGACACTGCTCGTCCTCGCGCTCTCGCTGGGCGCGAGCGGCGTGTCCGCGCTGATCAGCTTCGTCGGGTCGGTCACCAAGCCGGGCGGGCTCAAGGACCAGGCGGCCACGATGAACGCCTCGGCCGCGCCCGGCCGGCCCTGGCTCGACCTCGCCTGGCAGCTCTTCGGGATCACCACGGCCCTCGTGCCCGTCGCGCTCGTCGCGCACTTCCTGCTGCGCGAGGGCGCGAGCCTGCGCACCATCGGCTTCGACCGCACCCGCCCCTGGCCCGACCTGGGACGCGGGGCGGCGATCGCGGCCGTCATCGGCAGCACCGGCATCGCCTTCTACCTCGCGGCCCGCGGCCTCGGCTTCAACCTCACCGTGGTGCCCGAGGCGCTGCCCGAGGTGTGGTGGAAGTACCCGGTGCTGATCCTCTCGGCGATCCAGAACGCCGTGCTGGAGGAAGTGATCGTCGTCGGCTATCTGCTGCGCCGCTTGGGCCGGCTGGGCTGGACTCCGACGGCTGCGCTGGCCGGCAGCGCCGTGCTGCGCGGCTCGTACCACCTCTACCAGGGCATCGGCGGCTTCATCGGGAACATGGTCATGGGCGTCGTCTTCGTCCACCTCTACCGCCGCTGGGGTCGCGTCGGCCCGCTCGTGGTGGCCCACTCGCTGCTCGACATCGGGGCGTTCGTCGGGTACGCGCTGCTGGCGGGCAAGGTGGGCTGGCTGCCGACGGCCTGAGGCGGTGCGGAAGGGGGCGTACGACACCGTCGTACGCCCCCTTTCTCGTCTCAGGCCATCAGGTCGCCCTCGATGACGGTGACCGCCCTGCCCGTCAGCAGGGTGCGCTCGCCCCGCAGTTCCGTGCGGACCCGGCCGGAGCGGGGTGAGGCCTGGAGTCCGGTGAGGCCCGGACGGCCCAGGCGCTCGGACCAGAACGGGGCGAGTGCGGTGTGGGCGCTGCCGGTCACCGGGTCCTCGTCGATGCCGACGTTCGGGAAGAAGCAGCGCGAGACGAAGTCGTAGCCCCGGGCGGGGTCCTCGGCCCGGGCGGTGGCGATGACGCCGCGCTCGGAGTGGGCGGCGAGGGCCTTCAGATCGGGGCGGAGGGCGCGCACCGTCTTCTCGTCGGCGATCTCGACGAGCAGGTCGCCGACGTTCGGGCCGGTGTCGAGGACGGTGAGCGGCTCGGTGCCGAGGGCCTCGGCGAGGCCGCGGGGCGGATCGGTCCGGGTGAGCGGGGCCGTCGGGAAGTCCATGGTGACGGAGCCGTCCGCGGCGGGGGTGGCGACCAGGACGCCGCTGCGGGTGGCGAACCGGACCGGGCCCGCGTGGGCGCCGGTCGTGTGCAGGACGTGGGCGGTGGCGAGGGTCGCGTGGCCGCACATCGCGACCTCGGTGGCCGGCGTGAACCAGCGCAGCGCCCAGTCGGCCCCTGCGCTCTCGGGCAACGGGTGGGCGAAGGCCGTCTCGGCGTGGTTGACCTCCAGGGCGACGTTCTGCAGCCAGGTGTCGTCCGGGAAGGCGTCCGTGTCGGTCAGGAGCAGGACCCCGGCCGGGTTGCCGGCGAAGGGGCGATCGGTGAAGGCGTCGACGATTCGGATCCGCATGGCCGCGACGTTAGGGCTCCGCCGAAGCCGCAGGCCAAGGCCAATTCGCGACTGGCGGCCCGGTTTCCGCCGGCCGGGTCCCGCGAGCCGGTCCTTGTCAGTCGAGTGTTACCGATATATCGTTGAAGCATCGCGACAGATCAACGATGGAATGGAGAGTGGTTGTGATGCGTACCCACGGATTCGAGCGTGGACATGGACACGGCGGCCCCCACCACGGCCGGGGCGGCTTCGAAGGGCTGCGTGCGGCCTTCGGTCCGTTCGGGCCCGGCGGCCCGGGTGGCCCCGGCTGGGGCGGACCCGGTGGACCGGGCTTCGGCCCCGGCCCCTGGGGCGGGCGAGGGCGCGGAGGACCGAGGGGAAGGGCGCGGCGCGGTGACGTACGCGCCTCGATCCTGGCCCTGCTGAAGGACCGGCCGATGCACGGCTACGAGATGATCCAGGAGATCGCCGAGCGCAGCGGCGGGGCGTGGAAGCCCAGCCCCGGCTCGGTGTACCCCACCCTCCAGCTGCTGGAGGACGAAGGGCTGATCGTCAGCGCCTCCGAGGGCGGCAAGAAGCTGTTCTCGCTCACCGAGGCGGGCCGCGAGGCGGCCGGAGAGGGGCCCGAGGCCCCCTGGGAGGAGGCTTCCCGCGGGGTCGACTGGGAGGCCCTCGGTGAGATCCGCCAGGCCGGCTTCGGTCTGATGGAGGCCTTCGGTCAGGTCTGGAAGACCGGCAGCAAGGAGCAGCGCGAGAAGGCGCTCGGCGTCATCAACGAGGCCCGCAAGAAGCTGTACCTCATCCTCGCCGACGAGGACTGAACCACGCGGGACACCAAGCGCCCCCGGATCCCTCCCGGGGCGCTTCGGCGTGCCGGGTGTCAGGTCACCAGGCCGTCCAGCCTGCGCAGCGACTCGTGCAGGGCCGCCGTGGCCGAGTCCTTGAGCTTGCCCGCCATCAGGGACACCGTCGCCCCCGTGAACTCGCCGTCGATGCGGACCGTCGTGGCGTCGCCGTCGGGCGTGAGGGTGTAGCGCGTCGCGACCGTCACCGCCATCGGGCCCTTGCCGCGGATGGCGAGCACGCGGGCCGGCTCCAGCTCCTCCACGGTCCAGGCCACCTCGGCCGGGAAGTTCATCAGCCGCATGTTCTCCTGGAACGTCGCGCCCACTGCGAGAGGCACGGGACCACCCGCCGGGAAACTCGTGTGGGTCGCGTTCCATTCGCCGTGCGCGGACCAGTCCGTGAGTCTCGCCCACACCTTCTCGGCCGGCGCCCCGATGCGTGCCTCCGCGCTGACTTCGGCCATGCGACCACCTCTTCGTATCGGGCTGGGTGTCGCGGAACGTAGCCGCGGCGGCCGCAATGTTCAATACTGACGAACCGTCAGCCAGGTCGGGGCCTCCCTCCGGATCCGCCTGATCTCCTCCGCAAGGAGGAGATTCCGGCCTCCGGGGTCCACTTCCCGTGGGACGCGAAGATGCTTCCCTCCGGGGATGACCCGGGCCCGCGGGGCTGATGGGGTAGGGATGTGCAATCCCGTATCCCCCGGCAGTCGGCCCATGAGCACGGCATTCAGCGCGTGGACAACGATGCCAGGCTCAGTGACGAGCTGGCGTCGGTGGTCGGCGGTGCCCGGCGCCGGGCGGTCCGGGACGGAGACCGGCAGATCGACACCGCCCATCTGCTCCACTCGCTGCTGGAGTCCGGCCCCGAGGCGCGTGCCGTCATCGGTGAGGGACCGCAGATCGCGCGGCTGCTCGGTTATCTCGTCCAGCGCAGCATCGGCTACGGCCTGCGCTGGCAGAGCGGTGTGGAGGACTCCGGCGCCGTCCCCCTCGTGACGGGAACGGCGGGCTTCTCCCCGCTCGCCGCCGCGTCCATGGAGTACGCCTGCGAACGGGCGGCCGAGCGCGGCGGGCCGGCCCGTGGCACCGACCTGCTCGCGGCGATCGTCGTCGACCCGCAGGCACGCGCCGTGGAGGTGCTCGAACGGGCCGGCATCGACCCGCGCGAGGTGTACGCCCGGCTCGACGGCCGGCCCGGCACTACCGAGGAGTGCGGCGAAGCCACGCACTGAGCCGCATGGCCCGGGACCGTTCGCCCCGTCCAGGCTGTGAGACAGGTGCCATAGGGGATGACGCTCCTGTCAAGGCCTGCCATCATGTGCCGGTGCGTACCTCTGACAGCAGCGCGAGCGGGCGCGGCAGGGGCGTGGGGCTCGGCCTCGCGCTCCTGTCCGCGGTGGCCTTCGGCGGATCCGGTGTCGCGGCCAAGCCGCTGATCGAGGCGGGCCTGGACCCGCTGCACGTGGTGTGGCTGCGCGTGGCCGGGGCGGCCCTGGTCATGCTGCCGCTCGCCGTGCGGCACCGGGCGCTGCTGCGCAGGCGCCCCGGTCTGCTCACCGGGTTCGGTCTGCTCGCCGTCGCCGGTGTCCAGGCCTGCTACTTCGCCGCGCTCTCCCGGATCCCCGTCGGGGTCGCGCTGCTCATCGAGTACCTGGCGCCCGCGCTCGTGCTGGGCTGGGTGCGGTTCGTGCAGAAGCGGCCCGTGACGCGTGCCGCGGCCGTCGGTGTCGTCCTCGCGGTCGGCGGACTCGCCTGTGTCGTCGAGGTCTGGTCCGGCCTCGGCTTCGACGCCCTCGGACTGCTGCTCGCGCTCGGCGCGGCCTGCTGCCAGGTCGGCTACTTCGTGCTGTCCGACCAGGGCAGCGACGCCGGGGACGAGGCACCCGACCCGCTCGGCGTCATCGCCTACGGGCTGCTCGTCGGCGCGGCCGTGCTGACCGTGGTCGCCCGGCCCTGGACCATGGACTGGTCGGTGCTCCGGGGCACCGCGAGCATGGACGGCAGGCCCGTCGCCGCCGTCGTCCTGCTGGCGTGGATCGTCCTCGTCGCCACGGTCGTCGCCTACATCACCGGTGTGCTGTCCGTGCGCCGGCTCTCCCCGCAGGTCGCGGGGGTCGTGGCCTGTCTCGAGGCGGTCATCGCCACCGTCCTTGCCTGGGTCCTGCTCGGCGAGCACCTCTCGGCGCCGCAGATCGCCGGCGGGGTGATCGTGCTGGTGGGCGCGTTCATCGCGCAGTCCTCGACGCCCGCCAAGGGGTCCGGGCAGCCGGTGGCGAGCGGCGGCCCGGAAAGGGAATTGTCCCGGCGCGGCACCAGCGCCTAAGGTGTCGATCATGCCTTCGAACGCACTCGTTCTTCCGCCTCCGGCCGCCTGAGGCGGGCCCTCCGGAAACCGCGCCCGGCGACTTGCAGCCGGGCCGAACGGTGCTGCCCGCAGACGAAGTCCGTGGACCCCGCTGATCCCGACCGATCCGGGGCCCTTCCCGAACTTCCGCGCATCCGGCCGCCACCCGACGCGGGTGCGGCACGCGTGCGCGTCTGCGGAGAGAACACGTGTCGAACACCGCATCCGGCCTGCCCATCGGGCGAGGCCTCCTCTATCTGATCGTCGCCGGTGCCGCCTGGGGCACCGCGGGCGCTGCCGCCTCCCTGGTCTACCGGGCCAGTGACATGGGGCCCGTCGCCCTCTCCTTCTGGCGCTGCGCCGCCGGTCTCGTCCTGCTGCTCGCCGTCCGCCTGCTGCGGCCGCGCGCCGCGACGCCTGTGCGGGAGCCGCTCGGCCGCCGGGTGTTGCGGTCCGGGGTCATGGGGCTCGGGCTCGCCGTCTTCCAGACCGCCTACTTCGCGGCCGTCTCCGCCACCGGCCTGGCCGTGGCCACCGTCGTCACCCTGGGCGCGGGTCCCGTCCTCATCGCGCTCGGCGCCCGGCTGACCCTGGCCGAGCGCCTGGGCCGGGGCGGCACCCTCGCCGTCGGGGGTGCCCTCGCCGGGCTCGCGGTTCTCGCCCTCGGGGGCGGGGGCGCGACCGTACGCCCGGTGGGTGTGCTGCTCGCGCTGCTGTCCGCGGCCGGGTACTGCGTGATGACGCTGCTCACCCGCCGGTGGGGCCGCGACGGCGAGGCCGACGCCTCCCGGACGACCACCGGGGCCTTCGCCGTCACGAGCCTGTGCCTGCTGCCCTTCGCCCTGGCGGAGGGACTGCTGCCGCACACCGAGGAACCCGCCCGGCTCCTGCTCCTGCTGGCCTACGTCGCCGCCGTCCCCACGGCACTCGCCTACGGCCTCTACTTCGCGGGCGCGGCCGTCGTGCGGTCCGCCACCGTCTCGGTGATCATGCTGCTCGAACCGGTGAGCGCGGCGGTGCTCGCCGTCGTCCTGCTCGGTGAGCACCTCACGACGGCGACCCTGGCCGGGACCGTGCTGATGCTCGGCTCGGTGGCGGGCCTCGCGGTCGGGGAGGCGCGGGGCGCGCGGACGGGCGAGGAGCCGGTGATGGCCATGTAGGGCGGGCCCCGCGGCCTACGCCCGCTGTCTGCGCAGGAGGTGGTCGCGGGCCCTCGCGTCGCCCGGACCGCCGCGGGCCGCGAGGCCCGCGGCGATCCGGTCCCGGACCTCGTCCGTCCTGTGGTTGGCGTACTTGAACTTCGCCCGCACGTCCGTCACTTCGAGGCGCAGGCCGCGGATCCCGGCGAGCATCCTGCTGTAGGGGGCCTCGCCCGCCGCGGCCCGTGCGGAACCGCCCCGTGGCTGGAAGTGGTCGACCTGGCGGTTGAGGAGCGCGGCCTTCTCCGCCGGGTCGTCCACGACATGGGCGCGGCAGCGGAGCTGGACGGCCGTGTAGAAGCTCGTCGGGGTGCCGTGCTCGGGCGGGACGTCCTGGGCGGCCTGCCAGGGGCCGGGCACGTACACGTAGTCGTCGACCACGCTCAGCACGACCTGCGGATCGGCCTCCAGCGCGGGCCAGAGCGGGTTCGGGCGGGCGAGATGGGTGACGACGACGCCGCGCTCGTGGTCGTAGGCGAAGTGCAGGGGCTGGACGTGGGGCGGCTCGCCCGGCAGGCCGTTGACGGCGAGCTGGCCGAAGTCGTGATCGGCCAGCCACTGTTGCCATTCGGTGTCGTCGCGGGGCGCGTCCCAGGGGTGGATCAGCATCACAGGGCCTCGAGGTAGCCGGGCAGTTCGGTGCCGGGGGCCAGGCCCGGGTCGGGAACCGGTGTGCCGTAGGTGCGCCGCACCGGGACGACACCGGCCCAGTGGGGGAGGGCGAGGTCCTCCGGTTCGTCGTTCACGCCGCCGGTGCGCAGCTTCGCGGAGACCTCGTCCAGGTCCAGGCGGATCACGGCGGTGGCGGCCAGCTCCTTCTTGTCGGCGGGGCGCGAGTCGGCGGAGCGGCCGGGCACGACGTGGTCGACCAGCGCGTCCAGGGCCTGCCGCTTCTCCTCGGGGTCCGTCACGTCGTGGGCGACGCCGTGCACCACCACGGAGCGGTAGTTGATCGAGTGGTGGAAGGCCGAGCGGGCCAGGACCAGTCCGTCGACGTGCGTGACCGTCAGGCAGACCGCAAGGCCCGGGTCGGTCTGTCCGGCCGCCCGCAGCGGACGCGAGCCCGTCGAGCCGTGCACGTACAGGCGCTCGCCGACCCGGGCGTACAGCGTGGGCAGGACCACCGGGGCCCCGTCGCGGACGAAACCGAGATGGCAGACGTAGGCCTCGTCGAGTATCGCGTGCACCAGTTCCCTGTCGTACGAGGCCCGGTCCGGGGAGCGGGTGGGGACGGTGCGGTCGGTCGGGGTGTAGCCGGTCTCGGGCTGCGACGGCGTCTGCGTGGTCCCCTGCATGGCGCTCTCCATTGCACTAGTGCATAATTGGCTTTGTGCTAGGAGAGTATCGGATCAGTGGGCGTGGCGCAGCGGACATTTCCGCGAGCATCGAGCGCGCGGTGGGGGCCGGCGAGCTGCGGCCCGGTCAATCGCTGCCGCCGATGCGGGAGTTGGCCGAGCGGCTGGGGGTGAACCCCAACACGGTCGCGGCCGCGTACCGGACCCTGCGCGAGCGCGGGGTCATCGAGACGGCGGGCCGGCGCGGCAGCCGGGTGCGGCCCGCACCGGCGACGACCGGGCGTGACCACATCAGGGTGGACGTCCCCGAGGGCGTGCGGGACGTCGCGCAGGGCAATCCGGACCCGGCGCTGCTGCCGCCGCTCGCGGGCGCCTTCGCGCAGGCGGCCGCCGAGGGCGACCGGGCGCCCGTGCTCTACGGGGACATGGCCGTGGAACCGGAGCTGGCCCGGATCGCCCGGGCCGGTCTCGACGCCGACGGGGTACCGGACGGGCCGCTCGCCGTGGTCTCCGGCGCCCTCGACGGCGTCGAACGGGTGCTGGCGGCTCACCTCAAGCCCGGTGACACCGTCGCCGTCGAGGACCCCGGCTGGGGCCGCACCCTCGATCTCGTGCCCGCGCTCGGGCTGCGGACCGTCCCCGTCGGCGTCGACGACGAGGGACCGCGCGCACAGGACGTGCGCCGGGCGCTGGAGGCCGGGGCACGGGCCCTGATCGTCACGGACCGGGCGCAGAACCCGACCGGCGCCGCGGTGAGCGCTCCACGCGCGCGTGCCCTGCGGGCCGTGCTCCGCGAGCACCCGGAGGTCCTGCTGATCGAGGACGACCACGGTCACGGCATCGTCGACGTGCCCCTGCACCCATTGGCCGGGACCACCCGGCACTGGGCGTTCGTGCGCTCGGCCGCCAAGGCCTACGGCCCCGATCTGCGGCTCGCCGTGCTCACCGGGGACGCCGTCACCGTCGACCGGGTCCGCGGGCGGCACCGGCTCGGCCCGGGCTGGGTGAGCCGGCTGATGCAGCGGGCCCTGGTCCGGTTGTGGGCCGACGGCGTGGTGGACACGGCCGAGGTGGCGGCATCGTACGGACGGCGGAGGGACGCGCTGATCGGCGCGCTCGACCGGCGCGGTGTCGCGTCGTACGGGCGCAGCGGCATGAACGTGTGGGTGCCCGTGCCTGACGAGACCGGCGCCGTCGCCCGGCTGCTGCACGCCGGCTGGGCGGTGGCCCCCGGCGCCCGCTTCCGGCTGAACGCACCGCCCGGCATCCGGGTCACCGTCTCGACGCTCGCCGGGCCCGAGATCGAGGCCCTGGCCGACGCGATCGCCTCGGCCGTCGGCCCCGCCCCCGCGCGCAGCTACGACTGAGCCCCGGCCCCGGCGCATCGGTCTTCGGTCACGGAGGAACGGGCCCGGTGGCCGGGCTCCGGGCAGCCTCTCTGGGGCGCCGGTCTTCGGTCACGGAGGATTGGGCCCGGCGATCCGGTTCTGGACGGCCTTCCTGAGGCGCCGGCCTTCGGCTACCGAGGGTTGGGCCCGGCACCCCGGTTGTGGACAGTCGCTCTTGGCACCGGCCTTCGGCCACGAAGGCACAGCCCCGGCGTCCCGGGCCGGTGCGGCACGGCTGTGACACCGGCCTCGGCCGCTGAGCCGCTGCGCGGAGGTCGTCTGAGGCATGGTCTCCGGCCCTTGCCCCCGGCGGGGCCACGTCTGAGACACCGGCCTCGGCCGTCGCGTCGCCGTGCACGCGGGCTTCGTCCGAGGAACGGCGCCCCGGCGCTGCGGGCCCGTGCGGTTAGGGCCGAGACGCCTGCCGGGGCTTCGGTCGCACCTGTGTGAGTGCCGCGCCCGTCAGGACGATCAGCGCCCCGATCGGTGTCGACCAGGTGAGCGTCTCGCCGAGGAGGGCGACGCCCGCGGCCGTGGCGATGACCGGGATGAAGTACGTGACCATCTGGGCGGTCGTCGGGCCGACCTCGGCGACCAGGCCGTACTGGAGGAGCACGGCCAGGCCCGTGCCCAGGGCGCCCAGGGCGGCGATCGCCAGCAACGGCACGACGGACACGCGGGTGGGCAGGGTCGTGAACAGCGGGGTGACGACGGCCAGCTGGACCGTCGCGAGCAGCAGCTGGGCGCCGGTCATCGACAGGTGCGAGTGGCCGGTGCCGGCCAGGGTGCGGCGGACGTAGATCCAGCCGATGGGGTAGCTGAGGGAGGCCAGCAGGGCCAGTGCCGTTCCGGTGGCGTCCAGGCCGTGGAAGCCCTGCCAGGCGCCCAGCACCGTGAGCACGCCGAGGAAGCCGAGCCCGAGCCCCGCGACGCGCACCCGGGTCGGGCGGTCCTCCGAGAGGGCGACCAGCGACAGCGCCATGCCCCACAGCGGTGAGGTCGCGTTGCAGATGCCCGCCAGCGTGGAGGGGATGGTCAGCTCGGCGTACGCGAACAGGGAGAACGGCAGGGCGTTCAGCAGGAACGCGGCGACCGTCAGATGCGCCCAGACGCGTGCCCCGCGCGGCAGCCGCTCACGTCGCACGGCCATCGCGGCGGCCAGCACCACCGTGCCGAACACCAGCCGGCCGAGCGTCACCTGGAACGGCGCGTAGCCCCCGGTGCCCACCTTGATGAGGAGGAAGCTGAAGCCCCAGATCAGGGACAGGGCGGCGAACCGCAGACGCCAATCGAGGCGGCGGCGGGGAGGGGCGGACGGGGCGGTGGCCACCCGCCCGGACGGAGTGGTGACGGTGCTCATGGCAGCCACGATGCGGCACCTGAACCTCGTAGCACAATCGAGATTTCGCACCCGGTACCGCGTAGCATTGCTTACATGTTGAACCTGGAGCGCCTGCGCACCCTCGACGCCCTCGCCCGGCACGGCTCGGTGAGCGGAGCGGCCGAGGCGCTGCACATCACGACCTCCGCCGTCTCGCAGCAGCTGGCCAAGCTGGAGCGCGAGGTCGGCCAGCAGCTCCTCGCCAAGAACGGCCGGGGCGTGCGGCTCACCGACGCGGGCCGGCTGCTCGCCGAGCACGCCGCGCGCATCCTGTCCCAGGTCGAACTCGCCCAGTCGGACCTGGAGGCCCAGCGCGGGCAGGTCGTCGGCGAGCTCAGGCTCTCGGCGTTCCCGACGGCCGCGCGCGGCTTGTTCCCGCACGCGCTGGCCGCACTGCGCGAGCAGCATCCCGCGCTCCGGCTGCGCTCCTGCGAGCTCGAACCGGAGCAGGGCATCGCCGGAGTCGTGCGCGGCGACCTCGACCTCGCCGTGGTGCTCGACTGGTACAACAAGCCCATGGCGCTGCCCGAGGGCCTGGTCAAGGCGTCGATCCTGGACGACCCGGCCGAGGTCGCCCTGCCGGTGGACCACCGGCTCGCGGGGCGCGAAGAGGTGGATCTCGGCGAGTTCGCCGACGACGAGTGGATCACCTGGGGCGACGGCGAGTTCTGCCACGAGTGGCTGATGTTCACGCTCCGCTCGAAAGGCATCGAGCCGATCGTCGGCCACCGCGCGGCGGAGACGCACACGCAGCTCGGGCTGGTCGCCGCGGGCCTCGGGGTGTGCATCGCCCCGCTGCTGGGCCGCCACCCGGTGCCCGACGGGGTCGTGACCGTCCCGGTCAGCCAGCGGGTCCGGCGGCACGTGTACGTCGTCTGGCGCGCGGACGCGGACCGCCGCCCCTCGATCCGGGCGGCGGTGCAGGCCCTGCGGGCGGCGGGGGAGAGCGTCGGCTGAACGCCCCCCGGGAGAGCTACTGCCCGGCCAGCTTGCGGAAGTCCCAGGAGACGATCTTCTGCGGCGTCAGGCGCATCCACGCATGCCGGCCGTCGTGCGGCATCTCCTCCAGGCCGAAGTTCTTCCGCGCGAACAGGGTCTCCGGCACGTCGAGTTCGGCGCGCAGCTCGCCCGTGCGGGGTATCTCGCCCACGAACTCGACGATGCCGGACAGCTCGGCGCCGCGCAGCTCGTCGTACTCCTCGCCGGTGTCGACCACGATCGCCACGCGGGGATCGCGCCGCAGGTCGGTCCACCGCTTGCTGCGGACGACCGAGTACAGCCACATCGAGGCACCGTCCCAGGCGAACCACAAGGTGCTGACGTGCGGCGCGCCGTCGGCCGACACCGTGGCCACCCGGCAGGTGCGCTGCGTGGTCAGGAAATCGTCCAGCTCGCCCGGCGTCATCATGATCTTCCGGCCCCTGCGCTGCTGAGTGACGGTCATGCGCCCCCTCTTTCTCCCACGTCGTGCCAGAGGAGATCCTCTGACATCACGTCAGAAAAGGATGGGTGCTCTTCCGTCCGTGCGCAACGGTGGCTACGCTCACCCGCCCGGCCGCCGGCGACAGGGGGAGACGTGCCCTCGTACGAAGCGCTCAGCGAGCTCCTCGACCCGCGCACCACCGTGCTGCTCACCGTCGAGTGCCAGGAGGGCGTCGTCGGGGCGGACAGCGCACTGCCCGAACTCGCCGCGCAGGCGCGCGCAGGTGGCGCCCTCGCCAACGTCGCCCGCCTGGTGGCGGCCGCCCACGACGCCGGTGTCCAGGTCGTCCACGCCGTCGCCGAGCGCCGTCCCGACGGCCGTGGCGCCAGCCGCAACGCCCGCCTCTTCCACGCCGCGGCACGCCTGCCCGTCCAGCAGCTGACCGGCACCGCGGCGGTGCGGGTGGCCGCACCGATCGAGGTCGCCGAGGAGGATCTCGTCGTACGGCGTCTGCACGGGCTGTCGCCCCTGCACGGCACCGACGTCGATCCGCTGCTGCGCAACCTCGGCTGCCGCACCCTGATCGTCACCGGCGTCTCGGCCAACGTGGCCGTGCCCAACGCCGTGTTCGATGCCGTGAACCGCGGCTACACCGTCGTCGTCCCGGCGGACGCCATCGCGGGAGTGCCCGCCGACTACACCCCCGCGATGATCCGCCACACCCTCGCGCTGGTCGCCACGGTCGCGACCACGGACGAGGTGCTGGCGTGCCTGAAGCGTGCGGGTGGGGTCAGGCGAGCGTGATGGAGTCGCCGTTCACGCTGATCTGCTTCGTCTCCAGCGGCTGGACCGCCGGCCCCTTCTTCACGCTGCCGTCCAGGACGGAGAACTGACTGCCGTGGCAGGCGCAGGAGATGACGTCGTTCTTGAGGTCGACCATCGGACACTTCTGGTGGGTGCAGATCGTCGAGAAGGCCTTGTAGTCGCCCGCGGCCGGCTGCGAGACCACCACCTTCTCGTCCTTGAAGATCTTGCCGCCGCCCTCCGGGATGTCGGCGGTCTTCGCGAGCGCCGCACCACCGGCCCCCGCTCCGGCGGAGGAACCGCCCCCCTCGTTCGTCGCGCCGCCGCCCGTGGCGCCCTGTTCGGTGGACGGGTCGGACGCCTTGTCGTCCGACCCGCACGCCGTCAGCGCCACGGTGAGCCCCGCCGCGCCGACCGCCGCCACGACGGTGCGGCGGCTCGGTCCCGACATCGGCTGAACTGATTCGCTGGTCATGCTGACGTTCCTTCCGGGGGAAGTTCGTGATCTGCCGAGAGGTACGGCCCCTGGGGACCGGCTGTTCAGACCCTGTCGAAATCCTGACCCGTGCGCGGAAGGACACGGGTAAAGCGGAGCTGTCGGTTCGCTGTCGGATTCCGGCCCGCCGCCGCGAGGCCGTCGCCGAGGCCGCCACCGGCGTCAGTAACCTGGGGCGATGCTCAAGGAAGTGATCGCGACCCGTTTCATCGCGCCCCTGCGCGAAGGCGGTTCGCTGCCGGGCCTGATCGAGGCCGACGACTTCGGCACCTACGTCCTGAAGTTCACCGGCGCGGGACAGGGCCGCAAGACGCTCGTCGCCGAAGTGGTCTGCGGGGAACTCGCCCGCCGGCTGGGGCTGCGCATGCCGCGCCTGGTCACCGTCGAGCTCGACGCGGAGCTGGGGCTCGGCGAACCCGACGAGCAGGTGCAGAGCCTGCTCCGCTCCAGCGGCGGCACCAACCTCGGCATGGACTTCCTCTCCGGCGCGCTCGGCTTCGACCCGCTCGCCTTCCCGGTGGACGCGGAGGAGGCCGGGCGGGTGGTCTGGTTCGACGCGCTGATCAACAACGTCGACCGGTCCTGGCGCAACCCCAACCTGCTGAGGTGGCGGGGCGAGCTGTGGCTCGTCGACCACGGCGCGACGATGATCTGGCACCACAACTGGCCGGGCGTGGAGGCCTCCGCCGCCCGCCCGTACGACGCCTCCGACCACGCGCTCGCGTCCTTCGCGCCCGACGTCGCCTCTGCCGCCGCCGCGTTGGCGCCCCTGGTCACCGAGGAACTCCTCGCCGACGTGACCGCGCAGATCCCGGACGCCTGGCTCACGGACGAACCGGGCTTCGCCACTCCGGACGACCTGAGGCAGGCCTACGCGCGGCCGCTGCTCGCCCGGGCCGCCGTCATCCACGACCGCATCCAGGGGCTCACGTGAACGACCGGCACATCATCAGGGGCGGCCCCCGGGACCGCCACGTCTACGAGTACGCCGTCCTGCGCGTCGTCCCGCGCGTCGAACGCGGCGAGTGCATCAACGCCGGAATCCTCGTCTACTGCCGCGCCGAGGCCTACGTCGGTGCCCGCACCCACCTCGACGAGGCCCGCCTGCTGGCCCTCGACCCCCGGGTCGACGTGGCCGGGGTCCGGGCCGCCCTGCGAGCCGTGGAAGGGCTGTGTGCGGGCGGGACCGCGGCCGGCCAGGCGGCCTCCGACGACCCGGGCCGCCGCTTCCGCTGGCTCGTCGCCCCCCGCTCCACCATCGTCCAGCCCGGCCCCGTCCACACCGGCCTGACCACGGACCCGGCGGCGGAGCCCGAGCGCTTGCTGGACCTGCTGGTGAGGTGACGGGCACCCGGCCCGGCCGTCAGTGCCGGCGGCGCTTCACCGCGTGACCGGCGGCGACGGCGGCCCCCGCCGCGAAGGTCAGACCGATCGCGACGTCCCAGTCGCTCGGCCCCGAGGTCACCGCGCCCCCGAGTCCTCCTCGCACGCCTCGAGTCGGAGCGCCGGTGGGAGTGGCGGTGGGAGTGGCGGTGACGGGAGCGGAGGGGCTGGGCGGCGGGGTCGTGGGGGAGATGACCCCGCGCCGGGCCAACGCCTCACACGCGATGCCGTCGTCCGGGCCCTGATCCTCGTCGAGTCTGTTCGGATCACCCGGATCCGCGTCGAAGACGGCCTGCGCGTCCTCCTGGAAGGAGAAGTCACGGCAGTCCAGGTCCTGTCGGGCGTGAGCGGGGTCGGCCAGCGGCACGATCGCGGCGATCGCGAACAGCGTGCCGATGGCACCGGTGCGACACGGTGCGACGGCGCATGGAGCGCCTCCCTTCCGGCCACGGGTGGCTCGCGCTCCGACGCTAGGCGCCGAGGGGCGTGGCGGCGCGCGGCCGTAGGCCGATCGGGTGTCCCGCAGGACGCTGACGGGCAGGGTGGGGCCGGGTGATGGATCACATGCCGCCTCCGGCCGTTGACACCGCGTGCCAGGGCTTCTAGCGTCACACCCACTGAAGGTACTAAGCGGTCGCTCACCTGAGGAGTAGCAGTCATGTCCACCACTGAGCAGCGGGTTGCCGTCGTGACCGGTGCCGCGCGCGGCATCGGCGCCGCCACCGCCGTACGACTGGCCGCCGAGGGCCGCGCGGTCGCCGTTCTCGACCTCGACGAGGCGGCCTGCAAGGACACCGTCGAGAAGATCACCGCCGCGGGCGGCAGGGCCCTCGCGGTCGGCTGCGACGTCTCGGACGAGGCCCAGGTCGAGGCGGCCGTCGCCCGGATCGCCGAGGAGCTCGGCGCACCGACGATCCTGGTCAACAACGCGGGCGTGCTGCGCGACAACCTCCTGTTCAAGATGAGCGTCTCCGACTGGGACACCGTCATGAACGTGCACCTGCGCGGCGCCTTCCTGATGTCCAAGGCCTGCCAGAAGCACATGGTGGACGCGGGCTTCGGCCGGATCGTCAACCTGTCCTCGTCGTCCGCGCTCGGCAACCGCGGTCAGGTGAACTACTCGGCCGCGAAGGCGGGTCTGCAGGGCTTCACCAAGACCCTCGCCAAGGAGCTCGGCAAGTTCGGCGTCACCGCCAACTCCGTCGCCCCCGGCTTCATCGCCACCGAGATGACCAAGGCGACCGCCGACCGGGTCGGCATGGGCTTCGAGGACTTCAAGGCCGCCGCCGCCACCCAGATCCCGGTGGCCCGGGTCGGCGAGCCGGAGGACATCGCCAACGCCATCGCCTTCTTCACCGGCGAGGCGGCCGGGTTCGTCTCCGGCCAGGTGCTGTACGTGGCCGGCGGACCGCTCGACTAAGGGACCGAGAACATGACTTCCGTGGAACTCTCCGGCAAGGTCGCCCTCGTGACGGGCGCCAGCCGCGGCATCGGTTACGGCGTGGCCGAGGCGCTGGTCGCGCGCGGTGACCGCGTGTGCATCACCGGGCGCAACGAGGACGCCCTCAAGGAGGCCGTCGAGCAGCTCGGCGCCGACCGCGTGATCCACGTGGCGGGCAAGGCGCACGACGAGGCCCACCAGGCCGTCGCCGTCGAGCGCACGATGGAGGCCTTCGGCCGCGTCGACTACCTGGTCAACAACGCCGGCACCAACCCGGTGTTCGGGCCGATCGCCGACCTCGACCTGAACGTCGCCCGCAAGGTCTTCGAGACCAATGTCGTCTCGGCGCTCGGTTTCGCCCAGCGGACCTGGCACGCCTGGCAGAAGGACAACGGCGGCGCGATCGTCAACATCGCCTCCGTCGCGGGTCTGTCGCCCTCGCCGTTCATCGGCGCGTACGGCGTCAGCAAGGCCGCGATGATCAACCTGACCGTGCAGCTCGCGCACGAGTTCGCGCCCAGGGTGCGGGTCAACGCGATCGCCCCGGCGGTCGTGAAGACCAAGTTCGCCCAGGCCCTGTACGAGGGCCGCGAGGAGGAGGCCGCCGCGGCCTACCCGCTGGGCCGGCTCGGCGTGCCCTCCGACATCGGGGGCGCGGCGGCGTTCCTCACCTCCGAGCAGTCCGACTGGGTCACCGGTCAGACGCTCGTCGTGGACGGCGGCATCTTCCTCAACGCCGGAACCGGCTGACGGGCATCACGCACACGGTTCGGCACGGGCGCCCGACGACACGGACGGCGCCCGTGCCGGTGCAAAGACACCGCAAAGTCCGATGACAACGTCGTCAAAGGTTTATCGATCAAGAGGTCATGCCCCGGGGAGGGTCAGCGGGGCCGGCACTGCGGTATGGTCTGCCGACCCTTGGTAGGGCAGATCGAGGAGCGTGCGCGTGTTCAACCGGAATCGATGCCTGCGGCGGGTGGCGGCCATCGCGTCCATATCGTCCCTGCTCGCCGGATGCGGCGTGCTGTCGTCCGACACCCCGGAGGACGAAGGACCGATCGTCGTGGGCACCACCAGTGCGCCCAGCACGCTCGACCCTGCCGCTTCGTGGGACAGCTCCTGGGAGCTGTTCCGCAACATCTACCAAACACTCCTGAGCTATCCGACGGGTGCGAGCGAGCCCCAGCCGGACGCCGCCGAGCAGTGCGGGTTCAGCGACTCCTCGAACCAGGTGTACCGCTGCGAGCTGCGCGAGGGCCTGAAGTTCTCCAACGGCGACGCGCTGAACGCCCAGGCCGTGAAGTACTCGTTCGACCGGATCCGCAAGATCAACGTCAACGGCGGCCCCGCCGGTCTGCTGGGCAGCCTGGAGCGGGTGCAGGCGCCCAACGACCGTGAGGTGATCTTCCACCTCAACAAGCCCGACTCCACCTTCCCGTTCGTCCTCGCCACCCCCGCCATGTCGATCGTGTCCCCGGAGGCCTACCCGGCGGACAGGCTGCGCAAGGACGGCGACGTGGTCGGGTCCGGGCCGTACACCCTCGACTCGTACTCCGACGGCAAGGAAGCCGTCCTGGTCCGCAACGACGCCTACAAGGGCTACGCGGAGCGCCGGAACGACGCCGTGACCGTCCGGTACTTCCGGGACTCCGGCGCCATGGTGAAGGCCCTGCGGGACGAGAAGATCGACGTGACGTACCGCGGTCTGGCCGCCGGTGACGTCGTCGAGCTCCAGAGCAAGACCTCCAAGGACGAGGAGATCCAGCTCGTCGAGGGCACCGGCACCGACATCAACTACCTGGTGTTCAACCCGAAGGACTCCTGGGCGGACAAGAAGGCCGTGCGCCAGGCCATCGCACAGGTCGTCGACCGGGCGGCGATCGCCCACAAGGTCTACAAGGACACCGTCGACCCGCTGTACTCCATGGTCCCCAAGGGCCTCACGGGCCACACCACGGGCTTCTTCGACGACTACGGCGACCCGGACGTCGCCAAGGCCCGCAAGATCCTCACCGAGGCCGGCATCAACCAGCGCGTCCCGCTCACCTTCTGGTACACGAGCGACCGCTACGGCTCCGAGACCGCCGGGGAGTTCAAGGAGCTGGAGCGCCAGCTCGAGGCCTCCGGACTGTTCACGATCAGCCTGAAGAGCCGCCCCTGGAAGACGTACGTCGAGGGGTACCAGAAGGGCGAGTACCCGGTGTTCGGGCGCGGCTGGTTCCCCGACTTCCCGGACGCCGAGAACTTCATCGCCCCGTTCGTCGGCGACCAGAACGCCCTCGGTACGCCCTACCCGGCGCCCGAGATCACCGGTGATCTGCTGCCCCGTTCGCGCCGGGAGAGCGACCGCGCGAAGGTGGAGAAGGAGTTCGAGGCGGCCCAGCGGATCCTCGTGGACGACGCGCGGCTGCTGCCCCTGTGGCAGGGCCGGCAGTACGTGGCGGCGAGCCGGGACGTCTCGGGTGCCGAGCGGGCCATGGACCCGTCGACGATCATGATGATGTGGGAGCTGCACCGCAAGACCGCTTGGTAGGCGGACCGGCCTCGGACGTTGTCGGGCACGTTGTCAGTGGTCGCCTGTAGGTTCTGTCGCCTGAAGTGACCGCACATCGTGAGGACGTTGACGTGACCGACATCGCCATGCTGCCCGAGTCCTGGCGCGGGGTTCTGGGTGACGAGCTGCAGCAGCCCTGGTTCAAGGAGCTGACGGAGTTCGTCGAGGAGGAGCGGGCGAAGGGTCCCGTCTATCCGCCGCGCGAGGAGGTCTTCGCCGCACTGGACGCCACGCCGTACGAGGGGGTCAAGGTCCTGATCCTCGGTCAGGACCCCTACCACGGCGAGGGGCAGGGCCACGGCCTGTGCTTCTCGGTCCGGCCGGGCGTGCGGATCCCGCCGTCCCTGCGCAACATCTACAAGGAGATGCACCAGGAGCTGGGCACGCCGATCCCGGACAACGGCTATCTGATGCCGTGGGCCGAGCAGGGCGTGCTGCTGCTCAACGCGGTCCTCACGGTCCGCAGCGGCGAGGCCAACTCGCACAAGGGGCGCGGCTGGGAGAAGTTCACCGACGCGGTGATCCGGGCCGTGGCCGAGCGGCCCGACCCGGCGGTCTTCGTGCTGTGGGGCAACTACGCGCAGAAGAAGCTCCCGCTGATCGACGAGTCCCGGCACGCGGTGGTCAAGGGCGCGCATCCCTCGCCCCTGTCGGCGAAGAAGTTCTTCGGCTCGCGTCCCTTCACGCAGATCAACGAGGCGGTGGCGGCGCAGGGCCACACCCCGATCGACTGGACGATCCCGAACCTGGGCTGAGAGGCCGGCCGTACGTCCGTGGCGTCCCCGGGGGTGTCCGGAGCCGCCTGAGCCGGATCGCAGCCGCCTGCGGTTAGCGTCGGCGGGAACAGCCGGCGAGTGCGCGGAGGGCGTCGTGGCGGAGCGACAGGGGCAGGCGGCGCCGGACGCCGTGCTGACGCGGATCGGGCAGGTCGTGATGCTGCACCACGCGGGGGACCGGGAGGAGGCCCGGCACCGGTTGCTCGGCCTGTGGGCGGAGATCGGCGAGCACGGCGACCCGTTGCACCGCTGCACCCTCGCCCACTACCTCGCCGACACCCAGGACGACCCGGCGGACGAACTGGCCTGGGACCTGCGCGCGTTGACGGCGGCCGAGGAGGCCAGGCAGGAGGCCTTCGAGGTGACAGCGGTGACGGCGCTCTACCCCTCCCTGCACGTGAACCTGGCGGACGACTACCTCAGACTCGGACGCGACGATGCCGCCCGCACGCATCTGCGGTGGGCCCGTGACACCGCCACCGCCCTCGCCGACGACAGCTACGGCGACGGTGTGTGGGCGGCCATCGGACGGCTGGAGTCCCGGCTCGGGGAGGGCGGCCCGGGGGCGTGGACACCGCCGCGTCAGCGACCCTGACGCGGCAGGTCAACGCCCGTACGTGTCGCGGCAGATCCTCGCCTCCGGGCTGTCCGCCCGCCAGCCCCCGTAGCGTCTGCCCAGCGCGCACACGTCCGAGCTGTTCGGAACGCTCTTCTCGACGTCCTGCCGGACCGACTCCGCCACGTCCGGGGCATCGGCGTGCGACCGCCGGGGGGCGCGCGGGGCGGGCTCCGGGCGTTCCGGACGCGCGGGGCGCGGGCGGACGTCGCGGTCGCCGGGCCCCGGCCGGGCGCGCTCCGGCGAGGTCGCCGGCGGCGTCGCGGGACGGGGCACCGACACGGCCGGCTCGGGGCGCCGGGACGCCTCTTCGATGAGTTGCAGGGCCTCACGGGCCGGTGCCTGCACGATCTGGGTCTCCGCCTCCCCCTCCGGCCGCGGCGCCGACGGCCGGGAGGGTGCCGCCGAAGGCCCCGGCGCGGGGGGATGCGGGACCGTCGTACAGCCGGAGAGGGCCGAGACCGCCACGGTCACCAGGAGCGTCGCTGTGGTCGTCGTTCGATGCACCCGCGCAACTCTGGTGCGTCCGGCCCGAGGTGGGGCCGCGGACAGGCGGAGGATGCCCCGGACGGGTGATCTCGCGCCCCGTACGGAGGGTGCGCACGTGACGGGGGTGACGTGGTGACGTGAGTGACGGGTGGCTCGGGTGACGTCAGTCGCCGGTCGCACCGTCGATACGCTCGCGGATCAGGTCGGCGTGGCCGTTGTGCCGCGCGTACTCCTCGATCATGTGGGTGTAGAGCCACCGCAGGTTGTACCGCTCGCCGGTGCGCCGGTGCTTGCCCTCGGTGATGTCGTCGAGGCCGAAGCGGGCCGCGTTGCGCCGGGCCGTGTCGATCTCGGCCTGCCAGGTCGCGTACGCCTCCTGCCAGGTGTCCGCCTCGGTGAGATGGAACTCGCCGTCCGGGTCCTCGTCGTTCCAGTAGATCGGCTGCACGTCCTCGCCCGTCAGCACCCGGCGGAACCAGCTCCGTTCGACGTCCGCCATGTGCCGCACCAGCCCCATCAGGGACAGGCCGGAGGGCTCGACGGCCGCTGACCTGAGCTGCTCGCCGCTCAGGCCCTCGCACTTCCAGGCGAGGGTCTGCCGGTGGAAGTCGAGCCAGCCCTCCAGCATGGTGCGTTCGTCGGCCGTGGTGGCGGGCATGCTGCGTTCGTTCGTCATGGACGCATCCTCTCCGGGCAGCCTCTGGCGCACCACAAGGTTTTCAGCCCCCGAGCATGCCCTCCAGCAGTTCCCGCACCCCGGCCCGCACGTCCTCCAGGCTCGGCACCTCGGCACCGAAGGACCCCGCCACGCAGCTGAACATCAGCCCGTCCGCCCAGGCGATCAGCGACAGGGTGTGCCGGGCCGGGTCCGTCGAGCCCAGGCCGGTCACCAGGGCCGCGAGCTGGTCCCGGAAACGGGCGCCGGTGGCGTCGAAGTAGGCCCGCAGCTCGGGGCGGCGCGTGGCTTCCAGGGCCAGTTCGTAGCGGGCGAGGGTGAGGGGGCGGTTGCCCGTCAGGGCCCGGTGGGTCGCCAGGGCCAGCGCGTCCGCCAGGGGACCGGCCCCGGCCCGGGGGTCCGGCATCTCGTGCAGCCCCAGCACCCGCGCCTCACGGTCGGCCAGGCGCCGCACCGCGAGTTCCAGCAGGGCCTGCCGGGTCCGCGCGAGGTTGGAGGTGGAGCCCTGCGGGAGCCCGGCCGCCTCGTCGACGGCCCGGTGCGTGAGGCCGCGCATCCCGCGCTCGGCGAGCAGGGCGAGGGCGGTGTCGGCGACGAGGTCGGAGCGGGCGGGGCCGGCGGTGCGTACGGACATGGGACTCACGCTACCCGCTCGACTACATCTGTAGTAACGTCGATGGTGTCACTACAGGTGTAGTCGAACAGCAGGAGGAGCCATGACACAGCCGAGGCGCGCCGTCGTGATCGGCGGCGGTATCGGAGGCCTGACCGCGGCGGTCGCCCTGCACCGGCGCGGCCTGCGGGTCACCGTGCTGGAGCGGGCCCGCTCGCTGGCGCCGGTCGGCGCCGCGATCTCCCTCGCGCCCAACGCCCTGCGCGCACTGGACGTCATCGGCCTCGGCGACGAGATCCGCGCCCTCGCCGCCTGGTCGGGGGACGGCGGCTTGCGCGCCCCGGGCGGGCGGTGGTTCTGCCGCTCCTCCGCCGAGGCCGCCGCCGAGCGCTTCGGCGGCCCGCTCGTCCTGCTGCACCGCGCCACCCTGATCGAGCGTCTCGCCGCCCTCCTCCCGGCCGACGCCGTCCGCACGGACGCCGCCGCGGCCCTCGCCGACAGCGGCGGCCCGGGCCGGGCGGCCCGCGTCACGACCGCGGACGGCGAGATCGAAGCCGACCTGGTCGTCGGTGCGGACGGAGTCCGGTCCGCCGTGCGCGGGACGCTCTTTCCCCGCCACCCGGGGACCGTCTACTCCGGCTTCACCACCTGGCGGGTCGTGATCCCCGTCCCCGGCGCGCGGTTCGCCTCGCACGAGACCTGGGGCCGAGGCCGTCTTTGGGGCACCCACCCGCTCAAGGACGGCCGCGTCTACGCCTACGCCGCCGCCCTGACCCCCGCAGGCGGCCGGGCGCCCGACGACGAGAAGTCCGAGCTGCTGCGCCGTTTCGGCGACTGGCACGACCCGATCCCCGCCGTGCTCGCCGCCACCCGCCCCGAGGACGTCCTGCGCCACGACGTCCACCACGTCGCCGAGCCCCTGCCCGCCTACCACCAGGGCCGGGTCGCCCTGCTCGGTGACGCCGCGCACGCCATGCCCCCGAGCCTCGGCCAGGGCGGCAACCAGGCGATCGAGGACGCGATCGTGCTCGCCCACCACTGCGACGACCTCGCCGCCTACACCGCCGCCCGGCTGCCGCGTACGACCGCCATCGGACGCCAGGCCGTGAAGGCGGCCCGGCTCAGCCTCATGAGCGGCCGGGCCGGGACCGTCCTGCGCGACACGGCCGTGGCCGCACTGTCGAAGACCGGACCCGCCCTGTTCCTGCGCGGCTTCGACGGCATCGCGGACTGGGCGCCACCACAGCGGCCGTATGCTTCCGAACAGACCCCGGCAGGCAACCGCTAGAGGAGATCACCCCGTGAAGGTCGGCTGCATCGGACTCGGCGACATCGCGCGGAAGGCCTACCTTCCGGTCCTCGCCTTCCAGCCCGGGGTCGAGCTGCACCTGCAGACCCGCACGCCGGCCACGCTCGACCGGGTCGCCGACGGTCTCCACCTCCCGCCGGAGCGGCGGCACACCACCCTCGACTCCCTGCTCGCGGCGGGCCTCGACGCGGCCTTCGTGCACGCGCCCACGCTCGTGCACCCGGAGATCGTGACGCGGCTGCTGGAGGCGGGCGTACCGACGTACGTCGACAAGCCGCTCGCCTACGAACTCGACGACTCCGCGCGGCTGGTGGCGCTCGCCGAGGAGCGGGACGTGAGCCTCGCGGTCGGCTTCAACCGACGCCACGCCCCCGGCTACACGCAGTGCGCGGACCATCCGCGCGAGCTGATCCTGATGCAGAAGAACCGCATCGGGCTGCCGGAGGAACCCCGCTCGATGATCCTCGACGACTTCATCCACGTCGTGGACACCCTGCGGTTCCTGGTGCCCGGCGAGGTCGACGACGTGACCGTGCGCGCCCGCGTCCGGGACGGGCTGCTGCACCACGTGGTGCTCCAGCTCGCCGGGGACGGCTTCACCGCGCTCGGTGTGATGAACCGGCTCAGCGGTTCCGCCGAGGAGATCCTCGAGGTGTCCGGGCAGGACACCAAACGCCAGGTCGTCAACCTCGCCGAGGTCGTCGACCACAAGGGCCAGCCGACCGTGCGGCGGCGCGGGGACTGGGTGCCGGTGGCCCGGCAGCGCGGGATCGAGCAGGCGGTGCTCGCGTTCCTGGACGCGGTCCGGGCGGGCAAGGTGCTCAGCGCCCGGGACGCGCTGGCGACCCATGAGCTGTGCGAACGGGTGGTACGTGCGGTTCAGGAGCGGACCGCCTGAGCCGCAGGGTCCGAGCGCCCTCGCCGGCGGCCCACAGGGCGAGGATCAGCATCGCCGCGTGCACCGTCCAGTCGCCGTGGCGGACATAGGGCGTGGTGCCGTGGGCGAGGGGGATCTCGTAGACCTGTGCGGCGGAGGCGTCCGTGCCGAGCCACGATCCGACACGCTGCCCGTCCGGGCCGTAGACGGCGGAGACGCCCGTGAGGGTCGCGTGCACCATGGGGCGGCCCGTCTCGGCGGCGCGCAGCGCGGCGAGCGACGCGTGCTGCTCGGGAGCCCAGCTGTGCTGGAACGTGGAGGTCGACGACTGGCCGATCAGCACGTCGACACCCTCCCGGGTGAGGTGACGGGTCATGTCGGGGAAAGCCGTCTCGAAGCACACCAGCGGGCCGGCGCGCAGATCGTCGCCTATGTTCATCACGACCGGTTGCGAGCCGCGCCTGCGGTCCTCACCCGCGGCCTTGCCGACGGAGGTGACCCAGCCGAGCAGGGAGCGGGCCGGGATGTACTCGCCGAAGGGCACGAGCCGCATCTTGTCGTAGCGCTCGCCGGTCAGGCCGTCGGGCCCCACCAGGACGGAACTCTTGTAGATGCCGGGCTTGTCGGAGCGCCGGGCGTCCACGTTGACCAGGATGTCGGCGCCCGTCGCGCGGGACAGGGCGGCGAGCCGCCGGGCGAGGCCGGGGCGGTCCCCGAGGTCGAAGCCGACGCTGCTCTCGCCCCAGACGATCAGGTCGAGGTCCTGACCGGCGAGCCGGCGGGTCAGCTGCTCCTCGCGGGCGAACCGGCTGTCCGGGCCGACGACGACGCCCGGCTGCACGACGGCGATCGCGACCTGGCCGTCGACGGCGGGGCGGGGCGAGAACGTCCAGGCCGCGGAGGTGGCGGCGGCCGTGGCGACCAGACCGGCCATCGCGGGCACCCGGGCCCGGCGGACCGCGAGAAGGACGGCCACGGCGACGTTGACGGCCACGAGCAGGTAGCTGAGCAGCCACACCCCGCCGACCGAGGCGAGCCGCAGCGCGGGCTCGACCTGCCACTGAGTGCTGCCGAACATGCCCCAGGGGCCGCCGAGACCCTGCCACGAGCGGACCAGCTCGGCGGCCAGCCAGCCCGACGGCAGCACCAGGAGTGCCACCGCCACCTGGCCCCGGGACCGGATTTCCCCCAGGAGGCGGCGCACCAGCCACCCCCAGGGGGCCCACAGCCCGCCGAGGAGGGCGGCGAGGACGACCGTGAACACGTGCAGGCTCGGCAGCAGCCAGTGGTGCATGGCCAGCATGAAGCCGAAACCGCCGCACCAGCCCTCGATCGCGGCCCGCTTCCCGGTCGGCGCGGTGCGCAGCAGCAGGAGCCAGGGGACCAGGGCGGCGTAGGCCCACCACCACAGGGAGGGCGCGGGGAAGGCGAGGACGGGGAGGGCGCCCGCGATCGCCGCGGCCGCAGAGCGGCGCCAGGGGGAGGTGAGCCAGTGGCCGAGCGTCTTCATAGGCGCCTCCTACCCGCGGGTGCCTCCAGTGTGCGCCCCGCGGGCGATCCAGGACACGGGATGCCGGGTCAGTTGATCACAGGTGCCGTCCGCGGCTCGGGAAGGCGCCGCCACTTCTCCCGTACGACCACCTCGCTCAGCCGCCAGCCGTCGTCCGTGCGCAGCAGCGCGAAGGCGTACCGGCCGCCGCACACGAAGTCGGGGGCGGGGCCCGTGGTGGCCATGGGATTGACGTAATCGGCCTGGACCTCGGCGGTGTCGCCGGTGTCGTGCTCCCAGGTCCCGAAGCGCACCCGCCGGTTGACGATCAGATGCTGTCGCATCGGGAACAGGTGCAGGCTCTCCGCGAGCCACGCGGCGACCGCCCGTGCCTCTCCCTCGATGCCGCCGGCCGACCGGTAGTCCGCCCGTCCCCGCGGGGCGAACAACTCCCGGTACGCCTCCCAGTCGCCGTCGTCGACCGCCACCGCGTAGTCGGTGATCAACCCGTCGACGGCCAGCCGGTCCCTCACGGTGGCGAGCTCCACGCGCTGCGTCATCGCCCCAGTGTTGGGCATGGCACAGGGAGGGCCAAGGGCCGTGCGTGCGCGATATTCGGTGGCCGCCGGGGGGCACCGGGGCCCAGCCTGTCCTTCGTGAACGATCAGAACGAACCGAGATTCCGTATACGCGCCCGCCACACCGAGACCACGATCACGGTCTACCAGGCCTACCGTCCGGAGATCGGCGTCCCGGCCGCGCGCCACGGCCGCTTCCCGTCGTCCTGGAAGCGGGAGCGCATGACCTGGATCAAGCCGTCGTTCCTGTGGATGATGTACCGCTGCGGCTGGGGCACCAAGGAGGGCCAGGAGACGGTCCTGGCGATCGAGATCGACCGCGAGGGCTTCCTCTGGGCGCTGCGCAACGCCTGCCTGTCCCACCACGTGCCCGCCCTGCACGGCGACCGGGCCGACTGGAAGCGGCAGTTGAGGCAGGCGTCGGCGCGGGTGCAGTGGGATCCGGAACGGAATCTGCGTCTCGACCCGCTGCCGTACCGGTCGCTTCAGCTGGGGCTGGCGGGGGAGGCGGCCGCGCGGTACGCGGACGAGTGGATCGTGGGGATCGAGGACGTCACGCAGCTCGCCGCGGAGATCCACGGGCTGGTGCGGGCGGGTCAACTGGAGTCGGCGGCGGGCCTGTTGCCCGAGGAGCGGCCGTACGACATCGACGACGAGGTGCTGGCGCCTCTGCGCGCCTGAAGGGTGCCGGATCAGGCCGCCTTGACGACGCCGCCTCGGATCGCGGCCGCCCATTCGACGACGAGCAGCTCGTACTCCGCGCGCTCCTCGGCCGACAGGGTGCCGCCCGTGCGCTGCCACAGCGCGCGGATCTCGTCGTTGACCTCGGCAGCGGACCGCACGGAACCAGGGGTCACGAAATCGGGGGACATGCGGACAAGCCTAGGGGCAGCCACTGACAGCCCGCTACCGGACGGCTACCCGATCGCTATGCGGTTGGTCACGAGATCCGGGTCACAGACCCTCCGGATCAGCCCGCCGACTCGGCCGCGTGCGGGCTCAGCGCACCCATGCTGACCAGGGCGATGATGAGGATGCCGAGCGCGATGCGGTAGTAGACGAACGGCATGAAGCTCTTGGTCGAGATGAACTTCATGAACCACGCGATGACCGCGTATCCGACCCCGAAGGCGATGATCGTCGCGAAGATCGTCGGGCCCCACGAGACATGGCCGCCCTCCGTGGCGTCCTTGAGCTCGAACGCACCGGAGGCGAGCACCGCGGGAATGGCGAGGAGGAAGGAGTAGCGGGCCGCGGCCTCACGCTTGTAGCCCATGAACAGGCCGCCGCTGATGGTGGCCCCGGAGCGGGAGACACCCGGGACGAGTGCCATGGCCTGGCAGACGCCGTAGATCAGGCCGTCCCGGACGCCCAGGTCCTCGAGGGCCTTGCGCTGCTTGGGCGCGCGGTGCTTGCCGCCGCTCTCGTCACGGGCCGCGAGCCGGTCGGCGATGCCCAGGACGATGCCCATGCCGATCAGCATGGTGGCGGTGATCCGCAGATCACGGAACGGCCCCTCGATCTGGTCCTTCAGCGTCACGCCGAGGACACCGATCGGGATCGAGCCGACGATCACCAGCCAGCCCATCCGGGCGTCCGGGTCGCTGCGCAGTTCCTTGTTGGTGAGCGAGCGCGTCCACGCCGAGATGATCCGCCCGATGTCCTTGCGGAAGTAGATCAGCACGGCCGCCTCGGTGCCGATCTGCGTGATCGCCGTGAAGGCCGCGCCCGGGTCCTCCCAGCCCGAGAAGGCCGCCGTCAGCCGCAGGTGGGCGCTGGAGGAGACGGGGAGGAACTCGGTCAGCCCCTGGACGAGTCCGAGGATGAGTGATTCGAACCAAGACATGAGGTAGCGGAGTCCAAGTGCCGATCGTGGGACGGACGACGGGCGCACCGGGCCGCCGTCGCGATAAACGGGGGATCATGTGTGCCGAGGGGGAAGCGTAGCGCCCCCGGATGGCCGCTGGGACACAGGGGTTTGGAAGCCCCTTCCGAACAGTGGCGTTCAGGCCGAGGCGGGTCCGGTCACCGTCCAGCCGGGCGCCTGGGGGCGGGCCGTGAGGTCCTCGTGGCGTACCTCGTCGCCGCAGGCCCGGCAGGTGACGGCCGGGGCGAGGGACCGTCCGCAGGAGTGCTCCAGGACCATCGGCCGGTCGCCGTCCGGCCGGAGGTGACGGTCGCCCCACGCCATGAGGGTCATCAGCACCGGCTCCAGCTCCAGTCCCGCCCGGGTCGGCCGGTACTCGAAACGCTGGGGGCGCTCGCTGTACGGGTGCTTGGCCAGGATCCCGGCGTCGACGAGCCGGCGCAGCCGCGTGGCCAGGATGTCGCGCGGGGCGCCGATGTTGCGTACCAGCTGGTCGAACCGGCCGTTGCCCAGGCACACCTCCCGCAGCACGAGCAGGGAGTACTTCTCGCCGACGAGCGCGAGGGTGTCGGCGATGGAGCAGGGGCGCGGGTCTTTGCGGGCGGCCATGGGACTCAGTCTAGAAGAGGGTTGGAATTTCCAACCCTGCGGGCTACGGTGAGTTCGGATTTCCTACTCACCAGTAGTCGTGGAGGCCCGCACATGCGTGACGCAGTCATCGTCGAAGCCGTACGCACCCCGATCGGCAAGGGCAAGCCGAACGGCGCCCTGGCGCACGTCCACCCCGTGGAGCTCCTCGCCCACACCCTGCGCACCCTCGTCGAGCGGTCCGGGATCGACCCCGCCCTGATCGACGACGTCATCGGCGGCACCGTCGACCAGGTCGGCGAACAGGCCATGAACACCACCCGGTACGCCGTGCTGTCGGCGGGCTTCCCGGACTCGGTGCCCGCGACCACCGTGGACCGGCAGTGCGGCTCCTCCCAGCAGGCCGTGCACTTCGCGGCGCAGGGCGTCCTCTCGGGCGCCTACGACCTGGTCGTGGCCTGCGGGGTCGAGTCGATGAGCCGGGTGCCGATGTGGTCGAACGTGCCCGCGGGCAAGGACCCCTTCGGCCCCGGAGTCGCCGAGCGCTACCCGGAGGGGCTCGTTCCGCAGGGGATCAGCGCCGAGCTGATCGCAGCCAAGTGGTCGATCGGCCGCGAGCAGATGGACGCCTTCGCCGTCTCCTCGCACCACAAGGCCGCCGCGGCCTGGGAGAGCGGGCTCTTCGACGCCGAGGTCGCACCGCTGGACGGGGTCGCGCGCGACGAATGCGTACGGCCCGGCAGCAGCACCGAGATCCTCGCCGGGCTCAGGCCCGCCTACCACGACCCCGTCTTCGCCGAGCGCTTCCCGCAGATCGAGTGGAACGTCACGGCGGGCAACGCCAGCCCGATCAACGACGGCGCCTCGGCGGTGCTCATCACGTCGAGCGAGACGGCGGCCCGGCTCGGCCTGCGCCCGCTCGCCCGGCTGCACAGTTTCGCCGTCACCGGCTCCGACCCGCTGCTGATGCTCACGGGCGTGATCCCGGCGACCGAGAAGGTCTTGCGCAAGGCGTCGCTGACCCTCGACGACATCGACCTGTTCGAGGTCAACGAGGCCTTCTCCAGCGTCGTACTGGCCTGGCGGCAGGAGACCGGTGCCGACCTCGCCCGGGTCAATGTGCACGGCGGCGCCATCGCGCTCGGGCATCCGCTCGGCGCGAGCGGAACCCGCCTGACGACGACGCTGGTGCACGCGATGCGGGAACGGGGCGCCCGGTACGCGCTCCAGACCATGTGCGAGGCGGGCGGGCTCGCCAACGCCATGGTGCTGGAACGGGTGTGAGCCGGTCGGGCGTGACGGCCCGTCAGAGACGGCGCAGCTGGTGCCGCTTGCGCCAGGCCACCACCACGCCCGCCAGCGCGGGCAGGGCGATGCACGCCAGGGCGATCAGGAAGGCGGGAGAGGTCGGTGCCGAGGCGCGGGCGCCCGCGACGGCGTAGGCGGCGGTGTTCGGGATCGAACCGAGGGCCGTGGCCAGCAGGAACGGCAACAGGCCCATCCGGGAGACGGAGGCGCAGTAGTTCGCGGCCCAGAACGGCACCCCCGGGAACAGCCGTACCGCCAGCATCGAACGGAAGCCGTGCCGGCTGAGCTGGCCGTCCGCGGCCTTCAGCCAGCGCCCCCGCAACAGTGGCCGCAGGGCGTCCTGGCCCAGCGCCCGGCCCAGGCAGAAGGCGATCCCGGCGCCGAGCACCGTGCCACCGAGGGCGACGCCGAGGCCCAGCGGAGAACCGAACAGGGCACCCGCGGCGAGGTTCAGCAGCGGCCTCGGCACGAACGCCACGGTGGACACGCCGTACGCCACCGCGAACACCGCCGCGGCCGCGGCTCCGCCGAGCTGCGGCGGCCAGCCCTCCGTCAGCAGCCGCTGCGGCTCGAACAGCAGCACCCCGCACGCGCCGGCGGCGAGCAGCGCGACGAGCAGGGACAGCCGCGACCACGGGGAGAGCAGAACTCTCGTGCAGCGGACGGCGAAACGGGTCGGTACGGCGGGCGAGGCGGTCGGTGCCTGGGGAACGGCGACGGCGAGCTCCGCGGCGGTGGCCCGGGGAGAGGCCGTGGCGGTGCCCCCAGAGCGGGTGGTGGCATCGAGCATCTGGTGACACTAACCGACAAATGTGTGTGATCGCCGTATGGTTCGTCTCACCAGCGTCACAGACGCCTGCGCGCAACCCCGTGCACGGGCAAGCGAAAACCATTCGACGTGCGGTAAAGCGTCGGCAATGATCGACGACATGTTCCGGCACGCCTTCACCCTCGCAGCATCCGTCGTCACGGATGCCCCGAAGGCTGCCGTCGCCGTTCTCACGGCCGTTGCCGACGGCGCCCGAAGCTGACCCTCTCCGGTTCGTCCGGCGGACCCCGCAAGGGGAGGGTCGGGCAGGTCCTCGGGGTCCCACGTTCTTCTTCGCTGATCAGACGCTTCGAGGTACAGCCATGTCCAAGACGGCATACGTCCGCACGAAACCCCACCTCAACATCGGCACGATGGGTCACGTCGACCACGGCAAGACCACCCTGACGGCCGCCATCACCAAGGTGCTCGCCGACCGCGGCGGCGGCGTGTTCGTGCCGTTCGACCGGATCGACCGGGCGCCCGAGGAGGCGGCACGCGGCATCACCATCAACATCGCGCACGTCGAGTACGAGACCGACACCCGGCACTACGCGCACGTCGACATGCCGGGCCACGCCGACTACGTCAAGAACATGGTCACCGGCGCCGCCCAGCTGGACGGGGCGATCCTCGTCGTCTCCGCGCTCGACGGGATCATGCCGCAGACCGCCGAACACGTCCTGCTCGCCCGGCAGGTGGGCGTCGACCACATCGTGGTCGCCCTCAACAAGGCCGACGCGGGCGACGAGGAGCTGACCGACCTGGTCGAGCTGGAGGTCCGCGACCTGCTCACCGGCCACGGCTACGGCGGTGACTCCGTGCCCGTCGTACGGGTCTCGGGGCTGAAGGCACTGGAGGGGGACCCGCGTTGGACGGCGTCGATCGAGGCGCTGCTCGACGCGGTGGACACCTATGTGCCGATGCCGGAGCGGTATGTGGACGCGCCGTTCCTGCTGCCCGTGGAGAACGTGCTGACCATCACCGGGCGGGGGACCGTGGTGACCGGGGCGGTCGAGCGGGGCGTGGTGCGCGTCGGGGACCGGGTCGAGGTCCTCGGGGCGGCCGTCGAGACGGTCGTCACCGGACTGGAGACCTTCGGGAAGCCGATGGAGGAGGCACAGGCCGGGGACAACGTGGCGTTGCTGCTGCGCGGGGTGCCACGGGAGGCCGTGCGGCGGGGGCATGTCGTGGCCGCGCCGGGGAGTGTCGTGCCGAGTCGCCGGTTCACGGCGCAGGTGTATGTGCTGTCCGCGCGTGAGGGGGGTCGCACGACAGCGGTGTCGAGCGGGTACCGGCCGCAGTTCTACATCCGTACGGCGGATGTGGTGGGGGACGTCGACCTCGGTGAGGTCGGCGTGGCCCGGCCCGGGGAGACAGTGGTGATGACTGTGGAGCTGGGGCGGGACGTGCCGGTGGAGCCGGGACTCGGGTTCGCCATGCGTGAGGGTGGCAGAACTGTCGGGGCGGGGACGGTGACCGTGGTCGGTTGAGGTCGTGGGGGCCGGCGGACCGTCGTGGCTGGTCGCGCCCACGCGGCGGAGCCGCACATCGGGACGGCCCGCGCCCCTCGATGCGGTGCCCCGCCGCACAATGGAGGAGTGAACGATCCCCTTCCCGTGACCAGGACCACCGATCACGGCACCGCCAAGCTCATGCCCGACGTCGACCGGGACAGGGCATGGCTGCTGACCGTGGACGGGGCGCCGCAGTCCTACGTCGATCTCGACGAGCCCGCGCATCTGGAGTTCGAGTACACGCGGCGCCTCGGCCACGTGCTGGACGTCGTGGCCGAGCCGGGGCGGGCGCTGGACGTGGTGCACCTCGGGGGTGGAGCGCTCAGCCTGCCCCGGTACGTGGCCGTGACCCGGCCGGGGTCGCGGCAGGACGTCGTCGAGGCCGACCGGGGGCTGCTGGAGCTGGTGTCCGAGCAGCTTCCGCTGCCGCGGGACGCGAACATCGCCCTGCACGCGGCGGACGCGCGCGACTGGCTGGAGAAGGCGCCCACGGCGTCGGCGGACGTTGTCCTCGCGGACGTCTTCAGCGGGGCGCGGGTGCCGGCGCACCTCACCTCCGCCGCCTACGTCCGTGAGGCCGGGCGGGTGCTGAGGGACGGCGGCGTGTATCTCGCCAATCTCCCCGATGCCGCGCCGTTCGCCTTCCTGCGGTCGCAACTCGCCACCCTGGCCTCCGTCTTCGAGGAGCTCGTGCTGATCGCCGAGCCGGGGGTGCTGCGCGGGCGGCGGTTCGGGAACGCGGTGCTCGTCGCCGGGCGGCGGCCCGTCGACGTCGCCGTCCTCACCCGGCTCACCGCCGCCGACGCCTTCCCCGCCCGGGTCGAACACGGCGCCGGGCTGCGGGAGTTCATCGGTGGTGCGCGGCCGGTGCGGGACGAGGACGCCGTGCCCTCACCCGAGCCCCCCGACGGGGCGTTCGGCATCGGCTGACGCCTGCTCGGTGCCGCCCCGGGCCACCGGTGCGGTCCGGCGGCGCAGGTTGCGGACGTCCGGTACGCACAGCACGGCGGCCGTGACCAGGACGACCAGGCCCGCGCAGCCCCACAGGGCGGCCGTGCGGCCGAAGGCCTCCTCCGTCGGTCCCGCCGCGGCGGTGGCGAGGGGAACCAGCGCGACCGAGCCGAACCAGTCGTACGCCGAGACGCGGGAGAGCTTGTGCTCGGGGATCTCCTGGTGCAGGGCCGTCATCCAGGACACGCCGAACACCTCCACCGTCGCTCCGGCCACGAACATCACCCCGAAGAGGACGCCGGCCGGCACCGGGACGGCGAGGGCGGCCGAGGGCAGCGCCAGGGGGAACACGCACAGGGTGCCGGCGAAGAGCAGGCGGCGGGGTTTCCAGCGGGTCATCAGCAGGGCGCCGGCGACCGTGCCCGCGCCGAACGCACCCAGGGCGAGCCCCCAGGGGCCCGCGCCGCCGAGGTGGTCGCGGGCGACGAGCGGGCCGTAGACCGCGTCCGCGGCGGCGACGACCGCGTTGGCGATGGAGAACTGGACGACGATGCCCCACAGCCAGGGGCGGCCGGCGAACTCCTGCCAGCCGTCCCGCAGATCGGCGAGCAGACCGCCGCCCGGGGCGCGGGGCGGGATGTGGCCGACGTCGAGGAAGGCCCGCAGTGCCCCGGCGAGCGCGAAGGCCGCCGCGTCCGCCGCGAGCACCCAGCCGGGTCCGATCGCCGCGACCATGGCGCCGCCGAGCGCGGCACCGCCCAGGGCCGCCCCCTGCATCGCCATCCGGAACACGGCGAAGGCGCGGCCCGCGTTCTCGCCCTCGACCGAGGACATCAGCATGCCCTCGGCGGCCGGGCCGAAGAAGGCCTGGCCGGTGCCGCCGAGGGCGGCGAGCAGCATCATGTGCCACAGCCGGGGTTCCCCGGCCAGCACGAGGGCGGCGAAGGCGGCCTGCGAGAGGCAGTTCAGGACGTTGGCCGCGACCATCACGCGATGCCGGGGCAGCCGGTCGGCGATCGCGCCGCCGATCAGCAGGAACAGCACCAGCGGCAGGGTCCGCGCCGCCGCCACCAGGCCGACGTCACCTCCGTCGCCCCCCGCTTCGAGGACCGCGAACGCCCCCGCGATCAGGGCGCCGTTACTGCCCAGGCTCGTGACGACCGCGGCGGCGGTCAGCAGGGAGTAGTTGCGGCCCGCCCAGGAGGGTCTGCGCGGGCTCCGGGAGGAGGCGGTGGGGGATGTCACCGGGAGACTATCCCCGCCCGGGGCCCGGGGCGCCAAACGGTTTGCGGGCCGTTGTGACGCACCGCTAAGTTGATCTTGCTCTTGTCGTGTCATGTCCGCGACTTGTTCGCCACCCCCAGGACCGACACGGTTCCCAAGGAAGGAAATCAATGCGGAAGCGTTCTGCGACGCTGCTGGCCACGGCGGCACTCATCGGTGCCGCGCTGCCCCTCATGGGTGCGGGCTCCGCCTCGGCGGCCGGTTTCAAGTGCCAGCCGACGTCCCACGACTACGTCGTCGTCAAGGAGAAGGCCGCGGTCCACTCCAGCTTCTCGGCGAACGCCAGGGTCGTCGACTACGTCTACAAGAACAACGAGGTGCACGCCTACTGGGACTGCACCAACTCCTCGGGAAACCCCTGGGTCTGCATCGGCAGTTGCCGTGTCGACGAGGACTCCATCACGGGGCGCTGGGTCTACCGCGGGTACCTGAAGGGCTGACGCCCGTCCCGAGGCTCCGGTGAGCCGGGCCCGCCCCCGTCGACGGGGGCGGGCCCGTTCCGTTTCCGGGTCAGCCGCCGGTCGGCTCGCCGTGCAGCCGGACCGTGCTGAGGATCTTCATGACGGTCTTCTCGGGAACCTCGCCCTTGACGCCCTTGGCGCCGAAGAAGCTCCATGCGACGAAGTCGCCGGCGGAGTTCTTGAAGCCGAACGTGACCGCCTTGCCGTCGCTCGCGCACTTGCCCTTGTCGGGCGTGTTCTCCGAGTGCGCCCAGGCGACGCTGCCCTTCACGCCCGAGGCGGTGGTGTAGGGCTTGGCCTTGTCGTCGGTCTTGACGCTCTTCTTGTCCGGCTGGGTGTAGCCGCCGTACACCCACCAGGCCACCTGGTTGACCGCGACCTCGTCCGTGTTCTTGGCACCATCGGCGCCCTTGGTGCCCGCCCCGGCCAGCGACTCGGTCTCGGTCCTGCCGTCCTTGTCGTCGTCGCTCGTGCACCACTTGGACTTGTAGAACGCCGGTGCCGACATGAGGATCAGCGGCTTGCCGTCGTCGGACTTCTCGTCCTCGAAGAAGACGGACGAGGTCGGGGAGGCCACCTCCCAGTCCGCCGGGACGTCGAAGGCCGTGCCCCACTTGGGGTTGATGACGACCTTCCAGCCCTTGACCGTGGGCTGCTCGGCCTCGCCGCCGCGCGGGTTGTCGCCCGTGGCGGGGGCGCTGGGCTCCTCGGTCGAGGGGCTCGCCGACGTCTTGCCGCTCTTGCCGCCGTCGTCCGCCGTGTCGTCCTTGTCGCCGCCCAGCACCAGGAAGCCGGTCACGCCGGCCGCCACGACCACCGCGGTGGCGGCGATGATCGCGACCAGCTTCGTCCGGTTTCCGCCGCCACCGCCCTGCGGGGGCTGCGGCGCACCGGCCGGAGCCGGGGTGCCCCACTGCGGCTGCTGCCCATAGGGGTTGGGCTGCTGCTGGTATCCCGGCTGCTGGTACGGATTCGGCTGCTGATACCCCGGCTGCTGGTACGGGTTGTTCCCTTGCGGGTTCTGCTCGCCCCCGGGCGGCTGCTGTCCTGGCCACATGGGCAGCCACCCTAGCCGCGCTCCGGACACGATTCGGTCACCGCCCGTGGACGGAGACGTAGCAACCCGGAGACGGAGCGGTGCGGCGGACGCCGGGCGGGCCGGTGCGGCGGTCGTCACACCTCCCTGGTCACCGGTCTCTACTCGTGAGTAACATGCGGTCATGAGCGCAGACCAGATGTCCATCGGCGAGATGCTCGCCGCCACGGTGCCCATGGCCCGGACCCTGAACCTCCAGTTCCTGGAGACCTCGCCGGAGCGGGCGGTGGTGTCGCTGCCGGACCAGGGCGAGTTCCACAACCACGTCGGCGGCCCGCACGCCGGTGCGATGTTCACGCTGGGCGAGTCCGCGAGCGGGGCGATCGTGCTGGCCGCGTTCGGGGACCAGCTCTCGCGTGCCGTGCCGCTCGCGGTCAGCGCCGAGATCTCCTACAAGAAGCTGGCGATGGGCGCCGTCACCGCCACGGCCACCCTCGGCCGCCCGGCCGCGGAGGTCGTCGCCCAGCTGGACGCCGGTGAGCGCCCCGAGTTCCCGGTGACCATCGCCATCCAGCGGGCCGACGGCGCCGTGACCGGCGAGATGACTGTCGTGTGGACCCTGCGGCCCAACGGCTGATCAGGCTGTCGTGCGTGCGGGACCCCGGCCGTGTGCCGGGGCTTTCGCATGTCAGGCCGCCACGTCCCGGTGTCCGGGGCGGGCGCCGTCCAGCTCCCCGAGGAACCCCCTCAGCCACCTTATGAACTCCGGCTCCAGGTCGGGCCGTTCGCAGGCCAGCCGCACCACCGTCCGCAGATGGTCGGCCTTGTCGCCGGTGTCGTGGCGCACACCCTTGAAGACGACTCCGTGCACCGTGCCGCCCACGGCCAGTTCCCGCAGGGCGTCGGTCAGCTGGATCTCGCCGCCCCGGCCCGGCGGGGTGCGCTCCAGGACGGGGAAGACGGCCGGGTCGAGGACGTGGCGGCCGATGACGGCGTAGCGGCTGGGCGCGTGCTGCCGGGCCGGCTTCTCGACCAGACCCGTGACGCGGACGACGTCCTGCTCGCCGGCCGGCTCGACGGCGGCGCAGCCGTAGAGGTGGATCCGCTCCGGCGGGACCTCCATCAGGGCGACCACGCTGCCGAGCCGGCGGTCGCGGACGTCGAGCATCCGGCTCAGCAGGGTCTCGCGCGGGTCGATCAGGTCGTCGCCGAGGAGGACCGCGAAGGGCTGGTCGCCGACATGGCGGCGGGCGCACAGCACGGCGTGGCCGAGGCCGAGCGGCTGGCCCTGCCGGATGTGGTGGATGCTCGCCGGCCGCGCCAAGTCGCGCACCGCGTCCAGCCGTACGGCGTCGCCCTTGGCCGCGAGGGCCTGCTCCCGTTCGAAGGCGTGGTCGAAGTGGTCCTCGAGGGCCCGCTTGTGCCGGCCGGTGACCATCAGGACGTCGTCGAGTCCCGCCGCTGCCGCCTCCTCGACGACGTACTGGATGGCCGGCTTGTCGACGACGGGCGGCATCTCCTTGGGCGTCGCCTTCGTGGCGGGCAGGAAGCGGGTTCCGAGACCGGCGGCCGGGACCACCGCCTTGCGGACGGTGCGGGCAGGGGCGGCCGGGGTGGAGGGGTGGGGGTGATCATGCGGCCCATGCCGGCGTGCGGAAATGGGAGCGCGCCGAGCGCCGCATGGGAGTGGCCTGTGGAGGGGGAGATTTCGTGGACCAACCGCCTTTGTCCGCGCACAACTTGCCGCCCTGGGCAGCCGGGTTTTTCGAAAGCCGGTGCGGATACCGCCGGTAACATATCTGAATTCCCCGCGTTGTGAACATGCGCCATCCGAACGCCTTGTTACCTGCGAGTCGTATGTGCGAAAGTGAGCCGCCTCACAGCCGAGTCCGCAGCTGACGCGGCATAGGTATGCACCAATCACGCACCTGCTTTCCGACGGACGCGCAATTCGCCTGCCGTTCTGCGGCTGGAAGGAAATGGTTCCGTGCAATCCCCCTACCCCCCACGCCCGCCGTACCCGCCACGACCCGGAGCGGGGCCGGCGGAGTCCGATCGCAATCTCCTGGCCCGGGTCGGTGAACCTGATGAAGGGCCCCGCGCCGTCGCGCTGTTGCTGGCACGGCATTGGCGCGCGGTCTACGAATACGCCGTGATCTGCCTGGCCTCCTCGGAGGATTCCGCGTCGATGGCGACGGCCGCCGCCTTCCGCGCGGAACTGGCCCGGCCGGGCGGCGGCGCCCTGCGTCCCCGGCTGCTCGCGGCCGTCCGGGAGACGGTCGGGCAGTGGGCCGCCGACGACGGCATTTCCCATGTCCTGCCGGAACTCCGCAAAACCGTCGGCGCCCGGGGCCTGCGCGCCGCCCGATCCATCACGCCCGAAAGGCGACGTCTCGCGGAGCGTGCTTTCCGCGGCCTTCCCGGGGCTTCCCAATGCCTCCTGTGGCACACGGAGGTCGAGGCCGAGCCCATATCCGTACCGGCCGGTCTGCTGGGAGTGGACGCCGCCACCGCGTCGGCCGCCCTGGAGCAGGCGCGCGAGCAATTCCGGACCGGATGCGTACGGGCGCACCGGGAACTCGCGCCGACGCGGGAATGCCGCCACTACAACCGCCTGCTGGACGTTCCCATGCGCCGCGGCGGGGCCCTGCTGCCCGATGTGCAACGGCATCTCATGGCATGCCGCTACTGCCGTCACGCCGCCGAACAACTCAGCCATTTCGAGGACGGTCTGGAAGACCTGCTCGTCGAGACGGTGCTCGGCTGGGGCGCCCGCCGCTACCTGGAGTCACGGCCGGGCCGCGACGCGAACCGGGGCGTGATGCCCGGCGGCGGACGCCATCGCCTCCGGGCCCGTGCCCTGCCCGCCGACGGCCGGCCCGGACCTGCGAGAAGGCACACGAAGGCGCTGGCCGCCGCGGTCGGGGTGACCTCCCTGGTGCTGCTCGCGACCCTGCTCGCCGCCCGGGGCTGGACGGAGGAGAACGGCACCGCCGACCCGCGGGCCACCTGGGGCGCGGTCAGCGGCCACACCGTCCGGCCGGACGGCGGAGGTTCCTCGTCCGTAGGACCGGACGCCACGGACTCCTCGTCCGGATCCTCGACCGGCGGTTCACCGACGGCCGCCTCCGCGGGCAACCCCGCCGAGGTGGCCCGTGGACGGCTGCGCAATCTCGACGCCGGCCTGTGCCTCGACGTCCGGGGCGGACGGACCCGGGCCGACGCCCGCATCGTGCTGGCCGCCTGCTCCGCGGGCCCGTCCCAGCGCTGGTCCTACCAGGACGACGGTGTCCTGCGCAGCGCCACCGACCCCACCCTGTGCCTCGGCTCCGAACCGGCCGAGGGCTCGGTCGTCCTGGCCGACTGCCTCGTGCACGCCGGAGTCGTCCGCTACGACCTGACCGTGCGCGGCGAACTCCTGCCGCGCGGCGGCAAGAAACTGGCCGTCGCGCCGGGGAAGGGCCGGGACGTGATCGTCGCCGGGCGCGACGGATCCGAGGCCCAACGCTGGGCGCTGGAACCGGTGGCCACCGCCGAGGGGCCGGGGGAGTCCCGGGAGAAGCGCGCCGAGGACGCCCCGCGGGAGAGCCGCGGGGAGGGGCGGCAGCGGGACGACCACGCCCCGTCCCGGCCCGGGCCGGGCGTCACGTCCGGAGAACGGCCGCAGGAGCGGTACGAGACGCGGTTCGCGCAGGTGGACTGCTGTGCGGAGGCCGCCGGGGCCGCCGGGGCCGCCGAAGCGGACGAGGCCGACGGGGCCGGCCGGGCCGGTGCGCGGCCCGGCTCCGATGTCCTGGGTTCGGCGACCGCCACCCTGGCCGACGCCGTGACGGCGCTGCACTCCGCCGCGCTGCCGTAGAGCTCTGCTCGGGGTCGTCCTCTGGGCGACCCCGAGACCGAGCATTCACCCGGCACCCCGGATCCGGCACCCCGGATCCGGCACCCAGCACCCGGGATCCGGCACCCAGCACCCGGGATCCGGTAGCCAGCACCCGGGAACCGGCACCCGGGCACCCGCAGGGGCGGCACCCGGGATCCGCGGGCGCGGCCGCGCGCGAGGGTCGGCGGCCGATTCCAGGCAGGGCGAGGCATGACCGAGAGGCGACCGGCATCGAACCGGAACAAACTGGTACTCCTCCTGAGGCCGCCCGCAGAACCCAGGGAGTCATTCATGCCCGAGGCCCCGCGCCAGGACAGCAGGACCGCACCGACCGAGGAGGAACTGCGCACGCTGGACGCCCACTGGCGGGCCGCCAACTACCTGGCGGCCGGCCAGATCTACCTGCTCGCGAACCCCCTGCTCACCGAGCCGTTGCGGCCCGAGCACATCAAGCCGCGGCTGCTGGGCCACTGGGGCACCTCTCCCGGGCTGAACCTCGTCCACACCCACCTCAACCGGGTCATCAAGGCGCGTGAGCTGGACGCCCTGTGCATCTGGGGCCCGGGCCACGGCGGGCCGTCGGTCCTGGCCAACTCCTGGCTGGAGGGCAGCTACACCGAGAAGTACCCGGACGCGACCCGGGACGCGCGAGGCATGGAGCTGCTGATGCGGCAGTTCTCCTTCCCCGGCGGCGTGCCCAGCCACGTCGCCCCGGAGGTGCCCGGTTCGATCCACGAGGGCGGCGAACTCGGCTACTCCCTCGCCCATGCCTACGGCGCCGCCCTCGACAACCCGAACCTGCTCGTCGCCTGCGTGATCGGTGACGGCGAGGCGGAGACCGGCCCGCTGGCCGGGTCCTGGCACGCCAACAAGTTCCTCGACCCCGTCCACGACGGGGCCGTCCTGCCGATCCTGCACCTCAACGGCTACAAGATCGCCAACCCGACCGTCCTCGCCCGCCTCCCGGAAAACGAACTCGACGCGCTGCTGCGCGGCTACGGCCACGAGCCGATCCACGTCGCCGGCGACGATCCGGCCACCGTCCACCGCGCCATGGCCGAGGCCATGGACAGCGCCCTCGACCGCATCGCCGACGCTCAGCGCGCCGCCCGCGAGGAGGGCGTGACCGAGCGCCCGCACTGGCCGGTGATCGTGCTGCGCACCCCGAAGGGCTGGACCGGTCCGGGCGAGGTCGACGGTGAACCCGTCGAGGGCACCTGGCGTGCGCACCAGGTGCCGCTGGCCGGTGTCCGCGACAACCCGGAGCACCTGCGGCAACTGGAGTCCTGGCTGCGCTCGTACCGGCCCGAGGAACTGTTCGACGCGGACGGCCGCCCGGTCGAGGACGTCCTCGCCTGCGTGCCCGACGGCACCAGGCGCCTGGGCGCCACCCCGTACGCCAACGGCGGACTGCTCATGCGTGACCTGCCGATCCCGTCCCTGGACGACTTCGCCGTCCCCGTCGACAAGCCCGGCACGACGATGCACGAGCCGACCCGGGTCCTCGGTGACCTCCTCGCCCGGATCATGCGCGACACCACCGACCGCCGCGACTTCCGCCTGGTCGGCCCGGACGAGACCGCCTCGAACCGGCTCCAGGCCGTCTACGGCGCCAGCGGCAAGGCCTGGCAGGCGGGGACCCTGCCCGTGGACGAGCACCTCGACCGGCACGGCCGGGTGATGGAGGTCCTCTCCGAACACCTCTGCCAGGGCTGGCTGGAGGGCTACCTGCTCACCGGCCGGCACGGGCTGTTCTCCTGCTACGAGGCGTTCGTCCACATCGTCGACTCCATGGTCAACCAGCACATCAAGTGGCTGCGGACCTCGCGCCGGCTGCCCTGGCGGGCCCCCATCGCCTCCCTGAACTACCTGCTGACCTCCCATGTGTGGCGGCAGGACCACAACGGCTTCTCCCACCAGGATCCCGGTTTCGTCGACCACGTCCTCAACAAGAGCCCCGAGGTCGTCCGCGTCTACTTCCCGCCGGACGCCAACACCCTGCTGTCGGTGGCGGACCACGTCCTGCGCAGCCGCGACTACGTCAACGTCGTCGTGGCCGGCAAACAGCCCTGCTTCGACTGGCTGTCGATGGACGAGGCGCGGGTCCACTGCGCCCGGGGCGCCGGCATCTGGGAGTGGGCGGGCACCGAGGACGGCACCGAGCCCGATGTCGTGCTGGCCTGCGCCGGGGACGTCCCCACCCAGGAGACCCTGGCCGCCGCGCACCTGCTTCGCCGGTACCTGCCCGAGCTGTCCGTCCGGGTCGTGAACGTCGTCGACCTCGCCCGGCTGCTTCCCCGGGAGGAGCATCCGCACGGCATGGGCGACTTCGAGTACGACGGCCTGTTCACCACCGACAAGCCGGTGGTCTTCGCCTACCACGGCTATCCGTGGCTGATCCACCGCCTCGCCTACCGCCGCACCGGACACCGGCATCTGCACGTGCGCGGTTACAAGGAGGCCGGAACCACGACCACGCCGTTCGACATGGTCGTCCGCAACGACCTCGACCGCTACCGCCTGGTCATGGACGTCATCGACCGCGTCCCCGGCCTCGCGGTGCGCGCCACGGCCGTGCGCCAGAGGATGCAGGACGCCCGCACCCGCCACCACGCCTGGATCCGCGAACACGGCACCGATCTGCCGGAGGTCGCCGAGTGGAGCTGGAACGCCTGAGCCGCGAGGGACGTCCCAATAGCCGGTAGGCTTCCCGGGCACGCAGGGAAGCTCAGGGAAAGGAACCGGCCTTGCACGTCCAGGAGTGGCTCGAAACCGTACCCGCGGTCGCCGTCTACGCACTGGTGGGGCTGGTCATCGGGCTGGAAAGCCTGGGCATCCCGCTGCCGGGCGAGATCATCCTCGTCTCCTCGGCGCTGCTCGCGTCCCAGCACGGCGAGATCGACCCCGTCGTCCTCGGCGCCAGCGCCACGGCCGGCGCGATCATCGGCGACTCGATCGGCTACGCCATCGGCCGCAAGGGCGGGCGGCCCCTGCTGGCCTGGCTGGGCAACAAGTTCCCCAAGCACTTCAGCGAGGGCCACATCGCCACCGCCGAGCGCTCCTTCGAGAAGTGGGGCATGTGGGCCGTCTTCTTCGGCCGCTTCGTCGCCCTGCTCCGCATCTTCGCGGGCCCGCTCGCCGGCGTGCTCCGCATGCCGTACTGGAAGTTCCTCATCGCCAACGTCCTCGGCGGCATCGTCTGGGCGGGCGGTACGACGGCGGTCATCTACTACGTCGGCATCGTCGCGGAGTCCTGGCTGAAGCGCTTCTCGTGGCTGGGCCTGGTGGCGGCGGTCCTGGTGGGCCTCACGTCCATGCTCGTGCTCAAGCGCAAGGCGAAGCAGGCTCAGCAGCAGACGCAGACCCAGCAGGCCGAGACCGTGGCCGCCGCGGAGTAGCGCGGCCTTTCCGCTACGCGTGCACCTCGCGGTGCGCCTTGGCGAGCTCGGCGTACATCGTGCCGTTGAGGGTGACCCCCTGCCGCTCCTCCTCCGACAGCTCCCGCCGCACCTTCGCGGGAACCCCCGCCACCAGCGAACCGGGCGGCACCACCATGCCCTGCGGCACCAGGGCCTGCGCGGCGACGAGCGACCCGGCCCCGATCACGGCGCCGTTCAGCACCGTCGCCCCCATGCCGATCAGGCAGTCGTCCTCCACGGTCGCCCCGTGCACCACCGCGTTGTGCCCGATGCTCACGCGCTCACCGACGCTCACGGGAAACCCCGGGTCGGCGTGGAGGGTGCAGTTGTCCTGGACGTTGCTGCTCGCCCCGACGGAGATCGCCTCGACGTCGCCGCGCACGACGGCTCCGTACCAGACGCTCGCGCCCGCCCCGAGTGTGACGCTCCCGATCACCGACGCCGTCGGCGCCACGAACGCGGACTCGTCGATCTCCGGTTCCCTGCCGCCGATGCCCGTGATCATCGCCCGCTGACCCATGTCCGCCTCCCAAGCGTCGTAGACAACGCGCACACCGTACGCCACCCGGTGGGGCGAAGATCACAGGCATGGGACGCCGCGGGGTGAGCGGCCGCTGAGTACGGTGAGCGGGTGCCGAAGCGCAAGAACACGTTCTCATCCTGGCGGCGTGGCCTCACCCAGCGCGCCGTCCACGCGGGCTGGGCCTGGCTGCAACGGACGGCCTCCGTGACCGCAGAGCACCCCGGCCGGTACCGGTTCGGCGCGATGGGAACAGGTACCAGGCTCGCCTTCCCGCTCGGCACGGTCTTCGGTGAACCGTGGATCCACCTCGGCTCCCACTGCATCATCGGCGAGCAGGTCACCCTGACCGCGGGCCTCATGCCCGACCTCGACCTCGGCCCGGACCCGATCCTGCGCCTCGGCGACGGCGTCGTCCTGGGCCGCGGCAGCCACGTCATCGCCGACACCACGGTCACGATCGGCAGCGACTGCTACTTCGGCCCGTACGTCTACGTCACCTCCACGAACCACTCCTACGACGATCCGCACGAGCCGATCGGCAAGCAGTGGCCGCGGATGGAGCCGGTGGAGATCGGGCCCGGCTGCTGGATCGGCACGGGAGCGGTGATCCTGCCGGGCGCCCGGATCGGGCGGAACGTGGTGGTCGCCGCGGGCGCCGTCGTCCGGGGCACGGTGCCGGACCACGCCGTGGTGGCGGGCGCACCGGCCCGCGTCGTACGACGCTGGACCCCGGCCGACGGCTGGCAGCCCCCGCTGCGCACGCCGGCGCCCGTCCCGATACCGGAGGGCGTCACCCCCGAGCAGTTGCGTGCGCTGTCGGACCTGGACGAGGAGACGGCGGCCCGGCTGGCCGAACTGGACGAGGAGGCGGCGGCGGGTCTCGCGGAGCTGGAGCCGGGGTCGTCCTGACCTCCGGGAGGGAATCCTCGGGTGCCCGGACGAGAGGGGTGCGCCGCCCCTGGGGTATGAGCCCGGATCAGCCCGAGGCCAGCAGCACCGTCCCCACCAGGGCCAGTCCCGCCCCCGCGGCCTGAATCGCCCGCAGCCGTTCGCGGAGGACGCCCCGTGCCGCCACGGCCGTCACCACCGGGTACAGGGAGGCCAGCACGGCGGCGACCGTCACCGGGCCGTGCTGCGCGGCGATCGAGTACGTGCCGTTCGCGGCGACGTCGGCGAGGCCGACGAAGGCGAGGGCGGGCAGGGAGTGCCAGGGGAAGCCGTCCGCCGGGAGTGCGGGCGACCCGCGCCGCACCGAGACGTACAGCGCCAGGCCGCCGGCGGCGACATTGGTCACCCGCTGCACGAACAACGCGAGGAACAGACCCGTGAGGGTCGACGACGCCTCGGCGATCAGGGCCATGACCGCGCCGAAGCCGAACGCCGCGAGCAGGGTCAGCCCGATGGCCTGGCGCTGGACGGGAGCGCCGCGGAACTGGGGGCCGCCGGCCAGGCACACACCGGCGACAGCGACCAGGATGCCGGCGAACTGCAGCAGACCCGGGCGTTCGCCCAGCACCAGGCCCACCCCGACCGGCACGGCCACGCCGATCGACCCCAGCGGCGAGACCACGCCCATCGGGCCCAGCGCGAGCGCCTTGTAGAAGGCGAGCATCGCCACCGGCCCGACCAGCCCGGCCGCCACCGCGAACCACAGTCGTGGCCCCGCCTCGCTCCAGCCGCCGGTCGCCACCACGACCACGCCCAGCACGGCCACCGCGATCGACTGCGAGACGACGACCACCGTGAGCGCGGGCGTGCGCCGGGTCAGCAGGCCGCCGCCGAAGTCGGCCAGCCCCCACAGCAGGCTGGTGGCCAGGGCGAAGAGCGCTGTCATGGGGTGGATACCTCGCAGTACAGTTCAGTGAACGATCAGGTCAACCACACCATAGTGCAGCCCGCTGTACTGTGTCATACAGAATATTGGACGGAACGTGTCGGACCTCGACCTGCTGACCCAGTCCCTGGCGCGGAGCGTCAAGCACTGGCGCGCGGTGCGCGGCTTCACCCTGGACGTGCTCGCCGCCCGGGCGGGCGTCAGTCGCGGCATGCTCATCCAGATCGAGCAGGCCCGCACCAACCCCAGCCTCGGCACCGTCGTCAAGATCGGTGACGCGCTCGGGATCAGCATCACCACGCTGCTCGACCACGAGCAGGGCCCGAACGTCCGCGTCATCCCCGCCGAGCAGGCCGTACGGCTGTGGCACACCGACGCCGGCAGCTACAACCGGCTCCTCGCGGGCACCGAGGCGCCCGGCCCGCTGGAGATGTGGGACTGGCGGCTCATGCCCGGCGAGAGCAGCCCCTCGGACCCGCACCCCGCCGGCACGACCGAACTGCTCCACGTCACGGCGGGCGAGCTGACCCTCACCGTCGACGGCGTCGAACACCGCGTGCCCGCCGGCGCCAGCGTCCACTTCGAGGCCAACGTCCCGCACATCTACGGCAACACAGGCGACGCGCCCATGGAGATGGTCATGGCCGTCTCGGTGCCGCCCGTGACGTAAGGCGCCCGGCCCGACGCCGGTCCGCTGTTGTTAGCGTGCGCTCATGCGCGCACCCATCGGACACTTCGACAACGCCCGCCCGGCCCCCGCCTGCCTCGACGAACTCACCGTCCCGGTCGCCGACGCCGTACGCCACTGGCGGGGCAGCGTCCCCGCCGAGCACATCGTCTACGTCGACACCGACCCGGAGTGGGCCGACACCGCCACCTTCGTGGAGCACTACGGGCAGGATCTGCTGGAGCGGTCGGCGAACTGCGTGGTCGTCGCGGGCAAGCGGGGTGGCGCGTCCACGCTCGCCGCCTGTGTAGTGCTGTCCACCACCCGGGTCGACGTGAACGGCGCCGTGCGCCGCCGGCTCGGTGCCCGCAAGGCGTCCTTCGCCTCGACGGACACGGCCACCGGCGAGACCGGCATGGAGTACGGCGGCATCACCCCGCTCGGACTGCCGGACGGCTGGCCCGTCCTGGTGGACGCCGCCGTCGTCGACCTGCCCTACGTGCTGGTCGGCAGCGGCCGGCGGCGCGGCAAGCTGCTCGTCCCGGGCAAGGCGTTCACGGAACTGCCGGGCGCCGTCGTACTGGAGGACCTCGGGGTCCGCTGACCTACGCCGCGATGTGGTGGACCAGCGGAAGGTGGGGGTCGCTCTCGCCCGGGGCCGGCTCCGGATCCGCGTGCACGAGGGCCGCGGTCAGCCGCGGCACCGCGTGCAGCAGCGCGTGCTCGGCCTCCACGGCGACGCGGTGTGCCTCGCGCACCGTCACGTCGCCGTCCACCACGACCGCCACCTCGGCGCGCAGCCGGTGGCCGATCCAGCGCAGCCGGAGCTCACCCACCCCCCGCACCCCGGGCACCTCGGCCAGGGCCCGCTCGGCCCGGTCCACCAGAGCCGGGTCGACGGCGTCCATCACCCGGCGGAACACCTCACGGGCCGCGTCGCGCAGCACCAGCGCGATCGCCGCCGTGATCGCCAGCCCGACGATCGGGTCGGCCAGTTGCCAGCCCAGGGCCGAGCCCCCGGCGCCCAGCAGCACGGCCAGTGAGGTGAAGCCGTCCGTGCGGGCGTGCAGTCCGTCGGCGACCAGTGCGGCCGAGCCGATCGAGCGGCCGACGCGGATGCGGTAGCGGGCCACCCACTCGTTGCCGGCGAAGCCGACGACAGCGGCCACGGCGACCGCCGGGACGTGCTGGACCGGGCGCGGATCCAGCAGCCGGTCGACAGCCGTCCAGCCCGCGAAGGCCGCGGACGCGGCGATCGTCAGCACGATCACGAGCCCGGCCAGGTCCTCGGCCCGCCCGTAGCCGTAGGTGAAGCGGCGGGTGGCCGCGCGCCGGCCCAGCACGAAGGCGATCCCGAGGGGCACGGCGGTCAGTGCGTCCGCGGCGTTGTGCACCGTGTCCCCGAGCAGTGCCACCGATCCGGACAGGGCCACCACGACCGCCTGGGCCAGTGCCGTCACGCCGAGGACGGCGAGCGAGACCCACAGCGCACGCATCCCGCGCGCCGAGGACTCCAGCGCGGAGTCGACCTTGTCGGCCGTCTCGTGGGAGTGCGGGGTGAGGAGGTGGCTCATCCGCCGGCGCAGGCCGTGGCTGTGACTGTGGCCGTGGCCGTGGCCGTTGCCGTGGTCGTGGCGGTGCGGGTGGGAGTGCTCGTGCCGGTCGCTCACGTGGATCCCCTTTCGGTGCGCGCGAGAGTGGACGTACCCGTCCCGTGCCGCCATTATGTGCGTATGAGCGCACGCATGCACCTGTCATCTGCGCATGATGCGCATCCGCGCAGCCCCGGCGAGGAGCAGTTCGCACTCGCCGCCGAACTCCTCGCCCTGCTGGGGGACCGGACCCGGCTCGCTCTGCTGCACGCGCTGACCGGGGGAGAGGCCGACGTCACGACCCTCACGGAAGTGTGCGGGGCGGCCAGGCCGGCCGTCAGCCAGCACCTGGCGCGACTGCGCCTCGCGGGCCTGGTGAACACGCGCAAGGAAGGCCGCCGGGTGATCTACGCACTCCGCGACGGCCATCTGCGCCGGCTCGTCGACGAGGCGCTGAACGTGGCCGACCACCGCCTCAGCGACCGGCCCCCGCACGACTGAGTCAGTACCGCGCCGCCGTCCCGAGGTACTGCTCGGCGAAGGCGGCGGCCGCCGCGGGCGAGGTGAACAGGCGGCGCAGCCGGGCGAGCGTGATGCCCGCGCGGAACGGGTCGCCCGCCGCCGTGCCGTGGTACACCTCGGACAGCCACTGCGAGAACTCCTGGTAGTCCCACACGCGCCGCAGGCACGCCGCCGCGTAGCCGCCGAGACCGCTGTCGTCGCCGGTGGTCAGCCGGGCGGCCAGGGCGTCGCCGAGCAGGAAGGCGTCGTGCAGGGCGAGGTTCATGCCCTTGGCGGCGATGGGGGCGACCAGATGGGCCGCGTCGCCGGCGAGGAACAGCCGGCCGTGCACCATCGGCTCGACCACGTAGTCGTGCATGTCCAGCACGCGCTTCTCGATCAGCCGCCCCTCGGTCAGCGGCGGCACACCGGCCGCCCCGAGCCGCTCCCGGAGCTCGGCCCAGACACGCTCGTGCGGCCAGTTCGCCGGGTCGTCGCCCGGCGGGCACTGGAGGTAGTAGCGGGTCACCTCCGGGCTGCGGGGCATCTGGCCGGCGAACCCGCGCGCGTGGCAGCCGAACAGCACGCAGTCGGCGGACGGCGGGGCCTCGGCGAGCAGGGCCAGCCAGCCGACGCCGTAGTCGTGCCGCGCGATACGGACCCGCTCGGGCGGGAGCGAGGCCCGGCTCACCCCGCGCGCCCCGTCGCAGCCGGCGACGAAGTCGCAGTGCACCACGTGGCCTTCACCCGTCTCCGGGCAGGTGTACGAGACCCAGGGCCGGTCGGTGTCGAGGTCGTGGATCCGCACGTCCCGGACGCCGAAGCGGATCTCTCCGCCCCGGACGTCGGCGTACTCGCGCACCAGGTCCGTCACCAGCAACGGCTGCGGGTAGACGAAGTGATGGCTGCCCGTCAGCTCGCCGTACGGGAACCGGTAACGCTGCCCGTCGAAGCGGAACTCGCACGCGGTGTGCAGCTCGGCGCGGTCCAGCAGGTTCCGGGCGAGGCCCCGCTTCTCCAGGCCGCGTACGGCCCACTCCTCGATGACCCCGGCCCGGGGCCGCTGTTCTATGAACTCCCGGGTCTCCGTCTCCAGCACCAGACAGTCAACGGACGCGGCCCGCAGGATGTTGCCGACGGTCAGCCCCGCGGGACCGGCGCCCACGACAACGACCGGGAAGCGTTGCGGGGCGCCGGAGTTGACGGGCGGCACGGGGTGGGTCATGCGCACATTATGGAGGCCGGTCTCAGTGCACGGGCACCTCCGCGACGGCCACCTCCTCGATGCTCCGCTCGATCTCCCCGGTCCGGGAAGCCGAGGCACGGGCCCAGTAGTAGATCGCCAGCGAGAACACGGCGACGACCAGGACGTCCCACCACAGTCCGAGGTGCCCCTGGCCGCCGAAACCGCCCTGCCAGGAGATGACGCCCATGCCCAGCAGGTACACGGGCAGCCACTGGGCGGCCCTCCAGTCGAGGCGGGGCGCGTCGGGCAGACCCTTGCGGACGGCGTACCAGGCGTAGCCGCCGAGCAGGACGTAGCCGAGGACGATGGCCACGCCGAGCCGCCACAGGGTGTCCCAGGTGGACCAGTAGATGATGAGGTCGGCCACCACGAACGACAGGGGCGAGAGGACCTTCCCGCCGGGCAGGCGGTAGGGGCGCTCCCGGTGCGGCAGCCGGTCCGCGAAGACGCCGTAGGCCAGTGGGGCGCCCGCGTACATCAGCACGCTCGCCGAGGTGATGAAGCTGACCAGTTGCTGCCAGCTGGGGAACGGCAGGAAGCAGACCACGCCGGTCACGAAGGACACGATCAGCCCGAACCACGGCACGCCGCGCGCGTCCGTGCGGGCGAAGAGCTTCGGCGCGTAACCGTTGCGGGCCAGACCGTAGGAGACGCGGGACGTGGCCGTCGTGTAGATCAGGCCGGTGCCGCCGGGGGAGACCACCGCGTCCAGGTACAGCACCGCGCTCAGCCAGCCGAGACCCACCAGGGTCGCGAGTCCGGCCCACGGACCGCTGATGCCGGGGTAGTCGAGCTTGGTCCAGCCGTGCGCGAAGGAGCTCAGCGGCAGGGCGGCGATAAAGACGACCTGGAGCAGGACGTAGATGGCCGCGCCGATGGCGACCGAGCCGATCGTGGCGCGGGGCAGGTCACGCTGCGGGTCGCGGCTCTCGCCCGCCAGCTGGATCGCCTGCTCGAAGCCCAGCAGAGCGAAGATGATGCCGCTGGAGCTGACGGCGCTCAGCACGCCGTGGGCGCCGAAGGGGGCGAAACCGTGCTCGGTGAAGTTGCCCGGGTGGAAGTTGCCGGCCGCGATGATGAAGATCGCGGCCAGCGGCACGGCCACCTTCCACCAGGTGGCGGCGCTGTTGGTGTGCGCCAGGATCCGCACGCCGAGGAAGTTGACGACGACGAACACGGCCATCAGGACGACGGCGACGGCGAAGCCGCTCGTCGTGAGCGTCCCGTCCTTCGCGTGCTGGAAGCCCTGTGCCCAGTGCCAGTGCCCGGCGTAGCCGATCATGGCCTCGACCTCGATCGGTGCCACGGTCGCCGCCTGGAGCCAGGAGAACCAGCCGAAGGACATGCCGGCCAGTCCGCCGAACGCGTAGTGCGGGTAGCGGGCCGTGCCGCCCGCGACCGGGAACATGCCGCCCAGTTCCGCGTGCACCAGGGCCAGCAGCACGATCGCCACCGCGCCGATGAGCCAGGACAGGATCGCCGCGGGGCCGGCCGCCACGACGGCCTTCTCGGCGCCGTACAGCCAGCCCGAGCCGATGATGGAACCGACCGAGGCCCACATGAGCCCGATCAGCCCGACCTCCCGGCGCAGGCCGTCTCTTTCCATGAATGCGGGGCCTCTCAGAGATGAACTCGGGGAGTTCGGCGAGCAAGAGGCCTCAGGTTAGGAAGGGGTCAGGCGACCGCAGAAGACGAGTTGTGCAGCCTTGACCGGGCACGGGGATTTCGTGGGAAACGCTTCAGGATTCCTGTACGCGGTGATGAGACAGCCGTGGGATCTCGATCGCCGGGCAGCGGTCCATCACCATCTCCAGGCCCGCCGCCCGGGTCCGGTCGTACGCCGCTTCGTCGATGACGCCGAGCTGGAACCAGACGCCCTTCGCGCCCTTGGCGACCGCCTCGTCGGCGACGGCTCCGGCGAGGTCGCTGTTCACGAAGACGTCCACCACGTCCACCTCGAAGGGGATGTCCGCCAGGTTCGCGTACCCCTTCTCCCCGTGCACCGTCTCCGCCTTCGGGTGCACCGGCACGACGCGCTTGCCGAAGCGCTGGAGCACGGCGGCGACGCCGTACGCCGCGCGCTGCCGGTTCGACGACAGGCCCACCACGGCCCAGGTGTCGCCGAGCCCGGTGAGAATCCTGCGGACCGTTGCCTCGTCGCCGTACACCGGCGGCCTCCTCGGGAGTCGTGGACGAACTGCTCCCGGGTCAACGGCGCGGGGTGCGCGGTGATTCCCCGGACGGCCTCCGTGATAGCTTGCCGAGGCCAGTCGAACCCATGTACGTGGGTCAGGGAATCCGGTGCGAATCCGGAACTGACGCGCAGCGGTGAGGGGGACGGGCGGGGCCTCGGCCACTGGACTCCCTCGTGGACGTCCGGGAAGGCGCTCCGATCCGGGTGAACCCGAGTCCGAAGACCTGCTGGCGGCCCCCGCGGCCGCATGCGGCGGGGGAGCACCGTACGACCGGGCTCCGCGAATGGGCCCTCGACGCCTGAGGACTGGTTCCCGTGTCCCTCGCCCTACCCGCCCGTGCCGCCGTCCTGCTCGCGGCCGGCTCCCTGCTCCTGACCGGCTGCGGCGCCTCCGGACCCACGACGGCGAAGGCCGCCGTCACGCTCGTCAACTGTGGCCACGACGTCGCCGTCGAGACCCCGCCGCGGCACGCGGTCTCCCTCAACCAGGGCACCACCGAGATCCTGCTGTCCCTCGGTCTAACCGACCGCCTCGCGGGCACCGCGACCTGGACCGACCCGGTGATGAAGGGGCTGGAGAAGGCCAACGCGTCGGTGCCGCGCCTAGCCGACGACAACCCGTCCTTCGAACGCGTCCTGGACGCCGACCCCGACTTCGTCGCCGCGTCCTTCGTCTCCACCCTCGGCAAGGGCGGCGTCGCAACCCGCGAGCAGTTCGAGAAGCTCGGCGTCCCCACCTACGTCTCCCCGTCCGACTGCGCAGGCAAGGACAACTCCGGCGGCGGCGACGGCGCACGCGACAAGGCCCTGGGCATCGACACCGTCTACGGCGAAGTCCGGGACCTCGCGACCGTGTTCGGGGTGAAGGAGCGGGGCGACAAGCTCGTGGCCTCCCTCCAGCAGCGCATGAAGAAGGCCACGGCCGGCATCGACGCCTCCGACGTCACCCTCCTGTACTGGTTCGCCAACTCCGAGTCGCCCTACACGGCCGGCTGTTGCGGAGCGCCGGGCATCATCACCCGGGTCCTCGGCGCGAAGAACGCCTTCGACGACACCCGCGAGGAATGGCCGCAGGTCAACTGGGAGACGGTCGCCGACCGCGACCCCGACGTCCTCGTCATCGGCGACCTGACCCGCAAGTCGCAGACCGCCGAGTCGGCCGCGAAGAAGATCGCCTTCCTGGAGTCCAACCCCGTCACCAGGAACATGGACGCCGTCCGGCACAAGCGGTACGTGCTGCTCAGCGGGCAGGCCATGAACCCGACCATCCGCACCGTCGAGGGCGTGGAGCGGGTGGCCGCGGGGCTGCGCCGGTTCGGGCTGGTGAAGTGACCACCCGGAGCGAGCCGGCCCCCGGGGCCCGACGCGGGGCCGGACTCGCGCTGGGCGCGGCGGGGGCCGTCGCGCTCGCCGCCTCCCTCGCCGTGGCCATCACCATCGGCCCCGCCGACATCCGGGTCGATCGCGCTGGGCGCGGCGGGGGCCGTCGCGCTCGCCGCCTCCCTCGCCGTGGCCATCACCATCGGCCCCGCCGACATCCGGGTCGCCGACGTGTGGTCCGTCGTCGCCGCCCACCTGGGTCTCGGCAGCTCGGGGCTGACGCCGATCCGGGACGGGATCGTCTGGCAGCTGCGGTTGCCCCGCACCCTGCTCGCCGCGGTGTGCGGGGCCGGACTCGCCGTGTGCGGGGCGGTGATGCAGTCGCTGCTGCGCAATCCCCTCGCCGACCCGTTCGTGCTCGGAGTGTCCTCGGGCGCCTCCACCGGAGCGGTCCTCGTCGTCGTCCTCGGCGTGGGCGGCGGCGCCCTCCCGGTGTCCGCCGGGGCGTTCCTCGGCGCCCTGCTGTCGTTCGCGCTGGTGCTGCTGCTCAGTCACACCCTCGGCGGCACCACCGACCGGGTCGTCCTCGCGGGCGTCGCCGCCATGCAGCTCTTCTCCGCGCTCACCTCCTTCGTCGTCATGACCGCCGCCGACGCCGAGACGACCCGCGGCGTGCTGTTCTGGCTCCTCGGCTCGCTCGGCGGCGCCGGCTGGACCGACGTGTGGCTGTGCCTGGCGGTGCTGGCCCTGGCGTTGGTGGTGTGCCTGTCGTACGCGCGTACCCTCGACGCCTTCGCCTTCGGGCAGGACGCGGCGGCCGCGCTCGGGGTGTCCGTCGCCCGCACCCGCCTGGTGCTGCTGTGCGTCACGGCCCTGCTCACGGCCGCCCTGGTCAGTTCGGCCGGGGCGATCGGCTTCGTGGGGCTGGTCCTGCCGCACGCCGCCCGGGCCCTGACCGGTCCCGGGCACGCACGGCTTCTGCCGGTCACCGCTCTCGCGGGGGCGGTGTTCCTGGTGTGGGTCGACACCCTGGCCCGTACCGTCCTCGATCCGCAGGAGGTTCCGGTGGGGGTCGTGACGTCGCTGATCGGAGTGCCGGCGTTCGTGGCGGTGCTGTACCGGACGCGGAGGGTGCGGTGAGCGGCACCGGGCGTTCGAAGGGTGAGGGGCTGCGGGCCGACCGGGTCGGTCGCCGTGCCGACGGACGCCTCATCCTGGACGGCGTGGCCCTCGCGCCCGAGCCCGGCTCCACCGTCGGCGTCCTCGGCCCCAACGGCTCCGGCAAGTCCACGCTGCTGCGGCTGCTGGCCGGACTGCTCACGCCGACCTCCGGAGTCGTCACGCTCGACGGCGCACCACTCGGTGAGCTGCCCCGGCGCACGGTCGCACGCCGCCTCGCCGTCGTCGAGCAACAGTCGGACACCCAGATCGAATTGACGGTGGAGGACGTCGTACGGCTGGGCCGCGTCCCGCACCGGCGGGCCTGGGCGCCCGCCTCCGCGGACGACGAGCGGGCCGTGCGCGCCGCCCTGGAGCGCACGGGCCTCACCGGCCGTTGCGCCCAGCCCTGGCACACCCTCTCGGGCGGCGAACGCCAGCGGGTGCAGATCGCCCGCGCGCTCGCCCAGGAACCCCGCGAACTCCTCCTCGACGAGCCCACCAACCACCTCGACATCCACCACCAGCTCGACCTGCTCACCCTCGTCACGGGTCTTCCGGTCACCACCGTGGTCGCCCTGCACGACCTCAACCTCGCGGCGATGTACTGCGATCAGGTCGTCGTGCTGTGCGCGGGGCGGGTCGTGGCCGGGGGCACTCCGGGGGACGTCCTCACGGAGGAGCTCATCGCCGAGGTGTACGGGGTACGGGCCGATGTCAGCCGTGAAGGGCACGAGGGGCGGCCGCACGTGCGGTTCCTGGGGACGCTTGCCTGAGAGGAGCCGGACAGGCCACCGGTTGGGGCGATCGCGCCACGGTGGCCCGAAAACGGCGAACCTGCCCGCGTGTGCGTGTCCGCCCGCCTACGCTCACCCCGTGCTGCGCATCATCGACGCCCGAAGCCATGAGCCGGTCGACGCCGCCCCGGCCCGCCGGGGCCTGACCCGTGTCGTGGTGCACGCGCCCGGCTCCGACACGACGAACCTGCGGGTGCTGCTCGTCGGGGACCTCCTCGTCCGGGCCCTGGAACTCGGCGGCACACCGGTGTGGGCGCTGCTGACCGGCGGCCGCAGGCAGGCGGAACTGCGTGCGGATGCCGCGAGCCTCGGCATGCACCCCTTCGAGGACAGCCCCGACGTCGGCGCCGGACTGGGCGAGGCCCAGGTCGTCCACGTCGTCGCCGCCGAGGACGGGCCGCTGCCCGACGGGGTGCGGATCGCCGTCGCGCCGGTGGAGGTGGACCCGCCCGACCACTCCGATCCCGCCGCCCTGCGCCTGGCCCTGCTCACCCGGCACCACAGCGCGCCCGTCCGGCTGGAAAGGGCCTCCCTCGACGACGCCCGCGCCACCCTCGCCCGCTGGCGCAGCGCGGTCGCCCGCTGGGCGCGGCAGCCCTCGCGGCCGATCCCCGACGACGTGCGGGGGCGGCTGCGCGACGCCTGGGAGGACGACCTGGACGTGCCCGGGGTGCTGGACGTCCTGCGCCACGTCGAGACCGAGCCGGACCTCGCCGACGGCGCACGCTTCGAGACGTACGCCTACGCCGACCGGCTCCTCGGCCTCGAACTCACCCGCGACCTGGGGTCACCGTCATGATCGAACGCGCCGGAGCGGGTCCGCTGCGCCGCCTGATCGTGCTGCGGCACGCCAAGTCCTCCTGGCCCCTGGACGTCGCCGACCACGAACGTCCCCTCGCCCCGCGGGGCCGCCGGGACGCCCCCGCGGCCGGGCGGGTCCTGGCCGACGCCGACCTCCTGCCGGACCTCGCTCTGTGCTCCACCGCCGTCCGCGCCCGCCGGACCTGGGACCTGGCCGCGGCCGAGTGGGGCACGCCCCCGCCGGTCCGGCACGACCGCCGCATCTACGCCGCCGGCCCGTCCGGCCTGCTGGCTGTCGTGCACGAGGTGCCCGCCGAGGTGGAGACCCTGCTCCTGATCGGGCACAACCCGGGCTTGGAGGAACTGGTCCTGGCCCTCGCCGGTGACGGCCTCGACGACACCCTGGAGCAGGTCCGTACGAAGTTCCCCACCTCGGCGATCGCCGTGCTGTCCTGGCGCGGCACCGCCTGGCGGGCCCTCGCCCCCGGCACCGCGCTGCTCACGTCCGTGATCGTGCCCCGGGGCGCGAAGAAGCAGCCCCCGGGCCGCGCATAGGCTGGCCGGATGCAGGACGAATACCGCACGGTCACCGCCGCCGGCGTGCACGAGACCGAGGTCAACCGCTCCCGCTTCCTGTGCGCCCTCGCCCCGGCGGCCACCGAGCAGGAGGCCCAGGACTTCATCGCCGCGGTCCGCAAGGAGCACGCCGACGCCAGCCACAACTGCTGGGCCTACGTCATCGGCGCCGACGCCTCCGTCCAGAAGGCGAGCGACGACGGCGAACCCGGCGGCACGGCGGGCGTCCCCATGCTCCAGATGCTGCTGCGCCGGGACATGCGGTACGTCGTCGCCGTCGTCACCCGCTACTACGGCGGGGTCAAACTCGGCGCCGGCGGGCTCATCCGGGCGTACGGAGGAGCGGTCGGCGAGGCGCTGGACAGCCTCGGCACCCGCACCCGCCGCAGGTTCCGGCTGGCCACGGTCACCGTCGACCACCAGCGCGCCGGCAAACTCGAGAACGACCTGCGCACCACCGGACGCGAGGTCCGCGACGTGCGCTACGCGGAGGCCGTCACGATCGAGATCGCGCTTCCGGACGCCGACGTGGAGGCCTTCCGGTCCTGGCTCGCCGACGCCACCGCCGGGACGGCCGGCTTCGAACCGGGCGGGGAGGCGTACGGCGACGCGTGACGCGCGGCTCCACCCGGCGGCGTTTTCTCGGTACACATACGGACATGTCTCCTGAATCGGCGCCGGACAGGCGTGGCTTGCCGAGGTTCGTGGTGGAGCAGATGCCCGCACGCGTTAGCGTGGTGGGTGCTGACAGCGAGCCGTACCGGCTCGCGCTGGTGGTGCGGGAAGCAGGGGGAGACATGCGGGTCGGGGCGGGGTCGTGAGACTGCTGCACACGTCCGACTGGCACCTCGGCCGGGCCTTCCACCGGGTGAACATGCTCGGTGCCCAGACCGAGTTCATCGGCCACCTCGTCACGACCGTCCGGGAGCGGGCTGTGGACGCGCTGGTGGTGTCGGGGGACGTGTACGACCGGGCGGTGCCGCCGCTCGCCGCGGTCGAACTGTTCGACGACGCCCTGCACCGCCTCGCCGACCTCGGCGTGCCGACGGTGATGATCTCCGGCAACCACGACTCGGCCCGCCGGCTCGGCGTCGGTGCCGGACTGATCGGGCGGGCCGGCATCCACCTGCGGACCGAGCCGTCGGCCGCCGGCACCCCGGTGGTGCTGCCCGACGCCCACGGCGACGTCGCCTTCTACGGTCTGCCCTACCTCGAACCGGCTCTGGTGAAGGACGAGTTCGGCGTGGAGAAGGCCGGGCACGAGGCCGTGCTCGCCGCCGCCATGGACCGGGTCCGTGCCGACCTCGGCACCCGCGCGCCCGGCACCCGCTCCGTGGTCCTCGCGCACGCCTTCGTCACCGGCGGCGAACCCAGTGACAGCGAGCGGGACATCACCGTCGGCGGCGTCGCCGCGGTGCCCGCCGGGGTGTTCGACGGCGTCGACTACGTGGCGCTCGGTCATCTGCACGGCTGCCAGACCCTCACCGACCGCGTCCGCTACTCCGGTTCCCCGCTGCCCTACTCCTTCTCGGAGGCCGCCCACCGCAAGAGCATGTGGCTGGTCGACCTGGCCGCGGACGGCTCCGTCGACGCCGAGCGCGTCGACTGCCCCGTGCCCCGCGCCCTGGCCCGGATCCGGGGCACCCTGGAAGACCTGCTCGCCGACCCGGACCTGGCACGGCACGAGGAGGCGTGGGTCGAGGCGACCCTCACCGACCCCGTCCGCCCGGCCGACCCGATGGCCCGGCTCACCGAGCGTTTCCCGCACACGCTCAGCCTCGTCTTCGACCCCGACCGCGACGAGGACGAGTCCGAGGTGTCGTACGCCCGGCGGCTCGCCGGCCGCAGCGACCAGGAGATCGCGGAGGACTTCGTCGCCCATGTGCGCGGCGCCGGGCCCGACCCGCACGAACAGGGCGTGCTGCGGGACGCGTTCGACGCGGTGCGGGCCGACGAGACCGTGCGGGAGGTGGCCCGGTGAGGCTCCACCGGCTCGCTCTCACCGCCTTCGGGCCCTTCGGAGGCACCCAGACGGTCGACTTCGACGAACTGTCGACGGCCGGGCTGTTCCTGCTGCACGGACCCACCGGCGCGGGCAAGACGTCCGTCCTCGACGCCGTCTGCTACGCCCTCTACGGCTCGGTGCCCGGTGCCCGGCAGGGCGGCGGCCAGGGCACCACCCTGCGCAGCGACCACGCCGCGCCCGCGACCCGCACCGAGGTCACCCTCGAACTCACCGTCGCCGGACGCCGCCTGGAGGTCACCCGCCAGCCGCCCTGGGAGCGCCCCAAGAAGCGCGGCACCGGCACGACACTCGACAAGGCCCAGACCTGGCTGCGCGAGTACGACCCGACGGCAGGCGCCTGGAAGGACCTGAGCCGCTCCCACCAGGAGATCGGTGAGGAGATCACCCAGCTGCTCGGCATGAGCCGGGAGCAGTTCTGCCAGGTCGTGCTGCTGCCGCAGGGCGACTTCGCCCGGTTCCTGCGCGCCGACGCCGAGGCTCGCGGCAAACTGCTGGGCCGGCTGTTCGACACCCGCCGCTTCGCCGACGTCGAGAAGCGCCTCGCCGAGCGCCGCCGCGTCACCGAGGCCCAGGTGCGCGACGGGGACGCGGAACTGCTGGCCGACGCCCACCGCATGCAGCAGGCCGCGGGCGACGCCATGGAGCTGCCCGAACTCGCCCCCGGCGAACCGGGACTCGCCGAGGCCGTACTGAGTGCCGCCGCCGTCGCCCGCAGCACCGCCCGCGAACAACTCACCGTCGCCGCGTGCACGCTCACCGCGGCCGAGTCCGCCCAGGCCGCCGCCGGCCGTGCCCTGGACGACGTCCGCGAACTGGACCGGCTCCAGCGGCGGTTCGCGGAGGCGCGGGACCGGGCGGCGCGCCTGGAGCACGGTGCCGAGGCCTACCGGGAGGCGCAGGCGCTCATGGAGCGGGCCCGCAAGGCCGAAGCGGTCGCGCCCGCCCTGGACCTGCGGGAATCCGCCGAAGCCGAACACCGCCGGGCCGCGGCCGCCGAGGCGCGTGCCCGTGCCCTGCTCCCGGAGACCTTCGCCGACGCGGGCGCGGCCGGACTCGCCGCCGCCGCCCGCCGGGCCGCCGAGGAACTGGGCGGGCTCGACTCGGCCCGCCGCGCCGAGCGGCGGCTGGCCGAACTCCTCGACGAACGCGCCGGCCTGAGCCGGCAGGAGCGCGCCGACACGGACCTCCTCCAGGAGGCGGAGGCCTGGCTCGACGGCTGGGAGTCGACGCGCACCCGACTCCAGGACCGGGTGGAGGCCGCGCAACAGGCCGCGGCCCTCGCCGAGCAGCTCGCCGTGCGGCGCGAGCCCGCCCGGCAGCGGCTCCGGGCGGCGCGCCTGCGCGACCGGCTCGCCCAGGACACGGACCAGGCGGTCGACCGGGTCCGCACCGCGCGGGACGAGACGCTGGCGGCCAAGCAGCACTGGCTCGACCTCAAGGAACAGCGCCTGAACGGCATCGCCGCCGAACTGGCCGCCCACCTCACGGAGGGCGAACCCTGCGCCGTCTGCGGCGCCACCGAACACCCCGCCCCGGCCCGCAAGGTCGCCGGGCACGTCGACCGCGAGGCGGAGGAGCACGCGCTCACCGCCTACCAGCGCGCCGACGAACAGCGCGCCGAGGCCGAACGGCGCCTCGGCGCCGTACGGGAGGCACTGGCCGCTGCCACCGCCGAGGCCGGTGACACCCCCACCGACCGACTGGCCGAAGAACTCGAACAGGTGGAGGAGCAGTACGCGCAGGCCCGCACCGCCGCCGCCGAACTGCACTTTGCGCAGGAGCGGCTGCGGCAGGCCGGGCAGGAGCACGAACGGCGCCTCGCCGCCCGGCAGGAGGCCGCCGTGCGGACTGCCGCACGCGTCGGTCACCGGGAGCGGCTGGACCGCGAACGGGCCGCCCTGGAGGAGGAACTGGACCGGGCGAGGGGTTCCCTGGACAGTGTCGCCGCGCGAGCCGCACAGCTGGAGCGGCGGACCGCGCTGCTCACCGACGCCGCCGACGCCGCCCGCGTCGCCGAGGACACCGCCCAGCGGCTCAAGGACGCCGACGCCCGGCTCGCCGACGCCGCCTTCCGGGCCGGCTTCGAAACCCCGCAGGCCGCGGCCGACGCCCTCCTCGACAACGCCGCCCACCGCGCACTGCAACGCCGACTGGACGCCTGGCAGCACGAGGAGGCCGCCGTACGGGCCGTCCTCGCCGAGGCCGACACGGCCGCGGCGGCCCGCGCACCGCAGGCCGACCTGGCCGCGGCGCAACGGGCCGCCGACGAGGCGGCCCGGCGGCTGCGCGACGCCGCCTCCGCCCACGACGCCGCCGGCCGGCGCTGCGCGGAACTCGACCGGCTGTCCGCCCGGGCCGCGGCCGCCGTGCGGCGGCTGGCGCCGCTGCGCGAGGAGTACGACCGCGTCGCCCGGATGGCCGGCCTCGCCGCGGGTACCTCGGCGGACAACGAACGCCGGATGCGCCTGGAGTCGTACGTCCTGGCGGCCCGGCTGGAGCAGGTCGCCGCCGCCGCGACCGTGCGGCTGCGCCGCATGTCGTCCGGCCGCTACACCCTCGTCCACTCCGACGACCGCACCGGACGCGGCCGCAGCGGGCTCGGGCTGCACGTCGTCGACGCCTGGACCGGCCGGGAGCGGGACACGGCGACGCTGTCGGGCGGCGAGACGTTCTTCGCCTCGCTCGCCCTGGCCCTGGGCCTCGCGGACGTCGTCACGGACGAGGCGGGCGGGGTGCGGCTGGACACCCTCTTCATCGACGAGGGCTTCGGCAGCCTCGACGACCAGACCCTCGACGAGGTGCTCGACGTCCTCGACTCGCTGCGCGAACGCGACCGCAGCGTCGGCATCGTCAGCCATGTCCCCGACCTGCGGCGCCGCATCCACGCCCAGCTCGAAGTGGTCAAGGGCCGGTCCGGGTCGGCGCTGCGCCAGCGCGGCGCCGGTTAGGGTTCAGCGGCCCAGGGGGCGCCGGGGGAGGGGCGAGGAGTACACCACGCTCGTGGTCACCGAGCCCAGCGCCCCGATCTTCCCGGACACCTCCTCCAGGTGACGCATCGAGCGGGCCGTGACCTTGATGACGAAGCAGTCGTCCCCCGTGACGTGGTGCGCCTCCAGGATCTCGGGCGTGACGGCGACCAGGTCGTGGAAGGGCTTGTAGTTGCCGTTCGGATACCGAAGACGCACGAACGCCAGGATCGGCAGGCCCAGCGCTTCCGGATCGACCACCGCCGTGTAGCCCCGGATGACCCCGGCCTCCTCCATGCGGCGCACCCGCTCGGTGACCGCGCTCGCGGACATGGACACGGCGCGAGCCAGCTCGGCGAAACCGGCCCGGCCCTCCCGCTGGAGGACGTCGAGGATGCGCCAGTCGGTGGCGTCCGGGGAATACGCGGTCATGCCCGAGGAATAGCAGGGGAATCCCCGGCGGATCAAGCGGAGCACCGGGGATCATCACTTCAGGGACGGAACCGGTGGCCGTAGGTTTTCGGCATGACCACCACCGTGAACCCCGTGCTGCGTCTCGCCCCCGCCGCTCCGGCCGAGGCCGCCGCCCACTTCCGCGCCGGCCTCGCCTTCCACACCGACGTCTCCGACGTCGCCGCCGCCCTCGACGCCGGCGGTGACCCCGGCTTCGTCCTCGTCGACACACGCTCCACCGAGGCCTGGGACCAGGGACACATCCCCGGCGCGCTCCACCTGCCGACCGCGCTCGTCCCCCAGCGGGCGGGGCAGCTCCTCGACCGGTCGGTGCCGGTCGTGACGTACTGCTGGGGTCCCGGCTGCAACGGCGCCGCCCGCGCGGCCCTCGCCTTCGCCGAACTCGGCTACCGGGTCAAGGAGATGCTCGGCGGCTTCGAGTACTGGGTGCGCGAGGGCCTCGCGTTCGACACCTGGCAGGGGCGCGAGCGCCGGGCCCCGGACCCCCTGACGGCCCCCGTGGACACCGGCCGCTGCGGCTGCTGAACCCCCGGTCGGCGGCGGTGAGTTGACCCTGTAGGTTCTGCGCCATGGTGCGATACGCGGAACCGGGCGCGGTGGAATGGGTGGAGTCGGGCGGCGGGCCGCTGATAGCGGTACCGGAGACCGTCCTGCCCTTCTGGGCGGGTGCCGACGGCGAGGAGACGGCCTCGGACTACGACCGGGCCTGCGAGGTGGACGGTCACGTCGGTCTCCTCCCGGTCGGCGACTGCACCGCCCTGGTCCTGGGCGACGAGCCCGCCTCGACCGCCTATCTGCCCGACCACGGCATGTTCGTCCGGTGGTGCGCCGGCAACTCCGAGGACGAACTCCTGGCGAGCGTCCCGCCGGCGACCGCCACGGCGGAATGGGGACCGGAGACGACCTGGAAGGTGCCCGGTCCCGTCCGCCTCTTCGACGCGGCCTGGCCCGGGACGGACCTCGCGGGCACCGACCAGGTACGGGTGGTCCTGGAACCGGGGAGGTACGCGGTCCGCGCGGCGAGGGTCCAGCCGGGCCCGGAGACCTGGCTGGACCTGATCGAGCTGCGCCTCCTGGCGCCGCGGTAGCGACACCCCGCAGCGGCGCCTACAGCTGGGACAGTTCGTCCACCAGGTCGTCCAGCCCCAGCGAGCCCTGGGACAGCGCCGCCATGTGCCACGCCTTCGGGTCGAAGGCGTCGCCGTGCCGCTCGCGGGCGTTGTCGCGGCCCAGCAGCCAGGCCCGCTCGCCGAGCTTGTAGCCGATCGCCTGGCCCGGCATGGACAGGTAGCGCGTCAGCTCGCTCTCCACGAAGTCGGCCGGGCGGCTGCTGTGCGAGCCGAAGAACTCCTGCGCCAGCTCGGGCGTCCAGCGCTCCCCGGGGTGGAAGGGCGAGTCGTCCGGGATCGTCAGCTCCAGGTGCATGCCGATGTCGATGATGACGCGCACCGCCCGCATCATCTGGGCGTCCAGGTAGCCGAGCCGGCGCTCCGGGTCCGTCAGGAAGCCCAGTTCGTCCATCAGCCGCTCCGCGTACAGCGCCCAGCCCTCGGCGTTGGCGCTCACCATGCCGACGCTCGCCTGGTAGCGGGAGAGGTCCTGCGCCACGTGCTTCCACTGGGCCAGCTGGAGGTGGTGGCCGGGAACGCCCTCGTGGTACCAGGTCGACACCAGGTCGTAGACCGGGAAGCGCGTCTCGCCCATGGTCGGCAGCCAGGTGCAGCCCGGGCGCGAGAAGTCGTCCGAGGGCGGCGTGTAGTAGGGGGCGGCGGCGCTGCCCGGAGGGGCGATGCGCGACTCCACCCGGCGCACCCGCTCGGCGAGGTCGAAGTGGGTGCCGTCGAGCGCGTCCATCGCCTCGTCCATGAGGCTCTGGAGCCAGTCGCGGACCTCGTCGACGCCCTCGATGTGCGTGCCCTGCGCGTCGAGGTGGGCCAGCGCCTCCCACGGCGTGCCCGCGCCCGGCAGGATCTTCTCGGCCTCGCTCCTCATCTCGCCGAGGAGGCGGTGGTACTCGGACCAGCCGTAGGCGTACGCCTCGTCCAGGTCGAGGTCGGTGCCGTTGAAGTAGCGCACCCAGCGCGCGTACCGCTCCCGGCCCACCACGTCCGGCGCGCCCTCGATCGCCGGCGCGTACACGTCCCGCATCCAGTCGCGCAGGCGCACGACGGCCTCGGTGGCCGAGCGGGCGGCGGTGTCCAGCTCCGAGCGCAGGGACTCGGGGCCGGCGGCGGCGTACTGCTCGAACCAGCCGTGGCCCTCGCCGTCGGCGTCGGCCCACTCGCCGAGCTGCCCCACGAAGGTGGCGGTGGCGCGGGGCCCGCCGTACAGCTTCCGCTCCAGGCCGAGCGCGAGGGAACGGCGGTATCCCTCCAGCGCGTCCGGGACCGCGCGCAGCCGCTCGGCGATCGCCGCCCAGTCCTCCTCCGACTGCGCCGGCGTCACGGTGAACACCTGCCGCACCGCATGGGCGATGGAGCTCAGGTTGCTGACGGAACGCAGGCTCTCGTCGGCCTCGTGCACCGCGAGTTCGGCGCTGAGCCGCTCGCGCAGCAGCCGCGCGCAACGTCGTTCGATGTCACTGTCCGCGCCGGGCAGCCGCTCGGCCTCGTCCAGCCGGGCCAGCGTCCGGCGTGCCAGCTCCGCGAGCGCCTCCTGACCCGCGGGCGAGGTGTCGGGCAACCTGCTCGAACTCTCCTTGTCGCCGAGGAACGTACCGGTGATCGGATCGAGGGCGACGAGCTCGTCGACGTACGCGTCGGCGACCTCACGGGGCAGCGGGCTCTTGATCTCAGACATGCGGCCATCCTCGTACGACGGACCGCACACGTCACGCGGATTGAGCCGAGGGCGAAGGCGGCAGCAGCGGCCCGCACTCCCACTGCTGGAAGATCAGCCGGGTCTCCACCCGTGCCACTTCCCGACGCGAGGTGAACTCGTCCAGCACCAGCCGCTGGAGATCGGCCATGTCGGCGACCGCGACGTGCACGAGATAGTCGTCGGGCCCGGTCAGATGGAAGACCGTCCGTGACTCCGGCAGGGCCCGGATCCGCTCCACGAACGGCCCCACCAGCTCCCGCCGGTGCGGTCTGACCTGCACCGACAGCAGGGCTTCCAGGCCCCGCCCCAGCTTGGCCGGATCCAGCTCCAGCCGGTGACCGAGGATCACGCCCGAGCGGCGCAGCCGCGTCACCCGGTCCAGACAGGTCGACGGTGCCACCCCGACCTGTGCGGCGAGATCCCGGTACGTCGCCCGGGCGTCGTTCTGCAACAGCCGCAACAGATGGAGATCCACCGGATCCAGTACGACGGATTCAGCCATGCGCCGAACGTAGCACGGGACATCGCGCCGACGGCCCGGCCGATGTTCACCCTTGCCCACCATGGACATGGACACAACGAGTACGCGCGCCCACGACGACGTACGCACCGCACCGCGAGCCCTCGCCACCGAGGCCGTGCACGCCGGGCGGGACGACCTCGCCCGGCAGGGGCTGCACGCCCCGCCGATCGACCTGTCCACCACCTACCCGTCCTACGACAGCCGTGGCGAGGCGGCCCGCATCGACGCCTTCGCGACCACCGGCGCCGTGCCCGACGGCCCGCCCGTCTACGGACGGCTGGGCAACCCGACCGTCGCCCGCTTCGAGACGGCGCTGGCCCGCCTGGAGGGCACCGAGGCGGCCGTGGCGTTCGCCAGCGGCATGGCGGCGCTGAGCGCCGTCCTCCTCGTCCGTGGCTCGATGGGCCTGCGCCATGTCGTCGCCGTCCGTCCCCTCTACGGATGCAGCGACCATCTGCTGACCGCCGGGCTGCTCGGCTCGGAGGTGACCTGGACCGACCCGGCCGGGGTCGCGGACGCGCTGCGCCCGGACACCGGTCTGGTCCTGGTCGAGTCCCCGGCCAACCCCACCCTCGCCGAGGTCGACCTGCGGGCCGTCGCCCACGCCTGCGGCTCGGTGCCGCTGCTCGTGGACAACACCTTCGCCACACCCGTTCTGCAGCGCCCCGCGGAGCAGGGCGCCCGGCTGATCCTGCACAGCGCCACCAAGTACCTCGGCGGGCACGGAGACGTGCTCGCGGGTGTCGTCGCCTGTGACGAGGAGTTCGCCGGCCGGCTGCGCCAGGTGCGTTTCGCCACGGGCGGCGTCCTGCACCCGCTGGCCGGGTATCTGCTGCTGCGCGGCCTGTCCACCCTGCCCGTCCGGGTCCGGGCGGCCTCCGCCACCGCCGCCGAACTGGCCCGCCGCCTGGCCGCCGACCCGCGGGTCGCCCGGGTGCACTACCCGCGCATCGGCGGCGCCATGGTCGCCTTCGAGGTGCACGACGACCCGCACGAGGTCATCGCCGGCGTCCGCCTGATCACCCCGGCGGTGAGCCTCGGCAGCGTGGACACCCTCATCCAGCACCCGGCCTCCATCAGCCACCGCATCGTCGACGCGGACGACCGCAGGGAAGCGGGGGTGAGCGACCGCCTGCTGCGCATGTCGGTGGGCCTGGAGGACGTGGAGGACCTGTGGTCGGATCTCGACCAGGCCCTCTCCGGCCCCCCTGAGGGCGCGAGGAACCGCGCGACGAGCCGCAACGCCCCCGCCCCCGCCCTCTGACGACGACGTCTACGGCGCGGAGGTGCTTCCCAGACCCTCCGCGCCCGACGCGACGACCTCACCCAGCCGCGCCGTGATGACCAGCGTCCCCTCCTCGACCTGGTAGTCGAGAGGCAGCCCGAGGCCGCGCATCGCGGCCACCATCCCCGTGTTGGACGCCTGCGTCACGGCGTACACACTCGAGCAGCCGGCCTCGGCGGCCATCCCGACCAGCCGCCCCAGCAGCTGCGCCCCGATGCCCCGCCGCTGCCACGCGTCCTCGACGAGCAGCGCGACCTCCGTCTCGTCCCCGTCCCACAGGAGGTGACCGAGCCCGACGATCCGTCCGGAGGCCGTCTGCACGGCGAGGGTGCGGCCGTGCCGCGGACCGAGCAGGTGGTTGAGGTACCGGTCGGCGTCCCGCACGGGCCCGTGGTAGCGCAGCTTCAGCGTGTGCGGGGAGCACCGCTCGTGCATCGCCCTGGCCGCTTCGAGGTCGCGTGTGTCGGCGCGCCGCACGGTGATGTCGCTGCCCTCGGCGAGCGTGAGCTCGTCCCGGCCGTGCGGGAGACGCGGCCCGAGCCGGGCGTCCAGTTCCACCAGGGCCCTGGCCCGGGCGAACTCGGTCGGTGTGAACGGCAGGTACGGCCGCTCCACGATGATCACTCCGCCTTCGGGGGCGCGCAGCCGCATCACCGTGTCGTCGAGGGCCCCCTCCACCGGAAGGCCGCCCGGCTCCCGGCCGGCGCCGGCCGGAGCGGGCTGGGAACGGATCGTGCACCGGCCCAGCAACTGCCGCAGGGCGAGCGGAAGTTCCGCCGCGTCCAGGGCCGTGCGGGCGGCCAGCCCGAGGATGCGCGTCGGCGCGTCCACCAGGTCGTGGGCGTCGGCCCGTTCGATCCAGGTGTCGGCGCCACCGGCCGACTCGACGGCCGCGGTGATCCCGGCCGCCGGCAGACCGGCCGGGCCTCGCAGCAGGAACTCGTCGACCGTGCCCTCGGCCAGCGGGTGCGTCTGGAGGCTCAGGATGTCGACGCGCTGCCCGGCCAGGGCCGCGCAGAGGGTCGCCAGAGACCCCGGTTCGTCCTGAACCGTGGTCCGCATCCGCCACAGGGTGTTCGCCCCCGGCACCGGCTCCGGTGCCGGGGACCCGGTATCACGCGTCGGCGGTGCGTGTTCGTGGCGTCGTGTTCGCCAGGTCCGGAACGTCTCGGTGATCCGCTGCCACGGTGTGGCGGGGCGGCAGTCGGCGTCGTGGTGCGGCACTTGAGTCACTTCTCGCGTCATGCACCCACTGTGAAGGAACGGTGTTGCGTGATCGAGAACGCTTTGTGACTGGCGGGTAAAGGGCCGAGTTTCCCCCCTTTGTCGACGCTTCAAACGTTGCGTTCCGTGCCTACTGGCCGACCCGGCCCGGCTGGAGCACCTGCGTGAACAACACCGTGCCGTCCTGCTCCCGCAGACGGACCGTCAGCTCACCGCTGTGGCCGTCGATGTCCACCTCGCCGAAGAACTGGAAGCCGCCGGCGGGCGAGACATTGGCGGTCGTCGGTGCCTTCACGAACACGCGGTCCGGGCCGAAGGTCGCGTCCAGCGCGTTCGCCGGGAAGGCGCCGGCGTTGAGCGGACCCGAGACGAACTCCCAGAACGGCTCGAAGTCGCTGAAGGCGGCCTGCGACGGCTGGTAGTGCTGCGCCGAAGTGTGATGCACATCGGCGGTCAGCCACACCGTGCCCGTGATCCGCCGGTGCTTGACGAACCGCAGCAGTTCGGCGAACTGCAGCTCGCGGCCGAGCGGCTTGCCGGGGTCGCCCTGCGCGACGGCCTCGATGTTCGGCGCGTCCGGGACGACCAGGCCGATCGGCATGTCGGACGCGATCACCTTCCACACGGCCCGGGAGCGGGACAGCTCGCGCTTGAGCCACTCCAGCTGCTCGCGGCCGAGGATGCCCTGCGGGTCCACCGGCTGGTCGTCCGGCGAGTTGGCGTTGCGGTGGGTGCGCATGTCCAGGACGAAGACGTCCAGCAGCGGACCGTGGTGCTGCACGCGGTACACACGGCCGTCGGGGCGGCGCAGCGTGGAGATCGGGAAGTACTCCGAGAAGGCCTGGCGGGCACGGGCGGCCAGCACGTCGACGCGCTTCTCCGTGTACCGGGCGTCGGTGAGGATCTCGCCCGGGTACCAGTTGTTGGTGACCTCGTGGTCGTCCCACTGGACGATGGACGGGACCCGGGCGTTGAAGGCCCGCAGGTTCTCGTCGAGCAGGTTGTACCGGAAGTTGCCGCGGAACTCCCCGAGCGTCTCGGCGACCTTGGCCTTCTCCTCGGTGGTGATGTTCCGCCAGGTCCGGCCGTCGGGCAGGGCCACGGCCTCGGTGATCGGTCCGTCGGCGTAGATGTTGTCGCCGCTGCACAGGAAGAAGTCCGGGTCGAGGGCGGCCATCGCGTTGTAGATCGTGTAGCCGCCGAACTCCGGGTTGATGCCCCAGCCCTGCCCGGCCAGGTCGCCGGACCAGACGAACCGCACGCCGTCGCGGCGCTTGGCCGACGCCGTGCGGAAGGTGCCGGTGACCGGCTCGCCGGTGCGGCGCGGGTCGTCCGGGTCGGCGAGCAGCACGCGGTAGTGGATCTGCTCGCCGGACGGCAGGCCGCGCAGCCGGGTCGTGCCGGTGAAGTCGGTGCCCGGACCCAGCAGCGGGCCGTGCCATCTGCGGGGGTTGCGGAACGACTCGGTCGCCGACGTCTCGACGATCATCCGGGCCGGCCGGTCGGAGCGCACCCACACCAGCCCGGAGTCGCAGGTCACGTCTCCCGCCTGCACACCCCACCCCGCCGTCGGGCGCCCGGAGCGCGCGAACGCGGGTGCCGCGCCGAGAGCGGTGGGCAGGGACAGGGCCGCCGACGCGGCGAGGGAGCCACGCAGGACGCTACGGCGCCCGGGCAACGGACGGTGTGACATGGATGTGCCTCCAGGGACTCGATCCGGCCAAGTGTGCAGAGCCACACCTACTGGCACGCCGCAGCGCACACACGAACCCCAAGTGAACAACTGACCGCAGGGTGAGGGAACCGGCGAACCGGCCGGATCACCCGGTCGCGGCCTCAGCCATCAGGCGTACGCCCTCGGCGATCCTGGCGGGCGGCACATGGGCGTAACCCAGGACGAGCCGAACCTCCTCGGCACCCTCCGGTTCGGTCCGCGTGTGGGCGTACGCCGACAGCGGGCGTACCGCCACCCCCGCCTCCGCCACACGCGCGAGAAAGCGCTCCTCGGGTCCGTACCGTTCCGGCAGCGTGGCGATCACATGCAGGCCCGCGGCGATCCCGGACACCCGCGATCCGGGGAAGTGCGCGTCCAGGGCGGCGACCAGCGCGTCACGCCGCTCGCGGTAGGCACGCTGGCAGCGGCGCAACTGGCGGTCGTAGTCGCCGCGTTCCAGGAAGCGGGCGAACAGCGCCTGGTCGAGGGCCGGGTGGCCGAGGTCCATGGTGCGCTTGCGCTCGACGATCTCCTGCGCCCAGGACTCCGGCACCAGCAGCCAGCCCAGCCGCAGGCCCGGGGCGAGGGACTTGCTGACCGAGCCCGTGTAGGCCACGTGGTCCGGGTCGAGGCCCTGGAGCGCGCCTACGGGAGCACGGTCGTAGCGGAAGTCGCCGTCGTAGTCGTCCTCCAGCACGATGCCGTCCACGGACCGCGCCCAGTCCAGCAACCCGGCGCGACGCCGGGCCGAGTAGGCGATGCCGGTGGGGAACTGGTGGGCCGGAGTGGTCACCACGGCCCGTACGCCCGACGCCCGCAGCGGCCCCGGGGCGATCCCCTCCTCGTCCACCGGCAGCGGTACGGCGCTGACCCCGGCCGCGCCGTACAGCGCGTCGTGCTGGGGACTGCCCGGGTTCTCCACGCCGACCGCGCGCACCCCGCGCGCGTGCAGCGCGGAACCGAGCAGGGTCGTCGCCTGGGCCACCCCCGAGACGATCACGATCCGTTCCGGGTCGGCCACCACGCCCCGCCGCCGGGCAAGCAGTTCGGCCAGCGCGGTGCGCAACCGCGGCAGCCCGCGCGGATCGGGGTAGCCCAGCTCCTGGTGCGGCAGTTCCGCCAGCACACTGCGGTGCGCGGCGGCCCACGCCGCGCGCGGGAACAGCGCCAGGTCCGGTGTCCCGGGCACGAAGCCCGCACGGGAGCCGGGCGACCGGGGAGCGAGGTCGTGCGCCCGCGGCTGCGCGCCCCGGACGGCCGCGCCCACCCACGTCCCGGCGCCCCGGCCGCTGCGCAGATACCCCTCCGCCGTCAGCTGCTCGTACGCCTCCGTGACCAGCCCGCGCGACACCCCGAGGTCCGCCGCGAGGTCCCGGCTCGACGGCAGCCGGGTGCCCGGCGCGAGCCGGCCCGAGCGGACCGCCTCACGCAGCGCCGCCTGCAGGGAACGGCCTCGCGTGCGTGCCGGTGCCGACGCGGCGGGGAGCAGCAGTTCCCAGGCGGCGGACGCGGCACCTTCGCCCGGGTCGCTCTGCGTTGGCCTCATGAGGGGAGACCTTAAGGGCTCCGCCGCCTCCCGGTGCGGGGTCAGCGGCTGCCGTCGAGCACCACCCGGGCCACCAGCGCCGGGTCGTCGTTCATCGGGACGTGGCCGCAGCCGGGCAGCCGCACCAGCCGGGCCCCGGGGATGACGCCCTTGGCGCGCACGCCCTGGCGGGGGATGAGCAACCGGTCCCGGTTGCCCCACGCCACGGTGACCGGCGTGCCCACGATGTCGTCGGTGAACTGCACGGTACGGCCGGAGCGCAGTGTCTCGGAGAACCCCTGGGCCCGGGCCAGCGCGAGCGTCTCGGCGACCACGGCCTCGGGCGAGCGGCGGCCCGGGCGGGCGTAGATGGTGCTCGTCAGCAGGGTGCGGCCGAGGGCCGGTCGGGCCAGCCGCTCGACCAGCGGCGGCGGCATCCGCCGGGCGATCTGCCGCATCGTCATCAGCACCGTGAAGGCGTAGCGGCGCTCCGCCGCGTTCCAGAACCCGGCGGGGGACAGGGCGGTGACCGAGCGGACGAGTCGCGTCCGGGCCAGGTCCAGGGCCAGCAGGCCGCCCAGCGAGTTTCCGGCCACGTGCGGCCGTTCGATCTCCAGCGCTTCGCACAGCGCCGTGAGGACCGCGCTCATCGTGGGCAGATCGTGCGCCATGCCCTCCGGCAGCGCCGGCGACTCGCCGCAGCCGGGCAGGTCCACGGCGATCACATCGCGCTCGGCCGCCAGCGCGGGGATCACCGGGTCCCACACCTGACGGTGGTGACCGATGCCGTGCAGCAGGAGGAGCGGCTCGCCGCTGCCCCGGCGCGTGTAGGACAGGGTCACGCTCTGCTCGCCCTGCGCGGAGGCGACTTTGAAGGAGACGGTGGCGGACATGGGTGCTCCTCGGCTGTACTCGCTGACGGACGCCGTAGACAGCTTGTCAGCAATTGCTACCCGCGGGTAGCCCCATGGTGTCGCCACATCACTCCCGCCGGCCGCTCAGCGGGACCGGCGCACCTCCAGGTTGAAGTCGCCGTGCCCGAACGACTGGAACAGGCCGGCCCACAGGGGCAGCCACATCTCCACGGCGCGGGCCGCCCGGATGCCCCCCAGGTCGAGCACGCGGCCGGCCGGCCAGCCGAACTCCCCGAGCAGGGCCGTCACCTGTTCCTTGGCGCCCGGGTCGTCCCCGCAGACGAAGACGTTGTGCTCGCCCGGCACACGGTCCGGCTCCACCATCACCTTGCAGTTGACCGTGTTGAGCGTCTTCACCACGCGCGCCCGCGGGAACGCCCGCTGGATCTGCTCACCCACGCTGTCCGACCCGACGGGGGACAGCCGCAGCTCACCCTCCTCGAACGCCAGCGGATTGGACACGTCCACGAGGACCTTCCCGCCGACGTTGTCCGCCCCGGCCGCCTCCAGCGCGGCGAGCGCCACCCGCCCTCCGACCGCGTTCACCACGACCTCCCCGAACTCCGCCGCCTGCGCGAACGTCCCCGCGCCCGCACCGGCCCCCGCGGCGGCGGCCCACCCCACGGCGGCCGTGTTGTCCCTCGTGCGCGAGCCCAGCCACACCTCGTGGCCCAGCTCCACCAGCCGTCCGCCGAGCGTGCGCCCGACCTGTCCCGTGCCCAGCACCGCGTACCGCATCGCCACCTCCGCAGCCGTGCCGCCGTTCACCGGCGTCCTATCGGCCAGTCTGTCCGGGAAAAGACGGTTCCGCCTGGACAGGGCCGCAGCGGTGGGCTGGGATGGAGCCGTGACCACCGAGACCGCGACCGACGTCTTCGAAACGCACCGTCCCGTCCTGCTCGGCGTCGCCTACCGCATGCTGGGGCGCGTGGCCGACGCTGAGGACGTGGTCCAGGAAGCCTGGCTGCGCTGGTCCGGCGCCGCTCGTGACGACGTGCGCGAACCACGCGGCTACCTCGTGCGGATCACCACCCGGCTCGCCATCGACCGGCTGCGCCAGATCAAGGCCCGCGGCGAGACGTACGTCGGCCCCTGGCTGCCCGAGCCCTACGTCACCGACTTCGGCGACACCGTTCCGGACACCGCCGAGCGGGCCGTGCTCGCCGACTCCGTCTCCCTCGCCGTCCTCGTCGTACTGGAGTCGCTGTCACCGCTGGAGCGGGCCGTGTTCGTCCTGCGCGAGGCCTTCGGCTTCCCCTACGCCGACATCGCCGCCATGCTCGACCGCGGCGAACCGGCGGTGCGCCAGCTGGCCGGGCGGGCCCGCAAGCACGTCGAGGAGCGGCGCCCGCGCTACGAGGTCGACCCCGCCCAGCGCCGCGACCTCACCGAGCGGTTCCTCGCCGCCGCCGCCGACGGCGACCTCGAAGGCCTGATGGCGCTGCTCGCCCCGGAGGTCCGGCTCGTCGGCGACAGCGGCGGCAAGTCGCGGGCGCCGCTGCGGGTCCTGCGGACCGCCGACAAGGTGGGCCGCTTCCTCGTCGGCGCGGCGCGCAAGGGCGTCCCGGACTTCTCCGTCCGTTTCCTGGAGCTCAACGGCGGCCCGGCCGTCCTCGTCCTGTCCGGCGGCAGGCCCGACTCCGTCTTCCAGGTCGACGTCGCCGACGGCCGTGTCCAGGCCGTCTACATCATCCGCAACCCCGACAAGCTGCGGTCACTGGCCGCCGCGTGACCGGCGGGACCGAGCCCGCCGAGGCCTCCGCCCACGGGCCGTGAACGTTCCCGACCATTGGTCTTGACCAAGGATCAGGGCCGTCCTATGGTCGCAGAGAAGTGCAACAACCTTTAATAAACAAGGGCGCTGAAACGCCGCCGACCACGGCGATCGCGGAGGACAGGGTGGGGACCACGCAGCTGGAATCGGTGCAGGAACCGAAGTACTGGCATCTCAAGACGGTGCTCAGCCAAGCCCTCGACTCGGAGTTCTCGGTGGGGGAGATCCTTCCCAACGAGCGCGACCTCGCCGCCCGCTTCGGCGTCGCCCGCGCCACGCTCCGCCAGGCCCTGGAGCAGCTCGAACTCGAAGGCAGGCTCCAGCGCCGCCGCGGTGTCGGGACGACCGTCGCGCCGCCCCGCATGGGCGTCTCGCTCGGCACCGGCCCGCACACCTGGCCGGGCGGCCCCGAGGACGCCTGGCAGCCCGTCGACTGCACGGCGGCGGTGCCGCCCGCGGCCGTCGCCGAGGCGCTGGAGACCGGCGGGGAGGAGCCCGTGCACGTCGTGCGCCGCTCCCGCGTCTCGCACGGCCGGCCCGTGGCCGCGGAACTGCTCTACATCCCGCAGTCCTCGGTACCCGACCTCTCCGGCATCGACGCTCCGTCCGCAGCGGCTCGCGCGCGTGCGGTGCTGCGCGAGCTGCAGCGGCTGGAGCTGGAGCGGCAGGAGAACGCGGTGGAGCTCGGCTCCGCCGGCGCCGACGAGGCGAAGGAGCTGGACCGCCTGCCCGGTGCGCCCGTCCTGGTGGTGACCACGCGGTTCGTCGCCGGGGGGCGGACGGCCGCGTTGTCGGTGGCGACGTACCGCGCTGACATGTGCCGACTCACCTTCGGTGACTCGGGGGGTGTGGAGATCCGCGCCGGGCTGCAGAAGCAGGCGTCCTGACCCTGGCGCCGTGGGGCGCGGCGCGTGGGGGCTGCCGGGCCGTCGTGGCTCGTCGCCAGTTCCCCGCGCTCCTGGGGGCGTTGTCGCTCAGCGACGTTCGACCGTGAAGAGCTGTTCCTCCACGTGGTCCAGGGCCAGGCGCAGGGCGCCCGTCGCCACGGCCGCGTCTCCCAGGCCGGAGAGGGTCACCTCCGGGGGGCGCAGGCAGTAGCGGGCGAGTTCCCGGCGCAGGGGTGGCAGGACGCCGTCCAGGCCCGCCGCCCAGCCGCCGATGACGACCAGCTCCGGGTCCAGGGCGAGGACGAGGGCCGCCACGTCGTGGACCAGGCGCTGGATGAAGCGGTCGACGGCCGCGCGGGCCCGCTGGTCACCACCCCGGGCCTGCGCGAAGACCTCGGCGACGGCCTGCTCGTCGAGCGGGTGCAGGGGCTCGTCCGTGGTCGACAGGAGCGTCTCGGGCGTCACGCCCCGGCCCAGCAGATGCAGCGCGCCGATCTCGCCGGCCGCTCCGCCGTAGCCCCGGTGCAGCCGGCCCCCGATCAGCGAACCGGCGCCCGGGCTGAGCCCCGCCAGCACGAACACCACGTCGTCCGACTCGGTGGCGGCGCCCTTCCAGTGCTCGGCGACGGCCGCGGCGTTGGCGTCGTTCTCGACCAGCACCGGGCACTTGAACGACCGGCTCAGCCGCTCGCCCAGCCGCAGCCCCGTCCATCCCGGCAGCGCCGTGCCCAGCCGCACCGTGCCGTCGGCCTCGACGATCCCGGGCGTCGCCACGCCCACGGCCCGCAGCGAGCCGCGTGCGACCCCGGCCCGCCGCAGCAGCTCCGCGACGGCCCCGCGCAGCCGCTCCAGCCGCTCGTCGGCCCCCGCCGTCTCGGAGACCTCCTTGGCCTGGGCGCCGATCACCCGGCCGTCCAGGTCGGACAGCAGCGCGGCCACCCGGTGCGCCCCGATCTCCAGCCCCAGCAGATGCCCGGCCTCCGCTCGGAAGCGGAACCGCCGCGCCGGACGCCCCTGCCGCCGGGCAGCGCCCTCCTCGGCCGCCTTCTCGACGACGAGCCCGGCCTCGACGAGCCCCTCGACGACGCCCTCGACGGTCGGCCGGGACAGCCCCGTCACCCGGGTGATCTCGGTCAGCGTCGCGCAGTCCGTGGCACGCAACGCGTGCAGCACCACCGCGGAGTTGATCCGTCGCAGCAGCGAGGGGTCCCCGCCGGTCAGCCGCCCCACCGTCCGTCCTCCCAGGTCGTGCGCGTGTTGGCCGGATCGTACTTCGGTACGGCACACCCCGGCGAGGGGCGGGCGCCGGCTCTCGCGATCAGCCCGGCGCCACGAAGCCCGACTCGTACGCCGCGATCACCGCCTGGGTGCGATCACGCGCCCCCAATTTCGCCAGCACCGAGCTGACATGCGACTTCACGGTCTCGGTCCCCACGATCAGCCGGGCGGCGATCTCCGCGTTCGACAGGCCCCGCGCCATCAGCCGCAACACCTCGGCCTCGCGCTCGGTGAGCTGCGCCCGCTCCAGCAGGGCCCGGGCCGCACGGTTCCCCCCGGTGTCGCCGTACTCGGCGGCGAGCTGCCGCACCGAGGCCGGGAACAGCAGCGACTCGCCCTCGGCGATCAACCGCACCGCGTGCACGATCTCGGCGGGCCGGGCACGCTTCAGCAGGAACCCGTCGGCTCCCGCCCGCAGCGCCTCGTACACGTACTCGTCGTTCTCGAAGGTCGTCACCACGAGGATCCGGGGCGGCTCGTCGACCGTCCGCAGCAGCGCCCGGGTGGCCTCGATGCCGTCCAGCAGCGGCATCCGGACGTCCATGGCGACCACGTCCGGCCGCAGCCGCCGCACGAGCGGGATCACCGCGGCACCGTCGGCGGCCTCCCCGACGACCTCGATGTCGGGCTGTGCCTCCAGCACGGCCCGCAGACCCGCGCGCACGAGGGGTTCGTCGTCGACGAGGAGTACGGTGACCGGCATCGGACCAGCGTAGATCAACTCAGCGGCAACTCGGCATGGACCTGCCAGTCACCTTCGTCCGGTCCGGTCCGGGCCCGCCCGCCGAGCAGAGCCGCGCGCTCCCGTATCCCGCGCAGGCCACTGCCGCGCCCGGAGCCGGACATCCCGGCCGGCAGCGGATTGCGTATCGCGAGGACGACGGTGCCGTCCCCGACGTGCACCCGGACGCGGACCGGGACCGCCCCCGCGTGCCGCAGCACATTGGTCAGCGCCTCCTGGAGGATCCGGTAGCCCTCCCGGGACACCGGCCCGGGCACGCTCTCCACCGGGCCGGTCACCTCGGCGTCGACCTTCGCCCCCGAGGCCCGGGCCGACTCCAGCAGGCGGTCGGCGTCGGCGAGGGTCGGTCTGCCGCTCACCGGCTTCTCCGACTCGCGCAGCACGCCGAGCACCCGCTCCAGGTCCTCCAGGGCGGCCCGCCCGGTCTCCTCGATGGCACTCAGGGCGCGATCGGTGAAGGCCGGATCGCCCGCCGCCCGGGCGGCCCCCGCCTGCACGACGGCGACGGTGAGGGCGTGTCCGATGGAGTCGTGCAACTCACGGGCGATACGGGTGCGTTCCAGGAGCTGTTCGGTGCGCACCTCCAGTGCGGCGAGCCGCTCGGCGGGGGAGGGACCGAGCAGGCGCAGGGCGATGCGGGTGATGAGGTGCCCCGAACCGACCACGACCGCGGCCGCCAGGACCAGGGGCAGGGGCGCCAGCAGGGCGTGCCACCGATGGGGGCCCTCGACGTGCACCCAGGCCCCGCCGGCGCGCTCAGCGCTGAACGACGTCGACACCAGGTCCAGCGTGAGGAGGAACAGCTGGACGCAGAGATGGGACACCAGGGCGCCGAGGAACAGCCGCGCCTCCAGCCACACCACCATCCGCCCCCGGTCGCCCCAGGTGGCGGAGGGGACGACGACGATCTCGGAGCTCTCGCCGCCGTCGCGGTGGCCGGTCAGCAGCAGCCGGGCCTGCAGCCCTTCCACGACCCGCATCGCCGGGACGAGTCCCGCGAGGCCGAGCAGCACGGTCGCCGTGCCCACGGTCCACCACGCCTCGTCGATGAACAGCCACAGGGCCGGCCACACGATGGCCATGGAGAGATGCAGCCACCGCGTGTACGTCACCGCCCGGGTGAAGGGGCGCAGCATGCGGACCATGGCGTCATCGTGCCAGCCCGCACCGACGGCGAGCCTCCCCCGCACGGGGGAGACGATCTCCACCGCCGGGGGAGGACCGCACCCGGGTCCGACGGCCACGCTGCTGCCATGACCAGCATCGACGTCCAAGACCTCACCAAGGAGTTCGGCGGCCGGCGAGCCGTGGACCGGCTCACCTTCCGCGTGCGGCCCGGCCGCGTCACCGGCTTCCTCGGCCCGAACGGCGCCGGGAAGTCCACCACCATGCGGCTCGTGCTCGGCCTCGACCGGCCGACCGCCGGTTCCGCCGTGATCGGCGGCCGGCCCTACCCGGAGCTCCACGAACCCCTGCGCCACGTGGGTGCCCTGCTCGACGCGCAGGCCGCGCACGGCTCCCGCCGCGCCCGCGACCATCTGCGCGTCCTGGCCGCGAGCAACCGCATCCCGGACCGGCGGGTCGACCAGGTGCTGGAGGAGACGGGTCTGGCCCAGGTGGCCCGGCGCCGCGTGCGGACCTACTCCCTGGGCATGCGCCAGCGGCTCGGCATCGCCGCCGCCCTGCTGGGTGACCCCGAGGTGGTCATCCTGGACGAGCCGTCCAACGGGCTCGACCCCGAAGGCATCGTCTGGATCCGGACGTTGCTGCGCCGGCTCGCGGGGGAGGGCCGCACGGTCCTGGTCTCCAGCCATCTGATGAACGAGACCGCGTCCTTCGCCGACCACCTCGTCGTGCTCGGCCGGGGCCGGCTCCTCGCCGACACCCCGATGCGGGACTTCATCCACGCGCGCGTACAGCCCCGCGTACGGATCCGCACGAGTGATCCCGTCACCCTCCGGTCGGCCCTCGCCCGGCACGGCCACACCGCCGAGGAACAGGCGGACGGGCACTGGACCGTGCCCGACGCGCGCGTGGACGACATCGGCCGCATCGCCTCGGCCGCGGGCGTGCCGGTCCTGGAACTGGCCGCCGAGGAACGCACGTTGGAGCAGGCCTATTTCGACCTCACCGGTGCCGAGACCGAGTTCGCCGCACAGCCACAGGAGGCCTGACCATGGAACTCGCACCCGTACTCCGCTCCGAGTGGCTGAAGATCCGCACGTTGCGCTCGCTGCCGGGCGCCCTGCTGGCCCTGTTCGCCGCGACCACGGCGTTCTCCGCGCTCGCCGGAGTCTCCGACGCCTCGGACCCGGGGTTCGATCCGCTGTTCACGGCACTGTCCGGTGTCATCCCGGGCCAGATCGCGGCCGTTTCCTTCGGCGCCATGGCCGTGGCGTCGGAGTTCCGCCCGGGGGCACTCCGGCTGTCCCTGGCCGCGGTGCCGCGGCGTGGCCGGTGGTTCGCGGCCAAGGCGGCCGTCATCGCCGTACCGGCGCTCCTCGTGGGGCTGGTGACGGCCCTCGCCGCCCTCCTCGTGGCGCGGGCGGGCCTCGGCCCGGCGGCCGACGGGCTCAGCGCCGGTGAGCAGGCGCGCGGTGTCGTGGGCTGCGGTGTCTACCTCATGCTGATGGCCCTGTTCGCCGCCGGTATCGCCGCCCTGCTGCGCAGCGGCGTGGCCACCCTCTCCCTGCTGGTGCCGTTCATCCTCGTCGTGTCCTTCGTGATCGGTGACGCGACGGGCACCGTGGTCGACTTCCTGCCCGACAGGGCGGGGCAGCTCGTCCTCAGGGAGACCTACGACGGCACCCTCGGGCCGTGGTCGGGGCTCGCGGTGACCGCGCTGTGGACGGCCGCCGCCCTGCTGGCCGGGGCCTGGAGCCTGCGGCGCAGGGACGCCTGACGGCGGGCCGGATGATGCCCCGCCAAGTGTCAGTGGAGGCGGGTTTACTGGAGCCATGAAGCTCGCACGGCACATCGCCCTCATCGACGAGCTGTGCTACCGCCCCTTTCCGGCGGAGCACGGCCCGTCGGACGTCGGTGTCTCGGGACCCGGCCACCACATCGCGGTGCTGGAAGCCGCGACGGACGGCGACCCGGCGGCCCGCGCGGTGACGATGGACCAGTACGAGAAGGACCGGGACGCCGTCTACGAGCTCCTCGCCTCCCGCTGGGGCGACACCGACCCGTACAACCTGCAGACGGTCCTGCTGCGCACGGAGGGGGAGGAGGTACCCCGCCCCTGGGCCGAGTTGAGCGCGCGGGCGAGCGTGGCCCACCTGTGGGAGGTGGAGGGCACGGGCCGCTGGGTCGCCGTGGCGGTCGGGGACCGGGACCCCTCACGGGAGGTGCAGCTGCTGGCCCTGATCACGGAGACGGACCCGCCGTAGCGGATCAGTCCTGGGCGGCCTCCCGCAGCCGTCCGAACTCCTCCGCCATCGTCTCCAGCGTCCAGTGCGCGTTCAGCCCGCTCGGATTGGGCAACACCCACACGCGCGTGTCGCCGATCGTCCGCGACTGCGGCCCCACCCGCGCCTTGCGGTCGTCGAACGCGGCGCGGTACGCGGTCACCCCCACGACGGCCAGCCAGCGCGGCCGCAGCCGTTCCACCTTCGTCGCGAGCAGCCGCCCGCCCTCCCGGTACTCCTCGGCGCTCAGCTCGTCGGCCCGGGCCGAGGCCCGCGCCACGACGTTGGTGATGCCGAGCCCGTACGACACCAACTCCTGCTGCTCCGACGGCTTCAGCAGCCGCGGCGTGAACCCGGACCGGTGCAGCGCCGGCCAGAAGCGGTTGCCGGGGCGGGCGAAGTGATGACCCGTCGCGGCCGTCATCAGACCGGGGTTGATGCCGCAGAACAGGACACGCAGGCCCTCCGCGACCACGTCGGGCACGACGCGGTCGCGGGCGGCCTGAAGCTCCTCGGGCGTGAAACGCGGCACCGTCGGCTACCCGGCCGGCGCGTCAGAGGATCGCCCCGGGCGTGTAGCCCGCGGCCTGGGGGTGCTGCTTCACGATCTCCTCGACCCGGGCGACCACGGCGGCGACCTGGTCGCCCGCGGCTCCGGTGAAGGACAGCTTGTCGGCCATCAGCGCGTCGAGCTGGTCGCGGTCCAGCGGGATGCGCGCGTCGGCGGCCAGCTTGTCGAGCAGTTCGTTGCGCTCGGCGCCCTGCTCGCGCATGGCGAGCGCGGAGGCGACGGCGTTCTCCTTGATCGCCTCGTGCGCGAGCTCCCGGCCGACGCCCGCGCGCACGGCACCCATCAGCACCTTGGTGGTGGCGAGGAACGGCAGGTAGCGGTCCAGCTCCCGGGCGACGACCGCCGGGAACGCGCCGAACTCGTCGAGCACCGTCAGGAACGTCTCCAGCAGACCGTCCAGCGCGAAGAACGCGTCCGGCAGCGCGACCCGGCGCACCACCGAGCAGGACACGTCGCCCTCGTTCCACTGGTCGCCCGCCAGCTCACCGGTCATCGAGGCGTAGCCGCGCAGGATCACCATCAGGCCGTTGACGCGCTCGCAGGAGCGGGTGTTCATCTTGTGCGGCATCGCCGAGGAGCCGACCTGGCCGGGCTTGAAGCCCTCGGTGACCAGCTCGTGCCCGGCCATCAGCCGGATCGTCTTCGCCAGCGACGACGGGGCCGACGCCAGCTGCACCAGCGTCGTCACGACCTCGTAGTCCAGCGACCGCGGGTAGACCTGGCCGACCGAGGTGAAGGCCTGCGAGAAGCCCAGGTGCGTGGCGATCCGCTGCTCCAGGTCCGCGAGCTTCGCGGCGTCCCCGCCCAGCAGGTCCAGCATGTCCTGCGCGGTGCCGACCGGGCCCTTGATGCCGCGCAGCGGGTAGCGGCCCAGCAGCTCCTCGACGCGGCCGTAGGCGACGAGCAACTCGTCGGCGGCGGTGGCGAAGCGCTTGCCGAGGGTGGTGGCCTGCGCGGCGACGTTGTGGGAGCGGCCGGCCATGACCAGCTCGCCGTACTCCCCGGCCAGCTTGCCGAGCCGGGCCAGGACGGCGACCGTGCGGTCGCGGACCAGCTCCAGCGAGAGGCGGATCTGCAGCTGCTCCACGTTCTCGGTGAGGTCGCGGGAGGTCATGCCCTTGTGCACCTGCTCGTGCCCGGCGAGGTCGTTGAACTCCTCGATCCGTGCCTTCACGTCGTGCCGGGTGACCTTCTCGCGCTCGGCGACGGAGGCCAGGTCGACGGTGTCGAGGACCCGCTCGTAATCGGCGAGCGCCGCGTCCGGCACCTCGATCCCGAGGTCCTTCTGGGCCCGCAGCACGGCGAGCCAGAGCTGCCGCTCCAGCTTCACCTTCTGCTCGGGCGACCAGAGCGTGGCGAGCTCGGCGGAGGCGTAGCGTCCGGCGAGGACGTTCGGGATGCGGGGCTTGGCGGGAGCGGAAGTCACGTGCACGGATTCTACTGGCGATTCGTGCAGGCCAGCGCCGCGGGTGTCCTTGTCGGAACCTACGAGAGGGCCGCGGCCCTCTCCACCTGCGGCTACACCAAGTCCTCGTACGGCAGCAGCTCCGGCCGCTTCGGGGGCATGCCGTCACCCGAGGAGCGGCCCGTCAGGCGGCGGCCTATCCAGGGCAGCAGGTGCTGCCGGGCGAAGCGCGCGTCCGCCACGCGCCGCATGACCCAGCCGGGCGGCAGCGTCGCGGGCATCGGCGCGTGCCACTCGGCGTCCTCGGGGTCGTAGCCCAGCGTCTGCCACACCGCCTCCGCGACCCGGCGGTGGCCCTCGGACGTCAGGTGCAGCCGGTCCACGTCCCACATCCGCGGGTCGCTCAGGGACGGAGCGCCGTACAGGTCGACGACGATCGCGCCGTGCCGGGCGGCCAGCTCGTCGACGCAGGCGAACAGCTCCTCCATGCGCGGCCGGAACCGCTCCAGGACGGGGCCCTGCCGGCCCGGGCTGCGCATCAGGACCAGCTGCCGGCACGCGGGGGCCAGTTTCTCCACGGCCTCCTCCAGGAGCCCGCGCACCCGGCCCATGTCGCACTTGGGCCGCAGCGTGTCGTTGAGCCCGCCGACCAGGGTGATCACGTCGGCGCCCATGGCCGCCGCGACGTCGACCTGCTCGTCGACGATCTGCCGGATCAGCTTGCCGCGCACGGCGAGGTTGGCGTACCGGAAGCCGGGTGTGCGGGCCGCCATCCGTGCGGCGAGCAGGTCGGCCCAGCCCCGGTAGGTGCCGTCGGGCATCAGGTCCGACATGCCCTCGGTGAAGGAGTCGCCGACCGCGACCAGGCTGCTGTAGGTGGGGTTCGTCTGCATGGCGACGGAAATGGTATCCCGTGCACATACCCAGCAGTCGGTCGGCCTCCGGGCCCGGGTGGCGGGCTCCGGAGGCCACCCGTTTCACGCCCGCTGGCCGAACAGCTCCCGCAGCACGTCCTCCATGGTCACCAGCCCGGCCATCCGCCCGTCCGCCCCGGCGACGGCGGCGAGGTGCGTACGGCTGCCCCGCATCGCCGTCAGGACGTCGTCCAGCGGTGTGCGCTCCACCACGCGCGCGATGGGCCGCATGTCGCGCAGCCGGAACGGCACGTCACGCCCGACGGCCTCCAGGGCGTCCTTCACATGGAGATAGCCCACGATCCGCCGCCCGTCGTCCACCACCGGGAAGCGGGAGAACCCGGACTCCGCCGACAGCCGCTCCAGCTCCTCCGGAGTGACGCCGACGCTCGCGTACACCACGCGCTCCAGCGGCAGCACCACGTCCCGCACCGGACGGCGGCCGAGCTCCAGCGCGTCGCGCAGCCGCTCCTGGGCCCGCTCGTCGATCAGGCCGGCCTCGCTGGAGTCCTTCACGATCTGCGCGATCTCCGCGTCCGAGTAGGAGGCGGAGACCTCCTCCCGGGCCTCCACGCGCAGCAGCTTCAGCAGCACGTTGGCGAAGGCGTTCACGGTGAAGATCACCGGGCGCAGCGCCCGGGACAGCGCCACCAGGGGCGGTCCGAGCGCCAGCGCGCTGCGCACCGGCTCGGCCAGCGCGATGTTCTTCGGCACCATCTCGCCGAGCAGCATGTGCAGATACGTCGCCAGGGCCAGCGCGATCACGAAGGACACCGCGTGACCCGCTCCCTCGGGCACGCCCACCGCGTGGAACACCGGCTCCAGCAGATGCGCGATCGCCGGTTCGGCCACGACGCCCAGGACCAGCGTGCACAGGGTGATGCCGAGCTGGGCCGCCGCCATCAGAGCGGACACGTGCTCCAGGCCCCACAGCACGCTCTTCGCACGCCGGTCGCCCCGGTCGACATGGGGCTCGATCTGGCTGCGGCGCACCGAGATCAGGGCGAACTCGGCGCCGACGAAGAAGGCGTTGACGACCAGCGTCGCCAGTCCGATCAGCAGCTGGACGGCGGTCACAGCTCCACCCCCTTCTCGTCGGGCTTCCGGTCGTCGTGGGGCGCGCGCAACCGGACCCGGGCGGCCCGGCGTCCCGTGGCGTCGAGGACCTCCAGGTGCCAGCCGGCCACCTCGAGGGTGTCACCGGCGGCCGGTATCCGGCCGAGCACCGTGGCCACCAGCCCGGCGAGCGTCTCGTAGGGACCCTCCGGGGCCCGCAGCCCGACGCGTTCCAGGTGGTCCACGCGCGACGAGCCATCGGCCGAGTACAGCGGGTGTCCGGCCTCGTCCGTGCCGGCCGGGGCCAGGTCCGGGGTCTCGTGCGGGTCGTGTTCGTCGCGCACCTCGCCGACGACTTCCTCGACGATGTCCTCCAGCGTGGCCACGCCCGCCGTGCCGCCGTACTCGTCGATCACGACGGCCATCGTGCGCTTGCCGGAGAGCCGGTCCAGGAGCCGGTCGACGGTGAGTGTCTCCGGGACCAGCAGCGGCTCGCGCATCAGCTCGGAGACGTAGATCCGGGTGCGGCGCGCGGCCGGCACCGCCAGCACGTCCTTGACGTGCGCCGTCCCGACGACCGAGTCGAGCGTCCCGCGGTAGACGGGGAACCGGGACAGGCCGGTCGCGCGGGTCGCGTTCGCCACGTCCTCCAGGGTCGCCTGCACCTCCAGTGCGACGACCTGCACCCGGGGCGTCATCACGTTCTCCGCGGTCAGGTCGGCGAGGTTCAGGGTCCGCACGAACAGCTCGGCGGTGTCGGCCTCCAGGGCCCCCTCCTTGGCGGAGTGGCGGGCGAGGGCCGCCAGCTCCTGGGGCCCGCGCGCCGAGGCGAGCTCCTCGGCGGGCTCGACGCCGATCCGCCGCACGACCCGGTTCGCCGTGTTGTTGAGATGCGTGATGAAGGGCCGGAACGCGGCGCTGAACCAACGCTGCGCGTTGCCCACGGTCTTGGCGACCGCCAGCGGCGAGGAGATCGCCCAGTTCTTGGGCACCAGCTCGCCGACGACCATCAGGAACACCGTCGACGCCGCCGTGCCCAGCACCAGCGCGACGCTGTGCGACGCCGAACGCGAGAGGCCGAGGTCCTCCAGCGGCCCGGCGATCAGGGCGGCGATCGACGGCTCGGCGAGCATGCCGACCACCAGGTTCGTGACCGTGATCCCGAGCTGCGCGCCGGAGAGCTGGAACGTCAGATTCCGTACGGCCTTCAGCGCGCCCTGCGCACCCCGATCGCCGCGCTCGACGGCCCGCTCCAGCTCGGCGCGCTCGACCGTGGTGAGCGAGAACTCGGCCGCCACGAACGCGCCGCAGGCGAGCGAGAGCAGGATCGCCGCCAGGAGGAGGAGCACTTCGGTCATCGGTTCACCCCCGTTCCATGGTTCTCCAGGAAGGGGCGGAACGCGCGGTGTCGCGCACGGGGAGGCTCGCCCATGGGCGGACGCTCACAACCTTTCATGCAGACCGAGTGGCCATTCAAGGGTAAAGGATGGGCAAAGTCCTTCCTCGGCCGATCACGAGGCCGGGGGCGGCGCCTGGTCGGTGAGCGGCTTCACCCAGCGCCGCCACTGCTCCTCGGGCCCGTACCCGGCGGCGCCCCACGCCCGGTGCGCGGTCTCGTTGCGGGTGAGCACCATCGCGTCCGCGCGGCGCCCGCCGAGCCGCACGAACCGCTCCTCCGCGGCGGCGAGCAGCGCGGACGCGATGCCCTGGCGGCGGTGGTCCGGGTGCACGGCCAGCCGGTACAGATGACAGCGCCAGCCGTCGAACCCGGCGATCACCGTGCCCACCGGCTCGCCGCCGCGTTCCGCGAGGATCAGCGCCTCGGGGTCGCGTGCGACCAGCCGCTCCACGCCCCCGCGGTCGTCACTGATGCTCGTCCCCTCGGCGGCCACCTTCCAGAAGGCCAGGACGGTGTCGAGGTCCTCGGGCGTCGCGGCCCGGATGTGTACGTCGGTCATCTCATGATCACACCACTCGCGCCGGCCCGCGTCAGACCGTTTCACCATTCGGACGTCACTCGTGCGCGATGGCCGCCAGCACGTTCATGCGCGATGCGCGCAGCGCCGGCAGCAGCGCCGCCACGACCCCGACCACCGCCGAGCCGACCACCACCAGCACGATCGTCAGCCACGGGATCGCCAGGGCCGTCATGCCCTGGAGGGCCAGTACCTGCTGCGTGCACACACCCCACACCAGTCCCAGCACGAGCCCGAGGACCGCCCCGAACACGGCGATCACCACCGATTCCAGCCGGATCATCCGCCGCAGCTGACGCCGGGCCAGCCCGATCGCCCGCAGCAGTCCGATCTCCCGGGTGCGTTCGACGACCGACAGCGCCAGGGTGTTGACCACGCCCAGCACCGCGATGATGATCGCCAGCCCCAGCAGCGCGTACACGAGGTACAGCAGGACGGCGATCTGGTCGTGGACCAGCTGCTTGTAGTCGGCCAGGTCCCGCACCTGCACCTGCGGATACGGGTCCAGGGTCTTCTCCAGCTGCGCGCGCAGGTCGCCGTCGCTCGTACCGCCCGAGGCGTTGACGTACAGCGCGGAGTCCTGCCCGCCCGGCGCGTACCGCTCCAGGGTGCCCAGCCCGAAGTACAGCCCGCCCTGGGTGCCGAACCCCTCGGCGGAGTCCTGGTCGGTGAGCGCGCCGACCGTCAGGCCGGCCGAGCGCCCGCCCTGGAACTCCACCGGGACGGTGCTGCCCACCCGCACGCCGTGGTCGCGCGCGAAGTCCCGGTCCATGGCCATGTGCCCGTTCGCCAGCGCGGCCGCGGAGTCTCCCCGCGCGTAGGTGATGTTGGCGACGTCGTCGAGCCGGGGATCGTAGCCCGCGGCGGTCGTCTCCACGCGGCCGCCGTCCGGGAGCCGCACCGCGACGGGCGTGAACCGCCCGCGCACCACCAGGCCCACGCCGCCGGTGCCGCGCACCTTGTCGGTGACCTCCCGCGGGAACGGCTGGAAGTTGGTGTTCTGGATGACGAAGTCGGCGCCCAGCGTCCTGTCGATCTGCCGGTCGAACGACGCGGTCATCGACTCGCTGGCCACCGACATGCCGCCGACCAGGGCGATTCCCACCATCAGGGCGGCGGCGGTGGCGCCGGTGCGGCGGGGATTGCGCAGGGCGTTGCGCTGGCTCATCCGGCCGATCGACCCGAACAGCGCGGGAAAGGCCGCGCCGAGCACCCGGATCACCGGGCGCACCAGCAGCGGCCCGGCGATCACGGTCGCGATCAGGGTGAGCACCACGCCGAGCCCCAGCAGGGACGCCGACGACGCCGTCCGCTCGGCCAGCGCGCAGCCCACCAGCGCCGCCGCACCGGCCGTACCGACGATCCCGCCCGCCACGGCGCGCATCCGCAGCGGGCGGCCCACCCCGGCGACCTCGGCGTCCGAGAGCGCGGCCATCGGTGAGACACCCGCGGCCCGCCGCGCCGGGAGGTACGCGGCGACGAAGGTGACGCCGAGCCCGACGACGTACGCCGCCACCGGTGTCACCCAGCGGATCTCCATCTCGTCGGCGTCGATGTTCATGCCGAGCAGGCCCATCAGCGCGATCAGCCCGGCGGCGAGCCCGATGCCCGCGGCCAGCCCCAGCGTGGAGCCGACCAGGCCGAGCAGCAGGGCCTCGGTGAGCACCGAGCGCCGGACCTGGCGCCGGTCGGCGCCGAGCGCGCGCAGCAGCCCCAGCTCCCGGGTGCGCTGGGCGATCAGCATGGAGAAGGTGTTGACGATCAGGAACACGCCCACCAGCACGGCGATCCCGGCGAAGCCGAGCATCACGTACTTGATGACGTCGAGGAACCCGCCCAGCTGCTCGACATCCGACTCGGCCTGCTCGCCGGCCGTCCGGAAGTCGTAGGTGTGCGCTCCGAGCGCGCCCGCCACCCGCTGCTTGAGCCGGTCGTCGCCGATGCCCTCCGCCGCGTCGACCGAGATGGCGGTGGCCGTGCCCGGCCGGCCGAGGAGCCTGGTCTGCGCGGTGGGGGTGTCGAAGTAGATCAGTGCGGAGCCGGGGTTGGTGGTCGTGAACGTGACGATGCCGACCACCCGGACCTCGAACGATCCCGGGGGCGCGATGACGGTGAGGCGGTCGCCGATGCGCACGTCCCTGCGGCCGGCGGTCTCGGAGTCCAGCAGCGCCTGGGCGGGACCGCGCGGGGCGTGGCCCGAGGTCAGCTTCACGGGACTGCGCTCGTTCGGGTTCCAGGCGTTGCCGCGCGTCGGCGCCCCGGTGGTCGGGCCCACCGGCCGGTTCTCCTCGTCGACGACCGTGAGGCCGCTCACCTCCACGTCGGCGCGGGCCGCCGCGACCCCGTCCACCTGCCGGACCCGTTCGGCGAGCGCGGCCGGCAGCGTGGCCGTCCGGCCGGAGGGCACCGCCTCGTCGAGGCCCTCCTTCGGACTGACCGTCACATCGGCCGCCGTGGAGGCGAACAGCCGGTCGAAGGTGCGGCTGACGGTGTCCGAGAAGATCAGGCTCCCCGCGACGAACGCGACGGACAGCAGGACGGCGAGCGCCGAGAGCAGCAGCCGCCCCTTGTGCGCCAGGAAGCTCCTCAGGGTCGCCTTGAGCACGGGCTCAGTTCTCCTCGGACGACGCCGGGGCGTCCTCGTACCGGGTGCGGATCACGTCGAACCTCTTCATCCGCTCCAGGACCGCCTCCGCCGTCGGGCGCCGCATCTCGTCGACGAGCCGGCCGTCCCCGAGGAAGAGCACCAGGTCGGAGTGGGCGGCGGCGCCCGGGTCGTGGGTGACCATGACGACGGTCTGCCCGAGCCGGTCCACCGCCTCGCGCAGGAAGGCGAGCACCTCCAGGCCGGCGCGCGAGTCCAGGTTGCCGGTCGGCTCGTCCGCGAAGATCAGCTCGGGCCGGGAGGCCAGGGCCCGCGCGCAGGCCACGCGTTGCTGCTGCCCGCCGGAGAGCTGCGACGGCCGGTGCCCGAGCCGGTCCCTCAGCCCGAGGGTGTCGATCACCTGGTCCAGCCACTTCTCGTCGGGCTTGCGGCCCGCGATGTCCATGGGCAGGGTGATGTTCTCCAGCGCGTTCAGGGTCGGGATGAGGTTGAACGACTGGAACATGAACCCGATCCGGTCGCGGCGCAGCCGCGTCAGCTCGCGTTCCCGCAGCCCCGTGATCTCCGTGTCGCCCAGCCACACCTGACCGGCCGAGACGGTGTCGAGCCCCGCCAGACAGTGCATCAGCGTGGACTTCCCGGAGCCCGAGGGTCCCATGACCGCGGTGAACCGGCCCCGGACGACGTCCACGTCCACCGAGTCGAGCGCGAGCACGGCCGTCTCGCCCGAGCCGTACGCCTTGGTCAGACCGCGGGCGCGGGCCGCGATCCCGTCAGCCGGCGCGAGGCCGGGAGCGTGCTCCGCAGCAGGTGTGGACAAGGCCGCCTCCTCTGGGTGGACGTCAGGACCTCCTGGTCCTGCCCGAGCGTAATGTGACCCGGCCCACACTCGGTATCCTCCGCGGGTCGGACTCCGCCCCTGCCGGGGCCGCCTTGTCCGCCGTCCCGTCTACGACAGCCCGCACGCCCGCGCCGCCGCCCTGCTCCAGCTCCTCCTCCACGTCCCCGCGCTGGACGCTTGGACGCCCTGTTCGCCGCCGCCGTCGCCTACGCGTATCTCGTCGCCGGCGGCGCCGAGGTAGTCACCTCACCCGAGCGGGTCCGCGACCTCGCCCGGCTGGTCAAGAGCGGCGAGGCGTCCGTACGGGACATCGGGCAGGAGCTGCGCCCAGGGAGCCTGTGATCACCCGCGGGTCGTGATCACCCGCTGACCGGGCGCCACGCCGTCCCGAGCACGCAGTACGAGGTGGGCAGCGCCGGCCCCTCCGCCGGCATCAGCACCCGCCGGTAGGGGCCGAGTTCGAACCCGGCGTCCCGCAGCGCCCGCACCGGCTCCCGCGCCACATGGCAGCCCCCGCTCAGCACCGGCCACACCGTCCGGTCCAGCGCGTGCTGGGTGAAGGTCATCGCCCGGCCACCACCCCGGCCGTGCTCGAAGAACCGCACCTCGCCGCCCGGCCGCAGCACCCGCCGCAGCTCCCCGAGCGCCCGGGGCACGTCCCGCACGCTGCACAGCACCAGCGACACCACGGCGGCGTCGAAGCCCTCGCTCTTGACCGGCAGCGCCTCGGCCACGCCCGGCGCCACGTCCACCGGCACCTCGGCGCGCAGCGCGGCCTCCACGGCCAGCTGCCGCAACCGCCGCTCCGGTTCGATGGCCACGACCTCCGCGACGGTGCCCGGGTAGTGGGCGAAGTTCAGTCCGTTGCCCGCGCCGATCTCGATCACCCGCCCGGACAGCCCGCCGAGCAGTCTCCCGCGCATCGGGCCCATGCCCATCCGGGTCTCGGCGGCCACACTGGCCCGGGCGTAGCAGCGGGCGAACAGCGGATGGTGCACGGCGTCCCGTGGCACCTTGCCGGAGCGGAGCGGCATGGGGACCTCCCTGACGATGCCGGTCTTACCGCGATTCTCCCCGCGACGAGCCCGGCGCACCCCTGCCGCCTACCGCGGGCGTACGCGGCCGAGCACCGGACGGTGGTCGCTTCCGGTCGCCTCCAGCGCCGACACCCGCGACACCTCTCCCCAGCCCCTGGCCGATCCTCACCACCGGCAGGGCGGCCGGCCGGCTGAACGCGAACCCTGAGGGCTGGGCGTGCGGCCGGGAGGTGAGCGGGCCGAGGCCGCGGTCCCGCACCGTGCCGTTGAGGTCGCCCACCAGCAGCAGCCGGCCGGCCGGGTCGTCGGCGGCAAGGGTTCCTAGCAGGGCCGCGCTCTCGTCGCGGGCCGCGGAGGTGAGGCCGGTCGCACCGAGCCGGACGGACGGCAGATGGACCACGTACACCACGATCTCGCCGCCCGGCGCGGACACCGTGGCCTGCAGACCTCGCTGCCGGCTCGCCGGGAAGCCCTCGGGCCGGATGTCCGCGGGCCGCACGTCCGACCGTGCCGTGGACGGCCCGGTGCGGGTGCGAGGCGCCCAGGACGTCCTGGTACACGGGTCGCGCGGCGGGTGTGGGTTCCTGCACGGCCTCCAGCCCCGCACGGGTCGCGAGCAGCGCCCGTGCGGTGCCGGAGGGGTCGGCGTTGCCGTCGGCCACGTTGTGCTGGACGACGGTCAGGTCGTACGGGCCCGGGCCCGGGCCGGGAGCCACACGGCCAGGGGCACCAGGCAGGCGAGAAGCCCCGCCCGCGACCGCTTGGGCAGGGCGAGGCAGCCGAGCACGGGCACGGCCACCCCGAGCCACGGCAGGAACGTCTCCAGCAGGCTTCCCAGCCGCCCGACCCCGTTGGGTACGGCGGAGTGCAGCGCCCGCGCGGCGGCGACACCGGCCGCGCCGCTCACCAGCCAGGCATCCCACGACGACCTGCCGCCGACGGTCACGCTAGGCGAGCTCCGCCGCCAGCAGCGCGGCCGTCCTGGCCACCAGCGGGTTGTCGGCCACGGCGTCCTCCTCCGGCTGGGTGGTCAGGACGGACAGCACGATCGGCGGGCCGTCCGGCGGCCAGACGACGCCCACGTCGTTGTTGGTGCCGTACCGCCCGCCGCCGGTCTTGTCGGCGACCAGCCAGTCGGCGGGCAGGGCCTTGCGGAACTTCTCGGTGCTGGTGGTGTTGCGCAGCAGCCAGTCGGTGAGCCGTGCCCGGTCCCGGGGCTCCAGCGCGGTGCCGAGCACGAGCCGGGCGTAGGTCGTGCCGACGGCACGCGGGGAGGTCGTGTCGGTCACGCGCCACGGCTCCGCCGAGTTGAGCTCGGGCTCCCACCGGTCGAGCCGGGTGACCCGGTCACCGATCGAGCGGCAGAAGCGCGTGACGGCCGTCGGCCCGCCCAGCTCCTTCAGGAGCAGGTTGCCCGCGGTGTTGTCGCTGAAGCGGATGGTGGCGTCGCACAGTTCGCCGACGGTCATGCCGGTCGCGACGTGCTTCTCGGTGATCGGGGAGTATCCGGACTTCGTGACGTAGTCCCGGGTGTAGCGGACGCGCCGCGCCAGGAACTCGCCGTCGCGGTCGAGGTCGCGCAGGACGGCCGCGGCGGCCAGGGTCTTGAACACCGAGGCCATCGGGAAGCGTTCGTCGGCCCGGTACACCACCGTCCGGCCCGTGCGCAGGTTACGGGCGTACACGCCCAGCCGGGCGGTGTGCTCCCGTTCCAGTTCCCGCAGCCGCGCGGTGACACCACCGGTACCGGGTGAGGCGTGGGCCGTGCCGCCGCCCAGCGAGAGAGCGGCGGCCGTGCCGAGTGCGAGAGCCGTGCGGCGGGACGGGCGTGATCCGTTCGTGTGCAAGGTGGTCCCTTCGGAGGCGATCACGTACGCAGATCAACACGCGATCATGTCCGGGCCGGTTTCACCGCGTGCCCGTCCGGACCCTCACCACGCCTCGGGTGCCTCCCGTACCCGGAACGCCTCCGCGTCCCACGAGCCGTCCAGCCGGGGGGCCAGCCAGTGCGGCGCGGCCGCCCGGAAGGCGGTGGGGGAGAGGGCGGCCGACCCCGCCGGAACGGAGCCCAGCAGCGGCGCTCCGGCCACGTCCGGCAGGTCCGCGAGATTGCAGCGCGCGGCGAGGTCCGGGGCGGTCGGCCAGCTCCCGATCACGATCCCGGCCAGGTCCAGCCCCCGGGAGCGCAGCTCACGCGCCGTCAGCTCCGTCGTGTTCAAGGTGCCGAGGCCCGCCGGCGCCACGACCAGCACCGGCGCCGACAGCAGCCGGGCGGCGTCCGCCAGGGTCCCGCCGGCCGCGTCGAACCGTACGAGCAGTCCGCCGGCCCCCTCGACCAGCACCAGGTCGTGCTCGGTGGCCAGCTTGGCGGCGGCCTCCGCGACCTCGTGCGGATGCACCGGCGCCCGGCCCGCCCGGCGTGCGGCGGTGGCCGGGGCCAACGGCTCGGGATACCGGGCGAGTTCGGCCGTCGTCACCGGCCCCGCCAGGCGCGCCACCTCGGCGGCGTCGCCCGGCTCGTCCGGCTGTACGCCCGTCTGGGCGGCCTTGAGCACGGCCACCGACCGGCCGGCCGCCAGCGCCGTCGCGGCGACGGCGGCGGTCACGACCGTCTTGCCGACCTCCGTGCCCGTGCCCGTGATCACCAGTACCGGCATGTCATCCCTCCCGCGCCGCCGCGCACACGGCCCGCGCGATCCGCGCCAGGTCCGCGTCGCCCGTCACGTACGGCGGCATGGTGTAGATCAGATCGCGGAACGGCCGCAGCCACACGCCCTCGCGCACGGCCGCCTCGGTCGCCGCCCGCATGTCCACGGCGTGATCCAGTTGTACGACCCCGATCGCGCCGAGGACCCGGACGTCCTTCACCCCCGGCAGGTCCGAGGCGGCCGAGAGTCCGTCCCGCAGCCCCGCCTCGATCCGCTTGACCTCCGCGGTCCAGTCCTGCCCGAGCAGCAGCTCGATCGAGGCGCAGGCCACGGCGGCCGCCAGCGGGTTGCCCATGAAGGTGGGGCCGTGCGCGAGCACCGGCACCTCGCCCCGCGAGATGCCGTCGGCCACCCGCGCGGTGCACAGCGCCGCCGCCATCGTCAGGTACCCGCCGGTCAGGGCCTTGCCCACGCACATCACGTCGGGCGTCACGTCCGCGTGTTCCGCCGCGAACATCGCGCCCGTACGGCCGAAACCGGTCGCGATCTCGTCGAAGACCAGCAGCACGTCGTGCGCGTCGCACGCCTCGCGCAGCACCCGCAGGTACGCCGGGGAGTGGAACCGCATCCCGCCCGCGCCCTGCACGACCGGCTCGACGACCACCGCGGCCAGTTCACCGGCGTGCCGCTCGATCAGCGACCGCAGGTGCTCGGCGTACGCCTCCTCGTACTCCACGGGGGGCGGGTCGGCGAACACCTGGCGGGGCAGCACCCCGGTCCACAGGTCGTGCATCCCGCCGTCCGGATCGCACACCGACATGGGCTGCCAGGTGTCGCCGTGGTAGCCGCCGCGCCACGTCAGCAGCCGCTGCTTGCCGGGGCGGCCCAGCGAACGCCAGTACTGCAGGCACATCTTGACCGCGACCTCGACCGACACCGACCCGGAGTCGGCGAGGAAGACGTGCTCCAGGCCGTCGGGCGACATGTCGACAAGGAGCTTCGCCAGCCGCACGGCGGGCTCGTGGGTGAGCCCCCCGAACATCACATGACTCATCCGTCCCAGCTGCTCGCGCGCGGCCTCGTTGAGCACCGGGTGGTTGTAGCCGTGGATCGCCGACCACCAGGACGACATCCCGTCGACCAGCTCTCCCGAGCCGTCGGCGAGCCGCAGCCGCACCCCGCTCGCCGACTCCACGACGAGCGGTTCCTGCCGTCCGGGCATCGGGCCGTACGGATGCCACACGTGCCGCCGGTCGAGCTCCAGCAGCTCGGCGACCGTGCGCTCAGGCATTGGGCGCGAGGTCGGTCCCGGCGCCCCGGCGGCGCACGGCGACCAGGTCGGTCCGGGGTTCGGCACCGGTACGGGAGTCGGCGACCTGCGGTTCTTCGCCGGAGCCGCACGCCCCGCCGCCGGAACCACAGACTCCGCCGCCGTCGTGGCAGCCTCCGGCCCGGTGCTCGGGAAGCGTCACCTGGTCGGTGCCCTCCACCTCGAACCCGGCGTCCGCGATCATCTCCAGGTCGGCCTTGCCGGCCTGGCCCTCACTGGTGAGGTAGTCACCGAGGAAGATCGAGTTGGCCAGGTGCAGGGCGAGCGGCTGCATCGTGCGCAGATGGACCTCCCGTCCACCGGCGATCCGCACCTCGACGTCCGGGCAGACGAACCGCGTCATCGCCAGGATCCGCAGGCATCGCTGCGGGGTCAGGTTCCACTCCTTGCCGAGCGGAGTGCCCTCGAACGGGATCAGGAAGTTGACCGGAACCGAGTCCGGGTCCAGCTCACGCAGCGAGAAGACGACGTCCACGAGGTCCTCGTCCGTCTCGCCCATGCCGGCGATCAGCCCGGAGCAGGCGGACAGACCGGCCGCGTGCGCCTTGTGCACGGTGTCGACACGGTCCTCGTACGTGTGCGTGGTGGTGATCTCCCCGTACGTCGCCTCGGACGTGTTCAGGTTGTGGTTGTAGGCGTCGGCGCCCGCCTCGCGCAGCCGCTCCGCCTGGCCGTCGGAGAGCAGACCGAGGCAGGCGCACACCTCGACGCCCTCGTTGTTCTCCTTGATCGTCCTGATCGTCTCGGAGACCCGGTCCACGTCCCGGTCGGTCGGGCCGCGCCCGCTGGCCACCAGGCACACCCGCTTGGCCCCTCCGGCCACGCCGGCCGCCGCCGCGTCGGACGCCTGGTCGGGCTTCAGCCAGGTGTACTTCAGGATCCCGGCCGTCGAGCCGAGCCGCTGCGAACAGTACGAGCAGTCCTCGGGGCACAGGCCGGACTTGAGGTTGACGAGATAGTTCAGTTTCACCCGTCGGCCGAACCAGTGCCGCCGCACCTTTCCGGCCGCGGCCACCACATCGAGGAGGTCGTCGTCGGACGTCGCGAGGACGGCCAGTGCCTCGTCGCGGGTCGGCAGCTCGCGCCGAAGCCCCTTGTCCACCAGCGTGTTCAGCAGGTCCATGGAAGCCGATCCTGTCCTACGAAGGTGCCCGGGGCCAAGGAGACTTCGTACAACAGAGTCGCTTCGAGGTGTGGGTATTGCCACACACTGACCTGCTGGTCGTCCCGCTAGTGTCTGTGCACTGCCTACAAATTCCCCGGAGGACCACCCATGGCGTTCGGCTGGATCGACGAGCAGGCCCTGCGGCGCCGCCGCGCCGGACTCGTACGGACTCTGCGCCCCCGTCCGGCCGCTTCGCCGCTCCTCGACCTGGCGAGCAACGACTACCTGGGGCTGGCCCGTCACCCCGAGATCACCGAGGGCGCGGCCCGGGCCGCGCGGACCTGGGGCGGCGGCTCGACCGGCTCCCGGCTCGTCACCGGCACGACCGAACTGCACACGGAGCTCGAGCGGGAACTGGCCGACTTCTGCGGTTTTGAGGCGGCCCTCGTCTTCTCCTCCGGCTACGCCGCCAACCTCGCCGCCGTCACCGCGCTGGCCCCGCACGGCTCCCTGATCGTCTCCGACGCGGGCAACCACGCCTCGCTCATCGACGGCTGCCGGCTGGCCCGCGGCACCACCCAGGTCGTGGCGCACGCCGAGCCCGACGCCGTGCGCAAGGCACTGTCGGCACACGAGGGCACGGCGATCGCCGTGTCCGACACGGTGTTCTCGGTCGACGGCGACGCCGCCCCCCTCACCGCGCTGGCCGAGGCCTGCCGGGAGCGCGGCGCCGGGCTGGTCGTCGACGACGCCCACGGCCTGGGCGTCCTGGGCGACGGCGGCCGGGGCGCCCCGTACGCGGCGGGACTCGCGGGCGCCGACGACGTCGTCGCGACGGTCACGCTGTCCAAGTCGCTCGGCAGCCAGGGCGGAGCCGTCCTCGGCCCCGCCCGGGTCGTCGACCACCTGGTCAACGCGGCCCGGACGTTCATCTTCGACACCGGACTCGCCCCCGCCGCGGCGGGGGCGGCCCTGTCGGCCCTCCGGCTGCTGCGCCGCGAGCCGGAACGGGCCGCACGGGCCCGCGCGGTGGCGGGCGAACTGCACGCACGCCTGACCGCCGCGGGACTGGAAGCGGTACGTCCGGACGCCGCGGTGGTCTCGGTGCGCGCGCCCTCTGCCGAGGACGCGGTGAACTGGGCGGCGGAGTGCCGCGCGGCGGGCCTGGCCGTGGGCTGTTTCCGTCCTCCCTCCGTGCCCGACGGCATCTCACGGCTCAGGCTGACCGCCCGCGCTGACCTGACCGGTCAGCAGATCGCACGCGCTGTACGGCTGATCGGCGAGACACGACCATGAGTCGGCGTGACACGGCCGTGTGTCGCACGATGTCGGTCTGACCGAACGCGGCTACATGCGGTCCACCCCGGCCGCGAACGCCGCCCAGCTCCCCGGAGAGAAGAGCAGCGCGGGTCCGGCCGGGTCCTTGGAGTCGCGCACGGCGAGCAGTCCGGCCCAGGGCGGGGCATCCGGACACGCGGTCTCGACGCAGTTGTTCGCGCCGGTGCTGTAGCTGCTGCGCAACCACCGCACACCGTGCAGTTCGATGCTTGAGGGGACGTGACGAGGCAGTGCACGCATGGTGCCTCCTTACGCGCCGGCGGCTGTCCCGGCGATGAAATCCAACGAGTCCTCGGGCGAAAGGGCGTGGATCTGAAGGGCGTTGAAGGCCTCCGTGTAGGCCTGGAGGTCTTCTTTCCGTTCGAGGTAGAGGCTACTCGTCAAGTGGTCGAGAACAACCACATCCAGATCAGAAGTGCTCGAAAATGAGAAGATAACGAAAGGGCCGGTGACGCCGATGTGCGCCCCGGCGGCGAACGGCAGCACCTGGAGCCGCACTTGGGGGAGCCGGGCGGCCTCGACCAGTCGTTCCAGCTGGCGGGCCATGACCCCGGGTCCGCCCACCTCCCGGCGCAGCACCGCCTCGTCCAGGACGGCGCTCAGTTCCAGCGGGGGATCCGCGCGCAGCACGTCCTGCCGGGCCAGCCGCACCTCGACCAGCGTGTCGAGCCGGTCCTCAGGAAGCCCCTCCACCGCGGCCTTCGTCACCGCGCGGGCGTACTCGGGTGTCTGGAGCAGGCCCGGGACGACCGTGGTCTCCAGCGTGCGCATCACGCCGGCCTGCGACTCCAGGCTGATGAAGTCCCGGTAGGTCGGCGGCAGCACCCCGCGGTAGGCGTGCCACCAGTGATGACGTCCACCGCTCTCGTCGGACCCCGCCAACACCATGAGCAGCTCGCGCAGTTGGGAGTCCGCCACGGCGTAGGCGTCGAGGAGTAACCGCACATCGGCCGGTTTCACCCCGCTGGTGCCCGTCTCGATCCGGCTGACCTTGGACTGGTGCCAGCCCACCAGCTTGGCCGCCTCACCGCTCGTGAGCCCCGCCGAGGTGCGCAGCGCACGCAGTTCGGCGCCCAGTTTCCGGCGGCGCACCGCGGGACCGTGCTGCATGGGCTCCTCCTTACTCCTTCCGAGCCACCCAAATACGGTCTCGCGTCGCAGAGTTCACCGCTTTGAGCGACAGATATATGCATATCTTGGTGGATCGCCGTCCTTCGGGGGCGTTCTGGTGGCAGTCTGGCGACGAAGCACCAGTCCGGGACCGTACTCGAACCATCCGCTCCGTGTCGGACTGCGGTCCCGTGGGAAAGGGACGACGTCGCCATGGCAGACCATTTGGAAGCATCCGTCACTCTGCCGAGCGATCCCGCCTCGGTCTCCGCGGCGCGCACCTACGTGGTGGGCACGCTGGCGGAGTGGGGCCTGCCGGCGGACACGGAAGTGTCCGACACCGTCCGGCTCATCGTCTCCGAACTCGCCACCAACGCCGTCCAGCACACCTTCGGCCAGTCACCGACGTTCACCGTGGACCTGGAGCTCGATCGCGACGAGCGGCTGCGTATCGGTGTCACGGACAGCCACCCGCGCTTCCCCAGACGTCTGCCCGCCGCCGTCCAGCAGGACAACGGCCGCGGACTGGTCATCATCCGCTGGCTGACCGCCGAGTGCGGCGGCCGGCTCCGTATCCGCCCCACCCGTGAAGGCGGCAAGACCATCTCGATCGAGCTCCCGTGGGCCGTTCCGGTGCAGCCGGTGACCACGGTGGTCCGGCAGGAGCCGTGACCGCTCGGAGCAGAACCGTAAGACCTCCCCGGCGGGTGCCCTGAGCGCACCCGGGCCCGCGCGAGCGGCATCCGGGCCACCCACGAGCCACGCCGCCCCCTCCTGGCCGCCTGCGAGGCATACGCCGCCCTCTGCGGGCCGCGCGCGGCTGCGACGCCGCTCCCCGTGCCTCACGACGCACCGGAGCCCGCGACGGCCCTCACCTGTGCCGCGCCGACGCCTCCCGGTGCGCTGCCGCTCCCCGAAGCCCTGACGGCTGCCTGACGGTGCGCCGCAGCGGTGCGGGAATCCTGACGTCGTCCCCGGCCGGCTTCCCCTCGGTCGTCCCCGCCGTGCCGTCCGTCTCCGAACGCAGACCCGCGCGCCGCACCAGCCGCGGGAGCAGCCCCCACAGGCCGGCACAGACCAGGAAGGTCGCGACGCCCGCGGCGACACCGCCGGTCCGGCCCGTGGTCACATCGACCACCAGCAGCACGGAACCGCTGAACGCGAACACCAGCACACACAGGCCGGTGGTGGCCAGGCGCGAGGAGACCTGCACGATGCGGGGCTTGGCGCCCTGCTGGAAGAGGGAGCGGTGCAGCGCGGCCGGCGCGGTGAAGAGCGCGGCGGCGAGGACCGCCAGCAGCAGGGTGATGACGTAGGTGACGCGCTGGACCGTGTCGAGGTCCCCGAAGCGCGAGGTGAAGGCGAGCGACAACAGGAAGGCGAAGAGGATCTGCACGCCCGTCTGGGTGACGCGCAGTTCCTGGAGCAGCTCGACGAAGTTGCGGTCGGCACGTTGCAGCGGAGTCTCGTTGCGCGCGGTGCAGGGACGGTGCTCGGCCATGGAGCGACGGGTATCCACACAAGCCCGTGTCACGCTCCGGCGTGCGGCGGCGCGTCAGGACGCCGCCGCACGCCGGGCGGATCACTTCACGCGCCCGTACCAGACGCTCTTGGTCCAGATCTTCTGGAGCCGCACCACGTCCCCGCTCTTCGGGGAGTGCCAGAGCTTGTTCTTACCCGCGTAGATACCGACGTGGTACACGTTGCTGCCCGAGTGGAAGAACACCAGGTCTCCGGCCTTGCGGTTCTTGCTGGAGATGTGGCGGGTCTTGTTGTACTGCTGGGCAGCCGTGCGGGGGAGCTTCTTGCCGGCCTTCTTGAACGAGTAGAGCGTGAGCCCGGAGCAGTCGAACCGGTGCGGACCCGTGGCCCCGTACTTGTAGGGCGCACCCTTCTTCGAGGCCGCTATCTGGAGCGCCTTGGTCGCCGGCGTGGCTGCCGCGGCCTCCGAGGAGAACCCGGGGGCCACGATCGAGCCGCCCACCGCGGCGATGGTGAGAGCCGAGGCCGTGCCGGCCCGAACCATGAGCGACGGGACACGATTGAGCGCAGTCATGCGCAACCCTTCGTCAGCCGCCTGTGAAGGATGACCTGTCGGATTCGGGCTGGCGAAGTTGCCCGGCCGCTGACGCGGCTTCACCCCAAGGGCTGCTCGGGCTCGGTCATGGCGTGACCGTCCCGGCGACCCGTCGTGCTTGGGTCCTCCACTCCTGCCGATCCACTTCTGTCGACCGGTCATCCGGGCGGCGGCAGGACTCGGCGTCCGCCCGGATCGCCCCGCCACAGCGGCGGGGGCTTGTCGTCAGACAGGGATCTTGGCTCATCACTGTCCGGATTTCCCAACGGAACCGCGTATTTGTGTTGTTACTCACCACTCACCCGTTCGGGTGGACACGTGTGCGTTCGCGCCACTGTCCACGGGTTCGCGGACCGCCGGACCAGCGACGGAATGCCCCATTCCGTCCCGTGGCTACGCGCGTTGCGCAACCGGGACGGCCCCAAAACTGGTCTCCCGCCTACTCCGAACAGGGGTACGTCATTTGGTCCGTTTCGACTCAGGTCCGGACGGTCCACGGTCGGATCGGGCGTCCGGGGCGACGACTCCGCGTCAACTGACGGACTCCGGGGGCAGGGTGAGCCGGGCCGTGCGCCGCTCGCCGTCCAGCACCCGCAGCGCACGGGCCAGGGTGCCGGCGTGCAGCTCCGTCTCGCCCCGCTGATGCATGAGGGCCAGCGCGTCGCGCAGCGCGGCCGCCTTGCCGACCAGGGCCTGGGCGGCACGCAGTCCGCGGTAGGTGTCGCCGTCCTGCGCCGGGTTGATGCGGCCCAGCAGGTCGACGACCTCGAGGTAACGGTCGATCAGTTCCGCCTCGGCCCGCGTCAGGGCCGGCAGCGGCGGCAGTTCGGGCGGGAGCATCGGGGCCTCACCTCACCGTCCGGCCGGCGGGACCGGGGTGGCCTTGCGGTGCGGAATGATCCCGTCCACCAGGCCGTACTCCACCGCCTCCCGAGCGGTGAGAATCCTCTCCCGCTCGATGTCCCTGCCGATCTGCTCCCGGCTGCGGCCCGTGTGCCGGGCGAGCAGCTCCTCCGTTCGGAGCCGTGTGCGCGTCAACTCGTCCGCCTGGATGGCCAGATCGCTCGCCTGCCCCCGGACCGGCTCGGGCAGTGCGGGCTGATGGATCACCAGGCGGGCGTCGGGGAGGGTGAATCGCTTGCCGGGCGTGCCTCCCGCCAGCAGCACCGAGGAGGCTGCGCCGGACCGGCCCAGACAGATCGTCTCCACGTCGCAGGAGACGTACTGCATCGTGTCGTAGATCGCCGCCATGGCGTGGAAGGTGCCGCCGGGAGAGTTGATGTAGAGCGAGATGTCGCGGTCCGGGGCCTGGTGCTCCAGGTGCATGAACTGGGCCATCACGTCGTTCGCCGAGGTCTCGTCCACGGGCGCCCCGAGGAAGACGATCCGCTCTTCCATGAGCTTCGAGTACGGGTCCATCGTCCGTTGCCCGGACCCCGTCCGTTCGGTGAACTCGGGCAGCGCGTGACGGGCGGACGGTCGGGTCATGGCGAACCCCTCCTCGCGGCGCAGCTGTCTCCGGCGGCAGCTGCCTCTGTAAAAAATGTACAGGACGTACGTCACGTTATGATGGGGTCATGGCCTACGAGATTCCGGTGACGCAAGCCAGGGCTGAGCTCGCCGACCTGATCAACCGCGTGGTGTACGGCGGCGAACGCGTCGTCGTCACGCGGCACGGCAAGCCCCTCGTCGCCCTCGTCTCGGCCGATGACCTGCGGCGACTCGAAGGGACCCAGGAGCTCGCCGAGTCCGCGGAGGAGCAGGTGGTCAGCGCGGTCTCCACCGTCCGCGAGGTCGCGTCCGCCCCTGGCGAACCCCAGCGGTTCGGCATCGCGGCGGAGCACCGCAGGGCCGGTCCGGCCTAGTCCGTACAGGCGAGAACCGTGCGTCCCCGTCCGCTGTGGCGGGGACACACGGCCGCTTTCCGGGGGTCGCTCGCACGCGCCGGTGTGGCGGTCAGCCGACGGCTGAGAGTTCCCGTCGGTCGGCCGCGGGGTCACCGCCCGCCTTCCGTGCCCGGAGCGCGTTGCCGAACAGCACGGCACACAGGCCCAGCGCCGCCCACCAGGTCAGGGTCAGGGCGGGTCCGGTCGCCGCCGCCCCGTCGAAGTACGACACCGAGCGCAGCACAGTCGTCCCCGCGCCCGGCGGCAGCCACTGGCCGATCGCGCCGGCCGGCTCCGGCAGCATCTGCGGGGCCGAGGTGGCGCCGGAGAAGGGGTTGCCCAGCAGCATCACCGTGGCGGCCGCGATGCCCGTGCCGGCGGGGCCGACCAGGGCGGCGAGTCCGGCGACGGCACCGCCGACGGCCAGCGTGGACAGAGCGAGCACCGCCGCCTCCGCCCACCAGTCGCCGCCGAGCGCCCCGAGCCAGCTGTGCGCGATCCCGGCCGCGGCCACGCCCACCAGGGCCGAGGCGCCGAGCAGCGCGAGCACGGCCCGGATGCCGCGCAGCCCCAGCAGTGTGACCACCGCGCCCGCCGCGATGCCGGCCAGGGCGAGCGGTAGTACGGCGGCGTTCAGCACCGCGCCACGCGGATCACCGGCCGGGGTGGGCACGACATCGACCGTCCTGATCTGCGGGTCCCCGGCGGCGGCCTGTTGCGCCATGGCCTGCTGGAGGAACTGGGCGACGGCCGGTCCGGCCGCGGACGCGGTGAGCAGTTCGGGTCCCTGTGGCGTGACCACGACCGCGCCGTACACGCTCCGGTCCTCGATGGCGTCCCGGGCTGCGGCTTCGTCGGCGTAGCGGTGGATCTCGAAGGCGCCCTCGTGCCGCTCCAGTTGCCGCTCCACCTGGGTCACCGCGGCGGGCGGTCCGGCCACGCCCAGCGGGAGGTCGCGGGGCGATATGCGGGAGGCCGGCCAGGCGAAGGCCCACAGGGCGATGGCGGCCAGAACGGGCACGAGGACGACGACCGCGATCACGCGGCGGTTGCGGGAAGGCATGACGGTCTCCTGGAGGGAGCGGAAAGAACCCTGACGCTAAAAAGAAGGATCGTTCGTTTTGCTCTGTCGTCACCGTGCTCCGCTCACGGCGTCTTGTCAAGAATGAATATTCGTTTTACGTTGTGGACCATGGCCCGCGTGTCCCAGGAACATCTCGACGCCCGCCGCCGCCAGATCCTCGACGGCGCCGCGCTCTGCTTCGCCCGCAACGGCTTCCACGCCACGTCCATGCAGGACGTCCTGAAGGAGGTCGACCTGTCGGCGGGGGCGGTGTACCGCTACTTCAGCGGCAAGGAGGAACTGATCGGCGCGATCGTCGCCGAAGTGCTCGGTTCGGTCCGCGCGGCCTTCGAGGAGGCGGCGCGGCTGAGCCCACCCCCACCCCCGGACGAACTCGTCGCCTCCGTCCTCGGCTCGACTCTCGCCGCCCGCGAATCCCTGGTCGTCGACGGCCGGCCGGCGTTCCCGCGGCTCGTCATCCAGGTGTGGACGGAGACACTGCGCAACGAGGAACTGGCGGCCCTCCTGCGGGAGGGCTACGGCTCGGTCCGCGCGGCCTGGGGGAGGATCGTCGAGGGCTACCAGGAGGCCGGGATGATGCGGGCGGATGTGGCGCCGGACCACGTGGCCCGCACGATGATCGCCGCCGTGCTCGGGTTCATCGCACAGCAGTCCCTGTTCGGGCCCGCCCCGGTCGAGGTCCTCCGGGACGGGCTGCGGGCGCTGACGGGCATGCGGGACGAGGGCACCGCGACCGGTGGATCACAGCGCGGTTAACGTGCCCGAAACGCGGTCCAATTAGCCTGCCGATCCACGCCACCTGGCAGTTTGCCCCGTGGCTGCGGCAGCCGGGCCCCGCACGGCCCGGAGCGAGGACTGTGAGGTGGGACGTGCAACTGACCCCGCACGAGCAAGAACGACTGCTGATCCACGTGGCGGCCGACGTGGCCGAGAAGCGCCGCGCCCGTGGCCTGAAGCTGAATCACCCCGAGGCGGTCGCGCTCATCACCTCGCACATCCTCGAAGGCGCGCGGGACGGCCGGACCGTCGCGGAACTCATGGCCTCGGGACGCACGATCCTGAGCAGGGACGACGTCATGGAAGGCATCCCGGAGATGATCCACGACGTGCAGGTGGAGGCCACCTTCCCGGACGGCACCAAGCTCGTCACCGTCCACGAGCCGATCGTCTGACGGGGAGGCAGCCGTGATTCCCGGAGAGATCCTGTTCGCCGAGGACCCGATCGTCTACAACGAGGGCAGCGAGGTCACCCGTCTCACCGTCCTCAACGCCGCCGACCGGCCCGTGCAGGTCGGTTCCCATTACCACTTCGCCGAGGCCAACCCGGGCCTGGAGTTCGACCGCTCCGCCGCGCGCGGCAAGCGGCTGAACGTCGCCGCCGGCACGGCCGTGCGCTTCGAGCCCGGGATCCCCGTCGACGTCGAACTCGTCCCGCTGGCCGGCGCCCGTGTGGTTCCCGGTCTGCGCGGGGAGACCGGAGGTGCCCTCGATGCCTGAGATCTCGCGCGCCGCGTACGCGGACCTGTTCGGCCCGACGACCGGCGACCGGATCCGCCTCGCCGACACCGACCTGCTGGTCGAGATCGAGGAGGACCGTTCCGGCGGTCCCGGCCTCGCCGGTGACGAGGCGGTGTTCGGCGGCGGCAAGGTCATCCGCGAGTCCATGGGACAGGCGCGTGCCACGCGTGCGGAAGGGACCCCCGACACCGTCATCACCGGCGCGGTGATCATCGACCACTGGGGGATCGTCAAGGCCGACATCGGCATCCGCGACGGCCGGATCACCGGCATCGGCAAGGCCGGCAACCCCGACACCATGGACGGCGTCCACCCGGACCTGGTCATCGGCCCCGAGACCGAGATCATCGCCGGCAACGGGCGGATCCTCACGGCGGGCGCGATCGACGCGCACGTCCACTTCATCTGCCCGCAGATCGCCGACGAGGCGCTCTCCTCCGGCATCACGACCCTCGTCGGCGGCGGCACGGGGCCGGCCGAGGGCTCCAAGGCCACCACGGTGACGCCCGGCCCCTGGCATCTCGCACGGATGCTGGAGGCGATGGAGGCTCACCCGCTCAACATCGGACTGCTCGGCAAGGGCAACACCGTCTCCCACGAGGCGATGCTGTCGCAGATCCGGGGCGGCGCGCTCGGCCTGAAGCTGCACGAGGACTGGGGCTCCACACCGGCCGTCATCGACGCCGCGCTGACCGTCGCCGAGCGGACGGGCATCCAGGTCGCCATTCACACGGACACCCTCAACGAGGCCGGGTTCGTCGGCGACACCCTCGCGGCCATCGCCGGGCGCGGCATCCACGCGTACCACACCGAGGGCGCGGGCGGCGGTCACGCGCCGGACATCATGACCGTGGTCTCCGAGTCGTACGTGCTGCCGAGCTCCACGAACCCCACCCGGCCGTTCACCGTCAACACCGCCGAGGAACACCTCGACATGCTGATGGTGTGCCACCACCTCAACCCCGCGGTGCCGGAGGACCTGGCCTTCGCCGAGTCCCGGATCCGGCCCTCCACGATCGGGGCGGAGGACGTGCTGCACGACCTGGGCGCGATCTCGATCATCTCCTCCGACTCCCAGGCCATGGGGCGCGTCGGAGAGGTCGTCATGCGGACCTGGCAGACCGCGCATGTGATGAAGCGACGGCGGGGCGCACTGCCCGGCGACGGACGGGCCGACAATCACCGAGTACGTCGCTATGTCGCCAAGTACACGATCAACCCCGCGCTCGCCCAGGGCCTGGCCCGTGAGATCGGATCGGTGGAGAGCGGCAAGCTGGCCGACCTGGTGCTGTGGGAGCCGGCGTTCTTCGGTGTGAAGCCGCAGCTCGTCATCAAGGGCGGGCAGATCGCGTACGCGCAAATGGGCGACGCGAACGCCTCGATCCCCACGCCGCAGCCGATCCTGCCGCGGCCGATGTACGGGGCCATCGGACGGGCGCCCGCCTCCAACTCCGTCAACTTCGTGGCGCCCCTGGCCGTGGAGGCCGGGCTGCCGGAACGGCTGGGGCTCGGGAAGCGGTTCGTGGCGATCGAGTCGACGCGTGGGGTCACCAAGGCCGACATGCGGGAGAACGACGCGCGGCCCGAGGTGCGGGTCGACCCCGACAGCTTCGCCGTGCACATCGACGGGGAGCTGGTCGAGGCGGCACCGGCGGCCGAACTGCCCATGGCTCAGCGGTACTTCCTGTTCTGAGGGTGGTCTGATGTCGCGAGCAGCGCTTCTCGTCCTGGCCGACGGGCGGTTCCCCGCCGGAGGGCACGCGCACTCCGGGGGTGCCGAGGCGGCGGTCAAGGCCCGGCGGATCAGCGGGGCGGCGAGCCTGGGCGAGTTCTGCCGTGGCCGGTTGCACACGGCGGGGCTGGTGGCGGCGGGGCTGTCCGCGGCCGCGGCGCTCGGGATCGATCCCGTCGCGCTGGACCGTGCCGCGGACGCGCGGACGCCGTCGCCCGCGCTGCGGTCCGCCGCCCGGAAGCTGGGGCGGCAGTTGCTGCGGGCCGCGCGGGCGACCTGGCCGTCCGCCGAACTGGACGCGCTCGGGAGGAAGTTCCCCAAGGGCGCGCACCAGCCGGTGGTGCTGGGGCTGGCCGCCCGGGCGGCGGGACTGGGCCCGGTGGACGCGGCGTACTGCGCGGCGTACGAGAGCGTGAGCGGGCCCGCGTCGGCGACGGTGCGGCTGCTGAGTCTGGACCCGTTCGACGCGACGGGCGTCCTGGCCCGGCTGGCGCCGGAGGTCGACCAGGTCGTGGACCGGGCGGTGGAGGCGGCGCGCCGGGTCGTCGACGAGGGAGTCGACGCGTTGCCGGCGGGGTCGGCGCCACTGCTGGAGATCGGGGCTGAGGCCCACGCGGGGTGGGCCGTGCGGCTGTTCGCCTCCTAGACGGCCACCGGGCCCTTCAGCACCCACCCGCATCAGTCGGACACCAACGGAGGAGTCGCTCCCATGCACCTCGACCACACCCACCAGGGCCCCGCCGCCGTCAGCGCCGACGCCCTGCGCCCCGACGGCCGCCGCCGTGCCCTGCGCATCGGGCTCGGCGGCCCCGTGGGGTCCGGGAAGACCGCCACCGTCGCCGCGCTCTGCCGGGCGCTGCGGGACGAGCTGTCGCTCGCCGTCGTCACCAACGACATCTACACGCGCGAGGACGCCGAGTTCCTGCTCCGTGAGGCCGTGCTGCCGCCCGAGCGGATCACCGCCGTGGAGACGGGGGCCTGCCCGCACACCGCGATCCGGGACGACATCTCCGCGAACCTGGAGGCGGTGGAGGACCTGGAGGACGCGATCGGGCCGCTGGACCTGGTCCTCGTGGAGTCCGGCGGGGACAACCTCACCGCGACCTTCTCCAAGGGGCTCGTCGACGCGCAGATCTTCGTCATCGACGTGGCCGGGGGCGACGACATCCCGCGCAAGGGAGGACCGGGCGTGACCACCGCCGATCTGCTCGTCGTCAACAAGACCGACCTCGCCCCGTACGTCGGCTCCGACCTGGCCCGGATGGCCGCCGACGCCAAGGCACAGCGTGCCGAACTGCCGGTCGTCTTCCAGTCGTTGCGGAGCGAGGCCGGGGTGGCGGACGTCGCCGCGTGGGTGCGTGCGCGGCTCGCCGCGTGGACGGCATGAGCGGGCGCGCCGGCGCCGGGGTGCGGTCCCTCGCGCGGATCGTCGCCCGTGACGACGGGCGGGGCGGAACATCGCTGCCCGTGCTGGAGAGCGACGGGCCCCTGGCGCTGCGGCGCACCCGGGCCACCGGCTCCGAGGCGCGGGTCATGCTGGTCGGTGCGATGAGCGGACCGCTCGGCGGGGACCACTTCACCGTTCAGGCCCGGGTGGAAGAGGGAGCGCGGCTGTCCGTCGGATCGGCCGCCGCCACCATCGCACTGCCCGGCCAGGCGAAGGGCGACGCCCGCTACGACGTGCGGATCGAGGTCGCCGACCAGGCCGAACTGAACTGGCTGCCCGAGCAGTTGATCTCCGCCCGGGGCAGCGACCTGTATGTGGGCACCCGCGTCGAGCTCGCCGCCACGGCCCGGCTCGTACTGCGTGAGGAGCAGGTGCTCGGGCGGGCCGGAGAGGAACCCGGGCGGCTCACGAGCCGTCTGACCGTGCGGGTCGCCGGGCGGGCCGTGCTCGACCAGGAGCTGGCCTGCGGTCCCGGCGCGCCGGGCGGCTGGGACGGGCCGGCGGTGCTGGCGGGACATCGCGCGGTCGGTCAACTGATCGTGGTGCGACCGGAGTTCGCCGCCGAGCCGGTGACGGCCAGGATGCTGGGGGAGGGGGCCTCGGTGGTGCCGCTCGCCGGGCCCGCCGCGCTGGTGACGGCGGTGGCGCCGGACGCCCTGCGGCTGCGGCGGCTGCTCGACGAGAGCCTGGCGTCCCTCACTCCTCGACCGTAGCCGTCCGTAGAGCAGAATCGGCTCTCCGTTTATCGGATTGGCAAAGAAGGCCGCCCGACCCTGTTGTCAGGGACCTCACAAACGAGAGGATCCCCCGTACTGATCGCAACAAGGTACGGGGAGGTCCCCCTTGAGGGGTTCGAGACCGAAGAGGCGGGTGGCGGCGCTCGGTTCGGCCGGCGCGCTCGTCACGGCCACGCTGATAGCCGGCGCCGTCGCGGCGCCCACCGCGAACGCGAGCGCGGGCAGCGGCCATGGCCAGGACCGGGAGGCCCGCGGCACCGCGATCGCCGCCGCCCGGGCCGCGAAGGCCGGCATCGACTGGCAGGACTGCCCCGCCGACTGGAACCTGGCCAAGCCGATCCAGTGCGGGTACGTCACCGTGCCGCTCGACTACGCCAAGCCCCACGGCAAGCAGATCAAGCTCGCCGTCGACCGCATCGGCAACACGGGCACCAAGGCCGAGCGGCAGGGCGCGCTCATCTACAACCCCGGCGGCCCCGGTGGCTCCGGACTGCGCTTCCCGGCCCGGGTCACCAACAAGAACGCCGTCTGGGCCAACGCGGCCAAGGCCTACGACTTCGTCGGCTTCGACCCGCGCGGCGTCGGCAAGTCCACGCCCATCTCCTGCGTCGACCCGCAGGAGTTCGTCAAGGCGCCCAAGGCCGACCCGGTGCCCGACTCCGAGGCCGACAAGCTCGCCCAGCGCAAGCTGGCCCGCGAGTACGCCGAGGGCTGCCAGGAGCGCAGCGGCGCGATGCTGCCGCACATGACCACGCCGAACACCGCGCGCGACCTCGACGTCATCCGCGCCGCGCTCGGCGAGAAGAAGCTCAACTTCCTCGGCGTCTCCTACGGGACCTACCTGGGCGCCGTCTACGGCACCCTCTTCCCCGGCCACGTGCGCCGGATGGTCGTCGACAGCGTCGTCAACCCGTCCCGGGACAAGATCTGGTACCAGGCCAACCTGGACCAGGACGTCGCGTTCGAGGGCCGCTGGAAGGACTGGCAGGACTGGGTCGCCCAGAACGACGCGACCTACCACCTCGGCACCACCCGTGCCGCCGTCCAGGCGAAGTGGCTGCAGCTGCGCGCCACCGCGAAGAAGAACCCGATCGGCGGGGTCGTCGGCCCGGCCGAGCTCATCTCCTTCTTCCAGAGCGCCCCGTACTACGACTCCTCCTGGGCGCCGGTCGCGTCGGTCTTCAGCAAGTACGTCGCCGGCGACACCCAGGCGCTCGTCGACGCCGCCGCCCCGGACCTGTCCGACACGGCGGGCAACGCGGCCTCGGAGAACGGCAACGCCGTCTACACGGCCGTGGAGTGCGCCGACGCCAAGTGGCCCACCAGCTGGCGCACCTGGGACCGGGACAACACCCGGCTGCACCGCGACCACCCCTTCATGACCTGGGCCAACGCCTGGATGAACCTGCCGTGCGCCACCTGGCCGGCCAAGCAGCAGACGCCGGTGAACGTCAAGACAGGCAAGGGCCTGCCCGGCGTGCTCATCGTCCAGTCCGAGCGTGACGCGGCCACGCCGTACGAGGGCGCCGTGGAGCTGCACAAGCGGTTCAAGGGCTCCCGCCTGATCACGGAGAAGGACGCGGGCTCCCACGGCGTCACCAGCCTGGTCAACCCGTGCATCAACCCCCGGGTGGACAGCTACCTGCTCACCGGCAAGCTGGACGGCGCCGACGTGACCTGCGCGCCGCACGCCACGCCGAAGCCGTAGCACATCCGTACGGTGGTGGGGGGCGGCCGGGACACCGGCCGCCCCTTCCTCATGCCTGCCGTGCCGCGAACCAGGCGTCCTCGGCGGCGTAGTCGAAGAGGTCCGGGTAGGCGCGGGCGAGGGTGGGGAACGCCTCCCGCCAGTCCTGCTCGGACAGCCGGCGGACGAGCCACTCGACCGTCTCCGGCAGGCTGTCCGGGTAGCGGACGACCGGCCGGTAGCCCAGCTCCCGTTCCGCTGCGGACATGTCGCACACCACCGGCAGCTCCACCGACCAGGGCGAGCCGCCCACGGATGCCTGCGCCGGTCCGTCCAGCAGGACGGTCTCCGTCTCCACTCCCATGGCCGCGTCCACAGCCGCCCCGATCTCCACCGCGGTCGGCGGCCGCGGATCGCAGGCGTTGAGGACCCGCGAGCCCGGCCGGGCCGCCGCAAGGCGGATCAGTTCGGCGACGTTGCGGGCGGCCGAGGTGTGGAAGAGGCTCTCGCCCCGGAAGGCGAGCACCCGCCTGCGCCGGCCGTCGAGGTTCCGCTTGACGAAGTACAGCTCCCGGGGGAGCGGGCTGCACGGTCCGTGGATCGCCCCCGGGCGCAGCACGGTCGTGGGCAACCGGTCGCCCGCCGCCAGGAGTTCACGCTCCAGGGCCACCTTGCGGGTGCTGTACGTGGCGTCCCCCGGCGGGACCGTGATCTGGTCCTCCGCGATCGGTACGGGGTACCGCGGGAGGCCGTCCGGCTCACCCATGGTGTCGAAGCCGCGGCCCTTGCCGTCTTCGTACACCGACACGCTCGACACCACCACGGCCGAGCCGATCCGGTCGGCCCGGTGCGTCAGCTGCCGTGCGTGCCGGGCCCCGTAGGCGACGATGTCGACCACGAGGTCGCAGCCGTCGCCGATCAGTGCGTCGAGCGCCGCGTCGTCCTCGCGGTCCAGCCGTCGTGTCCGCACCTCGCCGGGCCAGTTCTCGTCCCGGCCGCCGCCGCGTGAGGCGGCCGTCACCTCCCAGCCGTCCCGCGCCAGCGCCCTCACCGCCGGCTTCCCGATCTGCCCGCCTGCCCCGATCACCACCGCACGTCTCATGCCGCGACCGTAGATCGCCGCAGGCCGGCCGGGAACCGGCCTCTGCCGACAGCAGAGCTCAACGCAGGGGCATGCGCCGGAACTTGCGCTCCTTGGTGGCGTCCTCCTCGGCCTTCACCACGGCCGCGTACCGATCGACGTACTCCTGCTCGGACAGGGAGAGGATCGCGTACATGATCTCGTCGGTGATGGCGCGCAGAACGGCCTTCTCGTGCTCCATGCCCTCGTAGCGGGAGAAGTCGAGGGGCTCGCCGAAGCGGATCACGACGGGGTGGATGTTGGGGATGACCTTGCCGGGCGGCTGGGCCTCGAAGGTGCCGATCATGGCGCAGGGGATCACCGGGACGCCGGCCTTCAGCGCCATCACCGCCACCCCGACCTTGCCCTTGTAGAGGCGGCCGTCGTGCGAGCGGGTGCCCTCGGGGTAGATGCCGAGCAGCTCGTCCTTGCTCAGCACGCCGAGGCCCTCGCGGATCGCCGCCTGGCCCGCGTCCTTGCCGGAGCGGTCGACCGGGATCTGGCCCGCGCTGCGGAAGAAGAAGGCCGTCAGGCGGCCCTTGACGCCCGGACCCGTGAAGTACTCGGCCTTCGCGAGGAAGGTGATGCGGCGCTTGAGGATCGCGGGCATCAGGAAGTGGTCCGAGAACGACAGGTGGTTGCCGGCGATGATGGCGGCGCCCTCCGCGGGAACGTGCTCCAGGCCCTCTATCCGAGGCCGGAAGACCAGTCTCAGCAGCGGGCCCAGCAGCACGTATTTCAGCAGGTAGTAGAACAAAGCGGGCGCTCCTCGACTCTCGCGGTGGACTCAACCGCCGCGTTCCAGCAGGTCAACCGGCATGTCGTGGGGTGCCAGTGTAGGTGCAGGCGTGGCCACCGGGCACCTCGTGCGGCCGGGCCGCACAGATCCTTCGCCAATTGACTGATGGTCAGTCAAGAAGGGGCGTTCCGGTGGTGCTCGTGCGGCTGGGGAGAACCACGGGACCAGCGTGCTGCGCCGCCCGGGTGACGGGCAAGCCGAACGGGGGGCGTGGCGCGATGGCGGTGGTGCGTGGCGGGCCTGCGGCTCTTGCGGGCGGGCAGCCGTTGTGGGCCGGTGGCCCGCGCCGCCCCGGCGAGTAACCTGCCAGCATGCGGATCTCTGTTTCCTCGGACATGGACGAACCCGTCGCCCGCTCCCTCGTGGCCGCCCTGCGCGAGCGGGGACACGAGGTGCGCCCGCACGGCGCGCTGCGCCCGGGGGACGACCCGCAGTGGGCGGTGTGCTCCGAGGCCGCGGCCCGCGAGGTCGCCGACGGCACGGCCGACCAGGCGGTGGTCTGCTGCTGGACCGGCACGGGCGCCTCGATCGCCGCCAACAAGGTGCCCGGCGTACGGGCCGCCCTGTGCACGGACGCGTACACGGCCGACGGGGCACGCCGCTGGAACGACGCCAACGTGCTCGCGCTCAGCCTGCGGCTGACGTCGCAGCCGCTGCTGACGGAGATCCTCGACGCGTGGTTCGCCGGAGAGCCCAGCGCGGACGCCGAGGACCGGCAGAACATCGACCGTGTCCGGCTGCTGGACCACGGCAAGACCCGCATGTAGCTCACAGACGCACGATGATCAGCGCGGTGTCGTCGGTGGCGCCGCCGGGCGGCAGCAACTCCGACAGCACGGTGTCCGCGAGGGTCTCGGGATCCTGGTCCCGATGGTCGCGCAGGGCGTCCGCGAGCCGGTCCAGGCCCGTGTCGATGTCCTCGCGCCGCCGTTCGATCAGGCCGTCGGTGTAGAGCACGAGCGTCGCGCCCGGCGAGAACGTCGTCTCGGCCTGGGGCCTGCGGATCGGGTCCGGGCGGGCGTCGAGCGGCGTGTCCGTGGCCCGATCCAGAAACTCCGTGCGGCCGTCGGCGTGGACGAGCACGGGCGGGGGATGACCGGCGCTGCTGTACGTGATGACGTGGCGGTCGCAGTCGATGAAGGTCGTCACGGCGGTCGCCGACTCGGCCCCGTCGATCACATGGGCGTAGCGCCCCAGCACGTCCAGGGCCTGGGCCGGCCCCGCTGAGACCCGGGAGGCCGCGCTGAGGGCACTGCGCAACTGGCCCATCACACCGGCCGCCGCCAGCCCGTGCCCGACCACGTCGCCCACGGACACACCGATGCGGTCGCCGCCCACCAGATCGACCAGGTCGTACCAGTCCCCGCACACGTTGAGCGCGCCCACGGCGGGCCGGTACCGGACGGCGGCCCGGTGGTGCCCGACCTGCCGGGGGGCGGGCAGCATCGCCTCCTGCAAGGCCAAGGCCACCTCGCGCTCCCGGGAGTGGGCCTGGCGCAGCCGCTCGTTGAGCTCCTGCAGCTCCCGGGCGCGGGTGTACAGCTCGGCCTCCAGCACCCGGGCCCGGCTGCCCCGGTTCCCCGGAGCGCCGCCCCGGGCCCGGATCAGTTCCGTGACCTCCTCCACGCGGTGCAGGATCAGCGCGACCCTGCCGTCCGGGCCGAGCAGCGGCGCGTTCACCGGGCTCCAGTAGCGCTTCTGCCACTCGCCGGGCCGCTCGGGATCCTCGATGTCGTAGCGCTGCAGGGCCATGGTGTCGCGTTCCCCCGTGGCCAGGACGCGGTACAGCGAGGCCTCCAGGTTGCGCATGCCCGACGCGGCCGGGTCGGTCGGGTTGTCCGGGAAGACGTCGAACAGGTACTTGCCGATCAGCTGCACCCGCGAGCGGCCGGACACGCGGACGAACTCCTCGTTGACATCCGCGTACACCAGGTCGGGTGTCAGAAGCGCCACCATGCCGGGCAGGGCCTTGAACACCGCCCCGTAGTCGATCGCCGTGTCCGCCATGGCTGCCGCCTCACCGCCGCCGGGATCACACCAGTTTCGCATGGTATGGAGGATCCTCAAGCGGCTTCATCCGGGGAGGTCCGTCAGGGACTGCTCGGCCCAGATGATCTTCCCTTCGGGAACGAACCGCGTGCCCCACCGCTGCGTGAGCTGGGAGACCAGCAGCAGCCCGCGTCCGCCCTCGTCCGTCGTACGGGGATGACGCAGATGGGGCGCGGTGGCACCGCCGTCGAAAACCTCGCACATCAGGGCGCGTTCCCGGATCAGCCGCAGCCGGATGGTCCCGGTGGCGTACCGGATGGCGTTGGTGACCAGCTCGCTCACCACCAGCTCCGTGGTGAAGGCCAGCTCGTCCAGGCCCCAGTGCGCGAGCTGCCGGGTGGCCGTGCGGCGGGCGTCGGCGACCACGGCCGGGTCCGAGGGCAGTTCCCAGGCCGCGACCTGCTCGGTCCCGAGACGCTTCGTCCGGGCCATCAGCAGCGCCACGTCGTCGTACGGGCGGGCCGGGACCAGCGCGTCGACCACGGCCCTGCAGTGCGACTCCAGCGGGCCCGCCCGCTCCAGTGCCCGGCGCAGCCGCTCCCGGCCCGCGTCGACGGCCCACGTCTCGCCCCGGGCCAGCAGCCCGTCGGTGTGCAGCGCGAGCGTGCTGCCCTCCGCGAGGGACAGCTCGACCGCCTCGAAGGGCGGGCCGCCCACGCCGAGCGGCGGCCCCTGCGGCAGCTCGACGAACACGACCGAGCCGTCGGGCAGCACCACGGCCGGTGCGGGATGCCCCGCCGCGGCCATCGCGCAGCCGCCGTCGACCGGGTCGTAGACGACGTAAAGGCATCCGGAGCCCACGCACTGCGTGCCCGCGGCGCCGACCGTGCCGGGCTCGGCACCCTCCTCCCGCGCCGACCGCGCCACCAGGTCGTCGAGATGCGCCAGCACCTCCTCGGGCGGCAGATCCAGAGCCGCCAGCGTCCGTACGGCGGTCCGCAGCTGTCCCATGGCCGCCGCGGCGTCGATGCCGTGCCCGGGCACCTCGCCCACGACCAGCGCGACACGCGCCCCGGACAGCGGGATGAGGTCGTACCAGTCGCCGCCGAGTCCGGTCAGCTCGTCGGCCGGCCGGTAGCACGCGGCGACCTCCACGGCGTCCTGCTCGGGCAGCCGGTGGGGAAGCAGACTGCGCTGCAGGACGAGCGCGGCGTCCCGCTCCCGGGTGTAGCGGCGGGCGTTGTCCACACAGACGGCCGCGCGGGCGACGACGTCCTCGGCCAGCCGCAGGTCCTCCTCGTCGAAGGGCTCCCGGTGGTGGCGCCGGTAGAAGGTCGTGATGCCCAGCGTCGTGCCGCGCGAGCGGATCGGCACGGCCATCACGCTGTGCAGTCCCAGCTCCCCGAACGTGGCCCTGCGCCCGCTCGGGGTGTCCGTGGTCCAGTCCCGGATCAGCGGGTCGAGCCGCTCCTCACGCCAGGACCGCCCCGTGGCCAGACAACGGAAGGGGGGCGTCCCGGCCCGGAAGGCGACCACCTCGCCGATCGCGATGACGGCCTCCGTGAGGTCGTCCTGCGCGGACCGGTATCCGGCGCGGCGCAGTTCCACCGGCTCCTGCGACTCCGCGAGCGGTCCGGGAGCCGGCTCGGCCCCCCGCAGCACCGACTCCAGCAGGTCCACGGTGACGAAGTCGGCCAGCCCCGGCGCGGCCACGTCCGCGAGTTCCTGGGCGGTGCGATTGAGGTCCAGGCTGCGGCCGATGCTCTGGCCGGCCCGGTCGAGCAGCGCCAGCCGCTGCCGCGCGCGGTGCCGCTCGGTCATGTCGACGACCGTGTAGTACACGCCGATCGGATGGCCCCGGTCGTCCTCGAGCCGGGTGAACGACAGCATGTGCGCCGTCTCGCGCAACGGTGCCGAGCGCACGTGACCCACGTGCTCGTAACCGATCACCGCCTCACCGGTCTCCAGCACGTGCCGCATCTGCGCCTCGACCGCCTGGGCGTTCATCCCCGGCTGGACGTCCGCGAAGCGCAGACCGAGCCGTCGCGCCGCCGGACCGCCGCCGAACTGCTCCAGGGCGGCGTTCGACCACACGAAGCGCAGCTCCGTGTCCACGATCGCGATACCGACCGGGGCGCCCGCCGTCATCTGTTCCAGGACCGTACGGCTCATGTCCCAGCCGGGGGCGTCGGCCAGCTCCGACAGGAGCATCAGCCAGCGCGCCCCGCCGTGCGCCTCCTCGGCCGAGGCGATCCGGGCCACGACCTTCACCGGCTGCCCGTCCCTGCGGCGGGCCGTCAGCAGCCCCGTCCAACCGCCGTCCCTGCGGCACCGCTCGACCAGGTCCGGCACGCGCTGCGCGTCCTCGGCGACCAGCAGATCGGCCAGTTTCCTGCCGACCGCCTCGGAAGCCGGATACGCCAGCAGCCGCCGGGCACCGCTGGTCCAGCCCGTCACCACGCCCTGTGGATCGAGCAACAGGGGCGCCGCGTCGGCCACGTCGAACCGCTGCCGGGCAACGCCGTACTCCTCGTCTGCGCCCACGGCCGACCTCTCTGTCGCTGAGAGTGGTCTACCACCTCTTGCCCCAATCTTCACCCTTCCGGCGACACCGGGCGGCCTGGGCGGGGCCGGTGGGGTGGGGGCGTTTCCACTCGCGGCCCCGCGTGATCTCGACCGGCAGGGGGGACGACAGGCCACGGGCAGGCCGACGTAGCGTCTGCGCGGCGTCGCCGACGTCCTGCTGAGAGGCCGCCGCCGGGGCATCCGCTCAAGCCCGCCCCGCGGCCCCCTGGGGAGGGGCTGACCGCGCCGCTCCCCACCCCGGTGGCGGCCGGGCCGCTTACCCCAGTGCCTTCTCCAGCGCTGCGAGCGCCCCCCGCAGCTCCTCGGCCGTGATGGTGAGCGGCGGGGCCAGGCGGATCGTCGACCCGTGGGTGTCCTTCGCCAGGATTCCCTCCCGCATGAGCCGCTCACTGATCTCACGGCCCGTGCCGAGCGCGGGGTCGACGTCCACCCCCGCCCACAGCCCGCGCGAGCGGAAGCCGACCACGCCCTTGCCGACCAGCGCTGTCAGGCCGTCGCGCAGGATCATGCCCAGCTCGGCCGCCCGGCGCTGGAACTCACCCGTCTCCAGCAGTTCCACCACCGCCGTACCGACCGCCGCCGCCAGGGGATTGCCGCCGAACGTCGAGCCGTGCTCCCCGGGGTGCAGCACCCCGAGCACCTCCCGGCGCCCGACCACCGCCGACACCGGCACGATCCCGCCACCCAGCGCCTTGCCCAGCAGCAGCACGTCCGGTACCACCGGCTCGTGCTCGACCGCCAGTGTGCGGCCCGTGCGGCCGAGCCCGGACTGGATCTCGTCCGCGATGAACAGACAGCCCTTGCGGCGGGTCAGCTCCCGCACGCCCGCCAGATAGCCGTCGTCGGGGATGATCACCCCCGCCTCGCCCTGGATCGGCTCGATCAGCACCGCCGCCGTCGTCTCGTCGACCGCCGCCTCCATCGCGGCCAGGTCGTTGTACGGCACCACCCGGAAGCCGGGCGTGAACGGCCCGAAGCCCGCCCGCGCCGTCTCGTCCGTGGAGAAGCTGACGATCGTCGTCGTACGCCCGTGGAAGTTGTCCGCCGCGACCATGATCGTCGCCCGGTCGGCCGGTACGCCCTTGACGTCGTAGGCCCACTTGCGGGCCACCTTCACCCCGCTCTCCACCGCCTCCGCGCCGGTGTTCATGGGCAGCACCATGTCCATGCCGGTCAGCGCGGCCAGCCGCTCCGCGAACTCGGCGAGCCGGTCGTTGTGGAAGGCCCTCGAGGTGAGCGTCAGCCGGTCGAGCTGGCGGTGGGCCGCCTCGATCAGCGCCGGGTGCCGGTGGCCGAAGTTGAGCGCCGAGTAGCCGGCCAGCATGTCGAGGTAGCGCCGGCCCTCGACGTCCTCCACCCAGGTGCCCTCGGCGCGGGCCACGACGACGGGCAGCGGATGGTAGTTGTGCGCGAGGACCGGCTCCTCGGCGCGGATCAGCTCCTCGGAGCCCCGCGTCCCCTGCGGGTCGCCGGTGCGGACGGGTGCGGTCATGGGCGGATCTCCCGGATCTCCTGGGTGCAGCACTTGATGCCGCCACCGGCCTTCTGGAACTCGGACAGGTCGACGGGGACGGGGACATAGCCACGGCTGGAGAGCTGCTCGGCCAGGGCCGTCGCCCCTGGTGAGATGAACACATGGCGCCCGTCGGAGACGGAGTTGAGCCCGAACGCCATCGCGTCCTCGCGGGTGGCGAGCACCGCGTCCGGGTACATCCGGGCCAGCACCTCTCGGCTGCCCGGCGAGAACGCCTCGGGGTAGTAGGCGATGTTCTCCTCGTCGAGGACGAACAGTGCCGTGTCCAGGTGGTAGAAGTACGGATCCACCAGCTTCAGGCTGATCACCGGCGTCCCGAAGTACTCCTGCACCTCGCTGTGGGCTTCCCGGGTCGTGCGGAAGCCCGTCCCGGCCAGGATCCAGCGCCCGGCCGGCACCAGGTCGCCCTCGCCCTCGCACACCGACTCGGGGTGATAGACCTCGTAGCCCTCCGCCTTGAACCACGCCTCGTACGGCACGGACTCGGGACGGCGCTCGGGCGCGTGGAAGAGGGAGCCGAAGACGCGGCCGTCGACCACGACCGCCGCGTTGGCGGCGAAGACCATGTCGGGCAGACCGGGAACGGGTTTCACGGTGTCCACGGTATGGCCGTGGGCACGGTAGACGTCGACCAGCGCCTGCCACTGGTCCAGGGCGCGGATGACGTCGACGGGTTCGTCGGGGTGCATCCACGGGTTGATCGCGTACTGCACGGCGAAGTGTCTGGGTTCGCAGACGAGGTAGCGCCGCCGGCGCGGCACACGGGAGTCGGGCACAGAGGGGTCCCTCCGCTTCCTCACGGTGTGTGACTGGTGGTTGACACAACGGTAGGAACTGGCGGAGGTGCCCGACAAGCGACAATGGTTGCGCGTTCGCGCAGGAACGCTGCGTCTTCCGGCCGCTCAGCGCACGTCTGATGCGCCGCCCCGACCCCCTTCGGGCGCCGGATGGCTGGCTCCCGCCTCCGGGCTCTCGGGGAGCAGATGGGACAGCACCATCACGCTGATCGTCTTCCGGATGAACGGCTCCTGCCGGATCCGCTCCAGCACCTCCTCGAAGTGCTCCACGTCCCGCGCCCGCACATGCAGCAGCGCGTCCGCGCCGCCGGTCACGGTCATCCCCGCGGTGATCTCCGGGTAGTCACGCACGACCTCGGCCAGCCGCCGCGGCGGGGCGGCACCCTCGCAGTACACCTCGACGTAGGCCTCCGTGCGCCAGCCCAGCGCCGACGGCTTCACCGTGGCCGTGAACCCGGTGATCACGCCCGTCTCGCGCAGCCGGTCGACCCGCCGCTTGACCGCCGTGGCCGACAGGCCGATCGCCGTGCCGATCTCGGCGAACGACGTCCTGGCGTTCGCCATCAACGCGGTGACGATCTTCCGGTCGAGTTCGTCGAACGGCGAGGACGGCCTGCTGTTCATGCGGGCACTGTATCCACGTGTCCGGACGGCGGGGATCACCCCTACACTCCGGGTTCATGCTGCGCGCCCTGGCTGTCGACGACGAACGCCCCTCCCTGGAGGAGCTGCTCTACCTCCTGCGGGCCGATCCCCGCATCGGCAGCGCGGAGGGTGCCGGTGACGCCACCGAGGCGCTGCGCCGCATGAACCGTGCCCTGGAGTCCGGCCCGGGCGGGCCGGAGGCCATCGACGTCGTCTTCCTCGACATCCAGATGCCCGGCCTCGACGGCCTCGACCTCGCCCGGCTGCTCACCGGCTTCGCCCGGCCGCCGCTCGTCGTGTTCGTCACGGCCCACGAGGACTTCGCCGTGCAGGCCTTCGATCTCAAGGCCGTGGACTACGTCCTCAAACCGGTCCGCAAGGAGCGGCTCGCCGAGGCCGTCCGCCGGGCCGCGGAGCTGCGCGGCGCCGCCCCGCGCATCCCCGTGCACGAACCCGACCCGGACCACATACCCGTCGAACTCGGCGGCGTGACCCGCTTCGTCGCCGTCGACGACATCACCCACGTCGAGGCCCAGGGCGACTACGCCCGCCTGCACACCGACAAGGGCAGCCACCTGGTGCGCATCCCGCTGTCCACCCTGGAGGAGCGCTGGCGCACCCGCGGCTTCGTCCGCATCCACCGCCGCCACCTCGTCGCGCTGCGCCACATCGGCGAACTCCGCCTCGACGCGGGCACCGTCAGCGTCCTCGTCGGCTCCGAGGAACTCCAGGTCAGCCGCCGCCACACGCGCGAACTGCGCGACCTGCTCATGAGGAGGCCGTGACGGTGCCCCAGGACCACACCGAACGCCGCGTCGTCGTCACCGGCCCGCCCCGGCAGACCCGCCGAGCGGCCTCCGGCTACTACCGCCCGCGCACCGAGATCGACGAGCAGACCACCCTCGGCGACACCTACGTCCGCTCCCTGATGCGCACCCAACTGCGCGCCGCGCTCGCCGTGTTCGCCGTCCTCGGCCTGCTCGTCGGCCCGCTGCCCCTGCTCTTCGCGGCGATGCCCGACGCCCGCCGCCTGGAATGGGCCGTCCTCGGCTTCGGCCTCTACGCCCCCCTCGTCCTGCTCGCCCGCTGGTACGTCCGCCGCGCCGAGCGCAACGAACGCGACTTCGTACGCCTCGTCGAAGACCGCTGAATCCCCACCGATGAACTCCAGCTACGCCATCCCCGCCGTCGCCCTCGTCGTCGTCGCGACGGTCCTCGTCGGCGCCTTCGGCCTGCGCATCTCCCGCACCACCTCCGACTTCTACGTCGCCTCGCGCACCGTCGGCCCGCGCCTCAACGCCGCCGCCATCAGCGGGGAGTACCTCTCCGCCGCCTCCTTCCTGGGCATAGCGGGCCTGGTCCTGGTCCAGGGCCCCGACATGCTCTGGTATCCGGTCGGCTACACCGCCGGCTACCTGGTCCTGCTGCTCTTCGTCGCCGCCCCGCTGCGCCGCTCCGGCGCCTACACCCTCCCCGACTTCGCCGAGGCCCGCCTCGCCTCCCAGGCCGTGCGGCGGCTGGCCGGTGCCTTCGTCGTCGGAGTCGGCTGGCTGTACCTGCTGCCCCAGCTCCAGGGCGCCGGACTGACCCTGACCGTGCTGACCGGGGCGCCCGACTGGCTCGGCGCAGTGATCGTCGCCGTCGTCGTCACCGCCATCGTCGCCGCCGGGGGCATGCGCAGCATCACCTTCGTGCAGGCCTTCCAGTACTGGCTGAAGCTCACCGCCCTGCTCGTCCCCGCCCTCTTCCTGGTCCTCACCTGGCAGAGCGACGGCGCCCCCCGGCACGCCTTCGACGAACCGGCCACCTTCCGTGAGCAGCGCGCCGTCCTCGTCGAGGACCGCATCGACCTGAAGCTGGACCGCCCCCTGCCGGTCACCGTGACCGGCACCGTCGACGGCCGGACGCACACCGACGCCCGCCTCACCCTCCCGGCGGGCACCCACCACATCGAACGCGGCACCCGCCTCACCTTCGCCGCGGGCGCCCCCGTCCCCCGGGCCGGGCGCAGCGGCGGCGGCGACCTGTCCCCGTCACAGGCCGAGAGCCGCCAGGAACGCCCGCTCTACGCCACGTACGGGCTGATCCTCGCCACGTTCCTCGGCACCATGGGCCTGCCGCACGTCGTGGTCCGCTTCTACACGAGCCCGCACGGCGTCGCCGCCCGCCGCACCACCGTCGCGGTCCTCGGCCTGATCGGCGCCTTCTACCTCCTGCCACCCCTCTACGGCGCCCTCGGCCGCCTCTACGCCCCCGAACTCACCCTCACCGGCGACCCGGACGCCGCCGTCCTCCTGCTGCCCGACCGGATGATCGGGGGAGTGGGCGGCGACCTGCTGGGGGCGCTGGTCGCCGGGGGCGCCTTCGCCGCGTTCCTGTCCACGGCCTCGGGGCTGACCATGGCGGTCGCCGGCGTCCTCACCCAGGACGTCCTGCCGTCCCGGGGCGTGCGGCACTTCCGGCTCGGGACGGTCCTCGCCATGGCCGTGCCCCTGGCGGCGAGCGTCCTGGTCGGCGGGCTGCCGGTCGCCGACGCCGTCGGGCTCGCCTTCGCCGTGTCGGCGTCGTCGTTCTGCCCGCTGCTCGTCCTCGGCATCTGGTGGCGGCGGCTGACCCCGCCCGGCGCCGCCGCCGGGATGCTGGTCGGCGGCGGTTCCGCCCTGCTCGCCGTCGCCGCGACCATGGCGGGCTACCCGGGTGAGGGCGCCGCACTGCACGCCCTGCTCGCCTGGCCCGCGCTGTGGTCGGTGCCGCTGGGCTTCCTCACCATGATCCTGGTGTCCCTGGCCACCCCCGGCCGGGTCCCTCCCGGCACCGGGGCGATCCTGGCCCGGTTCCATCTGCCCGAGGAACTGCGCACGGAGGTGCCGGCATGAGCGGCTTCCTGGCGGGCCTGTGCGTCGCGGTGCTCCCGGTGCTCGCCCTGGGGGTCTGGCTCGGCCGGCGCACCGCCCGCGCCAAGAGCCTCGCCGGTCTCGGCACGCCCGTCGAGCACGCCACCTTCGAGACGCTGCACACCGCGTCCCTCGCCGCGCCCCCGCTGCGGGCCGGCCTGACCGAGGAGACGGCCCGCAAGTCCGCCCGCAAACTGCGCTCATTGCTCGGCACGGACGCCCTCTGCCTCACCGACCGCGAGCAGGTCCTGGTCTGGGACGGCGACGGCGCCCACCACCGCACCGAGATCATGGAACGCCTCGCGGACTCCCTGGAGACCGGCCGCGGTGAGGCCTTCCGGCTTACCTGCGACAGCCTCGACTGCTCGGTGCGCTGGGCGGTCGTCGCCCCGCTCACCGTCGACGACCGGGTGCACGGCGCTCTCGTCGCCTGTGCGCCCCGCGAGTCGGCCGTACTCGTCCGGGCCGCCGGCGAGGTCGCCCGCTGGGTCTCGGTCCAGCTGGAACTGGCCGATCTCGACCAGTCCCGCACCCGTCTCATCGAGGCGGAGATCAAGGCGCTGCGGGCCCAGATCTCCCCGCACTTCATCTTCAACTCGCTCGCGGTGATCGCCTCGTTCGTCCGCACCGACCCCGAGCGCGCCCGCGAGCTGCTCCTGGAGTTCGCCGACTTCACCCGCTACTCGTTCCGCCGGCACGGCGACTTCACCACCCTCGCCGAGGAACTCCACGCCATCGACCACTACCTGGCGCTCGTGCGGGCACGATTCGGCGACCGGCTCTCCGTGACCCTCCAGATAGCGCCGGAGGTGCTGCCGGTGACCCTGCCGTTCCTGTGCCTGCAGCCGCTCGTCGAGAACGCCGTCAAGCACGGCTTGGAGGGCAAGGCCGTGTCCTCGGGCAGGTGCCACATCCAGATCACCGCCCAGGACGCGGGCGCCGAGGCGCTCGTCGTCATCGAGGACGACGGCGCCGGCATGGATCCCGGCCTGCTCCGCCGCATCCTCGCCCGCGAGGTCAGCCCCTCGGGCGGCATCGGCCTCTCCAACGTCGACGACCGGCTCCGCCAGGTCTACGGCGACGACTACGGCCTCGTCATCGAGACCGCCGCGGGCGCGGGCATGAAGATCACTGTCCGGCTCCCGAAGTACCAGCCGGGCGTGCACTCGGCGGGCCGGCTGACCCGGGAGTGAGCCGCCCCGCCGGCCGACCGGGCGGTGGGCCGTCAGGTGCTGCGCGCGGTGACCACCAGGCCCAGGGTGATCAGGCCCAGGACGACCCAGCCGAACCACAGCCAGCCGTTGCTCCCGAGCGCCACCGTGTAGGCCGTCACCACGACCAGCCCGCCCATGGTGATCACTCCCATGGTCTTGGTCGAGTTGGAACCGTTCGTGGAACCGGGCATCGCAACACCCTCCTCATGGTTCGGTTCCTCCATGGTGCCTGGCGGACGCCCGGCGCGCACGGCCCGTACACGAGTCGTGTTCAGCGCCCCTGCGTGTTCAGCGAGGCGAGATAAGCGTTGTACGCCTCGAGTTCCTTGTCCCCGTCGCGGTCGGCGGCCCGGTCCGTGCGCCTGGCCTGCCGCTGGTCCGAGGCGTACCACTGGAACAGCAGGGCGACCAGCACCAGCACGGACGGGATCTCGCTGAACGCCCAGGCGATGCCGCCCGCCGCGTTCTGGTCGGCCAGCGCCTCGATGCCGAGCGAGGCGGGCGGGTTCTCGAACGTCTCGACCATCGGTGCGGACGCCATCATCAGCGCGATCCCGAAGAACGCGTGGAACGGCATGCCCGCGAACAGCTCCAGCATCCGCATCAGGTAGCCCGGGCGGTGCGGGCCCGGGTCCACGCCCATGATCGGCCAGAAGAACACCAGGCCCACGGCGAGGAAGTGCACCATCATCGCGATGTGCCCCGCCTTGGAACCCATCAGGGTGTCGAAGAGAGGCGTGAAGTACAGGCCGTACAGGCTCGCGATGAACAGCGGGATCGTGAAGGCCGGGTGCGTGATGATCCGCATGTACCGGCTGTGCAGGAACATCAGCAGCAGCTCACGCGGCCCCTTGCGGCCCCGCCCCGCGGTCGGCAGCGCCCGCAGCGCCAGCGTGATCGGCGCCCCGAGCAGGATGAGGATGGGCGACACCATGCTGATGACCATGTGCTGCACCATGTGCACACTGAACATGACCATGCCGTAGTCGTTCAGCTGGGTGCACATCATGAGCATGATGCTCAGCACACCCAGGACGTAGGCGACCGTCCGCCCCACGGGCCATCTGTCCCCGCGCCGGACGAGCCGCACGACACCCCACCCGTACAGGGCCAGCCCGGCCAGGCAGGCGACGAGGAAGAACGGGTCTGCCGACCACTCCAGACCTCGTCCCAGCGTGAACGGCGGCAGATCCATGGTCATGCCGTGCCCGCTGTGATCCATTCCGCCGGCTCCTGTTTCGTGGGGGTGTGCTGCAATCTGTCCGCCCCAAGACTAGAACCGCCCCCGGTCGTCATGGCGACCGGGGGCGGTACGACGTCTCACAGGGCGCGGGGGCTGTGTTCGCCCCGGCCCACTACGGCAACCTCAGAGAACGGTCTCGGCCTCGTCGTACCGATCCTCAGGCACCGTCTTCAGCGTCTTGACGGCCTCGGCCAGCGACACCATCACGATGTCGGTCCCGCGCAGCGCGGTCATCTGCCCGAACTCCCCCCGGTGCACCGCCTCCACCGCATGCCACCCGAACCGCGTGGCCAGCACCCGGTCGTAAGCGGTCGGCGTACCGCCCCGCTGCACATGTCCGAGGATCACCGGGCGGGCTTCCTTCCCGAGGCGCCCCTCCAGCTCCACGGACAGCTGCCGGGCGATCCCGGCGAACCGCTCGTGCCCGTAGATGTCCTTGCCGCCCTCGTCGAACTCCATGCTCCCGGCCCGGGGCTTCGCCCCCTCCGCCGCAACGACGATCGCGAAGCGCTTGCCCGCTTCGAACCGCTCGCCGACCCGCCTGGTCAGTTCCTCTATGTCGAAGGGCCGCTCAGGCACGACGATGGCGTGCGCGCCGGCCGCCATGCCGGAGTGCAGCGCGATCCAGCCGGTGTGCCGGCCCATGACCTCGACCACCAGGACCCGCTGGTGGGACTCGGCGGTGGTCTTGAGCCGGTCCAGGGCCTCGGTCGCCACACCCACGGCCGTGTCGAAGCCGAACGTGACGTCCGTGACCGCGATGTCGTTGTCGATGGTCTTCGGCACGCCCACGACGGGCAGGCCGCTGTCCGACATCAGCCGCGCGGCCTTGAGCGTGCCCTCGCCGCCGATCGGGATGATCGCGTCGAGGCCGAGCTCCTCGACGTGGCCCTTGGCCCGCTCCACACCGTCCCGCAGATGGGAGGGCTGGACCCGGGAGGACCCGAGAATCGTGCCGCCGCGGGCGAGGATGCCGCCCACCGCGTCGAGGTCGAGCTTGAGGTAGTCGCACTCCAGGAGGCCCTTCCAGCCGTCCCGGAAGCCGATGACCTCGTCGCCGTGGTCGACGACGGCACGGTGCACGACGGACCGGATGACGGCGTTCAGGCCGGGGCAGTCGCCGCCGGACGTGAGGACACCAATGCGCATAGCCCGAATACCTTCTCCACGTGGGCCGGGTCCGGACCACGTTGTCCGGCTCGAATCCCCGCCACCCTAGCGGCATCGAGGGCCCGGACCGAAGGACGCGTCCGCCTGCTGGACGACCCCGCTCACCTGTGCGGATGTGCCGTCAGACGGGCTGTTGACCAGCAGGTTGACGCGTCCTTCGGACACGCTGCGGCGCAGCGCTCACGCAGGCTGCTGAGCAGCGGCGATGCGCTCGTTGCGGAGTGCCTCGTACCAGCGGTCGTCGGTCGGGGGCAGCGCGTTGACGTCGAGGGCCAGCTTCAGCATCAGGTCCGCGATCAGCGGGTTGCGCGCGAGCACCGGCCCATGCATGTACGTGCCGAAGACGGTGTCGTTGTACGCGCCCTCCGTGCCGTCGCCCGTGCCGTTGCCGTTGCCGAAGCGCACCCGGGCGAGGGGGCGGGCGGTGGGGCCGAGGTGGGTGACGCCCTGGTGGTTCTCGAAGCCGGTCAGCGGGGGCAGGCCGAGCCGCGCGTCGACGTCGCCCAGCACGTCACCGACGCAGCGGGCGCCCTCGCCGCGTGTCGACACCACGTCCAGCAGCCCGAGGCCGGGCTCGCGCTGGCCGAGGTCGTTGATGAACTCGTGGCCCAGGATCTGGTAGCCGGCGCACACGGAGAACACGATGGCGCCGTTCTCCACGGCCCGGGTCAGCCCGCCGTCCCGGCGCAGCCGCTCGGCGGCGAGCCGCTGCGGACGGTCCTCGCCGCCGCCGATCAGGTAGATGTCGCCGGAGGTCGGGATCGGCTGGTCGCTGCGCACGTCCAGCCGGGCCACGTCCAGGCCGCGCTGCTGGGCCCGGCGTTCGACGACGAGGACGTTGCCCTGGTCGCCGTAGGTGCTGAGCAGGTCGGGATAGATCCAGACGATGCGCAGTTGGTTGTCGCTCACAAAAGTCCCCTGACGTCTCGTGCTCAGTTGCCGACGCGGCGGCGGAGGTCCTGGAACGCCGTGTAGTTGGCGATGACCTCGATCCGGCCCGGCGGGCAGGCGGCCACGGCCTGGTCGAGGTTCTCGTAGACCTGGAAGTGCTGGTCGGCGACCTCCAGGCGCACGGCCAGGTCCAGGCGCCGGTCGCCGACGACGCAGATCGGGTGGCCGGTCAGGCGCGTGTAGTCGACGTCCCACAGCCAGGAGGTGTCGGTGCCGTCGGCGCCGCGGGCGTTCACGGAGAGGATGACCGGGGTGGGCGGCGGGTCGATCAGGGAGAACGTCTCCAGCCAGCCGGCCGGGTTCTTCGCGAGCAGCAGACGCAGGTCACGGCCCTGGAACTGGACGACGTCGTAGCGCCCGGCCACCGCCTGCACCTGGTACATGCGCTCCAGCGCGACCTGCGGCGGCACCCCGAACACGGCGGCGACGGCGGCCGAGGAGGCGGCGTTGGCCTTGTTGGCGCGGCCCGGCAGCTGGAGGTGGATCGGCCAGGCCGAGCCGTGCGGGTCGAGGACGTGGTCGCCGGAGAGCGCCCAGCTCGGCGTCGGACGGCGGAAGCCGCACTCACCGCAGAACCAGTCGTCGCCCGGGCGTTGCATCACGCCACCGCACGACGGGCAGGACCAGGCGTCGTCCTTCCACATCTGCCCGGCCGCGACCCAGATCACATTGGGGGAGGAGGACGCCGCCCACACCACCAGCGGGTCGTCACAGTTGGCCACGACCACGGCCTTGGAACCCGCGAGTCCCTCCCGCCAGTTCTCGGCGAGCATGCGGGTCTCGGCGGCGCGGTCGAGCTGGTCGCGCGAGAGGTTGAGCAGGGCGATGCACTTCGGGGCGGTGTCCCGGGCGACGCCCGCGAGGTACTTCTCGTCGACCTCGATGACGCCGTAGCGGGCGTCCGAGCTGCCGGCGAGGGCCGAGGTGATGCCGGCCGGCATGTTGGCGCCGAGCGCGTTGGAGACGACCGGTCCCGCCGCGCGCAGTGCCTCGGCGATGAGCCGGGTGGTGGTGGTCTTGCCGTTCGTCGCGGAGACCAGGATCACGTCCAGGTTCTGGGCGAGCCGGGCGAGCAGGTCGGGGTCGAGTTTGAGCGCGACCCGGCCACCGATCACCGAACCGCTGCCGCGCCCTGCGGCGCGCGATGCCGCCGCGACCGCCTTGCCCGCGGTCACGGCCAGCTTGGCCCGCGGCGAGAGCGGGTCCGAGTTGCCTGCCATCAGTTCTCGATCCTCCTTGCGTACGCGCCGCGCCTTGAAGCCTGACGGCCACGTGGTGTGGACCTCAGCCTATCGAGATCCATTCGCACTCCCGAACCGCGGCACTGTGGCGAACTCGTGTGGGAGGCGCGGACCGACAGGACCTTACTCTTGCCGCCATGCGACACAGCCCCATCCCCGGCGCCCACGGCCGCGTGAGACCCCTCACCCTGCACGGCGATCCGCTCCTGCACGCGCCCTGCGCGGAGGTCACCGACTTCGGCCCCGAACTGGCCCGGCTCGTCGAGGACTTGTTCGCCACCATGTACGCGGCCCAGGGTGTCGGGCTCGCCGCCAACCAGGTCGGCGAGCCGCTGCGGGTCTTCGTCTACGACTGCCCGGACGACGAGGACGTCCGCCATGTGGGCCATGTGATCAACCCGCGTCTGACCGAAATGGACGGTGTGGTGATCCGGGGCCCGGAAGGCTGTCTGTCCCTGCCCGGCCTGGAGGCGGGAACGGAACGGTACGACCACGCGGTCGTCGAGGGCTTCACGGTGACCGGAGAGCCGGTCACCGTCCACGGCACGGGGTTCTTCGCCCGCTGCCTCCAGCACGAGTGCGACCACCTGGAGGGCCGCGTCTACGCGGACCACCTCAGGGGCTGGCGCCACCGCAGGCTGATGCGCCAGGTGAGCCGGGCTTCCTGGAGTGCCTGAGCGTCGTTCCCTCAGGGGCGCGGGGCTGTGTTCGATATGCGGCTCCGCCGCGTGGGCGCGACCGGCCCCGACCGGCGGTGGGCCGGGGCGCGACGGTCAGAACCCCGGGCCCCCCACCCGGTCACCCGCGGCGGCGAGCCGACCCCACAGCAGATCGGCCAGACTCCGCACCAACTCCGCACGGGAACAGGGCCGTTCCCCCAGCCACCAGTCCCCGGCGGCGTGCATCATGCCGACGATCCCGTGCCCCCACACCCGAGCCAGCTGCTGCCCGCCCGGGCCGAGGTCCAGCCGCTCCTCGATGACCTGTGCCAGCTCCTCGCCCATACGCCGCAGCAACGGCGCGCTGTGCTTGCCGACATCGAAGCCCTGATCCCCCGGCTGGCTCCCCTCCGCCGGGTGCATCAGGAACCGGTACACCTGGGGCCGCGCCTCGATCGCCGCGAGGTACGTGTCCAACGTCGCCTCGACCCGCTCCCGTCGGTCCGCCGGCGCGTCCAGCGCCGCCCGCAGCGAGTCCAGCAGCGCGTCCGTGTGCCGTTTGGCAAGGGCCGCGTAAAGTCCGCCCTTGTCGCCGAAGTGCCGGTAGAGAATCGGCTTGGTGATGCCGGCCTCCGCCGCGATCGCGTTCATCGAGGCCTGCGGGCCGTCGCGCAGCACCACCCGGTCGGCGGCTTCCAGCAGCTCACGCCGACGGCGGTCGGCGGACCGTTGCTGATCGGACCGCTGCGTGGTCTCCATGTGCTCTCCCCACCCGTGCTGTTTCGCTGACGCCTGCGCAAACTAACACTGAAGCATGCGCGGGAGACCGGACGGGTGCCGACCGGTCGGTTGGAGTTGACTTCGACTACCCGTCGGTAACAGACTGGTGTTACCGCAAGTAACATGCACGTGTGCCGCTGGAGGGGACGACATGGCCGAGTTCACCATGGAGCTCAACGACGAACAGAAGGAGGTCCGGGACTGGCTGCACGGCTTCGCGGCCGATGTGATCCGCCCCGCGGCCGCCGAATGGGACGAGCGTGAGGAGACTCCCTGGCCGGTCATCCAGGAGGCCGCCAAGGTCGGCATCTACTCCCTGGACTTCTACGCCCAGCAGTACTTCGACTCGACCGGCCTCGGCATACCCATGGCGATGGAGGAGCTCTTCTGGGGTGACGCGGGCATCGCCCTGTCGATCGTCGGCACCGGCCTGGCCGCCGTGGGTGTCCTCGCCAACGGCACCGAGGAGCAGATCGGCACCTGGATCCCCCAGATGTACGGCGACGCCAACGATGTCAAGGTCGCCGCGTTCTGCTCCTCCGAGCCCGACGCCGGCTCCGACGTCGCCTCGATGCGCACCCGCGCCGTGTACGACGAGGCCAAGGACGAGTGGGTGCTCAACGGCACCAAGACCTGGGCGACCAACGGCGGCATCGCCAACGTCCATGTCGTCGTCGCGGTCGTCGACCCCGAACTCGGCTCCAAGGGGCACGCCTCCTTCATCGTCCCGCCGGGGACGCCGGGGCTGGCCCAGGGCCAGAAGTTCAAGAAGCACGGCATCCGCGCCTCGCACACCGCCGAGGTCATCCTCGACAACGTGCGCGTCCCCGGCTCCTGCCTGCTCGGCGGCAAGGAGAAGCTGGACGAGCGGCTGGCCCGCGCACGGGAGAAGGCCAAGCAGGGCGGGGAGCGGGTCAAGAACGCGGCGATGGCCACGTTCGAGGCCTCGCGTCCCGCGGTCGGCGCCATGGCGGTCGGCACCGCCCGCGCCGCCTACGAGGTCGCCCTCGACTACGCCAGGACGCGCGAGCAGTTCGGGCGCCCGATCATCGACAACCAGGGTGTCGCCTTCCAGCTCGCGGACATGCGGACGTCCATCGACGCGGCCCGCCTGCTGGTGTGGCGCGCGTCCTGGATGGCGATCAACGGCAAGCCGTTCACCGCCGCCGAGGGCTCGATGTCCAAGCTGTTCGCGAGCGAGACGGCCAAGAGCGTCACAGCCCAGGCCATCCAGATCCTCGGCGGCAACGGCTACACCCGCGAGTACCCCGTCGAGCGGATGCACCGCGACGCGGCCATCTACACCATCTTCGAGGGCACGAGCGAGATCCAGCGGCTGGTCATCGCCCGGACCCTGGCCGGGGTGCCCATCCGCTAACGGTGTCTCAACGGCGTCAGCTGCTTGATGTCGTACCGCGCCCGCAGCTCCTCGATCGCGGCGTGGTCCGGCGGGCCCCCGGCGCCGAGAATCTCCAGCAGTTCCTCGAAATACCGCTCGTGATCCGGCGGCGGACTCGCCTGGAAGAACACCTTCGCGGGCTCCTCCGTCGGGTTGGCGAACGCGTGCGGGCACCCCGGGGGCACGACGATCACCGTTCCCGGTGTCGCCCGTACCACCCGGTTGCCCGAACGGGACTCCCACTGCTGCCAGTGGTCGGGAGTGCGGACCCGCGGCTCGAAGGCGAGGACGTCCAGCTCGCCCTCGAGGACGTAGAACAACTCCTCGCTGCGGGTGTGCACATGGGCGCCCACGTCGAAGCCCGGGGGCACGACCACCTCGAAGGTGGAGGCCGCCCGGGAGTGCGTGCCGGTCACCTTGAAGGTGACGTGCTGGGCGGGGGCCGCCACCACCCGGCCGTGCCCCGGGGGGACGAGCAGCCCTTCCGTCGCCGTCATCGCCCGCTCACCACGGCACGGGCAGGGGGCAGGATCCCGGTGATCGTCTCTTCGCTCATGTCACCTCGCCTCGTCCCCGCTGTGCCAGCGGCCCAGGGCCATCTCGGCGGTGATACCGGGTCCGAACCCGGCGAGCAGCCCGCGGGCCCGGTCCTCGGGGCCGCCCTCGTCGAACAGCCGGCGCAGCGCGTCCAGGACGACGGCGCTGGCGATGTTGCCGTACTCGGTGAGCGTGGCCCGGCTGAAGCGGAAGGCGTGCGGGTCGACGCGCAGGAAGGTGCTGAGGTCGTCGAGGATTCGGGGCCCGCCGGCGTGCACGATGTAGAAGTCCAGGTCGGAGGCGTCCCAGCCGTGGTCGCCCGCCAAGTCCTGCAGCACCGGGGCGAGCGGCTCCATCGTGGCCGGCACCCGCTTGTCCAGCAGGAAGTGGAAGCCGGTCGCCCTGACGTCGTACGTGATCCACTCCTCGGTCTTGGGGATCAGGTACGAGCCGTTGCGCTCCAGGCGGACTCCCTCGCCGCCCCGGCCGCGGACCACGGCGGCGGCGACGCCGTCACCGAACAGGCCGTTCGACAGCAGTGAGCCGACACCGATGTCGGTCGGCTGGTAGCACAGTGAGCAGAACTCGCAGGCCACGATCAGCGCGTTGGCGTCGGGGTACGCCGTGCAGAAGTCGTGGGCCCGGTTGACGGCCGCGCCGCCGGCCGCGCATCCCAGCTGGGCGATCGGCAGCTGACGGGTGGTCGGGTCGAACCCCATCTCGTTGATGAGCCACGCCGTGAGCGAGGGCATCATGAAGCCCGTGCACGACACGTAGATGATCAGATCCACCTCGGTGGCGAGCAGCTCCGCGTCGTCCAGCGCCCGCTGGACGACCGCGGGCACCCGGGCCTTCGCCTCGGCCTCGTAGAGCTTGTTGCGGTCCGCGAAACCGGGGTGTCTCAGAGTTTCCTCGATGGGCTGCACGATGTGCCGCGTGCGCACACCGGTGTTCTCGATCAGGCGGAGGGCCAGAGGCAGTCGGGGGTGGTCGGCGTGGCGCTCTCGCGCCAGCTCCAGCGTCTCCTCCATCGTGATCACGTGCTCTGGAACGGACACCGCGGGTCTGCACAAAGTCGCCATGAACCGTGCCTGCTTTCGCCGCCCGGAAGGCCTTCGCCCCCGGTCAGAAGGTGCGTCACCTCAAGGAGTGGTCCCCCCACGATCTCCCGCCGGTACACCGACTTCGCGCCGGACTACTCCGTATCGGGCACGCCGTGCCACGCTCGTACGGACACCTCGACGACGGAGGACGCGATGACGCACCCGGCACGGGATCTGCTGAAGACGACGACCGCGGCCCTCGCCCCGGACCCGCGCGCCAACCCGCTGATCCCCCGGATCGCCGACGGCACCGCCACCCGCTCCACCCTCGCCTCGCTGGCCCTGGAACAGACGTGGGTGATCCCGGCGGACCGCCGGGCGTTCGAGTTCCTGGCGGCACGCGGCGAGCCGGCCGACCCGGAGGCCGCGGCCTTCTTCACGGCCCTGGCCGAGGGTGAGGCCCTGGCGGGTGAGCGACTGACGGCGTTCGCGCGAGCGTGCGGAGTGGACGAGGCGCGGGAGGCGTCGTACCAGCCGCTGGCGGGCTGTCAGGAGTACCCCGCGTACGTGGCCTGGCTGGCCCTGAACGCCTCACCGGCCGACGTGGTCCTGGCCCTGACGGCCAACTTCTCCGCGTGGGGAGGCTATTGCGCGACGATCGCGACCGCGCTGCGCGAGCGGTACGGCTTCACCGACGAGGCTTGCGCCTTCTTCGACTTCTTCGCGCAGCCGTCGCCGGAGCTGGATCGACTGGCGACGGCGGCCGTCCAGGCGGCTCTGGACGCCGGGCGCCTCGACGAAGAACGAGCCCACACGTACGGCCGCCTGCTGCAGAACTACGAGGCGATGTTCTGGAACACCTTGAGCCGGGTGCCATGAGGGGCGCGGGACCGTGTTCGATGTGCGGCTCCGCCGCGTGGGCGCGACAAGCCCCCAGGCACCCGCACCACGCCACGACTACGTCGCACTCCCACTGCTGTGCGCGATACAGGCCACATCGATACGGTCGGCCAGTTTCGCCAGCTCGATGGCCAGCTCGGCGACCGTGTCCTCGTCCAGCCCCGACTCCCCGCCTTCCACGAGCCGCACCCACCGACCCCCCACCGTCCGCAAGAGCTTGCTGACATCCGCGGCAGCCACCTGCAAGGTCCCGCGGTCGTCGACGATCAGAGGCAGAGTCACTTCGCGGTTCACAGACGGGATCGTAGCTCCGCAACACTCACGCACCATGCCAAACAGTGGTGATGTTGCAGAACTCTCGGATTCCGTGCCCGGACAGCTCACGCCCGTACCCGGAGCGCTTCACACCGCCGAACGGGAACGCCGGGTGGGACGCCGTCATGCCGTTGAAGAACACCCCGCCGGCCTCCAGGTCGCGTACGAACCGGTCGACCTCCCCCTCGTCCCGCGTCCACACGTTGGAACTCAGCCCGAACGGCGAGTCGTTCGCGATCAGCACGGCCTCGTCGAGGTCGGCCGCCCGGTACAGCGTCGCGACCGGACCGAACGCCTCCTCCCGGTGGATCCGCATCTCGCGGGTGATGCCGGCGAGGATCGTCGGCGTGTAGTACCAGCCCGGCCCGTCAGGCCGTTCGCCACCGCACAGCACCCGGGCCCCGCTGCGGACCGCGTCGTCGACCAGTTCCTCCAGATCGCGCAGGCCCTGCTCGCTGGAGAGCGGCCCGACCTCGGTGTCGTCGGACAGGGGGTCGCCGACCTTCAGCGCCTTCATGCCCTCGGCGAATCGCTCGGCGAAGGCGTCGTAGACGTCCGTGTGCACGATGAACCGCTTCGCCGCGATGCAGGACTGCCCGGTGTTCTGCACCCGCGCGGTCACCGCGACCTTCGCGGCCCGGTCGATGTCGGCGGAGGGCATCACGACGAACGGGTCGCTGCCGCCCAGCTCCAGCACCGTCTTCTTGACCATCTCCCCGGCGGTGGAGGCGACCGCGCGGCCCGCCGGCTCGCTGCCGGTGAGCGTGGCCGCCTTGACCCGCTCGTCGCGCAGGATCTCGTCGACCGCGGCGGAACCGATCAGCAGCGTCTGGAAGGTGCCCTCGGTGAAGCCCGCCCGGTGGAAGAGGTCCTCCAGGTAGAGGGCGGTCTGCGGGACGTTCGAGGCGTGCTTGAGCAGGCCCACGTTGCCCGCCATCAGCGCGGGCGCGGCGAAGCGGACCACCTGCCACAGCGGGAAGTTCCACGGCATGACCGCCAGCACCGGGCCGAGCGGCCGGTAACGGACCCGTACGCGCGAGGCGCCGGAGTCCTTGACGTCGGCGTCGGCGGGTTCCTCGTCGGCGAGCAGTTCCTCGGCGTGGTCGGCGTACCAGCGCATCGCCTTGGCGCACTTCGCCGCCTCGGCGCGGGCCTGCTGGATCGGCTTGCCCATCTCGGTGGTCATCACGCGGGCGATGTCCTGCTGGTCCTCTTCGAGGAGGTCGGCGGCCCGGTGCAGCAGCCGGGCCCGCTCGGCGAAGGTCGTCGTCCGGTACGTGCGGAACGTGGCCTCCGCGAGCTGGAGCCGGCGCTCGATCTCCTCCTCGCCCATGGCCTCGTACGTCTTGAGCGTCTCGCCGTTCGCCGGGTTCACCGTTGCGATGGGCATGGCTGACCTCCCTCGGAGCGGGCTGTGTCTCGACCTTCCCGCGCGGCGGAGGGGACCGCAACGCGGGAGCGTCTCCTCAGGGCGAGTGCTCCGCCAGGCGGTCGAGAAACGCCGCCTGCGCCTTGACGATCACCGCGCGGGCCCGGTCCGGGCCGAACCACGCCACCCGGTCCAGCTCGGGGAACTCCTGGAGCCGCCCCGACCTCGGCGGCCACTCCATCCGGAAGGTGCCGGGCGCGATCGTCGCCGGGTCGAGGTCCGCCTCGACCGCCCAGGCCGTGACGATCTTGCCGTTGGTCTGCCGGACCTCGCCGAGATCGAGGGCCTCGCCGTCGGGCGGGGGGAGCCCCAGCTCTTCCTGGAACTCGCGGCGGGCAGCCTCCCAGGCGGGCTCGTCCGGCTCGTACTCGCCCTTGATCACGGTCCACGCCCCGGCGTCGCGCCGGGCGAAGAACGGGCCGCCCATGTGGCCGAGCAGTACTTCGAGGCCGTCGCCGGTGCGGCGGAAGAGCAGCAGGCCGGCGCTGCGCCTCACGGCTTCAGCTCCGGGTGCGCGGCGAGGAGCGTCTCGACCGTGTCGGCGTCCTCGGGGCGCTTGTCCTCCCGGTAGCGGATCACGCGGGCGAAGCGGAGGGTGACGCCGGCCGGGTAGCGGGTGGAGCGCTGGAGCCCGTCGTAGGCGATCTCGACGACGAGTTCCGGGCGGACGGTCACGACGTGGCCGTTGTCGTCGACGGCGAGCTGCTGGAGCCGTTCGGTCTGCCAGGTGAGCGTCGCGTCGGTCATGCCCTTGAAGGTCTTGCCGAGCATGGCGAGGCCACCGTCGGCGGTGCGGGCGCCCAGGTGGAGGTTGGAGAGCTTGCCGGTGCGGCGGCCGTGGCCCCACTCGGCGGCCAGGACCACCAGGTCGAGGGTGTGGACGGGCTTCACCTTCAGCCAGGACGCCCCGCGCCGGCCCGCGCTGTAGGGGGCGTCGAGCGCCTTGGCGACGACGCCCTCGTGGCCGCGCTTCAGGGTCTCGGCGAGGAACTCCTCCGCGGTGGGCGTGTCGTCCGGGCCGGACACCAGCGTGCGCCGCACCCGCATCGGCTCGGGCACCAGGCGGGCCAGCTCGGCGTGCCGCTCGGCGAAGGGCAGGTCCAGCAGGTCGTGGCCGTCCACGGACAGCGCGTCGAAGAAGACGGGGGAGACCGGCACCGCGCGGGCGGCCGTCGCCACGTCCGTGCGGGAACCGACGCGCCCGGCGGTCTCCTGGAACGACCGGGGGCGCCCGTCCTCGTCGAAGGAGATCACCTCGCCGTCCAGGATGAACCGCTCGCCCCGCAACTGAAGGGCGGCGGCCGTCACTTCCGGCAGACGGTCGGTGATGTCGTCGAGGGTGCGGGTGTAGAGCCGAACGGTGTCGCCGTCGCGGTGCACCTGCACGCGGATGCCGTCCAGTTTCTCCTCCACCGCGCATCCGCCCAGCTTGTCCACCGCCTCGGCCACCGAGGAGGCGCTGTGCGCCAGCATCGGCAGGACCGGGCGGCCGACGGTGAGGCGGAAGCGGTCGAGGCAGGCGGGGCCGTCCGCGAGCAGCGCCTCGGCCACCGCCTGGAGGGAACCCGCGAGCATCACGGCCCTTCGTACGTCGGCGGACGGCGCGCCGGTCGCCTGGGCGAGGCCCTCGACCGCCACCGCGTCCAGCGCGCCCTGCCGGACCTCGCCGGTGAGCAGACCCAGCAGGAACCGCTGCTCGTCCTCGGTGGCCGCGCCCATCAACTCGCCGACCAGACGGGACCGTTCCGCCTGGGAGCCGGGACCGGACACCTTGGCGAGCTCGGACAGCCGGGCGTCCACCTCCCGCACGGTCAGGCCCGGTTCGGCGGCCGGGTCGACCGGGCGGCCGAGCACCTTCCAGCCGACGCCGATCCGGCCCTGCGGCAGCCGGCCGGCCAGATACGGGATCACGATCGGCACGTCGTCGGCCTCGGCGTCCCGGAAGAGCTCCGCGAGCAGGGCCGTCTTGCGGGACCGCGCCGAGGTGGCGGCGACCTCCCGGGACACTCGGGCCAGCCGGTGCAGCAGCATGCAGCCATGGTGCACCGGAGGCGATGCCTCTACACCTGGGCGGCCGCGTCGAGGTCGGTCATCAGCAGATCCCCGACGATCGCGGACGCCGCCCGGTACCCGCCGCTCGCCGCGTGCACGACCTGTTCGGCGAAGCCGATCGCGTTGCCCGCGGCCCACACGCCCGGCACCGTCGTCAGACCGGTCGCGTCGACCACCGGATACGCGCCGAACGGCGTCTCGTGCAGCTCGGCACCCAGCCGCTCCAGCAGGCCGGTCTGCGGAACGGCCCGCGGGGCGACGAACAGCACCGAGCGGGCGTGGGTCGTACCTCCCCCGGAGGGGGTACCCCCGGCGAGCCGGACGCCGGTGAGCCGGTCGTCCTCGACCACCAGCTCCGCGACCTCCCCGGGCACCACCTCCACCCCGGCCGCGGCGAGCCGGCGCAGATCCTCGTCGGACAGCTCCTCCTCGGCGACCGTGTGCAGGAAGAGCCGCACGTCCTTCGACCACTGGGACACCATCAGCGCCTGGTGCACGCTCGCCGGGCTCGACGCCAGCACCCCGAAGGCCTGGTCGCGCACCTCCCAGCCGTGGCAGAACGGGCAGTGCAGCACGTCCCGGCCGAACCGCTCGGCGACCCCGGGAACCGCGGGCAGCTCGTCCTTCAGCCCCGTGGCCACGATCAGCCGCCGGGCCCGCACGGTCCGGCCGCCGGCCAGCACCACGGTGAAGTCCTCGCCCTTGTCCACCTCCACGACGCGGTCCCGCACGAGTTCCACGCCGTAGCGCGCGATCTCCTCCCGGCCGATGGCCAGGAACTCGGCGGGCGGCATGCCGTCCCGGGACAGATAGCCCTGCATGTGAGCGGCCGGCGCGTTGCGCGGTTCGCCCGCGTCGACCACCAGCGTGTGGTGCCTGGCCCGCCCCAGCACCAGCGCCGCGGACAGGCCCGCCGCGCCCCCGCCGATGACGACCACCGCGTACTTCTCGGTCATGTGACCACCTCCGCTGCCGAGCGTCTCCCGGCGCTGCGGGATTGACAAACGGCTTTGCCGAATCTGCAATACGTCCATGACGACGGACGAGGTACTCGCGGGCGTGGGCCCCCGGCTGCGGCAGATGCGGAAGGAACGGGAGGTGACCCTGGCGGCACTGTCCGAGACCACCGGCATCTCCGTCAGCACCCTCTCGCGGCTGGAGTCCGGCCTGCGCAAACCCAGTCTGGAACTGCTGCTGCCGATCGCGCGCGCCCATCAGGTGGCCCTGGACGAGCTGGTCGGCGCCCCGCCGACCGGTGATCCGCGCGTGCGCTCCAAGCCGATCGTGATGGGCGGCCGCACCCACTGGCCGCTCACCCGCCAGCCCGGCGGCCTTCAGGCCTACAAGGTCCTGGAACCGCGGCGCAGACAAGAACCGGAACCGCGGACGCACGAGGGTTACGAGTGGCTGTACGTGCTGGCCGGGAAGCTGCGCCTGGTGCTGGGCGAGCACGACGTGGTGCTCACGGCGGGGGAGGCCGCCGAGTTCGACACCCGGGTGCCGCACTGGTTCGGGTCGACGGGGGAGGGGCCCGTGGAGTTCCTCAGCCTGTTCGGGCCGCAGGGCGAGCGGATGCATGTGCGGGCCCGGCCGAAGGGCGCGTGACAGAGGGCCGTGACAGAGGGCCGTGGCGGACGGCTGTGACGGACGGCTGTGACGGACGGGAAACCTCTGCGCGGGAGATTGACCGGAGACTGTTCCCTGATGGGCAAGCGACCGCTTAGTATGCGAACCGACCCCGGTCAGACGAAGCAGTCCCCCGTGGAGGCCCCGCATGCAGGCATGGCAAGTGCACGAGAACGGTGAGCCGGGCGAGGTGATGCGGCTCGAGGACGTGGAGCCCCCCACGCCCGGTGACGGCCAGGTCCTGCTGAAGGTACGGGCGGCCAACATCAACTTCCCGGACGCCTTGCTGTGCCGCGGCCAGTACCAGGTCAGGCCGCCGCTGCCGTTCACCCCGGGCGTGGAGATCTGCGGCGAGACCGAGGACGGCCGCCGGGTGATCGCCAACCCGGCGCTGCCGCACGGCGGCTTCGCCGAGTACGCCGTCGCGGACGCCGCCGCGCTCCTGCCCGCGCCCGACGCCCTCGACGACGCCGAGGCCGCGGCCCTGCACATCGGCTACCAGACGGGCTGGTTCGGTCTGCACCGCCGGGCCGGTCTGGAGGCCGGCGAGACCCTGCTCGTCCACGCTGCCGCTGGAGGGGTCGGCAGCGCGGCCGTGCAGCTCGGGAAGGCCGCCGGCGCCACCGTCATCGGTGTCGTCGGCGGCTCCGGGAAGGCGGTCGTCGCCCGCGAGCTCGGCTGCGACGTCGTGATCGACCGGCGCTCCGAGGACGTCGTCGCCGCCGTCAAGGAGGCCACCGGCGGCCGGGGCGCCGACGTGATCTACGACCCGGTCGGCGGCGAGGCCTACACGCAGTCCGCCAAGGCGGTCGCCTTCGAGGGGCGGATCGTCGTCGTCGGCTTCGCCAGCGGCACGATCCCCAGCCCGGGCCTGAACCACGCCCTGGTGAAGAACTACTCGATCCTCGGCCTGCACTGGGGCCTGTACAACACCAAGAACCCCAAACTGGTCCAGCACTGCCACGAGCAGCTCACCGAGCTGGCCGCCCGGGGTGCGATCAAGCCGCTGGTGAGCGAGCGGGTGCCGCTCGGCTCGGCGGCGAGCGCCGTGCAGAAGGTGGCGGACGGTCTGACCACCGGCCGGGTCGCGGTCGTCATGGAGGAGACAGCATGACCGACACCGAGGAACTGCGCCGCCGCACCCGGGAGTTGCTGGCCGCCCACCCGCCGGCCTCCACCGACCGGCTGGACTTCCTCCGGGCCCGCTTCGACGCCGGACTGGCCTGGGTGCACTACCCGGAGGGCCTCGGCGGGCTCGGCGCTCCCCGGTCCCTCCAAGCCGTCGTGGACGCCGAACTGGAGGCCGCCGGGGCGCCCGACAACGACCCGCGGCGCATCGGCATCGGCCTCGGCATGGCCGCTCCGACCATCCTGGGCTTCGGCACCGACGAGCAGAAGCGGCGGTACCTCAGGCCCCTGTGGACGGGGGAGGAGGTCTGGTGCCAGCTGTTCAGCGAACCCGGAGCCGGGTCCGACCTGGCCGCGCTGGGCACGCGGGCGGTCCGAGAGGGCGACGGCTGGGTGGTCAACGGGCAGAAGGTGTGGACGTCCAGCGCCCATGTGGCCCGCTGGGCGATCCTCATCGCCCGCACCGACCCGGAGGTGCCCAAGCACCGGGGCATCACGTACTTCGTCTGCGACATGACCGACCCGGGTGTCGAGGTGCGGCCGCTGCGGCAGATCACCGGCGAGGCCGAGTTCAACGAGGTGTTCCTCACCGACGTCCGCATCCCGGACGCGCGGCGCCTCGGTGCGGTCGGCGACGGCTGGAAGGTCGCCCAGACCACGCTGAACAACGAGCGTGTCGCCATCGGGGGCATGCGACTGCCCCGCGAGGGCGGCATGATCGGCCCGATCTCGAAGACCTGGCGCGAGCGGCCCGAGCTGCGCACGCACGACCTGCACCAGCGCCTGCTGAAGCTCTGGGTGGAGGCCGAGGTCTCCCGCCTCACCGCGGAGCGGCTGCGCCAGCAGCTCGTCGTGGGCCAGCCCGGCCCCGAGGGCGCCGGCATGAAGCTGGCCTTCGCCCGCCTGAACCAGGAGATCAGCGGCCTGGAGGTGGAACTCCTCGGCGAGGAGGGCCTGCTGTACGACGACTGGACCATGCGGCGCCCGGAGCTGGTCGACTTCACCGGCCGCGACGCCGGGTACCGCTACCTGCGCTCCAAGGGCAACAGCATCGAGGGCGGGACCAGCGAGGTCCTGCTGAACATCGTCGCCGAGCGCGTCCTCGGCCTGCCCGCCGAGCCGCGCACCGACAAGGACGTCGCCTGGAAGGACCTCGCCCGATGAGCGACCTGTTGTACTCGGAAGAGGAAGAGGCGCTGCGCGCCGCCGTCCGCGACCTGCTCACCGACCACTGCGACGCCCCCGGCGTCATCGCCCGCACCGAGTCGGACACCCCGCACCACCGGGTCCTGTGGAAGGCCCTGACCGACGGCATGGGCCTCGCCGGCCTGCTGGTGCCCGAGGAACTCGACGGCCAGGGCGCCACCCACCGCGAAGTCGCCGTGGTGCTGGAGGAACTGGGCCGCGCGGTCGCACCCGTGCCGTATCTGACGAGCGCGGTCGTCGCCACCGAGGCCCTGCTGGCCTGCGGCACCGAGGACCTGCTCCGCGACCTCGCGACCGGGACGACGATCGGTGCCCTCGCGGTCGCCCTCGACGTCGCACCGGGCGCCGCCTACCGGACCGTCCGGCACGACGACGGCGCCCTGCACGGGGAACTGACCGGCATCGCCGACGCGGTCGTGGCGGACGTCCTCCTCGTGCCCGCCGACGACGGCGGCCTGTACGCGGTCGACGCCTCGGCCGCGACCGTCACCCCCCTGACCTCCCTGGACCTGACCCGGCCGCTCGCGACCGTCAGCCTCGACGGGGCGCCGGGCCGGCTCCTGGGCGACGCGGAACCCGCCGTGCGCCGCGCCCTGCGCGCCGGGGCCGGGCTGCTCGCCTCGGAGCAGTGCGGGCTGGCCGAGTGGACGCTGACCGAGACCGTCCGCTACCTGAAGGAACGCAAGCAGTTCAACCGGCCCGTCGGCGGCTTCCAGGCACTCAAGCACCGGTTGGCCCAGCTGTGGCTGGAGGTCGTCAGCACCCGCGCGGCCGCCCGCAACGCCGCCGACGCCCTGACCACCGGCGAGGACGTCGACGTGGCCGTCTCCGTCGCCCAGGCCTACGCGGCGCCCGTGGCGGTGCACGCCGCCGAGGAGGCCCTGCAACTGCACGGCGGCATCGGCATGACGTGGGAGCACCCCGCGCACCTGTACCTCAAGCGCGCGAAGGCCGACTCGATCGCCTACGGCACCGCCGGTGCCCACCGGGAGGCCCTGGCCGGCCTGGTCGACCTGCGGGCTCCCTGACGTCCATCCGTCCGACACCGGGCGACCTCCCGGAACGTCCGGAACACCCGCAACGCCCCCGGAGCACCCGCAACGCCCGGAGCAGCCCGGAAAAGCCCGTCCCGTCAGGGGCGGGCCTTTTCGTGCGCCCCTTGCCGCGCCCCGGCCCGGTGAAGTGAACGCGTAGCGGCCGTCCAGCCAACTCCGCGCACGGGCCTGCTCCTTGAGCCGACCTGGACCCCATACTCACAGGGTTCCCGTACGGCACCTCCAGGGAGGCAGAGCATGGCCCACACCACCCGTCGCCGAGCCCTCACCACCCTCGGCGCAGCCCTCGCGGGCTCGATCGCCCTCCCGGCCGCATCCGCGCCGGCCGGCGAACGCACGCACCGGCCCCGCCCCTTGTGGCGCGCCCACGCCCACAACGACTACGAGCACCCGCGTCCTCTGTTCGACGCTCTCGACCACCGCTTCGGCAGCGTCGAGGCCGACATCCACCTCGTCGGCGACCAGCTCCTCGTCGCCCACGACCCGCAGGACCTCGACCCGGCCCGCACCCTCGAGTCCCTGTACCTCGCCCCGCTCGCCGCCCGCGTCCGGGCCCACCACGGCTCGGTGTACCGGGGGTACCGCGGCTCGCTCCAACTGCTCGTCGACATCAAGACCGAGGGCGCGACGACGTACCTCGCACTCGACCGTCACCTGCGGCGCCACCGGCACCTGTTCACCACGTACGCCCACGGCCGCGTCCACCGAGGTCCGGTCACCGTCGTGATCTCGGGCGATCGCGCCGCCCGCGCGCCCATGGAGGCCCAGACCGTCCGGCGCGCCTTCTATGACGGCCGCCTCGCCGACCTCGGCAGCCAGGCGCCGGCCTCCTTCATCCCGCTGATCAGCGACAACTGGACGCTCAACTTCACCTGGCGGGGCGTGGGCCCGTTCCCCGACGCCGAGCGGCACAAGCTGCGGGGCATCGTGAGGACCGCCCACAAGCGCGGGCAGAAGGTGCGGTTCTGGGCGACCCCGGACCTGGCCGGACCCGCCCGCGACGCGCTGTGGGGCGAACTGCGCGCCGCCGGCGTCGACCACCTCAACACCGACGACCTCGCCGGGCTGGAGGCGTTCCTCGACGCCCGCCGGGCGGCCTGAGGCGGCAGAACACCACACGTTCGGCGGACAGGTCAGCCGCCCGGACGAACCCTTCGCTACGCCACACTTGCGGCCGAACGCCGTGAACCGGACATGGCGGCGTGGCGGAGGAGTTGACGATGGCCATTTCCATCTCTGTGGTGCTGCTGCTCGTGATCCTGGCGGTGATCTTCCTGCGCAACGGCGGGCTGAAGGTCTCCCATGCGCTGGTCTGCCTGCTGCTCGGCTTCTACCTGGCCAGCACCAGCATCGCCCCCACCATCCACAGCGGCGTCACGGCGACGGCGGACATCGTCAGCGGTCTGCGGCCCTGACGTCACCCGGAGAACACGCCGATGCCGTTGGGGACGGGGCGTTCGGCGCCGCCGCTGGGGTGATTGCGCACCGAGACCTCGCTCGCGCCCGGCTTCCGGGCGACCAGGGTCGACGACCCGCCGCCGTCCAGGCTGAAGGCGTCCTCGGCGCCCAGGTCCCTCATGGCGGCGGCGACTTCGGCGATCGTCAGACCGCTGCGGTAGGCGGCGGCACCGTCCAGCGCGAGCAGCAGCACGTGCCGCCCGCCGTCGGCGATCCCCACGGCCGTACGGACGGCCGACGTCGTGCTGTCGAGCCCCGGAACCGGCTGCCCGTCCGTGAGGACCGGGTAGCCGCCGAGGGCGAGCCGGTACGCGGCGCCGTCCGTGGCCGCCACGAGGCCGTGCTCGATCTCGACCGTCTCACCGGTGGAGAACTTGCGCAGTTGCCGGGCGCCCGCCTCCCGGCCGACCAGCACGGTGGTCCCCGCGGCGATGGGGCCGCTGCCCGGGGTGTCGGCGGCCGACACGACCTCGCCGTCGCGGACCGTCACCTCGTGGACGTCCGTGCTGCACGGGGCGGCGCGGTCCGTGTCCGTGCCGCACGTCGCGCGGACCCGGGAGGCACTGCCCCACTCCGAGGTGAACGCCCCGACCGACCCCACAGGGAGCGCGTACTGGTTGAGCCCGCCGAGAGGCAGCTCGGTCTCGGACGTACGGACCGCACCGGCGAGCGCCAGCCGGTCCAGCCGTGCCCGGCCGTCACCGTCCACGCCGAACACGTCCTGGGTGCTGGTGCCCGGGGGCAGGGCCGGCCCGAAACGCTGGCCGTTCGGCACGGCCGCTTTGAGCGTCCGCCCGGCGGCGATCGCCGGTCCCACACTCGCCCCGGTCGCCTCGACGCCCGGATGCTGTGTCTCGCTGATGTTGAAGAAGTCGCCGTTGACACCGGCGACCGCCCCTTGGGTGTTCGCCATCGCCGAGACCTGGGCGCGCGAGGCCACCGCCCCCGGGTACAGCAGGTCGACCCGCACCTGAGGGTTGCTCAGGTCGACCTTCAGCACATGCGCGTGCGTCACCCCCTTGGCCGCCTCGATGTCGAACTCCTCGTACGTCACGCCCGGCGCGACCCGCCCGCCCTTCTGGACGGCGCCGGCCGGAGCCGCCCCGGCCAGCGCCGCGCCGGTCAGCGCGCCGAACGCCGTGACAAACGCCAGTACCGCTCTGCCTGCTCGCGCGCGCCTGTGCCGACCTGTCACCGTGCCCCCTGATGCCTCGTCAACCGTGCGGATGCTCAGGGGCAGTGCACCAGACCACGGGGCCCGGCAGGGTGGCTGAGCGCCGACCACGCGGGAACGGCTGAAAAAACGCACCCCTCCGGGTGCTTCAGCTGTCACCCGTTCCGGTGTCGTACGGGGTGAAAGACGCGGGCGCGTGGTCGATCGGCAGACCGGGCCGCCACGCGGTGAGAGCCTGCGCACTGCACACGAACAACTGCTCCGGCAGCCGGTCCAGGCCGAACCAGCGCCAGCGGCCGACGCTCTCCCCGGGCTGGTCCGACGGCTCGCCCCGCCAGGCGGTGACCCGGGCCGCCACGGTCATGCGGACGACACCGCCCGCGTCGTCCAGGAGCGTCCCGAGCAGCCGGACGTCCTCGGGCCCGGCCGTGAGCCCGGTCTCCTCGCCGAGTTCACGCACGACCGCCTCCCGCAGCGACTCCCCGGGCTCCACCGTCCCGCCGGGCAGCTCCCACGTCCCGCGCCGGTGCCGGCCCAGCAGCAGCCCGCGTGGCCCGTACAGGACGGCGCCCACCCCGAGCGCGGCGTGCGGCGGCGGTGGCCTGTCGACACGAGGCCGGGAGGAGACCCGGACCGGCCGTGTCACCCGGAAGAGCCGGTACGACGTCCTGTTGCCGTCCTGCGGCGCGTCGAGGACGTCGATCCCCTCCACGCGCAGCCCGTACTCGGTGAGCAGCTCCGTCCAGAGTTCCGGGGCGAGCACCCAGAGGGGGACGGTGACCTCTCCGCCACCCGACGGCCGCAGGACCGCCGGCCGGGCGGCGACCCGGTCCGACGGTCCGTCACCACGACTGTCGGTGTGCGGCACCCGGAAACAGAGCCGGCCACCCGGCCGCAGTGCCCCGGCCAGAGCCGGCAGCAGCCGATGCGGATCGATGTACGGGACGGCGTCGACGGAATAGACGACGTCGTACGGCTCCGCCCTGCGCAGGTGTTCCACCGCGTCGCCCAGGACCAGCCGCAGCCCGGGCAGCGAGCCGTAGCGGGCCCGGGCCCGCTCGTACTGCCCGGCCGAGGCGTCTACGGCGTCCACCAGCGCTCCGTGGGCCCGGACCAGATGGGCGGCGTGCCGGGCCGGACCGCACCCGAGGTCCAGCACCCGCCGGCCCGTCAGGTCCCCGAGCACCTCGCTCCCCGGCCCGCCGCCCTCGAACCCCCAGCCGATGTCTGCCGCTTCGGGCGACACCGTGCCCCGTTCCGGATGGTGTGCTCCGTACGTGTCCCGCCCCTCGGCGTCGACCGCCTCCGGTTCGTCAGCCAAGGCTCAGCCACCCGCCACGGCGTCACGCGGCAGCACCGTGACCCGGCGGAAGTTGCACCCCGTGCGCCGCCGCTCCGCGTCGTCGGCGGGCGGGGTCTGGTGGGCCTTGAGCGCGATGCTCACCAGACTCAGCAGCAGGTCGATGTCCGCCTCGCAGTCGAGGTGGACCGTCACCCAGCACGATCCGGGCAGCAGGTGGATCGCGCTCGAACCGGCGAGATCGTAGTGGAAGCGCTGGATGGCCCGGCGAGTGAGATGGAGGTCCACGTCCCGTGAGGAGTGGAAGTGGACGATCTCGTCACGGACGGAACGGAGCGCCCTTCCGGTACCGCAACCCGCCGGGCCCGCCATCAGGTCGGGCCAGGCCTGCAGGCGCTCCATGGCGCGCTGGGCCAGAGTCATGGCCCCATCGTCGCCTGCTCACCGGTCCGCAACCAGAGGTTGAACGATTTGTAACCGGGACGTGAGGTGGACCGCGGGGCTACGACCGGCGTTTCAGGCGGACTTGACGAGTCTGAGGTAGCGCTTCCAGTCCCAGTGCCGGCCCGGGTCGGTGTGGTCGCTGCCGGGTACCTCGTGATGGCCGATGATGTGCGCGCGGTTCCTCGCGATGCCGTACCTCGCGCAGATCGCCGCGGTGAGCCGGGCCGACCGCTCGTACATGGCGTCGGTGAAGCAGCCGGGCCGGTCCACCCAGCCTTCGTGCTCGATGCCGATACTGCGGGTGTTGTAGTCCCAGTTCCCCGCGTGCCACGCGATGTCGGACTCGCGCACGCACTGCGCCACGCGCCCGTCGGACGAGCGCACCACGTAGTGCGCGGACACGTTCTTCTCGGGGTTGCGGAAGACGGACAGGGTGCCGGAGTACGTCGTCTGCGCCACGTGGATGATCACGTAGTGCAGCGGATGGGCGCGCGGGCGGTTCGACGGCGTGTAGTTGCCGCGGCTCGCCGGGTGCCATGCCGCTCCGGGATGATCGACGGCTTGCGGCCGGGCGCCGGCCCGGGCGCCGGTGAGCAGGACGGACGGGACGGCGGTGAGGGCGGCGCCTGCGAGGATGCCGCGCCTGCCGGGGAAGGAGGAGATCCGTGCCATGAGCGTGTGCCTCTTCAGGGCTCGACGGGAGGGTTTTCCTTGATCGACTGCGGCGAGCGGCGGCCGTTGTGGTCGCGGCCCGCGGTGATCAAGTTACGGCTCCCGGCGGCCGGTCGCGGGGAGACGATGCGATGCGGTGGACGAGCCCGTGGATGTGGACAACTCCCTCACCCGGGCGGGTGATTCGGGGCATCGGCGAGCCGCTGGTGACTGTTTTCGGGGGCCTGTTTCAGGCCTGCCCGGCGACGGCCGCCGGGTCGTCCAGCACCGCCCGCACCACCGAGTGCGCGGCCCCCAGCAGCGGCCCCTGAGGGCCCAGCCCGGACACGGACACGGGGCAGGCCGGACCCGCCGTACGACGGGACAGCTCCTCCCGCAGGGAGGGCAGCAGCCAGGGCGCCAGCCCGGACAGTTCCCCGCCCAGGACCACGCTCTGCGGGTCGAGCAGGTTGACCGCCCCGGTCAGGGCCACGCCGAGCGCGGTCCCCGCGTCGCACAGGGCGCGGCGTACGTCCTCGTCGCCGTCCGCCGCACGTCCCGCGAGCAACCCGACCCGGTCCCCGCCGGGTTCCAGACCGGCCGCGCGCAGCACGGCCTCCTCCCCGGCGTACTGCTCCAGGCAGCCTCGCCCTCCGCAGGCGCACTCCGGCCCGTCCGGCTGGACCGGCATGTGCCCCAACTCGCCCGCGAAACCGCGGGTTCCGCGCAGCAGACCGCCGTCCACCACGACCGCCGCGCCGATCCCGATCTCCGCCGAGACGTGCAGGAAGTCGCGGGGCGTGCCGTCCCCCAGCCAGAGCTCGGCGAGGGCGCCGAAGTTGGCCTCGTTGTCCACGGTCAGCGGGAGGCCCGCCGGCAGCAGCTCGCCGAGGTCCGTGTCGTGCCAGCCGAGGTTCGGGGCGCGCACGACGGTCCGGGCGTCGCGCGCCACCAGGCCCGGCACGGCCACGGCGAGTCCGGCCGGCCACAGGCCTTCGCCCTCGGCCTCGGCGACGACCTGCCGGATCAGCTCGGTGAGTTCCTCGAGCACGGGTTGGGGGGAGCGGCCGCGGTTCGCTCCCTGCCGTATCGCCCGCGACCGGGTCGTGCCGCGCAGGTCGACGGCGCAGACCGCGAGATGGTCGACGCCGACCTCAGCGCCGATGCCGGCCGGGCCGCGTCCGCTGACGGCGAGCGCGGAGCCCGGGCGGCCCACCCGGCCGGGCCGCTCGGGCCCCAGTTCCTCCAGCAGTCCCGAGCGGATGAGTTCGTCGACGAGGGTCGACACCGCGGCCCGGGTCAGGCCGATCCGCGAGGCGACGGCGGCCCGGGACAGCGGTCCCTCGGCGCGGACGGCGTGCAGGACGCGGGCGAGATTGCGGCGGCGCATGCCCTGCTGGGTGTCGGGCAGTGCGCGTCCCGGACCGGCGGGGCGTGCCTCGTGCAGCGGTGCGGTCATGCCTGACGCCAGTCCTCAGTGGGTGTCGGTGGGCCGCTCCAGCAGCGGAGCCGCGTCGGAGAGTACCCCGGCGATCCTGGCCAGCGTCTCCTGGTCCCGTTCGACGGCGTCGAGCACCGGCCCGGCGGCCGTGTCCCAGCGGCGCGCGACCGCCGCCGGGTCCTCCCCGGTCAGCAGGCCCGCCGCCTGCGCGGCGGCGCCGAGCGCGACCAGCTCCTTGGCCTCGGGCACCTGCACGGGACGTCCCGACAGCCGCCGTACGGTCTGCTGCCAGGCGGTGCCCCGGGCGCCGCCACCGATCAGCAGCAGCGGCTCCGAGGGGTCCGCTTCCTCGTCGAGGACCAGGTCGAGTGCCCCGAGCAGGGAGTGCACGGCACCGTCGTAGGCGGCCTGGAGCAGCTGGCCGGCGGTCGTGTCGTGACGCAGGCCGTGCAGCAGACCGGAGGCGTTCGGCAGGTTCGGGGTGCGTTCACCGTCCAGGTAGGGCAGCAGCGTCACGGCCGTGCCGGGCTCCACCGCCTCGCGGTCCAGCCCCAGCAGCGCCGCGACGCGGTCGACGGCGAGCGTGCAGTTCAGGGTGCAGGCCAGCGGCAGCCAGTCGCCGCGGGCGTCGGCGAAACCCGCCACCGTGCCGCTCGGGTCGGCAGGCCTGTGCCGCGACACGGCGTACACCGTGCCCGAGGTGCCGAGGCTCATCACCGGCACGCCCGGCCGGACCCCGAGGCCCAGTGCCGCGGCGGCGTTGTCCCCCGTGCCGGGCGCGACCAGGGTGCCCCGGGAGAACGGCAGGTCATGGCCGTCGCGCACCGTGCCCGCCACCTCGCCGGGCCGGACCACACGGGGCAGCAGGGCCGGGTCGAGCCCCACGTGCGCCAGGATCTCCTCGTCGTACGCCTGTGTCCCGGACGCCCACCAGCCCGTTCCGGAGACGTCGCCGCGGTCGGTCGTGCCCTGCCCGGTGAGCCGCTCGGTGAGGTAGTCGTGGGGGAGCCGCACGGCCTTCGTGGCACGCACCGCCTCCGGCTCGTGCTCGGCCAGCCAGGCCCACTTGGTGACGGTGAACGAGGCGGCGGGCACGCTTCCGGTGCGGTCGGCCCAGAACTTCGCGCCGCCCAGTTCCTCCGTGAGCCGGCGGGCCTGCGGCGCCGAGCGCACGTCGTTCCACAGCAGGGCGGGCCGCACCGGCTCACCCCGGCCGTCCAGGGTGACCAGGCCGTGCTGCTGCCCGCCGACCGACACAGCGGCGGCCTCGTGCGCCGCGTCACCGCACTGGCGCAGGGCCTCGCACAGCGCGTCCCACCACTGGCGCGGGTCGGTCTCGCGCCCGGCCCCCGAGGAGACCGTGTGCGGCGCCTGGCCGCTCGCGACCACCCGGCCGGTGGACGCGTCGACGACCAGCGCCTTGGTGGACTGGGTGGACGAATCCACACCGACGACGAGCGGACCCTCGGCTGCTGACATCGGGCTTCTCCCTACTGCGCGCGGCACGTGACTCCGTTCGGAGGCACCTTGTCTCTTCCCAGAGAGGTGCTCGCATACTAATTTGTAAATCGGCATGACGAAATACCCCCAGCGAGCAAGGAGCCGCGGCATGAGCTACCAGCCCACCCCCGAGGACAGGTTCACGTTCGGCCTGTGGACCGTCGGCTGGCAGGGACGGGACCCCTTCGGCGACGCCACGCGGCGTGCCCTCGACCCGGTCGAGACGGTGCAGAGCCTGGCCGAGCTGGGCGCCCACGGTGTGACCTTCCACGACGACGACCTGATTCCCTTCGGCTCCGGTGACACCGAGCGTGAGGCGCACATCAAGCGCTTCCGGCAGGCGCTGGACGCCACGGGCATGAAGGTCCCGATGGCCACCACGAACCTCTTCACGCACCCCGTCTTCAAGGACGGCGCGTTCACCGCCAACGACCGCGACGTGCGCCGCTACGCCCTGCGCAAGACCATCCGCAACATCGACCTCGCCGCCGAACTCGGTGCCGAGGTGTACGTGGCCTGGGGTGGCCGCGAGGGTGCCGAGTCCGGCGCCGCCAAGGACGTCCGCGCGGCCCTGGACCGGATGAAGGAGGCCTTCGATCTGCTCGGCGAGTACGTCACCTCCCAGGGCTACGACCTGCGCTTCGCGATCGAGCCCAAGCCGAACGAGCCGCGCGGTGACATCCTGCTGCCGACCGTCGGCCACGCCCTGGCGTTCATCGAGCGCCTGGAGCGTCCCGAGCTGTACGGCGTGAACCCCGAGGTCGGGCACGAGCAGATGGCCGGGCTGAACTTCCCGCACGGCATCGCACAGGCGCTGTGGGCGGGCAAGCTCTTCCACATCGACCTCAACGGCCAGTCCGGCATCAAGTACGACCAGGACCTGCGCTTCGGCGCCGGCGACCTGCGTGCCGCGTTCTGGCTGGTCGACCTGTTGGAGTCGGCGGGCTACGCCGGTCCGCGCCACTTCGACTTCAAGCCGCCGCGGACCGAGGACCTCGACGGCGTGTGGGCCTCGGCGGCCGGGTGCATGCGCAACTACCTCATCCTCAAGGAGCGCGCCGCCGCCTTCCGCGCCGACCCGGAGGTCCAGGAGGCCCTGCGCGCGGCCCGCCTGGACGAGCTGGCCCGGCCCACCGCCGCGGACGGCCTCCAGGCGCTGCTCTCCGACCAGTCGGCGTTCGAGGCGTTCGACGTGGAGGCGGCCGCCGCGCGCGGCATGGCGTTCGAGCACCTGGACCAGTTGGCGATGGATCACCTGCTGGGGGCACGTGGCTGAGACCACGCGCGCGTGCGGGCCCGTCGGCCGGTCACTCCGGCCGGCCGACGGACCCGTCATGCACCGGAATCATGCGATCCATGCCATGAGTCCGTATCAGCTTCCGCACGCCCCTCCCGGCTCGCGCGGTGCGCGGCGACTCTGGTCGGTATGGCCCTGCCGCCCGTACCGCCGCACCCGCCCGGACCTCCCCGGCGCCGCAATCCGCTGTTCGTGCTGCTCGCCGTGATCGTGGCCGTGGTGGCCGTGTCCCTCGTCGTGCTCATGGCCTCGGGCAGAGGCGACTCGCCGGACGAGGAGCCGTCGGGCGAGAGCACGAGCCGCACTCCCGCCCCGTCCTTCGGCATCCCCACCAAGCTGCCCAGTGAGCTGCCGACCCGGCTGCCCTCGGGCTTCCCTACCCGGCTGCCGAGCGGTCTGCCCAGCGATCTTCCGAGCGGCGTCGAATCGCTCCTCCCGTCCCTGGATCCCGGCGATCTCCTGCCGTGACGCCTGCGTCCTGAAGGCCGAGGCCCCGACGGAGGGCCCGGTCCGGGGCGTCCGGCCGGCCCCTCACAGGGCGTTCTCGTCTCCGGGGGCGGCTTCCGACGGAGCCACGGCCGCCACCGCGGCCAGGGCCGTCGCCGGATCCTGGGCGGCGCATCCCGCGGGCAACCAGCGGCCGCGCTCCTTGCGGTAGGGCCACCACCGGCCGTCCCGGCCGAGGCGCAGCTGGACCGGCGCCCCGACGACCGTCCAGCGGTTGCCGTGCGCCCGCAGCTCCGGTCGTTCGTCCGTGTCCCAGGCCGATTCCAGGGCGGCACGCGCGCGTGCGAGCGCGTCGCCCTCCACGCGCCACTCCTCGTCGAGAACGGACAGGGCGGCCGCCTCGCCGTGCTGCCAGGCGCGTACCGCCGCCGCCAGCCCCTCCCGGCCGCGGCCTGATCCGTCGGCGAGCCGGTCCGCCACTTCCCGGCCGGGATCGCCCGCGGCCAGCCGCGCCGCGTCCTGCGTCAGCGTCGGTTCCGCATCGAAGCCGCCCCGGAGCGCTCCCGTGAGCAGACGGTGGGCCCGGACGGCGGTCCGCGCGGCCAGGAACTCCAACGCGTGCGGATCGACGCCCGGAGCGGGTGGCGTCTCGGTGTCCAGGGACGGCGGCACGCCCGGCTCGCCCGGGAGTTCGGGCAGGGCCGGCAGCGGGGGCAGGATGTCTCCGCCCGCGTACGCCTCCACCGCGTCCACACCCGAGGGCGCTGAGGGCTCGGGAGCGGACGTACCGCCGCCGCGCGTCTGGAGGTCGTCCAGCACGGTGGCCTCGGCGCGCCCGCGCATCAGCAGCAGGACGAACGGGTCCTGGTCCAGCAGCCGTGCCACCTGGTAGCAGAGCGCCGCCGTGTGCGCGCAGTGGTCCCAGGCCCCGCAGTCGCACTCCGGTTCCAGATCGCCCAGGCCGGGCAGCAGCTCGACGCCCGCGTCCGCCGCGTCCTCGACGAGGTGCGGCGGCATCTCCCGGTCCAGCAGCGCCGCCACGTGACCGGCCCGCTCCGCCGCCATGCCCAGGAAGCGGTCCCACTGTTCGGGCGACAGCTCCTCCAGCAGGACGTCGGCCCGGTGCGCCGTACGGTCGCGGTCCAGGACGACGGCCGTGAGCCGCCCGGGGCGCACCGACACCGCGCCGACCGCACCCGCGCGGGCGAGCCGGCGGCCCGTCTTGAGCTGCGCCGAGTCCAGAGCCGTGCCCTCCAGCGCGGTCAGCCACGCCTGACCCCACCAGGTCTGCGTGAAGCCCCGCCCGTGCGCGGGCGGCAGTGCGGCGAAGGTGCGTTCCGTGTCGCCCTCGTGCCGAGTCATCGCAGGCCCCCTCGCAGTTCGACCAGATCCGCCAGTTCCGCGTCCGTCAGTTCCGTGAGCGCCGCCTCGCCGGCGCCGAGGACCGAATCGGCCAGCTCCCGTTTGCGCAGCAGCAGTTCGGCGATGCGGTCCTCGATGGTTCCCTCCGCGATGATCCGGTGCACCTGCACGGGCCGGGTCTGGCCGATGCGGTACGCGCGGTCGGTCGCCTGCGCCTCCACCGCCGGGTTCCACCAGCGGTCGTAGTGCACGACGTGCTCGGCCCGGGTGAGGTTCAGCCCGGTGCCGGCCGCCTTCAACGACAGCAGGAACACCGGCACCTCACCGTCCTGGAAGCGCCGCACCATGGCCTCGCGCTCCGCGACCGGGGTCCCGCCGTGCAGGAACTGCGAGGACGTGCCCCGGGCGGCCAGATGCCGCTCCAGCAGGCGGGCCATCCGCACGTACTGCGTGAACACCAGCACGCCCGCCCCTTCGGCGAGAATCGTGTCGAGCAGTTCGTCCAGCAGCTCCAGCTTCCCCGAGCGTCCGGTGATCACAGGACGCTCCTCCTTGAGGTACTGCGCCGGGTGGTTGCAGATCTGCTTGAGGCCGGTCAGCAGCTTCACGATCAGGCCCCGGCGGGCCATGCTGCCGGCGCCGGAGATCTCCGCGAGCGCCTCGCGCACCACGGCTTCGTACAGCGCCGCCTGCTCCTGGGTGAGCGACACGGCGTGATCGGTCTCCGTCTTCGGCGGGAGCTCGGGCGCGATCCCCGGGTCCGACTTGCGGCGACGCAGCAGGAACGGCCGTACGAGCCGGGCCAGACGGTCGGCCGCGGCCGGGTCCTGACCGCCCTCGACGGCCTCCGCGTACCGCCTGCGGAAGGTGCCGAGCCGCCCCAGCAGCCCCGGAGTCGTCCAGTCGAGGATCGCCCACAGCTCCGACAGGTTGTTCTCCACCGGGGTGCCGGTGAGCGCCACACGCGCGCGTGCCCCGATGGAACGCAGCTCCCGCGCGGTCGAGGAGTACGGGTTCTTCACGTGCTGGGCCTCGTCCGCCACGAGCATGCCCCAGGGCACTGCGGCGAGCCGGGGTGCGTCCAGGCGCATCGTGCCGTACGTGGTGAGCACGAACTCGCCGTCGGCCAGGCCGTCCAGGGCGCGACGTGCGCCGTGGAAGCGCCGCACCGGTGTGCCGGGTGCGAACCGTTCGATCTCCCGCTGCCAGTTGCCCATCAGGGACGTCGGGCAGACCACCAGGGTGGGCCCGGCGGACTCCGACTCGGTCTGCCGGTGCAGGTGGAGGGCGATCAGCGTGATCGTCTTGCCGAGCCCCATGTCGTCGGCGAGACAGCAGCCCAGGCCCAGCGACGTCATACCGGAGAGCCAGTTCAGACCCCGCCGCTGGTAGTCCCGCAGGGTGGCCGCGAGGGCAGCCGGCTGTTCCACCGGCCGCTGCCCCTCGGGGTCGGCGAGCCGCTCCCGCAGGGCGGCCAGCCATCCGGTGGGCCGTACCTCGACCCGGTGGCCCTCCACCTCCGCCCAGCCCGTCAGGGCCGCGCCCAGGGCATCCACCGGGGTCACCTTGCGGTCGCGCCGGGAGCGGGCCAGGCGCACCTCCTGGGGGTCGATCAGGACCCACTGGTCGCGCAGCCGCACCACCGGACGCTTGGCCTCGGCCAGGCGGTCCAGTTCCTCGCGGTCCAGCCGCCGGTCGCCCAGGGCGAACGACCAGGTGAAGGCGAGCAGCGCGTCGGCGGACAGGAACGACGGCATGGCCGCGAAGCCCTTGCCGGACTCCGGGTCGCCGTCGGGAGGGCCCACCTCCGCGCGCGTGGTGAACTCGCGGGTCAGTCCCTTCGGCCAGTGCACGTCGACCCCGGCCGCGCTCAGGGCTCGGGCGCCCGCGCCGAGAAGTTCGGTGACCTCCTCGTCGGCGAGTTCGGCCGCGTCCGGCACGGTCGCCGACAGCAGCGGCGTGAGCGGGGCCCAGGCCCGGGCCGCGCGGCGCAGGGCGAGCAGCGCGTCCATCCGCGCGCGGGGGCCGAAGGCCTCGCCGCCGGCCCAGACATCCGCCGCGTCCGCGACGAGCGCGGGGTCGCTCACGCTGTGCACCTGCAGTACGGCCCGGAACGTCACGTCCGCGTCGTGGGTCGCCGTCTCCTCCAGGCCGTCCGCCTCGATCCGCAACGACAGCCGCACGCCCGCGTCGTGGCCCGCGGCGACATCGGCGGCCCAGGCGCGCTGCTCTGGCATCCGCACCGGCTCCGGCGAGGCGTAGGCGGGGGCGCCCGTCACCAGCGGCGCGGCGGGGGAGCGGGGCAGGGTGTCGGCGACCGCGTCGAGGAAGGCGCGCAGAAGCCGCTCCGGGTCGGGCAGGCGCAGCGTCCCGTCGCTCTCCAGGGGCACGGCGTGCGCCTCGGGCGGCATCGAGGCGGCGAGGCGCCGTACGGCCTCGATGTCCTCGGTGCGCAGCGGGCCGGTGCGCCAGGCGTCGTGGTCGCCCGGGGACAGCCCCGGCAGCAGCAGTCCGCGCGCCACGAGGTGCAGGGCGTGCAGGGCCGCGGCGCCCCAGAAGACGGTGGACCGGTGTCCCTGCCCGTGGGCACGCGCGCGTGTGAGGACCGGCAGGGCCGTGCGCACCGGCACCAGGGCGGCGGGCACGTGCGCTTCCTCGACACCGCCGCCGTGCGGCACGACGACGGTCAGGTCCGTGACGGGCGCGGACGCCACGGCCGGAGGGGAGGCGGCGTCGGGTCGCCAGAAGGCGATCCTGCCCGTGCGCGCGGGGTCGCCGGGCAGGAACACGGAGCGACAAAGGGTCAGTTCGGAGAGGTCGGAGGAGGATGCCGGGGGAGTCGGATGCTCGGCTATGGCGGATTCCTCAAATTTGACTAGTGGAGGCGGAGTCGCCGAGAGTACAGCACTTCCGGTGCGCACGGGTATGGCTGAGCTGTGAGCTGGGTCACCATGGAGGTCTCAGGGGTGCGTCGGGGTCGCACCTCAGGGATGTCTCAGGGTCGTGGTCCGGAACCGCCGTGAGCGCGGGTCCGTTTTCGAGACAGAGAGCGGCAGCGGCCGCGAAGGAGGCGACAGTCATGTCGAACAACGCCAAGATCGCCGCAGGCGGTGTGGCGGTCGGGCTCATCCTGCTGATCTGGCTGCCCTGGTGGGCATCGCTCCTGATCATCCTGGGAGTCCCGGCCGCCGCGTACCTCGCGCTGGATCCGTCGCAGCGGCGCAGGCTCCGCCGCACCACCCGCAAGGAACTCGGCCGCTGAGGCGCTGATCCGGTGCGGCCCGGCCGACGCCGCAGGGCCCGGCCGGACCGGCTCAGTTCGGCCGTACGGCCATCTTGTCGAGCGCTTGGAGGAGACCGGGCAGTTCCGGCCCCCGGCCGACCGGCAGGACCTCGCCGGGCTCCTCGTCGAGCAGCACGAAGGCGATGTCGTCGGTCCTGGCGACGAGCGACCAGCCCGGACCGTCGGCCCGCAGGGTCCGGGCGTCTCCCGGCGCGAAGGAGGACCGGACCCGGCCCAGCGGCGGTGGTGAGTCGATGTAGGCGCGGGCCTCGGCGAGGACGCGCCGGATGCCGCTGTGGCCACCCTTCTGCCCGCTCTCCCCGCCCTCGTCCGGGCCGTCGCCCGCCCCGTCCCCGTCATCCGGTGTCCCCGAGGACCCCGGCGCCGGGAAGTCCGCGTCGTCGACCTGCTCCCGCCACACCGCCCACTGCAGCGCGATCTCGTCCGCGCCCAGGCGCCGCTGGGCCGGGCCCCAGACGGTGGCGTCCGGAGGAGTCAGCGGAGGCCGGTCGTCGGCCTCCGGGCCCGGATCGTGCGGCGCGGGCACCCCGGGGGCCGCGACGGCCACCGCGAGGGGCCAGCCGGGCAGGGCCGCGACGACCGTGCGTTCGTCGGGCGACAGCTCGTACTCCATGCCGCAGTCCCAGGACGCGATCGCTACGGCCACCAGGGAGACGTCGTCGATGGCCACCGTCCACCGGGCGCCCTCGCCGTCTTGGCCGAGCACCAATCCGTAGCCGTCGGCGAGCGGCGCGAGACCGAGCGCCGCGCATGCTTCGGGGTAGTCGTCGCCGAGCACACTCGGGAACTTCGCCGGCGTCAGCAGCACCGCCGTGAGCACATAGAGCGCATCGTCCGCGGCGGCGACGGCTTCCTCGTCCGTCCCGGCCATCCCAGCCTCCCCATCGGTTCGTCCACCGGCGCGCACCCTAATGCGCCCGGAAGCCCCTTGTCACGGCCTCGCCCGCGCACTCGGAGCTGCAGTTTTCCGGCGGACGGGGCGAATCGACCGTGCGGAACGCCCCCTCACGCCGCCGGCAGCCCCAGCAACTCGCGGGCCACGGTCTCCGGCGACTCGCCGCGTTCCCGGGCGAGCGCGATCACGGCCCGGCAGGCCAGCTCGGTCACACCGAACGACAGCGCCTCCGGCGACACCCAGCCGGCCGCCTCGTCGGACCGCTCCTGGTCGTCCTGCGCGCACGCCGTGACGTAGGTCGCCGCGGCCTCGAAAAGATTGTGCGGCCGCCTGTCCCCACCGGCCTTCGGCTCCGTGCGCAGAACATCGGCGACCCTTCCCCCGGCTTTGCGGAACCTGTCCCACATGCTGACCACCTTCCCCCTGTGCGCCTGTCCTGCCTGGTCGTTCATCTCCTGGTGACCAACGTAGAGTTGGAGAACCTGTGGCAGAAGGGGGACGGCACGGTGAAGCGCTTCTCACGCCTCGAACAGATCCGGCGGATGGACCCGTACGAGGAGGCCACGGAGATCTACCGGCTGAGCGTGGCGTACGAGTTCCCGTGGGACTTCACACGGGCCCTGGAACTGGCCCTGTACCGCACCTACGCCGTCCCGAGCATCGGCCGGCTGCTCGCGCGGACGGCGGAGCTCACGGACCGGGCGCAGAAGCGCTACGACGACACCTCGCTGCTCCTGGACACCATCGTCGAGCACGGTTTCGGCAGTGACCAGGGCAGGACCGCGATCCGCCGCATCAACCAGATGCACCGCAGCTACGACATCAGCGACGACGACATGCGCTACGTGCTCTGCACGTTCGTCGTGATGCCCAAACGGTGGATCGACGCCTACGGCTGGCGCAGGATGTCACGCCACGAGACCGTCGCCAGTGTGGTCCATCACCGCACACTGGGCCGGCACATGGGCATCAAGGGCATCCCCGAGACCTACGAGGAGTTCGAGAACTGCCTCGACTCCTACGAGGCCGCCCACTTCGCGTGGGACGAGGACGCCCGGCGCGTCTCGGACGCCACGCTCGGCCTGATGGCCTCCTGGTACCCCGGCCCCCTCGCCCCCCTGCTGCGCACCACGACCCTCTCGCTGCTCGACGACCCGCTGCTGCGCGCCTTCCGCTACACCCCGCCGAGTGCCGCCACGCGCGCGTGGGTGCGTCGCGCGGTCCGGCTCCGCGGCCGTGCCGTCCGCCTGCTGCCGCCCCGGCGGGCCCCGCACTTCGCGCGCCAGAACCGGGAGATCAAGGGCTACCCCTACGGCTACCGGATCGCCGACCTGGGCACCCGCCCCGTCCCGGGTGTCCGGGGCTGCCCCGTGCGTCACGCGGCGCCGGACGCCGAGGCCGGGTGACACGGCGGCTCGGCCCTCGGGCACGGCTCGGTCCTGGCGCACGGCTCGGTCCTGGCGCACGGTGTTCGGTCCTCGCGCACGGCTCGGTCCTGGCGCACGGTGTTCGGTCCTCGTGCACGGTGTTCAGTCCTCGCGCACGGCCAGTGCCAGGAAGCGGGAGTCCTCGTCGACGTACGACGTCAGACGCCACCCGGAACCGGCCAGCAGCGGACGGAGGTTCGGCTCGGCGCGCAGGTCGTCCGGGGTGAGCGGGCGGCCGTGGCGTGCCGCGAGAGCCGCCCTGCCGATCGGGTGGAACAGCGCCAGCACCCCACCGGGGCGCACCACGCGCGCGAGCTCCCGCAGGTTCTCGGCCGGGCTCCCGAGGTGCGAGATGAGACCCGCCCCGAACACGGCGTCCAGAGACTCCGAGCGCAGCGGCAGCGCGGCGACGTCCGTGAGCAGCAACCGCCCGTCACGGTCCCGCCCGGCCCGTACGGCCTCCCGCAGCATGGCCGGCGTCAGGTCGGCCCCGAGGACCACTCCGGATGCTCCGACGGCGGCTCGCAGCGGCGGCAGGGCGCGTCCGGTGCCGCATCCCGCGTCGAGGACCCGGTCACCCGCCCGCAGCCCGAGCTCGGCGACCGCGGCCGCGTAGGCCGGACCGTCGTCGGGGAACCGGCTGTCCCAGTCGGCGGCGCGGGCGGTGAAGAACTCCTGGACACGCGTCTGCTCGTCGCTCATGCACCGCATGATTCCTCACCGGCAAGGATGACGCCTCAGTGCACATGTTCGAGCGTCACCCGATCGTTCCGATACATCCTTGCGTCATATTCCAGCACCTTTCGAAATGCGCCCCCTTCGCGCGCCCCAGCCGGGTCTAGCGTCCCGGGGCCATGGGACACCTGGACCACGCAGCCCTGGGGTGGCTGACCCCCGCACTGTCGTACGTGATGGCCTGCATAGGCGCCGCGCTCGGTCTGCGCTGCACCGTCCGCGCGCTCGCCACCACCGGGCGCTCGCGCCGCAACTGGCTCGTCACCGCCGCCTCGGCGATCGGCACCGGCATCTGGACCATGCACTTCGTGGCCATGCTCGGGTTCGGCGTCACCGGCACCGACATCCGCTACGACGTGCCGCTCACGCTGCTGAGCCTGCTCGTCGCCATGGTCGTCGTCTGCGCAGGCGTCTTCGCCGTCGGCTACAGCAGGGACCGGGGCCGTGCGCTGCTCGCCGGCGGGCTCACCACCGGGCTCGGCGTCGCGAGCATGCACTACCTGGGCATGGCGGCCGTCCGTCTGCACGGCGACGTGACCTACGACCCGCTGCTCGTCGGACTCTCCGTGCTGATCGCCGTCGTCGCCGCGACAGCGGCCCTCTGGGCGGCTCTCCACATCAAGTCGCCCGTGGCGGTCACCATCGCCTCCCTGATCATGGGCGCGGCCGTCAGCAGCATGCACTACACCGGGATGTTCGCGGTGGGTGTGCGCGTGACCCCCTCCGGGGGAGCCCTGCCCGGAGCATCGGCGATGCAGTTCATCTTCCCCCTGGCCGTCGGCCTCGGCTCCTACCTCTTCCTCACCTCGGCCTTCGTCGCCCTGTCGCCGACGGCCGGGGAGCGGGCGGCGTCCGCCTCGGCTCAGCGACCGGTGGGAAGCGCCGCACCCTAGCCGCGAAGGCGACCGCACACCGCAGAGCCGCGGAAGGCCGAACGCGACGCAACGGCCCGGGTGGTGCGAGGTGCGCCTCCCGGTCAGCGGCCCCGCGACCAGGAGGAACCGCCTCAGCGGCCCCGGTGGCGCACCCGGCGCGGACAGCCCGCCTCCCGGCCCTGCGCTCCGGTCCGGACGGGGCGCCTTGGCCGGCACGCCGGACCGCACGCCCCCGACCCACTCCCGAGCGAGGAGTCCATGCGAACACCCCGTAGGACCCCCACAGACGGCGCCGAGGCGCCGCCCCCGCCCGTGCGCGGCCGCCGTGCGCACGCCGGGCCCCCGGCCGACGAGAGTCCCGAGACGCCCCCGTCCGCCGCGGCGGACGGAATACCCGTGCGCGCGGAGCGCTGGCACATCCGCCCCCGCACCGTGCGTGCCAAGATCGTCTGCCTGCTGATGGTGCCGGTCGTCTCCCTCCTGGCCCTGTGGGCCTACGCGACCGTCACCACCGCCCAGGACGTCTCCCGGCTGCGGCAGGTCCAACGCGTGGACGCCACGGTCCGCGCCCCCGTCTCCGCCGCTGTCGACGCCCTCCAGGCCGAACGCGCGGCCGCCGTACGCCACGCCACCGATCCCTCCGCCGTCCGCACCGACGAACTGGACGATCTCGCCCGGCGCACCGACCGGGCCGTCGCGAAACTGCGGCTCGGCACAGACAACACCGTCGCCGACAGCGGGGAACTGCCCGCCGGAGTCGCCCGCCGGCTGAAGGCGTTCGTCACCGGTGCCGAGCAACTGCGGCCGCTGCGCACGGCGGTGCGGGACGGGCGCGCCGGCTGGGCGGAGACGTACGACCGCTACACCCGGACCATCTCGACCGCCTTCGGCGTCGGCGGCGCGCTCAGCGGGATCCAGGACGCCGACCTCGGCTCCGACGCGCGCGTGCTGCTCGAATTCGCCCGCGCGGGCGAGGCGCTGGCCCAGGAGGACGCGGTACTGGCGAGTGCCCGCCTGGACGGCGCCCTGAGCGGGGAGCGGTTCCGGCTCTTCACCGGCGCCGTCGACCTGCGCCGCACGCTCACCGAGTCGGCCGTCGCGGATCTGAGCGCCGGCGAACGCTCCGCATGGGACGCCCTCGCCGGTCACAGCGCCTACACCGCCCTGGGCCGCGCCGAGGACGGCGTCCTCGCTCGCGGGCCGGGAGCGAAGACGGCCGAAGCGGCACCCGAGAGCACCTGGAACGCGGCCCACACGCGCGTGCGGAACGGCATGCGCACCATCGAGGACGACGCGGCACGCGGAGTCGCGGAGCGGGCCGACCCGTTCACCCGCGGACTGCTCACCCCGGCCGGTGCCGCCGTCCTGCTCGGCCTGGCGGCCGTCGCCGCCTCGCTCGTCATCTCCGTGCGGATCGGGCGCGGCCTCGTCGTGGAACTGGTCAGCCTGCGCAACGGCGCCCTGGAGATCGCCCGGCGCAAACTCCCCGACGCCATGCGGAAACTGCGGGCGGGGGAGGAGATCGACATCCGCGCCGAGGCACCGCCGGGAGTACCCGCGGAGGACGAGACCGGGCAGGTCGCCGAGGCCCTCACCACCGTGCACCGCGCCGCGCTGCGGGCCGCCGTGGAACGCGCCGAACTCGCCAGCGGCATCTCCGGCGTCTTCGTCAACCTGGCCCGCCGCAGCCAGATCCTCGTCCACCGGCAGCTGGCCCTCCTGGACAGCATGGAACGCCGCTCCGACGACCCGAACGAGCTGAGTGATCTCTTCCGCCTCGACCACCTCACCACCCGCATGCGGCGCCACGCGGAGAGCCTGATCATCCTCTCCGGAGCCGCCCCCGGCCGGGCCTGGCGCATGCCCGTCTCCCTGACGAACGTGGTCCGCGCGGCCGTTTCCGAGGTGGAGGACTACGCGCGCGTGGAGGTACGGCAGCTTCCCGAGGCGGCCGTGGTCGGCGCCGCCGTCGCCGACCTGACACACCTGCTGGCCGAGATCATCGAGAACGCCGCCCAGTTCTCGCCGCCCCACACGCGCGTGCGCGTCACCGGCGAACCCGTCGGCAACGGCTACGCCGTCGAGGTCGAGGACCGCGGCCTCGGCATGGGCAAGGAGACCCTCGCCGAAGCCAACCGCCGCATCGCGCAGTCCGAGGCGCTCGACCTGTTCGACAGCGACCGGCTCGGGCTGTTCGTGGTCAGCAGGCTCGCCGCCCGGCACGACGTCAAGGTCCACCTGAGGACCTCGCCGTACGGCGGCACCACGGCGGTCGTCCTGCTGCCCACCGCCCTGCTCCACACAGGGGCGGCGGAACGGTCCCCCGACGCCGCGCGGCCCGCGAGGCAACCCGAGGAACGCGCCTGCGCGCGCGTGCCCGACGCCACCACGCTCCAGGACGCCGTCCCCGCCCAGAGCGACCGGCGCGCCCTCGTGGCTCCCGTACCGGCCGTCGCGGAGAGCGAAGCCGTGCGGCACGCGGACATCCCGCATCACGCGGAGAGCCGACGTCATCCGGAGACCCCGAGCCAGACCCCACCCCCAGGAGTCGCCACCTTGCGACTGCACCGCCCACCGCAGCAGCCCGAAGACTCCGACGACCTTCCGCGCCGCGTACGACAGGCCAGCCTCGCTCCCCAACTGCGCGACGGGCGGCCCGAGGAGCAACCGCCGACGCCGGCCCCCCGGGACGACGAACGCACCCCCGAACTCGTACGGAACCGCATGGCGGCCTACCGCGACGGCTGGGCGCGCGGCGGCGGCAGGCGACCCGGCCGCGGCACCACTCCCGGCCCCGCGACGGGCAGCGACAGCAGCGAAGGAGACCCCGCATGATCCAGGACCCGAGCACACAGGCCGCCCGGCGGTCCGGCGAACTCGACTGGCTGCTGGACGATCTGGTGCTCCGTGTGAGCGACATACGGCACGCCGTGGTGCTGTCCAACGACGGCCTCGCCGTGGGCGCCTCGAGCGGCCTGCGCCGCGAGGACGCCGAGCACCTCGCCGCGGTCGCCTCGGGCTTCCACAGCCTCGCCAAGGGCGCGGGGCGGCACTTCGGCGCCGGCGGGGTCCGCCAGACCATGGTGGAGATGGACGAGGGCTTCCTGTTCGTGGCCGCCGCGGGCGACGGCTCCTGCCTCGCCCTCCTCACCGCCGTCACCGCCGACATCGGCCTCGTGGCCTACGAGATGGCACGCCTGGTCAAACGCGTCGGCGAGCACCTCGGCACGGCGCCCCGCGTGGCCGCGCGGCCACCCGCCGCCGGATGAACCGGAAGAACGGTCCACGCAGATGACCGAGGACACGACGGGCACCCCGCTCGAACAGGACAGTCAGTGGTACGACAACGAGGCCGGCCCGCTCGTCCGCCCCTACGCCATGACGGGCGGACGTACCCGGCCCGGCCCCACGGGCGTCCGGTTCGACCTGATCGCCCTGGTCACACTGGACCCGGGCGCGCCCGGCGTCGAGGACGCCCCGCTCGGGCCGGAACACCGCAACCTCCTCGACCTGTGCCGCACGGAGACCCAGTCGGTCGCCGAACTCGCCGCCGGTGCGGACCTGCCCGTCGGCGTGGTCAGGGTCCTCCTCGGCGACCTCCTGGAACTCGGCTGCGTCACCGTCAGCCGCCCCGTACCACCGGCGCAGCTGCCCGACGAACGCATCCTGCGCGAGGTGATCGAGGGGCTGAGGGCGCTGTAGTCACCCACTGGCCGAACACCCACCCTCCGCGCATGCACGACACCCGGCACTCCTGAGAGAAGTGATCAATGGTCTCCGAGCACTCCGACGCCCCGGGCGGCGACACCGCCGCACTGGCGTTGAAGATTCTGGTCGCCGGCGGGTTCGGCGTGGGCAAGACGACCCTGGTGGGCGCCGTCAGCGAGATCCGGCCACTGCGCACCGAGGAACTGCTCAGCGAAGCAGGGCAGTCGGTGGACGACACCGACGGCGTGGACCACAAGACCACCACGACCGTCGCCATGGACTTCGGGCGCATCACCATCCGGTCCGGCCTCTCCCTGTACCTGTTCGGCACGCCGGGCCAGGACCGGTTCTGGTTCCTGTGGGACGAGTTGTCGCAAGGGGCGCTCGGCGCGGTGGTCCTCGCGGACACCCGCCGGCTGGAGGACTGCTTCCCCGCCGTCGACTACTTCGAGCACCGGCGCATCCCGTTCGTCGTGGCCGTCAACTGCTTCGCGGGCGCCCGGCGGCACGGCGTCCCGGACGTCTCGCGCGCCCTCGACCTCGACAAGGGCACGCCCGTGGTGCTCTGCGACGCCCGTGACCGCGACTCCGGAAAGGAGGTGCTGATCCGGCTCGTCGAGTACGCCGGGCGGATGCACACCGCCCGGCTGCTCGACTCGGTCGGCTGACCGGGGCGTACCGCGGTCAGATCGCGACGTCCCGCTCCGCCAGCACCCTGTCGACGGTGACACGGACGAGGAGTTCGCCGGGAACGCCGTTGCGCGCGCCGAACTCCTCGGCGCGCTCCTCGCCCATGTACCGGGCGCCGATCCGGGTGGCCCAGTGCCGTGTCTCGTCGAGGTCGTCCGAGACGCGGGCGCGGCCCCGCAGCACCACGAAGGAGTACGGCGGCCGGTCGTCGTCCACGCACAGGGCGACCCGGCCGTCCCGCACGATGTTGCGCCCCTTCACGGTGTCCTGGCCGGTGTTGAACACCACTTCGTCCCCGTCCAGCAGGAACCAGATCGGAGCCACGTGCGGGCTGCCGTCGGCCCGGACCGTGGAGAGCTTCGCGGTGCGGGTGCCGTGGGAAACGAACTCCCGCCATTGCGCGTCGGTCATCTTCTCTGCCATGGCTCCCATCCTCCTTGCCCCGACAGCGGACGTGGGTAAGGCTGGCGTGGAGATCCTCCGGCCAGGAGGAGAATCGCACGGGGAGAAAACGGGGAGAGCGGAACATGGCGCAGAACCAGGGACTCGACTGGCTGCTGGACGACCTGACCGAGCGCGTCCACGAAGTGCGTCACGCACTGGTCCTGTCCAACGACGGCCTGGTGACCGGCGCGAGCACCGGACTGCGCCGCGAGGACGCGGAGCACCTCGCGGCCGTGTCGTCCGGACTGCACAGCCTGGCCAAGGGCTCCGGACGGCACTTCGGTGCGGGCAGCGTACGCCAGACGATGATCGAGTTCGACGACGCGGTGCTCTTCGTCACCGCCGCCGGAACGGGCAGCTGTCTGTGCGTCCTCAGCGGCGCGGAGGCCGACATCGGCCAGATCGCCTATGAGATGACACTGCTGGTCAACCGGGTCGGCGAGCACCTCGACGTGGATGCCCGCCAGCCGGAGCCAAAACCGATCGCAGACCTCTGACCTGCGTATTCGCCATCCCCCGCGGAGTTGTCCACAGGCTCGCCGCGAGATCCGCCGCAGCGGCTACGGTTTTTTCACGGCGACCGCACACGGCGTGAGCCGCCGACTCCACGGGGGAGACCGACCATGGCACGCATCGGCACGACACCCGACCGCCTCACCTGCGCCCCGAGCCGGGCCGCACGCGAACTGGACCTCAAACGCCGCGAGTTCGACCTCGCGGCGAACCTGGGGCTCATCCGGACCGTTCCCGACGAAGGAGGCGGGGGCCGGCGCGTGCCCCGGGGCGAGATCGACCGGCTGCGTTCCGGGGACGGCTTCCCGGGTGCCCTGCGCGAGCGCGTCGCGACCGTCGGCACCACTGAGGGCGCGAAGCTCATGGAGGTGGCGCCCACCAGGTTCACGAGCCTCGCGCGCTTCGGCCTGCTGATCCCGGTGACGTTCTCCCTGAACCGCTACCGGACGGTCGTCTGGCTGTATCTGGCCGAAGAACTACGGCAGTTCGCGGCCGAGGGCAGCAACGTCCGGTTGCTGACCGGCCGTCGCACGCCCGCGGAGATCCGGGAAGGGCTGAAGTCCGGGATGGACCGGCGGCCCCGCAACTGGCGGGGCCGGCACGTCGGATTCCTGACGCGGCAAGCGGGGGACGACCCCTGGGCACGCGCGGCAGCCGTAGCCTGCCTCCTGGACCCCGCCGACGTGGCGGACGTCGTCCCGGATCCTCACGAACGCGCCCACCTGGACCGCTGCTGCCCCCGGCTCCCGGCGCACGGCACTCCCGGCTCACGCGCCGCCGAGCTGGCCGAGACCCTCATGACGGCGAGCGAGCCGGACGAAGTGGACTGGTTCCGGGCAGACCTGGCCCACACCCTGCGGACGGCCCGAAGGCACCTCCCCGTGGCAGAGGCCCCGCCCCCGACACCGCGGTCAGAACCCGAGACGCTCGCGCCACCCCCCGCTCCGCCGGCTGCGCGGCCCGTGCCCCCGAGGCCCGTCCCTCCCCACGGCCTGCTGAACAGGCTCCTCCGCAGAGGCCGGCGATGGGCCGGGTGACCCCTTCGGCACCGCATCACCGCTGGTCGGCGCCCTGACCGATGAGTTTCCGGATGCGCCCGGGTCCACCTCTGACGAGACTGTGTCCGGGAGGCGATCATGTTCGGTACGACGAAGGCGTTCAGCGGGTTCTCGGTGAACGACATCGACGCGGCCAGGGCGTTCTACGGTGACACGCTGGGGCTGCGGGTGTCGGAGGACAACGGGATGCTGATCCTGCACCTCGCGGGTGACCGGGACACCCTGGTCTACCCCAAGCCGGATCACACCCCGGCGACGTTCACCATCCTCAACTTCCCGGTCGACGACATCGAGGCCGCGGTCGACGAACTGAGCAGGAGAGGGGTGCGTTTCGAGCGCTACGACCATCTCAAGACGGACGACAAGGGGATCTTCCGCGGCGGCGGCCCGCTGATCGCGTGGTTCACCGACCCGGCGGGGAACGTGCTGTCCGTCCTCCAGGAAACCTGACACGCAGGTCATGCCCGAGCTGCCCGACGTCGAGGGCTTCCGGCAGGTGCTCGCGTCCTGCGCGAAGGGACGCGTCATCCGGCACGTCGACGTGCGGGACGCGGGCGTCCTGCACGGCGTCGACGCCCGGCGGCTGCGGGACGCGCTGGAGGGGCGCAGGTTCGGCACGCCGGAGCGGCACGGCAAGTGGCTGCTCGCCCGCACCGGCGGCCCCACCCTCGTATTGCACTTCGGCATGACGGGGCTGCTGGTCTGCGGACACGCCGATGATCCCGTAGAGACGCACGACCGAGTGCTGTTCACCCTGGGCGGGGGCCGTCAGCTGCGCTTCCGTGACCAGCGCAAACTGCAGGGGATCTGGCTGGCCCACGACGAGTCCGACCTGGAGCGGCTGCTGAGACGGCAGGGCCCCGACGCGCTGGCGGTGGACCGTGCGCGGTTCGACGAGGTGCTCGTGTCGCGCCGAGGGCACCTCAAGACGGCCCTCACGGACCAGTCCGTCCTCGCCGGGCTCGGCAATCTGCTCGCCGACGAGATCCTGTGGCGGGCCCGGCTGCGCCCCGACCGCGGGGCGCGTGATCTCACCCAGGAGGACCGCCGCCGCCTGTTCGACGAGATGCGCCGCACCCTGCGCTCGTCCGTCACCGCCGGCTGCGTGCCGCCGAGGGACTCCTGGCTCACCGGCCACCGGGACGACCGGGACCCGAGATGCCCGCGGTGCGGCAGCGGCCTGCGCAGGTCCCGTATGGCCGGGCGGGGCACGGTGTGGTGCCCGGAGTGCCAGCGGGACGGGTGATCCGGGAGGCGTGCCGCGAGATGCGCCTGCGCAGGTCCCGTATGGCCGGGCGGGGCACGGTGTGGTGCCCGGAGTGCCAGCGGGACGGGTGATCCGGGAGGCGTGCCGCGAGGTCCGCACCCTCGGCGTCCCGGAACCGGCGATCATCACGGAGGCGCCCTCCGTCTGCGAGGGCACGGGTCACCACGGTTCCGAGGCCTCCGGCCCCGCCCCTGACGATCGTCACCCGCCCGCTGACGCGTCCCTTCGTGGGCCTCCTTCGCTCAGGGTGCCGCCGCGGTCTCCCGTTCCTCGTCCGGGGCCACCAGCGACTGCGTGAACGGAATCCGAGCCAGCGCGAACACCCCCGCTGCGATCAGCGCGACACCGAACAGCTGGGGCAGCAGCCACCACCCGGTGCGGATGGTCTCCTCGTACAGGGTGATGCCGAGGGCGAGGCTCACCAGGGCGTCGCCGAGGGTGAGCGCGGGCTGCGACGCGACCAGTGGGCCGGCCTGCATCGCGTTCTCCAGCAGGAACAGCGCGCACACACCGGCGGCGGCGAAGGCGTACGTCTGCCAGGCGGTGAGGAACCCCACGACGCCCTGCTCGTCGAGGATGTGCATGGCGGCCTTCATCAGCGCCGCGGTCACCGCGTAGCTGATCGCCGTCGCGGCACCCAGGCAGGCCGCCCGGGCACGGCCCTCCGGCCGTCGGAGGGCCGCCAGAGCGAGGGCGACGACCGCCCCCGCGCACACGGCGAGTGCGGGAATCCAGCGGTCCAGCGCCACGTGGGTGCGGTTGCCGGCGGGGGAGGCGGCGGCGAGCGCGACCGCCAGACCGGCCACCACCACCGTCACGGCCAGCCAGCCCCTCCCCGGCAGATGCCGGTGCATCAGCACGGAGGCGACGATGAGGGTGAGCGGCAGCTCCAGCACGAACAGCGGCTGCACGATCGTCAGCGGCCCCGTGGCCAGCGCCAGCGCCTGGCAGACGGCGGCGCCGATCACCGCGAGGATGCCGGCCAGCCACACGGGCCGGCGCAGCAGATCGACGATCAGGCCGGCCCGCAGGCCTTGCGACGCGGGCACGGTGAGCGCCGCCTTGCGTTGCAGCACGGTCGCGACGGCGTTGCTGAAGGCCGCGCAGATCGCGAACACGACAGGGAGCACGGTGTGCAGCGTGGCCACCTCCCGGATCGGCGGGCGTGTGACGCCGGCAGTGCCTGCTCCTGCCATGGTCGCCGGATCCGGTCAGCGGCGCGATCGGAGCCCCGGCCCGCGGTGCTCCGATCGGTGAGCGCCCAGGTCAGCCGAGCTTCCGGAAGAGCCCTTCCTGCACCACGGACACGACCAGACGGCCCTCACGGTCGTAGATCCGGCCCCGGGCCAGGCCCCGGCCGCCGACCGCGATCGGTGACTCCTGGTCGTAGAGGAGCCAGTCGTCCGCGCGGAACGGGCGGTGGAACCACATGGCGTGGTCCAGCGACGCCATGTCGAAGCCGCGTGGGCCCCACAGCGGCTCGACGGGGATGCGGACGGCGTCCAGCAGCGTCATGTCGCTGGCGTAGGTGAGGGCGCAGGTGTGCACGAGAGGGTCGTCGCCGAGCGGTCCGACCGCGCGCATCCACACGGCGCTGCGCGGCTCGGCGTCCCGGGCCTCCGCGGCGGTCCAGCGCAGCCGGTCCACGTAGCGGATGTCGAAGGGCTGGCGGCGCGCCATCCGCTCCAGCTGCTCGGGCAGCGCGCCCAGGTGCTCCCGGATCTCGTCCGTGACCGTGGGCAGGGACTCCGGGTCCGGGACCTCGCGGGCTGGCGGCAGCTGGTGCTCGAAGCTGCCCTCCTCCGGCTTGTGGAAGGACGCGGTGAGATTGAAGATCGTGCGGCCCTGCTGCACGGCCGTCACCCGGCGGGTGGTGAACGACCGCCCGTCGCGCACATGCTCGACCTGATAGACGATCGGCACACCCGGCCGGCCCGGCCGCAGGAAGTACGCGTGCAGCGAGTGCACCGGGCGGTCGCCCTCCGTGGTGCGGCCGGCGGCGACCAGCGCCTGGCCCGCCACCTGCCCGCCGAAGACCCGCTGCAGGGATTCCTGCGGGCTGCGGCCGCGGAAGATGTCGACCTCGATCTGCTCCAGGTCGAGCAGGTCGACCAGTCTCTCGGCCGGGTTCGTCGTCATGGGTGGGATTCTCCTGTGCTCGCTGCTGTCCGGCCGTTCAGAGCTGGCCGACGTCGGTCACGCGCACGACCGCGCGGCCCTCCGCGTCGGAGGCCGTGAGGTCGACCTCCGCGCTGATGCCCCAGTCGTGGTCGCCGTTGGGGTCGTGGAAGATCTGCCGGACCCGCCACAGGGCGTTCTCCGGCTCCTCCTCGATGAGCAGCAGCTTCGGGCCGCGGGCGTCGGGACCGGTGCCGAGATCCTCGTACTCGTCCCAGTACTTGTCCATCGCCTCGCCCCACGCGTCGGCGTCCCAGCCGGACTCCCCGTCCATCTCGCCCAGTTCGCCCACCTGGTCGAGAGCGGCCAGTTCCACGCGGCGGAACATGGCGTTGCGGACCAGGACGCGGAAAGCGCGCGCGTTGGCGGTGACCGGCTTGACCTCGTCGGCCTTCTCCTGGGCCTCCTCGGCGGTCATCTCCGCGGGGTTGGCCAGTTGCTCCCACTCGTCCAGCAGGCTGGAGTCGACCTGGCGCACCATCTCGCCCAGCCAGGCGATCAGATCCTGGAGGTCCTCGGACTTGAGGTCGTCCGGAACGGTGTGGTCGAGGGCCTTGAAGGCGCTGGCGAGGTAGCGCAGCACGATGCCCTCGGTGCGGGCCAGCTCGTAGTGGGACACCAACTCCGTGAAGGACATCGCCCGTTCGTACATGTCACGGATGACCGACTTGGGCGACAGCGGATGGTCGCCGACCCAGGGGTGGCTCTTGCGGTACGTGTTGTACGCGTGGAAGAGCAGCTCCTCCAGGGGCTTGGGGTAGGTGATGTCCTGGAGGCGCTCCATGCGCTCCTCGTACTCGACCCCGTCCGCCTTCATCTGGGCCACGGCCTCGCCGCGCGCCTTGTTCTGCTGGGCGGCGAGGATCTGCCGCGGGTCGTCGAGCGTCGACTCCACGACGGACACCATGTCGAGCGCGTACGACGGCGACTCGGGGTCGAGCAGTTCGAAGGCGGCGAGTGCGAACGTGGACAGCGGCTGGTTGAGCGCGAAGTCCTGCTGGAGGTCGACCGTGAGACGGACGACGCGGCCCTCGGCGTCCGGCTGGTCGAGCTTCTCGACGATGCCGCCGTCCAGCAGCGAACGGTAGATCGCGATGGCCCGGCGGATGTGCCGCAACTGCTGCTTGCGCGGCTCGTGGTTGTCCTCCAGCAGCCGCCGCATCGCCTCGAAGGCGTTGCCGGGGCGGGCGATCACCGACAGCAGCATCGTGTGCGTCACCCGGAACCGGGACGTCAGCGGCTCCGGCTCGGACCCGATGAGCTTCTCGAAGGTCTGCTCCGACCAGGCGACGAAGCCCTCCGGTGCCTTCTTGCGGACCACCTTGCGGCGCTTCTTCGGGTCGTCGCCGGCCTTGGCGAGGGCCTTCTCGTTCTCGACGACGTGCTCGGGCGCCTGCGCGACGACGAAGCCCTCCGTGTCGTACCCGGCCCGTCCGGCACGGCCCGCGATCTGGTGGAACTCCCGGGCGCGCAGGGTGCGCACGCGGGTGCCGTCGTACTTGGTGAGGGCCGTGAACAGCACGGTGCGGATGGGGACGTTGACGCCCACGCCGAGTGTGTCGGTACCGCAGATGACCTTCAGCAGACCGGCCTGGGCGAGCTTCTCGACCAGGCGGCGGTACTTGGGGAGCATGCCGGCGTGGTGCACGCCGATGCCGTGCCGGACGTAACGGGAGAGGTTGCGCCCGAACTTGGTGGTGAAGCGGAAGTTGCCGATCAGCTCGGCGATCCGTTCCTTCTCCTCCTTCGAGCACATGTTGATGCTCATCAGCGCCTGCGCCCGCTCCACGGCCTGCGCCTGAGTGAAGTGCACGATGTAGACGGGCGCCTGCCGGGCCGCCAGCAGGTCGGTGAGCGTCTCGGTGAGCGGGGTGTACCGGTACTCGTAGGAGAGCGGGACCGGCCGGGTCGCCGAGCGGACCACCGCGGTCGGGCGGTTCGTGCGGCGGGTGAGGTCCTTCTCGAAGAAGGAGACGTCGCCGAGCGTCGCGGACATCAGCACGAACTGCGCCTGCGGCAGCTCCAGGATCGGGATCTGCCAGGCCCAGCCGCGGTCGCCCTCCGCATAGAAGTGGAACTCGTCCATCACGACCTGGCCGACGTCCGCGTGCCTGCCGTCGCGCAGCGCGATCGACGCGAGCACCTCGGCGGTGCAGCAGATCACGGGGGCATCGGCGTTGACGGACGCGTCACCGGTCAGCATGCCGACGTTCTCCGTGCCGAAGATCTTGCACAGCTCGAAGAACTTCTCCGACACCAGCGCCTTGATCGGGGCGGTGTAGAAGGTGACCTCGTCACGGGCGAGGGCCGCGAAGTGCGCGCCCGCCGCGATCATGCTCTTGCCGGAGCCGGTGGGCGTCGACACGATCACGTTCGCACCGGAGACCACCTCGATCAGCGCCTCCTCCTGGTGGGAGTAGAGGGTGAGCCCGCGCTCGCCGGCCCACGACTCGAAGGCTTCGTACAAGGCGTCGGGGTCGGCGGTCCGCGGCAGCTGATCGATGAGGGTCACGCCCCCATCTTGCCTGGCCCGATGCCCGATGCGGGAATCGGCTGCGGGCCCGAAGATCACGAACGCTACGCTGGGGCGCCGACGGGACGTCAGCGCGCCCGGTCAACTGGACAGCGGCACATCAGGAATGGGGCGGGCAGCGGTCATGATGGGACCAGCACACTCACTGTCGGGAGCCGCCGCCTGGCTCGGCGTCGGTGCGGCCGCCGCGGCGGCCGGGCACCCGATGCCCTGGCCGGTCCTCCTCGTCGGCGCCCTGATCTGCGCCGGAGCGGCCCTGGCCCCGGACCTCGACCACAAGGCCGCGACCATCTCCCGGTCCTTCGGGCCGGTGTCGCGCTGGCTGTGCGAGATCGTGGACAAGCTGTCGTACGCCGTCTACAAGGCCACCAAGAAGCAGGGCGACCCGCGCCGTTCCGGTGGGCACCGCACCCTCACGCACACCTGGCTGTGGGCGGTCCTGATCGGTGCGGGCACCTCGGTCGTGGCGATCACCGGCGACCGCTGGGGCGTCCTCGCGGTCCTCTTCGTGCACATGGTCCTGGCCATCGAGGGCCTGCTGTGGCGGGCGACGCGCGGCTCCAGCAGCGAGGTCCTGGTGTGGCTGTTGGCTGCGACCACCGCGTGGATCCTCGCGGGCGTGCTGGACAAGCCCGGCAACGGAGCGGACTGGCTGTTCACGGCGCCGGGCCAGGAGTACCTGTGGCTGGGACTGCCGGTGGTGCTGGGCGCGCTCGTGCACGACATCGGAGACGCGCTCACCGTGTCCGGCTGCCCGATCCTGTGGCCCATCCCGGTGGGGCGCAAGCGCTGGTACCCGATCGGGCCGCCGAAGGTCATGCGGTTCCGGGCCGGCAGCTGGGTGGAGCTGAAGGTGCTGATGCCGGTGTTCATGCTGCTCGGCGGGGTGGGCTGCGCGGCGGCGCTCAACGTCATCTGAGCGCGGCCCGCCGGAAGGAGCCTCAGCGGCCGCCGTAGCGCCGCTCGAACGCGGCGACCCTGCCCTCCGAGTCCACGGTGCGGGCCCTGCCCGTGTAGAAGGGGTGGCTCTCCGAGGAGATCTCCACGTCCACGACCGGGTAGGTCTCTCCGTCGTCCCACTCGATGGTCCGGTCGCTGGTCGCGGTGGACCGGGTGAGGAACGCGTATCCGGCGGCGCGGTCGCGGAAGACGACGGGGTGGTAGTCGGGGTGCTTGTCCTGCGGCATGAATGCTCCTCGAACGACTCGGGCCGGTTTCGCGATCAGCCGGACAGGGTGTCCTCGTCGACGATGTGCACGGCGGCCTCCTCGGCCGACGCTGCGGCGCCGTCGATGCCCACGTCCATGGCGACCAGTGCCTCCTCCTCGTCCTCGTGGGCGCCCTCGTCGGGTGCCACGAGCCGGCCGGAGCGCGCGGCGCCGACCTCGTTGTCCAGGAGTTCCCCGTCGGTGCCCTCGCAGTCCCCGAGGCCGTCACCGTCCGGGGCGGTGGCATCCGGCAGCTCCTCGGAGAGCCGCTGGTCCAGCGTCTCGCCCCGCTGCCGCTCGGCCGCCGTCACGCCGAGGTGCTCGACGGCCCAAGGCCGCTCGGGAGGGGACCAGCCCCGGTCCAGGGGATCGTCGACGCCGTCGTACTCCAGGGTGTCCTCGGCGTCGAGCAGCCCCGTGTCCTCTCTCTGCTCGTCTTGGTCCGGCTGGTAGACGTCGTCTCCCCAGCCGTCGGAGCTGTTCACGGGTACCTCCAGGGGGTGGGGACGGGCCCGATCGCACGGGTCCCGCGCCGGGCCGCCGCCGCACGGAGCACTGGCGCCGCCCGAACCGCTGAGTACCGGGCGTTCCCCGAGCCGGTGCCTGATTCCAGCCTTCCACCCCGGCTCGGGACCGCGCAACGCCAAGGACCCGGCGGCCCCCCTCCGGGCGACGCCGTCCCGCACGACGAGGCGCTCAGCCGTGCCACGACCTCCACAGCGCCGCGTACGCCCCGTCCGCCGCGACCAGCTCCTCGTGGCTGCCCAGTTCGCTGATGCGGCCGTTCTCGACGACGGCGATGACGTCCGCGTCGTGTGCGGTGTGCAGCCGGTGGGCGATGGCGACGACGGTGCGGCCGTCGAGGACCCGGGCCAGGGAGCGTTCCAGGTTGCGGGCGGCGCGCGGGTCGAGCAGCGACGTCGCCTCGTCCAGGACCAGCGTGTGCGGGTCGGCCAGCACCAGGCGGGCCAGCGCGATCTGCTGGGCCTGGGCCGGGGTGAGCGCCAGGCCGCCCGAGCCGACCTCGGTGTCCAGGCCGTCCTCCAGCGCCCTGGCCCAGCCGTCCGCGTCGACCGCGCCCAGCGCAGCCCACAGCTCGGCGTCGACGGCACCGGTCCGCGCGAGCCGGAGGTTGTCGCGCAGGGAGCCCACGAAGACGTGGTGCTCCTGATTGACCAGGGCCACATGGGAGCGGACGCGTTCTGCGGGCATCCGGGACAGCTCGGCGTCGCCCAGGGTGATCCGGCCGTCCCGGGGCGCGTAGATCCCGGCGAGCAGCCGGCCCAGCGTGGACTTGCCCGCACCCGAGGGGCCGACCAGGGCCATCCGGGTGCCGGGGGCGACCTCCAGCGACACCTTGCGCAGGACGTCCACGCCCTCCAGATAGCCGAAGTGCACCCGGTCGGCGTGCACGTGCCGTCCCTCGGGGGCGACCGACGGATCCCCGGCGTCGGGCTCGATGTCCCGGACCCCGACGAGCCGGGCCAGCGACACCTGCGCCACCTGGAGCTCGTCGTACCAGCGCAGGATCATGCCCACCGGGTCGACCAGCATCTGGGCGATCAGCGCGCCGGTGGTCAGCTGCCCGATGTCGATCCACCCGTGCAGGGCGAACACGCCGCCGATCATCAGGACCGAGGCGAGCACGGTGACGTGGGTGACGTTGATGACGGGGAAGAGCACCGACCGCAGCCAGAGCGTGTACCGCTCCCAGGCGGTCCACTCCCTGATCCGGCGCTCCGACAGCGCCACGCGGCGCTCGCCCAGGCGGTGGGCCTCGACGGTGCGCCCGGCGTCCACGGTCTCGGCGAGCGCGGCGGCCACGGCGGCGTACCCGGCGGCCTCGGATCGGTAGGCCGAGGCCGCCCGCCGGAAGTACCAGCGGCAGCCGACGATCAGCAGTGGCAGGGCGAGCAGCACGGCGAGCGCCAGCGGCGGCGCCGTGATCACCAGTCCGCCCATCAGCAGAACGACCCACACCACGCCGATGGACAGCTGCGGCACGGCCTCGCGCATCGCGTTGCCCAGCCGGTCGATGTCGGTCGTGATCCGGGACAGCAGGTCGCCGGTCCCGGCCCGCTCCAGCACCCCGGGCGGCAGCCCCACCGACCGGACGAGGAAGTCCTCGCGCAGGTCGGCCAGCATCCGCTCGCCCAGCATCGCCCCGCGCAGCCGCACCTGGCGGACGAACACCGCCTGGACGGCCAGCGCGGCCACGAAGAGCCCGGCCGTCAGTTCCAGCCGCAGGTCCCGTGTCCCGTCGGACACGCGCTCCACGAGTCCGCCCAGCAGCCAGGGACCGGCCATCGAGGCGATCACGGCGGCCGTGTTGACGGCGATCAGCAGCAGGAACGCCCGCCGGTGCCGGCGCAGCAGTTCGGCCACGTAGGCGCGGACGGTCCCGGGGGCGCCGACCGGCAGGGTGCTCGCCGTGGTCGGGGCCGCCGGGTCGTATGCCGGTGGCGCGACGCCGATCATGCCTTCTCCTCGATCTCTTCCAGATCCTTCAGGACGTCCTTCAGGGCGACGGAGCCGTTCAGCGCGGCCTCGTCGTCCGTCTCGCGGGTGACCACCGCCCGGTAGCGGGGCTCGCTCCGCACCAGCTCGCGGTGGGCGCCGACCGCCACGGCCTCGCCGTCGTGCAGGAACACGACCCGGTCGGCGCGGTCCAGGAGCAGCGGGGAGGAGGTGAACACCACGGTCGTGCGCCCGGCGCGCAACTCCCGCACGCCCTGCGCGATCCGCGCCTCGGTGTGCGAGTCCACGGCCGAGGTCGGCTCGTCCAGGACGAGCGCCTCCGGGTCGGTGACCAGCGAACGGGCCAGCGCGAGCCGCTGCCGCTGACCGCCGGACAGGGACCGGCCGCGTTCGGTGATCCGCGCGTCCATGGGATCGGCGGCGTCCAGCGAGCCCTGCACCAGCGCCGCCAGCACGTCGTCGCACTGCGCGGCCGCCAGCGCCGCCTGCGGCGGGACGTCACCCGACGCGGGTACGTCGAGCAGGTCGCGCAGCGTGCCCGACAGCAGGACCGGGTCCTTGTCCTGGACGAGGACGGCCGTACGGGCGCTGTCCAGCGGGAGTTCGTCGAGCGGCACCCCGCCCAGCAGCACCGAGGTGCCCTCCTGGGACGGGTGTCCGCCCAGCCGTTCCGCCAGCAGGCCCGCCGCGTCCGGGTCGCCGCACACCACTGCCGTGAGCCGCCCGGCGGGCGCGAGCAGCCCGGTCTCAGGGTCGTAGAGGTCACCGGAGGGGACGTCGTCGGCGCGCGATCCGGCGGTGTCCGTGGGCCGCTGGAGCGACAGCACTCCCGCGGCCCGCTTGGCGGAGGGCCGGGAGAAGGAGTACGCCATGGCGATCTCCTCGAAGTGCCGCAGCGGGTAGGTGAGGACCATCACCGAGCTGTAGACGGTGACCAGTTCGCCGACGGTGATCCGCCCCTCGTGCGCCAGCCGCACGCCGTACCAGACGACGGCGATGAGCAGCAGCCCGGGCAGCAGGACCTGGATCGCGGAGATCAGGGACCACATCCGGGCGCTGCGCACGGCCGCATGGCGGACCTCCTGGGAGGCGCTGCGGTAGCGGTCGAGGAACAGCTCCTCGCCGCCGATCCCGCGCAGCACGCGCAGCCCGGCGACGGTGTCCGAGGCGAGTTCGGTGGCGCGTCCGGCCTTCTCGCGCTGGGTGTCGGCGCGCCGGGTGGCGCGGGGCAGCAGCGGCAGCACGGCGAGCGCCAGCGCGGGCAGCCCCACGGCGACGACCACGCCGAGCGCCGGCTGGTAGACGAGCAGTCCGACGCAGACCAGCACGATGGTGACCAGGGCCGCGGTGAAGCGGGACAGGGCCTCGACGAACCAGCCGATCTTCTCGACGTCACCCGTCGAAACAGCCACCACCTCACCGGCCGCGACGCGCCGGGTCAGTGCCGAGCCGAGATGGGCGGCCTTGCGGGCGAGCAGTTGCTGGACGCGGGCGGCCGCCGTGATCCAGTTGGTGATCGCGGTGCGGTGCAGGAAGGTGTCGCCGACCGCGTTGCCGACGCAGGCCAGCGCCAGCAGGCCGCCCGCCAGGGCGAGCCGTGAGCCGGAGCGGTCGACGACGGCCTGCACGGCGACCCCGACACAGAACGGCAGCGCGGCGACGGAGGCGAAGTGCAGCAGCCCCCAGGCCAGCGACTTGAGCTGACCGCCCAGCTGATTGCGGAAGAGCCACCACAGGAATCGGGGCCCCGAACGCGCGTCCGGCACGCCCGGGTCGGGGTACGGAAGGTCTTGAATCTGCATGACGTCCCAGTGGCTCGTGTCAGGGGGGCGAACGGGATGGGGAGACGGAGTCGGCAGGGGAGTGGGGCGGCCGCCGACAGAGGCAGCAAACCGTGACAGGTTCGCGTCGCGACGTAGCCGGAGGCAAACGGTTTTCCGTCCACCGTGCGGAACCGGCCGACAGCCGGGTGCAACCGGCCGGCAAGGGGCCGCCGTCCGTCGCGCACCGGCTGTCCGGGTCTCAGCCCACCGCCGTCGGGAACGTGGTGCGACCATGGAGCGATGCACGGTGGTGGCGTACGACGAGCGGTGGCCGCGACGGCGGGCCTCGCCTCACTCCTGACGGTTCTGTCCGGCTGCGGCGGCGTGGACGGCGGTGGTGGGACGGGAGCCGCGGGCCAGGCGGCCCGCACCCAGGCGGCCACGGCCGCCCCGACGCGCATCCCCGGCGTCGGCGACCGGCTCCAGCGGCGGATCCCGTCCGACTCCCGCCAGGTCGTCGCGGTCTACGGCGACGGGAAGGACTCCGCCGACTCCACGGTCGTGCTGTACACCAAGCACGGCTCCACCTGGCAGCGGGAGCGCGGCTGGGCCGGGCACAACGGCAAGAAGGGCTGGACCACCGACCACCACGAGGACGACGACCGCAGCCCGGTGGGCGTGTTCACCCTCAGCGACGCGGGTGGCGTGCTGCCGGACCCGGGCTCCCGGCTCCCGTACACCCGGTCCGCCGCCTTCGCCGCCCCGCGCTGGTGGGCCAAGTCGTACTGGCATGACTTCGACTACGTCATCGCCATCGACTACAACCGCGTCAAGGGCACCCCGCCGAACGACCAGACCCGCCCCGAGGGCGAGAAGAAGGGCGGCGGGATCTGGCTGCACATGGACCACGGCAGCGGCACGTCGGCCTGCGTCAGCATGCCCGAGCAGGCGATGAGGTACCTGCTGCGCACGCTCGACCCGCGACAGCGTCCCGTGGTGGTCATGGGGGACAGAGCGGACCTGGCGGCCTAGTCCTCATTGCGCGGGTGGTCGACTCCCCGTAGAACACCGCCCATGAAGAGACGGATCGTCATGTCCATGCTTGCCGGAGCGGCCCTCCTGACAAGCACCCTCCTCGGCACCGGAACCGCCGGGGCGGCGGACGTCCCGGCCCGGCCGGCCGATGTCCCCGCCGAGTTCGGCACCGACTGGCACGACCCGGTCACGGCCGCCCCGCCCGTCGGGAGGCCCGCCGGAAAGTTCTGTGAAGTCCCCCTCGCCCGGGCGCAGTTCCGTGACTTCACCCCGTACCGCGGCACGTACACACCGCCCACCGGTTGCGGCGACCGCTGGAGCAAGGTGGTGCTGAGGCTCGACGGCAAGGTGAAGGGACGCCAGTACGACCGGCTCGGGTACCTCCGTGTCGGCGGGGTCGAGATCTTCCGGACGTCGACGCCACAGCCCTCACCGGACGGCATCGAGTGGTCCGTGGAGAAGGACGTCACGCGCTACAGCGACACCTTCCGGTCGGTCCGGGGCGTCGAGATGCTCATCGGGAACGTCGTCGACGACACCTACACGGGCGTCCTCGACATCGAGGTCACGCTGACGTTCTACCGGGGCCGCCCCGAGGGTACGAGCCCCGACCGGGTCCTCACCCTCGACGGCGACTCGGCCCTCACCACCCCGCGCAACAGCGAGCGCATCGTCGCCGAGGTGTACGCGACCGGCTCCGGCGGCGGCTGCGAGGAGTACTGGTACCTGACGGTGCCCGATCCGGCGCCGTACTCCTGCAAGGCCGGCCACGGACCCTACAGGGAGGTGCGGATCAGCGTGGACGGCCGCCTCGCCGGCATCGCCGCCCCGTTCCCGACGGTGTGGACCGGCGGCTGGTCCAACCCGTTCCTCTGGTACGTGATCCCGGGCCCGCGCGCCTTCGACATCGAGCCGATCACCTACGACCTCACGCCCTTCGCCGGGATCCTCAACGACGGCCGCCCGCACCACGTCGAGGTCTCGGTCGTCGGCGTGCCCGAGGGACAGAGCGGCTGGAGCACACCCGTGAACGTCCTCGTCTGGCAGGACGAGCAGCGCGAGCGGGTCACCGGGAAGCTCACCGTGCACAGGGAAGGCGACCTCGCCGACTCATCGGTGTACACGCCCGGTTCGGAGCATGCGGTCGACACCGAGGGCGCCCACCGGCTGACCGTCGGCGGCCATGTCGACACCTCGCACGGCCGCGTCCGGACCACGGTGAGCCGCTCGCTCGCCCACTCCTCCGCGCACCGCTGGACCGACGGCGAGACGACGGACGCGCTCGAAGCCACCTGGACCGACGACGAATCGGTGACGGTCGACGGCCACGCCACACGCACCCGCCGCACCTACACGATGGACGGCACGACCACCCTCGGCGCGGACGACCGGCTGCGCACCGTGCTGACCCTCGGCGACCGCGCCACGGTCGCCGGGACGCACGGCGGGCGGCGCACCTCGTGGTCCCGGCTCGACCACTCGTATACGGGCGACGCGACGTACACGGTGAACGTGCCGCGCGATCAGCGCCACGCGGTCGGCACCACGAGCGAGCGTTACCGGCTGCACGGCTCGCGCGGCTGCTACGACCGCACGCTGACCACCGTCCAGGGGGTGCTCACGGACGACCGCTCGCGTTGCTGAGGGGAGGCGCGCGACGCGGGTGATGTGCGTCACGCATGGCGCTTTTACATGGCTGAAACGCTGCGGTCTTGTGCGTGATCAAGACGGCCTCCACAGTGTCGGAAACGGAATTTGCATTCCGTATCACGGAGGCCCTCTCGGGCTTCTGTGCGTCCCGTCCCCCGAGGAGGCTTCGTGCCGCCGTCCGTACCGTCCCTCCCGCGCCGCGTCGCCCGCACTCTACGCACCTCCCTTTTCGCGCAGGTTTCCTGCGCGCTGGTCCTCGGAATCGTCGTCGGAAAGCTGTGGCCGGACACGGCCACGGCGCTCCAGCCGCTCGGCGACGGTTTCACCCGGCTGATCAAGACGGTGATCTCGCCGCTGGTGTTCTGCGTGGTCGTCGTCGGCATCGCCAAGGCCGGTGACCTGAAGGCGTTCGGCCGGATCGGGGTCAAGGCCCTCATCTGGTTCGAGATCGCCTCCACGGCCGCCCTGGTCATCGGCCTCGTCGCGGCGAACGTCGTCGGACCGGGCAGGGGCATGAACGTCGACCCCTCCTCGCTGAACACCGCGGCGGTGGACGAGACGACCGGCGGCGGACATCTGCCCACGACGGCCGAGTTCGTCCTGAACGCGCTGCCGCAGAGCTTCGTCGGCGCCTTCGCCGAGAACGAGCTGCTCCAAGTCCTCATCCTGGCCTGCCTGGTGGGCGCGGCCCTGCTCCACCTCGGGCACACCAAGGTGCCGAAGGTCCTGCCCGCGATCGAGCAGGCCCAGGAGATCGTCTTCGCCGTGGTCGGCTTCATCATGCGGCTGGCCCCGCTCGCGGTGTTCGGCGCGATGGCCCACCTCGTCGGCAACTACGGCCTGGGCGTGATGAGGACGTACGCCGAGCTCATCGTGCTCTGCTACGCGGCCGCGGCGCTGTTCGTCGCGCTGCTCGCCGTCGCCCTGAAGACCGTCACCGGGCTCAGCCTCTGGAAGTTCCTGCGCTACATCCGCGAGGAGATGCTGCTCGCGCTCGGCACCGCCTCCACCGAGTCGGTCATGCCACGCGTGATGCAGAAGCTGCGCAGGGCCGGCGCCCGCGACGACGCCGTGGGACTGGTGCTCCCCACCGGCTACTCCTTCAACCTCGACGGCGCCTCGCTCTACCTGTCCATCGGCACGCTGTTCATCGCCCAGGCGGTGGGCGTGGACCTGAGCCTCGGCCAGCAGATCACCGTCGTCCTGGTGCTGATGCTGACCAGCAAGGGCATGGCGGGCATCCCCGGTTCGGCGTTCCTCGCCCTGTCCGCCACCGCCTCGTCCCTGGGGGCGATCCCCGCCGGTGCCGTCGCGCTGCTGCTCGGCGTGGACCGCATCATGGACTCGATGCGCGTCGTCACGAACCTCCTCGGCAACTGCGTCGCCGTCTTCGCGGTGTCCCGCTGGGAGGGTGCCCTGGACACCGCCCGGGCGAAGAGGGTGCTCGACGGGGAGGACACCTCCGAACCGGACGGCGATGACGGGGCCGCCGGCGCCGAGACGGGCGCCGACGCGCTCGCCCCGGGCATCCCGGCCCAGAAGCCCAGGGAAGTCGAGGAGCTCAAGGAGCCCGCCCCCGAGGCCGGTTGACCCGGACCGAACGGGCCGCGGCCACCGCTCCGGCAGGACGAGCGGCGGCCGCGGCCCGATGCCGTGGTCCGGCCGGTCAGCAGGACCGCACCGGCGCCCCGTCGATCAGCGTGTCCAGGAGCCCCCCGAGCGCCTCGCGCTGATCCCCGGTCAGCGGCGCGAGGATCTCCTCCGCCGCCGACCTGCGCGCCGCCCGCAGCTCGCGCAGCGCGGCCCGCCCGTCGTCCGTGAGCTCGATGCGGATCACCCGCCGGTTCGCCGGGTCCGGGACCCGCCGCACCTTGCCGCTCGCCTCCAGGCCGTCGACGAGCGTCGTCACGGCCCTCGGCACCACCTCCAGCCGCTCGGCCAGGTCGGCCATGCGGGGCGGTGAGCCCCAGTGCGCCAGCGTGCGCAGCAGCCGGGACTGGGCCGGGGTGATGCCGAGCTCGCGCTGCTCCAGATGGCGCTTCTGGATGCGGTGCACCCGGCGGGTGAGCCGCAGCAACTGCTCGGCGAGCAGGCCGTCGGAGTCGGGCGTGGTCATACGGGAACAATATCAGGATGCAGTTCATTGTGAGTATAGGTAACAATGAGCTGTGATCTGATCCGCCGCATCCCTCGTAGGAGCCCATGCATCCCGACCGTGAAGCCCCCTGGACCCCGCCGGCCGACTCGAAGGAGCAGCCCCGGCAGGTCCGCCGCATCCTCGGCCTCTTCCGCCCCTACCGTGGCCGGCTCGCGATCGTCGGCCTGCTGGTCGGTGCCGCGTCACTGGTCTCGGTCGCCACGCCCTTCCTGCTGAAGGAGATCCTGGACGTCGCGATCCCCGAGGGGCGCACGGGCCTGCTCAGCCTGCTCGCCCTCGGCATGATCCTCAGCGCCGTCCTCACCAGTGTCTTCGGAGTCCTCCAGACCCTGATCTCCACGACGATCGGCCAGCGCGTCATGCACGACCTGCGCACCGCCGTCTACGGCCGGCTCCAGCGCATGTCCCTCGCCTTCTTCACGCGCACGCGCACGGGCGAGGTGCAGTCCCGCATCGCCAACGACATCGGCGGCATGCAGGCCACCGTCACCTCCACCGCGACCTCCCTGGTCTCCAACGTCACCAGCGTGGTCGCCACGATCGTCGCGATGATCGCCCTCGACTGGCGCCTGACGGTCGTCTCACTGCTGTTGCTGCCGGTGTTCGTGTGGATCAGCCGCCGCGTCGGCAACGAACGCCGGAAGATCACCACCCAGCGCCAGAAGCAGATGGCCGCCATGGCCGCCACCGTCACCGAGTCGCTCTCCGTCAGCGGCATCCTGCTCGGCCGCACGATGGGCCGCTCCGACTCGCTGACGAAGTCCTTCTCCGACGAGTCCGAGGAACTCGTCGACCTGGAGGTGCGGTCGAACATGGCCGGCCGGTGGCGCATGGCCGTCATCACCATCGTCATGGCCGCCCTGCCCGCCGTCATCTACTGGACCGCCGGCATGGCCCTCCAGCTGGGCGGCCCCGAGGTTTCCATCGGCACCATCGTCGCCTTCGTCTCGCTCCAGCAGGGCCTGTTCCGCCCGGCGGTGAGCCTGCTGTCGACCGGTGTGCAGATCCAGACCTCGCTCGCCCTCTTCCAGCGCATCTTCGAGTACCTCGACCTGCCGATCGACATCACCGAGCGACCCGACGCCGTGCGCCTGGACCGGATCAAGGGCGAGGTCCGCTTCGAGAACGTCTCCTTCGGCTACGACGGCAAGGGCGGCCCGGTCCTCGACGGCATCGACCTCACCGTCCCGGCCGGCGGAAGCCTCGCGGTCGTCGGCCCCACGGGCGCCGGCAAGTCCACGCTCGGCTATCTGGTGCCCCGGCTCTACGACGTGACCGGCGGCCGCGTCACCCTCGACGGGGTCGACGTCCGGGACCTCGACTTCGACACCCTGGCCCGCGCGGTCGGCGTCGTCTCGCAGGAGACGTACCTCTTCCACGCCTCGGTCGCCGACAACCTGCGCTTCGCCAAGCCCGACGCCACGGACGACGAACTCCACCAGGCGGCGAAGGCGGCGCAGATTCACGACCACATCGCGGCCCTGCCCGACGGCTACGACACCGTCGTGGGCGAGCGCGGCCACCGCTTCTCCGGCGGGGAGAAGCAGCGCCTGGCCATCGCCCGCACCATCCTGCGCGATCCGCCGGTCCTCATCCTCGACGAGGCCACCAGCGCGCTGGACACCCGGACCGAGGCCGCCGTCCAGGACGCCATCGACGCCCTGTCGGCGAACCGCACCACCCTCACGATCGCCCACCGGCTGTCCACCGTGCGCGGCGCCGACCAGATCGTGGTCCTCGACTCGGGGCGGGCGGTCGAACGCGGCACGCACGAGGAACTCCTGCGGCAGGGCGGCCGGTACGCGACGCTCGTACGCCGGGACGCCCAACTGGAACCGACAAGATGAAAATATGCCGGGTTTATGACGATATGCGGGTTACCGTGCCCGCATGCAGAAGAACACTCCGCCACGGAGCACGATTCGACTGACGCGCCGGGGCCGTATCGCCCTCGTCGCGACCGGAGCCGTCGTGGTCGGTACCGCCGTGGCGGTGCCGCTGCTGACCCTGGGCACCGAGGAGGAGGGCCGGCCCACGACCCTGGCCATCCCGGAGGGCTGGCGCGCGAGCCAGGTCTACGCGGCCGTCGACAAGGCCCTGGACCTGCCCGCGGGGAGCACGAAGAAGTCCCTGGACAAGGCGGCCCTGAAACTGCCGAACGACGCCGAGGGCAACCCGGAGGGCTATCTCTTCCCGGCCACCTATCCGCTCCAGGAGAAGGCCACGCCGGACAAGCTCCTCGCGCTGATGGTCGACACCGCGAACGAGAAGTTCAACGGCGCGCCCATCGCCGCCGGGGCGCAGCGCAACGCCATGAACGTCTATCAGGCCGTCACCATCGCCAGCATCGTCCAGGCGGAGGCGGCCACCAGGGCCGACATGGGCAAGGTGGCCCGGGTGATCTTCAACCGCCTCGAACGCGGCATGCCCCTGCAGATGGACTCCACCATCAACTACGCGCTCAACCGCTCCACCCTCCGTACGACGGAGAGCGACACCCGGATCGACAGCCCCTACAACTCGTACCAGCGCATGGGGCTGCCGCCCACGCCCATCGACAACCCGGGCGAGGAGGCGATGCGGGCGGCCGTCAACCCGCCTGCGGGGGACTGGCTGTACTTCGTCACGGTCCGCCCGGGTGACACCCGCTTCACGGCGGACTACCAGGAACACCAGCGCAACGTCGCGGAGTTCAACGCGCAGAGCAAGAAGAGCGGAGCGCGGGCGGCCGGGTGACCGCCCGGTGGGCCCTCTCCGGCCGGTGTCAGGCCGCGGCCTGCTCCCTCTCCAGCAGTCGCCTGATGTCCCGTACGGCCGCGCGGCCGGCCCGGTTGGCTCCGATGGTGCTGGCCGAGGGGCCGTAGCCGACGAGGTGGACCCGGGGGTCGGCGGCCGCGTGCGTGCCGTCCATGCGGATGCCGCCGCCGGGGGCGCGCAGGCGGAGCGGGGCGAGGTGGTCGATGGCGGCGCGGAATCCGGTGGCCCAGAGAATGACATCGGCGTCGGCATGGCGGCCGTCGACCCAGTCGACGCCCGTCGGTGTGATGTGGTCGAACATCGGCTGCCGGTCGAGCACCCCGTCCTCGATGCCCTGCCGGATCGCGTCGTTGAGCGGCAGCCCGGTGACCGAGACGACACTGCGGGGCGGCAGTCCCCGACGAACCCGTTCCTCGACGAGCGCGACCGCCGCGCGGCCCGCGTCCTCGTCGAAGGGTCCCTCACGGAAGACCGGCGGGCGCCGCGTCACCCAGGTGGTGGCCGCCGCGTACGGCGCGATCTCCAGCAGGTGCTGGGTGCCCGAGGCGCCGCCGCCCACCACCACGACCCGCTGCCCTGCGAACTCCTGGGGCCCGGGGTACTGCGCGGTGTGCAACTGCCGCCCGAGGAAGGTCTCCTGGCCCGGATGGCGCGGCCAGAACGGCCGGTCCCAGGTGCCGGTCGCGTTGATCAGCGCCCGTGCCGCCCACACGCCGTCCGAGGTCTCCACGAGCAGCCGCCCGCCGGGCCCCTCGCGCACGGCCCGTACGTCCACCGGGCGCCTGACCCGCAGGTCGAAGGTCCGCTCGTAACGGTCGAAGTAGGCGCTGATCACCTCGGCGGACGGCCGCCGCGGGTCGGCGTCCGTGAGCTCCATACCCGGCAGCGCGTGCATCCCGTGCACCTTGCCGTACGTCAGCGACGGCCACCGGAACTGCCAGGCACCGCCGGGGCCGGGGGAGTGGTCCAGCACGACGAAGTCGCGGTCCGGCTCGAAACCGGACCGCCGCAGGTGATAGGCGCCGGCCAGACCGGCCTGACCTGCGCCTATGACGACTACCTCGACCTCACGCGTGTAGTTCACATTTCTACTAACCGGGACGGGGTCATGGATCTTCCCGCCGTGGATCTTCGCGCGAGGGCGCCCTGGCGAGGCTCGCGATGCCCGCCCGGCCCGCGCCCCGTCCGAAGGCCGTTTCGCCACCCGGCCGGGCATGACCCGGGGAAGCCCGGCGCGTGCGTCAGGATGGGGGCATGTCAGATGTCTTCACCACCCGAGTTCTGAACGTCAGCACCGGTGCCGCGGAGAGGGTCCTCGACATCACCGGTGACTGCGAGTCCTTCCTGCGCGAGGCGGCGGCCGGCCGCGACGGCCTCCTCAATGTCTTCGTCCCGCACGCCACGGCCGGCATCGCCGTCCTGGAGACCGGCGCCGGCAGCGACGACGACCTCCTGGCCGCGCTGCACACCCTGCTGCCCGCCGATGACCGCTGGCAGCACCGGCACGGCAGCCCCGGCCACGGCCGCGACCACGTCCTGCCCGCCCTCGTCCCGCCCCACGCGACCCTGCCGGTGCTGGGCGGCCGGCTGGAGCTCGGCACCTGGCAGTCGGTGTGCCTGGTGGACACCAACAGGGACAACCCCGAACGGAAGGTGCGCCTGAGTTTCCTGGGGTGAGTGCCGCCCGCCCGCCGCGGCCCGCCGGTCCCCGGCCCGTGTGACGTCCGCGCGCCGTGACGCCTGACCGTAATGCCCGTATCCTCATCAATGCCAGACTGTCTTTCGAGCAGCGGATTGCCGCGGCGCAAGTGAGGCGAAGCGTGGTTCGGTCCGGCGAGGAACCCAAGCCGGCGGGGCGTGCGACGGACGGCACGGGGCCCGCCAGTCTTCGTGAGCTGTTCCTCCAGGGCGAGCCGGTCGCGGAGGGCGTACGGACGTCCATCCTGAACTCGTGGCGGCGCTGCCGCTCCCTGGGTCTGTCGCCGAACACGCTCGACCTGCCCTACCGGGAGGACTTCGACCCGGGCGGCCGTATCGTCCGGGCGGCCGCGCCGGTGCTCGACCGGCTTCAGGCCACGTTCGCCGGGAGCCAGGTCAACATCTCCGTCGCCGACGCGAACGGGACGGTGCTGCTGCGCCGCTTCGGGGACCCGTCGATGGCAAGGAACCTCCCCGCCATCCAGGTCGTGCCAGGGTTCGTGTTCGCCGAGCAGGTCGCCGGCACCAACGGGATCGGGCTGGCCCTGGCGGAGCGGCAGCTCATCCGCGTCTACGGCGCCGAGCACTTCGCGGAGCGCTCCCAGCAGAGCGCCTGCGTCGCGCTGCCCGTCCGGGACCCGCTCAGCGGGCGCATCGAGGGCGTGCTGTGCCTCGGCTATCCGCGCGGCTTCGAGCGGCCCGCCCTGGGCGTCGCCATCCGCAGGGCCGCCGAGGGCATCGAACGGCGGCTGCTGGCGCAGAGCTCCGCGCACGAGCGCGCCCTGCTGCGGACGTACCTGGCCGCCGGGGCCGAAACCGCCGGTCCGCATCGCGGCGTGGCGATGGACGCGCTGGCGAACGAGTTCCGCTCCCGTGACGAGGCGATCCTGAGGGAGAAGGCCGCCGAGCTGATCTCCGGCGCACAACGGGGTGCCGTCGAGGTGACCCTGCCCGGCGGCCGGCGGGTGACGCTCGTGAGCCGCCCGGTGACGAGCAGCTCCGGCGTACGGGGCATCGCCATCGAGGCCGTACTGCCCGGCGCCCCGGCGGGGGAGCCGCTTGCCATACCCCACCAGACGGACGAGCTGCCCGCCCTCGCCGCCCCGCTCTCGGCCGCGCGCCCGGCGATCATCCTGCCGCCCGGCCACCTCGCCGCGGTCCCCGGCCCGGTCGTCACGGCCGACGGAGACGGCGGCACGGACGGGCCGCACGCGGTCGCCAGGGCCGGCGCGGCCGCCTCATCGGGGGTGCCCACCGAGCCCGGCGCGACCCTCCCGGCGGACGGCGGCGGGAGCGCCCTCGGGCCGGTCGCGGGGGACGGGGGCGAAAGCCCCGCCGAGCCCGGCAGGGCCGGTGGCGACCGGGCCCCCGAGCCCCCCACCGCCGGTGGCCACCGCCCCGGCGAGCCCGGCACGGCCGGCAGGAGTGAGGGCGTCGCCGGGCCCGGCGACGCCGGCACGGCCCGAGGGGGCCGGAGCGCTTCCGGGTCCGGCGCGCCCCTCGCGGCCGGCACAGGCCGGGGCCCTGCGGGTGAGCACTCCGAGGCGGCGTTCCCGGCCCGGGGGCTGGTGATGCTGGGGGAGCCGCACGTCGGGGCCTACGCCCTGGCCGCGCGCCGGCGTCTGGAGCTGCTGTCCGAGGCCAGTAGCCGCATCGGCACCACCCTGGACGTGCGCCGCACCGCCGAGGAACTGGCCGAGACCGCGGTTCCCGGGCTGGCCGACTTCGTCACCATCGACCTCCCCGACGCCGTGCTGCGGGGCGAGGAGTCCGCCGATCCCCTCGCCGACCTGCGCCGTACGGTCCTCCACGGCATCCGCGAGGGCCTGCCCTTCACCCCGCCCGGCAAGCGCATCGACTTCGGCCCGACCGCGCCCCAGCTGCGCTGCCTCACCAGCGGCGACGCCGTGCTGGAACCGGACCTGAAGGCCGCCGCGGGATGGCTCGCCCAGGACCCCGAGCACACCGCGCGCCTGCTGACCCATGTCCACTCCCTCATCGCGGTCCCGCTGCTCGCCCGCGGTGTCGTCCTCGGCATCGCCAGCTTCTACCGGTCCGGCGGCTCCTTCGGGGACGACGACCGCTCCCTGGCCCAGGAGCTCGCCTCCCGCGCCGCCCTGTCCATCGACAACGCCCGGCGCTACACCCACGAACGCGGCATGGTCCTGGCCCTCCAGCGCCGGCTCCTCCCGCACGGCCTGCCCGACCAGGACGCCGTCGAGGTCGCCCACCGCTACCTGCCCGCCGAGTCCGACGTGGGCGGCGACTGGTACGACGTCATCCCCCTGTCCGGCGCCCGCGTCGGGCTCCTCGTCGGTGACGTCGTCGGCCACGGCATGCTCTCCGCGGCCACCATGGGCCGCCTCCGCACCGCCGCCCGCAGCTTCGCCGAACTCGACTTCCCGCCGGACGAGGTCCTCACCCACCTGGACAACCTCGTGGGCCGCCTGGACCGGGAGGACCCGGACGGCAAAGGTGCCGGCGTCATCGGCGCGACCTGCCTCTACGCCGTCTACGACCCGACCTCGCAGCGGTGCCTGATGGCCCGCGCGGGGCACCCACCGCCCGCGCTCGTCCGTCCCGACGGCGCCGTGACCTACCCCGAGCTCCCCGCCGGGCCCCCGCTCGGCCTCGGAGGCCTGCCCTTCGACGCCGTCGAGGTCGATCTCCCCGCGGGCAGTCAGCTGGTCATGTACACCGACGGGCTCATCGAGGACCGGCACCGCGACGTCGACGTGGTCCTCGAACAGCTGCGCGAGGCCCTGGCCCACCCCGAGCGCGCCCCCGAGGAGACCTGCCGGGCGGTCCTGGACACCGTCGCACCCGCGCACCCGCACGACGACATCGCCCTGCTCGTGGCCCGCGTCCACGCCATGGACCCCGGCCGGATCGCCGGCTGGGAGATGCAGGCCGACCCGGCTCTCGTCGGCGAGGTCCGCGCGTCCGCCATGCGGTGGCTCACCGACCGGGGACTCGACGAGACCGCGTTCGCCGCGGAGCTGATCCTCAGCGAGCTGATCACCAACGCCATCCGGCACGGCGCCGCGCCCATCCGGGTGCGGCTGCTCTACGGCCGGACCCTGATCTGCGAGGTCTCCGACGCCAGCAACACCGCCCCGCACCTGCGCCGTGCGGCCAGTACCGACGAGGGCGGCCGCGGTCTGTTCCTCGTCGCGCAGCTCTCGCAGAGCTGGGGCACGCGCTACCTGCCGGAGGGCAAGGTCATCTGGGCCGAATGCGGGCTCGACGCGGCGTGACGCGGCCACCGGCCCCATGCCGGCCCCGCTCCCGTCCATGAAGGCGCGCCCCATCGACGCCGCAGCGAACCGAAAAATGCCCGAAATGCTGTAATTTGATCGAGTGCGTGACGCTCCCGACAGGCCGGCGAAGGCGGCTTCGCCCTTCGGGCCGGAACCCCTGGTCCGCATCCGCGGGCTCAGCAAGCGGTTCGGCGGCACCGTCGCGCTGGCCGGGGTCGATCTGGACGTCCGCCCTGGCAGCGTCCTCGCCCTGCTCGGGCCCAACGGTGCCGGGAAGTCCACCCTCATCAAGATCCTCGCCGGAGTCCACCACGCCGACGCGGGACAGATCACCGTCGCCGGGGAGCCTCTCGGCAGCCCGGCCGCCACCCGGACCATGTCTTTCATCCACCAGGACCTCGGGCTCGTGGAGTGGATGACGGTCGCCGAGAACCTCGCCCTGACCACCGGGTACGGCAGCCGGTCGGGGCTGATCTCCTGGCGGCGCACCCGCGAGCGCTGCGCCGACGCCCTGCGGACCGTCGCCGCCCGAGTCGACCCCGGTGCCCCGGTCTCCGGACTCGCGCCGGCCGACCGCTCGCTGGTCGCCATCGCCCGGGCCCTGGCGGCCCGCGCGCGGATCGTCGTCCTCGACGAGCCGACCGCCCGCCTGCCCGCCGCGGACAGCGCCCGGCTCTTCCGCGTCCTGCACGACCTGCGCGACCGAGGGCACGCCATCCTCTACGTCAGCCACCGCCTGGACGAGGTCTACCGGGTCGCCGACGCCTTCGCCGTCCTGCGCGACGGACGCCTCGTCAGCCACGGTCCGCTGGCGGACCACAGCCCCGCCCGGCTGGTCCACGACATCGTCGGCGAGGTGGACGAACCGGCCCCGCACCGCACCGCCGCGACCCCGGCCGGCGCACCCCCCGCCCTGACCCTCGACGGCGTGCGCACCCCCGGGACCGGGCCCGTCAGCCTCGAACTGGCGGCCGGTGAGGTCCTCGGCCTGGTCGGCCTCTCCGGAGCCGGGCACATGGACCTGGGCCGCGCCCTCGCCGGCGCCCGGCCCCTCCTGGACGGGCGGGCCGTGCTGCACGGGCGGCCGTACCGCCCCCGCACGGTCGCGGAGGCCGTCGCCCTCGGAGTCGGCCTGGTACCGGGCGACCGGCTGCGGGAGGGCTGCCTCGCCGAGCTGACCGTACGGGAGAACCTCCTGGCCAACCCCCGCGCCGGAGGCCTGCCCGCACCGCGCTGGATCGGCCCCCGCGGCGAACGGGTCCGGGCCGCGGCCCTGATCGAACGGTTCGCGGTGCGCCCCCGGGACACCGAGACCCCCATCGCCACGCTGTCCGGGGGCAACCAGCAGAAGGTCATGATCGGCCGCTGGCTGCGATCGGACCTGCGGCTGCTGATCCTGGAGGAGCCGACCGCGAGCGTCGACGTCGGTGCCAAGGCCGCGATCCACCGTCTGCTCCAGGAGGCGCTTCGGGCGGGTCTCGCGGTCCTGCTGCTGTCCACCGACTTCGAGGAGGTGGCGAGCCTGTGCCGGCGCACGCTGGTCTTCGTGCGCGGTGCCGTGACGGCGGAGCTGAGCGGCCCCGCCCTCACCGTCGCCGGGCTCACCCGGGCGGCCTCGGCCCTGCCCCCGTCCACGGCCGGCCGCCCATGACGCCGCCGCCCCGGTCCCGGCGCCGCCCCGGCGGCCACCTCGTCGGCGCCTACGGCCTGCTCGTCCTGACCGCCCTGCTCTACCTGGTCTTCTCCCTCGCTCTGCCGGACACCTTCCCGACGCTGGACACCGTCGACTCGATCCTGTCCAACCAGTCGATCCCGGCGGTCCTCGCGCTCGCCGCCATGGTGCCCATCGTCACCGGCGCGTTCGACCTCTCCATCGGCTACGGCCTCGGCCTGGCCCATGTGATGGTGCTGTGGCTCGTCGTCGAGGAGGGCTGGCCCTGGCCGCTCGCCTGTCTCACCGTGCTGGCCGGAGGACTGGCCGTGGGCGTCCTCAACGGCGTCGTCGTCGAGTTCGGCCGGATCGACTCCTTCATCGCCACCCTCGGCACCGGCAGCATGATGTACGCCGTGACCGGCTGGATCACCGACGGCGGCCGGATCGTCCCCGGCCCGCAGGGCCTGCCGCCCGCGTTCACCGACCTCTACGACTCCTCGTTCCTCGGCCTCCCCGTCCCCGCCTTCTACGTGCTCGCCCTCGCGGCCGCCCTCTGGCTGGTGCTGGAGCGGCTGCCGCTGGGCCGGTACCTGTACGTCGTCGGGTCGAACCCGCGCGCGGCCGGTCTCGTGGGCATCCCGACCCGCAGGTACACCGTCTACGCGTTCGCCGCCTCGGGCCTGATCGTCGGCTTCGCCGGTGTGCTGCTCGCCGCCCAGCAGCAGATCGGCAACCCGAGTGTGGGCCTCGACTACCTGCTGCCCGCCTTCGTCGGCGCCCTCCTGGGCTCCACGGCGATCAAGCCCGGCCGGCCCAACGCCCTCGGCACCGTCGTCGCCGTCGCCGTCCTCGCCGTCGGCCTCACCGGCATCGCCCAGCTGGGCGCCGAGTTCTGGACGGTCCCGCTGTTCAACGGCGGCACCCTGCTCATCGCGGTGGGCCTGGCCGGCTACGCGGCCCGCCGGCGGCTGCGCGGCGGCGCGGCCCGCGACACGCCCGCCGCGCCGCCCCCGCCCCCGTCCTCCCCGGCGCCGGAGAACGGGACGTCACCGCCCTGACCCCCTCGGCACGTCCGCCGCGTCGATCCCCTCACTGGAGCTCCCGTGCACCGCACCCGCAAGGCCGCCCCCGCAGTCCGCACCGCGCGGCTCGCCTCCTGCGCCCTGCTGGCCACGGCCGCCGCCCTCATCGGCTGCGAACGCGGTTCCTCCGACAGCGCGGAGGAGACCGCGACCGGCCAAAACGGCTGCCCCGTCGTTCACGCCCGGGCCCGGGAAGCCGTCACGCGGGCGCAGCGGACCGGCATCCCCTGGGGAGGGCCCACCAGCGGCCCCGAGGCGGTGTCCGGCAGGACGATCGTCTACGTCGCCCAGACCATGACCAACCCCGGCGTCGCGGGCGCCGCCGACGGGGTGCGGGACGCCGCTCGGGCCATCGGCTGGAACGTCCGGGTCATCGACGGCGGCGGCACCCCGGCCGGCATCCAGGCGGCCATGAGCGAAGCCGTGGCCCTGCGGCCCTCGGGCATCGTCATCGGCGGGTTCGACCCCGACTCGACGGCCCAGCAGACCGCCCGGGCCAACGCACAGCGCATTCCGCTCGTCGGCTGGCACGCGGTCCCCGAGCCAGGCCCCAGCCGGCAGCCCGACCTCTTCACCAACGTGACCACCCGCGTCCAGGACGTGGCCCGGATCAGCGCGCAGTGGATCATCTCCGACTCGGACGGCCGCGCCGGGGTCGTGCTCATCACCGACGCCTCGATCCCCTTCGCACGGAACAAGTCCGACCTGATCCGCAAGGAACTGGCGAGCTGTCAGGGGGTGCGGCTGCTCTCGGTGGAGAACATCCCGATCCCCGACGCCAGCAGCCGCACCCCTCGGGAGATCTCCTCCCTGCTGTCCCGCTTCAAGGACCGGTGGACCCACTCCGTGGCCATCAACGACCTGTACTTCGCCGACGCCGCCCCCGCCTTCCGCGCCGCCGGCGAGAAGGGCTCCGGCCCGCCCTTCAACATCGGGGCCGGCGACGGCGACCCGTCGGCCTTCCAGCGCGTGAACAGCAGGCAGTACCAGGCCGCCACCGTGCCCGAGCCGCTGTCCCTCCAGGGATGGCAGATCGTCGACGAGTTCAACCGCGCCTTCTCCGGCCGTCCCCACAGCGGATACGTGGCGCCGGTGCACATCGCCACGGCCGCCAACAGCGAAGGCGCCAGCACCTGGGACCCGTCGGGCTACCGGGAGGCGTACCGGAAGATCTGGGGGAAGTGACGGCCGGTCAGGTGCCGATCCCTTCACGGAACATGCACGGAACCTCGGAATCCCTTTAGGTTTCAAGCGCTACTGTCGCGTCAGTCGAGTGGCCGCCGTGGGTCGATCCGAGCGGGGCCCGTCCGCGGCGGCCCTCGCTCCCCCCCACCCCGGTACAGGAGACTCGGTGTGTACGACGGCGACGTAGTGGTGATCGGCGGCGGGTACGCCGGTGTCCGGCTGGCCAAGCGGCTCGACGCCACGGCCCGGGTCACACTGGTGGACCGCAAGGAGGTCTTCTTCCACCGCATCGCCTCCCTGCGCGCCGGAGTGCACCCCGAGTGGACCCACACGCCCTTCATCCCCTACGACCGGCTGCTGCGCCACGGCCGGGTGGTCACGGGCAAGGCCGTCCGCGTCGACACCGCCGAACGGCAGGTCGTCCTCGCCACCGGTGAGCGGCTGCCGTACGACGTGGTCGTGATCGCCACCGGCGCCGACTACCCCGAACCGGCCCGCTTCACCGGCACCACCACCGAGGAAGCGGCCAAGTCCTTCGCCGAGCACCAGCGCGACGTCGCCACGGCCGAGCACGTCCTGGTCGTCGGCGGCGGCCCCGGCGGAGTCGAGCTCAGCGCCGAGATCCGCCTCGCCCGCCCGGACGCCCGGGTCACCCTCGCCCACTCCGGGCCCGCGCTGCTCGACGCCACCGGCAGCCCACGCCCGGGCCGCAAGGCGCTGGCCTGGCTGGAATCCCACGACATCGAGGTACGGCTCGACTCCTTCATGTCACCCGGCAACGACTTCGGCACCTACCGCGACGCCCGCGGCACGGTCATCGAGGCCGACCTGTCCTTCTGGGCGACGGGCACCACACCCAACACGCTCTGGCTGCGCCTGGCCGGGCACGGCGACTGGCTCAACGGTGACGGACGGGTGAAGGTCGACCGGACACTCCGGGTCGTGGGCAGGCCGGACGTGTTCGCCGTCGGCGACGTGAACGACGTCAGCGAACTCAAGATCACCCCCGCCGCCCTGGCCCAGGCGGACATCGCCGCCCACAACATCCGCGGCTACCTGCGGAGTTCCGGCAAGCACCGCAAGGAACCGCGCCTGTACCGCCCGATCCGGCGCATCCCGCTCATCGTGCCGTTCGGCTTCGCCGACGGACTGACCGTGCTGCCCGTGCCGGGCGGCGAGTCCGCCGTACTCGGCAGCCGCACCACCACCCTGGCCAAGGCGAAGAGCCTCATGACGCCCTACATGCGCCGCCAACTCGGTTACACGGCGGCCTGACCCGCCGCCGGAGGCGCCCTCGCCACCCCACCCCCCGTCGTTACCCATGGGTTCGGCCTGGGGTAGGGTCCCCACCGTTTCCGGCTACCGACTGATGGTGCGCCGGTACAGGGCGTGTCGGAGGGTGGCAAGACGATGGAATCCCAGTGGGGTGACGGCGGATCCGTGGACCTGGACGACACGAGGCTGGAGACACTCGGTCCCGAACCACTGCTGACCAGGGACTACGAGACGCGTCCCGCGCTCGTGTACGAGCGGCTGCGCCAGCAGCACGGCCCGGTCGCGCCGGTCGACCTGCTGGGGGTGCCCGCCTGGCTGGTCCTCGGCTACCGCGAGTCGCTCCAGGTGCTCCAGGACGACGACGGCTGGCCCAAGGGCCTGGAGAACTGGCGGGCCCGTTCCGAGGGACGGGTGCCGGCCGACTGGCCGCTCGGCCCCTCCCTGGAGGTCAACCACATCCTGATCCAGGGCGGTGCCGGCTACCGGCCGCTGCGCACCGCGTGGGACGTCGCCCTCAAGCCCTTCCAGGACCCCCGCCACCCCCAGGCCAGGCGCCTGAAGGCCGCCGTCACCGCCTACGCCGACGAACTGATCACCCTCATCGGGCAGGGCGGCAAGGCCGGCGTCGCGGACCTGTCCGCCCAGTTCTCCCGGCCGCTTCCGCTGATGGTGGCCAGCCACCTGCTGGGCTTCCCCGGCTCGCAGGGCGACGACGCGCTGATGGACATGTGGCGCGTGCTCGACGCCGGCCCCGACGCCGAGGCCGCACTGGAGCGCCTGCTGGCCACCTTGGCCGAACTGGCCGCGCTGAAGCTGGAGAAGCCGGGCGACGACTTCCCCTCGTACCTGCTGGCCGCCCACCCGGACCTGTCGCTCGACCACCTCGCCCGCGAGCTGTTCATGCTGCTGGGCATGACCTCCGACCACGTCGGCATCCTCATCTCCAACACCGTCGTGGAGGTCATCTCGGGCGAGGGCAGCGTGCGCGCCAGCCTGTCCGCCGGGATGGTCAGGGAGACCATGAACCGGGTGGTGATGCGCAAGCCGCCGCTGGTCAACTTCGTCCCGCGCTTCGCCGCCCGGGACACCCCGCTCGGCAACTACACCATCCGGGCCGGCGACCCGGTGTGGGTCTCCCCGGGGGCCGCCCATGCCGATCCGCTCTTCGCCGACCACGTCGCCTCGGGCACCGCCATCAGCACGCGGGCCCACCTGTCCTGGGGCGCCGGGCCGCGCCAGTGCCCGGCGCGGGAGCTCGCCTCGACGGTCGCGGCGGCCGGCGTCGGGCGCCTGTTCGAGCGGTTCGACCACCTCGATCTCGCCCTGCCCGCCGACCAACTGCCGTGGCGCTCCTCGCCGTTCATGCGGGGCCTGCGCTCCCTGCCCGTGCGGTACGACCTGGCCTCCGCGCCGCCTCCGCGGCCGTGGGCGGAGGAGCCCGCGCCGGGGGTGGCCGAGGAGGTCCTGCCCGACCCGACCGCCCGCCAGCGCTCCTCGCTGTGGCGCTATCTGACGGGCCTCATCCGCGGCGGCCGCTGACCGGCGGAGACCGAGCCGAACGACCATCCCGCACCGTCGTTCCTCACGGTCCCGGGGTGACGCCTTCACGCCGCACACGTGACAAACGGTGCTGGCCGGCGATGTGCCCGCGGTGGGATGCTCGTGGCAGATCCCGGGACAGGGCGCGAGGGCCCGCGGGGGCCGGGCAGGTACACCTCGATGACCTGCCCGGCCGTTCCCGTGTCAGGCCCGGAGCCGGGGACACCCGGTCCGGAGCCGGGGACCCAGGCGCGGAACGGGGGCGTGAACGGGGCCCGGAGGCTCACACCCAGCCCGACTCCGTGGCGATCCGGATCGCGTCGATCCGATTGCGGCCGCCCGTCTTCCGGGTGATCGCCGACAGGTGGTTGCGGACCGTCGCCGCGGACAGACACAGCCGCTCGGCGATCTCCCGTGTAGGAGTGCCGACGGCGGTCAGCCGCAGCACCTCCACCTCGCGCGGGGTCAGCGGGTTCGCCCCCGCGTCCAGCGCGGCCAGCGCGAACTCGGGGTCGACGAACCGCTGCCCCCTCACCAGCTTGCGGACACCGTGCACCAGCCGGTCCGGCGGGGCATTGGTGCTGATGACACCGGCAGCGTGCAGATCGAGCATGCGGCGCAACCGCTCGGGTGTCGTCGAGGCCATCATCAGCAGCAGCCGGCACTCCGGCAGCCGCGCCCGCAGCTCGCCCCGCACGGCGATCTCCTCGCCCTGCCTGGAGTCCACGCCGATCACGGCCACGTCCGGCCGGCACACCAGCGCACGCGCGAGGACGTCACCGTTGCCGTCGGCCTCGGCGACGACCTCGATGTCGTCCTCGCGCGACAGCAGAGCGGCGAAGGCTCCCCGCACGAGACGGGTCTGCTCGACGAGAAGAACGCGGATCACGGTCGCTCCTCTCCGCCGTACGCGGCCCGCCGGGCCACCTTGATCGGATTATCCCCGCACCTCGCGCTGATTTCAGTTCGGGCGGCAGCACGACCGGCCGCCCCGCGCACCCGAGCGGCCCCGCAAGGCGCCCTCGAAGGCCGACGGTGATCGAGTGGTGAGGCGTGGGAGCCGGGCGTACCGTCGAACGGTGGACACCGCAGGCAGCAGCCCGCAGCCGGCTTCACCACAGGCGACCACCACCAGGGAATCCGGTGGTGGCGGAAACGCGATGGCGCTGCTCGTCATCGCCTCCTGCCAGTTGATGGTGGTCCTCGACATCACCATCGTGAACATCGCGCTGCCGCACATCCAGAGCTCACTGGAGTTCTCCACCACGAGCCTGTCCTGGGTGGTGAACGCCTACACCCTCACCTTCGGCGGTCTGCTCCTGCTCGGCGGCCGGGCCGGAGACATCCTGGGCCGACGGCGCGTCTTCGTCTTCGGCGTGCTGCTCTTCGTACTCGCCTCCCTGCTCGGCGGATTCGCCCAGAACGCCGGCCAACTCCTCGGCGCCCGTGCCCTCCAGGGCGTCGGCGGGGCCATCGCCTCCCCGACCTCCCTCGCCCTGATCAGCACCACCTTCCGCGAGGGACCGGAACGCAACCGTGCCTTCGGGGTCTTCGCCGCGGTCTCGGCCGGCGGCGGCGCGATCGGCCTGCTCGCCGGCGGCATGCTGGTGGAGTGGCTGAACTGGCGGTGGGTGCTGTTCGTCAACGTGCCCATCGGCCTGCTCATCGTGCTCGCCACGCCGCGTTTCATCAGGGAGTCCGAACGCCATCCCGGCCGCTTCGACATCACCGGCGCCCTCACCTCCACCGCGGGCATGGTGCTGCTCGTCTACGGCTTCATCAGAGCCGCGCAGGACGGCTGGCGGGACCCCCTCACCCTCGCCTCGTTCGCCGGAGCGGTCGTGCTCCTGGCGGTCTTCATCGCGATCGAGCGGCGTTCGAAACAGCCCATCACGCCGCTGCACATGTTCGCCGACCGCAACCGCGCGGGCACCTACGGCATCATGCTGTGCCTGGCCGCCGCCATCTTCGGCATGTTCTTCTTCCTCACCCTCTTCGTGCAGAACGTGCTCGGGTTCAGCCCGCTCTCGGCCGGCCTCGCCTTCCTGCCGGTCAGCGCGGTCATCGCCGTCGGCGCCGGACTGGCCTCGCGGTTCCTGCCCGTCTACGGACCCAAGCCGTTCATGGTGGTGGGTGCGATCCTGGCCGCGACCGGGCTGGCCTGGCTGACCCTGACCGACGTGCACTCCACCTACGCGGGCAGCGTCCTCGGCCCGATGCTCGTCTTCAGCCTGGGCATGGGCATGGAGTTCGTGTCACTGACGCTCATGGCGCTGTCCAACGTGCCCACACCGGAGACCGGTGCGGCCTCCGGGCTCCTGAACGCCACCCAGCAGGTCGGCGGCTCCCTCGGCCTGTCCATCCTGGTCACGATGTACGGCACGGCCAGCACCAACGAGGCGGACAAGCAGGTCCCGGACTTCCTCCGGCAGGCGACCCCGGCCGAGCGCATCCGGTTCGAGCGCACCGGGCAACTGCCCAAGCCCTGGTCCGACGAGATCCTCACCGCCGGCGTCTCCGCCGCCTTCATCGTGGCGGCGATCTTCACCGCCGTCGCCGCGCTGATCGCCCTGGTCGTCATCCAGGTCCGGCCCTCGGACCTCGAACGCCTCAAGGGAGGAGCGGGCCCCGGTCCGATGTGAGGCCCGCCCCCGCACCCTTCAGGGCCGCTACGAACCGATCCGCGCCGCGATGACCGGCGCCAGGCGGTCGGCGATGGCCCGGTGCCCCCGGTCGTTGGGATGCACCGAGTCCGTCAGGTCGCCCGAGCCCAGCCAGCCGGTCGTGTCGACGAAGGACACCCGCGCGTCACCACCGGCGACGGCGGCCTTCACCGCGGCCTCGGTCTGCGGGACGAACCGCCCCCGGAACGTCTCCAGCGCGAAGATCCACGCCTGCGGATACGCGGCCCGCACCTTGCGCAGCAGACTGCTGTACGCCGACTGGAACTGTGCCGAAGTCACCCCGTGCCCGACGTCGTTGGTGCCGAGGTTGATGACGACCGCGTCGGCCCGGTAGCGCGAGAAGTTCCAGTCGGGCGTCGCCGCGTTCGGGTTGAGCTTGGTGAACTGCCGCTCCAGCCCCACGCATCCGTCCGCCGCCGCGACCAGGCACGCCCCGCCCTGGGCGATCTGCGTGTGCTCGACGCCCAGCCGCTCGCCGATCAGCCAGCCGTACGCGGTGCGGGCGTTCTGCGAGCTCGTGGTGCCCACGGTGATGGAGTCGCCGACGAACTCGACCAGCTTGGACGGGGCCGGCGGTGCGAACGTCGTCGCGCCGCTGTCCAGGACCAGTCCCTGGAAGACGGCGTCGCCCTTGTACGACCCGGCCACCACCTGGTAGTTGACCTGGAGGGTGTGGTTGCCGGGGGACAGGGCCGTCGGGGTCAGGTTCACCGTCCCCTTGACGTCGTCGTAGAACTTCACGGGACCGTTGTCGATCCGCGCCCACAGGTCGATCGTGCCCCGCTGCTTCAGTTTGACCGTGCGGCCGGTGAAGCCGGCCCGGTAGTACGCGCCCGCCCAGTACGGGGTGTAGGCGGTGGTGGAGCTGGTGGTGTCCCAGCGGCCGACGAACTTGATGTTCGGGTCACCGGGCTGCCCGGGGGCGGCCGCCTTCGCCGTGGCGGTGCCGCCGAGCCGGGCGCGGACGACGGGAGCCGGACGCTCGGCCCGGTGGGGCACGGCCGCGGTGCCGGCGGAGGTGTCCCGGCGTTCGACGTACGCGATGTCGGGATCGGACACCGAGCCGTCACCGGGGGCGGCGTGCGCGGGCGAGCCGCCGGCCCAGGACAGCAGACAGGCCATGAGCGCCGCCGCCAGCAGGGCCGGCAGGGCACGTCTCGGAAAGGTGTGGGGGGTGGTCTGCACGGGGTTCCCTTCACGTGGGGGGTGGAGGTGGGAGCGCTCCCATTGGCAGCCTTTCGAGGGAAGCAGTGAAACGGTTCAGCGTCAAGTCATCGGTGGGGGGCGGACGTTGCGCCCCAGGGCGTCCACAGGGCACCGGGCGCGGCACAACGCGCGACCGCGGTGAGCGGTGGCGGCGTGCGGGTTTCCCGGCGGCCGGGTGCGTGGCGCAGGGGGCCGGCCCGTCACCGCCCGGGCCGAGGACCGGCCTCCAGCGCCGCCACGAGGCCGCCCGCGTCCGTGCCGAGTTTCCGGTACACGGAGGACATCCGCTGCCGTACCCCCTGCGCGGTGATCCGCAGCTCCTTCGCGACCGCCGACGCCGGGTGGCCCTGGGCTGTCATCTCGGCGGCCTTGCGTTCCTGGGCCGTGAGCATGTCGGTCTGTGCGTAGCGCAGGGGCAGGGGGCGCAGTCCGGCCGCGGAGAGTTCCCGCCTGGCCCGGGCGGCGAGGCCCTCGGCACCGCAGTGCACCGCCCCTTCCAGGCCCTGGTAGAGCCGGTCGGCGGCGTCGTGCAGACGGCCGGCGCGGGCCAGCGCGGCCCCGTGGCCGACCAGGGCGCGAGCCAGTTCGTACGCGGCGGGCGACTGCTGGAGATGGTCGACGGCCTCCGCGTGCACATCGAGCGCGGCCTCCCCACCCGTCACCTCCGCCTGGGCGTGCAGCGCCTGGCCGATCGCGGAGGCCGCGCCGAAGTCACGGGCCCGCTTCACGGCGTCCTGCGCGTGGCGCACCGCCCGGTCGGGAGCACGGCGCGACAGAGCGGACGCCAGTCCCAGTTGCCAGGGACACCAGGCGGGGTTGCGCCAGTCCCGGCCCTCCAGCCACTCGCCGACAGCGGTCAGCAGGGCGGCGGCGTCGTCGAGCCGGCCCTCGGCCAGGAGCAGCTCCGCGTAGACGGTGCGCGGGTCGGGGTAGATGACGGCGTTCGGGATGTTCTCGCCGTAGTGGTACCCGTCGGCGAGCCGGCGTGCCGCCACGACACGGCCGCGGGCCAGGAGTGTCTGGATCAGGATGCCGATGGCGAACCACTGGGCGGGGACCGCGCCTTCCACCCGGTCGGCGATGCGCAGGCCCTCCCGCACCAGGTTCTCGGCCTCGGCCAGGCACCCGCGGCGGTACCGGATGTACCCGGAGAGCGTCTGGCCCAACGCCAGATGGGAGCCGCGCCAGCCCTTGGACTCGCACTCGGCCATGCCCTTCGCGAACAGTTCCTCGGCCCGCCGCGGCTGGTCGCAGTACATGAACACCAGAGCGACCGAGACGGGGACCTCGAAGCCCCGGTTCTCGTGGGTCCAGCTCAGTCCGCCACGCAGGGCCTCCTCGGCGTACGCGAGTGCCTTCTGCCGGGGCTCGCCGCGCATCATGGCGTCCCAGGCGCGCGAGCCGAGGATGTAACGCTCCTCCAGACCACGGCCGGGAAGCCGGTCGGCCAGCCGGGCCAGGGCCCGCGAACGCCCGGAGGAGTCCGCCTCGTCGGTGCGGAACGCGCTCCACACGAAGTGGTCGGCCTGCATCCGCAACCGGATCCGGGGATGGGCAGTGGCCCGCTTGGCCTCATCGGCGGCCACCGTCGCGGCCTCCGCCATCCGGTCGGTGTGGGCCAGCGCCTGGGTGAGCCGGTACACCATCGAGGCACGCAGCTCGGGGTCGATGTCCCCTTCCGTGAGCGCCTCCCGCAGATGCGAGACGGTGGCCGTGGGCTTGATGAGGAAGGTCGCGCAGGCGAGTTCGTGCAGCAGCGCGGCGCGGTCCTCCGGCAGCGGCGGCTCCTGAAGGGCCCGGTTCAGCAGCCGCCGGGCCGCCTCCGGGGCACCGGAGTGCAGGGCTTCACGGGCGGCCTGCCGCAGACAGGCGACGGCCTCGGTGCTGCCCTCGCAGGGCACTTCGAGCAGGTGCCGGGCCGCGGCGGCGTAGCCGAGTCCGGCCGCCCGGACGGCCTCCGCGGCCGAATTGTGCAGGCCCTCGCGCAGGCTCGGCGCGATGGACCGGTAGATCGTGGTGGCGATCAGCGGGTGGACGAAGTCCAGGCTCTCTCCCGGCCCCTCGCCGTCGGCCAGGATGCGGGCGGCGCGCAGCTTCTCCGTGGCCTCGGCCGCCGCCGTGCGGCCGATCGCCGCGATACGGGCGGCCACTTCCGGCGAGATGGCCTGCCCGAGGACGGCCGCCGCGTAGGCGAAGCGGACGGTGGTGGTGCCCAGCCGCTGAAGTCGTTCGATCAGCCCGGGCCCCTTCACCGCGGCGGCGAGGTCCCGCATCGCGGGAAGGTCCTCGCTGGTGCCCCGCAGACGGCGCTCGCCGAGCCTGATGGAGAGCTCCACGGCCTCGAAGGGGCTCCCTCCGGTGACCTCCCAGCACTCCTCGCAGAACGCGTCCTCGGCCTCCTCGCCGACCTCGTCCCGGACGATCCGTGCCACGGCCGTCGCGCTGAGCGGAGCCAGGGCGAAGGGGCGGTTCCCCAGGTCGGGGGCCGGAGCGCTGAAGGCGGCCGCCTCGAGCGGCAGTTCGTCGGGCCGGAAGGCGACGACGATCAGCAGCGAGAGGTCCACGGCCCGGGGCGCGAACGAGGCGAGCCAGCTCAGTGACTCGACGTCGGCCCAGTGCAGGTCGTCCAGGAGCAGCACGACGGGTGCCTTCATCACCGCCAGGCGGGTCATCACCCAGTCGAGACCGTCTCGGACCCCGGTCGGATCCGGCACATGGCCGCTCGGCGTCGCGACCAGGCCGAGCGCGGCGGCGACGATGTCGTGCCAGCCGCCCAGGAAGGTGCGGAGCTCCTTCTCGTCCATGGACGCCAGCGCGGGCTGGACGATCTGGCGCACCAGGTGGAACGCCAGCTCCTGCTCCTTCTCGCCGCCCCTGCCCGACAGCACGGTGAACCCGTGTGCCCGGGCGCGGGCCCGCGCCTCGGTCAGCAGGGCGGTCTTGCCCATCCCGGCCGGACCGGTGAAGGCGAGCAGTCCGCCGCGCGGCGCCTGAGGCACGCCGTCGACGGTGTCACGCAGGCGCGTCAGCGCCGAGTCGAGCGCGCGGAGCTCTTTGCGGCGCTCGAGCAACGGCCGGGTCTCGGGCGGGGGTTGCCGCAGCTCATTCGCCATGTGCCGTACCGCTTCCTGTCGTCGCCCATCGGGAGGCAGCGAGAGCGTACGCCTCCCGAGGGGCACGGTTCCGCAATCTGAAACAAGCACGACAAAGAAGGGTGAATGACCTGCTGCAGGCGCGTGAAACGTGGGTCCGGCGGGTACCGTCGCTCGAATGGGCACCCGCCCCGCGGCCTGTGGAAGCGCCCTCTCACCCCGGGGCCGGGGCCGCCGCATCCGCGTAGCGCGGCACCGTGCGGGACCAGTAGTAGCAGCCGCGGATCCAGCCGGCCATGCCTTCCACATAGCCGACGCCCGAAGGGCTCAACGACGGTTTGATCTCGTCGTAGACCTTCTCGAACTCGCGGATCGTGCGGTTGATCTGCTGGATGGCCAGGGTGACGGCCACCGGCAGGGGGCACTGGTGGGACCGCTGGTAGGCGAGGGCCAGGTTGATCATTTCGCCGGACCGTTGCTCCTTGACCGCGGAGAAGAGGTCGGGGATCCACACCGCCGCGTCGGCCGACAGCCGGGTCAGGTGACGCATGAGCGGGTGGTGGAGTTCCCCGGAGCTCAGCTCGCACGGCTGCGCGGCCTCGCACAGCGGATAGAAGGGCTCGACGCCCGCGGTGAGGGACCGAATCGAGGTGCACAGCCCGGACCGCAGGGGGGAGGGATGGGTCTGGGCCACCGCCTCGTACAGCAGTCCGTGCACGTACTCGCGGCTCTTCCACGCCCAGCGCGCGGCCTGCGCGGGTGTGCACCGTTCGCGGACTCGCCGGTACAGGTCGGCCAGGGCCGCTCCCAGAGAGGTGGAGGCCGGTGCTCCGTCCCGCAGGATCGCGATGCTCTCGCACAGCATCGGCAGCAGCCGGCCCGGCCGGTGCCGGCCGACCTCCTCGGCCCTGTCGTCGAAGACGAACTGGTACGCGATCTGGTCGGCGATGAGCTGCAGCACGCCGGGATCCGCATCGGGGCTGTTGCAGGACGCGAGTTCGGCCGGGCGGGTGCGGGAGATCATGGCCGGCACTCCGGGTTCGTCACTCAGTCCGGTCCCGCGCAGCCATTGGTCGACGCCCGCCGTGGCCGCCGCTTCATGCGGATTCCGGCGGAACGGGAAGGGCATGTAGAGATGGGCGTCGATGAGCTCCACCAAGGTGGAACTGGCAATTCCACTCGGTGTGACGATCGCTGTTTCCTCATGCGTGGTGGACACCGTTGTCACCCTCCCTCCGGGTCTTCTCCACGCCGGCCACCGCGGGCGCGGCTCCGGGCGCGAGGGCGGCGGCGTGCGGCACGGTGCCGCCCGGTGCGTCCCCCCGTGGTGCGCAGATCATCGTCAGGGACCGCGGCCCGAGCGTCGCGCCGGGGCGCGGCGGTGCGATGCGCCCGGCCGGATGCCGTAACCGCCAGCGGCCGGCGATGGTCGCCAGGGCCACCGTCATCTCGGCCATGGAGAACAGGTCGCCGATGCACTTGCGGCTGCCCGCGGCGAACGGGATGAGCGCCCCGTGCGGACCGGGGGCGGCCTCGTCCGCCGCCCAGCGCTCGGGCATGAACCGGTCGGGCTCGGGGAACGACGCCGGGTCGTGGTGCAGCAGGTACGGGCTGTACAGGACCGTCGTTCCCGGCGGCAGCCGGCGTCCGGCCAGTTCCGCCTCGCGGGTCGTGACCCGGGTGAAGAGCCAGCCCGGCGGGGAGTGGCGCAGGGTCTCGGTGAGGACGGAGCGGGTGTAGACCAGACGCGGCAGATCGTCGACGCCCGGCAACCGGCCGCCCAGGACGGAGTCGACCTCGGCGTGCAGCCGTCGCTCCGCCTCCGGGTGCCGGGCCAGGAGACTGAAGGCCGAGGCCAGACACATCGAGGGGCTCTCCGAACCGGTGAGCAGGAGTGACACCAACTGGTCCTGGACCTCCCGGTCCGTGACCGGAGCCGTGTCGTCCTCGGCCTGGGCGGCCGCCAGCAGGAGCCCCAGCAGATCGTCGCGGGGCGGGCCCTGGCGGCGCTCGGCGACAGCCGCGTCGATGAGCTCGCGCACCCGCCGCACCGCGCGCCGGTAACGGCGGTTCGCGGGAGTGGGAAGACGGAACAGGGCGTCCACCGGTACGACCGTGCGCACGAACAGGCCGCGGACGATGGCGGCGAGGCAGTGCCGCACCTCGTCGGCCGCGGCCGGACCGAGCGAGTCGGACAGCAGGAGCCGGCTGATCAGCCGGGTCGTCAGACCCAGTGTGGCGGCACTGACATCGACCTGCTGACCCTCGCGCCAGTCACGGCACAGCGACTCGGCCTCCTCGGCCATCAGGTCCGTCTGAGCGGCGACGCCGGCAGGGCGGAAGGTGGGTTGCAGCATGCGGCGCTGACGCCGGTGCTCCCCGTGCGGACAGGTGACGACGCCGTTGCCCATCAGCGCCCGCAGTCGCTCGTACTGCGGCCCGCCCTTGTCGAACGTCCGGGTGTCCCGGAGCATCCGGTGAACGAGCTCCGGATGACACACCATCCACGCCCTCTGGGGGCCCAGGCGTATCTCGACCAGATCGCCTTGCGCGGGAAGAGAATTCAGAAACTCCAGCGGCCGACGGAACAAGGCGATACCGTGGCCGATGGATGGGAATATGCCTGGAGCAGTACCAACCGTCCATGCCTGTTCCGATTCAGGAACGGAACCGTTCATCGAAATACCACCCGCTTCGGTCGACCAGGGAAAACGGTGACGTTTCACCGACGTGGCGCTTGCACCATGTCCTGCCCAGTCCAAGCGGGCCGCCGACTTGACGAACCCTTTCTCCAGGGGGGCGCACGGGTGCACGGGGGAAGCGCTGGGTGAATCACTTCCGAAGCACGCCAGGCGACAAGTGGTCTTCTTCCGTCACTCGCGCTTCTCGGGGAGTCCTCACGTCCTTTCCGTATACACGAAGCGGAGGAATATGCCGGAGCGAAGGGCCGGGCGGTGCCCATGGCCGGTTTTCGGGTCCGCCCGGCCCCGGGGTCAGGAGCGGCGATAACTCTCCGGCGGCGCCAGATACCCGCCCGCCACCCCACCCGTGTCGATCACGATCTGGTCCACCGCGATCCCCGGGTCCACCATGAACACCCTCAGTACATGCTCGCCGGGCGCGGACACCGTCACCCGGGTCGTCAGCTTCTCGATGCCCTCCTCCACGTTGCGGGCCCAGGTGTCGCCCCGGTTGCCGGTGGCGATCGCCTGGCCCGACAGGACCGTCGGGGGCTGGTCGTCGAGGGCGACCGCGACGCGCCGCTTGCCGCGTTCGTCGAGAGAGGGCAGCCGGAACACCGTCACCGGGAACGTGCCGGCCGTGGAGAAGCGGATGCGGTACCGCAGCTCCGGGGACCGCACGGTGAGGTCCTCGGTGATCGGCGGTGCCGTCGTCGGGACCGCCTCGACGGCGGCCGTACGGCGGCCCAGCCCCCGCACGACCCGCCACCGCGCACCGCCGCGCGGCACCTCCCGGTCGAAGTGCGCGGCGTCGATCGACACATGGCCATGGGCCTCGACGAAGCCGCGGACGCGCCGCCGCGCCCGCTCCCCGTCGTTGACCACCAGCAGCGGCACCTCGATGCTCCGGTCCGCGCCGGTGAAGGTCAGCACGGGACGGTGCGTGCCCTCGGGCACCCGCGCCCAGTCGAGCTCGGCCCACACCCGGACCTGGTCGGTGAGTTCACCGCCCGCCGCGCTCAGCCGGACCCAGGGGGCGCTCGGCTCGGCCCGCCATTCCAGCGGCAGGAAGCCGGTGTTGAAGACGTCCACGAAGCGGCGGTCGCGGGTGTAGGACGAGAAGGACAACGGGCGGTCGGCCCCCGTCTCGTTGCCCTCGGACGCGAGGCCCAGGCCCGCTGTCTCCTGGCGGGGGACCCTGGTCACGGCCGGGCGGCCCGGCGCCTTCGGGATCTCGGAGGGGTAGGGGTTGACGATGCCGTCCCACTTCCCGCCCGCGACCTCGGTGGTGTAGCGCCGGGTGATCGCCTGCTCCTCGGCGTGCGCCGCCTCGGCCAGGTCCGCGAAGCGGTTCGTGCCCGCCCCGCGGCCCTGCCTGACGGCGAGGGCGTTGCGGTCCGCCCAGTAGTACTTGAGGTTCATCAACCAGGCACCGTGGACGGGGTATTCGACCAGCTCGTAGTAGGCGTCCCGGTAGGCCTCGGGCAGTTTCGCGCCGAGCCGCCGCGCACGGTCCAGCAACTGCTCGTAGGCCGCCATGCGGCGGCCCGCCTCGTCGCCGTGATGCACCGTCGAGAAGACCGCCCGGTCGATGAACTCCGGGCGCCGCTCCGCCGCCAGGCGGTAGTACTCGGTGCGGATGGCGGCGATCTCCGAACCGTACCGCCGGCCGAACTGGCGCCCGGCCCACTCCACGAGGAAGTCCTCGACGTTCCCGGGGCCCCAGCGGTCCACGTCCCAGGCCATGTCCAGGCAGAAGGACAGCCCGGTCTCGATCGACTTGATGTCACCGACGTTGAAGATCCACATGCGGTCCACCTGGTGCTCGTGGACCCGGCGCAACTCCTGCCACACCTTGCTCAACTGCGTGGTGTCCAGCCACAGATAGCTGCGGGGGCGTCCCCAGTAGGAGAGGTGGTAGTAGATGCCGTTGCCGCCGGGGCGGCGTCGCTCGGCGTCGTTCGGGAGCTGGCGCATGTTGCCGTGGTTGTCGTCCGGCCAGATCAGCGTGACGTCCTCGGGGACCCGGACGCCCGCGTTGTACAGCTCCAGGACCTCCTTGTACGGGATGAAGATCTGCGGCTCGGCCGCCGGGCCCACCTCCTCGGCCAGGATGCGGCGCTGGTCGGCGATGATGTCGTTCATCACCAGCACCTTCTCCGGGACGGTGGTGGCGTGCCTCGTCTCCAGCGCGGAGTCGTGCAGACCGCGCATGCCGATCGTCCAGCTGCTCTCGTAGGCGGCGTTCTGACGGGCCCGCGCCCGCCAGTAGTCGGAGATGACGGAGGGGTTCACCGTGTAGTCGTAGACGGGCGGCGTGCCGTCCTCGGCCCGGTGCTCCTCGGCCCACGGCTCCCATTCGTGGACGCCGTTGCGCAGCATGGCCTCGGGGTGGCTGGAGCCGACCACGATGCCGTAGCGGTCGGCCAGTTCGGGGTTCTCGCGGTGCTTGTTGAAGAAGTCGGAGTAGGGGTGCATCGCGGGCCAGAGGTAGTTGGCCTTGAGGCGCAGCAGCAGCTCGAAGACCCGCTCGTACGTTCTGGGGCCGATGTTCTTGTCCGGCTCCTGGGTGCGGTGGGACCAGGTGGTGAGGTTCTGCTCGTCGTTGATGAAGACGCCCCGGTAGCGGACGGCGGGTTCCCGGCGGACGAAGGGGCCGGCCGGGACCGTCACCGTGTCACGGCGGGCCACCGGAACGTCGGCCCACCAGTACCAGGGCGAGACGCCGATGCGTTCCGAGGTGTCGTAGACGCCGTAGACCGTGCCGCGGCGGTCGCTTCCGGCGATGACCAGGGCACGTCCCACACCGGGCAGCGGGCGGTCCACGACCTGGGTGACGGACGCCTCCCAGCGGCCCTTCACCCGGGAGACGTCCAGGCGTCCCTGCCCGACGAGGCGGTCGATCACCGGGCTCGTGCCGATCGTCCCCACCAGGACCAGCAGTTCGGCGCGGGGCGGCACGGTGTGCAGGAGCCCCGGTCGCACGCCGCCGACGCGCTCCACGTCCGCCTGGAGGTCGCCGGCCGCGCGGATGACGGCGGGGTCGTCCGCCGCGTCGACGAACACGTCCACGGCGGTGCCGTCCCGGAGCAGGGGAAAACCGGGGCGGTGGGCCGAGGGCGCCGCGGCTTCGGCGGCGGTGACGGGGAGCAGGGGAGCGGCACCCGCGGCCGCCATGCCCCGTAAGAAGGATTTGCGGGTGACGGACGGGAACGGCGGTCTCTGGGGCACTGGGCACTGCCTTTCCGCGCCGGCCCCGCGGCGGTCGACGTCCGGCCGTCGGCGGGGCTGCGCGCACAGGGAGGTGGCATGGGCAGGCTAGAAAGCGCTTGCCGCTGCACCATAGGCGAGGCCCTGTGAGAGCGTCCAGATGTGGGCGGTGGGTCCGCTGGTGCACCGCTTCCGGCCCGGGAGCCCCTGCCGCAGCGAGAGTTGGGGCGGGGCACGGGCCGACGGAACGTGCTCCACGGCGGACGTGGGCGCCGTCGCGCGTCACGACGGGGGATCGGTAGGTTGTCGCCCGCCTCGCCCCCCACGGAAGGTCAACCTGGTGCGCTCTCCATCCCTCCGGTCCGCTCTCACCGTTCCCGCCGCTGCCGCTGTGGCGGTCTCGCTGACCCTCGGTGCGGCCGGACCGGCCACCGCCGAAGCCCAGCGGCCCGCTCCCGCCCGTCAGACGGCCGCCGCCCACGGCCTCACTCCGATGACCGGCCTGTTCGCCCAGCGGCTGCTGCTGGCCGACAAGGTCGCCGCCGCCAAGTACGGCACCGCCACGCCGATCGACGACCCGGTGCGCGAGGCGCAGATCCTGGACGACGTCCGGGCCAGGGCGGCCGGCCTGGGGCTCGACCCGGAGGCCGTGGCCGCCGTGTTCCGGGACCAGATCGAGGCGAACAAGCTGGTGCAGCGCGGTCTGTACGCCCGCTGGGACGCGCACCCGGGCGAGCGCCCCACCGAACGCCCTGACCTCGCCAAGGAGGTCCGGCCCGCCCTGGACCGCATCACCACTCGGCTGCTGGCCGCGCTGCAGGAGACGGAACGGGCCCGGGCCGTGCCGTCGTGCGGTCCGCGCCTGGCCACGGCGGCCGGCTGGTCCGCCTACAGCCACCGGCTCGACGCCCTGCATCTGAAGGGACTCGGACGGGCGCTGCCGCCGGTGTGCGCCGAGGCCCGGTAGCCCCGCCGCTCAGACGGAGTCGCCGCTCTCGACGAGCCGGGCCAGGTTCGCCAGGGCCGTGCGCGTGCCCGTCTCGTTGTCGGCGGCGGGCACGGCGTCCGGGATGCCCTCGTGGACCATGAGCACGTCGGTGCCGCCGCCCTCCGCGTCGGAGAGCGTGGTCGTCAGCGTCATGGCGCCGCCCAGCGCGGGGTCGGACGTCTCGAACTCCAGCACCTCGACCACCCGCTCGTCCGGCACCAGCCGGGCGAAGTGCCCGTGGTAGGTGTCGGTGTGCGCGGCCGACTTCCCCGCGGCGTCCGGGGCGTCGTAGGTGAGCGAGACGCGGAACCTGCCGCCCTCGCGGGCGTCGAACTCGTGCACGTCGCCGCTCATCCCGGCCGGAACCCGCCAGCGCGCGATCGCCTCCGCGCTGACCAGCGCCCGGTAGACGGCCGCACGGGGAGCGTCGACATGACCGGAGACCCGGGACGTGTACATGGGCCCACCCTAGGGGGTGTGGTCCGCCCCGTTCGGCAGCGGCGGTTCCGACTCCAGGCGGCGCAGCTCCTCGTCGGTGAGGAGGCGGGAACGGAGCAGGAAGCGGACGCCCTCCGGAGCCTCCAGTGAGAAGCCGCTGCCGCGGCCCGGGACCACGTCCACGGTGAGGTGGGTGTGCGACCAGTACGTGAACTGGTCCGCGCTGATCCAGAACGGGGTGTCTGCGGCCACGTGCCCCAGCAGGACGTCCGAGGCGCCGACCCGGAACTCGCCGCGCGGGTAACACATCGGGGCGCTGCCGTCGCAGCAACCGCCGGACTGGTGGAACATCACCGGCCCGTGCGCCGCGGTCAGCCGCCGCAGCAGTTCCTCGGCGGCGGGGGTCAGTTCGACACGTCCTGTGCGCACGGTCATCTGGTCCTCCTGGCGGTGACGGTGGGTCGGGAACCGGTCCGTATCGCGAGTCCTCCAGTATCCGCCGCCGTACCCGCGGGGGCCACAAGGCGGGAGCGGCACCTGTCCGCGCCCGCCCCGCGCGGTGTCCCGGGTCAGGCCGACACGGCCCCGACCGCCTCCTACCCGGCCGACGTTCCGAACAGCGGGTCGTCCCGGCGGGCCGCACTTCCGGCCGCGTACACGCCGGCCATTCGGTGTCCGGGCGTGCGCCGACGGTGACCAGGACTTCGACGGCCTCGACAGGCCCGACACGGGCGCTGGTTGAATGCCGGGCATGACCGAAACCGGCGCGCACGAGACCGACCCCTGGGTTCAGTACTTCGCCCGACGCGGCCACCCCCACGCGCGGCGGCTCGCCTCCGGCATGGAAGGAACCGTCTACCGGCTTCAGGAGGGGACCGTCGCGAAGGTGTGGGCCGGGCGTCCTCCCGGGGACTTCGACCTCGTCCGACGGCTCTACGCCGACATCGCCGGGCACCCCCTGCCCTTCGGCACTCCGGAGATCCTCGACGCCGAGGAGTGCGACGGCGTGCTCGTCAGCTATGAACGCGAGCTCGGCGGGCGTCCGTTGCGGTCCGGCTCCGAGGGTGAGCAGCCCGCCCGCGACCTGCCCCGCCGGGAGACCGACGCCCTGCTCACCGTCCTGCGCGGGCTGGCTTCCGTCCCGGGCAGCGAGGTCATGCGGCGTCTGGTGTTCCAGGGGGACGACCGGCCGCTCTGGCAGGGCCACTCCCGCTTCTCCGACGCCCTCGCCGCCCTCGTGGAGCGGGCCGCCGACCGCAACCGGGCCGCCCTGGCCGCGCAGGTGCCCGGGCTGGCCGACGTGGTGTCCCGCACGGCCTCCGCGCTGCGGGCGCTGCCCGATCAGGCCGACAGCGTCATCCACGGCGACCTGGTGCCGCCCAACCTCCACGTGGACGGGGCCGGGCGGCCGGTCGCCGTCCTCGACTTCGGGTTCTGCACCACCGCGGGCGACCCCGCCTTCGAGGCCGCGGTCACGGCCGCCGTCTGGGACATGTACGGACCCGACGCCGCCCACCACACAGCCGAGCTGAGCCGCCTCTTCGCCCGGGAACTGGGCCATGCCGAAGAGGTCCTGGCCCTCTACCAGAGGGCCTACGCCCTCATCACGTACGACCTCTTCGGCATGGGCCCGCACGACGGGCACTTCCGCTGGTGCGCCGCCCGGCTGAGATGAGGCGGCCTACAGCAGGTCGCGGGGGACCTTCTCGTTCCAGGTGCGGGAGAAGACCCGCCGGTCGGCCTCGTACGCGTCGAGGGTCGCGTCGACGAAGAAGTCCGTCTCGTCGCACGTCAGCCGGGTGTGGGTGACCACCCGTGCGTCCCAGTCGTCCCGCCGGAACCGCATGGTCCAGGTGGTCTCGCCGCCGACCGAGGTGAAGTCGTCGGCGACCGCCGTGTAGCGCTCGTGGGCGCGGCGGCCGGCCTCCAGGCCGATGTCCTCGAAGCGGACCGTGCCCCGGTCCTTCACGATGTCCAGCTCGGAGCGGTAGTCGATCAGGTCCCGCTTGACCTCCCAGCGCTCCTCCGGGGGCGTCACCTGGGTCATGGCGAGCGGGGGAGTGCCCTCGGGCTCGCCGAAGGGGGACGAGGGCACCTCGTCGGGCTCGTCCACCGGCCGCACCGGCAGGGTGAGCGTGCTGGAGTGCTCGTGGACGCTGAGCAGGGCCGGCTTGGGCGCCGGCCAGGCCAGCGGCCAGTACGACGTCGACAGGGACAGCCGGATGCGGTGGCCCGGCGGGAACGCCTGTGCCACACCGTTCAGCGGGAGGGTGGCCCGGTAGCGCCGGCCCGGCTCCAGCGGCTCGGGCGACTCGGTGCTGTCACGCCGGGTCAGATTGAGAATGCCGTACGAGACGCGCGTCGCGGCGCCGTCGGGGCTCACGTCGGACAGCCGCGCGGCCACCAGGGCGACCGGTTCGCTGACCGACAGGTCGAGCTCCACGCTCGGCGAGCCGAGGATCTCCACCGGCTCGGTCAGCGGCTCGGTGTCGAAGACGAGCGAACCGCCGTCCTCCTCCCGCTGGTCGTAGGGCAGGTCCGGCGGCGCGTTGTAGGAGGCCCACTTGCCCGCGAACTGCCCGACCGACAGCGGCGACCGGACGGCCATCGCCTCACCGCCCTCGGGCGCCTCGGCCGCCGCGTCCCGCGGCGGCCCGATGGTGTGCCGGGTGAGCGGGTGCGTGACGGGTCGGATGTGCGGGGACGGCCAGTCCGGCTCGCCCACCCAGCGGCCCGGCCGCTCCTCGTAGGAGGTGGAGGGCGGCACACTGTCCTGCATCCACGCCTGGAGCATCGGCCCGTCCATGACGCCGTTGTCGACGCCCTTGAGCCAGTGATCCCACCACCGCACGAGTTCCTGGAGGTAGCCGATCGCGGGACCGGGCTCCCCGAGATGCGGGAACTTGTGCGACCAGGGCCCGATCAGCCCCTTGCGGGGCACGTCCAGATGGCCGAGCAGCCGGGTCACGGCGTTGGAGTAGCCGTCCGCCCAGCCGCTGGAGGCCAGGACCGGGCAGCGCACGCTGGAGTAGTCCTCGCACACCGAGGCGTGCCGCCAGTAGTCGTCGCGCCGCTGGTGACGCAGCCACTGCAGGACCCAGGGCTCGGTGTTCTCCAGCCGCTCGTGCCACATCTCGCGCCAGCGGTCGCCGACCACGGACGGGTCGGGCGGGCAGGTGCCGTAGGCGAACATGGTGCCCGCCTCGGCGAGGTTGTCCGACAGCAGGGCGCCGCCCATGTAGTGCATGTCGTCGGCGTGCCGGTCGTCGGTGAACGAGGCGATGGCGATGGCCTTCAGGCTCGGCGGCCGGCGGGCCGCCACCTGGAGCGCCGCGAACGCGCCCCAGGAGATGCCCATCATGCCCGTGCCGCCGTCGCACCAGGGCTGCTCCGCCAGCCAGGCCAAAACCTCCTCGGCGTCCGCCTGCTCCCGTTCCAGATACTCGTCGCGCAGCACGCCCTCCGAGTCACCGGTGCCGCGCAGGTCGACACGGACGCAGGCGTAGCCGTGCCCGGCGAGGTAGGGGTGGTGGATCGAGTCGCGTACGGCGGTCAGGTCGCGCTTGCGGTACGGGATGTACTCCAGCACCGCCGGCACCGGCTCCTGGTCGGAGGAGGTGGGGCGCCAGATGTGCGCGGAGAGCCGGACCCCGTCGGACATCGGGATCGTGACGTGCTCTTCTTCCTTCGTCTCGTACGGCAGGTTGGTCACGTAACGCATGGAAGTGACGTGCTCCTCACTTGCGCGCGGCTTCGGCCTCGGACGGGGCGTCCTCGAAGGAGAGGCCCAGAGCGGCCACGCAGTGGTCGAACTTCTTCCGCAGATCCGCCTCGTCGGCTCCGCCGGTGTAGATGTGCGCCAGCTCGTAGCTGTAGCTGTCCTGCCCGGGAAGGTCCGAGAGCCTCTCGCCCTCCCCGGGGATCACTTCGATGCGCACGCCCGGGGTCTCCCGCTCGATGCGGGCGATCTCCTCGGGACTCGGCACCCGGCGCACCACACCGTCGGTGAACCAGCGGTGGTACCACTTCGCGGCCATCGCGTACGAGCCCTCGCGGTGCGGCATGTGCGGGTCCTCGCCGAGGGCGAGGCTGACCATGCAGTGGTGGTTGGGCACGCCGTCGACGTACTGGAACAGCTCCGCGTGCGACTGGGAGTGCCGGGGGTTGATCTCCAGCAGGTTGATCTCCTGGGTCCGCGGGTCGTAGAAGTACTCGATGCTGAAGGTGGCCGAGTCCATCCCGATCTGCCGCATCACCCGCTCGCTGACGTCGTGCAGTTGTGTGATGACCGGCGGCGGCAGCATCGAGGGGTACTGGTGGCGCAGGAAGCAGGAGGAGTCGGGGTACTGGATGGAGTCCAGGACGCCGTAGATGGTCACCTCGCCCCGATGGACGTAGCCCTCGACGGCGACCTGGACGCCGGACATCGCCTCCTCGGCGAGGCAGACCCGGCCGCCCACGCCGTCCATCTCCGGCGGCAGGTCGATGCGTTCGAGAATGTGCTCGAAGGGCCGGCCGATGCGCGATATGCCCTCGCGGATCTCGGCGACGGCCTTGTGGAACTCCTCTTCGTCATCCACTCCGAAGGCGAGTTCGGAGGAGTACGAGAGGGCGGGCTTGAGCCACATGGGGAAAGTCACGTTCTCCGGCGGGCGCGGCGGGTCGGCCGACAGGTCGACCTGGTCGAAGCGCGGGTGCCGATCGGTGGCCTTCTGCTGCTCCAGCCGGCTCCAGTACTTGTGCTCGCACTTGACCACCGACTCCAGGCTGGTGCTGCGGGTGCCGTAGCGCTCGCTCAGCATCGGGACGAGGGTGCTGACCGGGAAGTCCCAGTAGCCCACGATCGCGTCGATGCTGCCGTCGAACGCGTCGAGCACGCCCTGGGCCTTGTCGAGCAGCGTGGGCAGGTGCACTTCGCCGACCTGGAGTTCCTCGATCGTCAGCAGCTGGTGGAAGCGCAACCGGTCGGCTCCCGGGACCTGCTGGAGCGTGGGCAGATTGGCCTCGTCGAGCCCGATCACGAAGACGTTCTTCACCGTCTCGTCAGACACGGCTCTCCTTCCGACGACGTACGGCCCGAGGGCCGGCTTGCAAGATCGTCGGGGTACCCCTCGTACCTGCGGGCATGCCGCTTCGGACACCGCGCCCGTACCGGACGCCGGGGAACATGCCTGTCGGGACCCGGACACCCTCGACACGCGTGAGATCGGCTCACACCCCGGCCGGCAAGGCCTGTTCCGTCCAGATGGTCTTGCCCGTGGGGGTCTGGCGGGTGCCCCACCGTTCGGCGAGCTGGGCGACGAGCAGCAGACCCCGCCCGCCCTCGTCGAAGACCCGGGCCCGGCGCAGATGCGGCGCGGTGCTGCTGCCGTCGGACACCTCGCAGATGAGGGTCGCATCGCGGATCAGCCGCAGCTCGATGGGGGCGCCGCCGTAGCGGAGCGCGTTGGTCACCAGCTCGCTGACGATCAGTTCGGTGGCGAACTCCGCCTCCGCCAGCCCCCATTCGGCCAGCTGCTCGCCCGCCATCTTGCGGGCCCGGGCCACGGCAGCGGGGTCCGGCGGCAGCTGCCAGGTGCGGACCTTCCCGGCGTCGAGCACGGCCGTGCGCGCCAGCATCAGCACGACGTCGTCGGTGGGCCGGCCGGCCAGCAGCGTGTGCAGCACCTGATCACAGGTCTCCTCCAGCGTGCCGGCGGGACTGCCCAGGGCCTGGCGCAGCAGGGCGGTGCCGATCTCGAGGTCGTGGCCGGGCGCCTCGATCAGACCGTCGGTGTACAGGGCGAGCAGGCTGTTCTCCTCCAGTTGCACCTCGACGGCCTCGAACGGCAGGCCTCCCAGACCCAGCGGCGGCCCCGCCGGAAGGTCGAGGAACCGTACGCCGCCGTCCGGTGTGACCAGCGCGGGCGGCGGATGCCCGGCACGGGCCATGGTGCAGCGGCGGGACACCGGGTCGTACACGGCGTACAGGCAGGTGGCGCCGACCTGCCCGGACGCCTCCTCCGCCCCGCGCGCCTCCGGGCCCTCCTCCCGGTCGAGGCGGATGACGAGATCGTCCAGCTGGGTGAGCAGTTCGTCGGGGGCGAGATCGACGTCCGCGAGGGTCCGTACGGCGGTCCGCAGCCGGCCCATCGTGGCCGACGCGTGGATGCCGTGGCCCACCACGTCACCCACGACCAGGGCCACGCGGGCACCGGACAGCGGGATGACGTCGAACCAGTCGCCCCCGATGTCCGCTCCGGCCCCGGTCGGCAGATAGCGGTAGGCGAGGTCCATCGCCGCGAGCTTCGGGAGCCGCTCGGGAAGCAGGCTGCGCTGGAGCGCCAGGGCCGTGCGGCGTTCCCGGGTGAAGCGGCGGGCGTTGTCCACGCTCACCGCCGCCCTCGCGACGATGTCCTCCGCGAGCAGCAGGTCGTCCTCGCTGAACGGGTCCGGGGTCCGGTGGCGCAGGAAGTGCACCAGGCCCAGGGTCACGCCCCGGGCGCGCAGCGGCACCATCATCACCGAGTGGATCAGGTGCCTGGACACGGATTCGGCGCGGCCGGGGGAGGCCACGAGCCACTCCCGCAGCTCCGGATCGCCCGGCCGGTGCCGGGCGCCCCGGCCGGCGGCCAGGGTCCGCAGCGGAAGCGTCCCCACCGGGTAGCGGGTGGTGGAGCCCGGGGCCACCACCGACTCCGGGCAGCCCTCCAGCACCGACCGCTGCGCGGTGCGCCGCAGGGTGACCGGCGTGTCGGGCGGCAGCTGTTCCGGCTCGTCACCCAGGGCGACGGACTCCAGCAGGTCCACGGTGACGAAGTCCGCGAACCCCCCGGCGACGGCCACCTCGGCCATCTCCTCGGCTGTCCGGGTCACGTCCAGGGTGCTTCCGATCCGCAGACTGGCCTCGTTGAGCACCGCCAGCCGGCGGCGGGCCCAGTACTGCTCCGTCGTGTCGAACACGGTCGCCGACATGCCCTGGACCGCGCCGGTCTCGTCCTTCAGCGGCGACATGAACATCGACCAGGCGTGCGGCCGGATCTCGCCCGGGGCCTTGCCGTGCTCCTCGTGGAAGATCAGCTCGCCGGTGCGCAGGACCTCCCGCTGGAGGCGGTCGTAGGCGTCGAAGGGCGGGTTCGGCTCGATCTCCCACAGGGTCAGGCCCTTCATCTCCTCCTCGGACCTGCCCATCACCTCGGTCATGATCTCGTTGGCCGCCACCAGCCGGGCGTCCCGGTCGTAGACCGCCACCGGCACGGGGAGCTGGGCGAGCGTGAGGTCCCACAAGGGCAGGGCCCCGTGATCGGCCGGCGCGGCCGTGTACACGGGCACCGTGCCGGTCACGAGCCAGAGCCGCCTGCCCTCCGCGTCCAGCAGCGGCGTCCCCTGCAGCCGGACCACCACCCGGTTGCCGTCCCGGTGCCGCAGCGCCACCTCACCGGCCCAGCGTCGGCCCTCGGCCGCGTGCCGCCGCGTGGACTCCGGGAGCCGGGCGGCGAGCAGGTCGACGACGGGCCTGCCCACGAGCTCGGCCGGCTCGTATCCGAGCAGGCGGCGAGCACCGTCGCTCCACACCATGATCGCCCCGTCGGCGTCGACGACGACCGCCAAATCCTCCGGTACGCGTCCCTCCACGGTGCCTCCGGATGTGCCGCCCCTGCCTGCTCACGCTTCCCTGCACCGATTGTCCCGCTACCGACCCGCTGTGGCTCGTCTGCCGTGCGCCACCGCGGTGACCAGTGAAGACGAAGGCGAGATGGCTGAGCGGACGATCGACACCGACGTGGCGGCCCCGCGCAGAAGCCCCCTGGCCGGTCTGGCGGAGCGGATGCGCGCCGCCACCGTCACCGGGGCCCGGGGTGTCGAACCGGTCCGCACCCGTCGCCTGCGACAGGGAGGTGCTCTCCGGCGACCTGTGTGGCCGGCTGCCCGGCCGGATGAGCGACATCCGTCGCTCGTTCCCGCCGGGCTTCAAGTGCGCCAAGCCTCACCGCCGAGCACGGTGATCCTGCGCTGGATTCCCCCCGGGCTCGTCTGCGGCAGAGGCCCGCTCGGGTCCGTCAGACGGCCAGGCGTTCCACCAGCAGGAAGCCGCCGATGACGATCATCAGGGCGCCGGAGGCACGGGTCACCGCCCGGGCCGCGGAGGGCCTGGTCCTCAGGACCGTGCGGGCCAGGACCCCCACGGTGAGGTAGACGACGGCGCAGGCGGTCATGTGCAGTGAGCCGAGCAGGCCGGTCTGGCCGGCGACCGGCCAGGCACCCGCGGGGTCGATGAACTGCGGGAACAGGGAGAAGTAGAGCAGCAGGGCCTTGGGGTTCAGCCCGCTGGTACCCGCTCCCTTGAGCATGACCCGCACCCGGGACGAACCCCCGGCGCCCAGCTCGGCCCCGGTGGCCGTCAGGGTGGCCGGCTGCCGCAGCACCCCCCACCCGAGCCACACCAGGTAGCCGGACCCGGCCACGGTCAGCGCGGTGAGCAGCGTCCCCGAGCTCGCCACGATCACCACCAGACCCGCTACCGCGAGCAGGGTGTACCCCGCGTATCCGGCGACCAGCCCGGCGACCGCCGGCACGACCGACCGGTCCCGCAGGCCCGCCGTGATCGCGTAGGCCCAGTCCGCACCGGGGGTGAATATCAGCAGCAGATCCACCGCCAGGAAGGCCGCCAGCGTCGTCGTGTCCATCGATCGTTCCCTCTCACATGCCGTGGTGCGAGAGGAAGGCTAGGGCGGATCGGCCCGAAGGTGTTCCCTTCTTTACTCCTTGATCGCGTGATCTGGGGCAGAATCTTCTCCATGGATGCCCTGGACCGGAAAATTCTTACCGAGCTGCAGCTGGACGGCCGCCTCACCGTCACCGAGCTGGCCGCCCGCGTGAAACTGAGCGTCTCGCCCTGCCACCGCAGACTGCGCGATCTCGAACGCGAGGGCGCGATCCGCGGATATCGCGCCGTGGTGGACCCGGCCGCCGTGGGCCTCACCTTCGAAGCCCTGGTCTTCGTCACCCTGCGCTGGGAGGACGCGGACACCGTCTCCGCGTTCGAAGAGGCGGTGGCGGCCGTCCCGCACGTGCTCCAGGCGCAGCGCCTGTTCGGCGACCCCGACTACCTCCTGCGCGTCGCCACCACCGACCTGGGCGCCTTCCAGCAGCTCTACGACCAGCAGCTCGCCAGGCTCCCCGGCGTCCAGCGCCTCAACTCCACGCTCGTCATGAAGCACGTCGTCGACGACCGCCCCCTGCCGGAGTGACCGGCTCGCACCGGTGAGCGGGAGACAGGGCAGGAGGCGCGGGCCGGCAGGCGCACCGGGCGGAGGATCACCGGCCGCATGTGCGCCACCGGTCAACAACCGGTGCGCTGCGGGGCAATCGATATGCCCCCGGCAGGCCTAGCGTGGCCGGGTCCCTTGCATCAGCCGCTCGGAAACGAGGAAGCAGCACATGCCGTACATCACCGTGGGCCAGGAGAACTCCACCGCCATCGACCTGTACTACGAGGATCACGGGTCAGGGCAGCCGGTCGTCCTCATCCACGGCTTCCCGCTCGACGGGCACTCCTGGGAGCGGCAGAGCGCCGTGCTGCTCGCCGCCGGCTACCGCGTGATCACCTATGACCGGCGCGGTTTCGGGCAGTCCGCCCAGCCGGCGACCGGCTACGACTACGACACCTTCGCGGCCGACCTGAACACCGTGATGGAAACCCTGGACCTGCGGGACGCCGTCCTCGTCGGGTTCTCGATGGGCACCGGCGAGGTCGCCCGGTACGTATCCCGGTACGGCTCGGACCGGGTAGCCAAGGTCGCCTTCCTCGCCTCTCTGGAGCCCTGCCTGCTCAAGTCCGACGACAACCCGGACGGGGTCGCCCCGAAGGAGTTCTTCGACGGGGTCGTCGCGGCGGTGAAGGCCGACCGCTACGCCTATTACACGGACTTCTACAAGGACTTCTACAACCTCGACGAGAACCTCGGCACCCGCATCAGCGAGGAGGCCGTCCGCAACAGCTGGCACGTCGCCGCGCGCGGAGGATTCTTCGCCGCGTCCGCCGCGCCCGCGACCTGGTACACCGACTTCCGCGCCGACATCCCGGCGATCGACGTGCCCGCGCTGATCCTGCACGGCACGGGCGACCGCATCCTGCCCGTGGAGGGGACCGCGCGACGGTTCCACAAGGCTCTTCCGGCCGCGGACTACGTGGAGATCGAAGGTGCCCCGCACGGTCTGCTCTGGACCCACGCGGAGGAGGTCAACTCGGCGCTGCTCGCCTTCCTGGCGAAGTGACCGGATTCCTCCCCCGATTCCTCCTGGACCGCCCCGGGGCGGGATGCTGACATCGTCGAGGCCGGCAGCGGCTCCCGCCTGCCGGCCTTTGATGATGTCCAGCGGAGAACAGGTGTCCGTCGTCCTTCGCCTCGACGTGTGAAACTCCACGGCCTGTCCGGCGAAGGGAAGACGGACACGGCGGAGCGGGAACGTTCCGGAACACCGGCCCGTTTCCCTTGAGTTCACCCACCTCCGAGTCCGCCCACGCCTGACGTCGCCACGCCCTGATCCACCTCATGTCGCCGCCCCTGGGAGCATCGTGCCCGACACCACGCCCGACACGACCACCGTCCTGCCCGCACTCCCGGCACTGAGCGCGCAGGCCGAGCGCCTGATCGAGCTGGGGGTGCACGAGAGGGCCGGGTTGCCCGCCGACGAGATCCGCACGTTCGCCGCCGGGGCCGGGGCCGGGGCCGGGGCCGGTGCCGACGGCGACGGTGCGCTGCTGGCCGTACGCCCGGACCTGGCACCGGCCTCCGCCCTCGCTCCGCTGCTCCGCCGCGACGGCAAGCCGGGCTTCGTCGTCGTCGACATGCCCGACGTCGACGAGTTCACCCCCTGCGCCGTCGAACTGCCCGACGCCCCGCTCTACGTCGTCACCGGCATCGACCGCGGCGACCACATGGCCAACTGGTCCCCGGACGAGGCGCTGCCCGCCCTCACCGAGGGCGGCCGCACCCCGCTGGTGCTCACCGAGGGCATCCACTGGGTGCTCCAGCAGCCCGAGGCCCTGGAACGCAACCTCTGCTTCATGACCATCGGCTCCCGGCTGCGCAAGCCCAACGGCAGCCTGGACGCCCGCACCCCGGCGATCTGGATCAGCAACGGCACCGGCCGGGACGGCCGCGAGCGGCGCAACGCCCCCAAGGTCGGCTGGTGCTGGTGGAACAACCGGCACACCTGGCTGGGCTTCGCCTCCGCGACGGGGCGCCGGGGCTGAGGCCCGTCACGGCGCGAACCGGAGGGTGGGCACCGGCCGGCCCGCGATCGGCGCGGCGAGGCCCGCCCGGCGGACGGGGCAGACGCAGGTGCACCCCGCCCGCCTCGGCCGACCACGAAAGGGGCGCCTGTCTGCGCCGGTACTGCGGCGTCCGACCGGGACTGCCGCCGCGGTGCCGGCCCGACGGCGTCGCGGCGGGGGCCGGGGATCCGGAGGGAGGGGGCGCCGGCTCAACCCCCTCCGGCAGCATTCGTCGTCCCGCGTCCGGAAACCGAGGTCAGCCGGCCAGGGGCTGCCAGCGCGGCCCTGGGTCGAGCCTCCCGCGCCACACCAGCGCCCCATCGACCAGGCCGGGCTTGTCCCGTGTCGCCAGGGCGGGGAATGCGAGCATGTCGGCGGCTTCCTCCCACCAGCGCCCCCACTCACTCACGCGGGCGCACCCGTACGAGCCCGCAGCGCCTGGTACACGGACCACACCACCGCCACCAGCGGTACGGCCACCACCGCGCCGATCACCCCCGCCGCGACCGCCCCGCCGACCACCGCCAGGGCGACCACCACCGGGTGCAGGCGCACGGCCCAGCTCATCACGATGGGGTGCAGGAGGTGGCCCTCGATCTGGCCGATGACCACGATCAGGGCCACGACCACCAGGGCGATGAGCGGCCCCTTCGACGCCAGCGCGACGACCGCGGCGATCGCCAGGGCGATGGGCGAGCCGATCAAGGGGATGAACGCGGCCAGGAACTCCAGCAGGGCCAACGGCACGGCGAGCGGCACCCCGAGGGCGAACAGTGCGATGCCCACGAGGACCGCGTTGGTCGCCGCCACCAGCAGGATGCCGTGCGTGTATCCGGTGAAGGTCCGCCAGGCGGCCCCGGCCGCGACCGCGAACCGCTGCCGGGCCCGGACGGGGAGCTGGTCGCACAACCACTGCCACTGCTTGTCGCCGGAGTGCGTGAAGAAGACCGCGCAGAACAGGGCCAGCGCGAGCACGGTCAGCACCTCGACCAGCCGGCTCGCACCGCTGAGCGCCGTGCTGATGAGGGTGGAGCGGTGGTCCGACAGGAGCTTGCCGATCCGCGACTGGAGGTCGTCGAACGCGTCCGCGGGGAGCCGGAAGGGCGGTTCCTCCAGCCGCCGCTCGATCCGGTCGATCCCCGCCACGAACTCCTTCTCCAGCCCGGTCCGCTGGTCCGCCACGGTCTCACCCACCAGGGCCAGTGCCCCGAGAACGAGGACGATGCCACCGATGAGGGCGGCGGCGACCGCGAGCGGCCGGGGCATGTACCGGGCGAGGAGACCGGCCACGGGACGCAGCACCGCGGTGATGACGAGACCGAGGAAGACGGCGACGGCGACCCGGTGGAACTGCCCGAGCAGGGAGAAGGCGACCCGGACGACGATGCCGACCGCGATGAGCCGCCACGCGTACGCGGCAGCGGTCCGCAGCACGCCCGGCACCCGCGACTCGGCGTCGGTCGGGCGGGGCAGGGCCGAGGCGGGTGGATCGGGGGGCGTCGACATCTCATGCCCGTACCACCCCTCGGCCGCCGAGCCGCCGAGCCGGCTCGCAATTCCCCCGAAGGCCGGTACGGGCCCGGCCGGACGGACGCCGGATCCGGGCCCCTGCCGAAGATGATCCGGACCGGTGTCGTCCCGCCGGATGACGGCGACCCTCCGGCTCCGCCTAGCGCACGGGGAAACCGAAGGAGTATCCCTGCTCCTTCAGCCACGGCAGGACCTCTCGCAGGGCGGCCACGGTCTGCGAGCGGTCTCCTCCGGCATCGTGGAAGAGGAGCGTCGGGCCGTTGGAGATCTCGTTCTTGACGGTGGCGACCATGGTCTCGGTGCCGGGGCGCTCGAAGTCCTTGGAGTCGATGTTCCAGCCGAGCGGGCGCATCCCGTGCGACGCGGCGAGGTGACGGCTGTAGGGGGTGAAGGCACCTCCCGGGGCCCGGTAGTACTGGGGGCGCACACCCCCGGACGCATCGGTGATCATGCGTGCGGCGTCCATGATCTGCCGGGACTGGTAGGCCTTGGACTTGCGGTCCATGGTGACGTCATGCGAGACGGTGTGGTCGCAGAGCCGGTGCCCGGCCGCCACCACCGCCTTGACCAGGGCGGGGTGCGCGCGGGCCTGGGTGCCCACCATGCAGAAGGTGGCCTTCACCCCGTTGTCCCGCAGCACCTCCAGCACCTGAGGTGTCCAGACGGGGTCCGGCCCGTCGTCGATGGTGATGTTGACGCTGCGGGTGCCCCCGTCCGAGGCGTGCGCGATGTCCGCCGGCACCTGCGCCGCCTTGCGGTCCTGGGGCTGCGACCGGGCGGGCGGCGCCGAGACGCCCGCCCGGTCGGGCCGGCCCTCGGTGGAGCCGAGTTGGGCGGCCCAGAACGAGGTCATGCCGGCCACCGCGGTCACCCCGAGCGCCGCCGCCAGCACCTTGGCGTACCATCCCCGTCCGCCGCTTCGCACCATGTCTTCCGTTCCCTCGCCGTCGCCGTGGAGCCTGTGCACACGGCAAGAGGGCGGAAGGCGGCCGTCGGATCCGTCTGTTACCGATCACGGACAATCTCTGCCGGGCGGTCCGTGCGCGGTCGTCCGAACAGCGGAAGCGGCCAGAGCGGCCGGTCGCCGGACGGGAGAACGACGAGAGGCCGTCGCGGCGGTTCCAGGCGCCGCAGCCGTACGAGGTGCGCGGTGCCCGTGCTGACGCACGCGGCGCGGCCGTCCTTCAGTGGGCTTGCTCGGCGGCGAGGGTCGCTGAGTGAGCGGAGCTCGGACCGTCCCGGCCCGCGTCACCTCCGCCGGCCTGATCAGCTCGTCCCGCGTCATGCTCCCGCCCCATCAAGTCCTGTGCAGCGCGACGACGTTGAGCCTACGCGGGGCGGGCGGTGACGTTCCGGGGCGTCGAGGGGGGCGGGGCGGTCCTGGCGTGTTCGCTCTAGTCGGCCTCGCGCTCCAGGACGCGGCGGGCCGCCTCGGCCTCCGCCGCCGGCGGTGACAGCTCGTCGAGGGTGTCGAGCTCGTCGTCCGCCTCCAGCTCCCGCTCCCAGGCCCCCGCGAGGCGTTCCTGCTCCTCGCGCGGCCGGGAGCCGACATCATCGCGGTGCTGCGGGTCCAGGGCTGCCAGGAATCGTCCGACCTGGTCCGTGGGCATACGGGGCTCCTTGTCGTGGGGAAGGGGTGCCACCAGGCCCAGCATGGCTGAACGCCCGGGCGCCCGCCGCTCGACGCAGCCGGGGGACTCCGCGCCGGCGGCGCGGCGGCGGCAGGTCGAGGCCGTAGCGGCGATCTCCTCGACCTCGTGCGACGAAGGCAGAGGCCGGTTTCTCGCCGACACCCCCTAGAAGCCACCTCCGCCCCGGTCGCGTCGGGCCGCGCGGACGGCGAGGACCACGCCGACCAGCAGCAGGAGCAGGCCGGCGATGTTCCAGGCCCAGTCGTACGGCGTGACATCCACCCCGTAGCGGATCTGGTGCAGGCGCAGCAGCTTGTGGTCGACGATCCCGTCGAACACCTGGAACAGGCCCAGGCCCAGGAAGAGGCCCGCCCACGCCGGGGACCGGACCAGGGAACGGCGGCGGCGCAGGTCGGCGTAGAGGAAGAAGCCGGCGACCAGGGCCAGCAGCTCGGCACTGTGCAGCAGCCCGTCGGACAGCAGGCCCACGCGGGTGGTGGAACGGTCGTAGAAGTGGTGCCAGCCGAGGAGCTGGTGGAAGACGATCTCGTCGATCGCCGCCATCACAGCCGCCCCGATCAGCGCGCAGACGGCCATCGACCTCCGGGGTTCGGGTCCGACGCCCGGGGAGGTGGTCGACCGGGCCGCTCTCGTCATGGGCATCGCCTCCTGCCGTGGTGTGGGCCCCCGAGCCCGCCGTCCCCGCGCCGCGCCAGGGGGAGCGGCGGCAGGCGGTGCCGGCCGTCCCGGACGCGGAGGTGACCTGACGGTGCTACCGGGTACCCGCCCCGACATGCTCAAGCGCGCGCTGTGGCAGGGACTGCTCGCCGGCACTGCCGGAGGCGTCGTGATGACCCTCGGCGAGAAGATCGAGCAGGCCGTCACCGGACGGCCGGACTCCCATGTGCCGGCCCGGGTCCTCCAGCGGCTCACCGGCCTGCCCGAACGTCCCGGCGCCCAGCCGCTGCCGGTCAACCGGGCCATGCACTTCGGCCAAGCCGCCCTGCTCGGCGTGCTGCGGTCGATCATGGCCCAGTCGGGACTGCGCGGGCCGTTCGCCTCCGCCAAGTTCACGGTGATCCGCCTCACCAACGACCAGATCCTGGAGAACGCCACCGGCGTGGGCGCCCCGCCGCCCACCTGGCCCCGCAGGGAACTCGTCGTGGACGTCCTGCACAAGACCGTCTACGCGTTCGTCACCGGCGCCGTCGCCGACGCCCTGGCGGACCGCGACGGCCCCGGGCCCGGACAGCGTCACGCCGCCCTGCGCCCGGGGCGCCACGCCGGTGTCGGACCGCTTCCCCGCAGGCACGCGCACGGCACGTGAACCCGGGCGACGAAAAAGAGGTGCAGGGCGTCTCGGGCCCGCATCACCGGTCGTGACGCCGCCTTGGACGCGGTTCACCCGTGGAGGTGCCGTGCCAGCCAGTCCGCGGCGGCACGGCGGAAGAGCCGCCGGTTGTCCGCACGCAGGAAGTCGTGGCCCTCGTCGCGCAGGGTCAGGAGTTCGGCGTGGACGCCCCGCTCGCGCGCGGCCCGTACGAACTGCTGCGACTCCCCGGGCGGCACGTTGGTGTCGTGTTCACCGTGGACGGCGAGCAGCGGGGCGCGCAGCGCGTCGACGCGGTTCATCGGCGACAGGGCACGCAGCAGTTCACGGTCGCGCTCCGGGTGGCCGTACTTGTGTGCCGCCGATTCCGCGATCCAGGGTTCCGTACCGGCGAAGAAGCTGAGGAAGTCCGACATGCCGCACACCGCGACGCCGGTACGGAAGAGGTCCGGGTGCCACACGAGCGAGGCGAAGGTCAGGTAGCCGCCGTACGAGCGGCCCATGACCGCCAGCCGCGTCGGATCGGCGGGGCCCGCCGTGACCGCGTGGGCCGCGCAGTCCGCCACGTCGTCCAGCGCGGCGAAGCGGCCCGCGCCGAGGTCCGCGTCGACGAACGACCGGCCGTGCCCCGACGAACCGCGCACGTCGGGGGCGAAGACGTCCAGGCCCCTTCCGGCCAGCTCGTGATAGAGCGGGTTGAACACCGGACGTTCCTGTTCCTCCGGCCCACCGTGCAGGTGGATCACGCAGGGTGCCGGTTCGCCGGGGGAACGTCCCGGCGCCCTGTAGTACCAGCCGCTCAGGGGCAGCCCGTCCCGCGCCGTCAGCCGCAGGGGGACGGGGCGTACCGGCGGGCGGCCCGGCGGGACGGCGTCCGCGTCCCGGGCCGACCAGGGGGTGCGGAGCAGGGACACGCCTTCGTGGGCCCACCAGACGCCCGGCCGGCGCTGTGACCCCGACAGCGCGAGCAGCAGCCGCCCGGCGCCGGCGGCGGTCACGCGCGTGACGACCTCGTGGGGCAGGGCGAGGGGCCTGGCCGGACCCGTGCTGTCCGCCGTCCGCCCGGTGGGGAAGGTCTCGACGAGTTCCAGCTCGCTCGCGCCCTGCGCGTTCCACGCCAGTGCGGCCGTGCGGCCGTCGTGGGCCAGGGCCAGGAGTTCGAGATCGCTTCCCTCGCGTTCCGCCACGACGGCCACACCGCGCGGTCCTCCGTCGGCGTCCAGAGCGACTTCGAGGAGCGCCGCGTACTCGCGTTCGGCGTTGCTGCGCAGCCACAGCGTCCGGCCCTCGGGCGAGAACCGGCCGATCCACGGGTCGCCGTCGGCCACCGGCATCGCGAAGGTGACCGCCGAGTCGGCGGTGCGCCGCACGACCGCCTCCCGCCGTCCGCGCGGTCCCCGGCGCAGCAGCACGAGTCCGCCGTCGTGGCTGAGGTCGCACGCGCGCAAGGAGGCGGCGTGCGTCTCCGTGGTCAGCAGCACGGGGGATGCCAGGCCGTCGGGGTCGATCAGGTAGACCGACAGGCCCCCGCCGGGCCGGGCCGCCGGGGCCCCCGCCGAGACGCCCGCCGGTGACCCTTCCGGCGCCGCGTCCGGGGGTTTTTCGTACGCCGACGATGCGGCGTCGGCCCCCGGTGCCCCGTCGTACCCGGCCGCGCCCAGGAGCCGCGCCCGTCCGTCCCGGTCCGGCCGGCCGGCCGCTGCACGGGCCCCGGCGAGCAGGCCGTCCGCCGGACCGTGGCCGGACCGGGCCCGCCCCGCGAACCCCGGGGACGCGGTGGCCGACGGAGCCGCGACGGTGACGGCGACGGCCGAGCCGTCGTGCGCCCAGCACCCCAGATGAGCGGAACTGGCCGGATCGGCCCCCGCCAGGATGCGGCGGCCGGTGCCGTCGGGCCGTACGCACAGCACCCGTGAGTGCTCGCCGCCGCCCGGCGCGGTCGTGTACGCGATCCAGCGCCCGTCCGGTGACCAGGAGACCTCTTTGACGGGGTCGGGTGAGGAGTCGAGCAGGCGCACCTCCTCGCTGCCGACGGGGCCGGCCCACAGCTGGGGGACGCCGCCCCGGTCGCAGATGAAGGCCGTCTCGGTGCCGTCGGCGTCGGCGGAGGGGTACCAGCAGCCGTGCGCGCGCAGCCGGGTGACCGCCTCCTGCGGGCCTCCCGCACCGGGCAGGAGCACCGGAGCGGGGGCGGCCTCCCGGACGGCGCCGGACAGGTCTCCCGCCCGGGCGTCCGAGGGCGGCACGGGCGGGGGACCGAGCGTCCCGGAGCGCGCGAGCGGGGACGCCGGATCGTACTCCGTCCGCACGCCCTCGCCGTCGGTCATGTGATCCCGTGGGTCTGCAGCCATATCTCCAGCAAAGCGATCTGCCACAGGGCGTTCGCACCCCGCTTGGTCCGGTGCTCGTCGGGCGCCGCGAGCAGCCGGGCCACGTACGACTCCTGGAACAGGCCGCGCCGCTTCGCCTCGGGTGCCTCGAGGGCCTCCTGTACTCGTTCCAGCACCGGGCCCGCCATATGCATGATGGCCGGAACCGGGAAGTAGCCCTTGGGACGGTCGACGACCTCCAGGGGGAGGAGCTTGCGGCCCGCCTCCTTCAGCACGCCCTTGCCGCCGTCGGCCAGTTTGAGCTCCGGCGGGCAGGCCGCCGCCAGTTCCACCAGTTCGTGGTCGAGGAACGGCACCCGGGCCTCCAGGCCCCAGGCCATGGTCATGTTGTCGACCCGCTTGACGGGGTCGTCGACCAGCATCACGTGCGTGTCCAGCCGCAGGGCCGCGTCCAGCGCGGTCTCGGCCCCGGGGACCGCCATGTGCTCGCGGACGAAGCGGCCGGAGACGTCGTCCCGGGTCAGCAGGTCCGGACGGAGCATGCCGGCGAGGTCGGCGTGGGGCCGGTCGAAGTAGGTCGCCGCGTACTGCTCGGGTTCGCCCTCGCGCGGTACCCCGGCCAGTTCCGGATACCAGTGGTAGCCGGCGAAGACTTCGTCGGCGCCCTGCCCGCTCTGGACGACCTTGACCTCTTTGGACACCTGCTCGGACAGCAGATGGAAGGCAACCACGTCGTGGCTGATCATCGGCTCGCTCATGGCCGCGATCGCACCGTCCAGCGCCGTGGACACCCGGTCGGAGGGGACCATCAGCCGACGGTGGTCGGTGCCGAACTCCCGTGCCACCAGGTCCGAGTAGCGGAACTCGTCGCCCTGCTCCCCGCCCTCCGACTCGAACCCGACGCTGAACGTCCTCAGGTCGCGCTGGCCCTCGTCGGCGAGCAGCCCGACGATGAGGCTGGAGTCCAGGCCGCCGGAGAGCAGGACACCCACCGGTACGTCGGACACCATCCGGCGGCGCACGGCCGTGCGCAGCGCTTCGAGCACGGCGTCACGCCATTCGTCCGGGCCCATGCCGGCGTGCTCGCGCCGGCGCGTGTAGGAGGGCTGCCAGTAGCGGTGGTCCCGGTGGGTGCCGTCCGGCTCGACGACCCGCACGGTGGCCGGGGGGAGCTTGCGCACGCCGTTGAGGATCGTGTGCGGCGCCGGGACCGTCGCGTGCCAGCTCAGGTAGTGGTGCAGGGCCACCGGGTCGAGTGAGGTGTCCACGTCCCCGGCGGCGAGGAGGGCGGGCAGTGTCGACGCGAACCGCAGCCGGCCCGGCGTCCGCGCCAGGTACAGGGGCTTGATCCCGAGCCGGTCGCGAGCAAGGACGACACGGCCGGTCCGGTGCTCGACGACGGCGAACGCGAACATGCCGTGGAAGTGCTCGACGCAGGAGGTTCCCCACTCCAGGTAGGCGTTGAGCACCACCTCCGTGTCCGAGGTGGACGAGAAGCGGTATCCGAGGCCGCGCAGTTCCTCGCGCAGTTCCGGATAGTTGTACACGCAGCCGTTGAAGACGCCGGTGACCTGCCCGCGGGCGTCGGTCATCGGCTGGGCCCCCTGGTCCGACAGGTCGATGATCTTCAGCCGCCGGTGCCCCAGGGCGACGGCGCCCCGCGTCCAGGTCCCCTCCCCGTCGGGTCCACGGGCGGCGAGCCGGCCGCTCATGCGCTCGACGGCCGCCAGGTCGGCCGGGCTGCCGTCGAAGCGGATCTCCCCGCTCAGCCCGCACATGACATCCCGCCTCCCTTCCGCGTACCGGCGGTCACGCGCGGCCGGTACGCCGACGCGCCCCCTCCGGCGAGGACCCGGACGGTTCTGCGAGACATGACGAAACCCTTTCTGTTCAGGGACGGGAACCGCGTCGTACGGCTGAGGGGTGCGCGAAGGCGGCGACCCCAGCCGGGCGCACCCGCGGTGCGCTGCGGCGGACCCCGGGGGATGTGCGCCGGCACGTCGGTGGTCGATGCCGCCGGACATCCCCGTACCGGTCGGGAGCACGCACCGCGAACCTCTCTCCCACGTGGATGCCCATGCTCACGGTCACTCCTAGACGCCGGGCGGCTGCCCCGGGGGGACCCGCCCCGGCACCGGGCGGTTGCGGTGCTCTGTGCCGTCTTCTGGGTTCCCAGACCATGAGCGGATAAGCCGAATGCTCATGGACTGCACACTGGCCTCAGGAGTGCGCACACACGTCGGTGAGGCCCGGCACGGTCAGGGCACCGTCCGGGCACCGTGCCGTGCGGTCAGGGGGTGGTGCTCTCGTCGACGATCAGGTCCATGACCGCGGGGAGACCGCCTTCCGACAGTGCGGCACGCTGCCGGTCGGCGCCGGTGCCCTGGCGCAGCAGCCGGTGGACCAGGGCCGTCACCTGCCGGGTGTCACCGGCCGCGTCGAGCGCGGGAGCCACATGCCGCAGGAGCCGGCACAGCACGTCCCCGGCACGGCGTCGTTCGCCGTCGCTCGGGTCGATCAAGGTGTCGCCGAGGCCGTGCCGGGCCGCGTGCCACATGCTGGCGTGCAGCAGTTCGGGCGCGCAGTCCACGGCGGGCGCCCGGTCGGCGGTCGCTTCCGCGAGGGCGGTCGCCACCAGGGCACGGACGATGCCGGCGCACATGACCGCCTCGTCCGCGCGCAGCTGGACGTCCATGCAGCGCACCTCGACCGTGGGGTACCGCTCGGAAAGGCGCGCCTGCCAGTACACCTGGCCGGTGTCCGAGATCAGTCCGCTCTCCACCAGGTGCTGGATCCGCCGCTCGTAGTCCGCGGCGTCACGGAAGGCCGGAGGCACACCGCCCACCGGCCACCGGTTGAAGATCAGCGTGCGCCAGCTCGCGAACCCGGTGTCGTGACCGTCCCACAGCGGAGAGTTCGCCGACATCGCCGTCAGGACCGGAAGCCACAGCCGGATACGGTTCAGAACCTCGACACCCGCCTCCCGGCTGGGCACACCGACGTGCACGTGCATGCCGTTGACCAGCTGTTCCGCCACGAGCTGCGGTGCCTGCGCGACCATGGCCCGGTAGCGGGCGCGGTCGGTGACCGCCACGGGGTGCCCGTCGCGCAGCGGCGGCGTCGCACAGGCCGACATCCGGCACCCGTGCTCCTCGGCCGCCGCCCCGACGGCGTGCCGAAGACGCAGCAGGTGCCCACCGACCTCGTCGAGCGTGTCGCACACCGGCGTCGCCACCTCGACCTGCGCCTGGAGCAGTTCGGACTGCACCTCCTGCTCGCCCACGCACGGGGCCAGACCGGCCGCCATGCAGATCTTCTCCGCCTGTGGCGCCGGGAACCCCGCTATGGGGTCGACCAGCAGGTACTCCTCTTCCACGCCGACCGTCGTCATCGACCGCCCTCTGCTTCCTCGCGGCCGCGCACCGGCTCGCGATCCTCCGACGCCCATCGCGGTGCGGATCGCCTCGGCGAGGCGCCCGCCCTGGGGCTGACACCGAGTGCCGCGACCGCTTCGTCACAAACCCCACACGGTTGCGGAGGTACGGCGCCGATGGCGCGAAGCCGAGGCCGGGTGCTGCACCCGGGGCGCGTGCGGGCGAGGCGTGCGGCGCGGCCGTGACGACCGGGGCGTCGGCGGGGAAGGAGGGCCCGGCGCTCAGGAAGGCCGGGGAACGCGGGCCGGCCGTTCCCCGGCCGAGCGGCGCGACCACGCCGGGCCGGGGCGGTGAGCCCCGTGCTAGCCTCGGCTATTTGCATCGTCGGGTGCACCGTTCGGTGCCCCTGGCCGGTGACCGCGTCCCGGCCGCGCCCTCCTCGGTACGGTCTCTTCGGAAAAGGCTTTTTGTGAGCAGTGAATCAGCACGTGCCGATGCCCGGCGGCAGGACGATGCGTCCGAGGCGGCAGGCGCCGCTTCGGAGCTGCCCACGGTGACGTCCTTCGCGCAGCTGGGGCTGCCGGCCGCGGTTCTGCGGGCGCTCGACGAGCACGGTGTGACGGTGCCCTTCCCCATCCAGGCGGCGGCGCTGCCGAACGCGCTCGCGGGACGGGACGTCCTGGGCCGGGGCCGCACCGGGTCCGGCAAGACGCTCGCCTTCGGCCTCGGGATGCTCGTGCGGACGGCAGGGCGGCGCGCGCAGCCCAAAGAGCCGCTGGCGCTCGTGCTGGTGCCCACCCGGGAGCTGGCGCAGCAGGTCGGAGAGGCGCTCACCCCGTACGCCGAAGCGCTGCGGCTGCGGCTCGCGACCGTGGTGGGCGGCGTGTCCATCGGGCGGCAGGCCGCCGCGCTGCGGGACGGAGCCGAGATCGTCATCGCCACGCCCGGCCGGCTGCACGACCTCATCGAGCGCAAGGACTGCCGACTGGGACGGGTGCGCATCACGGTCCTGGACGAGGCCGACCAGATGTGTGACCTGGGGTTCCTGCCGCAGGTCACCGAGCTTCTGGACCAGGTGCGTTCGGACGGGCAGCGGATGCTGTTCTCCGCCACCCTCGACCGCGACGTCGACGAGCTGGTGCAGCGCTACCTGCGCGAGCCGGCCGTCCACTCCGTCGACCCCTCGTCGAGCGCCGGGTCCGCGATCGAGCACCACGTCTTCGTCGTGCACGGCCCGGACCGGTACGCGGTGACCACGGAGATCGCCGCCCGGGACGGCCGCGTCCTGCTGTTCCTGGACTCCAAACACGGCGTCGACCAGCTCACACGGCATCTGCGGGCCAGCGGCGTGGCCGCCGCCGCCCTGCACAGCGGCAAGTCCCAGCCGCAGCGCACCCGGACCCTCGCCCAGTTCAGGAACGGGCAGATCACGTCACTGGTGGCGACGAACGTCGCCGCACGCGGCCTGCACGTCGACGACCTCGACCTGGTGGTCAACGTCGACCCGGCCACCGACCCGAAGGACTACCTGCACCGCGCGGGCCGCACGGCTCGGGCCGGCCGCTCCGGCACCGTCGTGACCCTCGTCCTGTCGGGACAGCGCCGCGAGACGAGCCAGGTCATGGCGGACGCCGACGTCGCTCCCAAGGTCACCAAAGTGCGGTCCGGCGAGGCGGAGCTGAGCCGGATCACCGGCGCCAGGGCCCCCTCCGGAGAGCCTCTCGACGGCGGGCCGGCCGTCTCCCGCCCCAAGAACCACAACGCCCCGTTCCGCGGCCTGGGCAGCGCCAAGGACACGAAGAGCGGCTCCGGCGGCAGGCCGTCCCGCAAGAGCAGCGAGGCCCGCAAGCTGGCGGAGGCCCGCAAGGCGGCCCGCGTGCGGCGCGGCGGCTGAGCCCCGGCTCGCTCCGTCGCCGTATGGGCGTCGACGTCGGCGCGTGACCCGGGCGGGCTCGGCCTTCCGCCGAGCCCGCCGCGCCGGCTGCCCACCGGAGCCGGACTCGTGTCACGCTGTCAGCGCCGCAGTGTCAGCAGACCCGGACGGTAGGGCCATTGGCCGTAGTCGCCGCCGGAGTTGGGGTTGCGTCCCTGGTAGAGGAACTGCAGGTTGCAGGGATCGACGGTGAAGGTCTGATCGGCGCTGGTGCGGATCAGTTCGCCGTGGCTGATGTCGTTGGTCCAGGTGGCGCCGCTGTTGGCCTTGCCGGCGAAGGGGTTGCTCTCGGTCGCGGCCTGGGGTGTCCATGAGCCGTTCAGGCTTGTGGCCGTGAACGAGCGGAAGTAGCGGCCCTGCGCGCCCCTCGCCTCGACGATCATGAGGTAGCGGTTCTGGCCCTGGAGCTTGTAGACCTGCGGGGCTTCGAACAGGTTGTCCGCCGTATCGCTCATGATCGTTGTGTAGGTCGAGCCGAAACTGCTCGGGAAGTTCCCGATCGGCATGCTGGCCCGGTAGATCTTGCCGTTGTCACCGGCGAAGAACAGGTACATGTTCTGGTCGTCAGCGATGAGCGTCTGGTCGATGGGGCCGGTGCCGGAGCCGGTGATGCTTCCGGAGAAGAGCACCTTCTGTGCCGACCAGCCGTTGGGGTTGGTGGGGTCGCTCGACGTCCGGTAGGAGAAAGCGCTCCCACCGCCCCACTGGTAGGCGAGCACCCAGATGTTCTTCGGCGCGAAGTAGAAGAGTGTCGGTGCGACGGTGGAAGCCGACATCGTGTTCTGGCCGGCCGAGGCCATCTCCGGCCAGTTGGTGAACAGGCCGAAGTTCATCGAACCCCAGCCCGCTCCCGTGCCCGCGGCGCCGTGCGTCGTCGCATAGACGAGATGCTTGCCGTTGTAGGGGGCGACGGTGAAGTCCTTGAGCGAGGCCCACCCGGCCTTGGGCTGCGCCAGCGCGCCCGTCGATGTCCAGCGGTACGTCGACGGAAGAGCGCACGGGCCGGGGGTGTCGGCGCCGACCTTGACCAGCTGCCACTGCTGGTTGGTGCCGCCCCAGTCGTCGTACTGGACGATGTTCGCGTTGTCGGCGGTGGACGCGCCCTGCACTTCGAGGGCCTTGTTGCTGTGGCGCGAGACGAGCCTCACGTAGCCGTCCGAGCTGTCGGCGAGGCGCCACTGCTGGTTGGTGGCGTTCAAGTCGGTCCACTGGACGATCGATCCGCCGTTCGCGGTGGACCAGTTGTGGACGTCCAGCACCTTGCCCGAGTGGCGGGACTTGATGCGGTAGTAGCCACCGCCTGAGTCGACGAACTGCCACTGCTGCTGGCTCTGATCGTTCCTGGTCCACTGGGTGATGCGGGCGCCGTCGCCGGTCGCCAGGTTGTAGACGTCCAGGGCTTTGCCGCTGTTGCGGTTGACCAGCACGTAGGAAGCGTTGGGATCCACGGTCGCCGCGGCGGCGGGCTGGGCGCCGAGGAACGTGGCCACGAGCAGCAAGGGCGAAAGGATGGCGAGTAAGCGTCTCAGACGGACCGGGGACGGGTGGCGAAACCACATCGGAGGGCCTCCTTTGGGGGGCGGGGGTGAGGGGACCCGATGAACCGCGGAGCGGACCTGCCGCGGAGCGGGGAAATCTCGAAACTTTCGAGGATTTCCCGAATGCCGTGACGCCACAAGCTAGGAATGTGGCGCCCTCCGGTCAAGGCCTGTCGCCGATCTGTCCACAAACAGCGCCTCCCCTCTGGGCCTGACATGCTGTCGCGCCGACCTGAACCCCCTCCAGGGTTCGCGCAATCCGGCCCGGGCGCACGGCATCGGACGACGGTGGTGCCGGGGGCTCGCCTCCCACTCGCCGGGAGACCAGAAAGTTTCGGGCGGGAATCCGAAACTTCTTCTGCGCGGAGTATTGACGATCCATCGTCAACGCCTCAATCATCCCTGTCTGAGAAACCGGCCTCAGTTCGAGATGTCGAACTGCATGGGCTCTGGGCAAATCTGTGCCGCACGGCAGATCCACGCACAGCCGCATGACGGATCCGCGCACCACAGCACCCGCACCCCGTTCGCTCCGGTGAGGTTCGCACCAGCGCATCCTGGCTCTTCGCGCCGTTGGAGAGGTACGCGACGCCGCGCGGCGATCCCCCGGCTGAGCCGCGATGGAGCACCCCCATGCCTGTGTCGAAAGGCCCCCCGCCGGCCGCGTGCCGCCCGGGCTCCGGCCCGCCCCGTCCGTCTGCCGAGTGGGGGCGGACGACACATTCCCCCGCGCTTCAGTCCTTCCCTGACACCTACGTTGGAGGCACAGCCATGGGCTCGTACGCCCTTCCCAGACCCGTTGTCCGCCGGAAGATCCGCGGTCTGCTGTTGGCGCTGATCGCCGGCGTCCTCGCCACGGTCGCCGCACTGGTGGCGCCGCCGCCCGCACACGCCGCCGAGAACACGCTCGGCGCCGCGGCGGCGCAGAGCGGCCGCTACTTCGGCACCGCCATCGCCTCGGGCAGGCTGGGCGATGCGGCGTACACGACGATCGCGGGCCGCGAGTTCAACTCGGTGACGGCCGAGAACGAGATGAAGATCGACGCCACCGAACCGCAGCGGGGCCAGTTCAACTTCACCGCGGGTGACCGCGTCTACAACTGGGCGGTGCAGAACGGCAAGCAGGTGCGCGGCCACACCCTGGCCTGGCACTCCCAGCAGCCCGGCTGGATGCAGAGCCTCAGCGGCAGCACGCTGCGTCAGGCGATGATCGGCCACATCAACGGCGTGATGGCCCACTACAAGGGCAAGATCGCCCAGTGGGACGTCGTGAACGAGGCCTTCGCCGACGGCAGTTCGGGAGCCCGGCGCGACTCCAACCTGCAACGCACCGGCAACGACTGGATCGAGGTCGCCTTCCGCACCGCGCGTGCCGCCGACCCGGCCGCCAAGCTCTGCTACAACGACTACAACGTCGAAAACTGGACCTGGGCCAAGACCCAGGCCATGTACGCCATGGTCCGGGACTTCAAGCAGCGCGGCGTGCCGATCGACTGCGTCGGCTTCCAGTCGCACTTCAACAGCGGCAGCCCCTACAACAGCAACTTCCGCACCACCCTGCAGAACTTCGCCGCTCTCGGCGTCGACGTGGCCATCACCGAACTCGACATCCAGGGCGCCTCGGCCACGACCTACGCCAACGTGACCAACGACTGCCTGGCCGTCCCGCGCTGCCTCGGCATCACCGTCTGGGGTGTGCGCGACACCGACTCCTGGCGATCGCAGGACACGCCGCTGCTGTTCAACGGCGACGGCAGCAAGAAGCCCGCTTACACCGCCGTCCTCAACGCACTCAACGGCGGCACCTCCACGCCCCCTTCGGGTTCCGGAACGATCAAGGGCGTCGGGTCGGGCCGCTGCCTGGACGTGCCCAGCAGCAGCACCACCGACGGTACCCAGCTCCAGCTGTGGGACTGCAACAACGGCACCAACCAGCAGTGGACGTACACCGCCGCCGGTGAGCTCAGGGTCTACGGCAACAAGTGCCTGGACGCCGGCGGCACCGGCAACGGCACCAAAGTGCAGATCTACAGCTGCTGGGGCGGCGACAACCAGAAATGGCGCCTCAACTCCGACGGATCCATCGTCGGCGTCCAGTCCGGCCTCTGCCTCGACGCCGTCGCGGGCGGAACCGCCAACGGCACCCTGATCCAGCTCTACTCCTGCTCGAACGGCAGCAACCAACGCTGGACCCGCACCTGATGGGACCCGCCGCAGACGAAAGGGCGAATCGATGAAGACCTACGGTGCGGCTTCCCCCGCTCCTGCGCGACGACATCGCTGGTGGTCCCGGGTCGCCGCCGTGGTGGCGGCCACGCTCGCGATCGGCATGCTCACCGCGGTGAAACCGGCGCCCGCCGAGGCGGCGACGGTGGACACCAATGCCTGGTATGTCCTGGTCAATCGCAACAGCGGCAAGGCCCTGGACGTCTCCGGCGCGTCCACCGCCGACGGCGCACGGCTCGGCCAGTGGACGCGCAACGACGGAGCCCACCAGCAGTGGCAGTTCGTGGCCTCCGGCGACGGCTTCTACCGCCTCAAGGCCCGGCATTCGGGCAAGGTCCTCGACGTGGCCGGCTCCTCGACCGCAGACGGTGCCGCGATCCAGCAGTGGGCCGACCACAACGGGGCCAACCAGCAGTTCCGCCTGGCCGACTCCGAGGCGGGCCACGTCCGGCTGATCAACCGCACCAGCGGCAAGGCGGTGGAGGTGCAGGGCGCCTCCACCGCCGACGGCGGCAACGTCGTCCAGTACTCCGACTGGGGCGGCGCCAACCAGCAATGGCAGATGATCAAGCTGTCGTCCGGTGGTGGCGGCGGCGGATGCGGCAGCGCCCCGACTCTGACGAGCGGTACGCACACGATCCAGAGCGGCGGCAAGAGCCGCAGCTTCATCCTCAGGGTTCCCGCCAACTACGACAACAGCCGCCCCTACCGGCTGATCTTCGCGTTCCACTGGCGGGGCGGAACCGCCGGCGACGTCGCCTCGGGCGGCACGAGCGGGAACGCCTGGTCCTACTACGGCCAACAGGAACAGTCGAACAACGGCGCGATCCTCGTCGCCCCCCAGGGCCTCGGCAACGGCTGGGCCAATTCGGGCGGTGAGGACGTCACCTTCGTCGACGACATGATCCGGCGCATCGAGGGCGGCCTCTGTGTCAACCCGGCACAGCGCTTCGCCACGGGATTCAGCTGGGGCGGCGGCATGAGCTACGCACTCGCATGCAGCCGGGCGAACGTCTTCAGGGCCGTCGCCGTCATCTCCGGCGCTCAGATCAGCGGGTGCAGCGGCGGCAACCAGCCGATCGCCTACTTCGGGATCCACGGCGTCAGCGACTCCGTGCTCAACATCGCGCAAGGACGGTCCCTGCGCGACAAATTCGTCAGCAACAACGGCTGCACCCCCCAGAGCCCGCGTGAGCCCGCGCCGGGCAGCCGAACGCACATCACCACCACCTACTCGGGCTGCCGTGCCGGATACCCGGTCCAGTGGGCCGCGTTCGACGGAGGCCACATACCCGGTCCGGTCGACGGCTCCTCCGGCGAAAGCGGCGTCACCACCTGGACCAAGGCAGAGATCTGGAGGTTCTTCGCACAGTTCCAGTGACACGCCCGCACCACGGAGTGGAGCCAGGACGATCCTGGCTCCACTCCGCCGACGTCTCTGTCGGATGGAAGACCGCAGAGGCCTTTCTCAGGAGAGCTCCCGCGCCTTCGGACGGGTCACGGCCGGTGAACTAGAAGAACCCGAGCTTCTGAGGGCTGTAGGAACAGAGGATGTTCTTCGTCTGCTGGTAGTGGTCGAGCATCATCTTGTGGTTCTCGCGGCCTATCCCGGACTTCTTGTAGCCGCCGAACGCCGCGTGGGCCGGGTAGGCGTGGTAGCAGTTCGTCCAGACCCGGCCCGCCTTGATCGCGCGGCCGAGGCGGTAGGCCGTGTTCCCGTCGCGGGTCCAGACGCCCGCGCCGAGGCCGTACAGGGTGTCGTTGGCGATCTTCAGGGCCTCGTCGACCGAGTCGTACGTCGTGACCGAGACGACCGGGCCGAAGATCTCCTCCTGGAAGATCCGCATGTCGTTGCTGCCGCGGAAGATGGTCGGCTCGATGTAGTACCCGCCCTCCAGGCCGGGCACCGCACGGGGGTTGCCGCCCGTGACGACCTCGGCGCCCTCCTTCCTGCCGATGTCGAGGTAGGAGAGGATCTTCTCGTACTGGTCGTTGCTCGCCTGTGCTCCGATCATGGTGGCCGGGTCCAGCGGGTCGCCCCCGACGATGGCCCGGGTGCGTTCGACGCAGCGGGCCATGAAGTCGTCGTAGATCGACGAGGGGATCAGCGCGCGGGACGGGCAGGTGCAGACCTCGCCCTGGTTGAGGGCGAACATCACGAAGCCCTCGACGGCCTTGTCCAGGAAGTCGTCGTCGGCGGCCATGACGTCGGGCAGGAAGATGTTGGGGCTCTTGCCGCCCAGTTCCAGGGTGACGGGGATGATGTTCTCGCTCGCGTACTGCATGATCAGGCGGCCGGTGGTCGTCTCGCCGGTGAACGCCACCTTCGCCACCCGCGGGCTGGACGCCAGTGGCTTGCCCGCCTCCACGCCGAAGCCGTTGACGACGTTGACCACGCCCGGCGGGAGCAGGTCGGCGATCAGCTCCATGACGTAGAGCAGGCTGACCGGGGTCTGCTCGGCCGGTTTGATGACGACGCAGTTGCCCGCGGCCAGCGCGGGGGCGAGCTTCCACGTGGCCATGAGGATGGGGAAGTTCCACGGGATGATCTGGCCGACCACGCCCAGCGGCTCGTGGAAGTGGTACGCGACCGTGTCGGCGTCGATCTCCGCGATGCTGCCCTCCTGCGCGCGGACGACTCCGGCGAAGTACCGGAAGTGGTCCACGGCCAGCGGGATGTCGGCGGCCAGGGTCTCGCGGACCGGCTTGCCGTTCTCCCACGTCTCGGCGACGGCGATCTTCTCCAGGTTCTGCTCGATGCGGTCCGCGATCCTGTTGAGGATGTTCGCGCGTTCCGTCGTGGAGGTGCGGCCCCACTGGTCGGCAGCCCGGTGCGCGGCGTCCAGGGCGAGGTCGACGTCGGCCGCGGTGGAGCGGGCCACCTCGCAGAAGACCTTGCCGGTGACGGGGGTCGGGTTCTCGAAGTAGCGGCCCTCGACGGGCGCTGTCCAGTCGCCGTCGATGAAATTGTCGTAGCGGCGGGCGAAGGTGACGATGCTGCCGTCGTTTCCGGGCTGCGCGTACACCATGGCGGCTCTCCTCGGTGAAGGGCGTGCGGGGCGGGCGACGGACCGTGCCGTCGCGTCGGCCCCACTGTGCTCCCGGGAGGTTGGCGCGAGGTTGGCGCGCGAGGAGGGCTCGTCAGTCCCAGTCCCGCAGGGCCGTCGTCAGCCGGCCCGCCACGATCGCGCGGCGCGTGTCGTCCGGGCCGAGCAGACGCAGCGCGTGCTCGTGGATCTCCGTGTCGTAGGGGGCCCGTTCGCCGTACCGCAGGGCGTGCTCGGGCTGGGTGCTCGCCAGCACGGCCTCCCGTACCGCCACGTCGAGGCGGGTGCGCCACTCCTCGATGCCGGGCGCCTCGGAGCGGGGCAGGAGCGGGCCGCCGTAGCGGCGCAGGGCGGTGTCCGTGTCGCCTTGCTCCAGCGCGCGCAGGACGTCGGCGGCGTCGCAGGACACGGGGGTGGTGAGGGCGTAGTGGCGGGGGGAGATGGCGCCGCCCAGCGCCCGGCGCAGGTGGGAGATCTCCGCCTTGAAGGTGGACGAGGTGACCGGCCGGTCGCCGTACAGGGCGGCACGCAGCCGCTCCGGGGTGAAGCCCGCGGGTTCGAGTGCGAGGAGGGTGAGGATCTCCAGTTGGCGGGGGCGCAGGGGGAGGGGACGTCCCTCGTGCACGGCCTGTTCGGAGCCCAGGCACGTGAGCCGGAGCAGGCCCGGGCGGGACGCCTCCGTCGTCAGGCGGGCCTCGATCGTCGACACCAGCGTGCGGACGGTGGACATGGCCAGGGGGTGCGAGCGGTCCCAGGTCGTGGACAGGTCCAGAACGCCGAGGACACGACCGTCCCGGCCGTGCACCGGAGCGCAGTAACAGACCCAGCCGTGCAGGGCCGACACCAGGTGCTCCGCGGAGAAGACGGAACTCGGGCGGCCCGTGCGCAGGGCGAGGGACAGCGCGTTCGTCCCCATGGCCTGCTCGTCCCAGCGGCCGCCCGGCGCGAAGTTGACCCGCTCGGCCAGGCGGCGCATGGTCGGACCGCCGCAGGTCCACAGGATGGTGCCGGACTCGTCGGTGACCGCGGTGACGAACCCGGCATCCTCGCCGATGCTGTGCAGTTCCCCGGCGAGTGCGGACACCGGCCCGTACAACGGGGAGGCCGTCCAGCGCTGGTGCACCCGGCCGCCGTCGGTGACCGGAGCGCTGTCCCGCCCCGGGTCCACACTGCCCAGCGAACGGGCCCAGGACTCGGTCACCTCGTGGCGCAGCGCCGCTGTGCCGCCCGGCCGCGCGCCCGGCACGGTCAGCTGCGGCACCCAGCGTGACCACTCGTGCTCCAGCACGGCCCTGCGCTGCCGGAGGTCGGGGCGCTGCGACATGGCCTCTCCCTGCCGTCGTACCGGTTTCTCGGCGTCAGGTCAGTGTTACCGGATGCGCCCGCCCCGGTCGAGGATTCCGTCCGGCCCGGGAGCGACGTTCCGCCGGGCCGGGCCGAGAGCGGCGGATGGCCTGGACGGGACCGGTCGGCCTGGAATCGTCCCCCGCTCTGAACGGGCGACCGCCTGACTGGATGTTTGTCCGGTATCCGCGTGCCGCCGTACGGGTGACGGGTTCACTCGACCCGACGGACGCGGCCCGGCCCGCGTACCACCGGTGTGCGACGCCGCGTTTGCCTGGCATGGACAGCACGGAGACGGTGCGGCGCCTTCCCGGGAACGACGCCGCGCCCCGCTCGTACGCCGAACTCACCAGCGGATACGTAGGACATCCGCCGATCTACGCGGCCCTGCTCGCCGAGTGGGAGGCCCGGGGGCACACCGTCCCGGAGCACCGCGACGGCCAGTGGGTCTCCTTCGCGGCGCCGGCCGAGAGCGAGACCTGGACCGCCGTCACCTCGTGGACCGCCGGCCGGCACATGGGTCCTGTCGTCCCCGCCGCCCCGCGCCCGGCCGCCGCTCCTCAGCCGGCCGCCGGCCGGCACCCGGGCGCGGCCGCCCCCGCCGGCATCCGCCCTGCCCCCGGCCGCCACTCGGGGGCGGCGGCCCCCTCGTCCGGTGCCCGCCTCACCAGCCGTCCCTCACCACCGGCTCCGCGCTGACGGGCGCCAGTACCGCGAGGGTGCCGCTGGCCTCCCGCAGGGCCGCTTCGAGCGTGCCGGGCGTGTGCAGGGCGCCGGTTCCGTCCGGCGGGACGAGCCACTCCAGACGCCCGGCGGGCCGGTACGGCGGCGGCACCGCGACCCAGGAACCCCGCCCGACGTGCCGTACCCCGAAGCCGATCCACTCGCTGACGGGATCCGGCGGCAGGAAGAACCCCACTCTTCGCGCGGCGCAGTCCACCAGGGTGGGCCCTGGCACCTCGAGCGGGTCGCGCCACAGGATGTCCAGTGCGAGGAGGCCGAGCCGGTCGGGAACGCTGAGCACGTCCCAGTACCGCCCGGCCTCCACGAGCACCGTCCCCGCGCCGTAGTCCCACTCCCGCTTGCACTCCTGGGGGTCCGTGGCGGCCGCGGCGAGCCACTCGACGGCTTGCTTCCACATGACGCTCTGCATGGCCACCCCAGGCACAGTCGGCGGCGCCGCGGTCCGGCGCGCGCGGGACACGAGCCGGTGACCCGCGGGGTTCCGCGTGCCGCCCGGCCGTAGTCATGGTCGTAGATATTTCTACGCGTCGGAAGGGGTGGCGTGGTCTGGCGTTTGGGCCGGACCCGGCCCGGTCGAATCAGGGCATCCGAAGGCGCCGTGCCGTAAGACTGCGGTCAACTTCGCGCAGGTCCAGCCGCGGTACGGGCTCGGTCGCCCGAGGGCGTGCGCCCTTCCGCCGGGAGGGGCGCACGGATGTCACCAGCGGGGAAGCCTCAGCTCGTAGTCCGGCCGGAACCGCCGCATGTAGCCGGTGTCGTCCCGGCTGCGCAGCCCGGAGTCGAGGTACCGCCGGTGCAGACGCTCCAGTCGGCCGTGGTCGAGCTCGACGCCCAGCCCCGGCCCGGTCGGCACTTGACCTCTCCGTCGCGCAGCTGCGGCGCACGCGGTGGAGCCGCACATCGGTGCGGCGTCAGCGGTCCCGCATGATTGATCTCCGCTCATACCTGTGAACCCACTTCACGAATCTAAATGACCGGCCAAGCTGCGGATCGCTAACTCGTCATGTCAAGACATGGCTGGAAGTCTTCACCGACGCCACACGGCGCCGCAGGACACTACGTGACGCCCAGGTGCACCGGGGGAAACAGCGACGGCCCCCACCGGATGATCCGGTGAGGGCCGTACGAAAAGGGAGGTTCGAAAAGGAGGGTGATCAGGTCAGGCCTGACGCTCGGCGTTCTTCTTCTTGATCCGGGCCGCTTCCTTGCGGACCTCCGCCTGGGTGGCGCGCTCCCGCTCCAGCCACTCGGGGCCTTCCTGCTTCAGCGCCTCGATCTGCTCGGTGGTGAGGGGCTCGGTGACTCCCGCGCGGGCGAGTCCCGCGATGGAGACACCGAGCTTGGCGGCCACCACCGGACGGGGGTGCGGGCCGTTGAGCCGCAGGTCCTGCAGCCACTGCGGCGGATTCGCCTGGAGCTCGTTCAGCTCGGCGCGCGAGACGACACCCTCCCGGAATTCGGCGGGTGTGGCCTCGAGGTACACACCCAGCTTCTTCGCCGCGGTCGCGGGCTTCATCGTCTGGGTGCTCTGGTGCGACGTCATGCCGTCCAGCGTATCGAGCGTGTGCACGACGGCTGACCACGCCCGGTAACCTGGCGAGGTGACAGGCTCGGATGCAACCCCCTCGTTCCGGCTCGCCTACGTCCCCGGGGTGATGCCCGACAAATGGGTGCGCATCTGGAACGAGCGGCAGCCCGATGTCCCGCTGATCCTCACGCAGGTGCCCGCCGGAGCGGCCGCCGAGCGGCTGCTGGACGGGGACGCCGACGCGGGACTCGTCCGCACACCCGTGGACCGGACGGCCTTCGGCGCGATCCCGCTCTACACCGAGCAGACGGTCGTCCTGGTGCCCAAGGACCACCTGGTCACGGCCGTCGACGAGGTGGCGCCGGACGACCTGGCCGACGACGTCGTGCTGCACCCCTTGGACGACGTCCTCGACTGGGAGAGCCTGCCCGGGCGGCCCGCCCTGGAGCGGCCCGCCACCACGGCCGACGCGGTCGAACTGGTCGCGGCGGGCATCGGCGTCCTCGTCGTCCCGCTGTCGCTCGCCCGCCTGCACCACCGCAAGGACCTCACCCACCGGCCCCTGAGGGACGCCCCCGAGTCGAGTGTGGCCCTCGCCTGGCCCGAGGACGCCAAGACGGACCAGGTTGAGGACTTCATCGGCATCGTCCGTGGCCGCACGGTCAACAGCACCCGGGGCCGTCAGCAGCCGTCGGCGCGGGGTGAGTCCACCCGTGCGGACCGGGGCGGCGCCCGGCGCAAGCCGGTGCCCGGCAAGTCGGCGGGGGCCAAGCGCACCGGGAAGAGCGGGAGCGGCGCGCCCAAGGGCAACAGGCGCGGCAAGCCGCGCCGTCGTTCGTAGGACCGGGGCCGACCGTCGCTGGTGGTGCCCGCGACGGCCGTCATGCGTGGGGCCCTGGGCCAGTCGTCGTGCGTGGGCCCGGGCCGGTCGTCGTTCGCGGATGCGGGGCCGGCGGACGGACCGCGGCCCCGCACCCGTACCCGTATCCGCTCAGCCTGCCGACGGGGACGGCGCCGGCGCTCCAAAGGACGGATTGGGGGCGACCGTCTGGAAGTCCTTCAGGTCGTCGGGGACCGGCAGCACGCGGACCGGCGCGCCCTGCTGCGGCGGCGGCGGTGTCGTCTGCTCCTGGGGCAGCTTGGGCGGGGAGGTGATCTGGAAGCTGACCTGCTCCTGGTTGATCAGGCCGGTCTGCTCCAGGACCGTGATGTGGTCGAGAACGGTGTCGTTGGTCGTGTCGGCGAGCTCCCGCACGAGGCTGTTCCGGGTGGTTGCCCGGATCTTGGCGATCGCCGGGAAGATGCCCCCGTGCGCAACGCGCATGATGGTCACGGCCGTGGACTCGAACTCCTTGCCGGAGCTGCCTTCGGCCGTCGCCACGAACTGCTGCTGCTGCGGCGACGGCTCGTTCGGCAGGGTGATGCCCAGGTCGGTGGAGACCTTGCGGCAGCCCGCGTCGAGCCGGCCGTGACCCACGAGCAGGTGCTTGGCGACTTCCTGCATCTCCGGCGACGAGCTCCGCTGCTTGATCAGTTGCCCCAGCGGGTACTCCCACAGACCGGCCGCGCGCACGCGCACCACGAAGTCGCGGTCCGCCTCGGTCAGCGGACCCCACTGGGTGTTGGCGATGATGCGGTCCTGGCCGGAAGCCGCGTTCTGCACGCCCAGCATGCTCGGGTAGGCGAGCGCGGTGAGCGTAAGGATCAACGCACCGCCCACGAACGCGGTTCCTGCCGTGCTGCGCGAGATGCGCATCGTGCCTCCTGGGATATGAACGGCCCAACAACAAGAGGTACGGATGCCGGCGGCGAAACAATCACCCCTGCCGCAAAAAACTTCGGTCGTGTGCGGCGTCCGCCCCCGCCGTCCCACCACCTTGCCCCCGTCCGCCCTGCCCAGCAGACCGGCCGTCACCCACGCGGCCACCGTGGACCGACGGAGACAGATCGCCGGACAGACCGACGTCGCGGTACAGCCCCACCTTCAGGTACTCCGTGGACGCGTCGCGGGCGACGAGGTCGACCGGCCCGTGGAACAGGGTCTGCAGGGACGCGTCGTCCAGCGCCTTCTCCACCCGCGTCCAAAACGGCATGGCGATACGGACGGTGTCACCGGCCCGCCAGGCCCGGGACACGTCGACATGGCTGCCGGGCTTCGGACTCCCGGACATCGCACACCCGTTCCACTGGTGCAGGGGCAGCGCGGCCGTGCCGTTCAGGCCCTGCTCGCCACCCACCCCCGACGTGGTGATGGCGAAGCGCGGCACCCCGGCCTGATTGCGGGCAGCCGGGTACAGATAGCGGTTGGTGTCGTGGTGTCGTTGCCGAAGTCGAAGATCCGGGCCCACCCGGCGTCGTGCGTGGGCCGGATCCGGACGGAGAGCGTGATCGCCGAGGCCCCGCCGAGCACCGCGGCCGGCAGGTCCACGTGCTGGTAGGAGCCCCGCACCTGACCGTACGGCCCTTCGGACTGGAGGACGTGAGCCTCGGGCAGGGCGTCTTCGCCGACAAGCGGAAGCTGTTGCCGCCTGGAGAAGGGATCGTCTGGAGAGGGGCCGTGCCATGGGTGCTCCTCCACGGAGCCGCGACGCTCGGAGTGGTCACATTGTCGAAATCTCGAATGCTGTACGGATAATCGACCAAGCCCTGGGGAGGGGACGAGGGAGCGTCAACGGGCCGGGAGAGGTGACTTCAGGACGGATGCGCCCGGTTCGCGAGCCAGTCGTACGCGGCACGCGCCGTGAACTCCCCCTGGCCGCCCCGCAGAAGCAGATCCGCGGTGGCGAACTCCGGTGCGTCCGCCTGCGCCGGGACGTACGGGATCGCGATGCACCGCATGCCCGCCGCGTGCGCGGCGGCGGCGCCCGGCGCCGCGTCCTCCAGCACGACGCAGTCGGACGGGGACGCGCCGAGCCGGCGGGCCGCCTCCAGGAAGACGTCGGGAGCGGGCTTGCCGTGCGCGACCTCGTCGGCGGAGACGACGGTGGACAGGTGCGCGTCCAGTCCGGTTCCGGCCAGCACCGCCGCGATGGCCTCCGGGGACGAGCCGGAGGCCACGGCCATGGGGACGCCCTCGGCCGCCAGCAGTTCGACGAACGTGCGCATCTCGGCATAGGCGCGCGTGGCGCCGCGGGCCAACTCCAGATAGCGGCGGTTCTTGGCGGCGAGCAGTTCGTCCACCGGGGCGGGCAGGCCGTAGCGGTCCTTCCAGTCCGCGACGGTCTCCTGGGTGCTGATGCCGACGTACTGCTCGTGGTCCGCCCAGGTGAAGTCCGCCACGCCGTAGGCCGCGAGCGTCTGACGGCCTGCCTCGTAGTAGTTCGGCTCGCTGTCCACGAGCGTTCCGTCGAGATCGAAGATGACCGAGGTTCCGTGGAGCGTGCTCATGCCGCCATGCTCTCAAAGATCATCCGCGGGCCGACCGCCCGATCGACTCCACCAGTGGCAGCATCCGGTGGGAGACGCGTTCGCGCAGGGCGACCTCGGTCCGGGTGCGCACCACGCCGGGCATGCTGATCAGCTTCTGGACGACGTCCTCCAGGTGCGCGTTGTCCCGCGCCACCACCCGGGCCAGCAGATCTCCGCCACCGGTGATCGAGAAGGCCTCCACGATCTCCGGTACCGCCGCCAGCGCGTCACCCACCTCGTCGAGATGGCCCTGGGTGACCTCGATGTGCACGAACGCGAGCACCGGATGCCCGAGCGCGGCGGGAGACAGGGCCGGTGCCGTGCCGGTGATCACGCCGTCGCGCTCCAGCCGGTCGAGCCGGGCCTGCAGGGTGCCCCGCGCCACACCGAGGATCCGGGCGTACTCGCGCACGCTCGTGCGCGGTTGCTCCAGCAGCAACCGCAGGATGCGGGTGTCGAGCTCGTCCACGGGCATGGGCGCGTCCTCCTCGTCCGTTGGCTCTGCCGCGGCCGTCCCTCGGCCGCTCCGGCAGTACCAATGGACCAGTCTAGAAGAGGCCGGTTGAGCCAGTGGCCTCCGAGATGCTCATATGGGGGAGTCGATGGCGCTGCGGACCCCGCGGCGCCTTTTTCGTGCGTACTCATGACCGGCGTTTCGAGAGGGGCGGTAAGCGGTGCTGAAGAGGGTGTTCATGGCTCCGGATCCGGGGCGGACGCGGTTGCGGTTCGGCGCGCGTGCCGTGCTCGGCATCGCGCTCGCGGTCGCCGTGTGCGGCCTCGCCGGGCATTCCCTCGCGGGGGCCGTCACCGGCGGTCTGGCCGCCCTGCTCGCCCTGTTCACCGTCACCGACGCCACGGTCCGCGGCCAGGCGGTCACGACCGCGCTGCTGCCCGCCGTCGGCCTCCCGGTGCTCACCGCCGCGGCCGAGCTGCACGACCATCCGGTGGCCCGCGACCTCACCTTCCTCGCCGTGGTCGGCGCGGGCGTGTACGCGCGTCGCTGGGGCCCGCGCGGGCACAGCCTCGGCGTGTTCGCGTTCATGACCTTCTTCGTGGCGCAGTTCCTGCACGCCACCACTGACCAGCTGCCCCAGCTGTACCTCTCGGTCCTGCTGTCCGTCCTCGCCGCCGCCGTGGTGCGCTTCGGCCTGTGGTGTTACGAGCGTCGCCTGCCCGTGCCCGCCGTGCCCGCGCCGCCGGGCGGCACCGGCCTGGCCCGCGTGACCACCCGCCAGGCGATCCAGGCCACCGCCGGGGCCGGCTTCGCCCTCGTCGTGGGCCAGCTGGTGTCCGGGCAGCGCTGGTACTGGGCCGTCGGCGCCACCTGGTGGATCTTCGTCAACACCACCTCGCGCGGCGAGACCCTGGTCCGTGGCTTCCGGCGGCTGCTGGGAACGGTCATCGGCATCGCCCTCGGCCTGCTCGTGGCGGTGCCCGTGCACGGCGACCCGGCCGTCACGGCCGCGCTCGCCGCCGTCTGCGTCTTCGGCATCTTCTACACGGCCGCCGTGTCCTACACCTGGATGATGCTCTGGGTCACCCTCCTCGCCGGACTGCTCTACGGTCTCCTCGGCGTCCTCGGCCCGGACCTGCTCGCCCTGCGGCTCGCCGAGACCGGCGTCGGGGCGCTCGGCGCCGCCCTGGCCGTGATCCTCGTCCTGCCCGTCACCACCCACAGCGTCACCGACGCCTGGATCCGGCGGGCCCTGCGCTGTGTGCACGCCTGTGCCGTCGAGACCGCGCGGCGCCTGGCGGGGGCGCAGGACGCGGACCCGGCCCCGCGGGTGGCGGAGCTGGAGCAGCTCCTCGCCCGGGTACGGCTCTCCGTCGCCCCGCTCGTGCACCCGCTGAACCCGATGCTCGGCCGCAAGCGGCGCGCCCGGCACGTGCTCGCCCTCCTCGACGACTGTGCCCGGGAGATCCGCGGCCTGGTAGCCGTCGCGGCCGACCCGGAGGCCTCCCACGACGCCCGTCTGGCCACGGCCTGCCGACGGGTGGAGGCCGCCGTCGAGGCTCTCACCGAGGGCAGGGACATCGCGGTCCACGCGGACGGGGTCCCTCACGCGGAACCCGCCCTGGCCCATCTGCACGGCCTGGAACGAGCCCTGTCCGAACTGGCCCGTCCCTTGCGCGCGCCGTCGGGCTCCCCGCTGGTGGGGGCCTGAGGGACGCTCTCCCGGAGGCACCGGGTCGGCCCGGGGCCGGGCCGACGCGCGCCGCGTCGGGCTCGCCGCCCGGTGCGGAGGCCGGACCGGGTGCTCCCGGCCGCCGGCCGGCCCCGGACCGGCCGCCGCCACTGTCTCGGGTCCGACCGGGCGACCCGCCCTTGACCGCTTGGTCTAGACCGCGCATGATCGGCTGCGCGGTCCTTGCGGGCGGCACGGCGAGAGGAGACAGCGGTGGCGGACGGCAGGCGGCGGGCGTTCATCGGGTCGTTCACGGCGGCCGGCGGTCCGGGGATCGTGACGGCGCAGGTCGACACCGACAGCGGCGCGCTGACCGTGCTGAGCAGCGTGAACGCCGTCCCGGACCCCTCCTGCCTCACACTCTCGCCCGACGGCGGGACGCTGTACGCGGTCAGTGAGACGGCCGACGGCGCGGTGGCCGCGTACCGGGTGGACGGGGACAAGCCCGAGCCGGCCGGGCGGCCCGTGCCGGTCGACGGCAGCGGTCCGACCCACATCGCCCTGTTCGCCGGTCACGTCCTGACCGCCAACTACGGCTCCGGCAGCGTCACCGCGGTCCCCGTCCGCCCCGACGGCACCCTCGCGCGATCCGCCTCCGGAGTGCTCCGGCACACCGGTGCGGGGCCGCACACCCCACGCCAGCAGGGGCCGCACGCCCACCAGGTGCAGGCCGATCCGAGCGGCCGGTGGGCCGTCAGCGTGGACCTCGGCACGGACTCGGTGCGGGTGTGCACGCTGACGGACGGCGCTCTCGCCCTGCACCGGGAGACCGCCCTGCGCCCCGGCTCGGGGCCCCGCCACCTGGCCTTCCACCCGGACGGCTCGCACGCGTACGTCGTCAACGAACTGAGCCCCACCGTCACCGTCTGCCGCTGGAACGCGGCGGAGGGCGTGCTGACGCCGCTCTCCGAGACGCCGGTGCTGTCCGGCGCACCGGCACGCGACGCCTACCCCTCGGGCATCGTCGTCTCGCCCGACGGCCGCTTCGTCTGGACCGCCACCCGCGGCGAGGACGTCCTGTCCGTGCTGGCCGTGGAGGGCGAGGGGCTGCGGCTCGTCACCACGGTGCCCTGCGGTGGCCACTGGCCGCGCGCCCTCACCGCCTCCGACGGGTTCCTGTACGTCGCGAACGAGCGCTCCGGAGATGTGACCTGGTTCGCCGTCGACCCGCGGACCGGCGTACCGCGAAGCGCCGGTGCGATCGGTGTGACGGCCGCGTCGTGCGTGGTCCTGGGCTGACGGAGAGGTCCCCGGGGGCCCGGCCCTACGAAGGAAGGCCCGCTCCGAAACCGGAGCGGGCCTTCCCCGTCGGTACGTCCCGCCTCAGCGGACCGGCGTGCTCTGCGCCTGCTGCGGCGCGATGCCCAGGGCCGTCGTGTACTTGGCCAGCGCCAGTTTGCCGATCGCCGGGTACGGGCCGAGCGATTCGGCGGCGGAGCAGCCCGCCTCCTTCGCGGCCTCCTCGACCAGGCCCTGCTCGATCTCCGGGCCGATCAGATACGGCGCGAGCGCCAGCTGGTGCGAGCCCGAGGAGCGCAGCTGCTCGGCGACGGAGGCGATGGAGCCCTCCTGGTCCAGGGCCGCCGCCATCACCGGCACGGCGAGGCGCGCGGCGAGCAGCATGCCGGTGATCCCGGCCGCCTGCACGGCCTCGTCACCGCCCACGGAGGCCAGGATGATGCCGTCCGCGGCGGTCGCCACGGTGAACAGCCGGGCACGGTCGGCACGGGCCAGACCGGCCTCGGACAGCCGCACGTGCAGCGCCTCGGCGAGCAGGGGGTGCGGGCCGAGGACATCGGTCAGCTCGGCGGCGACACGGCTCTCCATGAGGGCCTGGCGGACCTGGCGCAGCAGCGCGCTGTCCGGGCCGGCGAGCAGCGGCACGACGACGGCGACGGGGCCGTCGGGCGTCTTGACGTCCATGCCGGCGGCGCGGGCCTGCTCGAAACGGGCCGTGCGCTCCCCGGCGGCGTGCACGAGCACGGCCTGCAGCGAGGGGAACTCCGCGTTGTCCCCGTCGAGGTACCCGATGCGGGCGTCGAGGCCGGGCAGCTCGGAGCGGGCGATGCTCACGACCTCCTCGGCGAGGCTGCGCGTGGCGCTACTGGGCGTCCCCGGCACGGCGAGGACGAGCGCGGGCGCGCCCTCGGGAGCAACCAGCGGCTCGGGACGGCGGTGCCGTCCGGGCTGGCGGGGGCGCGGCATTCGTACGGGCAGGCCATCCGCGGGCCCAGTGGGGGAACTCATGGCGCCGCATGTTACTGGCTTCTTGGGTTCCCCTGTTCGGGGAGGGTGCAGGTGAGCGGTATCCGTCCTGTTTTGTCTGATGAGTTACGTACGGACCGGATACGGTGGGATCAATCACCCGACCGGGTGGTCACGGACAACATCCTCTCGTCACCCGGCAACGCCAGCGAACCGGTGCTCAGCTCGGCGGCGATGCGCACCGAGCCGTGCAGCGGATCGCCCTCGGCCGGCACCCGCCGCGCCCGCGGCAGCCGCCGCGCCAATTCCTCGTCCACGGGCCCGAGCAGCGGGTCGCCCAGCCTGAACAGGCCGCCGGTGACGGTGACACGCGGCTCACCGCCGGAAGGGCACACGGCCACCGCGGAGTCGGCCATGTGCCGGGCGGCCGCCCGCAGGATGCCCGCCGCGACGGGATCCTCGTCCGCGCAGGCGGCCACACGAGGCGCGAAGGAGGCGAGGACGGCGGGCCGGTCGGGACGGGGATACAGCGCCCCGGGCAGCCCCGCGACGGGCCCGAACACCTCCTCGGCGCAGGCCAGCAGCCGGGCCGAGCCGTCCGCACGCCCGTCATGGGCACGCAGCGCGGCCTCGAGACCGGCCCGGCCGATCCAGGCACCGCCCCCGCAGTCGCCCAGCAGATGCCCCCAGCCGTCCGCACGCCGCCAGCCGGTGAGATCGGTGCCGATCGCGATCAGTCCCGTGCCGCCGGCGATCACGGCACCGGGACGTGGCCCCAGCGCGCCCACGTACGCGGTCACGGCATCGGCGGCCAGCGCGACCCTGCGCACGCCCCACTCCCGGGCCAGTGCACCCGGCAGTTCGGCGCGCAGCCCGTCACCCAGGGACGCCAGCCCGGCCGCGCCGACGACCACGGTGGTCAACGGCACCGGTCCGGCCTCGGCGGTCAAGGCACGTACCAGCGGCACGAGTCGCGCCATGAGGTCCTCGGGGTCGATGCCCCGCTCGCCCGTGCGGACCGGCTCATCGGAGGCCCGCCGGGCCAGCGGACCGCGCTCGGCGGTCCCCAGCACGGCACGGACACCCGAGCCGCCGGAGTCCACGGCGAGGAACCCGGAACCCTCCGGCGCCCCGGTCACGGCAGGCGCCAGTCCACCGGTTGGCCGCCCTGGCGGATCAGCAGGTCGTTCGCCCGGCTGAACGGACGGGAGCCGAAGAAGCCCCGGTCGGCCGACATGGGGGAGGGGTGGGCGGATTCGACGGAGGGCAGATCGCCGAGGAGGGGACGCAGATTGCGGGCGTCACGGCCCCACAGGATGGACACCAGCGGCTTTCCGCGCCCCGCAAGGGCCCGGATGGCCTGCTCGGTGACCTCCTCCCAGCCCTTGCCGCGGTGGGCACCGGGCTTGCGCGGGGCGGTGGTCAGCGCCCTGTTGAGCAGCAGCACGCCCTGCCGCGTCCACGGCGTGAGGTCGCCGCTGGACGGCTGGGGGAGACCCAGGTCGGCGGTCAGCTCCCGGTAGATGTTGATGAGGCTGCCGGGCAGCGGCCGCACCTCGGGCGCGACCGAGAACGACAGCCCCACCGCGTGCCCCGGAGTGGGGTACGGGTCCTGACCGACGATCAGGACGCGCACGTCGTCGAAGGGCTGCTGGAAGGCCCGCAGGACGTTCGGCCCGGCCGGCAGGTAGGTGCGGCCCGCGGCGATCTCCGCGCGGAGGAAGTCCCCCATCGCGGCGACGCGTTCGGTCACCGGTTCCAGGGCCTTCGCCCAGCCCGCTTCGACGATCTCATGCAAGGGTCGTGGTGCCACGGGCGTCACCCTACTGCCGTACGGGCAGCGGCGATCAACCGGTGGCCAAGGCTGCTCCGCGACCTCGTCCTCCGTCTCGTCCCCCGTTCCATCCGCGTCTCAGCCGACGACCGCGGCCCGCACGCACAGCACGTCCGGCAGGTGCGACGCGAGTTGCCGCCAGCTGTCGCCGTCGTCCGCCGACGCGTACACCTCGCCGTTGCGGTTGCCGAAGTAGACGCCCGCCGGATCGGCGTCGTCCGTGCACATCGCGTCGCGCAGCACCGTGCCGTAGTGGTCGTCCTGGGGCAGCCCCGCCGACAGCGGCTCCCAGCTCTTGCCGGCGTCCGCCGTCCGGTAGACCCGGCACCGGTGGTCGGCCGGGACCCGGTCGGCGTCGGCGTTGATCGGGAACACGTACGCCGTATCGCCCCGGTGCGGGTGCGCCGCCGCCGCGAAACCGAAGGTGGACGGCAGGCCCTCGCCGATGTCCGTCCAGTGCGCGCCCGCGTCGTCGCTGCGGTACACCCCCCAGTGGTTCTGCAGATACAGCCGGTCCGGGGTCACCGCATCCCGCGTGACCTTGTGCACGCACTGGCCGAACTCAGGGTTCGGGTCGGGCAGGAACACCGCGGAGACACCCGAGTTGGAGGGCGCCCAGCTCGCCCCGCCGTCCAGTGTGCGGAACACTCCGGCGGTCGAGACGGCGACCGTCACCGCCTTGGGGTCGCGCGCGTCCGTGAGGACGGTGTGCAGTCCCTCACCGCCGCCGCCCGGCACCCACTTCGACCTCGTGGGGTGCTCCCACAGGGGCCGGACCAGCTCGAACGTCTCCCCGCGGTCCTCCGAGCGGTAGAGCGCCGCCGGTTCGGTGCCCGCGTACACCACGTCCGGCTCGGCGGCGGCCGGGTGCAACTGCCACACCCGCTCCAGGGACGCCCCGGTGTCCTTCGGGAACTTGACGGCCGGATGGGCCGGTTCGGTCCAGGTCCGGCCGAGATCGTCGGAGTGGAACACGGACGGGCCCCAGTGCGCGCTGTCCCCGCCGGCCAGCAGCCGCGGGGTTCCGGCCCGGGTGTCGATGGCGATCGAGTACACGGCCTGCGCGTTGAAGTAGGGGCTCTCGTCGAACTCCCAGGCGCCACCACCTCGCCGGCGTCCGATGAACAGGCCTTTGCGCGTGCCCACGGCGAGCAGAACCTCGGTCATGCCGATCACCTCCGCGGCGTCGTCGTCGACGCCTTCGTCCCAGACACCGGCCAGTCTGCACCCGACCACTGACAGTCACCTCCGCAACCCGCTCCGTCGCAGGTCAGCGGGGTGTCGGCGGCGCGCTCGGGCTGCGCGGCGGACCGCTCCGGGAAGCCGCTCGCGAAGGCCGGGGCCCGTGGGGGCCGTCACGCCCACCCGGATGTAGTGAGCATCCAGGCACCGCCGTCCGTATGGGGAGAGCGGCGGGATGGTCGTGGGCTCGTGAGGAGGAGGCCTCCGATGGCGTTACGTGGTCCGAGGGTGTGGCTGTGGCGCTGGCGGCGCAATCCGCTCAAGCGCCGTGCGGACAGGGTGGAGGCCTGGGTCGTGCTGGGCGTGTGGATGCTCACCGCGTTCGCCGGGGTGCTGGCCGGGACGACGGTGAGCCGGTCCGTCGAGGACGGGCTGGCCAGGGAGCGCGTGGAATGGCACCCCGTCGTGGGACGGCTCACCGAGCGCGCTCCCGGGACGGCCTCGGGGAACGCCCATGTGTCCCGCGCCGAGCAGGTGTGGGCGACGGCACACTGGACCGCCGCCGACGGTTCCGGGCACTCCGGCCAGCTACGGGTGCCGGCGGGCAGCGCCGCCGGGACCCCGGTCACGGTGTGGACGGATCCCGAGGGCCGTCAGGTCACCCGGCCCGTCACCGTGCCCCAGGCCCGCGTACGCGCCTTCCTGATCGGCGGTGTGGCGGGCATCTGCGCCGCGGCCGTGCCCCTGCTCGGCGGCCGCGCCCTGCGCGGCCGCCTGGAGCGTCGCCGCATCGACCAGTGGGACGTCGAGTGGTCCCGCTTCGGCCCGATGTGGGGGCGTACGGCGGGGTGAGGGCCTACGGGTGCCCTCTTCCGGCCAGCGCCTCCCGGCACATCCGCAGCAACTCCAGGTCCTCGCGTATGCCGTAGCCGCCGCGGGCGGTCGGATGCCGCCGGGGGGAGGCGAGCTCCGCTCGGAGCAGGTCGTGCAGAGGCGCTCCCGCCGGGCCCAGGACCGCGACGCACCCGGCGACCGTCCGACGCGTGCCCGGGTGATCCGCCCAGGCGGAGCGCAGGACAGGAAGGACCTGTTCCGGCTCACCTGCTGCCCGCCACATCGCGCACGCGGCCGTGACCCGCTCCCACGGGTCACCGGAGCGGGCCATCCCGCGCAACCCCGGCAGGGCCGGACGGGCCGCAGGCCCGAGCCGCCCCAGTACGGCCGCCGCACGGCGCCGCCGACTGCTCGCGCGGCCTGTCAACTCCCTGAGGAGCACGGGCAGCACGGCGTCCGCATCGCCCGTGACCGACCACAGCGCGTCCGCCGCCGCCACCGCGCAGTCGGTCTCCAGCAGCCCGCGCAGATCCGGTATCGCCTCGCGCGCGGCGCCGCCGAACGCGCCGAGGGCACGCACCGCCGCTTCCGTCACTGTCTCGCGCCGCCGCGGCCCGTCCGGCAGGCCGCGCAGCAGACGTGACACCGCCGGAACGGACTCGGCGTCGCCCAGTGCGGCGAGGGCCGACAGCAGGGGAACGGCCCGCTCGTGCGGGTCGGACGCGTCGAGCGGCACGCGCGCGAGCCGTCTGCGCAAGGCGGGGGCGAGCGGCAGGGCCGCGCGGCCCAGGTGGGGTATCACCAGCCCCAGGTCGTCAGGGACGACCGGGCCCGCCAGCACCTCGGCCAGCACCGGCGTGGCCCGCGCGTCCCCGGCCCGGGCCAGCGCCTTGAGCGGGCCGCCCAGAGTCGGCGCACCCCGCTCCCCGTGCCGTACACGAAGCTCGGGACGGCAGGCCACCAGCGCGTGGAGGTGGTCCGCGGCGGGCGCGGCCAGCGCGAAGAGCTCCACCAGGACGGCGACCGCCGCGTCGTGCAACCACCCCTCCGACGCGCCCAGTTGGGTCCCGATGAGGGTGACCGGCTCCGCGTGGCCGCTACGCCATTCGCGCAGCAGCGCGGCCGACATCCACACGCCGTTGCACCGGTCGAGGGGATCCGGGCTGGTCAACTGCCCGCACAGCAGGGCGACCCGGTCGGCCACCCGGCCGCCGAGCGCGGTGTGCAGGGTCCGCAGCAGCCGGGAGCCCTCCTCGTCCGAGGGGCGCAGGCGCCGCAGCCGGCCAGCGAGCGTGTCCGGGCCCGGACCGTCGTACGGGCGCCCCGCCCGGGCCCGTTGCCCGGATCTGTCCCTGAGCAGGTGGACGACGGTCGGTACGAGATCGGCGGGGAGCAGCTCCGGGGCGCACCCGGCGAGCTGTCCGAGTGCGGCGAGCCGGAGACCGGGGCCGTACGGGGGCCCGCTCAGCTCGGTCAGCAGGCGCACCGCCTCGGCGGCAGGGGCAACGCCGTCCGGGCGGTACCGCTGGACGAACAGGCCGAGGCTCTCCGTCAACGCGAGCAGGACCCGGTCGTCCCGTTCCACCGTGATCCGCTCCCGCAACAGGGCGAGCACCCGCGCCGGTTGGTCGAGAAACCGCACGAGTGCCCCGGGCACCGCCCTGCGCACTCCCGCGTCCGCGTCCCCGGCGAGCCGGACGAAGGCCTCGGCCCGTGCGCGCAGGGCCGTACGGGCTCCGGCCGCGAGATCGTCGCGGGGCCCGCCGGTGTCGCCGATACTGACGAGGAGTTCCACCACGTCCTCCCGGTCCGGCACCTCCTCACCGGCGGCGAGCGCGAGGAGAAACGGAACACAGGCGAGCGTCGAGTCGTACACATCGCCCTGGTGGTGCAGGGCGCCGTACATCCCGTCGAGCGCGGTCTGTCGCTCGGCCGGGTCGGCGGAGGCCAGTCCCCGCAGCAATCCGGGCACGTCCTCCGCGCTGCCGTTCGCATGGCGCAGCGAGGCCCAGTCGACCTCGTCGATCCCCCTGAACACGTTGTCCTCCCCCGGGCGAAGTGCCACCTGACGGGGAGTCTGCACCACGGCACCGACAACGAAGCGGAATCGGGAGGTGACTGTGCGCGAACTGTGCGCACGATGGCCGGAGTTCGAGTCGGCCGGTCAGGCCGCGCCGACGCCTCCGCCGGGCAGTGCCCGCGCCACGATCGCGTCCAGGCCCGCCGTCTGAGGCAGCGTCCCGAACGCGTGCCCCCAGTCGCCCCCGAGCCGCGTCGCGCAGAACCCGTCGGCGACCGCCGGCGGGGCGTACCGGACGAGGAGGGAGGCCTGGAGCGTCAGCGCCATCTGCTCCACGAGACGGCGTGCCGTCGTCTGCGACGCCTCGGACAGTCCCGCCTTGAGCCCTGTCACGGCCGCGTCCAGCCGGGCGTCCGCCCCCCGGGCCAGGGCGAGCTCCCCGAACAGGGCCTCGGCCGTGCCCGGTTCGCGACGCAGCGCCCGCAGCACGTCGAGGGCGTTGACGTTGCCCGAGCCCTCCCAGATCGACAGCAGGGGAGCCTCGCGGTAGTGCCGGGGCATACCCGAATCCTCGACGTAGCCGTTGCCGCCGAGGCACTCCAATGCCTCCGCGGTGAAGGCCGGGCCCCGCTTGGTCACCCAGTACTTGCCGACGGCGGTGGCGATCTGGTCCAGCGCTACACGGCCCGGCCCGATCGGCCCTCGCGCGAACTGGCCGAAGCCCTCTGGCCGCTGGACGCCTGGTCCGGCACGGCCCGGGCGCTGCTCGCCCACATCGCCGGCGGGTCCCGCCCGGCCGACCGCCTGACCGCCTTCGCCGCCGTCGTGCGGCACCTGCTCGCCGACCCCGTGCTGCCACCGGTGCTCCTGCCCGCCGACTGGCCCGGCGCCGAACTGCGCGCCGCCTACGGCGACTACCAGCGGGAGCTGACCGGGGAGGTACGCGCGCGCGTCGGCGGCACCTGACGCGAACGGCCGTGCGCAGCGCCCGCCGGGGCGCTCCGCACGGCCGCCTTCTCCGTGGGGGGATGGCCTGGGACTACCTGTAGGTGATGTCCGAGGTGGAGTAGAGGCAGTTCTTGCTGTCGGGCCCCGAGCCGACGGCGGTGTTGTTGTTGTACTTCTGGCAGGGGACGACCTTGCGGGCGGAGTCGTTGCGGATCGTGATGTTCCGCAGGGTCGCCACGTCGTTGCGGTTGACGTTGATGCCGACGAGCCGCGCGGTGGTGCCGGTGCCCGTCACGTCGATGGTGTTGAGGTTGACCTTGCGCGTGTACTGCGTGGAGCAGTCACCGCAGGAGCGGTAGAGCGTCTTGAACTCCTGCACCGCGAAGTTGGAGATGGTCAGCGTGCCGCCGCCGTTGTGCTGGAAGACCTTGTCCGCCGCCTTCTTCGCGCCGCCGCCGATCACCTGGTAGGTGGCGCCGTTGCCGCCGCGGAAGGTGGCGGCGTCCTCGCCGACGTCCTCCCACCAGACGTTCTGCAGTGTGCAGCTGCCCTCGCAGTGGATGCCGTCGGCCGCGGGGGCGCCGAGGATGACGTTCTTCAGCACCGCGCCGTCCGACAGCTTGAAGATCGGGTCCTGGCCCTCCTCCTGGCCGTCTCCGGCCAGGGCCCCGGTGCCGTAGTACCGCTTCATCCCGTAGTCCTTGGTGCCGGACACGGAGATGGTGGAGGAGGTGCCCTGGCTGCCGTTGGGGGTCGGCCAGGTGGCGGCGTTCGCCGCGGGGGCATTCATGGTCATGATCATGCCAACCGACAGGCCGAGTGTGGCCAGTGCGCCGGTCAGCGCACGCCGGCGGGCGGGCGGACGTGTCGCAGAAGTCATGTCCCGATTCCTTCTGTCGTGGGGGTGGATGGGGTCAGGGCCTTCCGGTGGTCGTGCGTCCCGTGGGGGGTCCGTGACTTATGGCCTTCACGTACATGAATTGCGTTCGCCGTGCTGTTCCCGTAGTGCGGAACAAGTGCACCCGTTCCCCTCAACGGGTCACACTGTTGAACGGAACGTAGAGGGCAAGCGCTTTCTAGTCAACGGCTCACGCAGAACGGATTCGGCCGGTCCTGATGACGGCGGCAGACGCGTGGGAGCGCTTCCATGGGAGCCATGTCCATGCCACCATGCCGAACGGATGCGTCCCTCCATTCCTCGGCAGCGAGCCGCGGGAGGTGACTGTCCGAAGGCCCAGCGCCCCGCTCACACCGCCCGATTCCACTGCTGAACAGCCCGTACGACGTCCTGCGCACCGCACCCCACAACGGAAGGGACCCGGACGTGTCTGCCACCCCCCACCCCGCGACGAGGAGACCCCTGCGGTCGATCCTCCTCGCGCTCGTCGCCGCGCTGCTGCCGTTGCTCGCGGCCTCCGCGCTCACCGCGCCCGCGGTGGCCGCGGGCGAGCCCGCCCGCGCTTCCGCCCGCCAGGGGGCCGTACCCGCCGCGGCCCTCACCGAGGTCACGAACTTCGGCACCAACCCGAGCAACCTGCGCATGTACCTGTACGTGCCGGAGAGTGTGACTCCCGAACCGGCCGTCGTCGTGGCCGTGCACTGGTGCACCGGCTCGGGCCCCGACATGTACAACGGCACCGAGTACGACACGCTGGCCGACCGGTACGGGTTCATCGTGCTCTACCCGTCCGTCACCCGCAGCAGCAAGTGCTTCGACGTCTCCTCGCCCCAGGCTCTGCGCCGCGGCGGCGGCAGCGACCCCGTCGGCATCAAATCGATGATCGACTGGGTCACCCGCACCTACGACGCCGACACCGGCCGGATCTTCGCCACGGGCATCTCCTCCGGCGCGATGATGACGAACGTCCTGCTCGGGGACTACCCGGACGTGTTCGCGGCGGGCGCCGCCTTCTCGGGCGTCCCGTTCGGCTGCTTCGCCACCACCGACGGCTCCGAGTGGAACAGCGCCTGCTCGGGCGGCACGGTCACCCACACCCCGAAGGAGTGGGGCGACCTGGCCCGGGGCGCGTACCCCGGCTACACGGGCACCCGCCCGCGGATGCAGATCTGGCACGGCACCCAGGACGATGTCCTGCGCTACCCCAACTTCGGGGAGCAGATCAAGCAGTGGACCGACGTGCAGGGCGTGAGCGGGACGCCCACCGTCACCGACACCCCCCAATCCGGCTGGACCCGCACCCGTTACGGCGGCACGGGCGACCGGGCCCCCGTGGAGGCCATCAGCCTCCAGGGCGTCGGCCACAACCTGTACGCCCAGGGCATGGCGTCCCGCGTGCTCACCTTCTTCGGCCTGGACAGCTCCGGCCCGGCTCCCCAGCCCCAGCCCGGCGCCTGCAAGGTGACGGCCTCGGTGAACGCCTGGAACACCGGCCTGACCGCCACCGTGACCGTCACCAACACCGGCGCGACCACCGTCAACGGCTGGAAACTCGGCTTCACGCTGCCGGCGGGGCAGACGGTCACGGGCGGCTGGGGTGCCACGTACGCACCGTCGTCCGGGTCGGTCACCGCGACCAACGTCTCGTACAACGGCACCATCGCGCCGGGTTCGAGCGTGAGCATCGGCTATCAGGCCGGTCACGGCGGCAACAGCGCCGCTCCGGCCGCGTTCACGCTCAACGGGACGGCGTGCGCGGCCGGTTGACGTACCTGCGCGAGTGCCGGACCGGACGGTCGGATCAAACCGACCGGTGGTACTGGTCCGGCACCCGTACCTCGCCGCCGAGTTCCCGCGCGGCGAGCCGCGCCCACGAGGGGTTGCGCAGCAGTTCGCGGCCCAGCAGGACCGCGTCCGCCTCGCCGTTGGCCAGGATCTTCTCGGCCTGCTCGACGTCGGTGATGAGGCCGACCGCGGCGACCGGCAGGGCCGTCTCGTTCTTCACCCGGGCGGCGAAGGGCACCTGGTAGCCGGGACCGGTGGGGATGCGGACGCCGGAGGCGTTGCCGCCGCTGGAGACGTCCAGCAGGTCGATGCCGTGGTCCCGCAGGTCGGTGGCGAAACGGACCGTGTCGTCCGCGCTCCAGCCGCCGTCCTCGAGCCACTCCGTCGCCGAGATGCGGAAGAACAGCGGCTTGTCGTCCGGCCAGACCTCCCGCACGGCGTCGACGACTTCGAGGGCGAAACGGGTGCGGTTCTCGTACGAGCCGCCGTAGGCGTCGGTGCGGTGGTTGGAGTGCGGGGAGAGGAACTCGTTGATCAGGTAGCCGTGGGCGCCGTGGATCTCGGCCACCTCGAAACCGGCGGCGAGCGCGCGGCGGGCGGCCGCCGCGAACTGCTCGACGATGTCCCCGATCTGGTCGACCGTCAGCTCGGCCGGGGCCGGGTGCCGGTCGTCGAACGCGAGCGGGCTCGGGGCGACGGCGTTCCAGCCGTGGGCCTCCGGGCCGACCGGGGCGCCGCCCTTCCAGGGGCGGTCCGTCGAGGCCTTGCGGCCGGCGTGGGCCAGCTGGACGGCCGGAACGGTGCCCTGCGCGGTGAGGAAGCGGGTGATGCGGCGGAACGCCTCGACCTGCGTGTCGTTCCAGATGCCGAGGTCGTAGGGGGAGATGCGGCCCTGCGGGGACACCGCGGTGGCCTCGACGATGATCAGGCCGGTACCACCGGTGGCGCGGGCGGCGTAGTGCGCGAAGTGCCAGTCGGTGGGGGCCCCGGCCTGCGGGCCCTCCGGCGCCGCCGAGTACTGGCACATCGGGGGCATCCACACGCGGTTCGGGATCGTCAGCTCGCGCAGGGTGTAGGGCTCGAAGAGCGCGGTCACGGCGGACTCCATTCGTCACGGGGCCGAGGTCGACTCGTACGATAGGCATCGTAGTACGGTGGATGTCAAACTACGAAGGTTCTCGTACTATGGGAGTTCCCGAGGAAGTGGAGCCGCCGTGACGTCCCCCGTCGTCAGCAGTCGTGACCTGCCGCATCCCGCGCGTGACGAGATTCGGCTGGAGGGGGTGCTGCACGCGCTCTCGGACCCGATGCGGTTGCGGATCGTGCGGGAGCTCGCCGGCGCGCGCGGTGAGCTGTCCTGCTCGGACTTCGAGCTGCCGGTCACCAAGTCGACCACCACGCACCACTTCCGGGTGTTGCGGGAGAGCGGGGTCATCCGGCAGGTGTACCGGGGGACGGCCAAGATGAACGGGCTGCGGCGGGACGAGCTCGACGCGTTGTTCCCGGGGCTCATGGGTGCGCTGCTCGACGCGGCTGCCCGGCAGGACGTCCGTCTCGGTGGCTGAATCGTTCGCCGGGGGCGGGCGGGCCGGGGCCTGTCGCGCCGGCGCGGCCGAGTCGTGCGGTACTCCGGCCCCGCGTCCCTAAGGAGTCCGGCCCGCTGCGGCCTTCAGAAGGGACTGCCAGTCCGGGAGCTTGACCACTCCGCGGCCCAGTGCGGCTCCCAGGTCCGCCTCCGCTCGCTCGATCGACTCCCAGCCCTCCCATTCGACCGGGTGGATGCCCTCGGCGTGCAGCAGCGGGAGCGGGTCGTCGGGGACGGCCCGCAGGGCGAGCGCCGGGGCGTCCTCCAGGACGGACGTCGCGGTCTCCTTCGCGCAGGGGCGGTTCGTGCCGATGACGCCCGTGGGGCCGCGCTTGATCCAGCCCGCCACGTACTCGCCCGGGGAGGCGGCCCCCTCGCGCAGGACCCGGCCGCACAGGTTCGGGACCGTACCGGTGACCGGATCGAACGGGAGGTCCTCCAGGGGCACCCCGCGGTAGCCCACGGAGCGCAGAACCAGTTGCCCCTCGATGACCTCGTGGTGGCCCGTTCCCGTCACGCCGCCGTGGCCGTCCGGGGCCGTCCGCTCGAACCGCGCCGCGCGCACGTGGCCCTGCCCGGCGAGCAGTTCGGCCGGGCGGAGGAAGAACCGCAGGTGGATGCGGCGCGGTGCGCCGGTCGGGGGCGACTCGGCCCAGTCGCGCAGCACGTCCACGTTGCGGCGCTGCGGGGCGGGCAGCGCGGAGGGGTCCTGGTACCCCGGGTCCAGGGCCAGCTCCGCCGGGTCCACGAGCACGTCGGTCTGCGGCAGGGTGCCCAGCTCGCGCAGTTCCTTGGTGGTGAACCGGGCCTGGGACGGACCCCGCCGTCCCACCATGTGGATCTCGGTCACCCGGCTCGCCCCCAGGGCGGCCAGGGCCGCCTGCGGCATGTCCGTCGGGGTGAGCTCGGCCGGTCCCCGGGCCAGCATGCGCGTGACGTCGACGGCGACGTTCCCCACGCCGATCACCACGGCCGACCGGGCGTCCCGCAGGAAACCGGCGTCCACGGCGTCCGGGTGGGCGCTGTACCAGGACACGAACTGTGTGGCCGACCAGCTTCCCGGCAGGTCCTCACCGGGGATGCCCAGGTGCCGGTCGGTGGCGGCGCCCACGCAGTACACCACCGCGTGGTAGAGCCGGCGCAGTCGCGCCGCGGTCACCCCGTCGGGGCCGATCCGCACGCCGCCGAGGAACCGCACCCGGTCGTGCTCCAGTACCGCGCGCAGATGGTTCTGCAGCGACTTGATCTTCTCGTGGTCGGGCGCCACGCCGTAGCGGACGAGACCGTACGGGCACGGCAGCCGGTCCAGGACGTCGACGCACACCTCGGAGTCCAGCCGGACGAGGCTCTGAGCGGTGTAGCACCCGCTCGGCCCGGAACCTACGACGGCGACGCGCAGCACGGCGGAACTCCTTACCCGGGGGATCCGGCGGATCTCGGGAGAGCGCTGACGCCTCCAGCATCGCACCGGCCGGGCTCCGCTGACAGGGTGCTGTGCGCCGCCCCGGGCGCGTGTCCGATCTATAGGGAATGTGATCATGCGGTTACGTTCGGTGTGTGCTGGAAGCCTCCTTTCTGAATCTTTCTGATCGCTCTCCGGCGGGCGGTGCGGTGTCCGTGCGCCCCGCGTGGGAAGTGCGGGAGAACGAGGGCGCCACCCGGTGGTTCGAGTTCCGGCTGGCCTTCGCGGACGGCGCCCGGGTCGACGCGCTGGCCGTCGTGGGCGGCGGATGCGTCTGCGTCGAGGAGGTGCGGGCCCAGCCCGCACTGTCCCTGGACGACCTGGCCGTGCTCGCCGACTGGATCGAGGAGTCGGTGGCCGAGGCGTGCGCCGGGTCCGGGCCCGACAGCCGCGGGGGTGAGGGGCGCCGTGCCCGGCCGGCCTGGCCGCGCGGCGCGGAGGGGCGGCGGCTGGTGGCGCAGGAGTACCGCGCCGCCCAGCTGGACGGCGCCGACCCTGTCCTCGCCGTCATGGGCGCGACCGGGCACAGCCGTCGTACGTCGCTCAGGCTGATCGGCCAGGCCCGGGACGCGGGTCTGCTGTCACCACGCCGCGCCCGGCGCTGAAAGCGGCCGAGGCCCCGCCCCGGGGCGTGTTCAGAGCATGTTCCGCATCCGGGTGATCTCGCTCGTCTGCTGTGCGATCACCTCGTCGGCCATCTCCTCGACGCGGATGTTGTTGCCCTGCCCCTTCACGTCCGTGGCCATCGTGATCGCACCCTGGTGATGAGTCGTCATCAGGGTCAGGAAGAGGCGGTCGAACGCCTCGCCGTCGGCCGCGCGGAGCTTTTTCAGCTGGGCCTCCGTCGCCATGCCGGGCATCGTGGCGTGCTCGTGCCGCTCGGCCTTCAGCGGCTTGCCGTACGACTTCAGCCAGCCTTTCATGGCCTCGATCTCGGGCTTCTGGCCGGCCGCGATGCGCTCGGCGATTCGCTTCACGTCCTTCGACCCGGCGCGCTTCGGGACGAGTTCGGTCATCACCAGGGCCTGGGTGTGGTGCTCGATCATCATGCGGACGTAGGAGACGTCGGCGGAATTGGGGGAGTCGTTCTCCGAGCGCCGGTCGGCGGCCTCGTCGGCGGAGAGGGTGCGGTTCGCCTCGCCGGGCTCACCCGGGGCGATCACGGCGGGCCCGTCCGCGGCGGCCGGCTCGCGGTCCGGACCGGAGTCACAGCCCCCGGCCGCGAGCACGGCCAGGGCGACCAGCCCCGTCGCCGCGACGGCGGACGTCCGGGACGCACGGCGGAAGAGCACAACGACCTCCTGTGACAAGCGGGTTGGGACGCACCTCGGGTTGCGGACGACGTACTGGCACGCTTCCGCGGGTCATTGATCGGAAAACTTCATTGCGATTCTGTTGCCCTCTGTTGGTATGTGCATGGCGAAGACGATACTGCGTGGTGCGTGAACCGTTCCGCAGTGAACGGAACCAGGGAGGAAAACAGTGATCCTGTTGAACGACCGCAGAACGCGTCGCAGACGCATGGGAGTTGCCGCCGCAGCCGCCGGGCTGCTGGGCGCGCTCCTCACGGCGGCACCGGCAGGGGCCACCCCCGACCCGGGGGACGCGCCGCCCGCGCCCAAGAAGGTCTCCCAGAGCGACCGGGCCGAGGTCCGTGAGGCCATCCGCAACGGTGACATACCCGGCCAGGACGAGATCGTCCACTCCGACAACATCCAGCACCTGGCCCACGTCCCCAAGGACGTGCTCCAGGGGACGAACTCGGACCTCGCCTTCCAGGGCAGGTACGCGTTCGCGGGCAACTACGACGGCTTCCGCATCTTCGACATCAGCAACCCCAGGACGCCGAAGACCGTCGCCCAAGTGCTGTGCCCGGGCTCGCAGAACGACATCTCCGTCTCCGGTGACCTGCTGTTCCTGTCCACCGACTCCTCGCGCAGCGACAGCAGTTGCTCCAGCACAACCCAGCCGGCGACCGAGAAGTCCTCGTGGGAGGGCATGAAGGTCTTCGACATCAGCGACAAGCGCAACCCGAGGTACGTCGCCGCCGTCGAGACCGCGTGCGGCTCGCACACCCACACGCTGGTGCCCGAGCGGCGCAACGTCTACGTGTACGTCTCGTCGTACTCGCCGAACGCCGCCTACCCCGACTGCCAGCCGCCGCACGACGGCATCTCCGTCATCAAGGTGCCGCGCAGCGCCCCCGAGAAGGCGAAGGTCGTCGGCTTCCCCGTGCTGTTCCCCGGTGAGGGGCCGGACGGCGGCGGCAACCCGGGCGGACCCACCAACCCGGGCGTGTCCAAGACCACCGGCTGCCACGACATCACGGTGCTGCCGTCGAAGGACCTGGCCGCGGGCGCCTGCATGGGCGACGGCATCCTGTTCTCCATCAAGGACCCGGAACGCCCGAAGGTCATCGACCGGGTGCAGGACAACGTCAACTTCGCGTTCTGGCACTCGGCGACCTTCAACCAGAAGGCGAACAAGGTCGTCTACACCGACGAGTTGGGCGGCGGCGGCGCGGCCACCTGCAACGCGGAGATCGGCCCGGACCGCGGTGCCGACGGCATCTACGACATCGTCGGCAAGGGCGACAAGCGCAAGCTGGTCTTCCGCAGCTACTTCAAGATCCCCCGCCACCAGGCCGACACCGAGAACTGCGTGGCCCACAACGGCTCGCTGATCCCGGTCAAGGGCAAGGACATCATGGTCCAGGCCTGGTACCAGGGCGGCGTCTCCGTCTGGGAGTTCACCGACTCGGCCAACCCGAAGGAGATCGCCTACTTCGACCGCGGCCCGCTGACCACCGACACGATCAAGTCGGGCGGTTCCTGGTCGGCGTACTACTACAACGGCTACATCTACTCGAACGAGTACGCCCGGGGCTTCGACGTCCTGAAGATCGACGACCGGCGCACGGACCCGGCGCGCCGGGTCCACCAGCGTGAGCTCAACGTGCAGACCCAGCCGGACTACTTCGACTGACCCGGCGGACCGCACTCCGGTGCGGCCCCGGTCGCGAAGAACCGCGACAGATCCTTGTCGCCCCTCCCGCCGGAGGCTCCGGTCTCCGGCGGGAGGCCCAGCTCCCAGTCGAGCCGGTAACGCTTGAACAGCTCGGCCCGCAGCACCGGCACCGGCATCGGCACTCCCGGCACCAGGGCCGCGTACACGGCGCCCATCAGCAGGGCGCGCATCATCGGGTAGTCGCCGTCGACGTCCGATGATCCGTGCCGGGCCATGGTGTCCCGCAGCAGCTCGGCCAGGCGCCGCTGTTCCGGGCACTGCATGAAGCCCTCCGCCTGGAGGATCCCCGCCATGTGCTGGCGCATCAGCACGGGCCGGTCCCTGGCCAGACCCAGGATCGCGTCGATGGCCCGGGCCATCCGCTCCCGGCCGTCCTCGGTGCGCGGCTCCCGCTCCAGTGCCTCCTCCAGCGTGCGGTGCATCAGCCGGTGCACGGCGGACTGCACCAGCTGGCGCTTGCCGGGGAAGTAGTAGGACACCAGGCCGCGGGCGGAACCCGCGCGGTCCGCGATGTCGCCGAGCGTGGTGGCGTCGTAGCCGCGCTCGCCCACCAGCTCGACCGCCGCCTGCAGGAGCCGCTCCCGGGAACGCCGCCGCAACTCTTCATTGACCGAGGCGCTACGCGGAGACATGCGGTAACTCCTGTGTTGACTGGCTGCCAGCCAACTATACTCAGAGCGTCCGGCCAAGACCCGTGAGGTCTGGGCCGGTGATGCCGTCTGCCTCGGGCGACGCGGGGGATCGTCCGAGGCGGGCGAGCAATCGGCCCTGGTAGTGGCCTCGGGCTACTTTCCGGTGTGGGGCTGATCACTCATGTCCGGGGCGTGCGCCCCTCAGCTCACGAGATCCAGGACCGGACGCAGCCCGTCCGGCCGCTCGGCCGCCGGCAGGTGGTCCACGAAGTGCACCCCGCAACCCAGAACGGTGGCGCCGCCGTCCGCCCTGCGATCGTCGCCGACCATGAGGGTCTTGCACGGATCGGCGCCGAGCGCCTCGCAGGCGGTGGCGAACAGCCGAGGGTCGGGCTTCTGGACGCCGTGCTCGTACGACAGGACGTACGCGTCGACGTAGGGATCAAGGCCGTGCGCGCGGAAGACGGGACGCAGGTCCCAGCCGATGTTGCTGACGACCCCGACGGGGACGCCCCGCTCCCGCAGGGTGCGCAGCACCTCGACGGCGTCCGGGTAGGGGGCCCACGCGGCCGGAGTCATGTGACGGTCGTACAGCGCGTCGTACAGCGCCGGGTCGGGGAGCGGGACCTGCCGGGAGAGGCCGGTGTAGGCCGCGCGGTGCGCAGCGGCGCTCTGGTCCCGGACCAGCCAGGTGTCGGCCAGGTCCTCCGGTACCCGCGCGGGGTCACCGCCACCGGGCAGCGCCCCGACCGACTCCAGCGCCCGTACCGCGGCGGCCGACTCGGCCTCCGCGAGCCGGACACCGGCCCCGGCCAGGGCGCCCCGCAGCCACGAGTCGGTGGACTCGACACGGAAGAGGGTCCCGGAGAAGTCGAAGAGCACGGCCGTCATGCGGCGATCCTACGAGGCCCCGCCGGGCCGCGTGCGAAGACCGGTGGGGCGGCCCCGACTTGCTCCGGCTTCAGGGCTGCCAGCGCCGGTGCGCCCACACCGCCAGGGCCACCACCGTCGTGCCCAGCAGCCAGCCGCCCAGCACGTCCGACGGCCAGTGGACGCCGAGCCAGATCCGGGTCAGCCCGACCCCGGCCACGGAGACGACGGCCACGGCCAGGGCCGAACGCCACACGGCCCGGCCGACGCCGTGCCGGTGCAGGAGCCACAGCAGCAGGCCGCACACCACGGTGGCGGTCATGGCATGACCCGACGGGAACGCCGAGTAGTGGGCCGAGTCGACGGGGTCGGGCCAGACCGGGCGCGGTCGGTCCACCGCGGCCTTGATGCCCTGCTGCACCAGCGTGCCCAGCGCGACGGCCAGGGCCAGCCACACCGCCGTCCAGCGCGCCGACAGCCGCACCACCAGCCACACGACGACGGCCGCGCACAGCAGACGCATTGTCCACGGGTCCCACACCCAGTCGGTGAGGATGCGGCACGCCTGGGTGAGAACCGGTTCGTCCACCGCCCAGCGGTGGGCGGCGTCGGCGATGTCCCCGTCCGCGCTGATCAACGGGCTCCATCTGGCCGCGACGAGGATCAGCAGCAGCGCCGAGCACATGGCCAGGACGCCGGCGAAACGGGCGGCGCTGCGGTTCTCCGGACGGGGCGGCGAGTCGAGGGTGGGGGTGTGCATGATGCGATCCTCGCCGAACCGGGGGGTCCGGATCCAGTACGACGACGATCCGCGGCCCCCGGGAGCACGCGCTTCGGCCAGGTGACAACCGCCGGAACCGACCCGGGCGAAGGCCGTGCCCGACGCCCGGGGCGGCGGGAAACCCGGCGGCCCCTGCCGCCCCTCCGGCTATCCCAGCGCCCGCAGCCCGGGGACGAACGCCACCAGGACCGGCACCACGGGCACCAGCGCGGCCGCCGCCGTCAGCCGCAGGCGCCGGGCCGCGGTCAGCCGGTCCGGGGGAGTGAGCAACCGGTGCACCCGGGCCGGGACATGGGCCTGCGGTGTCGGGCAGGGGCCGAACACACCGCGGTGCTCGTTCAGTTCGACCAGAGCCAGGGCCGTGGTCAGACGGCCGAAGCGGCGCGATGCCGTGTCGTCGGCGGCGAGTTCCACCAGGCGGTGCATCTCGTCGCGGAACGCGGCGAACACCGGAACCTGCGGAAAGCCGCCGGCCAGGGCCGAGGAGCAGTTCAGCAACCAGTCGTGCCGCGCCCGGGCATGGCCCTGCTCATGGGCGAGCACGGCGTCCAGTTGCCTGCCCTTCAACCGGCGCAACGCGGCGGTGGTGACGACCAGTTGCGGGGGAGTGCCGGGCTGCCACCAGGCGTCCGGCCGCTCGCTCTCCAGGACGACGAGCCGGCCCGAGACGGCCACCTCGCCCGGCATCAGCGGAGCCCGGACCAGCAGATCGGCACGCCGTCGGCGGCGCCGGGCACGGGCCCGGCCGATCTCGTGGGCCAGCATCGCCGCGCTCCACAGGCCGCCGCCGGCCAGCGCGACCGCGAGGGTCGCCGCCCAGGGGCCCGCCGTACCGAGGGCATAGGCCTCGACGACCGCGCGGGGGGCCGTCGCGAAGAGGTGCCCGCCGACCACGTGCCAGGCCGCGGCCGCGCTGAGCGTCATCGACAGCACGCAGCACACGAGGACGGCCGCCACCACGCACTGCCACATCCACAGCGCCACCACCGGCTCGCGGTCCGGCCAGTCCGCCCGGGCGAGCAGCCGCGGGGCGACGACGGCGGTCAGGGCGCCGAGCAGCAGCAGCACGGCGGTGAGCATCATGAGGGCAGCCTATGAGCGCGGCCCCGCTCAGGGGTACGGCTTGTGGCGTCAAAGTGACGCAGGCAACGGATTCGCTGCGGGCGCCGGGGCCGGTCCCCTTCACAGCGTCAGCAGCATCGCGACCATCGCGATGCCCATCGACAGCCGGCAGGCCCGCGCCAGTTCCGGCCGGTCGCCCCACCCGGCGGGACCGCCGCCCCCGGCCATGGCGGCGACCGGCACCAGGCGGACGCCGGTCAGCAGCACGTACCCGGCGAAGTAGAGCAGCAGTGCCCCGGTCAGGAGCGGGACCCCCTGACCGTGCCCGTGTCCGGGGGAGCCGGCCATGACCACGGACATGTAGACCATCGCCGCGGCCCCCACCAGGTGGTGGAGGTGGTGCGCGCCCGCCCGCGCCGCCCACAGCGCGTGCACGCCCGCAGCACCGAACACCACCGCGTAGACGGGCCAGGTCCACGAGGGCGGAGTGAACACCGTCGTCGGCACGGCCATCGCGGCCATCCCGAAACCCATCAGCGCCTCACCGCCCGCTGCGCTGCGCTGCTCCTCGGCGCCGCTGCGCATCCGCGCCAGGCAGTAGGCGCCGGTCACCGCGCAGAGCGCCACCAGCAGCCAGCCGGACGAAGCCGGTCCGTGCACGCGCACCTCCCCGTTCGACGGTCGGTCATTCGATGCCCGGGCCATGCGGCGCGCACGCGAGCGCAAGGATGTACACGGGGAGCATTGGGCGGAGCACACCAGGTGAGGAACAATATTTCACAGGTAAAACACCTGTTAATCTTGCGGTCATGAGCAGTGCACCCCCCACCCCCGTCCCCGCTTCCCCACCCGCACGGCGTCTGCCGCTGGCGGGGGTGCTGCGCCTCGGCAGGCCCTCGGAGATCTGGTTCAAGCCCGCCCTGAGCGTCGTCGCGGCGATCGCTCCGCCCGCCCTGACCCTGCTCGCCCTCGGCCTGCTCGACCTCGTGATGTACGCGATGGCCGGGGCCCTGTGCGCGCTGTACGCCCACAACCGGCCCTACGCCGCCCGGGCCCGGGTCCTGGTGGGGGTGGTGCTGGGGATGCTCGGCGGACTCGCCGTGGCCCTGGTCGCGGCCTCGCTCACCCACCGTGCCGCCGTCCTGGTCACCGTGGGCGCCCTGCTGGCCGCCGCACAGAAGGTGCTGTGCGATGCCACCCGGGTCGGCCCGCCGGGCAACGTCGTCCTCACCTTCGTCAGCTCCGCCTCCCTGTTCGCGCCCCAGACCCTCGCCCAGGTGCCCGGCCATCTGGCCCTGGCCGCCGCGACGGGTGCCTGGGCCTGGCTGGTCTGCATGGCGCCCGCGCTCGTCCGGCCGCACGGACCGGAGCGCCGCGCCACAGCCGCCGCCCTCAAGGCCGCCGCCGCGTACGCCGACACCGGCGGCGCGGGGGACGGGCACGCACGCGCCCGCGCCGGGGGTTACGCCGCCGTGCAGGCCGCCTGGCAGTCACTGCTGTCCACCAGCGCCCCTTCCCGGACCCGGCGGGCCCTGGAACGGCTCGTCGTCCGTGCCGAGGTCGCCCTCGCGGCGCCGACGGAGGCGGACGCGGACCGACTGCGCGGGTGGGCGGGCGCGCTGCGCGGCACGGCGCCCGTCCCGGAGACCGGCCTGCCCGACGCGGCCGCCGACGAACTGCTCGGTGTGGACGCGGCCCGGCCCCTCCGGGCGCGGCTGGGCCCGCTGACGCCGCTCGCGGTGCGTACCGCGGTCGGCTGCGCGCTCGCCGGCTACGCCTCCCTCGCCCTCGGGATCGGCCGTCCCTACTGGGCGCTGGTCACCGCCGCCTCGCTCTACCAGGCGAACATCTCCCTGACCTGGAGCCGGGCCGTCCAGCGTGTCGTGGGCAACGTCGTCGGGGTGCTCGTCTTCCTGGCGGTCGCGCCCCTGGCCCACCTGGGGCCGTTGGCGCTCGTGCTGTGCTGCCTGGCGTTCAGCTTCGGCGCGGAGGTGCTGATCAGCCGGAACTACTGGCTCGGCAGTGTCTGCGTGACGCCCATGGCCCTGCTCATCACGGAGTTCGCGGGATACCAGGAGCCCGGCACGCTGGTGACGGAGCGGGTCGTGGACACCGCCGTCGGCGCACTGGTGGGGTTCGTTGCCGCCGTGGCCGTCACCAACCGTCGCGCGGGCGACCGCGTCGAACGGGCGCTCGCCGCCGCCGACCGGGCCCGCGAGCACGCCGCCCGCCTCCTGGCCGAGCCGCACCCCGACCCCGCGGCGCTGGAATCCGCCCGTCGCGGCCTCGCCGTCGCCCTGGCCGACCTGCGGGCCACCGCCGACGCCGCCGCCGGTGAATGGTGGCAGCGGGCCCTGCCCCAGGAGCGGGTCGTGCTCGCCGAGCAGTCCGGGCACCGTACGCTCGCCGCTACGGCCCGACGCCAGGGCCTGCTCCCGGACCGGGACCCGGCCACCGAAACGGAGGACGCACGGCCATGACGCCGACCGAAGGACCATCGCCCACGGGACCCGACACGGGACGGAACCCGCAGCCGGTGGCGGAGGAGCGGGTGGCCGACGAGGGGGCAGCGGCTGGAGGAGACCTCACCGGCGGTGCCCAGACGGCCGGTGGCGATCCGGTGGAGGGGACGCACGCCGCCGAGGAAGAGCCGGCGGCCGGGGGGTATCCGGCTCGCGACCCGGCGGCCGGAGCCGATCCGGGTGGTGATCCCCCCGGCGGAACCGATTCGGCCGGTGGGCGCCGGGGTGACACCGTCGCCGCTGTCGTTCGGCAGTGGCGGGCCGTGCATCCCGGCCTCGACACCGGCCCGATGGAGGTCATCGGCCGGATCAACCGCTGTGCCGCCCTGTTGCAGCAGGCCGAGGACGCCCCGTTGCGCCGGGCGGGGCTCAGCAGGCCCGAGTTCGATCTGCTGGGCGCGCTGCGCCGTACCGGGCACGAGCTGACGCCCGGAGAGCTCGCCCGGGAGACCTTCTCCTCGGGGGCCGCCGTCACCAAACGCCTCAAGCAGCTGACCGAGCGCGGTCTCGTCGAACGGCGCGGCGATGCCCGTGACCGCCGGGTCGTCCACCTCCGCCTCACCGACGCCGGACGCGACCTGGTCGATGGCATCCTGCCCGTCCAGCTCGCCTACGAGACCGCCGTGCTGTCCGGCCTCGACGGCCCCGAGCAGGGTGAACTCGCCGCTCTGCTCGGGGAGTTGCTCAGCCAGCTGGAGGGGCGGCTCGGCGTGCTGCGGGCCTGACCGGCACGGTCACGGCTCAGAGCACCTCGTGCGCCGTGCGGCGGTGCGTGGAGCGACGGTCGTCGACGGCCGTCCAGCGGTCGCCGTAGATGTTCCGGGTGACGGCCGGCTCGCGGACGAAGTCGTGGGGGAAGCCGAGCGGTACCGCGCTCACCTCGTCCAGCCGGGCGAGGGCGTCCGCGTCGAGGCGGACGTCGACGCTCGCCAGGTTGTCGGCGGGCTGGCTCTCCTTGGTCGCCGCGACGATCGGCACCACGTTGCCCGGCCGGGCCGGCGCGACCTGGGCCGGGCTCCAGCCGCCTTGCTCGGCGACCTCCAGCACCGCGCTGATCACCGCCTCCTCACGCGGGCCGGCGTCCCCGCCCGCGGTGTCCGGCCACCCCGTCTCACCCCTGCGGTACCTGCCCGTGAGCTTCCCGGCCGCCGGCGGTGCCCATGCCGGCACGGCCAGGTCGAACGCCCCGGGCCTGCGGCAGCAGTCGCGCTCCGGGGTCCGGTCCAGCAGGTTGTAGCGCAGCTGCGAACCGGCGAACGCGGTCCAGCCCCGCAGCTCCGCCAGCGCGTTGGCCTGGGCGATCTCCCAGGCGGGCCAGTCCGAGACACCGACGTACAGCGCCTTGCCCGTGCGGACGAGGTCGTGCAGGGCCCGCATGACCTCCTCGATCGGGGTGAGGTTGTCCCGGGCGTGCCCCACAGCACGTCCAGCCGGTCGGTGCGCAGCCGCCGAAGGCTCGCCTCCACCGACTGGACCAGGTTCTTGCGGTGGTTGCCCGCGGCGTTGACGTCGCCCCCGGGACGCCAGGAGCTGGAGCGCACTTCGACGCAAGCCCGCGACCCACCCCGCCGTCTCAGGTCTCGTCGGCCGCCCGGTACACGCCGAACATCGCACCCTGCGGGTCCCGCAGCACCGCGATGCGCGGACCGTCCGGCACGGAGGTGGGCACCATCAGGACCGTGCCGTGCCGCTGCACGACGGCCGTCGTGGCGTCCACGTCCGCCACGGCGAAGTACGGCAGCCAGTGCGCCGGCACCTCGGGCGGGAACTTGTCGTCCATCATCACCATGCCGCCGAAGTCGGCGCCGCCGACGCCCCACTGGGTGTAGCGGTCCGACGGGGCGACCGTCCAGTCGAACACCCGCGTGTAGAAGGAGACGGCGCCCTCCGGATCCCGTGTCATCAGCTCCACCCAGCCCAGCGAACCGGGCGCGTTGAAGAGCCCGGCGCCCGGGAAGGTGCCCGCCTGCCACAGCTGGAACACGGCACCGCCCGGATCGGCGGCCACCGCGAAACGGCCCACCTCGGACACGTCCACCGGGCCGAACAGCATCGTCCCGCCGGCCTGGGCCACCGCCCGTGCGGTGGCGTCCGCGTCGGTCACCGCGAACGACACGTTCCACGCGACCGGCTGCGACGGCTGGTACAGCGGCGCGAGCGCGGCCACGGCCGCGTCCCCGAGGTGCGCGACGGTGTAGCCGCCGGCGTCCTGACGCGCGTCCGTCTCGGGCCGCCAGCCGAACAGCCGGGTGTAGAACCGCCGGGCCGCTTCCAGGTCGCTGGTCCCCAGCTCGGCCCAGCAGGGCCCGCCGGTCACCGGTGCGTCGAGCTTCATGGCGTTCCTTCCACGAGCGGCGGGGACAGGCCCCCCGGGGTCCCCCTCCAGCACGCTAAGCCGCCCCCCGGCCTCCCTGCCATCCGGGAAAACCCACCGGTGTGCCGCCGCCGCCCGGCGCACCCCTCCCCTCGCATCGCACCGGGGGAGCACCGCGCCGGCGGTCTCAGATGCCGGGCCGGTAGCGCATCGGATGGTCGGCGGGCACCTCCACCAGCACGATCGGCGTCCCGTCCGGGTCCGCGATCCACATCTCGACCAGCCCCCAGGGTTCCCGCACCGGCGGCCGGACGATCTCCACGCCCTTCGCCCGCAGCTCCTCCTGCGCCGCCGTCACGTCGTCGACCTGCATCCACAGGCGTACGGCGGGTGCCGGGGGCGTCTCGGACCGGCCCGAGACCTCCAGGAAGCCGCCGCCCATGAAGAAGACCGTGCCGCGCTCCGGCCCCGTGCCGAACTCGCGGTACACGGCGAGTCCCAGCTGCTCACCGTAGAAAGCCCGGGACCGCTCGGGGTCGGTCGGGCGGAGCAGGATCCTGCTGCTGAGTACATGCACCATGCGGCGGAGCTTAATGGCGGCGTTACGCTCGTCCCTGCCCGAGCCGCGAGGAAAACGGAGACCCGCACCGATGGAGACCGCCGCCACCCCACTGACCTTCCGTGATGCCACCGACGCCGACGTGGACGAGCTGGTCGCGTTGATCGAGTCGGCGTACCGGGGCGACGACAGCCGGGCCGGGTGGACCACCGAGGCGGACATCCTCGAGGGGCAGCGGACCGACCCGGAGGGTGTGCTGGAGGTCGTCAAGTCGCCCGACAGCCGGCTCATGGCCGTGGAGCGGGACGGCAGGATCGTCGCCTGCTGCCAGCTGGAGCACCAGGGCGACCACGCCTACTTCGGGATGTTCGCCGTCAGCCCAGGGCTCCAGGGCGCGGGACTCGGCAAGGTGATCATCGCGGAGGCGGAGCGGCAGGCCCGCGAGACGTGGGGCGTCAAGGAGATGCAGATGACCGTGATCTCCGTGCGCGAGGACCTCATCGCCTGGTACGAGCGGCGCGGCTACCGCCGTACGGGACGGATGACCCCGTTCCCGTACGGCGACGAGCGCTTCGGCGTTCCGCAGCGCGACGACCTGGAGTTCGAGCTGCTGGTCAAGGAGCTCTCCTAGGGGGTGTCCCTAGGCCGTGAAGCGGCCGGTGCGCTTGATGTCCGGGTGGTCGGTGGTCGCGCCGTCCAGGCCGAACGCCCGGACCAGACGCAGCTGGTCCTGCGTGTTCACGACCCAGCCGATGATCTTCAGATCGGCCTTGCGGGCCCGCTCCACGATCTCCAGCGTGAGCCGGCGGATGTTCAGGCAGACGGTCTCGGCGCCGGCCTGCACGGCGCGGTCGACGATGTCCGTGCCGTAGCGGCTGGCGATCAGCGCCGTGCGCACGCCCGGCACCAGGGGCTTGATCTCGGCGATCGCCTCGTCGTGGAACGAGGACACCTCCACCCGGCCGGCCAGATCGCGCCGGTTCATCACCTCGGCCAGGGCCCGGGCCGCCTGCGCGTCCTTGATCTCGGCCTGGAGCGGCGTGTGGACGGCGTCCAGGACCTCCTCGAAGACGGGGACCCGCTCGCCCCGGCCCGCGTCCAGGGCCCGCAGCTCGGCGAGGGTCTTCTCGGCGATCGGCCCCGTGCCGTCGGTCGTGCGGTCTACATCGGTGTCGTGCATGACGACGAGCGCGCCGTCCTTGCTCAGATGCAGATCGAGTTCGATGGCGTCGAGGCCCGCCTCCTGGGCGGCGACGAAGGACCGGAGGGTGTTCTCTGGCTCCACACCCATGACTCCGCGGTGACCGATGGTGAGGAAGTTCAAGACGCGACTCTCTTCCGTCGACAGGCGGCACTGGAGGCCTGACGGCCCCCCTGACCGTATCGCCTGGACCCGCCCTGTGCAGAGAGTGAGGGCGTGGTTGCCGCACATACGGGCAGAAGCGTGGCGGACAGGAAAAAGTGCGGTGAAGGGCAGGGTCGGGCAGGATAATTTCCCGGGCTCACCCTTGCTGGGAGGAACCTCGTGTGTATACGGTCTGCATACGTGAGATTCTCCCGTGGAAGGTGGGACATGACGGAAATTCTTGTGCAGGTGGGTTCGGAGGAAGGTCTTCCTCCCGTGGCCAGGGTGGTGGAGCACCCGGCATGGCCCGTGCTCAAGGATGCCGTGGAGCGGATCCGTCCATGGCAGTCCAAGGACGGGTCGATCGACTTCGACGCCGAGGGCGCACCCGACCCGGCCGACGCCGAGCTCGCCGTCCGCCAGGTCGCCGACGCCGTACTGGAGCTCTCCCCGCTGCTCCCGCACGACGGGGCGTATCACGAGGCCCTGGTCAAGGACCTGACCCGGTGGGCCGACAGCGGCTTCCAGGTGCCCGACTTCCTCGACTCGCTGCTGGCCTTCCAGCCGGCCGCGAACCGCGTGGACGGCCTCCAGCACCTCGTCGTCTTCCCCATGTACACGCAGAACGGCAACCCGGACCGCAACCTCGAGGCGGTCGTGCTGCGCATGGTCTGGCCGGACTGGCTGGCCGAGCTGGAGCGCACCCGCTACGACAACCCGCTCTTCTGCGGCATCAAGTTCGAGGACTTCACGGCCGGCTACGACACCAACTCGGCCGTCCTCTTCCCCGAGACCATCGCCGTGCGTGAGGCCCCGGAGCGGTTCACCTGGGGCGGCATCTTCTGCGACCGCGAGGCCGCCCGCTTCCGCCGCGTGACCGACGCCGCCGTCGACATCCTGGGCCTGGAACTGCCCGAGGACGTCGCCGCGATGGTCCACGACCAGAAGCGCTGCGAGGAGGCCTTCGTCCTGTGGGACATGGTCCACGACCGCACCCACAGCCATGGCGACCTGCCCTTCGACCCGTTCATGATCAAGCAGCGCCAGCCGTTCTGGATGTACGGCCTGGAGGAGCTGCGCTGTGACCTCACCGCCTTCAAGGAGGCCGTGAAGCTGGAGGCGGACGGCGTCCCGCAGGCGCGTGACGTGCAGGTCGCGGTCCTCTTCGACCGCATGTTCCGCTTCCCGGTCACCGGTGAGCGCGTCCGCAACTACGACGGCCTTGGCGGGCAGCTCCTCTTCGCCTACCTGCACAAGCACGACGTGGTCCGCTGGACCGACAACAGGCTGACCATCGACTGGGAGCGCGCCCCGCAGGTCACCAACCAGCTGTGCGGCGAGATCGAGGACCTGTACCGCGACGGCATCGACCGCCCCAAGCTCGTCCACTGGTTCGCCGGGTACGAGCTGGTCTCCACCTACCTCGCCCCGCACCCGGGCTCGAAGTGGGCCAAGGGTCCCGACGCGCTGGACACGACGCAGCCGCCGCGCAAACTCGTCGATGACGTGCTTCCGGACGAGTTTCCGCTGAGCATGTTCTATGAGGCACTGTCCAAGAAGCTGAAGAACGTGATCGCCTCCACCAAGGGCATCACGGCGGACAGCGCCGAGCGGATCGCCGCATGAGCGATCGGCGTACCGAGGACACTGCTCAGGAGGCGAGGACCATGGCGGGGAACGGGGCGCTCAGCGGTGCGGTGATCGCGGTGGCCGGAGCGGGCGGACCCGCCGGCCGGGCCGCGCTGCTCAGGCTGGCCGAGGCGGGTGCGACCGTCATCGGCTCGGACAACGATCCGGAGCGGCTGGCGGAGGCGGTGGACGCGGCGAGCTACGCCACCGGCGGCGCCACCGTCACCGGTGACACGGTCGATCTGCTGGACCTGGGGGCCACCCGCGACTGGGCCACCCGCATCGAGAAGGACTTCGGCCGCGTCGACGGCCTGGTCCACCTCGTCGGCGGCTGGCGCGGCAGTGAGACCTTCACCCGGACCAGCCTCGACGACTGGGACTTCCTGGAGATGCTGCTCGTGCGCACCGTGCAGCACACCTCCCTCGCCTTCCACGAGGCGCTGCAGCGCAGCGACCGCGGCCGGTACGTGCTGATCAGTGCCGCGGGCGCCACCAAGCCCACCGCGGGCAACGCCGCGTACGCGGCCGGCAAGGCGGCGGCCGAGGCGTGGACGCTGGCCATGGCGGACTACTTCCGCAAGGCCGGAGGCCCTGAGGGCCCGACGTCGGCTGCTGCGATCCTGGTGGTGAAGGCACTGGTCCACGACGCGATGCGCGCCGATCGACCCAACGCGAAGTTCGCGGGCTTCACCGACGTCAAGGATCTGGCCGAGGCCATCACCGAGGTCTGGGAGAAGCCCGCCGCAGAAGTGAACGGAAACCGTCTGTGGCTCACCGAGAAGCCGTGAACCCGCCGAAGACCGACGCCCGTCGCCGTCACGACCCCGAGGTCCGCGGTTTCGCCAGCGACAACTACGCCGGGGCCCACCCGGAGGTGCTCGCCGCCCTGGCCCTGGCCAACGGCGGGCACCAGGTCGCGTACGGCGAGGACGTGTACACCGACAACCTCCAGCAGGTGGTCCGCAGCCACTTCGGGCCCACGGCCGAGGCGTTCCCGGTCTTCAACGGCACCGGTGCGAACGTCGTCGCGCTCCAGGCGGTCACCGACCGCTGGGGCGCGGTGATCTGCGCCGAGAGCGCGCACATCAATGTCGACGAGTGCGGGGCCCCGGAGCGGGTCGGCGGTCTGAAGCTGCTGACCGTTCCGGCGCCCGACGGCAAGCTCACGCCCGAGCTGATCGACCGGGAGGCGTACGGCTGGGACGACGAGCACCGCGCCATGCCGCAGGTGGTCTCCATCGCCCAGGCCACCGAGCTGGGCACCGTCTACACGCCGGAGGAGATACGCGCCCTCTGCGAGCACGCCCACGCGCACGGCATGAAGGTGCACCTGGACGGCTCGCGGCTGGCCAACGCCGCCGCCACCCTGAACGTCCCGATGCGGACGCTCACCAACGCCGCCGGCGTCGACATCCTCTCCCTGGGCGGTACGAAGAACGGCGCCCTGTTCGGCGAGGCCGTGGTGGTCCTCAACCAGGACGCCGTCAGCCACATGAAGCACCTGCGCAAGCTGTCCATGCAGCTCGCTTCCAAGATGCGCTTCGTGTCGGTGCAGTTCGAGGCCCTGCTCGCCCGGGACCTGTGGCTGCGCAACGCCGGCCACGCCAACGAGATGGCCCAGCGCCTCGCCGAGGGCGTGCGGGCCGTGCACGGTGTGGAGATCCTCTACCCGGTGCAGGCCAACGCGGTGTTCGCCCGCCTGCCCCATGACGTGAGCGAGCGACTCCAGAAGCGGTTCCGCTTCTACTTCTGGGACGAGGCCGCGGGCGACGTCCGCTGGATGTGCGCCTTCGACACGACCGAGGAGGACGTGGACGCGTTTCTGGCCGCGCTGAAGGAGGAGATGGCCCGCTAGGGCCGTGGACACCTCACTCATCCCCGCATCTGCATAGGTATGCGGCAGAGCGTAAAGTGATTGACCCGGGGCGGGTCCCTCTCTACGCTCTGCCCGTATGCAGCTGATCCAGGAAACTCCTGACCTCTCGGCCTATCTGGCCGCCGATGAGGCGATCGACCATCACCACCCGCTCGTGCGCGAGACGGCGACGAAGCTCGCCGACGGCGTGGCCGATTCGTATGAGTATGCGCGAGCGGCCTTCGAGTTCGTGCGTGACACCATTCCGCACGCGCAGGACTCCGGTGATCTCCGCGTCACCTGGCGCGCCTCCGACGTCCTGGAGCAGCGCACCGGCATCTGCTACGCCAAGGCCCACGCGCTGGCCGCGCTGCTGCGGGCCGAGGACATCCCCACCGCGCTGTGCTACCAGAGGTTCGAGCAGGTGCACGGGCTGGTCGCCGTGCGGTTCAACGGCGCGTGGCACCGGCAGGACCCCCGGGGCAACAAGCCCGGAGTCGACGCGCAGTTCTCCCTCGATGGTGAGCGTCTCGCCTTCACGCCCGACCGAACGTCCAATGAATTGGACTATCCAGTCTTGTATGCTGCACCGCATCCGGTCGTGCTGGACGTTCTCACGGCAGCCCGGGACCGGCCGCACCTCTGGCAGACGCTCCCAACCGCACTCTGAGGCAAGGCGACCATGACGCTCACGCTGACCGTGTCCGACGACGTACGCGCTCTCGCGCCCGGTTTCACGCACATCGCGATCGAGGCGCACGGCCTCGTCAACGGACCGAGCAACGACGCCGGTTCGGCGCTCCTCGACGACGCCACGCGCCGGCTGGCCGCACGGCTGGACGGCCGCGCCCCGCACGAGGACCCGCACATGGCCGCATGGCGCCAGACCTACACGGCGTTCGGCTCGAAGCCGTCCCGTACCCGCAACTCCGCGGAGGCACTGGCCAAGCGTGCCCTCTCGCAGGCGGGACTGCCCCGCATCAACCTGCTCGTGGACCTCTACAACGCCGTCTCCGTGGCCCACCTCATCCCCGTCGGCGGCGAGGACGCCGACCGCATCGAGGGCGGCATGCGCCTGATCCGTGCCACGGGGGAGGAGGACTTCGTGACCGTCGCCGGCGGTGAGGAGACCGTCGAGCACCCCGACGCGGGCGAGGTGGTGTGGCGCGACGACGCGGGCGTGACCTGCCGCCGCTGGAACTGGCGGCAGGGCCCGCGCACCCGGCTCACCGAGGAGACGACGTCGGGCATCTTCCTGCTGGAGAGCCTGGCCCCGATGCCGGTGACCGAGGTGGCGGCGGCCGCGGCGGAACTCGCCGAGCTGCTGGCGAAGTCCAGCCCGGGAGCGGACATCGCCGTACGCGCTCCGGAGCCCTCCGCCTGAGCCGCCGCCGGCCGGGCGTCAGTGCGCCTCGGCCTCCCGCACCTGCTCCGGCGTGGGGGCCGTGCCCCCGAGGTGGGCCGGCATCCACCAGGTGTCGTCCGGGCCCTTCGGGCGGACGGGATAGGCGCGCTGGGCGGCTTCGAGGAGCTCCTGGACCCGCTCGCGCAGCTGCCGCGTGATGGCGCCCGCGTACTTGTCGCGGGAAGCCTCGATCGCCTCGCCCACCCGGATCGTGATGGGGATGTGGCTGCGCTTGAAGTTGCGCGGCTGGCCCTTCGTCCACAGCCGCTGCGTGCCCCACACCGCCATCGGGATCAGCGGGACCCCGGCTTCCTGGGCCAGGCGCGCGGCGCCCGACTTGAAGCTCTTCAGCGTGAACGACTGCGAGATGGTCGCCTCGGGGAAGACCCCGATGATCTCGCCCGACCGCAGCGAGTCCAGGGCGTGCGCGTAGGCCGCCTCGCCCTGCTTGCGGTCCACCGGGATGTGCTTCATCCCGCGCATCAGCGGCCCGGAGATCTTGTGCCGGAAGACGGACTCCTTCGCCATGAAACGCACGAGACGCTTCTGCGGCAGCGCCGCCAGGCCGTCGAAGACGAAGTCCAGGTAGCTGATGTGATTGCTCACCAGCACGGCGCCGCCCGAGCGCGGGATGTTCTCCGAACCCTGGAGGTCGATCTTGAGGTCCCACACCTTGAACAGGGTGCGGGCGAAACCGACGACGGGACGGTAGACGAGCTCTGCCATGGGCGGGCCGGACCCCTCCTGCTGGAAGTTACGCAGCCGTAGGTTTACGGCTTGTCGCAGATGGTGCCCCAAGAACGGCCGGGTAGCCAGTCCTCGTGCCCGTGGGCGGAGAGATTCTCGTCACGTCGCCCGCCGTTCCCACCTCGTGCTTTTGCGTCCCCATTACTCGGCGCGGACCGTCACCCGCCGCACGAGCAGGTACAACTCGCAGCCCAGGCAATACCCGAACGCCGCATTGAGGAAGGCTGCGGCGAGCGCGGCGCCGGTCGCGGCGACACCCGGCCAGCCGAGTCCCAGGGCGTAGCCCACGAGCCCGAGTCCGGCGAAAAGCAGACCCACCGCCTGGGCGAATCGCGGCGGTTCGGGGGCCTCGTACTCCGTCGGCGGTCCGAGTCGCGGCCGGACGGCCCCGCGGAACAGCAGGCCGTAGGGGGAGCGGCTCACTCCGCCCGCCGCGCCCAGCAGGAAGGCGAGCGTCTGCCAGGCCAGCAGCCAGACGCTCCCCGTGACCAGTACGACCGCCAGGACGGCGGCCGTGACGGCCGCGCCGAAACGCGGCCCTCTCGCATCGATGTCCATGGGAAGCAAGCATTCCGCAGTGCGGCCGCGTCGTGAGGGCGGGAATCTTTGCGGTCTCGTGAACGCTTGCAGCAGGTGATGACCGGACTGGTGGTGTGCGTGGTGGTGCTCGCGGCGGCGAGCGCCTACGGAGTGCTGCAACGGCGGCGGAGCGGGAGAGTGCGCGTGCGAGGGCGGGACGAGGGCAAGCGGCTCGATGCGGCGGAGCTGGGCGCGCGGCTCGGCGAGCGGGCCACGCTCGTGCAGTTCTCCAGCGCGTTCTGCGCGCCCTGCCGGGCGACCCGGCGGGTCCTCGGCGAGGTCGCCGCAGTGGTGCCCGGGGTGACCCACGTCGAGATCGACGCCGAGGCCCACCTGGACCTCGTGCGGCGGCTGGACATCCTCAAGACCCCCACCGTGCTGGTCCTCGACGCCGACGGGCGCGTGGTGCGGCGGGCCACGGGGCAGCCGCGCAAGGCCGATGTGATCGCCGCGCTGGGGGAGGCGGTGTGACGGGTGTGACGCCGCCAGTGAGTCATCTCCCACCTCAGGGAACGAACTTGACTGCGCCTGCCATTTATCGTCAGCCTGCCCCCATGCCTGCGGACCTTCTCGCCACGCCCGACCTCCTGCGCTCGGTCTTCCGCCGGCACGCGGCGGGAGTCGCCGTCATCACCGCCCGTGGCGAGGCGGGACCGGTGGGCTTCACCGCCACCTCCCTGACGTCCGTCTCGGCCGAGCCGCCCCTGCTGTCCTTCGGTGTCGGCACCGGCGCCTCCAGTTGGCCCGCGATCGCGACGGCGGACCACGTCGGTGTCCACATCCTCGGCGAGCACCAGCAGGAGCTGGCCGCCACCTTCGCCCGCAGCGGAGCCGACCGCTTCGGCCCGCCCACCGTCTGGCGGGAGGGGCCCGAGGGCGTCCCCGTCCTCGACGGCGTGCTCGCCTGGCTGGTGGGCCGCGTCGTCGCGCGCGTGCCCGCCGGTGACCACCGGATCGTGCTCGCCGAGGTCGTGCAGGGCGACCCCTCGGGCACCGGCCGCCCCCTCCTCTACCACCAGGGGCGTTTCCAGCGTCTGCGCGACTGAGCCCGGGGTCCCCCGGGCTGCGTGACCGTCGAGTTCCGGTTACGCTGCGTTGCGAAGGTCACAGTTCAAAGCGCTTGCTTAGCGGGAACGAACTGGGTGTACTGACGAGTAATATTTCGCTCGGGGCGTGGGTCGCCCCGACCGGGAACGGACGCTAGAGGCGCCTATGCTGCCTGCAAGTAGGCAGCATGGAAATGACGATGCAGTAGGAGAGCCGGCGTGAGCTTGAGGATCGTTGTCACTGTGAAGTACGTGCCCGACGCCACTGGCGACCGGCACTTCGCCGATGACCTGACCGTCGACCGGGACGACGTGGACGGTCTGCTCTCCGAACTCGACGAGTACGCGGTCGAGCAGGCGCTGCAGATCTCCGAGAACTCCGACGACGACGTGGAGATCACCGTCCTGACAGTGGGCCCCGAGGACGCCAAGGACGCCCTGCGCAAGGCGCTGTCCATGGGCGCCGACAAGGCGATCCACGTCGAGGACGACGACATCCACGGCACCGACGCCATCGGCACCTCCCTGGTCCTGGCCAAGGCGATCGAGAAGGCCGGTTACGACCTGGTCGTCTCCGGCATGGCGTCCACCGACGGCACCATGGGCGTCGTGCCCGCGCTGCTCGCCGAGCGCCTGGGCGTCCCGCAGGTCACCCTGCTCTCCGAGGTCTCCGTCGAGGACGGCACGGTCAAGGGCCGCCGCGACGGCGACGCCGCCTCCGAGAACCTCGAGGCCTCCCTCCCGGCGGTCGTGTCCGTGACCGACCAGTCGGGCGAGGCCCGTTACCCGTCCTTCAAGGGCATCATGGCGGCCAAGAAGAAGCCGGTTCAGTCCTGGGACCTGTCCGACCTCGACATCGAGGCCGAGGAGGTCGGCCTGGAGGGCGCCTACACCACGGTCGACGGCGCGGCCGAGCGCCCGGCCCGCACCGCGGGCACGATCGTCAAGGACGAGGGCGAGGGCGGCAAGCAGCTCGCTGAGTTCCTCGCGGGCCAGAAGTTCATCTAGGCCCCGCAGTCGCTGTCCGTCCCTCATCTTTCGCAAGCAGGAGAGAAGAAGTCCCATGGCTGAAGTTCTCGTCTACGTCGACCACGTGGACGGCGCCGTCCGCAAGCCCACCCTGGAGCTGCTGACCCTGGCCCGTCGCATCGGCGAGCCGGTCGCCGTCGCGCTCGGCAACGGCGCCGGTGACACCGCCGCCGCGCTCGCCGAGCACGGCGCGGTCAAGGTCCTCACGCACGAGGCCTCCGAGTACGCCGACTACCTGGTCGTACCGAAGGTCGACGCCCTGCAGGCCGCGGTCGAGGCCGTCTCCCCGGCCGCCGTGCTGGTCCCGTCCTCCGCCGAGGGCAAGGAGATCGCCGCCCGTCTGGCGCTGCGCCTGGGCTCCGGCATCATCACCGACGCCGTCGACCTGGAGGCCGGCGACGAGGGCCCGGTGGCCACGCAGTCGGTGTTCGCCGCCTCGTTCACCACCAAGTCCCGTGTCTCCAAGGGCACTCCGGTCATCACGGTCAAGCCGAACAGCGCCGCCGTCGAGGCCGCTCCGGCCGCCGGTGCGGTCGAGGCCCTCAGCGTGTCCTTCTCCGCGCAGGCCACCGGCACCAAGGTCACCGGCCGTACGCCGCGTGAGTCGACGGGCCGTCCGGAGCTGACCGAGGCCGCGATCGTGGTCTCCGGTGGCCGTGGCGTCAACGGCGCGGAGAACTTCGCGATCATCGAGGCGCTCGCCGACTCCCTCGGCGCGGCCGTCGGTGCCTCGCGTGCCGCGGTGGACGCCGGCTGGTACCCGCACACCAACCAGGTCGGCCAGACCGGCAAGTCCGTCTCGCCGCAGCTGTACATCGCCAACGGCATCTCCGGCGCGATCCAGCACCGCGCCGGCATGCAGACCTCGAAGACGATCGTGGCGGTCAACAAGGACGCCGAGGCCCCGATCTTCGACCTCGTCGACTACGGCGTCGTCGGCGACCTCTTCGACGTCGTCCCGGCCCTGACCGAGGAGATCAAGACCCGCAAGGGCTGATCGGCCCCGGCTGTGGAAGGCCCCCGTGACTGCGCGAACGGTCACGGGGGCCTCTTCTCATCCCAGGGTCATCGAGGCCTGCACCGGCAGATGGTCGCTCGGATACGTCCCGTCCCTGCTGAAGGTGTTCATCCCGGCCCAGTGCGTGGTCACCCCGGGGGTGGTGAGGATCCAGTCGATGCGCCGCCCGCCGGGCTTGAGCGCCCGGTAGCCGTGGTGCGTCCCGTACGCCGGACTCCGTGAGGCGGCCGCGTCCCAGGCGTCCACCAGCCCGATGTCCAGCATGAGGTCGTGCACCCGGTTGTCGTGGGCGGCCGCGTTGAAGTCGCCGGTGACGATGACCGGTAACGACCGGTCCCACGCGGCGATCGTCTCGCGGATGAGCCCCGCCGAACGTTCCCGGGCGTACTGGCTGACGCTGTCCAGGTGGGTGTTGAGGACGTAGAACTCCCGTCCCCCGTCGGCGAGATCGGCGAAACGGACCCAGGTCACCATGCGCAGCCAGTCCGCGCCCCAGGTGTTCGAGGCGATCGTGTACGGCGTGTCGGACAGCCAGAAGTGATCGAACTCGATCGGCTCGAGTCTGCGTGTGTCGTAGAAGACCGCCATGAACTCGTCCTTGCTGCCGCCCCCGCGTCCGGTGCCGATCCAGTCGTAGTGCTCGCCGAGATCCTTCTCGATCGCGCGCACTTGCCGGTAGAGCCCTTCCTGGGTGCCGATGAGGTGCGGTCGCTCGCGGCGGAGCAGTTCTCGCATCACCGGTCGGCGCACCTCCCAGCGCGGTGTCGTGTCGACGACGGTCCCGAAGCGGACGTTGAACGTCATGACGTCCAGGGCGCCCGGGTGCTCGCCGGCGGACGCGCGCTGTGTAGGGCCCGCGGTGGTGAGCAGTGGTCCTGCGACGGCGGCCGCCGCCGCTGCCTTGAGCCCGTGGCGGCGCGTCACTCCGACCTCGTTCGGCACGTGGTCTCCCTCCCCTTGCACGTCAGGATGAAGCTTGCCTTCTGAATACGGAAGATGGGGGCGGGACGTCGGTGACCAAGGGTGAGGAAGGGGAATCCCACTTCAGGACGGTGTTGACCAGGCCGAAGGTCGGCCGATAACTTCGCTCTACGGATTGTTGATTCCGTACAGCGGAAAACAGGAGGGTCTCGGAATGGGTCAGGGCCAGCAGGAGAAGGTGGCGACGAGCCTCGCGGGTGCCGTCAGCGAGGAGATCAGCGCCTCCCTCGCGCCGGTCGACGCCGAGCTGGAGCGCCGCTATCCCGGAGACCCCGGCACCCGCCAGCCCGTCCACACCGTCTACGTACCCGGCGACGTCTTCGCAGCCGACACCGTCCGCACCTGGGGCGACCGGGCGCTCGCCGCCCTCGACGAGCACGCCCCGGACGCCGAGGCATTCGCCGCCGTCCTCGGTCTCGCCGACGAACTCGCCGGGCCCGTCCACGCGCGCGTGCGCGCCAAGCTGGAGCGCGAGCCGATCGAGGACCTGCGCGTCGACTTCGAGGACGGCTACGGCAACCGCCCCGACGCCGAGGAGGACGAGGCCGCCGCCCGCGCCGCACGTCTCATCGCCGAGGCCTACGAGAACGGCACCGCCGCCCCCTACATGGGCATCCGCATGAAGTGCATGGAAGCGCCCGTACGCGCCCGGGGCATCCGCACCCTCGACATCTTCCTCACCGGCCTCATGGAGGCCGGCGGCCTGCCCGACGGGCTGGTGCTCACCCTCCCGAAGGTGACGTACGCCGAGCAGGTCACCGCCATGGCGCGGCTGCTGGAGGCCTTCGAGAAGGCGCACGGTCTCGAACCGGGCCGGATCGGCTTCGAGATCCAGATCGAGACCAGCCAGTCCATCCTCGCCGCCGACGGCACCGCCACCGTCGCCCGCATGATCCAGGCCGCCGAGGGCCGCGCCACCGGCCTGCACTACGGCACCTTCGACTACAGCGCCTGCCTCGGCGTCTCCGCCGCCCACCAGGCCAGTGACCACCCCGCCGCGGACCACGCCAAGGCCGTCATGCAGGTCGCCGCCGCCGGGACGGGCGTACGCGTCTCGGACGGCTCGACGAACGTCCTGCCGGTCGGCCCGACCGCGAAGGTCCACGACGCCTGGCGCCTGCACTACGGCCTCACCCGCCGCGCCCTGGCCCGCGCCTACTACCAGGGCTGGGACATGCACCCCGGCCACATCCCCACCCGCTACGCGGCCGTCTTCGCCTTCTACCGCGAGGGCTACGAGCAGGCCGCCGCCCGCCTGTCCCGCTACGCCAACCGCACCGGCGGCGACGTCATGGACGAGCCCGCCACCGCCAAGGCCCTCAGCGGCTACCTGCTGCGCGGCCTGGACTGCGGCGCCCTGGACATCGGCGAGGTCGCCCGGCTGGCCGGCCTGACCCGGGCGGACCTGGAGAGCTTCGCGGTGCCCCGGCGCGGGGATCTGACGGCCTCCGCCTGACGGCCTGACTCCGGAGGCTGAGCCGGCACGTACCGGCCCTGTCACAGCCGTCGCCGGCGGCTGGCGCCGTCACCCCCGCCCCGTAGTCTGTACGCCACGTACGGACGGTGTCAGTGCATCGGGTGGGGCACAGGAACGGGGCAGGGGTGTCGACGGGGGAGCACGGGCGGACGGACGGGACCGGGCGGCTGCTGGCAGGCCGTTATCGCGTCACGGCGGCGCTGGGACGCGGCGGCATGGGCATCGTCTGGAAGGCCGTCGACGAGGTCCTCGGCCGTGAGGTCGCGGTCAAGGAGCTGCGCACCTACACCGACGCGGCCGGTCCGGAACTGGCGGGTCTGCAACTGCGGATGCAGCGCGAGGCGCGTGCGGCGGCCCGGGTGCGCCACCCCGGCGTCATCTCCGTGCACGACATCGCCGAGGTCGACGGCCGCCCGATCATCGTCATGGAACTGGTCGACGGGCCGTCCCTGGACGACGTCATGCGCGAGCGCGGCACGCTGGACCCGGGGGAGGCCGCCGGGATCGGCGCGAAGGTCATGGACGCGCTGGGCGCCGCCCACCGCGCGGGCGTCCTGCACCGTGACGTCAAGCCGGGCAACATCCTGCTCGACCGCTCGGGCCGGGTCGTCCTCACCGACTTCGGCATCGCCACGATGGAGGATCCCGGAGACGGTTCCGCCACACACCTCACGCGCAGCGGCGAACTCGTCGGATCCCTCGACTACCTGGCCCCCGAGCGTGCCCAGGGCGCCGACCCGGGCCCCGCCTCCGACATCTGGGCCCTCGGGGCCACGCTGTACGCGGCCGTCGAGGGCGCCTCGCCCTTCCGCCGTACGTCCACGTTCTCCACGCTCACCGCGATCGTCACCGAGCCGCTGCCCGAGGCCCGTCGCGCCGGCCCCCTCGCGCCCGTGCTGCAGCGGCTGATGGACAAGCGCCCCGAGTCCCGTCCGGAGGCCGACCAGGCCCGCGACATGCTCCAGACGATCGCGGACTCGGGCGGCACGCAGGCGCCGACCTCTCCCTTGCGGGGCGTCGCGGCCGCGCCTTCGCGGCCGGAGACGGAACGCAGCCTCCCGTCGGTACCGCCGGGGTTCGGCCCGCCGCGATCCGACGCCGCCGGGCCCCACGAGGGCACGAGCACACCGGGCTTCGGCACGGCGGGCGCGTTCGGGGCGGCCGGTTACGGCGGCCCCGGCCACCCGGCGCCGGGAGGGTTCGGACCACAGGCCCCGGACACCGGCGCGCAGGGCTCGACTCCCGGTCACCCCGCGCCGGCGGGCCCCGGGGCGCACGGCCCAGGCACCGGCTCCCAGGGCTTCGGTCCGGCCGAGCCCGGCGGCACGGCCCCCACCGGCCCGATGAACGCCGACCGTGCCGCGCCCCGCCGCAGGACCCGTGCCCTGCTGGCCGCCGCGGCCGTCACCGTCGTCCTCGCTGCCGCCGGTACGACGGCCGCCCTGATGAGCGACTCCGGCGGCAAGGGGACCGACGGCCGCACCGACGCCGCCCCCGCGCAGGCCGGGGCCTCCGGCGGGTCCGGGGGCGCGGACGACGGCTCGAACGCCCCGAAGCCCACGCGGCAGGGGGACGACAAGGGCAAGGCCCCGTCCGGGAAGCCCGCGGACAACAAGAGCCCCCGGCCCACCGGCAAGGCAACCCCCTCGGACCCCGCCAAGCCCTCGGACGGAGAGACGCCGGACGGCGGCACCTCCGGAACCACCGGTGGTGGGTCCGCGGACGGAGGTACGACAGGCGGCGGCTCGACCACCCCGGCCCCGGCCTGCCACGCCATCGGCGGCGGCAAGTACAACTGCCAGGTCTGGAAGACCGCCGACTCCCACACCGCCTCCGGCACCGAGGTCGGCACCCTCAACGCGGGCACCAACTACTTCTACTGCCAGCAGAACCTGGGCCGCCGCGAGACGTCCGGGGAGTGGACCAACATCTGGTGGGCGAAGACCGACGACGACAGCGGCAACACGAACGTCTGGGTCAGCGACGTCTACATCAAGGGCGGCGACAACGACGCGCCGGTCCCGGGGCTGCCGCTCTGCTGACCCCGCGCCGAGGCGGCCACATACCGCTCGAGACCGGAGGCCGTCACCAGCTTCTCCTCGATGAACAGCCGCGTGCCCCGCTCGCACAGCCGCCGGTCTCCGCGGGCCCGCGCGCAGAACTCCTCGGGCACGACGCCGAACAGCTCCCGCAGGCGCGGCAGGCCCACGAGGAGCTCGGTCAGCAGCTCCCGCTCACCGGGGTGCGTGCGAGGGAGGCCCGTGCCGTCGTGCAGGACGCCGTGCCGGTTGACGTAGGCGTAGGCGCCGGGCAGCCGGGTGCCGTCGGCGAGGTCGATCCGCACGTCGGGCGACGGCAGCCAGGCCCGGTCGAAGTTGCCGCCCGGCACCGGCACGCCCTCGCTCGCGTCGATCACGGCGAGCTGCTCGGTGTCGAGCCACAGGACGAACAGCTCCCGCACCGTGTCCGGGGCGCCGACCGGCGAGGCCGACACGTACCCCATGCGGCTCACATGCGCCGAGACGCCGGCGTCGACACCCGTCACCCGGGCCTTCACCATCGGCAGGGGCGACCTGATCCCGAACTCCGCCATCTTGTGCCTCAGCTGGCCCGGGCAGCCGTTGGAGCCGATGGCGACGACCGGGGTGCGGTCCTCGTACACCAGCCGCTCCGGCGGCAGGAAGCGGTCCCCGTCGAGGAGCCCGGAATCCGCCGGCCACGCGCCCGGGTACAGCAGAGGGTGCTCGCGCGGCGCCTCGGCCAGGCCCAGGGCCCGCAGCGTGCGATCGGTGGCGTCGTCCATCGGCCGCTCAGTCCGCCGGGGGGATCTCGCCCGAGCCGCGGGTGATCAGCCGGGTCGGAAGCTCGATGCGCTCGGGGGTGACGAGGGTGCCGTCCAGCTGCCGGAAGAGGCGCTCCGCGGCGGTGCGGCCGATGTCCGACGCGTCCTGGGCGACGACGGTGACGCCCGGCTGGAGCAGGTCGGCGAGCTCGATGTCGTCGAATCCGACGAAGGCGACGCGGCGGGTCTGCTCGGCGAGCACCCGGATCACGGTGACCGTCACCCGGTTGTTGCCCGCGAAGATCGCGGTGACCGGGTCCGGGCCCGCCAGCATCTGCTCGGCGGCCCTGCGCACCCGCTCGGGGTCCGTGACGCCGAGTGACATCCAGGAGTCCGCCACCGGTATGCCCGCGTCCTCCATCGCCGCCCGGTAGCCACGCAGCCGCTCGGCGGCGGTGTGGATGCGGGGCATGTCGCCGATGAAGCCGATCCGGCGGTGCCCGTGCGCGATGAGATGGGTGACGCCGTCGCGGGCGCCGCCGAAGTTGTCCGACAGGACCACGTCGGCGTCGATGTGCCCGGCCGGCCGGTCCACGAACACCGTGGCGACACCGGCCTTGAGCTCGGGTTCCAGGTACCGGTGGTCGTCCCCGGCCGGGATCACCACCAGCCCGTCCACCCGCCGCGCGCACAGGGCCAGCACCAGTTCCTGCTCTCGCTCGGGGTCCTCCGCGCTGGAGCCGTTGATCAGCAGGGCGCCGTGCGCGCGGGCCACCTCCTCGACGGAGCGGCTCAGCGGCCCGTAGAACGGGTCCGCAAGATCCTCCAGGACCAGGCCGATGCTCGCCGTGCGGCCCTTGCGCAGCACCCGCGCGCTGTCGTTGCGGCGGAAGCCGAGGGCGTCGATCGCCTCCTGGACCCGCTGCTCCGTCTCCGGGGTGACCCCCGGCTCCCCGTTCACGACACGGGAGACCGTCTTGAGGCCGACTCCGGCGCGCGCCGCGACGTCCTTCATGGTCGGCCGGGTGCCGTAGCGCGTTGCGGATCGGAGGGGGGTCTGGGGCACGGTGCGGTGTCCTGTCCTGTCGTCCACGGGGGTGCGTCGATCCTGGGTTTGTATGAGGATGTGGCGTCGAGCATAGAGCCTGGACAACGTTGTCAGGCTCGGGGGAGACTGTCCACCGCAATCTCCGGCCTCGCGTACCGTCGCGGGACCGGTCCGCTGCCTGCCCTGCTTGATGGCTTTCTCGGCGTTTTTCTCATGCCCGACGGGGAGATCCGACTCTGATGCACACCGACCTCGTGGCCGCGCTCGACATCGGCGGCACCAAGATCGCCGGCGCCCTGGTGGACGGCCACGGCCGGATCCAGGTCCGCGCCCAGCGGCCGACGCCCGCCCGGGAGGACGGCGACACCGTCATGCGGGCCGTGGAGGAGGTGCTCGGCGAGCTCACCGCGTCACCGCTGTGGGGGCGGGCCAGGGCCGTGGGTATCGGCAGCGCCGGGCCCGTGGACGCCTCCGCGGGCACGGTGAGCCCGGTGAACGTGCCGGGCTGGCGCGACTACCCGCTCGTCGCCCGGGTCCGGGCCGCGGCCGGGGGCCTGCCCGTCGAGCTGATCGGTGACGGTGTGGCCATCACGGCGGCCGAGCACTGGCAGGGCGCCGCCCGCGGTCACGACAACGCGCTGTGCATGGTCGTCTCCACGGGCGTCGGCGGCGGCCTGGTGCTCGGCGGCCGGCTGCACCCGGGGCCGACCGGCAACGCGGGGCACATCGGCCACATCAGCGTGGACCTCGACGGCGATCTCTGCCCCTGCGGCTCGCACGGCTGCGTGGAGCGCATCGCGAGCGGCCCCAACATCGCCCGGCGCGCCCTGGAGAACGGCTGGCGGCCCGGCCCCGACGGGGACACCTCCGCCGCGGCGGTGGCCGCCGCGGCACGCTCCGGCGACCCGGTCGCCGTCGCCTCCTTCGAGCGGGCCGCCCAGGCCCTGGCGGCCGGGATCGCCGCCACCGCGACCCTCGTGGAGATCGACATCGCCGTGATCGGCGGGGGAGTGGGCAAGGCGGGCGAGGTCCTCTTCGCCCCTCTGCGCAAGGCCCTGAGCGCCTACGCGACCCTGTCCTTCGTCCGGAACCTGACCGTGGCCCCGGCGCAGATGGGCACGGACGCCGGTCTGGTGGGCGCGGCGGCGGCAGCCCTGGCGAAGCGGACGGACGCGGCGGCGGCAGGGGTCTGAGACCAGGACCCGGCCGATCCGGCAGGAACGTTCAGCCTCCGGAGGGTGCCGGGGCTCGTGGGGCGGCCCGGCGCGGGACCGGGCCGACCGTCGGCCTCTCGGCGCCTCGGGCGGCGGGATGCCGGCGCCCCGCCGCCCGAGGCGCCGAGGACGACGCCCGCGTGGCTGTTCACAGGCCCTCCGGGGCCGGGCGCAACCAGGCGGCGCGGGCCTCCCGGCTCCCGTCCCTCCCCGCATGCAGCCGGGGCCTGCCGGGGCGCTCCTGGCCCGCCCGCCGCAGCCCCGAGGCCCGGCCGATCCGGGATACCCGGAAATCGACCGCACGTCCGTGTGATGTGGCACGATCGCGCATGTGAGCAGCAGACCCGCCTCGGCGCAGCACCTGCGCGATCTCGCCCGACTGCGCCGCGTCAAGGACCGGATCGACCGGGAGTACGCGAAGCCTCTGGACGTCGAGGCGCTCGCCCGGGGCGTGCACATGTCGGCGGGGCACCTCAGCCGCGAGTTCCGGCAGGCGTACGGCGAGTCGCCGTACAGCTATCTCATGACGCGGCGCATCGAGCGCGCCATGGCGCTGCTGCGCCGGGGCGACCTCAGTGTCACCGAGGTGTGCTTCGAGGTCGGCTGTGCGTCGCTGGGCACCTTCAGCACCCGTTTCACCGAGCTGGTGGGCATGCCGCCCAGTGCCTACCGGCGCGAGGCGGCCCTGGCGACGGCGGGCATTCCGTCGTGCGTGGCCAAGCAGGTGACCAGACCGGTCAGGAATCGAGAAGCGCCCGCCTCGAGCCGAAACTAGCGTGAGGGCCATGGACCTTCAGATTCACGCCAGTTTCCTTCCGCACGACGACCCGGACGCCGCCCTGGCGTTCTACCGCGACACCCTCGGCTTCGAAGTCAGGAACGACGTCGGATACGAGGGCATGCGCTGGATCACGGTCGGCCCCGTCGGCCAGCCCGGCACGAACATCGTGCTGCACCCGCCGGCCGCCGGCCCCGGCATCACCGAGGACGAGCGCCGCACCATCACCGAGATGATGGCCAAGGGCACCTACGCCAGCATCGTGCTGGCCACCACCGACGTCGACGGCACCTTCGAGCGGGTGCAGGCGGGCGACGCCGAGGTGGTCCAGGAGCCGGTGGACCAGCCCTACGGAGTGCGCGACTGCGCCTTCCGCGATCCCGCGGGCAACATGGTCCGCATCCAGCAACTCAAGGCCCGGTAGAGGCAGGCCTCACAGAACGACGCGTCACCCGCAGGATTGCCGTACGGCCACGCGGCGCCGCCGGCTCCCGCCCCTCGCGCCGCGCCCCCGGCGGGCGCGGGGAGCGAGGTCGAGCGCGGCGGCACCGCCCGACAGATGGAGACACCATGAGCAAGGCCACGACGACGGACAGACGGTCGGCAGGGCCGCACGTCGCCGACAGCCATGACGTGATCCGCGTGCACGGCGCACGCGAGAACAACCTCAGGGACGTCAGCATCGAGATCCCCAAGCGCCGGCTCACGGTGTTCACAGGCGTCTCCGGCTCGGGCAAGAGCTCGCTGGTGTTCGACACGATCGCGGCGGAGTCGCAGCGCCTGATCAACGAGACCTACAGCGCCTTCCTGCAGGGGTTCATGCCGAACCTGGCCCGGCCCGAGGTCGACGTGCTGGACGGGCTCACGACCGCGATCGCCGTCGACCAGCAGCGCATGGGCTCCGATCCCCGCTCCACCGTGGGCACCGCCACCGACGCCAACGCGATGCTGCGGATCCTCTTCAGCCGGCTCGGCACGCCGCACATCGGCCCGCCCGGCGCGTTCTCCTTCAACACCGCCTCGGTGTCGGCGAGCGGGGGGTTCACGGTGGACCGCGGTGCCGAGAAGACCAGGACCGAGAAGGTGTCCTTCAGCCGCACCGGCGGCATGTGCACGCACTGCGAGGGCCGGGGCAGGGTCTCCGACATCGACCTCACCCAGCTCTACGACGACTCCAAGTCGCTGTCCGAGGACCCGTTCACGATCCCCACCTACACCGGCGGCGGGTGGGTGGTGCGGGTCATCGCCGAATCGGGCTTCTTCGACAAGGACAAGCCGATCCGCGAGTACACCAAGAAGGAACGGCACGACTTCCTGTACCGCGAGCCGACCAAGGTGAAGGTCAACGGTGTCAACCTCACCTACGAGGGGCTGATCCCGAAGATCCAGAAGACCTTCCTCTCCAAGGACCGCGAGTCGATGCAGCCGCACATCCGCGCCTTCGTGGACCGGGCGGTCACCTTCACCCGGTGCCCCGAGTGCGACGGCACCCGGCTCAGCGAGCTCGCCCGCTCCTCCAGGATCGGCAAGGTCAACATCGCCGACGCCTGCGCGATGGAGATCCGCGACCTGGCGCAGTGGGTGCGGGGACTGGAGGAGCCGTCGGTGGCGCCGCTGCTCGCCAAGCTCCAGCACACCCTCGACTCGTTCGTGGAGATCGGCCTCGGCTACCTCTCGCTCGACCGGGCGTCGGGCACGCTCTCCGGTGGCGAGGCGCAGCGCACCAAGATGATCCGCCACCTCGGGTCCTCGCTCACCGATGTCACCTACGTCTTCGACGAGCCGTCGATCGGCCTGCACCCCCATGACATCCAGCGGATGAACAACCTGCTCCTGCGCCTGCGCGACAAGGGCAACACGGTGCTGGTCGTGGAGCACAAGCCGGAGACGATCGCCATCGCCGACCACGTCGTGGACCTCGGTCCCGGCGCCGGCACGGCGGGCGGCACCGTCTGCTTCGAGGGAACCCTGGAGGGGCTGCGGGGGAGCGGTACCGTCACGGGCCGCCACCTCGACGACCGGGCCAAGATCAAGGCGACCGTCCGCAAGCCGACCGGCGCGCTGGAGATCCGGGGCGCCTCGGCGAACAACCTGCGAAGCGTCGACGTCGACATCCCGCTCGGCGTGCTCACCGTCATCACGGGCGTCGCAGGCTCCGGCAAGAGCTCCCTCGTGCACGGCTCGATCCCGGCCGACGAGGGCGTGGTGGCCATCGACCAGACCCCGATTCGAGGCTCCCGGCGCAGCAATCCGGCGACGTACACCGGGCTGGCCGACCCGATCCGCAAGGCCTTCGCCAAGGCCAACGGTGTGAAGCCGGCGCTGTTCAGCGCCAACTCCGAGGGAGCCTGCCCCACCTGCAACGGGGCCGGTGTCATCTACACCGACCTGGCGATCATGCAGAGCGTCGCCACGCCGTGCGAGGAGTGCGAGGGCAGGCGGTTCGACGCGTCGGTGCTGGAGTACCGCCTCGGCGGCCGCGACATCAGCGAGGTGCTGGCGATGCCGGTGGCCGAGGCCGTGGAGTTCTTCGGCAGCGGCGAGGCCCGTACCCCGGCCGCTCACAAGATCCTGGAGCGGCTCGCCGACGTGGGGCTGGGCTACCTCACGCTCGGCCAGCCGCTCACCACGCTGTCCGGGGGTGAGCGGCAGCGGCTCAAGCTGGCCACGCACATGGGCGAGAAGGGCGGCGTGTACGTCCTCGACGAGCCGACCACCGGCCTCCACCTCGCGGACGTGGAGCAGTTGCTGGGCCTGCTCGACCGGCTGGTCGACTCCGGCAAGTCGGTCATCGTGATCGAGCACCACCAGGCGGTCATGGCGCACGCCGACTGGATCATCGACCTGGGCCCCGGCGCGGGCCACGACGGCGGCCGGATCGTCTACGAGGGCACCCCGGCCGACCTCGTCGAGTCCCGCTCCACGCTGACCGGGGAGCACTTGGCGGCCTACGTGGGCGCCTGACGAAGGCGCTGTGGCCGTGCGGCGGGCGCTCCCGTGCCCGCCACACGACCCCCATGTCGGACATAAAGCACAAAAATGACGAATATCGACCCCTGTCACGGGCACTCCGTCTCCTGCACATCCCCCACGGATCGGAGCCGCTGATGATCATCAAGAAGATGCATGAGATGGGTGTCCGCAGCGAGCACGCCTACATGGCCGGCCTGGCCTCCATCGGCCTCAGCGTCGTCACCTGGATGGGCTCCCTGAAGATGGAGGCCGGCACCGGCCTCGCCCGTGCCGACCGCTGGGGCATCTTCGTGGGCGAATGGGCACCCACCTTCTTCGGCCTCGGCCTCGCCCTGTCGCACTACGAGCAGCACGACGGCACTCTGACCGCCGACGTCCACGAGTTCCGGCCGACGCGCAAGGCGGGCTGAACGGCCCAGCCCGGCGCGCGGCCGGCACGCTTCCCGCCCACCCTGGTGCCATGGCGTCCGTGAAACCCGTCGTGGTCTACCCGCCCGCCGCGGACGGCGGCCGTCGGGTCCGTGTGGACGACCAGTTCCTCGGCATCGCCTACGGACCGATCGATGTGGCCGAGTTCCTGCGGCGGGCCGGTATCGAGGACGCGGACGAGGCGTACGTGGCGGCCACGGGGCTCATCGAGTGGCGCGGCGGCGGCCCGGGGGCGTGGGCGGCCGACCGGGACGGGGACTCCGCCTGAGGCGCCGTCGCCCGGTCGTACGAGGCTGCGTGACCCCGCGGCGGGTCCGGCCGTTGAGCCGGGCATGAAGAAGCGCAGCATGCTCGCCATCGCCTCCCTCGCCACCGGCTTCGTCGTCGCGGCGGTCACCCCGTCCCACGCCCTCGGGGACAGCCTGGGCACCCTGAGCGTCGACGAGACCCTCAAGACCCTCGACGAGACCGTCGCCAAGGACAGCCTGTCCCTGGACCGGGAGGACGGCGCCCAGCACAAGAAGGGCTGACGGCCCCCCGGTTCGCGGCCACGGCGCCGGCGCTCCCGCCAGTGGGGGCGCCGGCGCCGTCGTCATGCGCCCTCAACTGCGGCTGGTTTCCGTGGCAGGGTGGAGCGGGCAAGCCTCAGGGGGCCAACAGAAGAGGGGGACCTGTGACCGTCGTCTGGATCAACGGCGCGTTCGGTGCGGGGAAGACCACCACCGCACGGGAGCTGATCGAACTGATCCCGAACAGCACACTCTTCGACCCGGAGGTCATCGGCGGCACGCTCGCCCACCTGCTGCCGCCCAAACGCCTCGCCGAGGCCGGCGACTTCCGGGACCTGCCGATCTGGCGACGGCTCGTGATCGACACGGCGGCCGCGATGCTCGCCGAGCTCGGCGGAACCCTCGTCGTCCCCATGACCCTGCTGCGCCAGGAGTACCGCGACGAGATCTTCGGCGGGCTGGCCGCGCGCAGGATTCCGGTCAGCCACATCCTGCTCACTCCGGCCGAAACGATACTGCGGGAGCGCATAGCGGGCCGTGAGGTCCCGCGGGACCTGCCCGGGGACGAGATACGAGTACGCCAGTGGTCCTTCGACCACATCGAGCCGTACCGGGCCGCACTCGCCTCCTGGCTCACCGCCGACGCCCACCCGGTCGACAACAGCGACCTCACTCCGTACCAGACGGCCGTCCGGATCGCCGACGCCGTCACCAGCGGTTCCGTGCCCGTCTGCGACATCGTGCAGACGCCGGAGCCCACCGCCGAGACACTCGCCGCCGGGGTGCTCCTCTTCGACGAGCGGGACCGGGTGCTGCTCGTCGACCCCACGTACAAGGCCGGCTGGGAATTCCCCGGCGGCGTCGTCGAACCCGGTGAGGCACCCGCGCGCGCCGGGATGCGTGAGGTCGCCGAGGAGACCGGCATCAGCCTCGACGAGGTGCCCAGCCTGCTCGTCGTCGACTGGGAGCGCCCCGTGCCACCGGGGTTCGGCGGTCTGCGGCTGCTCTTCGACGGCGGCCTCCTCCACTCCGCGCAGGCCGGCCGGCTGCTGCTGCCCGGCCCGGAGCTGCGCGCCTGGCGGTTCGTCACCGAGGAGGAGGCCGCCGACCTGCTGCCCCCGGTGCGCTACGAGCGGCTGCGCTGGGCCCTGCGGGCCCGTGAGCGCGGAGCGGCCTTCTACCTCGAGGCCGGGGTACCCGTCGGCTGACGGCGCGCACCGCACGCGTGCTCTTTACCCGGCACGGGGAATCCCGAGGGAAAAGCGAGAGGAAACGACGGCGGAGACAGGGCCAATCCCTGCCCAAGGAACCCCCCTCGGACATTCACGCGCCGGGTAATCGCACTCCCCGCTCTCGTCAACACTTTCCCATGTCCGCAAACAATCCCTTTTCTCGCCCCTGCGCGGCTTGACCGGACTCGCACGCCATTGCGAAAGTCCGCAGAGTCTCACGGCGGAAGCAACGACCGCCACCCAATTTCCTTGCCCCAGGGGCAGATCCGGGATGTCCGTACGATGACCACGCAACACCAGCCGGTCGACACCGGCGGCGGCACCGCGCTGCCGGCCGAACCGTCGACGCAGGACTCCAGACCCGGCGGCACGGTAGTCGCCGGACGCTCACCGGCCCGGATGGCCTGGCGTCGGATCAGGCGGGACAAGGTCACCACGGTCGCCCTGGCGGCCACCCTCCTGTTCATCGCGATCGCCCTCCTCGCACCGGTCCTCACCGCGCTGACCGGCTGGGGACCGATCACCCCCGACAACAAGGCGATCAATCCGGACACGGGCAACTTCCCCTACGGATCGCTGGGCGGCATCAGTGCCCGGCACCTGCTCGGCGTCGAACCGGGCACGGGCTACGACCTGTTCGCCCGGATCGTCTACGGCCTGCGCACCTCCCTGTACGTGGGATTCGCCTCGGCGCTGCTGTCCACCGCCGTCGGTGTCGTCGCAGGGCTCGCCGCCGGCTACTTCGGCGGCTGGGTCGACTCCCTGCTGTCCCGGATCATGGACGTGATGCTGGCGTTCCCGCAGCTGCTGTTCATCATCGCGCTCACCCCGGTGATCCAGAACGCACTGCAGACCAACAACCACGGCGGCACCGACGAGAACCTCCGGCTGCTCGTCCTGGTCCTCAACATCGCCGTCTTCGCCTGGGCGTACACCGCCCGCCTGGTGCGCGGGCAGGTACTGTCCCTGCGCGAGCGGGAGTTCGTCGACGCCGCGCGGCTGATGAGCGCCGGCCGGCGGCACATCCTCTTCCGGCAGCTGCTGCCCAACCTGTGGGCGCCGATCCTGATCTCCTTCGCGCTCGCCGTCCCGCAGAACATCACCACCGAGGCGGCGCTGTCGTACCTGGGTGTCGGCGTCATTCCGCCGAACCCCGACTGGGGAGCGCTGCTGTCGGACGCCTCCCAGTTCTTCCTCCAGGACCCGATGTACCTCTTCGTGCCCGGCGTCCTGCTCCTCCTCCTGGTCCTGGCGCTCAACCTCCTGGGGGACGGCGTCCGGGACGCCCTGGACCCCCGCGCCCGACGCGGCTGACGAGCCACCCCCCGACATATCGGCCCGGCGGTCCCACGAACGCCCTCCGAGCCCGTAGCAAGAAACGGAGTTTCTCCCATGACGCGCAGAACGCGCAGATCCCGCACGGTCGCTCTCGCGGCAACCGCCGTGGCGATCGCCCTCGGAGCCACCGCGTGCGGAGGGTCCTCCAGCACCAGCGGAAGCGGCACCCCCGGGAAGGGCGGCACCCTGACCGTCCTCGACAAGGCGGACTTCGACCACCTCGACCCCCAGCGCGTCTACACGACCGAGGGCTCGAGCATGGACCAGGAGATCGTCCGTAACCTGACCGGCTGGGACGAGACCGGCTCGAAGCCGAAACTCGTCGGCGACCTGGCCACCGACACCGGAACGCCCTCCAAGGGCGCCACCGTCTGGACCTTCCACCTCAAGCACGGTGTGAAGTACCAGGACGGCACCGAGGTCACCGCACCGGACGTCAAGTACGGAGTCGAGCGGTTCTTCTCCTCCGACATCAACGGCGGCCCGCCCTACGCCGCCCAGTGGCTCATCGGCGGCGCCGACTACAAGGGCCCGTACCAGGGCAAGCAACTCGGCTCCATCCAGACACCGGACAAGTACACGATCGTCTTCCATCTGAACCAGCCGGTGGCCGACTTCGACGAGACCACCGCCATGACCGGCTGGGCGGCCGTGCCGAAGGCCCACGACACGGGCTCGACCTACGACACCAAGGTCTGGTCCGACGGCCCGTACATGATCAAGTCGTACACCAAGAACAAGGAACTCGTCCTCACCCGCAACACGCACTGGTCGCAGTCGACCGACCCCATCCGGCAGCAGAACGTCGACGAGATGGACGTGAAGTTCGGCCAGGACGAGTCGGCCATCGACCAGCAGATCAAGGCCGATGCCGGCACCGCCCAGACGTCGATCCAGCAGTGGCCGATCGCGGGCTCCGACCTGGCCCAGCTGGCCAACGACCCGTCGCTGAAGAGCCGTTACTACAAGATTCCGGCGCCCGGCATCAACTACCTGGCCATCAACACCACTCGGGTGAAGAACCTGAAGGTCCGCCAGGCGATCGAGTACGCCGTCGACAAGACCACGGTGCGCGGCGCGTTCGGCGGCTCCGCGTACGGCGACTACGCCACCACGATGCTGAGCCCCGGCATCGGCGGCTACAAGAAGTTCAGCCTGTACAGCGCCAACCCGGCCGGCAACCTCGCCAAGGCCAAGGAGCTGATGAAGCAGGCGGGCAACCCCAAGCCCACCATGTCGATCGCCGTGGAGAACACCCCCACCCAGGAGCACTTCGCCGACGCCGTGAAGACCGCCCTGGAACGCATCGGCATCCACGTCAACATCTCCCCGATCGACGCGGCCAACTACTTCAGCACCATCGACAACACCAAGAACCAGTACGACCTGACCTGGGGCGACTGGATCGCCGACTGGCCCAACGCCTCCACGGTGCTGCCCACCCTCTTCGACGGCCGTCTGATCGCGAAGAACCCGCAGTCGAACCAGGACCTCTCCTACCTGAACGACCCGAAGGTCAACGCCCTGATCGACAAGGCCGCCAAGACGACCGACGTCGGGCAGCGCAACGCGACCTACGGCCAGATGGACGAGCAGATCCTCAAGGACGCCGCCGTGGTCCCGCTGACGTACATGAACTTCAGCGACATGTCCGGCTCCAAGGTCGGCGGAGTCATCTCCGACACGATCCTCGCCGAGCCGAGCCTGGTCCACGTCTACATCAAGCACTGACGGAACCGTCTCCACCACACCCCGCCGGCGGCCCGGCCGCCGGCGGGCATCCCACTCACGTCAGGTCCCGGCACCTCATGTTTCGTTACCTCATCAGACGCCTGCTGGCAGCGGCCGTGATCATGCTGGTGATCACCACGATCACCTTCTTCATCTTCTTCGCCCTGCCGTCCGACCCCGCCCTGCTGGCCTGCGGAAAGACCTGCTCTCCCTCCCGGCTCGCGGAGATCAAGCACTCCCTGGGCCTGGACCAGAGCTATCTGACCCAGTACTGGGAGTTCCTCAAGGGGCTGGTCGCCGGACGCGACTTCGGCGACCAGAGCGTGCGCATCCACTGCGGCGCGCCCTGCCTCGGTGTCTCCTTCCAGACCGACACCCCGGTCCTCACCACGCTGCTCTCGGACTTCCCGGCGGACCTCTCCCTCGGGCTCGGCGCCGCGGTGGCCTTCCTGGTCCTCGGCGTCGGCCTCGGCACCGTCGCGGCGGTGCGCAGGGGCCGGGCCGCCGACAAGGCGGCGGTGGGACTCGCCCTGTTCGGCGTGTCGGTGCAGATCTACTTCATCGGCCTGCTCCTGCTGTACCTCTTCGTCGACAAGTTCCAGATCCTGCCGACCTCCGGCTACACGCCGATCACCGAGGACCCGGCCGGCTGGTTCCAGGGGCTGATCCTCCCCTGGACCACCCTGGTCATCGTCTACCTCGCGATGTACACCCGGCTCACCCGCTCCTCCATGCTGGAGGTCTTCGCCGAGGACTACATGCGCACCGCCCGCGCCAAGGGCCTGTCGGCCGCCACCGTCGTCCTCAAACACGGACTGCGGGCCGCCATCACCCCGATCATCACCATCTTCGGCATGGACGTCGGCTCCCTGATCGGCGGCTCCGCGGTCATCACCGAGTCGGTGTTCGGGATCAACGGCATCGGCAAGCTCGCGGTCGACTCCGTCCAGAACTCCGACCTGCCGGTCATCCTCGGCACCACGCTCTTCGCCGCGACGTTCGTCGTCCTCGCCAACGTCGTCGTCGACCTGGTGTACGGCCTCGTCGACCCGCGCGTGCGCCTCGCCTGAGCCCTTCTTCGTCCTTAGGAACACCCGTGTCCGTATCGACCTCATCGCAGCCCGCGGACGTCACACCCGAGCCCGCGCCCTTCCTCGACGTACGCGACCTGAAGGTGCACTTTCCGACCGAGGACGGCCTCGTCAAGTCGGTCGACGGCGTCTCCTTCACCCTGGAGAAGGGCAGGACCCTCGGCATCGTCGGCGAGTCCGGCTCCGGCAAGTCGGTGACCTCACTGGCCCTGCTCGGACTGCACAAGGGCACCCGCGCCCGGGTCTCCGGCGAGATCTGGCTGGAGGGCAGGGAACTCGTCGCCCTGCCCGAGGCCGGGATGCGCGCCCTGCGCGGCCGCACGGTCTCCATGATCTTCCAGGACCCGCTGTCCGCGCTGCACCCCTTCTTCACCGTCGGCTCCCAGATCGCCGAGGCCTACCGGGTGCACCACAAGGTCTCCAAGAAGGAGGCCAGGGACCGCGCGGTGGAGATGCTGAAGCGGGTCGGCATCCCGCAGCCCGAGCGCCGGGTCAGGGACTACCCGCACCAGTTCTCCGGCGGTATGCGCCAGCGCGCCATGATCGCCATGTCGCTGGTGTGCGACCCGGCCCTGCTCATCGCCGACGAGCCCACCACCGCCCTGGACGTCACCGTCCAGGCGCAGATCCTGGACCTGATCCGCGACCTCCAGGAGGAGTTCGGCTCCGCCGTCGTCATCATCACGCACGACCTCGGCGTGGTCGCCGACGTCGCCGACGACATCCTGGTGATGTACGGCGGCCGGCGCATCGAGTACGGCACCACCCGCGACGTGCTCAAACAGCCCCAGCACCCCTACACCTGGGGCCTGTTGCAGTCGATGCCGCATCTCAGCGGCGATGTCGGCGAACGGCTCAACCCGATCCCCGGCAGCCCGCCCAGCCTGATCAACCTGCCGGACGGCTGCTCCTTCCACCCGCGCTGCGCCTACAAGGGCTGGGTCGCGCAGGGTCGTTGCACGGCCGAGCGGCCCGAGCTGCGCCTCGTCTCCGGCAGCGAACGGCACCTCGCCGCGTGCCATCTCAGCGACGACGCCAAGCAGGAGATCCGAGGCGGGGCCGGTCCGGACGACCGGGACGCAGCGGCCGCACGGGCCGCACAGTGACGGCGGCGGACGAAAGGAAACGTGCCGTGAGCACCACCGAGCCCCTCACCGGGCAGAGCACCGACCGCCCCGCCGGCGAGAACCTCCTGGAGGTACGCGGTCTGCAGAAGCACTTCCCCATCCGCCAGGGCATCATCTTCCAGCGGCAGATCGGGGCCGTCCGGGCCGTCGACGGCATCGACTTCTCCGTCGGTCCGGGCGAGTCGCTGGGCCTGGTCGGCGAGTCCGGCTGCGGCAAGTCGACCACGGGCCGGCTGATCACCCGGCTGCTCGAACCCACCGGCGGCTCCGTCGTCTTCGACGGCGAGGACATCACGCACCGGGCGCCCGGGCGGATGCGAGAGGCACGCCGCAACGTCCAGATGATCTTCCAGGACCCGTACTCGTCGCTGAACCCCCGGCACACCGTCGGGACCATCGTCGAGACGCCGATGCGCCTCAACGGCATCAACCCGCCCCAGGGCCACAAGAAGCGCGCCCAGGAACTCCTGGAGACGGTCGGGCTCAATCCCGAGCACTACAACCGCTACCCCAACGAGTTCTCCGGCGGTCAGCGCCAGCGCATCGGCATCGCCCGCGCGCTCGCCCTGAGGCCGAAGCTGATCGTGGCCGACGAACCCGTCTCCGCGCTGGACGTCTCCATCCAGGCGCAGGTCGTCAACCTGCTCCAGGACCTCCAGCGGGAGTTCGGCATCGCCTTCGTCTTCATCGCCCACGACCTCGCCGTCGTACGGCACTTCTCCGAGCGGGTCGCGGTGATGTACCTCGGCAAGATCGTCGAGGTCGCCGAGCGGGAGTCGCTCTACACCCGGCCACGGCACCCCTACACGCACGCGCTGCTGTCCGCCGTCCCCGAGGCCGACCCGGACGCCGTCGAGCGGCGCGAACGCATCCGGCTGGCCGGGGACGTGCCCTCCCCGATCGACCCGCCCTCCGGCTGCCGCTTCCGCACCCGCTGCTGGAAGGCGCAGGAGAAGTGCGCCCTGGAGGAACCGCAGCTGGTGCGCGTCGAGGGCAGCCCCTCGGGCCATCTGACCGCCTGCCACTTCCCCGAGGAGCCGTCCGTCACAGCACGCGAGGAGGACATCGTCCTGGACCCGGCTCTCGGCTAGGGGGGTGCCTCGGGGCGCGGCTCACCGCGGGGCGCGTCACGCGCGCCACCGCGCTCGCCGCCCGCCGCGCAGGCGCGCCCTGAGCCCGGAATCACTCCGTTTCGGGCGCGGTCCGCATGGGTTGATTACTTTGCCGCTCCAGGGTTCTTGTGCTTGTTGGCATGGAAGCGTGCCTTCTTCTGGCGATTTCCGCACGTATTCATTTCGCACCATTTGCGGGTACGGCTTTGGCTGGTGTCGAAGAAGGCGGCCCGGCAGGTCGGCGACGCGCACAGGGCCAGTTTTCCGTCTCGTTCGCCTGCGAGGATGCTGATCGCGTCGGCAGCGACAACGCTCAGGGCATCCTCCACGCGGGAAGCCGAGCCAAGTCGCCATTGCCGCTTGTTCTCGGGCGTCAGGACGGCCGCGGCCCGACCTTGAGTACTGCGGTCGTTGATGACCTGGACGGCGGACGCAGGGAGGGGGTCTTGGACCGCGGCCGCTGTCAAGGCGGCGTGAATCGATTCCCTCAGTTCCCGGGCGAGTTCGAGCTGGGCGGTGGTGCAGGACTCAACGCCGAGGCCGTTCACCGCCAGCCAGTCGACGAGTCGCTGCGGCGTGGGAATGCGTTCCACGGGGTCGCCGCAACGCTCCGTCAGGGTCGCCGTGAAGCTGGTCGCCAGCACCTTGCCGAGACGGAAGTCGGGAAACCGAGCATGCATGGAACCACCTTAGCCGGTTGCGCACCGACGGCGACCCTTGTTAGAACCGTCTTAGCCGGTTCGCGACAGGTCCGGCCGCTCCCGCGACGACCAGGAGGTCCCATGCCCGGCGAGGTGCAAGCATGTGAAGTCCACGCACCCGACGCTGACCTCGACGACCTGCGCGCGCGACTGGCCGCGGCGCGGCTGCCGGAAGCCGAGACGGTCTCGCGCGCGGCGCCCGGCCCTCCTCGATGGGCACAGGGGGTTCCTCTTGCCGACCTCGTCGATGTCGTGAACTACTGGCGCACCGGGTACGACTGGCGCTCGTTCGAAGCGCGCCTCGACCGGATCGGCCAGTTCCGCACGATCATCGACGGCCTGGGAATCCACTTCCTGCACCGCCGATCCGTGCGCGCGGATGCCACTCCTCTGATCTTGACGCACGGCTGGCCGGGCAGCATCGCCGAGTTCGTCGACGTAGTGGACGAGCTGGCAGATCCAGAAGACCCGGACACGCCGGCGTTCCACGTCGTGGTCCCGTCGTTGCCGGGCTTCGGCTACAGCGACAAGCCGGCCACCACAGGGTGGGGCATCGAAAAGATCGCCGCCGCATGGGTGGAACTGATGGGGAGGCTCGGCTACAGCGAGTTCGTAGCCCATGGCGGCGACTGGAGAGGTGTGATCACCACGGTCCTCGGCGGCAGGTTCCCGGCGCACGTTCTCGGCATCCATACAACGACCGCGCAGGCACCGCCCGGGCTGACAACGGACGGGCTGACGGCCGTCGAGCGCACATGGACCGAGGAAACCCGCGACTTCTGGGGCCGGCACGCGGCGTACGCGAAGCAGCAGGCGACCCGGCCGCAGACCATCGGCTACTCGCTCGTCGACTCACCGGTCGGGCTGCTCGCCTGGATCCTCGACAAGTTCGCCGAGTGGACGGACACCGAGGACAGCCCGTTCGAGACGATTTCCAGGGACCGCATTCTTGACGACGTCACCCTGTACTGGCTGACGCGGACCGGCGCGTCGGCGGCCCGCATCTATTACGAAAGCCACCTTTCGCTCGACCCCGGACTTCGGGTCGACGTCCCGTCAGCGATCAGTGTGTATCCCCGCGACATCGAGAAGTGTCCGCGCGCCTGGGCGCAGGAGCGGTACCGGCAGATCGTCCGGTGGAGGACGCCCGAGACCGGGGGACACTTCCCGTCGCTGGAGGTCCCCGAGTATTTCGTCAAGGATCTGCAGGAAGGTCTCGCGGCAGTGCTGGCCGCCGGCCGGTGAACACGGCCGGGTTCGATCCCGATCCCGATCAGGTCCCGAGCGCCGCGCTCCGCAGCGCCCGGGCCGCCCGCGCCGTCACCGGGTCCCCGTGACCAAAGCAGGCCACGTCCGCCTCCAGTTCGGCCAGGCGCAGGCAGGCCGCGAGGACCTGCGCGCGGTCGAGGTTGAACACCCCCGGCATCACCGTGCCGTCGACGGGGGACGCGGCGACCGTGTCACCCGTGAACAGCACGCCGTGCTGCGGGAGATGGAGCGCGATGCTGCCGTGCGTGTGCCCCGGCACGTGCACGACGTGTGCTCCGCCGCCGATGTCCAGCACCTCGCCGCCGGACACCTCGGTGACCTCCCGGGGCCGGGCGTGGTCGCCCTCGGGCAGCAGCCTCAGCGCCTGCTCGTGCAGTGGCCGCTCCCAGTCCTCGAACAACGGCTCCGGGCCCGGGACGTCGCCCCGTACGGCGGGCGCGTCCAGCCGGTGGGCCAGCACCTCGGCGCCGCTGAGCGCGGCGAACTCGGCCGCTCCGCCCGCGTGGTCCTCGTGGAAGTGGGTGAGCACGATCCGCCGCACGTCCCGGGGATGCCGGCCGAGGGCGGTCACCGCCTCGGCGATCGGGTCACCGGAGCCGGCCGGGCCGGCGTCGACCAGCGTCAGTTCGCCTCCATCGCGCCAGAGGTAGGCCTGGCCGACCGGGAAGCGCAGCAGGTGCAGCCGGGGGGACAGCTCGATGACGTCCATGGGACGACCTTAGGAAGGCCCCCGTCCGAGGACGAGGGCCTTCTGCTGCGGGCAGAGCGGTCAGTTCGCCGCGTAGTTGCGCAGGAACAGCGCCTCCGCCACCGACAGACGCTCCAGCTCCTCGGGGGAGACGCTCTCGTTCACGGCGTGGATCTGGGCCTCCGGCTCGCTCAGCCCGATGAGCAGGATCTCCGCTCGCGGGTAGAGGGCGGCCAGCGTGTTGCACAGCGGGATGGAGCCGCCCTGCCCCGCGTACTGCATCTCCTGCCCGGGGTAGGCCACCGCCATCGCGGCCGCCATGGCCTGGTACGCCGGGCTGGTGGTGTCGGCGCGGAAGGGCTGGCCCTGGCCGATCTGCTCGCAGCTGATCCGCGCGCCCCACGGCGTGTGCGCCTCCAGGTGCGCCTGGAGCAGCTTGGTCGCCTCGCCCGCGTCCACGCCCGGCGGCACCCGCAGGCTGATCAGCGCCCGGGCGCGGGCCTGCACGGACGGGGTGGCGCCGACCACGGGCGGGCAGTCGATGCCGATGACCGTGACGGCCGGCCGTGCCCAGATGCGGTCGGCGACCGTCCCGGAGCCGATCAGCTCGACGCCGTCCAGGACCTTGGCGTCCTGGCGGAACTGCTCCTCCTCGTACTGCAACCCCTCCCAGGCCGCGTCACCCGCGAGCCCCTCGACGGTCGTCGAACCGTCGTCGGCGCGCAGCGAGTCCAGCACGCGGATCAGGGCGGCCAGCGCGTCGGGCGCGGCACCGCCGAACTGGCCCGAGTGCAGATTGCCCGTGAGCGTGTCGACCTGGAGGCGCACCATGGTCATGCCGCGCAGGGTGGAGGTGACGGTCGGCAGGCCGACGCGGAAGTTGCCCGCGTCGCCGATGACGATCGTGTCCGCCTCCAGCAGGCCGGGGTGTTCCTCGGCGTACCGCTCCAGGCCGCCCGTGCCCATCTCCTCCGAGCCCTCGGCGATCACCTTCACATGGACGGGGACGCCGCCGTTCGCCTTCAGCGCGCGCAGCGCCAGCAGGTGCATGATCAGGCCGCCCTTGCAGTCGGCGGCCCCGCGCCCGTACCAGCGCCCGTCCCGCTCGGTCAGCTCGAAGGGCGGGGTCGTCCAGGCGGCCTCGTCCAGCGGCGGCTGCACGTCGTAATGGGCGTAGAGCAGAACGGTCTTCGCGCCCGCCGGGCCGGGCAGGAAGCCGTAGACCGACTGCGTTCCGTCGGGGGTGTCGAGCAGGGCCACGTCCTCGAAACCCTCGGCGGTGAGCGCGTCGGCGACCCAGCGGGCGGCGCCCTCGCTCTCGCTCCTCGGGAACTGGTCGAAGTCCGCCACCGACCGGAAGGCCACCAGTTCGGTGAGCTCCTCCTTCGCCCTGGGCATCAGCGAGGCGACGGTCTCGGCGACCGGATTCGACGACATGGGCACGCTCCTCGTGGGTGCGACGTTGTACGGATGCGTACCTCTCGGTACGCGGTGATCGTGTGGTGCGGGCGCGGCCCCGTGTAAGGGCCACCCACGTCGTCGATCCTCCCACAGCGGCCTGCGGTGACCGCCGCCGTAGGATGCGGGAGACAGCGGCAGGCGGCTTGATCGGGAGCAGTAGACCATCGTGAGCAGCGAGAACTCTTCGGCGGACGACGTGCGCCAGGTGTGGGACGTCGTCGTGGTGGGCGCGGGACCCGCGGGCGCTTCGGCCGCGTACGCGGCGGCGGTGGCGGGCAGACGCGTGCTGTTGCTGGAGAAGGCGGAGCTGCCGCGGTACAAGACGTGCGGCGGCGGCATCATCGGTCCCTCGCGCGACGCGCTGCCGCCCGGCTTCGAGCTGCCCTTCAGGGACCGGGTGCACGCGGTGACGTTCTCGCACAACGGCCGCTTCACGCGCACACGACGGTCCCGGCAGATGCTGTTCGGGCTGATCAACCGGCCCGAGTTCGACCAGCAGCTCGTCGAGCACGCGCAGAAGGCGGGCGCCGAGCTGCGCACGGGTGTCACGGTCCAGCGGGTCGAGCAGCACGGCTCGTCGGTGCCGGACCGGCGCACGGTCGCCGTGGTCCTCCAGGGCGGCGAGGTCGTGCTCGCGCGGGCCGTCGTCGGAGCGGACGGCAGTGCCAGCCGCATAGGGGCGCATGTCGGGGTCAAGCTCGGCCAGGTGGATCTCGGCCTGGAGGCGGAGATCCCGGTGCCGGAGACCGTCGCCGAGGACTGGAAGGGCCGGGTGCTCATCGACTGGGGCCCCATGCCCGGCAGTTACGGCTGGGTCTTCCCCAAGGGCGACACCCTGACGGTCGGGGTGATCTCGGCCCGGGGTGAAGGCGCCGCGACGAAGCGGTACCTGGAGGAGTTCATCGGCCGCTTGGGCCTCGCCGGCTTCGAACCGAGCATCTCCTCGGGGCACTTGACCCGATGCCGCGCCGACGATTCCCCGCTCTCGCGCGGACGGGTGCTGGTGTGCGGTGACGCGGCGGGGCTGCTGGAGCCGTGGACCCGTGAGGGCATCTCGTTCGCGCTGCGGTCCGGCCGGCTGGCGGGGGAGTGGGCGGTGCGGATCGCCGAGGCGCACGACGCGGTGGACACGCGTCGGCAGGCCCTCAACTACGCGTTCGCCGTGAAGGCCGGGCTCGGAGTGGAGATGAGTGTCGGCAAGCGGCTGCTGACGGTGTTCGAGCGCCGTCCCGGGCTGTTCCACGCGGCGTTGACGGGCTTGCGTCCGGCCTGGAAGGCGTTCAAGGAGATCACGCAGGGGGCGACGTCGCTGGGCGAGATCGTCCGCTCGCACCCGGTGGCCCAGCGGGCCCTGTCCGCGCTGGACCGCCGTCCCGCGACGGACGGCGAGGTCAGCTCGTCGGGGTGATCTCGAAGACCGGGTGGTCGGGGGCGATGCGGCGCAGCTGGTCGTCCGTGGAGTCGGGGCCGACCCCGTTGAAGAAGACCCCGACCTCCGCCTTCCAGCGCTTGAGGTAGGCGCGCAGGACCGGGGTCTTGTCGTCGTCGCTCACCTCGGCCGCGGTGAAGGTGTCCACACGCTTGCCGAGGCGCAGTTCACCGCCGCCCGCGGCGCGCATGTTGTGCGTCCACTGCACATGGCCGCGGGGGGCGACCAGGTACTGCTTGCCGTCCAGGGTCAGCAGGTTGACCGGGGTGGTGCGCCACTGGCCGCTCTTGCGGCCGCGGACGGCGAGGACGCGCGAGCCCCAGACGCTGAGGCCGCGCCGGGTCAGCCAGGCCACGAGACGGTTGAAGACGTTGACGGTGAACCAGCCGGGCTTCTGCACGTGCGTGGACATGAGGACCCCTCGTCTGCGGCGAAGCGGTGCTCTCTTTTGTGAGCACTGCTCTCGCTCTCTCCGGCATCAGTCTGCACGGGTGCGGAGTGCTCGCGCAAGAGCACTGCTCTCTTTTTTGTTCACCGCTCTCCTTTGTGTGCACTGCTCTGCTCTCATGGGAGACTGCCGGGTATGAGCACCGCACACGGCGCCCGTGCCCGGGCCAGGATCGAAGTCACCGCGGCCATCAAGGACGAGGCCCGCAGACAGCTCGCGGCGGAGGGTGCCGCGCGGCTCTCCCTGCGGGCCGTGGCCCGTGAGCTCGGTATGGTCTCCTCCGCGCTGTACCGCTACTTCCCCAGCCGTGACGATCTGCTGACCGCCCTCATCATCGACGCCTACGACTCGCTGGGCGAGAGCGCCGAGGCGGCCCACGACGCCGACGCCGGCCCCTTCGAGCGATGGATCGCGGTGTGTGAGGCGGTACGGGGCTGGGCGTTGGAGCACCCGCACGAGTACGCGCTGATCTACGGATCGCCGGTCCCCGGCTACACGGCGCCCGACACGACCGTTCCGGCCGCCGCCCGAGTGGGCCTCCTGCTCATCGGCATCGCGCGCGACGCACATCAGGGTCCGGGCGTTGCCCGGCCCGCGCTGCCGGACGGCCTGCGCCCCGAGGCCGAACGGATGGCCGCCGACTTCGCCCCCGACGTCCCGTTGGAGGTCGTGACGGCGCTCGTCGCGGCATGGGCCCAGCTGTACGGACTGGTCGGCTTCGAGGTGTTCGGCCAGTTCAACCGGATGGTGGAGGACCGGGAGGCGTTCTTCCGGCACGCGGTGGGGCAACTCGCCCGGGGGGTGGGGCTGGTGCCCGGGCCAGCGTGAGCCGCCGCACGGTGAGCCCGCGTACTTCCCGGGGAGTACCCGTGATCACCACGCCGGGGTGACGCCGCCGCGGGGGCGCGGCGTCTAGCGTGGCCGGTATGGACGAGCAGCGCGCGCGGGGCGGCCCGCCGCAGTGGTGGCGGCACGGGCCCGCGTGGTGGGACCGGTGGGAAGGGCGGGCGCCCCGGTGGCCCTGGCGATCCACCGTCCTCGTGACCGCGTTCGTGCTGGCCGGGTCGAACGTCGCCGCCCACGGACAGCAGGGCGAGCGGGCGCAGCTGGACCTCTTCGCAGGAGTGCTGCTGCTGGTGGCCGCAGGGCTGCTGCTGTGGCGCAAGCGGTATCCGGTGGCCGTGGTGTTCGGCACGGCGGCCGCCGTCACGGTCTATCTCGGGGCTGGGTATCCCTACGGGCCGGTGCTCTTCACCGTCGCCCTGGCCTGCTTCAGCGCCATCGTCGCCGGGCACCGCCGGGCGGCGTGGGCCGCGATGGGCATGCTCTGGGCCGGGCACGTCCTGGTGGCGCACTGGCTCTTCCGGTGGCTGCCGCCGTCCGGGGACCCGGCCGCCTCCTGGGGTGAGGAGATCGTCGTCGCCACCTGGGTCGTGGCGATCGCGGCGGTCTCGGAGCTGTTCCGGGTCCGACGCGAACAGTGGGTCCGCGAACGGGCCGAGCGTGCCGAGGCCGCGCGGCGGCGGGCCGACGAGGAGCGGCTGCGGATCGCGCGGGAGCTGCACGACGTCCTCGCCCACAGCATCTCCGTGATCAACGTGCAGGCCGGGGTCGGCCTCGCGCTCCTCGACACCGACCCCGAGCAGGCCCGCACGGCCCTCACCACGATCAAGGACCAGAGCAAGGAGGCGCTCGGCGAGGTGCGCCAGGTGCTCGACACCCTGCGCGCCCCCGGTGACGCGCCGCGCGCCCCCGCGCCAGGGCTCGACCGGCTGCCCGAACTGGTGGAGCAGGCCGCGAGTGCGGGCCTCGCGGTGGCCGTCGAGGGAGAGCCGCCGCGCCTCGCCCCCGGCACGGACCTCGCCGCCTTCCGGATCGTCCAGGAGGCCCTGACCAACGTCGTACGGCACTCGGGTTCGCGGCACGCTCGCGTGCACCTCGCGCACGACGGCGACGTGCTGCGGCTGCGGGTGGACGACGACGGACCCGCGACCGGTGCCGAAGCGGGAGGCAGCGGCAACGGGCTCGCCGGGATGCGGGAGCGGGCCGCCGCGCTGGGTGGCACCATCGAGGCGGGCCCCCGCCCGGACGGAGGATTCCGGGTGCTCGCCGCACTGCCGCTGACGGCATCCGCGGGCCCGCGAGCCAGACCCGCACAGGAGGACCGGTGATCCGCGTACTGCTGGCCGACGACCAGTCACTGGTGAGGGCGGGGTTCCGGGCGCTGCTCGACGCGCAGCCCGGCATCGAGGTGGCCGCGGAGGCCGCCGACGGCGAGGAGGCCGTGCGCCGGATCCGTGAACTGCGGCCCGACGTCGTCCTGATGGACATCCGCATGCCCGTCCTCGACGGCCTGGCCGCGACCCGGCAGGTCACCGGCGATCCCGGCCTGAAGGACGTCAAGGTCGTCATGCTCACCACCTTCGAGCTCGACGAGTACGTCTTCGAGGCGATCCGCTCGGGCGCCTCCGGCTTCCTGGTCAAGGACACCGAGCCGGACGAACTCCTGCGCGCCGTACGGGCGGTGGTCGCGGGCGACGCGCTGCTCTCGCCGGGCGTGACACGGCGGCTGATCTCCGAGTTCGCCTCCCGCTCCAAGGAACCGGCGGCGGCCGGCGCCCTGGGCCGGCTCACCGAGCGGGAACGGGAGGTGATGGCGCTGGTCGGGATCGGCCTGTCCAACGAGGAGATCGCCCGCCGCCTGGTCGTCAGCCCGCTCACCGCGAAGACCCACGTGAGCCGCACGATGGTGAAACTCGGCGCCCGCGACCGGGCCCAACTGGTCGTGCTCGCCTACGAGTCGGGGCTGGTGCGCCCGGGCTGGCTGGGCTGATCCGCCTTCTGGAAGCGGACCAGCACACTGACCACCCGGGCGGCGAAGAGCACCGGCGCCAGCACCAGACCCGCGCGCAGCAGCAGGCGCTCCGGCGTGTCCGGCAGGTCGAAGAGCAGCGCGGGCCCGGCCACGGCCCCGAAGACCACCGCGGCCGCGAAGGCCGCAGTGCACAGCGCGTACCCGATCTCGACGGTGATCGCGTCGCGTTCGGCCTGGGTACGCCGTCCCCCGTGACTGGTCATACGGCGAGTGAAACAGGGGGGCGCCCGGCGGGCAAGGAAACCCGCCGCGCGCACTCGGGAGGCGTTCCCCCCCTGCCCCGAGCGTGTGGCGGCTGCCGCCGACCGGCCGTCCGCAGACCCTCTAGGGGGCACCGTCGGCGCCGCCGTCCGCGGGTTTGTCGAGGACGTACGCCGTGTAGCGAGTGACGCGCCCGATGGCCCGGTGAGCCCGGACGACGGTGATGACCTCGTCCCAGTCGTGTGCGTCGAGTGTTCTGAGGCCGGGCCACCGCACACACAGGGCCTGTCGGCCGGCCCGGGTGGACGCGGCGCCGACGAACAGGGCGCAGAGTTGGGCTGCCCGGTGGAGTACGGGGGTGGTCCAGTCGAGGATCCGGCGCGTGGTGAAGCCGGCGGCGGAGGCCATCAGCGGGTACCGCTCGCACGGTTCGATGTCGTCGAAGCGCCAGGTCCCGCGTACGAGGCCGTTCGGGTCGAGGGTCCCGATCGGCTGATCGGTACGGGAAGTGACATCCACGACGACGAGCCGGCCTCCGGGGCGGAGCAGCCGGAAGCTTTCGCTCAGGAATGACCTACGGCCCTCATGGCCGAAGTGGAAGGCGGCCTCCAGACAGTGCACTCGGTCGAAGGAACCGTCCGTCAGCGCGATCCGCGCTGCCTGCCGTGGCAGAGCCGTGGCGTCGGCGACGGCGAAGCGCGCGCCGGAACGGCCGCCGAAGCGGCGACGTGCCTGCTCGATCTGCGCGGGCTGGATGTCCACCCCCAGCGCCCGGCATCCCGCGGCGCCCAACCGCGCAGTGGTGTCACCGCGACCGCATCCGGCATCCAGGACGAGCTGTCCGGGCCGGGTGTCCAGCAACGCCAGAGACCGGCGAGCCAGTCGGCGCTGAAAGGGCGCCGGCCCGGCCAGGACCACGAGCGGCAGGGTGGGCAGCGTGAAGTAGCCGATGTCGACCAGGCTGTCCCAGCCGAGGTGCCGCAGCACCCGGAAGAGCACACTGTCGTCGTTGTACGCACTCGCGAGGTCACCGCTGTCACCCATCCCGCATCCTCCGTTCCCTGGGCACACCCGCTGGGCCCACCGACCGTGTCACCGCCCCGACCTGCGCTTACACTGGTTCCATAAGGGACGTTCGTGACGTACCGGAACCACCGTGCGCTATCAGCGGATGCTCGTGCCGGCCCTCGCCCTGGTCCTCGTGACGGTGCCCGCGATCTCCGCCCGGGCACAGGGCGAGGAAGTCCCGCGCGGCCCCACGTTCGCCGCGCGCGCTCTGCAGGCGCTGATCGACGGTATCCAGTTCGGTGTGATCATCGCGATCACGTCGGTCGGGCTCTCGCTGATCTTCGGCACCATCCACTTGATCAACTTCGCGCACGGTGAGTTCGTCACGATCGGCGCCACCTTCGCGTTCTTCCTCAACGTCTCCGCTGCCGGTCCCGGCTGGCACCTGATCCCCGCCGCCCTCGCCGCGGTGGTCTTCGGCGCCCTGCTGGGCGGGGCGGTCGAGCGCGGCATCTGGCGCCCGCTGCGGGCGCGGGGCACCGGGCTGATCAACATGTTCATCGTCACCATCGGGCTCTCGCTGCTGCTGCGCCACGTCGTCCTCGTGCTGTACGGAACCCGGCCCGCCTCCTACGCCCAGTACGACATCCAGAACACGATCGGCCTCGGGTCGGCCGGCATCACCCCGCGGGACCTCACCGTCACCCTGCTCTCCGTCCTGGTGCTGCTCGGCATCGCCGCGCTCCTGCAGAAGACGCGGATCGGCACGGCCGTGCGGGCCGTCTCCGCCAACCGTGACCTCGCGGAGGCGTCGGGCATCGACGTGCAGCGGGTGGTGCTGTTCGTGTGGATGCTCGGCGGCGGACTGGCCGCGCTCGGCGGGGTCTTCTTCGGCCTGGTCGAGATCGTCACCTGGGACATGGGCTTCAAGCTCCTTCTGCTCATGTTCGCGGGGATCATCCTGGGCGGCCTCGGCTCCGCCTACGGCGCGATGGTCGGCAGCCTGGTCATCGGCGTTGTCGCCCAGATGTCCACCCTGTGGTTCCCGGTCGACCTGCAGTACGCCTGGGCGCTGCTCGTGCTCATCCTCGTCCTCCTCGTCCGGCCGCAGGGCATCCTCGGCCGGGCCGAACGCGTCGGGTGAGGGGTGCGCCATGGACTTCTCGGCCATCGTCTCCGACGCCCTGCGCTCGGGAATCGGCCCCATCGCCGCCGTCTACGCCCTCGCCGCGATGGGGCTGAACCTGCACTTCGGTTACACGGGGCTGCTCAACTTCGGCCAGGTCGGTTTCATGCTGGTCGGCGGCTACGGGCTCGCCATCACCGTGTCGACGTACGACGGACCGATGTGGCTCGGCGTCCTGGGGGGAATCGCCTGCGCGATCGTGCTGGCCCTGCTCCTGGGCCTGCCCACCCTGCGGCTGCGCGCCGACTACCTCGCGATCACGACGATCGCGGCGGGGGAGACGCTACGGCTGTTCTACCGCTCCAGCTGGGCCGAACCGGTCACCGGTGGGGTGTTCGGGCTGCAGAGGTTCGCGAACGACTTCTACGACCTCAGCCCCATCGAGCCGGGCACCTACGGCGTGTGGCTCGTGAGGTTCAGCTCCCGCGACCTCTGGGTGATGATCGTCGGATGGGCGCTGGTGCTCGTGGTCGGCGGTCTGCTCGCCCTGCTGATCCACAGCCCGTGGGGCCGTGTCATCCGGTCGATCCGTGATGACGAGGTCGCCGCGCGCAGCCTCGGCAAGAACGTCTACGCGTACAAGATGCAGAGCCTCGTGCTCGGCGGCGTCATCGGGGCGGTCGCGGGCATGATGCAGGCGATCCAGGTGCAGTCCGTGAACCCGGACAACTACGACCCGGGCGTCACGTTCTTCCTGTACACGCTGCTCGTGCTGGGAGGCGCCGGGCGGATCCTCGGGCCCGTCGTCGGCTCGATCCTGTTCTGGTTCGTCCTCAGCTTCCTCGACAGCGCGCTCCGCCAGGCCATCGACGCCGAGTACATCTCGCCGGACCTCATCAGCACGTCGGAGGTCGGCGCGGTGCGCTTCGCCCTGGTCGGGGTCGCCCTGATCCTGCTGGTCGCGTTCCGGCCGCAGGGCATCCTCGGCAGCCGGAAGGAGATGCTGCTCAGTGGCCACTGACCCTGTCGTGCCCCACCCGGGCCGGCTCTCCGCGATCGATCCCGAGCCGGGGGTGCGCAAGCCCGATCCCCTGCTGGTGCTGGACCAGGTGACCCGCACCTTCGGCGGCCTCGTCGCCGTGCGGGTCGAGCACCTGGAGGTGCAGCGCGGCGCCATCACGGCGCTCATCGGGCCCAACGGCGCCGGCAAGACCACGTTGTTCAACGTCGTGAGCGGGTTCGACCGGGCCGACGGCGGCCGGTGGTCGTTCGACGGACAGCCGCTCACCGGCGCCCCCGCGCACCGGGTGGCGCGGCGCGGAATGGTCCGAACGTTCCAGCTCTCCAGGGCGCTCGCCCGGCTCACCGTGCTGGAGAACCTGCTGCTCGCCGCGCCCGGGCAACGCGGCGAGCGGGTGCTGCCCGCGCTGCTGCGACCGCTGTGGCGCGGGCAGGAGCGGGAGTCCGAGCGCCGGGCCGACGAACTGCTGGAGCGGTTCCGGCTCGGGCCCCTGCGCGACGACCACGCCGGCACGCTCTCCGGCGGCCAGCGCAAACTGCTGGAACTGGCCCGCGCGCTGATGACCCGGCCGGTCATGCTCCTGCTCGACGAGCCGATGGCCGGGGTGAACCCCGCGCTGACCCAGGCGCTGCTCGGACACATCACGCGGTTGCGCGACGAGGGGCTGACGGTGTGCTTCGTCGAGCACGACATGGACGTGGTGATGGGCATCAGCGACTGGGTGGCCGTCATGGCCGACGGCCGCCTGGTGGCCGAGGGCCCGCCGCACACGATCGGCCGGAACGCCGCCGTCGTGGACGCTTACCTGGGCAAGCGGCACGACGAGCCGGAGGCGACCGAGGAGAAGGGGAAAGGGAAGGAGGAGTAGCGATGTCCGCCGAGGAGCAGGCACCGGTGCTGGCGGCCGACGACCTCGTCGCCGGTTACGTCCCCGGTGTCGACGTGCTGCGCGGATGCAGCATCGAGGTGCGGCCGGGCGAGGTGGTCGGTGTGATCGGCCCCAACGGCGCCGGCAAGTCGACGCTGGTCAAGGCCGTCTTCGGGCTGCTGCGGGTGCGCGGCGGGACCGTGCGGCTGCGCGGCGAGGACGTGACCGGCCGGCCCGCGCACGAGTTGGTCCGGCGGGGCGTGGGTTACGTACCGCAACTGCAGAACGTGTTCCCGACGCTGACCGTCGAGGAGAACCTGCTGATGGGTGTGTATCTGCGGCCCAGGGACCACGCGCGGCGGGTCGCGGCGGTCGAGGAGCTCTTCCCCGTGCTGGCCGACCGCCGCAAGCAGAAGGCCGGCGCGATGTCCGGCGGCGAACGCCAGATGCTGGCGATGGCCCGCGCCCTGATGATGGAGCCGCAGCTGCTGCTGCTCGACGAGCCGTCGGCCGGCCTGTCACCGCTCCACCAGGACCACGTCTTCGACCGGTGCAGAATGATCAACAGCGCGGGCGTCGCGGTGCTCATGGTCGAACAGAACGCCCGCAGGTGCCTCCAGCTCTGTGACCGCGGCTACGTCCTCGACCAGGGCCGCAACGCGTACACCGGCACGGGCACGGCCCTGCTGCACGACGAGAAGGTGATCGAGCTCTACCTCGGCACGCTCGCCCGCGTCCGTTGACTCCCGCTGCCGGTCCTCCCGGTCACTCCTCGGCCTTGCTGGTCTCGGTGCGCAGGGTCTGCAACTTGCCCGCGTCGTCGTAGCCGTACACCTCGATCGCCGCCTGGCCGGGTTCGCCCTTGTCGGTGAAGTCGAGCGGCCCGCTCACACCGTCGTAGTCGATGTTCCTGCCGTCGGCGAGCAATTCCTTGCAGGCGGCGAACGAGTTGCACTTCTCGCCGTCCTCGGTGATCCCGTTCATCTCCTTCACGTACTCGCCCGGGTCGTCGGACTCCGCCTTCTCGGCGGCGAGAGCGATCGTCGTCACGCAGTCGAACACCTGCGGTGCGAACTGCAGCTCCTTCAGCTTCGGCGCGAACTCCTTCAGCTCCTTCACGTACTGCTCGTTCTCCGCCGAGGCCGGCGCGGTCCCCTTCATCCCGGAGAGCCTCTCCGGCTGGCCCGGGGCGACCAGCGAGGGCAGTTCCTCGCTGCGCAGTCCGTCGGCGCCGTAGACGCCGATCCGGTCGGGCCCGAGTCCGGACTCGATCATGCCCTGCAGGATCTGGGTGCCTTCCTCGAAGGCGATCACCACGGCGGCGTCCGGCCTGGAGTTCTCCACCTGCTGGACGACCTGGTCGAAGTTGGTCGCCTTCGGGTCGTAGGTCTCGGCGAGCGTCACCGTCGCGCCGCGGTCCTCCAGCGTCTTGCGGGTGGCCTCCATCAGGCCGCGCCCGTAGTCGTCCGCCCGTGCGACCAGGGCCACCCGGTCGTGGCCGTCGTCGCGGACGACATCCGCCAGGATGGGCCCCTGCAACGCGTCGCTCGGGACGGTACGGAAATAGAAGCCGTCGTCCTCGTAGTCGGTGAAGGTGGGAGCGGTGTTCGACCCCGAACACTGCACGACGCCCGCTCCGGTCACCCGGTCGATGAACGCCAGCGACATACCGGAAGCCGCGGCGCCGACGATCGCGTCCACGCCTGCCGCGAGGACCCGGTCCGCCGACTGCGCGGCAACGGCCTCCTGGCCCGCCTCGTCACTGGAGACCACGGTCGGCACGGGCTTGCCCAGAACCCCGCCGGCGTCGTTGATCTTCTGTATCGCGAACTTCAACGATTCGATCTGGGGTGGGCCGAGGTAGGCCAGCTGTCCCGTCTCCGGCAGGACGTAGCCGAACTGGAGCTCACCATCGCCCGGCTCGGCCTGGGCAGTGCCCGTCGTACCGCAGACGGCTATCACAAGAGCAGCCGCGCTTGCGAAGATCGCGGACCGCCGTATCGACGCTTTCATCTCCGCCTCCGCTCGTTACAGGCGGCGGTGGTCGACTGGCCGGCCCTCCGCCCGCCATCTGTACACGAGCGTAGAGCCCATATGGAGTCCGGAAAAGTATGAAACGTACGCTTTTTCGATTGATGGTGATGCCCGACTCTGCCCTGCGCTCCCCTCTCGGGTCACGCAGGGCGTCGGGGTCAGGCCTGGAAACGCTCCCTAGTCGCCTACGGTGACGCGCTCCGCCTCCTTCGGGGTGGACTGGGCGACAACGACGGACGGCCGCTCCCGCCGGGTCCGCAGGCCCGTGAGGGTGATCAGCAGGCCGGCGAAGGCGATGAGCGTCACCACCACGAGGCCGGGCCGGTAGCTGTCGAGCACGGCCTGCGGGGAGGGGTTGCCGCCCTCGGGCGCGTTCGCGGTCACCACCGCCGTCACCACGGCGAGGAAGATCGCGCCACCGACCTGGACCGAGGTGTTGAGCAGTCCGGAGACCATGCCCTGCTCGTGCTCGTCGACGCCGTTGGTGGCCTGGACGTTGAGGGACGGGAAGGTCAGCGCGAAGCCGGAGCCGACCAGCAGCATCGTCGGCAGGATCACCGCCGCGTACACCGGGTCGAGGTCGACGCGCAGGAACAGCACGTACCCGGTGACCATCAGCGCGAAGCCGAGCACCATCAGCCGGGCCGTGCCGAACCGGTCGATGACGGCTCCGACCTTCGTCGCGGACAGCGCCACCAGCGCGCCCGCCGGCAGGAAGGCCAGGGCCGTGTGCAGCGCGGACCAGCCGAGCAGCTGCTGCATGTACAGGGTGACCAGGAACTGGAAGCCGATGTAGCTGCCGACGAACGTCAGCGCGCCCAGCTGGGCCCGCACCTGCGGCCCCGAGCGCAGCACACCCAGCCGGATCAACGGACTGGGGCTGCGCCGCTCGACGGCGACGAAGGCGGCCAGGAGCACGGCCACCGCGGCGAAGGACAGGATCGTCCGGGCCGCCCCCCAGCCCACCTCGGGTGCCTCGACGACGGTGAAGACGAGCAGCAGCATCGAGGCGGTGCCGAGCACGGCGCCGGGGACGTCGTAGCCGCCCTTACCGCGTTCGCGCTCGGTGCGCGGCAGCAGCTTCAGGCCCACGAGCAGGGCGATCAGCGCGATCGGGGCGGGCAGGAGCATGGTGAGCCGCCAGCTGGCCTCCGTGAGCAGCCCGGAGAAGACCAGGCCCATCGAGTAGCCGGTGGCGCCGCAGGTGGTGTAGATGGCCAGGGCGCGGTTGCGCAGCGGCCCTTCGGGAAACGTCGTGGTGATGATCGACAGGCCGGCGGGGGCCGTGAAGGCCGCGCTCAGACCCTTGATGAAGCGGCTGGCGATGAGCAGCGGCCCCGAGTCGACGAGCCCGCCGAGCAGCGACGCGAGCGCGAAGACACCCAGGGCCACCAGGAACACCTGACGCCGGCCCAGCAGGTCGGCGGCGCGTCCGCCGAGGAGCAGCAGACCGCCGTAGCCCAGGATGTAGCCGCTGACGATCCATTGCAGCGCCGATGTCGACAGGCCGAGGTCGGCGCCGATGGACGGCAGGGCGACGCCGACCATGGACACGTCCAGGGCGTCCAGGAACATCGCGGCGCAGAGCACGAGCAGTGTGCCCCACAGCCGCGGAGTCCAACGCCCGTCGGCCGTGGGGGAGATGAGCGGAGAGGTCATGGCCGGAAGACTACATGCGCATGCATGGAATGCAAGTGCATTTAATTCAGGTGCAACAATCTCGGTTCTCTGCTACGGTGCGGCGCATGGCGGCTCAGCAGGCCGAGCAGACGCTCGTGGAACAGTGGCGGGACATTCTGGCGCTGCACGCGCGAACGCAGTGCGAACTCGACCGTGCGCTGCACGGCCACGGCCTGTGCGCCAGCGACTTCGAGGTGCTGGACGTCCTCGCCGGGTGCCGGACGCCGCACGGAGCGCCGTCCTACCGCGTGCAGGAGATCTCCGAGCGGGTCCACTTGAGCCAGAGCGCGCTGTCGCGGCTGATCGCGCGGCTGGAGAAGGAGGGGCTCGTCGAGCGCGGCATGTGCCCCGAGGACCGGCGTGGCGTGAAGGTCTGTCTCACGGCGAAGGGACGCGCGCTGCACGGCGAGGTGCTTCCCGTGCAGCGCGCGGTACTGGCGCGGACGCTCACCGACGGCTGATCCCCCGTCGGCCGGACGCTCAGATCCCCGACGTCTCCCGCCACAGCGTGGCGAGCGCCCGATCGCCCGTGACGTTCGGCAGGGGGGCGCGGTTCCACAGCGCCAGATACAACTGCTCGGCAGGGCCGGACAGTTCGCACGCGGCCTCCGCGGACGCGTCCCGCGTGGTCACGGGCGGCTCCGGCGACAGCCGTACCGTCCACACCGCGCCGGTGTCCTCGGTGCGGATCCGCAGGACGCGCGCCTCGGGGGTGCGTACCCGGCTCCGGGAGCGGGCGTGGAAGCCGCGCAGCAGTTCGTCGATGCCGTCGGTCGCGAAGTCGGGGGTGACGTGCGTCGGGCTGCCGCCGCGTGCCGACTCCGCGTCGACCCGGTGCACGGCCGTCTCGTGCGCCTGCCGCCGGGCCCAGAAGGCCAGCGGGGACGGCGCGGGCAGAAAGGCGAAGCACTCCACGTCGGGCGCGGCGCCGGCCAGCGTGCCGACGAGATGCCGGTGGCTGTCGCGGTACCAGGCCACGAGCTCCGCGCCGTCGAGGCCGGTGGGTTCGACCAGCGGGCGGCGTTCGGTGATCCCCTCCGCGACGTAGGCGGCGGCCCAGCGGTGCACCGCGCCGGTGTGCCGCAACAGGTCGCCCACCTGCCACTCGGGGCAGGTGGGCACCTTGGCGTTCGTCCCGGCCTCCTCGGCGGCCGCGGCCAGCAACCGGCCTTCCGTTTCCAGGGTCTGAAGGAACTCGGCGGTCTCCATGGCGCCGAGTCTGCCGCATGGAGCGCCCTGCGGGCCCGGAGTTTTCCGGTGGCCGTCTGCGTGGCTACGGCAGCGGCGTCCCACCCGTCGCGTTGACGATCTCGGCGGTGATGTACGACGCCTCCTGCGAGGCGAGGAAGACGTACGCCGGAGCCATTTCGGCGGGCTGCGCGGGCCGTCCGATCGGAGCCTGCTTGCCGAACGTCTGCGTGTCCGGCAGGGTCGCCGGGATCAGCGGCGTCCACACCGGGCCCGGTGCCACCGCGTTGACGCGGATGCCCTTCTCGATCAGCATCTGCGCCAGCCCCTGCGTGAACGTGACGATCGCGCCCTTCGTCGTCGCGTAGTCCAGCAGATGCGGGCTGGGCTTGTACGCCTGCACCGAGGTGGAGTTGATGACGCTGCCGCCCTCCGGGATGTGCGGCAGGGCCAGCTTGCACAGCCAGAACATGCCGTACAGGTTGGTGCGCAGCACCCGGTCGAACTGCTCGGTGGTGATCGCCTCGATGCCGTCGGGCTGGGACATCTGGTACGCCGCGTTGTTCACGAGGACGTCGATCCGGCCGAACTCCTGCACGGCGCGGTCGATCAGGGCCCGGCAGTTCTCCTCCTCGCGCACGTCGCACGCGACGGGCACGGCACGCCGGCCGGCCTCCTCGATCAGCCGGACCGTCTCGGCGGCGTCGTCCTTCTCGTCCTCCAGATGGGTGAAGAGCACGTCGGCTCCCTCACGGGCGAACGCCAGGGCGACCGCGCGACCGATCCCGGAGTCACCGCCGGTGATCACGGCCTTGCGGTCGGCCAGCCGGCCACTGCCCCGGTAGGACTCCTCACCGTGGTCCGGGGGCGGGTCCATCGGCCCCGTCCAGCCGGGGTGCGGCTGGTCCTGGGAGGGGAACTCCGGGGTCGGGTGCTGCTCGCCGGGGTGCTGCTGTTCGGTCACGGGTCTGCCTCCTTGTACCTGACGTACGGCCCGGTGATCATCACGGGCGTGGCCACGGGTACCCAGGATCACCGGGCTCCCTCATGGCAGCCTGCCCTCCTCAGCCCCCGGCCGCCCGCCGGGACGCCGCGCCCACCAGCGCCCCTACGGCCGCCGCCACCGCCGCCAGCACCGCCACACTGGTCAGTGCGGCCGGCAGGGTGAACCAGTCCGCCATGAAGCCGATCGCGGGAGGGCCGAGGAGCATGCCGCCGTAGCCCAGGGTGGAGGCCGTGGCGACGCCGCTCGGGCCGGCGAGGGCGCCCGCGCGTTCCACCGCCACGGGGAAGAGGTTCGCGAGACCGAGGCCCGTGACCGCGTAGCCGAGGAGGGCCGCCCAGAGGGAGGGGGCGAGGGAGCCGAGGAGCATGCCGGCCGCCGCCGTGGTGCCGCCGGCGACGACGGTCCGGGTCCGCCCCAGCCGTTCGAGCAGTCTCGTGCCGGTCAGTCGTCCGACCGTCATGGCGAGCGCGAAACAGGAGTAGCCGACGGCCGCGGCGCCCGCCGAGGCGTGCAGGTCCTGTTCGAGATGCAGGGCGCCCCAGTCGGCCAGCGCCCCCTCGCCGTACGCGGTGCAGCCCGCGATCAGGCCGAAGACGATCACGAGCCCCCGGGTGCGGCCGTCCAGGCGGCGCGGGGCGCCCTCCTCGGGAAGCTCCCGCTCCAAAGGTGCCGGCGACTCGTGCCGCAGGAGCGTGGGGCCCGCCGCGGCGGTCACGAGCAGGCCGGCCAGTGTGAGGAGCAGCAGGTGCCGTGTGGGGGAGAGGACCCCGGCGACCAGCCCGCCCAGACCCGCGCCGACCATGCCGCCCAGGCTGAACGCCGCGTGGAAACTCGGCATGACCGGCCGCCGCAGCGCGGCCACGAGGTCGACGGCCGCGCTGTTGAAGGCGACGTTGATCCCGCCGTACGCGGCCCCGAAGAGCAGCAGGACGAGGCCCAGCGCGAGCACCGAACGGGTCAGCGGCGGCAGGGCGACACTGAGCGAGAGCAGGACCGCGCAGACGACGGTGACCTGGTGGTTCCCGTAGCGGCGGCACAGGCGCCCGGTGAGGGTCATGGTGATGACGGCCCCGGCGGAGACGCCCAGGAGGGCGAGTCCGAGGGCCCCGGCGGAGGCACCGGTCTGGGCCTTGATGGCGGGGATGCGCACGACCCAGCCGGCGAAGACGAAGCCGTCGAGGGCGAAGAAGACGGCGAGGGCTGTGCGGAGTCGGGTCAGGGAGCTGCCGTTGCCCGGCACGTCGCTGTGCGTTCGGGGTTTGTTTATTTGCGGCACAAACTCAGGCTAGGTGGGTGCGGGGTCGAGGACAAGGTGCGACTCTTGGACGAGACGTATCCGCCGAGGGTGCGGCCGCATCCGCCGAAGGAGCGCAGGAGGGCACATGGGACGTGACGTGCCGGCCCTGGTGTTCACCCGGGAGGACCGCCGTCGGTACCGGGAGAAGATGCACACCGACCTCGAGGTGCTCGCCCGCATGCTCCACGAGTCGGGGTTCGAGAGCGAACGCCCCCAGGTCGGTCTCGAGATCGAGCTCAACCTGGTGGACGACGCCGGGCTGCCCGTGATGCGCAACACCGACGTGCTCCGGGCGATCGCCGACCCCGCCTGGTCGAGCGAGCTGGGCCGCTTCAACCTGGAGATCAACATCCCGCCCCGGCAGCTGACGGCCGGCGGCCCCGGCTCCTGGGAGCAGGAGATCCGCGACGCCCTGAACCACGCCGAGGACCGCGCCGCGGCGGTGGGCGCCCACCTGATCATGGTCGGCATCCTGCCGACCCTGGGCGAGTCGGACGTCAGCGAGTCCGCGCTCTCCGGCGACCCGCGCTACCGGCTGCTCAACGAGCAGATCTTCGCCGCCCGGGGCGAGGACCTGCGGATCAAGGTCGACGGCGTGGAGCGCCTGTCGACGTACGCCGACACCATCACCCCCGAGGCCGCCTGCACCAGCACCCAGTTCCATCTCCAGGTGGAGCCCAAGGAGTTCGCGCACTACTGGAACGCGGCCCAGGCCATCGCGGGCGTGCAGATCGCCCTCGCGGCGAACTCGCCCTTCCTGTTCGGCAAGGAGCTGTGGCGCGAGACCCGCATCCCCCTGTTCGAGCAGGCCACCGACACCCGCCCCGAGGAGATCAAGGCCCAGGGCGTACGGCCCCGGGTGTGGTTCGGGGAGCGCTGGATCACCAGCGTCTTCGACCTCTTCGAGGAGAACGTGCGCTACTTCCCGGCCCTGTTGCCGCTGTGCGAGGACGAGGACCCGCAGAAGGAGCTGGACAGCGGCGGTGTTCCCCAGTTGGGCGAACTGACCCTCCACAACGGCACGATCTACCGCTGGAACCGCCCCATCTACGCCGTCACCGACAGCGGGCCCCATCTGCGCATCGAGAACCGGGTGCTGCCCGCCGGCCCCACCGTGGCCGACATCATCGCCAACGGCGCCTTCTACTACGGACTGACCCGCGCCCTGGTCGAGGAGGACCGGCCGGTGTGGACGCGGATGTCCTTCTCGGTCGCCGAGGAGAACCTGCACACCGCCGCCCGCGACGGCATCGACGCCCGCCTGTACTGGCCCGGCGTGGGTGAAGTGCCGGTCACCGAACTGGTGTTGCGGCGGCTGCTGCCCCTGGCCCACCGGGGCCTGGAGCTGACCGGCATGGACGCCGAGTGGCGCGAACCCCTGCTCGGCATCATCGAGCAGCGCTGCGTCACCGCACGCAACGGCGCCCTGTGGCAGGCGGAGATGGTGCATCACCTGGAGAAGGCCGGCATCTCCGACCGGCATGAGGCGCTGCGGCAGATGACCCGGACGTACATGGACTACATGCACATGAACGCGCCCGCGCACACCTGGCCCGTGGACTGACGTCAGGCGGTCCGGCCGTGCCACAGCGCGGCCTCCGTCAGGGGCACGGGGGCGGGCACCCGGGCCGATGTCGTCAGCTCGATCCGCCGCCCCTCGGCCGCCGCCCGCAGCAGAGCGGTCATCGTCTCCAGCACGTGCAGCGCGAGTTCACCGCTCGCGCGCGGCGCCCGCTCGCCGTCGGCGGTGAGGAAGTCGAGCAGGCCGAGACCACGTGCGCCGTCCGCGTAGCCCGCCGACACGGGGAGGGCGCGCCACCGGGTGTCGCCGAGCGGGTGCAGGCGCACCTCGCCGTCGAAGCGGTTCGGGTCGGGGACCGCAAGGGTGCCGCTCTCGCCGTGGACCTCGATGGGGGCGGCCGTGGTGGCCACGCCGTCGAAGCTCGTCGTGAGCGTCGTCAGCGTCCCGTTCACGTGCTCCAGAATTCCCGAGACATGGCTGTCCACCTCGACCGGTATGCGCTCGCCCGCACGCGGGCCGGAACCTATGACGCGCTCGGAGCGCAACCTCCCTGCCGCCCCGGTCACGGCACGCACCGGCCCGAGCAGATGGACCAGGGACGAGAGGTAGTACGGCCCCATGTCCAGCAACGGCCCCCCGCCGGCCGTGTAGTAGAAGTCCGGGTGGGGATGCCAGCGTTCGTGGCCCGGGGTGACCATCACGGCCGAGGCGAACTGGGGCCGCCCGATGCTTCCCGCCTCCACGGCCGCCCGCGCGGTCTGAACTCCCGTGCCCAGGACGGTGTCCGGGGCGCAGCCCACCCCGGTGCCCGCCTTCGCGGCGGCGTCCAGGACGGCCCGGGCGTCCTCCAGGCCCGCCGCCAGCGGCTTCTCCCCGTAGACGTTCTTGCCGTGGCGGATCGCCCCGAGGGCTATCTCCGCGTGGGCGGCCGGAGTGGTGAGGTTCAGCACCGTGTCCACGTCCGGGCTGCTCAGCAGCTCCTCGACCGACAGCGCCCGGGCGCCGGGCAGTTCGGCGGCGGCCGCCGCCGACCGGGAGGCGTCGAGGTCGGCGACCGCGGTGACGCGCACACCGGGACGGCCCACGAGCGTGTCCAGGTACGCGCGGGAGATGACGCCGAGTCCTACGATCCCGACGCGGTGCGCGTCGACCACAGCATGCCCCTCTCGATGATGGTGCGGACGTGGGGGTTCTCCAGGACGTCGACGCTGTGCCCCGGGGTCGTCACCACGATCCGCCCGGCACCCCACCGGCGGGTCCAGACCGCCGGCGAGGTGACCGGCCGGTGCCAGGGCTCCCACGGCCGCACCGGATGCGTGGTGGTGGCCAGGACGTCGATGAGGTCGTCGTGGAGCACCCAGTACTGCTCGGTCTCCAGCGCGAAGTCCTCGATGCCGGCCGTGATCGGGTGCGCCCGGCCGGCATCGGTGAGGGTGATGGTATGGGGCAGGAAGTTGTCCGCCGCCTCACCCCGGCGCTCGCACGGCTCCTTGCCCGGGTGCGTGGCGAACTGGCCGCCCACCAGGTGCAGATAATCCGAGGAGGCGCGGAAGGAGTCGGCGATGCCGCCGTGCCAGCCGGTGAAGCCGGTACCGGCCACGACCGCCGAGGCCAGCCCCGCCACCTGCTCGCGCGTGATCTCCGACATCGTCACGCACTGCACGATCAGGTCCGTGCCGGCCATCTCGGCGGCATCCGCGTAGATCTCCGTCGACTCCTCGACCCGGACGGCGTATCCGTTGGTCCGGAGGAAGGGCAGGAACAGTTCCGTGGCCTCGACCGGCTGATGCCCTTCCCAGCCGCCTCGGACCACCAGGGCTCTCTTCTGCGTCATCGTGATCTCAGTGTGCGCCGGTCGCCCACGCCCGGAAAAGGGGGCCGGACCTCACGAAAGTTTCGCGCCGGCGGCCCGCGCCGAGACCATCCAGCAGGCCGCGGTGTAGCGGACTTCCGCGCCCTGCACGAAGGGGTCGAAGGCGGGCCGGACCACCTCGACGATCTCGGCCCGGGTCCGTTCGTCGGCCCCGGGCAGGACCGTGCCGAGCGGACCGAGCCGGGTGAAGTAGGTGACGAGTTCCTTCTCGGGCAGGGCGCAGACCGCGTCGACCGGCTGGATGTCGATCCCGGCCCAGCCGCTCTCCGCCAGGACGCGGTGGACCCGCTCGGGGTCCGCGAAGGCGAACTGGCCCGGCTGGTCCGGCTGCCGGGCGGGAAGCTCCGGCAGGAACGGGGCCGCGGCGCGCTCCGCCGTCGTCATGAACGGGTTCTCCTCGGGGCCCCGCCACACGACGCACCGCAGTGCGGCTCCGTCCCTCACCGTGCTCCTCAGATTGCCGAAGGCCCGCACGGGGTCGCTGAAGAACATGACGCCGAAGCGCGAGATGACGGCGTCGAAGGCGGCCGGTCCGAACGCGTGCTCCTGCGCGTCGGCCTGGATGAAGGACGCCGGTACGCCCTCCTGTTCGGCGTGCGCCCGGGCCGTCTCGATCATCGGGCCGGAGATGTCGACACCGACGCAGTGACCCACCCTGCGTGCGACGGCGCGGGTGATGCTTCCCGTGCCGCAGCCGACGTCCAGCACACTCGTTGCGTGTTCGGCGGCCACGGCGTCGACGAGCAGCTCCTCCCAGGGCCTGAACATCTCGTTCAGCAGCCCCTGGAGATCCACCCAGGCATGGCCGGCGGGCCCGTTCCAGCGGGCGGCCTGCTCGTCGTAGGACTTGTGTGAGGCATCCATCGTCGTCTCTCCCTCTGCTTGCCTTCGTCGGGACGGGATGACAGCGTTCTACTTCAAGTCGACTTGAGGTCAAGACAATGACAGACCTGGACATCTCCGAGGTGGCGCACCGCGCCGGAGTGCCCGCCTCGACCCTGCGGTTCTACGAGGAGAAGGGGCTGATCACCTCGACCGGCCGGCGCGGCCTGCGGCGTCAGTACGATCCCGGCGTCCTGGAGCGGCTGGCGCTGATAGCGCTGGGACGGACGGCCGGGTTCTCCCTCGACGAGATCGCGCAGATGTTCGCGCCGGACGGCCAGCCGCGCATCGACCGGCAGAAACTGTCGGCCAAGGCGGACGAACTGGACCGCACGATCCGCGAACTGGGCGTCCTGCGGGACTCCCTGCGGCACGCCGCCGCCTGTCCCGCACCGAGCCACCTGGAGTGCGCCACCTTCCGGCGCCTGATCGACGCGGCGGCGTCCGGCGATGTCGCCGCGCCGGGACGGCGGGTTCCCGAACGCCGCTGACGGGCCGTCGGCGCTCTTGGTCCAATCCTGGGCCGTGCTTTGCCCGATTCCCGTCGCCGCGTGCCTAGCCTCGGCTGCGAACTCCGGGAGGCCACCGTGCTGAAAACCGTGAAAGGGCAGGCAGCGGGTCTGACGAAGGACCAGCGCAACGCCTTCGTGGCGGCCTACCTCGGCTGGGCGATGGACGCGTTCGACTACTTCCTGGTCGTGCTCGTCTACAGCGAGATCGCCGACGACTTCCACGTCTCCCTCACCGACATGGCCTTCCTCACCACCGCGACCCTGGTGATGCGGCCGGCCGGCGCACTGCTCTTCGGCATGTGGGCGGACCGCAGAGGCCGCCGCGTCCCCCTCATGGTCGACGTCGTCTTCTACTCGATCGTCGGCTTCGCCTGCGCCTTCGCACCCGACTACACGGTGCTGCTGGTGCTGCGCCTGCTCTACGGCATCGGCATGGGCGGCGAATGGGGCCTGGGCGCGGCCCTGGCCATGGAGAAGATCCCCACCGAACGGCGTGGCTTCTGGTCGGGCCTGCTGCAGAGCGGCTACTCGCTGGGGTACCTCCTGGCCGCCGTGGCGTTCTTCGTCATCGAGCCGGTCTTCGGCTGGCGGGGCCTGTTCGCCTTCAGCCTGCTGCCCGCCCTGGTCGCGCTGTGGGTGCGCAGCCGGGTGGAGGAGAGCGAGGTGTGGGAGAAGAGCGTCCGACTCAACCGCACACCCGCGCACCAGGTGTTCAGGAACCCCGAGGTGCTGCGGCGCTTCGTGTACCTGGTCGCGCTGATGACCGCCTTCAACTGGATGTCGCACGGCACCCAGGACATCTACCCGACCTTCGTGAAGAAGGGCCTCGACCTGTCGGCGAACACGTCCATCGCGATCGCCGTGGTCTACAACATCGGCGCCATGATCGGCGGGGTGCTGCTCGGGGCGTACTCCGAGCGGCTGGGCCGCCGCCGGACCATCATGATCGCGGCGGCTGCGGGCCTGGTCGTCGTGCCGTTCTTCGTGCTGTCCACCACCGTCGGCTGGCTGATGCTGTCGTCCTTCCTGATGCAGGTGTGCGTGCAGGGCGCGTGGGGTGTCATCCCGGCACATCTGACCGAGATGAGCCCGGACGCCGTACGGGGCTTCTACCCGGGCGTCACCTACCAGCTCGGCAACCTGATCGCCGCGCTCAACCTGCCGATCCAGGAGGCCCTCGCCGAGCGCCACGGGTATCCGTCGGCGATGGCGTGGACCATCGTGCCCACCCTGGCCGTGGTGATCCTGCTGAGCGCGCTCGGCAAGGAGGCCAAGGGGATCCGCTTCGGGAGCGGCGGCGCGGTGGCGCCGAGTGGCGCGGCGACCGGCGCGGTGCAGTCCTGAGAGAAGGCGTCCCACCGGTCGCCGTCGCCGACCGTCACCGGCGGAATCTGCTCGCGCACCGGCCGACCACCACCGGCGGCATCTGCTCGCGCACCGGCCGACCGCACGACGGACCCGCCGCCCGGCGGGGAGCCCACCGGGCACCGGGCGCGAAAAACGTTTCACAACCGGTCGCGATATACTTCCGGCGCCCATGAAGGTCACCGTCGTGCCTGGTCGCACGGTTGCAACAGCGAGGGGGTGGAGGCCATTTCGGCACGCCCCGCCCGCATCCAGGACGTCGCCGCCGCCGCCGGCGTCTCGGTGTCCACGGTGTCGAACGTGCTCAACCGGCCCGAGCGGGTCAACGCCCGGACCGCCGAGCGCGTCCGCGTCGCGGTCGCCGCGCTCGACTACGTCCCCCACCCGGGAGCCGCGGGTCTGCGCACCGGCCACTCCTCCGCGATCGGGCTGGTGCTGCCCGACGTCACCAACTCCTTCTACGCGCGCATCGCACGAGGCGCCGCCGACGCGGCCTACGACCACGGCTACTCCCTCGTGCTGTGCCACAGCGGGGACGCCCCGGAACGGGAGCAGGGCTACTTCAGCATGCTCGTCGAGCAGCGGGCCGTCGGAGTCGTGGTCGTCCCGCTCAGCGCCGACCCGGGCCGGCTGGCCCGGCTGCGGGAAAGGGGCATCCCGCTCGTCCTGGCCGACCGCGCGATGCCCGACCGGGAGGGCTGTTCCGCCTCCGTCGACGACATCGCCGGCGGCCGCATCGCCGTACGGCACCTCCTCGACAGCGGGGCCCGCGACCTCCTCGTCGTCAACGGCGAGCGCGGCATACGGCAGTGCGCCGACCGCTACCAGGGCGCCCGGCAGGCCGTGCGCAGCCGGCGCGAGGCCCGGCTCGACCAGGTCGTCGCCGAACGGATGACCGTCGCGTACGGCACGGAGATCGCCCACGGGCTGAAGGACCTGCCCGACGGGGTGTTCTGCACCAACGACTTCCTCGCCGCTGGCCTGTGCCGGGGACTCACCGAACGGGGCGTGCGCATCCCCGACGACGTGCAGGTCGTCGGCTACGGCGACCTCGATGTCGCGACCTTCGGGGCGACGACCCTGACGACGGTCCGGCAGCCGGTCGAGGACCTCGGCCGGGCGGCCGTGGAGATGCTGCTCGACGAGATCGAGGCCCGCGCGGACCACCTCCACGAAACCCGCGTCTTCGCCCCCGGCCTCGTCCGTCGCGCCTCCACCCGGCCGTCCTCCGAGGGTTAGCCCTCGGCCGGAATCCGCAGCGTCACCGGCCCGAAGAGCCCCGAGGGCAACTGGGACGCGAAGGCCCAGGCGGTCGGTGTGGCCTCCGCGAGATACGGCGCCAGCGTGCCGTGGACCGTCACCTCCAGCCGTACGGTCCGCCCGGCGGCACCGTGCAACTGGAAGCGGTAGGGCGCGCAGAACGCCTCACCGGCGAACTCCCCGTCGACCGACACCTCCACACTGCCCCGCACCCGCCCGAGATCCAGCACCGGATCGCACCCGGGCGGCACCTCCACCGCCCGCGCATACGTCACGCCCCCGCTCCAACCGCCCAGCCCCTGCTCGCGCCAGTCGCCCAGCGCCAGCGGCGCCGGCACGGTCCGCACCCGTACCGGCCCCCGCCAGGCGGAGCCGCCCCGCAGGACCGCCGTGGGCTCGGTGACCACTTCGACCGGGGTGGGCTCCGGAAGCGGTGCCCGGAGCGTCAACCGATCGCCCGTCAGGACCAGTTCCTCTCCACCCCCCACCCGCACCCGCGCGTGCAGCGCCAGCGGCAGCTCCAGCGACACCGTTCCCGGCGGAACGGTGAACCGGAACCGCTGCGGCGCCACGTGGACGTCATCGGTGGAGCGTGACGGCCATACCGTCCCGCCGGGCACCGGACGGCCGTTGAGCCATGCGGTGTCCGGCAGCGGGTGCGGACGTACGGCGGCGTGGCAGTGCTGCAACTCGCCCCGTCTGCGCTCGTCCTCGACGGTCCGGCCCCGCCACGCGCCCGTCTCGGCCTCCCAGCCGGCACCGCTGACCAGGGACGTCACCCCGGACCCCGACCGTGCCACCAGGTCGACGAACACCGCGTCCCGGACATCGGCGCTGTCGGCCACCACCTCCAGCGTGTGCTCGCCCGCCCCGATCCGCGGCTCGTGACGGAAGAACATCGGCACGGCGCCCCAGTCCGCCTCGTAGTACTCCACCTTCTCCTGGCGCGCCACCACCTCCCCGTCGAGCAGCACGGTCACCGCCGAGGCGGCGCCCACGACGAGCACGGTCCGCGCGTCCCCGGCCGGGACCCGCAACCGGGCGCGATAGCCGATCCGGCTGTCGGGCCGGACCCCGTCGGGCGGGCGCATGAACCGCGGGCGTGGCCCGAGCCCGCCCGGCTCGGTCAGGCAGAAGAAGCTGCCGAGCGGGGTGCCGGCGGCGGCCGAGATCGTCGAGGGCCGGTCCTGGGCGCCCGACAGTTCGTACTCCAGCACGTTGCGGTCGCGGACCACGGTGACCCGGGCGGAGGCGACGTAGCCGCCGTCCAGGTCGAGCGGTTCCCCGTTCCACCACACCCGCTTGACCGCCTCCGCGCCGACGTGCAGCTCGGCGGGCCCCCGGCGTCCGGTCTCGACGATCACCCGCACCCGGGCGGCCGTCGCGCCGACCGGCACGGGGACGCGTACGAACTCCTCGTTCACCAGACCCTTGGTGCCCAGCAACCCGCCTTGGTCCGGGATGCCCCGGCTCGACGAGTACACCCCGACGTCCCAGCCGGACTCCGGTGGCACGAGGGGGAGTTCACCGGCCAGGACCCGCTGCGCACACACCGCGTCCAGCGGCTCGGGAACCCGATCGAGCGGCACCGGGGGCAGGACCCGGACCCGGTTGCCGTAGGTGACCCGGGCCCGCTGCCACGCCCCACCCCCGGTCCACTCCATGGTCCAGATCTGCGGCTCCTCCACGGACGTCCCGGCGGGCAGCGCCAGATCGCCCCAGGTGTTGTCCATCGTGGGGACCAGCCTGCCGTGCCAGCCGGCCGACAGGTCGAGCACCCGGACCGCCCTCCCCGTCGGGGAAGGCGTCGGCGCCGGACGGCCCTCCCGCCAGACGACCAGGGCCGCGGGTGCCCCGTCCAGCGGCACCTCGATGGTCGACAGGGCGCCGCCGTCGGACACGGTGACGCGGGCCGGGGTGCGCGAGCCGGTCGCCGGGTCCCAGACCTCGGCCTCCGCGACGCCCGCCCGGACGGTGACGGACGAGGTGCGGACGGGCTCGGGAGTGGAGCCGCGCGGCCGGAGCGGATGCGTGCCGATCTCCGGGAAGGCAGCCGTGACCAGTGCCACCGCCTCCTTCCCCTGCCGCCGGACGAGCAGCGGTACCTCACCCGTCGCGTGCCCGGCCGCGTCGGCCACCGCCTCGGCGCCGGCCTCGGGGCCGCCCACCCGCTCCAGCCGGGGATGGGCCAGCAGGGCCGCAACGACCGTGTCGTCACCGGACCGGCCCGCGGCCGTGGCGGGCGGTCGGCCCACGACCACGACCCGCCCTCCCGCGTCCAGCAGTTCGGCCAGTCGCCGTGCCGTCTCCTCCTCCAGCACGCTCGCCGAGGGCAGCAGCACCGCGCGGTACGCCAGGTCCCTGATCCGCAGGGCGCCGTCCGCGGCCTCGGCGCGCCGCACCGAGTCGTCGTCGACGACGTCGAAGGCAATGCCGTGCCGGTCCAGGGCACCGGCATGCGGCCCGAGCCAGTTGTTGGTGCCGCACAGGTCCAGGTAGTGCCGCTGGGTCTCGTCGGCGCGGGCGTGGCCGTCGCCCAGCCGCCCGTCGCCGAAGTGCTGGACCGGCGCGTCCAGCGGGACGAGGGCCTGCATGGTGGCGGTGGGGTGCAGCACCGCCACCTCGGCCGCGTAGCCGCCCCACGACATGATCGAACAGATCCGGGCCACGGCCCGGGAGAACGCCGGGTACTGCTTCCAGTAGGGCTGGCGCCAGTCGGTGGACGGCGGCGCCCACTCGAACCAGCCGCCCGCCGTGCCGAAGTAACTGGCATGAGGGTTGTAGAGGTTGGCGCCGCTGCGCAGGAACGGCAGCAGCCAGTCGTAGGTGTCCTCCAGCGTGCCGCCCCAGCCCGAGGAGTGGAACGCCTCGATCCAGACGCGCTCGTGGCCGTAGAGGTGGGCCATGGAGGAGTGCACCTTGGCGTCGCCGTGGTGGTCGCTGCCCGCGGCGCCGTACCAGCGGTGGGTGCGGAAGTAGTCCGTGTAGATCTGCGTCGACTGGGCCGGGTAGCCCGCGCGGGCGGGGTGGCTCTGGTCGCTGCCCAGCAGCAGGCCGCGCTCGCGGTGCCAGGCGGCGAGCGGCCGGAACAGGGCCTCCTCCGTCAACTGCGCGCGCACCGCGTAGTAGTCGGCGCGGATCTTCCCCTCCGGCACGCCGGCGTCCGTGCCGAACAGGGCCGGCAGGTGGTCGAGCAGGTCGTAGCCGCGCCGGGCGCGGAACTCGTCGGCGAAACGACGGCTCCAGGCGTTGGTGCCGGGCAGCTCGTCCTGGAAGCTGCCCGCGATGACGGTGCCGAGGTACTCCGGCACGCGGCGGTCGTACGCGTGGTGGACCGTGTCCATCAACAGGTCCACGGCGTGCGGGTCCAGATAGTCGAACGCCGTCGGGACGGCGGTGACGAGCCGCGCCTCGCTCCCGTCGGGGGCGGCGATCCGCCCGTCGACGGAGAGATCGAGCCGCCGGCCCCCCGGCGCGTACGCGGCCAGGGGCGTCTCGGCATCCCCCAGAGCCACCGAGCCCCGGAAGACGCGGACGTCACGGCAGCGCAGGGCCAGCCCGGCCGCCTCGGGATGACGCCGGGTCACACCGCCCTGCACATTGGCTCCGGAGAACCCGATCTGGTCGTAGAACCACAGACGGGTGCCCAGCTCCGCCGCGATCTCGCAGGTGTCGGTGAAGCGTGCCCACCACTCCTCGCCGAACCACGCCGGATCGTCCGCCGGTGCCCCGAACGTGGGGCCGGCCGGTGCCAGATTGATGACGACCAGGTTGTGCACCCCGCCCTTCGCGAACGCCCGCAACTGCCAGGCGAGTCGCTCGCGGGTGACCTTGCCACCCGACCACCACCACAGGGGAGTCGGGCCGAAGTCGCGGGGCGGGTTCTCGAACAGCTGCCGAAGCGCGGGGGAGAGCACGGACGCGGTCCTTCCCCTGAAACGTTTTCAGACCGCCTTCACCGTAGGCGAGCTGGAGCGGTCACGCCATATCCCGGGACGTGACCTGGAATGCCGACCCCACGTCACCCACACGTGCGCGACACCTTGTTGCAACGTTTTTCTCGCCCTATCCTCGCTGCGACCAGGCCCCCGGAACCGCGATGTCACCAGACGACGGAGTCGCATCATGGCCGGTAACCGCCCCATCCCCCCACCGCTCTGGAAGGCCGCCGCCCTGTCGGGCATGGCCTCCTACCTCGACGCCGGGCTGATCGTGAGCATCTCCGTCAACCTGGCCATCTACCGCGACAGTTACTCCATGGGCGTGTGGATGGCCGGGGCGATCAGCGCCATCGTCACCGGCTGCATCGCCGTCGGATCCCTCGTCGGGGGACGGCTCGCCGACCTCTTCGGGCGCCGCCGCGTCTACAACTGGGACATCTTCTGCTTCGCCATCGGCGCCCTCGTCATCACGCTCGCGCCGGACGACATCACCCTGCTGATCGGCGTCCTCGTCGCCGGGCTCGCGGCCGGGGCCGACCTGCCGACGTCCCTCGCGGTGGTCTCGGACGCGGCGCCCTCCTGGGCCCGGGGCAGACTCGTGGCGTTCACGCAGGTCATGTGGATGCTGGGCATCGCCGTCGCCATCTTCCTCGGCTTCGTCCTGTCCACCACGGGCATGACCGGGGCCCGGCTCATCACCGGGCAACTGGCCGTCGCCGCCCTCCTCACCTGGGCCCTGCGGTCCCGGCTGGAACTGCCCGACGAGGCCCCGGAGTCCGACCCGGAGACCGCCCCGCAGGGCCCCGCCCTGACGAGCGTGTGGACCCGCGCCGCCCTGCTCCCGATGGCCGCGACGTTCGTCTTCTACGTGACCTGGGGCCTCGGGGCCAACACCTTCGGCCAGTTCGGCACCTATCTGCTCGTCACCGTCAGCGACGCCTCGCAGAGCCTGGCCACCGGGATCAACCTGGCGTTCATCCCGATCGGCGTGCTGCTGACCTTCGCCTTCGTGCGCGTCGCCGACAGCCCCTGGCGCGACCGGCTGTTCCACGTGGCCGCGGTGGTGCAGATCCTCGCCTTCGTCATCGCCTCCCTGACCGCGGGCGCACTCGTCGGCATGCTCGTCTTCTTCGTGCTCTACCAGCTGTCCAACCCCTTCGCCGGAGAGGCCAACTACAAGGTGTGGTCGCAGCTCACACTGCCCGCAGACACCCGCGGCACCACCCAGGGCCTCACCTACGCCCTGTCCCGGGGCGTCTTCGCCGTCGCCGCGTTCTTCACCCCCGCCCTCGCCGACCACAGCCCGTCCGTCCTGCTCTGGACGATCACCGCCTGTATGACGGCGGCGGCAGTGGCGGGTGTGTTCATCATCCGCGTCCTGGTCCCGCGTTCCGCGAGCGCGGTGCGGGACGGAGCGCAGCCGCACGTCCCCAGCACCTGGCCCGCCGGCCTTGCCGACAAGGAGCACTGACCATGTCAACGACCGCGGATCACACGGCCGTCCGGGCCGCCGCCCTGCGCGACCTGCTCCCGCCGGTCACCCGGCGCCGCACCCGGATCGGGCTGGTCGCCGGGGGACTCGGAACCTACTGGCCGCAGTTCCCGGGCCTCCTCCCGCAACTCAAGGAGTCGGCCGCCCATGTCGCCGACCGCCTCCGGGAGATGGGCGCGGAGGTGACCGACGCCGGGTTCGTCTCCGACGCCCGGGAAGGCGCCCGCGCCGCCGAGGAACTGCGCAGGGCCGACTGCGATCTGATCGTGCTGTTCCTGACCACGTACCTCACGTCGTCGATGGTGCTGCCGATCGCCCAGCGCTCGCACACTCCGGTCCTGGTCATCGACCTCCAGCCGTCCGAGAAGATGGACCACGCCTCCTTCGACACCGGGGCCTGGCTGGCCTACTGCGGGCAGTGCCCCGTCCCGGAGGTCGGCAACGTCTTCCGGCGGGCCGGCATCCCCTTCCGGTCGGTGTCCGGCTGGCTGCGGCAGGAGTCCGCCTGGCGGCGCATCGAGCAGTGGATCCGGGCCGCGCACATCCGTGCCGCGCTCCGGCACGCCCGGCACGGCCTCATGGGGCACGTGTATCCGGGCATGCTCGACGTGCAGACCGATCCGACACTGCTGGCCACCACGTTCGGCTCGCACGTGGAGGTGCTGGAGTTCGACGACCTGAGGCACCGCGTGGAGCGGGTGACCGAGGCGGAGACCCGGGAACGGATGGCGCTCGCCCGGCAGATCTTCACCCTCGACGAGAGCGTGCGGGAAGAGGACTTCGCCTGGGGCGCGACCGTGTCCGTCGCCCTGGACCGCCTGGTCGCGGACTTCGGGCTCGACAGCCTCGCCTACTACCACCGCGGCCTCGACGGCGAACTGCACGAGCGGCTCGGGGCCGGCATGATCCTCGGCGCCTCCCTGCTCACCGCCCGGGGCGTGCCCGCGGCCGGTGAGTACGAACTACGCACGTCCGTCGCTCAGTTGGCCTCCCAGAGCATCGGCGCCGGAGGCTCCTTCACCGAGATCCAGGCCCTCGATTTCGAGGACGGCGTGGTGGAGATGGGCCACGACGGCCCGGCCCACCTTGCGGTCGGCGCCCGCGCCCCGCTGCTGCGCGGCCTCGGCGTCTACCACGGCAAGCGCGGCTGGGGCGTGAGCGTCGAGTTCGACGTCCGGCACGGGCCCGTCACCCTGCTCGGCCTCGGCCAGGACGCCGACGGCAGCCTGTCGTTCGTCACCTCGGAGGGCACCGTCGTACCGGGACCGCTGCTGGAGATCGGCAACACCACCAGCCGCGTCGACTTCGGCCGCGACCCCGGCGAATGGGTCGACGCCTGGAGTGACACGGGCGTCGGCCACCACTGGTCCCTCACGGTCGGCCGCCACACGGCCGACTTCCGGGCGGCAGCGAGCCTGCTGGGCATCGACCACCGGCAGGTGTGACGGACCGCGCCTCGCCGGGGATGGGTGTCGCCCCCACCCGGATGTGGGTGCGGGCACCGATGGTGCCGGGCGCGGGGGGCGTGTGAGGCTGGCGGCACCGCCCGGGCCGCCGCGCCCCACGCTCACGGCCGCGGCCTTGGGAGGCGCCTAGAGGCGCACGACACCGCTCGTCAAAGCCCCTGAAGGAGGAGCCCCTATCCATCCCCGTCCGGTGAAACGATCCGCCTGCGCGTCCACGAAGGCGGTGATCCGTGGGACACGCTGACAGCCTGCTCGCCATGGGCGGAGCCTTCCTGGCCGCCGCCTTCCTCGCCCGCCTCGGCGGCAGAATCGGGCTCCCGACGATCCCGCTGTTCATGCTCGCGGGCATCCTGCTCGGCCCTCACACCCCCGGCCTCGTCATCGTCGAGGACGCACACGACTTCGAGATGCTCTCCGCGCTCGGACTGGTGCTGCTGCTGTTCTACCTGGGCCTGGAGTTCCACCTCGACGACCTCAGGAGCGGCGGCCGGCGCCTGCTCACGGCGGGCGGCATCTACCTGCTGCTCAACGTCGGCGCGGGGCTGGCATTCGGCTTCGCCCTGGGCTGGGGCGTCCGGGAGGCACTGGTCCTCGCCGGTGTCCTCGGCATCTCCTCGTCCGCCATCGTCACCAAGATCCTCATCGACCTGGGCCGCATCGGACGCCCCGAGACTCGCCTCATCCTGGGCGTCATCGTCGTCGAGGACATCTTCCTCGCCCTGTACCTGGCCGCCCTCCAACCGGTCATCAGCGGCGCCCAGGGCTTCGGCGACATGGTCCTCCAGGGCGCCAAGGCCTTCGGTTTCCTACTGCTGCTGGCCGCAGCGGCACGCTACGGCACGAAGCCGGTCGGGCGGCTCATCGCGACCCGCGACAACGAACTGCTCGTCATCAGCTTCCTCGGCGCGGCCGTCCTGGTGGCCGGAGTCGCCGAGGTCCTCGGAGTCGCCGACGCCATCGGCGCGTTCATGGTCGGCCTGATCCTGGCCGGTACCCCCTCCGGCCCGCGCATCCGGGACCTGGTGCACCCGCTGCGCGACGCCTTCGCGGCCATCTTCTTCTTCGCCTTCGGCCTCTCCATCGACCCCGGCGACATCGTCTCCGTCGTCGGACCGGTCGCCGCGGCCGCCGCGCTGACCCTCGTCATGAACGTCCTCGCGGGTCTCCTCGTCGCCCGTGTGTACCGCTACGGCATCGAGCCCGCCGCCGAGATCGCCACCACCCTCGTGGCCCGCGGGGAGTTCGCGCTGATCCTGGCCGCCATGGCCACCGGCGCCGGACTCGACGCCCGGCTCGCCCCGTTCATCGCCGGGTACGTCCTCGTCCTCGCGGTCCTCGGCCCCATCGCCGCCGGACGCGCCCACCTGCTCGCCCGCGCACTCCGGGCCGGCCAGGACCTCCTGCCCCAACGCACGGCCCCGGCGTACGGCGTCGAGCCCGAGGACGACAGCACACCGTCCGCTCCCCAGCCCGCCGAGGCCGAGCGGTAGGAGGCGGCCGGTCCCCGGCCCGCTCAGGGTTCGATCGTTCGCGCACGCCCCGGATACGGACACGGCCGCCTCCGCACGTCGCCGACCCGTGGCCGTCGCCGCGACGCACAGTTCCACGCCCGTCCGGGGCGCCGCAGGCGACCTCGGCGTGCCGGGCCGGGCTCCACGCCCGTCCGGGTACGCCGCAGGCGACCTCGGCGTGCCGGGCCACAGGGTGAGTCCTTCCGTGCGAGCAGGGGGAGGACGAGTCCGCCCTCCCGGCTCGCGCGGCGGCAGTTCCCTACGGAGCCGGTGCCGTACGGACAGGCGGGGCCCGGCGAGATCGGTGGCGGGGGTCTTGAGCGCACGGGCCGTCTCTCCGGATTCGCCTCCGTCGGCTGCCCCGGGACGCAGCCGTTCGACGGTCGTCAGGGCGCTCGCCAGTCGCCTGGAGCGGTGCGAGCCCGATCCGCGGCAGCAGGGTGTTCCGCAGGAGGATCCGCCGGAACAACGCCACCGCGAGCCGCCTCCTCACCACCGTCGTCACCCAGCGTGTGCGCTGCCCGGCCGCGCCGCCGTCCGTGACAGCACCCATCCTCGGATCGAACGCCTCCCTCGCGGACGCGCGTTCGTACAGCGCGGCCACCGGGAAGGATGAGGGTGGGGCCCGATGGTGGAAGCCGCTGGAGGGGGGAGAAGCCGAAGCCCTGGTGAGACGGCCGTACCGCCGCATCGGCGGCCCGTCTCCCTCCGCACCGTCACAGGGCCCGACACCCCAGGACTTGTCATGGCCTCGGCCGTGCCCTGCCTCGAAGCGCTCGGGTTCCGGGAAGGAGAAGCCGTGCCGCAGTCCGAAGACCAGCGTCTGGTCGATCTCGAAGCACGACTCGAGCGGGAGGATCCCCGGTTCACCCGGGCGATGCGATCCGGTCGCCCCGCCCGGCCACGGGAGTACCGCAGGACCGGAGCCTGGTGGGGGCTGGGACTCGGCATGGCCGTACTGGGCTCGGGCATCGTCCTGGCCCAGGGGCTGCTCATCGCGGGCGGCCTGGTGCTCGTCGGCATGGCGGCCCAGCTGGCCGATCCGGATCCGGCCCGCATGACGCACCGGGGGTTCGGGCGGCGCTGACGGGGGCGGGCCTCCGGGCCCCCTCCAACGGCGTCCGGACCCGTGCGGTATGCCGCCGTCAGGGTGGCGTAGTAACCCGTGTGAACGCCCCGGATGGTGGGACGGCCCGGCGTGATTGACGGTGGTTCACGTCGAGGCCGGGTCTCGTGAGCTGGCGAGGCGTCAGCTGCCCGGCTCGCGACGGAAGGACTCACCGATGCGCTCTGCCCGCATGCTGCTCGCGACGGCCACCGCCACGGCCGCCCTCGCGATCGCCGCACCCGCCGCCTACGCCGAGGCGATGGGTGACTGGGACCACGACAGCAATTCCTACAGCAAGGAGCACCACAAGGACGGCGACCACCACGCGCCGCGCGGCGGCGTACACACGGGTGGAGGCGCGCTGGCCGCGCTGACCGTGGACAACGACTGGGACCCCTCGGAGCACGGCAAGGACGCCTCCGGCGACCAGGGCGACGAGGGCAAGGAAGAGGGCAAGGAAGAAGGCAAGGAAGAGGGCAAGGAGGAGGGCAAGCACGAGGAGCACGGCAAGCACGAGGAGCACGGCAAGGACGACGGGCAGGAGAAGGGCTGGGAGGGCAAGCACGACAAGCACCACAAGCCGCACGGCGGGATGCACACCGGCGGCGGTGCCCTGGCGGCCGTGAACTCGAACGACGACTGGGACAACCCCAAGCACGACCCGGACACGTACAAGGACGGCGAGGACGACTGGGGCGGCAAGCAGGAGGAAGAGGGCTCCGGCGACAAGGGCGACTGGGGCGGCAAGGGCGATGAGGGCAAGCACGAGAAGGGTTCCTGGGAGGGCAAGCACGGCAAGCACGACAAGCCGCACGGCGGGATGCACACCGGTGGCGGCGGGCTGGCCTCGGCGCCGGGCGTGACGGCCGGCGGTCTGGCGGTGCTGGCGGTGGCCGGCACGGGCCTGTACGCGCTGCGTCGTCAGAGGGCCTCGCAGGGTGCCGTATGACCGGTGCCTGACCTCATAGCCGCCGTGGCCGCCGCACGTGCCCCTCACGTCGCGGCGGCCCGGCTCGTCCTCCCGCGTGCCGTGCCCGCTGCCGTGCTCGAATGAGGTGGTCCTTGATGGCAGCCAGTCCCCCCGCTCTTCCCGACCCCGGGCCCGAACCGTCGAGGCGGCGACTCCGCACCGTGGTGACGGTGCTCTGGGCGGCTGCCGCCCTCGCCCTGACCGTGAGCATGGTCGGCGGGCGCGGCGAGTCGTCCGACGCCGGCCCGCCGCGGGAACCGTCCGCCGTGTCGGCCGCCTCAGCCGTACCCGAACTGCCCGACACGCCGAACGCGTCCGCGGCACCGCGCCGGTCCGCCGCGGCCGGGGCCGGCCCGCACCTGCCGCCCTCCCGGCCGGTCCGCCTGCTCATCCCCAAGATCTCGGTCGACGCGCCCTTCACGGACCTCGACATCGGCCCTTCGGGGCAACTGGAGCCACCGCCGCCGGACGACACCAACCTCGTCGGTTGGTACGCCAAGGGGCACACGCCCGGTGAGGCCGGTACCGCGATCATCGCCGGGCACGTGGACACCGCGACGTCCCCTGCCGTGTTCGCCGGGCTCAGCGCGCTGAAGAAGGGTGACCGGTTCCAGGTGGCGCGGGCCGACGGAGTCAAGGCGACCTTCGTCGTGGACGCCGCGGAGTCGTTCGACAAGGACGCCTTCCCCAGCGACCGCGTGTACGGCGACACGGCACACGCCCAGGTCCGGCTCATCACCTGCTCCGGTTCCTACGACCGTCAGGCCCGGGACTACACCGAGAACCTGGTGGTCTTCGCGCACCTCGTCTGACGTCCGGCGCCACGGCCTGACTTGGTGTTTTACAGTGGCTGGCACCAGTTCAGGCGACAGTGGGACCTGTGAGGTATGCGCACACCATGACGACCGAAACGTTTGAGTTCCAGGTAGAGGCACGTCAGCTGCTCCAGCTGATGATCCACTCGGTCTACTCGAACAAGGATGTCTTCCTGCGGGAACTCGTCTCCAACGCCTCCGACGCGCTCGACAAGCTGCGTCTGGAGAAGCTGCGGGACGATTCGCTCGACGCCGACGTGTCGGACCTGCACATCGAGCTCGACGTCGACAAGGAGGCCCGCACCCTCACGGTGCGGGACAACGGCATCGGCATGTCGTACGACGAGGTCGGACGGCTCATCGGCACCATCGCCAACTCCGGGACGGCCACGTTCCTCCAGGAGCTGAAGGAGGCCAAGGACGCGGCCGGGGCCGAGGGACTCATCGGCCAGTTCGGTGTCGGCTTCTACTCCGGATTCATGGTGGCCGACGAGGTGACGCTGGTGACCCGCCGCGCCGGCGAGGGCCAGGGGACCCGCTGGACGTCGCGCGGCGAGGCCACGTACACGCTGGAGAGGGTCGACGACGCGCCGCAGGGCACGTCCGTCACGCTCCACCTCAAGCCCGCCGACCCCGAGAACCAGCTGCACGACTACACCTCGGAGTGGACGATCCGGGAGATCGTCAAGCGCTACTCGGACTTCATCACCTGGCCCATTCGGATGGTCCCGCAGGCGAAGGACGGCGAGGGCACGCCCGAGCCCGAGACGCTGAACTCCATGAAGGCCCTGTGGGCGCGCTCGCGCGACGAGGTCTCCGACGACGAGTACCACGAGCTGTACAAGCACATCAGCCACGACTGGCGCGACCCGCTGGAGACGATCCGGCTCCAGGCCGAGGGCACCTTCGAGTACCAGGCGCTGCTCTTCGTCCCCTCGCACGCCCCGCACGACCTGTTCACCCGGGACTTCAAGCGCGGCGTCCAGCTGTATGTGAAGCGCGTCTTCATCATGGACGACTGCGAGGCGCTGCTGCCGCCGTACCTGCGCTTCGTCAAGGGCGTCGTCGACGCGCAGGACCTCTCGCTCAATGTCTCCCGCGAGATCCTCCAGCAGGACCGGCACATCCGGATGATGCAGCGCCGGCTCACCAAGAAGGTCCTGTCCACGGTCAAGGAACTCATGACCGGGGACGCCGAGCGCTACGCCACGTTCTGGCGCGAGTTCGGCACCGCCCTGAAGGAGGGCCTGGTCACCGACTCCGACAACCGCGACGCCATCCTCGCCGTCTCCTCGTTCGCGACCACGCACTCCGACGAGGAGCCGACCACCCTCGCGCGGTACGTGGAGCGGATGAAGGACGGCCAGAACGACATCTACTACATCACCGGCGAGTCCCGGCAGAGCATCGAGAACTCCCCGCACATGGAGGCGTTCCGGGACAAGGGCATCGAGGTCCTGCTGCTCACCGACGCCGTCGACGAGGTGTGGGTCGACGCCGTCGGCGAGTACGAGGGCAAGAAGCTGCGGTCCGTCGCCAAGGGCGAGATCGACCTCGATGCCGAGGGCGAGGAGAAGGCCGGCGAGGAGCGGGAGAAGCAGGCCGAGGAGTACGCCGGGCTGCTGGGCTGGATGCGGGAGCAGCTCGACGAGGACATCAAGGAGGTCCGTCTCTCGACGCGGCTCACCGTCTCCCCGGCCTGCGTCGTCTCCGACGCGCACGACCTGACCCCGGCCTTGGAGAACATGTACCGGGCGATGGGCCAGGAGGTGCCGCGGACCAAGCGGATCCTGGAGCTCAACCCCGGTCACCCGCTGGTGAAGGGCCTGCACCAGGCGTACCAGGCGAGTGAGGACCGTACGGAGCTCGCCGAGTCCGCCGAACTGCTGCACACCCTGGCGGTGCTCGCCGAGGGCGGTCAGCCCAAGGACCCGGCACGCTTCGTCAGGCTGGTGTCGGACCGCCTGGAGCGCACGCTGTAGTCACCGCGCGCGGGATCAGGGGTGGTCCGGGGCGCCCGCCGTCCGGGCGCCGGGCGGGGTCGTGCCGGTGCCCGGCGGGACGACCTCGCCCCGGACCACCTTCGGGGCCGGTGCCGTGCCGGCCTCCTCGTCCTTGGCCGCGCGGGCCTCGGCCTTGAGGATGCGGGCCGCCTTGCCGGCCGAGCGGGTCAGCTCGGGGAGCTTCTTCACCCCGATGACGGCTATGACGACTACGAGAATGATCGCGAGCTCGCTCAGTCCGAACATGGTGTCCTGTCCTCTCTCGCCCGGGCCGGGCACGGCGTGAGCGTATCGGGCGGGGAGCACGGCGTGATCGCCGTCTCGGGATGCGGCACCAGGTGCCGGCGCAGGTGCGGCAGCATCCCCCGGTCGAGCAGCTCCTGCCGCCAGACCAGCCGGGCGTGCTCCACCTGGTCGGCGGCCGGGGGCGCGCCGCGCCGGCGCAGGGCCGTGTGCAGCACGGCGGCCAGGGTGACGAGGCCGGTCACGGCCGCCACCAGCGCCAGGGTCCAGCCGGCCGCGACGAGCGACCCGGGCGACGGGCCGGGGGCGCCGGCGACGTGCAGCAGGCCGCCGATGAGCAGCAGCGCGGCGGCGGACGTGCCGGACACGAGCGGTGTGAGCACCGCGAGGGCCGGCAGCAGGCTGCCCGGCCCGAGCAGGCTCCGCGCTTCGTGCCGGGCGGCCCTGCGCACGGCGAGATAGGAGCGGTACGGCTCGCCGGCCGTCGCGGCGATGTCGTCGGCGTGGGCGAGCGCGTGGGCGCGCAGGTGGGCTGCCGCCCGGCCGGCCGGGTCGGCGCCCAGGGCGCCGCGGATGTCCGTGGTGCCCATCGCGTGGTGCAGTACGGCTTCGAAGTCCGCGCGGTCCTCCGGGCGGAGGCGGGACGGTTCGGCCACATGGTCTCCCGGTCGTTGCTGATGCGGCCGCCGGGCCCGCCGGAACGCGGCGGACCCGGCGGCCCGGCGGTCCTTGTCAGACGTTGACGCCGAAGTCGGAGGCGATACCGGCCAGACCCGAGGCGTATCCCTGGCCGACGGCGCGGAACTTCCACTCGGCGCCGTGCCGGTACAGCTCGCCGAAGACCATCGCGGTCTCGGTGGAGGCGTCCTCGGACAGGTCGTAGCGGGCGATCTCCTGACCGCCCGCCTGGTTCACGACCCGGATGAAGGCGTTGCGGACCTGCCCGAAGCTCTGGCCGCGGTTCTCGGCGTCGTGGATGGACACCGGGAACACGATCTTGTCGATCTCCGCCGGCACGGCGGCGAGGTTCACCTTGACGGATTCGTCGTCGCCCTCGCCCTCACCGGTGAGGTTGTCGCCGGTGTGCTCGACCGAACCGTCCGGGCTCTTCAGGTTGTTGTAGAAGACGAAGTGCTGGTCCGAGGGGACCTTGCCGGAGGCGTCGAGGAGCAGGGCGGAGGCGTCGAGGTCGTAGTCGGTGCCGGTGGTGGTGCGCACGTCCCAGCCGAGGCCGACCAGGACGGCGGTGAGGCCGGGCGCCTCCTTGCTGAGCGAGACGTTGCCGCCCTTGGACAGGGAAACTCCCACGGGGTACTCCTTCTTGAGCGCTGACGTGTGCGGTGCGGATGCCACTCTGAAATCTACAACAATGTAGAAGTGCATGGGATCGGACCGGCGGATCTATACGATGTCGGTACGGACGGCGCAGGGCGGCGAATGGGAGGCAGGGCGGTGACGGATCCCGGGCAGCGTCCCCGGCGGGGACAGGGCGAGCTGGAGGCGCTGGTGCTGTCGGCGCTGCGGGAGGCGGACGGCCCGGCCACGGCCGGCTGGGTGCAGGAACGCCTCGGCGGTGACCTCGCCTACACCACGGTGATCACCATTCTGACCCGTCTGCTGGGCAAGGGCGCGGTGACCCGGGAGCGGGTCGGCCGGTCCTTCGTCTGGACACCCGCCTCGGACCAGGCGGGCCTGGCCGCCCGCAAGATGCGCAAGGTGCTGGACGCCGAGAGCGACCGGGGCGCCGTCCTGGCCAGCTTCGTCACCGGCCTCGGCCCCGACGAGGAGAAGCTGCTGCGCGACCTGCTGGATCAGGCCCAGGGCCCAGGGGAAGACTGACACCTCATGGGGGTCTTCGTCTTTCTGCCACTGATCCTTCCGCTCACGGCCTGGCCGGTCGCACGTCTCGCCGAACAGCATCTGCATCCGCGCACCGCGACCCGGCTGCTGACGGCGCTGGCCGTGGTGCTGGCCCTGTGCAGCACGGTGTGCCTGGCGCTGGTGATGGTCGTCGGCACCGCCCAGCTCCCCGGCAACCCGTTGCCCGACGGCTGGTCCGATCCCGAGGTGCGGGCGGCGGTGCCCTATGACGAGGTCGTGGGCAAGGCCGCGATTCCGGCGCTGTGCGCGGTGGTTGCCGCCTGCGTACGGACGGTGCGGCGGCACGGGCGGGTACGCCGGCAGGCGCATCTCGCCCTGTCCGGGCTGCGGGGGACCGAGGTGGCGGTGCTGCCCGACGCCGTGCCCTACGCGTACGCGCTGCCGCCCGGGGGGCGGTGGGGCGGCGCCGGGTCGGGTTCCGGCGGTCAGCGTGGCCGTGTCGTGGTGACCACGGCCCTGCTGGACGAGCTGCGGCCGGCCGAGCGGCGGGCCCTGTTCGCCCACGAGCGGGCACACCTCGCCGCACGGCACGACCGGTACCTGCTCGCCGTGCGGCTCGCGGCCCGGGCCAATCCGTTCCTGCGGCCGCTGCGCACCGCCGTGGCGTACACGGCGGAGCGGTGGGCGGACGAGGAGGCGGCCCGGGTGATCGGCAGCCGCCGCACGGTGGCGCGGGCGATCGGCACGGCCGCCCTCGTCTCACGGGGCACGCCGCTGCCCACACTCGCGGGACTCGCCGCTCCCGGGCCGGTACCGCGCCGGGTGGCGGCGCTGCTCGGCCCGGCCCCCGCCGTGCACCGCTGGCCCCCGGTGTTCACGTCGGTGGGGCTGGCGGCGTGGGGGGCTGCCGCGGGAACGGCCGTCTCGGCGATGTCGTCCGCGAACTCGGCCGTGACGATGGTCCTCATCCTGCACGCGGCGACGCCTCTCTGAGGGGCCGTCGTCACAGCCCCCGCCGGGGGCCTGCCGAGGCATCACGTGCCCGAGGGCTGCCCCACGGCCGGACCCGCCGCCGTGCGCCGGTGGTCTCCGGTGTTCACGTCGGTGGGGCCGGCGGTGTGGGGGGCTGCCGCGGGAACGGCCGTCTCGGCGATGTCGTCCGCGAACTCGGCCGTGACGATGGTCCTCATCCTGGACGCGGCGACACCGCAGTGCCTCTGAGGGGGGGCGAGCCCGGGTGGGCCCGAGCGGCTGACCCTCAGCAGGCCGCTGCCGGGCGCCGCCGCGTGCCCGGGGCGCGGCGGCTGTCCCGCGTCAGCCCTCGTCTTCCTCGTCGCCCTCGAAGAAGTCCCCGACCTCGTCGACGACTTCACCCGCGACCATGCCGCCGACGACCCCGGCCGCCAGTCCGGCCGCACCCGCGGCGACGGCCGTGCCCATGCCGGGACCCGAGCGGTGGCCGTCGTGGTGCCGGTCCTCGTGCCCAAGGCCGCCCGGGCCGAAGGGGGCGGGCGAGCCGTGGCCCGGGGGAGAGCCGTACGATGCCCGGTGCTCGGCCAGTTGCCGCATCCAGCCGTCGACGATCGCGGGCCAGTCCTGCTGTCCGGCTCCCTCGTGGGAGACGGTGAACCGCATCAGCGCGTCGTGGCCCGGCGACAGGAAACCACCCCGCTCGTCCGCCTCCAGGACGACCTCCAGGCCGCCCGGGTTCGCCAGGAACGTCAGCTCGATCTCGTTGAACTGCGGCGCGTACTGCGCGGAGGGGGCGAGTTCGATCTCCTGGTAGAAGGGCAGCCGCTGGCCCGACCCGCCGATGCGCCCGTATGCGAGGTCGGCCGACCGGAAGCCGAACCCGAGCTCACCGAAGGCTTCGAGTACGGCCTCCTGGACGGGCAGCGGTGTGACGTTGAGCCGGTCCAGGTCGCCCTTGTCCTTCGCACCCGCCACCGACAGCTCGGTGCGCACCCCGAGGACCACGCCCAGGCTCTGCCCGCGCAGTTCGGTGACCGGCGTCTCCCACGGCACGATGACGCTGAACGGCACGCTGCGCTGCTCGCCCTCCGCGAGCCGGAAGCCACCGCCGACGGTGAAGTGGTCGAAGGCCAGGACGCCTTGGCTCTCACCGCCCTCGTGTTCCGCCTCGACCCGGGCCACCAGTTCCAGGGTGATGTGCTCGATCTCGAAGTCGGCCTTGCCGCCCACGAGATGGACCTGTCCGGTGAGCGTGCCGCCGGGGCGGACGGAAGAGGGATCGAGAACCGTGTCGATCGTGGGGCCGCCGACGCCGAGCGCGCCGAGCAGTCGCTTGAACACCATGGTGGCGTCCACTCCTTCATGTGCGGGTACTGACTTCTACGGGACGCCGTCGACGTCTACACGTCGATCCGCGGGGACCTCGCCCGGGCCCTGCCGTTCTGGCCGCTGGGCCTGCCCGGCTGGACGGACCACTGGCTGGCCCTCGGACTGCGGGCCCCCGGCGACGGAACGGCCTACCTCTCGGTCTGGCGGCGCGGCGGACCCGGTGAGCTCCGCATCCCCGTCCGGCACCTGGCGGGCCGGGCCGTCCGGGCGGAGGTCCTGCACCCGTCGTCGGCAGGGACGGGCCGGGCCGTCTGGGACGGGGAGGCGCTGACGGTTTCCGTGCCGCGCACGCCCGGCGTGTTGCTCATCCGGCTCGGTCAGGAGCCGTGGGGAGGACCGCTCACGCGCGTACGGCGTCGCGCTGCCGCGCCCGGTCGCGCGCGTCCCGGCGGAACGCCCAGGCCATGTCGGGCTCCATCACCCAGCGGAACACCCGTCGCACCGGCGGGGTGCACAGCGCGGTCACGAGCACCGCGGCGGCGAGCGTCACGACGATCTCGCCCAGGGGCCGGTGCACCCACGCCGGCTCGTACCAGCCCCAGAACTTGGAGCCCTGGGCCACGAAACCGTGCAGCAGGTAGCCGTAGAGCGTGCCCGCGCCCAGCGCGGTGAACCAGGCGCGGCGGCCGGGCACCCAGGCGAGGAAGCAGGCGACCAGGACCAGCGAGCAGCCGAAGGTCACCAGGGTCATGACGGGCCCGTACCAGGCGGGCGCCGCGAGCTCCTCGGCGCTGTCGCGGTGGTAGAACCAGGCGCCGCTCATCCGCGGCACCGCCCAGTAGGCCACGGCGAGCGCGCCCGCGAAGACCGGCACGGCCAGGATCCGCGCCGCACGACGCCGCACCAGGCGGAAGTGCTCGGGTCGCAGCAGCAGACCGACGACGAAGTACGGCAGGAACTGCAGGGTGCGCTGGAGATCGAGGTCGTTGCCGATGGACGGCGAGAGCGTCGCCAGCATCGCGATGACCAGGGTGACGGGCAGCGGCCACCGCACGCGCTGCCAGATCGGCGTGGTCAGCCGCCAGATGAACAGAGCCGCCAGGAACCAGGTCAGATAGAGGGGATCCAGCAGGCTGACCGGCCGGTCGGGCTCCTGGTCGGTCCACCGGGTGAACAGGGTGTACGCCGTCTCGAAGACGACGTACGGCACGGCGAGGCCGGTGATCAGGCGCCTGATCCGCCCCGGGCTCGCGTCGAAGGAACGCGAGAAGTAGCCGGAGATCACGATGAACGCCGGCATGTGGAAGGCGTACACGACCATGTAGAGCGCGCTGACCGCCCGGCTGCCGTCCCGCAGGGGCTCCCAGGAGTGCCCGATCGCCACCAGCACGATCGCCAGGTACTTGGCGTTGTCGAAGAACGCGTCCCGCCGGCCGGCCGGTTCCGTCACGGGCGGCGCTTTGCGCTCCGTCCCGCCGGGCGCGACCGCGCGCATGCGCAGGGTGTCCTCGCTCATCACGCCTCCCGCGCGCAGTCCGGGGAACCGGGGCGGGTGTATACGCGTCTTGCCGAGGATGCGGCGGTGGGGTGCCGGTGCGACATCCCCGCCGCCTGACCACCGAGTGGCGGGGTAAACCGCTTTCCGGCGGGGTGTAGCGCGGATCACATCGAGAGCGGTGCCGCCGGGCCCGGAGCCGGGCGGCACCGCCGCACGCGGGCTCGCTCAGCTCACCGAGCAGTTCGCTCCGTCGAGGGTGAAGGCCGTCGGGCTGGGGTTCGCGGCCGAGCGGGTGGCCGTGAAGCCGAGGGTGACCGAGCCGGACGCGGGGATCGTCGCGGTGTAGGAGGCGGCCGCGACGCTCACCTCGGAGCCGCTCTGGGTCGCCGTACCGCCCCACAGGTTGGTGATGCGCTGGCTGTCCGGGAAGGTCCAGCGCAGCGTCCAGCCGTTGATCGCCGATGTGCCGGTGTTGCGGAGGACGATCTCGCCCTGGAAGCCGCCGGACCAGCTGCCCGTCACCCGGTAGCCGACACCGCAGGCCGACGGTGAGCCGCCGGGGGAGGTCGTGACCGTCACCGTGCCCGAGCGGGGCGAGCGGTTGCCCGCGGCGTCGCGGGCGTAGACGGCGAAGGTGTGGGAGGTCGCGGGGGACAGGCCGGTGAGGGTGGCGGTGGTCCTCGTGGTGCTGGTGACGGCCGACTCGGTGCCGCCGCTGATCCGCACGACGTCGTAGCCGGTGACGCCGGTCGCGTCGGAGGCGGCCGCCCAGGTCAGAGTGGCGGACGAGGAGGTCACCCCGGAGGCGGTCGGCGTGCCGGGGGCCGTCGGGGGCGTGGTGTCGCCGCCGCCGGAGCCGTAGATCGCGGCCTCCTTGGCGGTGGCGGCGATGCCGTTCGCGCCGTTGAAGAGCCGCCGGCCCCAGGAGGTGAGCTGGTCGGGGTCGAAGTTCGTGACCATGTCCAGGTAGCCGACGTCGCTGCTGTTGCCGCTCCACGACCAGCCGAGGTAGCCGAGGCGGAGCTGCTGGGTCACGGCCAGGATGGTGTCCTCGTCGGGGTTGCCGTCCGAGTGGTCGTGGCCGAACTCGCCGACCACGATGGGGAACCGGGCGGTGACGAAGCGGTTCAGATAGGCGGTGATCTCGGCGGCGGTGTCGAAGACGCCGTACATGTGGATCGAGAAGACCGTGTTGGCGTCCGGGTCGGCGGCGAAGACCGAGGCGGCGTTGTCGCGCATCGTGAACGCCCAGTCCTGGCCCCAGTTGGGGGCGTCGACCATGATCGTGTGGTTGAACCCGGCGTTGCGGAGCTTCTGGATCGCGGCCTTGGTGTCGGCCGTCCACGCCGTGTAGCCGGTGTTGCCGTACGGCTCGTTGCCGATGTTGACGATGACGTAGTCCTCCTGGCCGGCCAGCGCGCTCCGTACGCCGATCCAGTAGTCGGCGGCCCGGGAGAGCGTGACGGCGCCGCTCTGCTCGCCGTAGCCCGTGGTGTCGTGCACCTCCAGGACGCAGATCAGCCGGTTCTGCTTGCACTGGGAGACCACGTTCGCCACGTCGGCGGCGTCGTTGCGCGTCCAGCGGTCACCGCTGGAGAGGACCACGCGGACGGTGTTGGCGCCCTTGGCCTTGATGTGGGCCAGGGAGCTGATCCGGTCCGGATACCAGGTGTGGGCGTGGTTGACGCCACGCATCACGAAGTCGTTCCCGTTCGCCTCCAGTAGCCGGCCGTTCTGGACCCGGAAGCCGGTGGGGGCGGCCTGGGCCGGCGGGGTGAGCACGAGGAAGGACAGGAAGAGGCCCAGAAGGGCGGCGGCCACGGTGGCCGGGCGGGGGGTGGTGAGCGTGGGGCGGAGTCTCATGACGGCTCCAGAAGTGGGGGTCGGGTGGGGCGCGTGGTCGGTCGCGCTGTGGCGCTGGACGGGGTGCCGCCGCCGTCGGGGCCCGGTCCGGACGGGCCCGTGGCGGGGCCGCGTTGGACCCGGCGCGGCTGTCATCCCGCCGGTGCCTTCGCCGTGCAGGTGACAGTCGCCGCCGGGGTGCCCGCCGTTGCCGGGGTGGTGGCGACGAAGCCGAACGTGGTGCTCGCGCCGGGGGCGAGTGCGCCGTTCCAGGCCGCGTTCGTGACGGTGGCGGTGCCGTCCGCGGCCATGGTGTGGGTGCCGTTCCAGACCTGGGTGAGGCGCGCGCCGTTGGCCGGTGAGACGGTCGCGGTCCAGCCCGGGACGGTGGAGGCCGATGTGTTGGTCACCGTCACCTCGCCCTGATAACCGCCTTGCCAGGAGGAGACGGCCCGGAAGCGCGCGGTGCAGGCGGCCGGGTCCTCGCCCGGGTCACCCGGATCGCCCGGGTCCTGCGGGACTCCGGCGTCGAGGACCGCCGCCAGGGCCGGGAACCAGCGGGCGGCGATCTTGCTGTCGCCGGAGGCGTTGGGGTGCACGCCGTCGTAGGTGTCGGTGGCCGTACTGAAGCCGGTCCACTGGTCGACCACGGTGACGGGGGAGCGGTCGGTGCCGGTCGCCCGGGCCCAGCCGGGAATGCGCGTGTTGAAGTCGACCACGCGCTGCGCGCAGGCCCCGCAACTGCTCGGGTTCATGGGGATGAGCTGGGCCACGAGGATCCGCATGTCCGGATTGGAGGCCCTCATCTGTGTCACGAGTTTGGTGTAGGCGGCGAGGATGCGGTCGGGGGAGATGCTGCTCCAGACGTCGTTCGTGCCGAAGTGCATGACAACGATGTCCGGCCGCGTGGAGGCCAGCCTGCCGGGGAGCAGGTTCTGGTCGGCCACGTTGGTGACCAGTTCGCCGCCGTGCCCCTCGTTGTCACCGTCGTGCGCCTGTCCGCAGCCCTGCGGCGGGAGCGTGCCGACGAAGTCGATGTCCTTGTATCCGCTGCTCACCAGCCGGTTCCACAGCACGGCGCGCCAGCAGCCCGGCGAGCCGGTGATCGAGTCGCCGAGCGGCATGACGCGGACGGGGTCCGCCGCGGGCGCGGCCGTCGCGGGCGATGCGGACGTCATGCCGAGCGGGAGGAGCAGGGCGGCCAGGAGCCCGAGAACGGACATGACCCGTAAGCGCGGGGACGAGTGGGGGGTTCTGCGCATGGTGGTCCCTTCCCTTGATGAGGTGGGAGCGCTCCCACCACATCAAGCCATCGTTGTCATTGACGCGTCAAGAGGCGGGACGGTGAGAGGGTGATGCACGTAAGCCGGAAACGCCCGGCGACGACCACTCGGAGGCGGACGTGGACCTGGAGCGCGGCGCCCTGGAGGGCCTGCGGATCGCGGACTTCTCGCGGGTCCTGGCCGGGCCGTACGCGACCATGCTCCTCGCCGACCTCGGCGCCGACGTGGTGAAGGTCGAGCGCCCCGGGGCCGGCGACGAGACCCGGCAATGGCGCCCGCCGGCCGACGCGCACGGCACCTCCACCTACTTCCTCGGCGTCAACCGCAACAAGCGCTCGGTCGCCCTGGACCTGTCGGACGAGACCGGCCGGGAACGGGCCCGGGCCCTCGTCGCCGCGTCGGACGTGCTGGTGGAGAACTTCCGGCCCGGCACGATGGAGCGGCTCGGCCTCGGCTACGACGACCTGAAGGCCGGCCATCCGGGCCTGGTCTACTGCTCGATCAGCGGCTTCGGGACCGGCGACGGTGCCGCGATCCCCGGTTACGACCTCCTCGTCCAGGCGGTCGGCGGACTGATGAGCGTCACCGGTGAGCCCGGCGGGGAACCGACGAAGGCCGGTGTGGCCCTGGTCGACGTGATCACCGGCCTGCACGCGACGCTCGGCATCCTGGCCGCCCTGCGGCACCGGGACGCCACCGGCGAGGGACAGCGCGTGGAGGTCAACCTGCTGAGCTCGCTGCTGTCGGCGATGGTCAACCAGGCCTCGGCGTACGCCGTCGCGGGCGTCGTACCCGGCCGGATGGGCAACGCCCACCCGAGCATCGCGCCCTACGAGACCTTCTCCACCGCCGACCGCCCGCTCGCCCTCGCGGTCGGAAACGACGCGCAGTTCGCGGCACTGGCCGGGGTGCTCGGCCGCCCGGACCTCGCCGACGACCCCCGGTTCCGCACGAACCCCCAACGGGTGGCCCATCGCGCCCCGTTGCGCCAGGTACTGGACGAACTGCTGCGCACGGCGGGTGCCGACCACTGGTCCGCCGCGCTGTCGGCGGCGGGAGTCCCCGCCGGCCCCGTGAACACCCTCGACGAGGCGTTCGCCTTCGCCGGCCGGCTCGGACTGCCCGGCATCGTCACGGTGCCGGGGGCGGGCGGCGCGCCGGAGTCCCGGCAGGTGGCCTGCCCCCTCACGCTGACCGCGACACCGGCACGCCACCGGCTGCCGCCGCCGGCCCTCGGGGAGCACACCGCGGAGGTCTTCGGCGAGCCGGGCCGGCCGACTCCGTGACCGTTGCGGGCCGTTGACCCTCGCCGAGACCCTTTGCCGGGCCATGAGGCATTCATGACCGGATGCCCAGAGAGCCGAGTCCATGATGGTCGGCGTCGGTAAGGCATGCCTTGGCTAACTCGACGGGAGTGCGTCGGGGCATCGGGCCGGGAGGGCCGCGGTACATGTGGGACGACGCGTTTCCGAGTTTTCTGATCGGGCTGAGGGAAGGACTGGAAGCCGGGCTCGTCGTCTCCGTGCTGGTCGCCACCCTCGTGCGGGCCGGGGCCAGGTCGCGGCTGCCGCAGGTGTGGACCGGCGTGCTGGCCGCGATCGCGCTCTCGATGAGCTTCGGTGCGGTCCTCACCTTCACGGCCGCCTCCCTCTCCACCACCGCGCAGGAGGCGTTCGGCGGCGCACTGAGCATCGTCGCCGTCGCCTTCGTCACCGCGATGGTCTTCTGGATGCGGCGATCCGCGCGCAGCCTGGCGAGCGAGCTCAAGGAGAAGGTCACCGAGGCGCTGACCATGGGCGCCGGTGTCCTGGTCCTCACCTCCTTCCTCGCGGTGGGGCGTGAGGGCCTGGAGACCGCCCTGTTCCTGTGGACCACCGCCCGCGCGGCCCACGAGTCGGCCGGTCCTCTGACCGGCGCGGGTGCCGGGCTCGTCCTCGCGGGCTTCCTGTGCTGGGGGCTCTACCGCCGGGTCCTGCGCATCGACCTCACCCGCTTCTTCACCGTCACCGGCGCCGTCCTCGTCGTCATCGCCGCGGGCGTACTCGGTTACGGGCTGCGCGACCTCCAGGAGGGCACGGTCCTGCCCGGTGGGACGGCGTACGCCTTCGACCTGAGCGGCAGCGTCGACGCCGGCTCCTGGTACGGCACCCTGCTCCAAGGCGTACTCAATCTGACGCCGGCGATGACCTGGCTCCAGGTGGCCGGGTACGCCGGCTATCTCGCCGTGGTGATGGCGCTGTTCGTGCGGGGAGGGCGGGGAGGACGGGGAACACCAGGGAACCTGAGCCGGGTGACCGCCGGTGCGTCGGCCGGCCGGCCCGCCAGCGCCGCCCCGACCCGTACCCGCCGGCTCCTGCTCGCCGCTGTCGTCGCCGTTCCCGCCCTCCTGGCCGGGCTCGTCGTGGCACTGGCAGATCCCAGACCCGCCGCCGGGGAGACCGTCGCCGTCTCCGATACGGACTGCGGCCAGGGCTTCACCGCGCCCGAACCGGGGCGGCGGGACTTCCGGATGCACAACACCGGGAATCAGACGTCCGAGGTGTATCTGATCGACCCGTCCTCGAACGCCGTCTACGGCGAGATCGAAGGCCTCGCCCCCGGCACCACCCGGGACCTCGTCGCCACCGTGGCCGGCGGAACGTACGCCTGGCGCTGTGTGGCGGCCGACGGCAGGGCCGTCACCTCGAAGGCGGTCCGGGTCGGCGGCGCCGCCCGCGCCCACGCCGTCGTCCCCGTCTCCGCGCGGGACCTCACCGGACCGCTCAAGGCCTACAAGGCGTACGTGAACCGGGGACTGGCCGCGCTCGTCACCCAGACCGGGAAGCTCAGCGACGACATCCGCGCCGGGCACCTGGACACCGCCCGCACCGACTGGCTGACCGCCCACCGCACCTACGCCTCCCTCGGCGCCGCCTACGGCACCTTCGAGGACTTCGACCAGAAGATCGACGGACGGCCCGACGGGCTGCCGGACGGTGTCCACGACAAGGACTTCACCGGCTTCCACCGGATCGAGTACGGGCTGTGGCACGGCGAGTCCGCGGCCGGGCTCGAGGACGTGGCTCAACGGTTGGCCGACGACGCCGCCGGGTTGCGGAAGGCCTTCCCGCACCAGGACTTCGACCCCTCCGACCTGCCCCTGCGCGCCCACGAGATCCTGGAGAACACCCTCCAGTTCGAGCTGACCGGCGACACCGACCAGGGCAGTGGCACCGGGCTGGCCACCGCCGAGGCCAACCTCGCCGGTACACGTGAACTGCTCACCGTGCTCAAGCCGTTGCTCACCCCGCGTGCCCCGACACTGCTTCCCACCGTCGACGCGGACAGCGCGCGACTGCGGAAGCTGCTCGACTCCGGGCACCACGGGGCCGGGTGGACCCCCGTCGACCGGCTCGACCCGGCCGCGAAAGCCCGGATCGACGGGGCCGCGGGGCAACTCCTCGAAGACCTCTCGCCGGTGCCGGACCTGCTCGAGATCAGGAAGTCCGCATGAGCGCCCGGCGTCGACACCACCCCGCAGTAGACACCGAAGGGAACACCCCCATGCCGTCCGCCGACACGCCGCCACCGGGCTGCCCCGCCCACGCCGGCCGCCGCTCCTTCGTGAAGACGGCCCTGGGCGCCGGAGCCGCCGGAGCGGTCCTGGCCGGGGGCGGGCTCGCGCTCGCCGAGAGCGGCAGCGGCACGGCCCGGGCAGCCGGGTGGCACAGCGCCGCTCCGGTGGCCTTCCACGGAACCCACCAGGCGGGGATCCTCACCCCCGCCCAGGCGGCCGCCGCCTTCGTCTCCTTCGACGTCATCGCCGACAACCGCGCCGAACTGGCCGATCTGCTGCGCACCCTCACCGAGCGGGCCCGCTTCCTCACCTCCGGCGGCACGCCGGTGGACCTCGGCGTCGGCGCCCCGCCCTCGGACAACGGCATGCTCGGCCCGGTCGTCCCGGCCGACGCGCTCACCGTCACCGTGGGGGCCGGCGCCTCCCTCTTCGACGACCGCTACGGACTCGCCCGGGCCAAGCCGCGCCGGCTCACGCCCATGCGGACCTTCCCCAACGACGACCTGAACCCCGCCGAATGCCACGGCGACCTGTCCCTGCAGATCTGCGCGTCCCGGCAGGACACCGTGCTGCACGCCCTGCGCGACATCGCCAAGCACACGCGGGGCGCCCTGCAGATCCGGTGGCGCGTCGACGGCTTCCAGAACACGCCCCGGCCCAGCGGTGCCCAGCGCAATCTGCTCGGCTTCAAGGACGGCATCGCCAACCCGGACGTGGCGTCGGCCCGCGAGATGGACCGTCTGGTGTGGGTCGGACAGGGGCAGGGCGAGCCCGCCTGGGCGGCCGGGGGCAGCTATCAGGTCGTGCGGATCATCCGGATGCTCGTGGAGTTCTGGGACCGGGTCTCGCTGTCGGAGCAGGAGCTGATGTTCGGCCGGCGCAAGGACACCGGCGCCCCGCTGGACGGCGCCGAGGAGACGGACAGCCCGAACTACGCCAAGGACCCGCACGGCACGGCGATCCCGCTCGACGCGCACATCCGGCTCGCCAACCCGCGCACGGCGAAGAGTGACAACTCCCGTATTCTGCGCCGTGGTTACAACTACGACCGGGGCATCGACAGCGTCGGCGACCTCGACATGGGACTGGTCTTCTGCTGCTACCAGCAGGACGTGCACCGCCAGTTCGAGACCACCCAGACCCGGCTGATCGACGAGCCCCTCGTCGACTACATCTCCCCGACCGGCGGCGGCTACTTCTTCGCCCTGCCCGGTGTGCGGGACTCCTCCGACTGGCTGGGCAGGGGGCTGCTCTCGACCGGGCGGACGGGCTGAGCGGTGCGACCGCACCGGGGTGAACGGTGACCCGTACGCGCGACGTTCAGGAACGCGCGTACGGGTCACCGCGGCCGGTGAAGTGGAGATCCGCCCCGACTCGGTCAGGCTTCGGCGCGGCTCCGCGTCACCGCCTTCCTCAGCAGCGGCCAGGCCAGCAGCAGCACGATGACCGCGTACACGGTCACCGCGAACGGCGTGTCGACCAGGCCCGTGACGCTGCCGTCGCTGATCTGCAGGGCGCGCCGCACCTGCTGTTCGGCGTTCGGGCCGAGGATCACGCCGATCACGGCGGGCAGCACGGGCAGCCCGTAGCGGCGCATGCCGAACCCGATCAGGCCGATGATCAGCAGGATCACCAGGTCGATCACCTCACCGCCGACGGCGTACGCGCCGACCGCCGCGAAGAACATGATCCCGGCATACAGGTACGGCCGCGGGATGCGCAGCAGCTTCGCCCACACCGGCGCCAGCGGCAGGTTCAGGGCGAGCAGCAGCACCATGCCGACGAACAGGGAGGCGATCAGGCCCCACACCAGGTCGGGTTCGCGCTCGAAGAGGAGCGGGCCGGGCTGGATGCCGTACTGCTGGAAGGCGGCCAGCATCACGGCCGCGACCGCCGTGGTCGGCAGGCCCAGGGTCAGCATCGACACCAGGGTCCCCGCCGCCGAGGCCGACGCCGCCGACTCCGGGCCCGCGACGCCCTCGATGGCACCCTTGCCCCACTCGTCCTTGTGCTTGGACAGGCGCTTCTCCGTCACGTACGACAGGAAGGTGGGGATCTCCGCGCCGCCCGCCGGGATCGCGCCGAACGGGAAGCCGATGAACGGACCGCGCAGCCATGACTTCCAGGTCCGTCGCACGTCGTCGCGCCCCAGCCAGGGGCGCCCCACCGGAATGGGCTCGGGCGGCCTGCGCCGCAGATGGGCGGCCACCCACAGCGCCTCGCCGATCGCGAAGAGACCGACCGCGACGATCACCACGTCGATGCCGTCGGCCAGTTGGAGCGAGCCGAACGTCAGGCGCTGCTGGCCCGTCATCTGGTCCAGGCCGACCAGACCCAGGGTGAGGCCGATCAACAGGGAGGCGAGGCCCCGGATGCGGGACGAGCCCAGCACCGAGGTCACCGCGATGAACGCCAGCACCATGAGGGCGAAGTAGTCCGGGGCGCCGATGCCGACGGCCAGTTCGGCGACCGTCGGCGCGAGCGCGACCAGCAGCAGCGTGCCGACCATGCCGCCCGCGAAGTGCCCGATCGCGGCCGCCGCCAGGGCCTGCGCGCCACGCCCGGACTTGGCCATGGGGTTGCCCTCCATGGCCGCCACCACCGCCGCGCTCTCACCGGGCGTGTTGAGCAGGATGGAGGTGGTCGAGCCGCCGAACATCGCGCCGTAGTAGATGCCCGCGAACATGATGAACGCGCCGGTCGGGTCGAGTCCGTAGGTCACCGGCAGCAGCAGCGCCACCGCCATCGCCGGGCCGATGCCGGGCAGCACACCGATCGCCGTGCCGAGCAGGACACCGATCGCGGCCCACAGCAGGTTGATCGGTGTGAGGGCCGTACCGAAGCCGTCCAGAAGGGAGGTGAGGGTGTTCATGTCACAGCACTCCCATCAGGGGGCCGCCGGGCAGGGGCACTCCGAGCAGGTTGTTGAACACGGTGTAGGTGACCAGGGAGAGCCCTGCCGCGATGAGCGGATCGCGGTCGGTCCGGCGGCTGCCCAGCGCGAACGCCGCACCCCAGAACAGCAGCGCGCCCGCGACGGGGAAGCCGGCCGGCTCGATGAGGACGGCCGCGCCGAGGAACACCCCGGCGAGCAGCAGCACCGTGCGCCAGTCGGCGGGCTCGGACAGGTCCACGTCCTCCCCGCCCTCGGCCTGGCCCCGGCCACCGCGCAGTACGTCCACGGCGAGCAGCGCGGCGATGACCAGCAGACCCGCGCCGACCACGACCGGCACGCTCTTCGGACCCACCGGCCCGCGCTGGGCGATGTCGACGTCCATGGTGAGCGCGTCCGTCAGGACGAGCACGCCCAGCGCCACCAGCAGGACACAGACGCCGAGTTCGGAGTGCTCGCGCAGCCAGGAGCGCCGTTCGCCGCCGGTCCCGGCGGGGGGAATGTCGGTCTGCGTCGTCACAGTCCCAGCTCCTTCAGCACCGACACCACACGCTTGTCCTCGGCGTCGAGGAACGCGCCGAACTCCGCACCGGCGAGGAAGGCGTCGTCCCAGCCGTTCTGCTCCAGGGACGTGCGCCACTCGTCCGAGTCGTGGAGTTCCTCGACCAGCTTCACGAGCTTGCCGCGCTCGGCGTCGTTGAGACCGGGCGGGGCGACGATGCCGCGCCAGTTGGTGAAGTTCACGTCGTAGCCCGCCTCCTTCAGCGTGGGCGCGTCCAGGCCCTCGACGCGTTCCGGGCCGGTGACCGCGAGGAGGCGCAGTTCGCCCGCCTTGATCTGGTCCAGGTACTCGCCGACGCCGGAGACACCGAAGGCGACCTTGTTGCCGAGGATCGAGGCGAGCAGCTCACCGCCGCCGTCGAAGGGGATGTAGTTGACCTGCTTCGGCGGAATGCCGGCCGCCCGGGCCATCAGCATCGGCGCGAGGTGGTCGGGCCCGCCGGGGGAGGAGCCGCCGCCCACCGGGAGTTTGCCCGGGTCGTCCTTCCAGGCGCCGATCAGGTCGTCGATCGTCTTGTACGGGGAGTCCTTGCCGACCACGACCACGTCCTGCTCCTCGGTGAGCCGGGCGATCGGTGTGGTGTCGCCGAGCGTCTTCGGCGCGTCGTTGGAACGGACGGCGCCCACGACCCCGAGGCCCATGGACATGGCGAGCTTGCCGTTGCCGTGTTCGCTCACCAGCCGGCTCAGGCCGACCGTGCCGCCGGCGCCCGGCAGGTTGAACACCTCGATGTTGTGGGTCAGTCCGGCGTCCTCGGCGTTCTTCGCGGCCGTGCGGGCCGTGATGTCGTAGCCGCCGCCGGGCGTGTTGGGGACCATGAAGCGCAGGCCCGGGATCTGCGTGCCGGTCTCGGAGCCGCTGCCGGTGGTCAGCAGCGGCGGTCCGGCGAGCACGAGCACGGCGGCCCCGAGCAGGGCGAGGGGGGTGCGCAGGCGCACGAGTGCCACCACCTGTCGGTTCGTCGATGCGGGGAGGTGTACGCCCTGTGGGGGAGGGTGACGTGGGCCACATGGTGCACGTGGCGTCGACGCGCTGTCTCGCTTGCGGAACCAACGGAGGTTTTGGTCATTGCGGTAACCGGGGCGCCCGCGCGGCCGTGCGTCCGGACCACGGCGAGCGAACGGCCCCGGCGCCAGAGCGCCGGGGCCGTCGCGGGTGTGGCGGTTCAGCGCCCCCTACGAGGTGTGGATCTCCAGGGCCGCCCGCACGGCGGACTCCAGGGCTCCCTCGATCCAGGCCGGCTTGACGGAGGTGTGGTCACCGGCGAAGTGCAAGGGCCCCTCCCGCACGGGGATGACCGGGACCAGCTCGGTGTGCTGCCCGGGCAGCAGCACGGACGCCTCCCCGTAGGCGTAGGGGTCGCGCAGCCAGCTCTGGGTACGTCCCGCGCCGGTGTAGAAGACCTCGATGCGCTGGCCGTAGACCTGCTGGAGGCCGCACAGAGCGTGCGGGTAGCGCGCCTCGTCGTCCAGGGAGTCCCAGCGCAGCGCGTCGTCCGCCCAGCTGTAGGAGGCCAGCACGACACCCCCCGCGCTGCCCGGGACCGGATGGGAGGGGTGGAACATGAACCGGTTGGCGTTGTCCGACACCGAGCCGCCGCCCACGACGCCGGCCGCTTCGGGCTGATCGCGCGCACTCGCGCGGTGAGCGGCGTAGTGGGTGCGCTGACCTGCCGAGATGTGCCCGCCGGGCACCGAGGGGTGGGCGCCGAGGAGGGTGCCGTCCGCGGCGGCGCGGCCGGTGCGGTACGCGTCGTACAGGCCGGGGTCGACGGCGCGCAGCTCACGCTTCCAGTCGGCCTCGTCGAACTCCCACCAGCGGCGGCTGAACTCCAGCAGCACCTTGGTCGCGCTGTCGTAGTGCAGCTCGCTGACCGCGCGGCGCTTGCCGTACGACAGGGGCGGGTCGATCTGCACGTGGCGCAGGCCGGAGAACGGCACCGTGACCACGGCGACGTCCGCGGTGAACTGCTCGCGCACGACCGGGCCGCCGCGGCCCTCGGACACGGTGTCCACCCACACGTGCGGGCCCTTGCTCCGGGCGTGAGCGGCGTCCGGCGCGGGGCGGTCGGGGTGGTGGTACTCGATGCGTGTGACACGGCGGTCGAACCGCACGTTCTCGCGCACGCGTTCCAGCAGGGCGTCCGGCAGTACGGCCGTGCCGCCCTCCAGTTCGTAGAACGGGGTGTCGGGGCTGATGAGGGAGGAGCCGATGAAGCTGTGGATGAAGGAGAGCGGGAGGCGTGAGGTGAGGTTCTCCAGGGTGCCGATCAGGTCGATGGTCCGCTCGTCCAGTCCGGCGTGCTCGGTGAGGAAGCGGAACATCGACCAGTCACCGAAGCGCCGCACCACGCGGGCCCAGCCCCGCAGCCGCTCCGGAAGCGGCTTGTCGACCCGTTTGCCGTGGGAGTCGACGTAGCTGAACTCGTCGCGCACCGGGTCCAGCGCCGAGCGCAGGATGGCGGCGGCCGGGGTGTCCCAGTGGGCCTTCGGCACGCCGAAGGACCGGTTCACGCGCCGGGGCGCGCGGGCGTAGTCGGTGCGCCGTACGCGGATGCCGTTGACGTGGATCCAGGTGCGGCCCGCGGGGCGTCCTTCGGCGTCGACGTCGACGTAGTGGAAGCGCCGCTTCTCGAGGCCGAACTGGTCGATCAGTTCCATCACCAGGGGGTGGCTGCCGGGAAGGCGCATCGCGCCCGCTTCGGCGTACTGGCGGGGATCGGCGAAGGGCTGCTCGGCGTCCTCGTGGCCGCCCTTGCGGAAGGTCTTGACGCGTCCGCCCGCCCGGTTGCCGTTGGCCTCCAGGACCGTGACCCGGTGACCGGCCTTCTTCAGGAGCCAGGCGGCGACCAGCCCGGCCGGACCGGCGCCGATGACGAGGACGTCTTGGGGGCGGGTCCGGCGCTGAGCCGGCAGCCCCTTCTTGAGGACGCGCTGGTAGCGCGGGACGAGGGGACGGTCGTCGGAGTCCAGTACGAGCAGTGCGCGGGCGACGGCGAGGCACCGGTCGAAGTCGGCGCCGCGTCTGTCGCCCGGAGCGGCCGGTGCGGCCGGGGCGGCCGGTGCCGGCAGAGCCATGGCGGTACCGCCGGTCAGGGCCGTCGCGACCGTGGCCGTGCCGGCCACCGTCGCGAAGCTCCGCCGGGAGAAACCGCCGTCCGCATGCACCACCGCGTGATCTTCAGTCATGGCCGCCTTTGTACTGGCGGCCCCGCCCGGGCGCCGTCCTTCGCCCGGGCGTTGACCCGAAGGAGCGAAGCCGGCCGCAAACGCTGACGTCACAGCGGGTCCGCCGGGTCGGCCGACCCGGGCAACCCGAAGGGATGAATGCGCGGCGAACCGCGGTTGCCGCCACGAGCCGGCCCGCACACTGCGACATGCGGATGCACATCCGTGCTCTCCGAGCGGCCGTCCTCCGGTGCATCGCGTACCGGCGCCGACCGGCACCAGGGGAGTCCGGGGCGACGGAGGGGGAAGAGTGGCGCAGCGGCGCGCTCCGTGGGGTGACCGAGCCCGTTACTGGTTCGACAGCACCCTGGCCCGCGGTGCCTCGGCGATCGTCGGCTGGATGGCGCTGTTGTGCCTGGCCGTCGTCGTCCCGGCCAGCGCGGTGGTGGTGTGGACCGACCCCGCCGCACCGGAGGCCCTGCCGGACCGGCTGGTGGCGGTGTGGCGCCTCACCGGCGAGACCCTGCGGCTGGGCGGCGCGACGGGTGCGCCGCTGCGCGTGACGATGTCGGTGCTGCTCGCCCTGGTCGCCCTGCTGTACGTGTCGACGCTCGTCGGCCTGATCACGACGGCGCTCACGGAGCGGCTCACCGCGTTGCGCAGGGGCCGTTCCACCGTGCTGGAAAGCGGGCACGTCGTGGTCCTGGGCTGGTCGGAGCAGGTGTTCACGGTGGTGAGCGAGCTGGTGGCCGCCAACGCCAACCAGCGGCGCGCGGCGGTGGCGGTGCTGGCCGACCGGGACAAGACCGCCATGGAGGAGGCCCTGAGCACCAAGGTCGGCCCCATGGGCCGTACCCGGCTGATCTGCCGCAGCGGCCCCACCACCGACCCGGCGGTGCTCACCCTGACCAGCCCGGCGACGGCCGGTGTCGTGCTGGTCCTGCCCCGCGACGAGCCGGACGCCGACGCGGAGGTGGTCAAGACGCTACTGGCGCTGCGGGCGGCCCTGCCCGGGGATGGGGCCCGCCCACCGGTCGTCGCCGCTGTCCGGGACGACCGCTACCGGCTGGCCGCCACGCTCGCCGCCGGGCCGGGCGGCGTCGTCCTGGAGGCCGACACCGTCACCGCCCGGCTGATCGTCCAGGCCGCCCGCCGCCCCGGGCTCTCCCTTGTGCACCAGGAGCTTCTGGACTTCGCCGGCGACGAGTTCTACCTCGTCACCGAACCGGCCCTGGCCGGCCGCCCGTTCGGCGACGCGCTGCTGTCCTACCCGACGTCCAGCGTCGTCGGGATCGTGCGCGGCGACACCCCTCTGCTGAACCCACCGCCGCAGACGTCCCTCGCCGAGGACGACCTGCTCATCGTCATCTCCCGGGACGACGACACGGTCCGGCCGGCCGACTGCGCGGACTCGGTCGAGAAGGCGGCGATGGCCTCCGGCCCCGTCACGCCCCCGCGGCCGGAGCGGGTCCTGCTGCTGGGCTGGAACCGCCGAGCGCCGCTCATGGTCGACCAGCTGCGCCGCCGCGCCCGGCCCGGATCGGCCGTGGACGTGGTCGCGGACGGCGGTGAGGCGACGGTCCGCCAGGTGAACGAGACCGACGGGCACCACGGCGGCGACCTGACGCTGACCCTGCACCACGGTGACGTCACCCGGCCCGAGACCCTGCGGGGCCTGGACGTGCCCTCCTACGACAGCGTGATCGTGCTCGGCCAGGACCCCGCCCCGGGGCAGCCCCCGGAGGACCCCGACAACCGCACGCTCGTCACGCTCCTGCTGCTGCGGCAACTGGAGGAGACCACCGGGCGCGTCCTGCCGGTCGTCACCGAACTGATCGACGACCGCAACCGGGCGCTGGCCCCCATCGGCCCGGGAGCCGACGTGATCATCAGCGGCAAGCTCATCGGCCTGCTCATGGCGCAGATCTCCCAGAACCGGCACCTGGCGGCGGTGTTCGAGGAGTTGTTCTCGGCCGACGGCACCGGCATCCGCCTGCGGCCGGCCGGCGACTACGTGCTGCCCGGGTGCGAGACGACTTTCGCCACCGTCGTGGCGGCGGCACGTCAGCGCGGCGAATGCGCCATCGGATACCGAAGCCACGACGACGCGTCGGCCGGCCCGGGCTACGGGGTGCGGATCAACCCGCCCAAGGCGGAGCGGCGCGGCTGGACGGCCTGCGACGAGGTGATCGTCGTCGGCGAGGACTGAGGCCGCCCCGTACGTGGCAGTGCCGTGCCTCGGCCGTCCTGGGTGTACAGCACCCCGTCGTACCACGTCGGCGGGTACTCGCAGGAACCCGAGCCGATGCTGCAGCTCCAGCGTTGCCCGCCCGTGGCAGGGTCCCAGGCGGTCATGAGCCCACGCCGGTCCGGGTGCAGAGGACTCCGCCGCCGTCAAGGTGGTCTTGGGGTCGTCATCGATGATCAGGCGCTGGGCCACAGCCTCTTGCCGGTGGACCCGTCCAGGCCGACGAGTTCCCTGCGCGGGCCGCCGCTCCGCTACCCCAGGCTGTCGCGCGCAAATCCCTTTCAGCGAGGGGAGTTCGGGGGATACCCGGCCTCGGTGCCTGCGCCCAGGCAAAAGCGATCCAGGTGCCCCTGATCCGTGTGAAGAAACACGGAAATTCGACTGTGTGTTCGCCTATGGCCAGGGCATCAGAGGGGACGGAGGTTGATAACTATGGTTCCCCTGCTTCTCGTCCTGCTGCTGGCCCTGGTCCTCTTCGGTGCGGGCTTCGCACTGAAGGCCCTGTGGTGGATCGCGGTGATCGTGCTGGTCCTGTGGCTGCTCGGCTTCGTGCTGCGCACCGCGGACAGTGGTGGCCGCAAGGGCCGCTGGTATCGCTGGTAGACCGGCCGCCACCCGAGGCGAAAAAACATCAGGAATGGGGTAAACGAAAGTGACCCGTATGTCTTCGAGGAAAGGCGTTCCCGTTCCATGGCCGACACACAAGATGTCGTAGAACTCATTCTCCAGGACCACCGCCGCATGGAAGACCTCTTCCGGCAGATGCGGAGCGTCGAAGCCGACCGGGCCGGTGCGCTGCGGGAATTCGCGGATCTGCTGATCGCGCACGCGCAGGCCGAGGAGGCCAAGGTCTACCCCGCGCTCAAGCGGTACAAGAACATCGACGACGAAGAGGTCGAGCACGGCGAGCACGAGCACGACGAGGGCAACGAGGCCCTCCTGGAGCTGCTCGAGGTCGACGAGGTCGGCTCCGAGGAGTGGGACTCGAAGCTCGAGGAGCTGGTGGAAGCCGTCACCCACCACGCCGACGAGGAGGAGCGCACCATCCTCAACGGCGCGCGGGAGAACGTGGCGATGGAGCGCCGGGAGGAGCTGGGCCGGGCGTTCGCGCAGGAGCGCGAGCGTCAGCTGAAGGCCGGCTGTGGTTCCGTGGAGAACGTACGCAAGATCGTCGAGTCCTGACTCGACCGGACCGGCCCTGATGGTCACCGCCCGCGGGCGGTGACCATCAGGGCCGGTCGCTGTTGTCACGACCGCGCGGCGCGGCACACGGCTCCTCGGGTGCCGCGCGGGCGGCGTCCCGCGGCGGCGGCCGCCCTGTCGGCCGGGCGGCGTTCCGCCCTGTCGGCCGCCCTGTCGGCCGGGAGATGCGGAAGTCGCTGTGCGACGCGACGGCGAGGGCGACCCGTCGCCCGATCACCCCCTGGGGAGTCGGCCCCGGCGACGACGCGGAGAACGCCGTTTCCATGGCGGGGACAACCACCGGCATCTCTGTCCCAAGCTGGGACGATGCGCGGGCAGACCTTGTGCAGGTCGTTGCAGGGGGGTTGTCCAGACATTCTCTCCCGCCTAGGGTCCCTACCGAGTGCAAGCGCTTTCCAAGCGTGTGTCCGCCGGCCGTCCGAGGAGCGCCGCATGTCCTTGTCCCCCACCCGCCGCCGCGTGGCCGTCGTCGGCACCGGAGCCATCGTCGCCGGGAGTCATCTGCCCGCGCTGCGGGCCCACTCCGACCGGGTGGAACTGGTGGCCGCCGTCGACGTGGACCAGGAGCGGCTCGGCGCCTTCCGCGAGCTGGCCGGTGACCAGGTCGCCGGATACACCTCGATGGACGCGATGCTGGACGCCGAACGCCCCGACCTGGTCCTCATCGGCACCCCGCCCTCCCTGCACCGCGACCAGACGGTGGCCGCGCTGAAGGCGGGCGCCTGGGTGCTGTGCGAGAAGCCGCTCACCCTGTCGCTCGCCGAGTACGACGAGATCGCCGCCGCCGAGGAGGCCTCCGGCGCGTACGCGGCGGTCGTCTTCCAGCACCGCTACGGATCCGGCGCCGTGCACGCCCGCGAGCTGATCAGGAGCGGCGAGCTGGGAGCCCCACTGGTCGCGCACTGCCAGACCACGTGGCACCGGGACGCCGCGTACTACGCGGTGCCATGGCGCGGGAAATGGGCCAGCGAGGGCGGCGGCCCGACCATGGGCCACGGCATCCACCAGTACGACCTGATGCTGCACCTGCTCGGGGAGTGGGAGGAGATCCGCGCGATGGCCGCCCGCCTGGTCCACGACACCGAGAGCGAGGACGTCTCCACCGCCCTCGTGCGGTTCGGCAGCGGCGCCCTCGCCACCGTCGTCAACAGCGTGCTGTCCCCGGACGAGGTGAGCCGCATCCGCATCGACTGCGCGGACGCCACGGTCGAACTCACCCACCTGTACGGCCACGGCAACGACAGCTGGACCTACACCCCGGCCCCGCACGTCGCCTCCGAGCGGACCACCGCCTGGCGCACCCCCGCAAGCGACGTGCCCAGCTCGCACACCGCCCAGCTGGGCGCGCTCCTCGACGCCTACGACACCGGCACCAGGCCCCCGGGCAGCGGCCGTGACGCCCGCGCCACCCTCGAGTTCGCCGCCGCCCTGTACAAGGCGGCGTTCACCGGCCGCTCGGTGCACGCGGGGGAGATCGTGCCCGGAGACCCCTTCTACGAGGCCATGCACGGCGAGTACCCCGACTGGGCCCCCAAGGAGCGCGCATGACCATCCGCGTCACCCACACGCACGGCGAGAACATCGCCGTCACGGCGGCCAACGGCACGGAGATCCTCCGCTACGTCTACCGCCCCGACCCGGATCCCTTCGAGTCCCGCAAGCCCTACGCCCACCCGGTGCGCACGCTCTCCGGCCGCACGGTCACCGGCTACCGCCCGAACGACCACCGCTGGCACAAGGGCCTGCAGATGACCGCCAGCCATCTGTCCGGCCAGAACTTCTGGGGCGGCAACTGCTACGTCCACGGCGAGGGCTACCTCCCCCTGCCCGAGCGCGTCGGCTCGATGCGGCACGACGGCTTCGCGGACCTCACCGTCGAGGACGACCGCCTCGCCCTCACCGAACACCTCACCTGGATCGAGAACGGCGGCGAGGAGTGGGCGCGCGAGGTGCGCGGGCTGACCGTCCACTCGGTGGACGAGGAGGCCGGTTCCTGGGCCCTGGACTGGTCGATCCGCCTCACCAACACCCGTTCCGAGCCTCTCGCCTTCGGCTCCCCGACCACCGCGGGCCGCGAGATGGCCGGCTACACCGGACTCCAGTGGCGCGGCCCGCGCGACTTCACCGGCGGCACGGTCTTCGCCCCGGACACCGACGCCGACGCGGGCAAACTGATGGGAACCCAGGGGCCCTGGCTCGCCTTCACCACCGAGCACGACGACGTCGACGGCCACTCCACCCTGGTCTTCGCGCACGCGCCCGAGAACCTCGACGAGACGTCCGCGGTCCACGCGTCGCACTGGTTCGTCCGCTCCGAGCCGTTCCCGACGGTCGCGTTCTCCTGGGCGTTCTTCGAGGAGTTCGAGCTGCCGCCGGGGGAGTCCTTCGCCTACCGGTACCGCCTCGTCGTCGCCGACGGCGCCTGGGACCGCGACCGGGTCGGCGCGCATCTGGAGGCCTTGCCGTGGTGAGCGAAGCCGAGCCGGCGGGCCTTCCGCACCCGCTGCCCGGCGCCATCGGCCTGTCCCACCTCAGCGCCTACGACTGGGAGGCCGCCGACGGGGTCTGCGGCGGCAGCCCGCACCTGCACCTGGTGTGCACCGAGGCGTACGTCGTCACCGGCGGCCGGGGCGCGGTGCAGACACTGAGCCCCGACGGCTACCGGGACATCCCCCTCGAAGCCGGCTCCCTCGCCTGGTTCACACCGGGCACCGTGCACCGCATGGTGCAGGGCGGCGATCTGCGCATCACCGTGCTGATGCAGAACAGCGGTCTGCCCGAGGCCGGGGACGCCGTGTTCACCTTCCCGACCGAGGTCCTCGCCGACCCCGACCGGTACGCCGCCGCCGCGTCCCTGCCGCCCGGCACCGGCCCGGAGACGGCGGCGGCCGCCCGGCGCCGCAGGGACCTCGCCGTCGAGGGCTACCTCGTCCTGCGCGAGGCTCTCGTCGCCGGCGACAACGGCCCGTACCGGGAGTTCCAGCGCGCCGCCGCCCGGATCGTGCGCGACAAGGTGCCCACCTGGCAGGCCCTGTGGCGGGAGGGCGCCCTGGCCACCGCGCAGCGCACCGGGGCCCAGCTCGACGCCCTGGCCGCCGGCGATCCCGCCTACCTGGGCGAGGCCACCGCCCACGAGGCCGCGCCCACCCGGCTCGGCGGCTTCGGCATGTGCGGCCGCCGTGACGAGTACGCGCTGCCCGGAACGACCCTGCCGCACCAGGGGACGTAGCGGCAGGGGGCTTGAGGGGGGCCTGAGGGGGGCTCAACCGAAACTCCGTCGAGAGGAGCGACCTCGGCATGCCCGGACACAGGACGAAGGGGTTCTACGCGTCGGCCGCCGCACTGGCACTGTGTGCCCTGCTGGCGGGCTGCGGAGGACCAGGGGAGACCGCCGGCGGCAGGATCGTGCTGCGCTACACATGGTGGGGCAACCCCGACCGCGCGGAACGCACCGAGCGGGCCGTCGCGCTGTTCGAGAGACAGCACCCGAACGTCGACGTGACCACGTCGTTCTCCGGCTACGACGCCTACAAGCAGAAACTCGCCACCCAGGCCGCCGGCGGTGACGCCCCGGACGTGATGCAGCTGGACTACCGGCAGATCGACCAGTACGCCTCCGGCGGCGTGTTGCTGGACCTGGCGAAGCAGAAGTCCGTCCTGCGCACCGCCGAGATCGACCAGGGCCTGCTCGCCACCGGCCGCGTGGACGGCGTCCAGTACGCGATCCCGCAGGGCCGCGGCACCGAGACCGTCGCCTACGACGTCGAGACCTGGAAGAAGTCGGGCGTGCCCCTCCCCGGCGAGAGCTGGACCTGGAGCCAGTGGGCCGACACCATGCGCGCTCTGGCGAAGAAGACCGGCAAGCCCGGGGCGACCGACCCCGGCCAGAGCGAGGACTCCTTCGAGGTCTGGCTGCGCGGACAGGGCAAGGCCCTCTACAACGGGGACGGCGGGCTCGGCTTCACCGCCGACGACCTCACCCGCTGGTGGACCTTCACCGACGGGCTGCGCCGCGAGGGTGCCGTCTCGCCCGCCGAGCAGACCACGCAGCTCGACGGCTCCGTCGAGAACACCCCGCTGGGACGCGGCACGTCCGTCACGGACGCCAACTGGGACGCCCCGGCCAGCGGCTTCGCCGCCCTCGTCGAGGGCGGCGTCGCGCTCGCCCCCATGCCGTCCGGCGAGGACGGCACACCCGGCCAGTACTTCAAGCCGTCCATGTTCGTCGGAGTCTCCGCGAACACCGCCCGTCCGAAGGAGGCGGCGCAGCTCGTCGACTTCCTGATCAACGACCGGGAGGCCGCGAAGATCCTCGGCGCGAGCCGCGGCATCCCCGTCAACGAGACGATCCGCGACGAGATCGGCCCGCGGCTGAAGGACTTCGACAGGACCATCGCCGACTTCCAGACGTCCCTGGAGGGCAAACTCAAGGACCCGCCCCAGGCGCCGCCTTCGGGCGACAACGCCCTGCAGAGCACCTTCCAGCGCGACTACGACCAGGTGTCCTACGCGCGCATGTCGCCCCGCGAGGCGGCCGAGAACTACGTCACCGAGGCGAAGGCGGAGCTGAGGTCATGACCACCACCGCGGTCCCCGCGGAGGCGAGGCGCGCCCCCGCAGCCGCCCCGAAGCGCCGGCCCAAGCGCGAACGCGAGGGCGCCGCCTGGGTGTTCCTCTCGCCCTGGGTGCTCGGCGCGATCGTCCTGACGCTGCTGCCGATGGCGGTGTCGCTGTATCTGTCGTTCACCGACTACGACCTGTTCACCCCGCCGAAGTGGGTGGGCCTGCGCAACTACGCGCAGATGTTCACCGAGGACCCCCGCTACTGGCGCTCGGTCGTGACGACCCTGACCTACGTCGTCGTCGCCGTGCCCCTCCAGCTGGCGCTCGCCCTGGTCGTCGCGCTGGCCCTGAAGGGCATGAAGCGCGGCAAGGGCTTCTACCGCTCCGCGTTCTACGCACCGTCCCTGCTCGGCGCGTCGATGTCCATCGCGCTCGTGTGGCGGGCGATCTTCAACGACGGCGGCACCGTCGACCACCTGCTCGGGACCGGAGGCTGGGTCAACAAGCCCGGCTGGGCGCTGCTGGCCGTCGCTCTGCTGACGGTGTGGCAGTTCGGGGCGCCGATGGTCATCTTCCTCGCGGGGCTCCAGCAGATCCCAGCCGAGCTGTACGAGGCGGCGGCGGTCGACGGAGCCGGGAAGTGGCGGCAGTTCCTGTCCGTCACCGTCCCGATGCTGTCCCCGGTGCTGCTCTTCAATCTGGTCCTGCAGACCATCCAGGCCTTCCAGGTGTTCACCCCCGCCTTCGCCGTCAGCGCGGGCAAGGGCGGACCGGCCGACTCGACCCTCGTCTACACCATGTACCTCTACGACCGCGGCTTCGTCGCCTCCCACATGGGCTACGCCTCCGCCATGGCCTGGGTGCTGCTCCTCGTGATCGGCATCGTCACGGCGGTGCTGTTCCGCACCTCGCGCTCCTGGGTCTTCTACGCCTCCGAGGGGGACCGGTGACCTCGACGACCGCCACCCGCAAGCCCGTTCGCCGGGGTCGTCTCGCCCTGCACCTCGGCTGCCTGGCCGCCCTGCTGGTCATGCTGTACCCCCTGGCCTGGCTGCTGGCCACCTCGCTCAAGCCCGCCGACGAGGTCATCGCCAGCCTCGACCTGCTTCCCGGCCACCTGGAATGGTCCAACTACAGGACAGCCCTCGACGGCGTGAACGACGTCTCCATCTGGCGGCTGCTCGGCAACTCCCTGCTGATCGCGGGCGGCGCGGTCCTCGGCAACGTCATCAGCTGCTCGCTCGCCGCCTACGCCTTCGCGCGCCTCAGGTTCCGTTTCCGTGGGCCCCTGTTCGCCTTCATGATCGCCACGATCATGCTGCCGCACCACGCGGTGCTGATCCCGCAGTACATCATCTTCAACCAGCTCGGCCTGGTGAACACCTACTGGCCGCTGATCCTGCCGAAGTTCCTCGCCACCGAGGCGTTCTTCGTCTTCCTCATCGTGCAGTTCATGCGCGGTCTGCCGCGCGAGCTGGAGGAGGCGGCCCGGATCGACGGCTGCGGCCCCTTCCGCAGTTTCTTCCAGGTCGTGCTGCCGCTCACCCGGCCGGCCCTGATCACCACCGCCATCTTCACGTTCATCTGGACCTGGAACGACTTCTTCACCCAGCTCATCTACCTCTTCGACCCCGGGAAGTTCACCCTCACCCTGGCGTTGCGCTCGTTCGTGGACGCCTCCAGCACCTCCGCGTTCGGCCCGATGTTCGCCCTGTCGGTGATCGCGCTGCTGCCGATCGTGCTGTTCTTCCTCGCCTTCCAGCGGTTCCTGGTGGAGGGCATGGCCAGCTCCGGAGTGAAGGGGTGAGCGGATTGCGTCCCCGCGAGGCGGGCGAGGTGTTCGGCCCGCGCATGACCCTGTTCGCCGACGTGCTGAGCGTCGGACTCGCCACGGCGGCGGCCTGTCTGCCCCTGGTCACGGCTCCGGCCGCGGTGTCGACGGCGTGCGCGGTCCTGCGCGGCGCGGGACAGGACCGGCCCGTCACGGCGGGGCGGTATGCCGCCCTGCTGCGGCGGCGGTTGCGCACCGGCGACCTGGCGGCGGGAGCCGTCGCCCTGGCGGGCCTGCTGCTGTTCGCGGCGGACCTGGCGCTGGCCGGGGCCGGGCTCCCGGGGGCGCCGCTGTTCGCGATGGCCGCCGCGGTGATCGGCGCGTGCGCGGCGGTGGTCGGCCTGCGGGCCTGCGCACGTCCCGAGTCGCTCACCGACTGGCGTGCGGCGGTGCGCGGGGCCGGGCGGGACGCCGTGGCGGACGTGGGCGGCAGCGGCCTGGTGCTGCTCGCCGTGGCGACCGCCGCGCTGTGCGCGTGGATGCTGCTGCCGCTGGCCTTCCTCGCGCCCGGGCCGCTGGCTCTGGCGCTCACGGCCGTCGACGTACGCCGGTCCGCAGCCGTTGTCCTTCACTAGCCGGAGTTTCAGGGGCCGTTGGGGCGTCCGGGGCCCTCGTCGCCGCCACGGGCCGGTGCCGCTCCCGCCGGCCAGCCTCGGGGGCTCACCGGCCGGACGCAGACCAGCGCGTCCGGCATGGCACCCGGGCCGCCGGCCCGGGGCGAACCAGGCCGCCCGAGCCGCGTACGCGTTCGTCGGTGCAGGGGTGCCGGGCGCGGGTGTGGGTCATCGCCCCCGGCCCGGCCGCGCGTCACCGGCGCAGGGCGCCGACGACGCTGATCCGCGGCCATGAACGGGCCGCCGCGAGGAGGGCCTGTGTCCGCGCCGACGGAGTGGCCGCTGCCGCCGCCAGGGCCGCGGCGGCGCTCGCGATCCCGAGGACCGCGCCCGCCGCCACGTCGCCCGGGTAGTGCACGCCGGTGTGGACGCGGGAGTAGCCGACGGCACTCGCCAGCGCCCCGAGCGGGACCGCAGCGGGGGGCAGGACCACGCCGACGGCGGTGGCGAACGCGACCGCCGACGCCGTGTGCCCGGACGGGAACGACGCCGAGGTCGGCATCTTGACGTGCCGGTCCACCGTCACCCGGGCCGCCTCGCGGTCGGGCCGCGCCCGGCGTACCAGGCGTTTGCCGAGCAGATTGGCGGAGGCCGAGGCCACGGCGATCGCGCCGACGCCGACGAGGGCGGCCTTGCGCGGCCGCTTCCCGGCCAGAGCCAGGGCGGCGGCGATGGCGAACGAGATCTTGGAATGATCGGCCGCGTGCGACAGCTGGCGCAGCGTCCGGTCCAGGGTCGGCGTGGGGGTGGCGGCCACCGCCGCGTACAAGGCGCCGTCGACGGCCCTGAGATCGCCGAACACGGCACCCAGGAGCCGGCCGCGTCCACCCGCGAAGTCCCGGGTGTTTCGGAGCGGACGGGGGGCGTCCGCGTCTGTGGTCGTCGGATCGGTCATGTGCTTCTCCCCGCAGTGGCCTTCCCCAGCAAGGTACCGGCTCACGCCCGGCGCATGCTCGGCGCCCCTGCGAGCCGGTACCTCCCGAGTGCCCGGACGGCGGACGGCCACCCCGGTGAGCAGGAACACTGAGCGCATGTCACCCCTGTCTCGCCGCGTCCTGCGCGCACTGGAGCGTTTCCACGCCGCCCGCCCCTGGGACCACAACGCCCACTTCCACCGCTGGATCCTGCGTCGGCTTCCCGGACGGGTGGGGAGCGCCCTGGACGTGGGCTGCGGCAGTGGTGACCTGGCCCGGCTGCTGGCCGGCCGGGCGGAGCGCGTGCACGGGATCGACGCCGATCCGGAGATCACGGCCCGGGCGCGGGAACTGACCCCGGCGGCGGCCCCGGTGACCTACACGGTGGCCGACGCGCTGACCGGTCTCGGTGAACGGTCGTACGACGTCATCACCTGCGTCGCCGTCGTCCACCATCTGCCGTTCACCGAGGCCCTGGAGTCCTTCCGCGACCGTCTCGCCCCCGGCGGCACCCTGGTGATCGTCGGCGTGGCCCGGGAGTCGACGCCCGTCGACCACCTGCTCGGCATCGCGTCCATCCCGCTCAACATCGTCATGGCGCTGCTGAAGAACCGGGGCCGCCCGGCACCCCGGCCGGTGTCGATGACCGCCCGCACCCGTCCGCCGGGCCTCGCCTTCCCCGAGATCGTGCGCGAGGCCCGGGCCGTGCTGCCCGGCGTCCGGGTGCGCCGCCGTCTGCTGTGGCGCTACACGCTCGTGTGGCGCCACCGCTGATCCGCCGGCGCCTCAGCCGGCGGCCCGGAAGGTCCGCAGCCGCAGCGAGTTGCCGACCACGAAGACCGACGAGAAGGCCATGGCCGCACCCGCGATCATCGGGGTGAGCAGGCCGGAGGCGGCCAGGGGGAGGGCCGCCACGTTGTAGGCGAAGGCCCAGAACAGGTTGGAGCGGATGGTGCCGAGCGTGCGGCGGGCGAGCCGGATGGCGTCCGCGGCGGCCCGCAGATCGCCGCGTACGAGGGTCAGGTCGCCGGCCTCGATGGCGGCGTCCGTGCCGGTGCCCATGGCCAGGCCGAGATCGGCCTGGGCGAGGGCCGCGGCGTCGTTGACTCCGTCCCCGACCATCGCCACCGACCGGCCCTCGGCCTGGAGCCGCTTGACGACGTCGACCTTGTCCTGCGGAAGCACCTCGGCGATGACCTCCTCGATGCCCACCTCGCGGGCGACGGACCGGGCCACCGCCTCGTTGTCACCGGTCAGCAGGATGGGCGTGAGGCCGAGCGCCCGCAGCCGGGCCACGGCCTCCGCGCTCGTGTCCTTCACCGCGTCGGCCACCTCCAGCACCGCTCGTGCCTCGCCGTCCCACGCCACGGCTATGGCCGTGCGCCCGGCGTCCTCGGCCGCCGCCCGTGACCTGGCCAGGCCCTCCGGCAGCTCCATCGCCCAGTCGGCCAGCAGCCGCGCCCGCCCGACGAGCACCGCGTGGCCCTCGACGACGCCCTGAACACCGAGTCCGGGCACGTTGGCGAAGTCCTCCGGAGCGGGCAGCGCGCCCAGCTTCTCCAGCGCCCCGTCGGCCACGGCCCGGGCGATCGGGTGCTCGGAGGAGTGCTCCAACGCCCCGGCCAGCCGCAGCACTTCGGCCTCGTCCGTGCCGTCGGCGGTGTGCACGGCCAGCAGCGTCATACGGCCGGTGGTGACGGTGCCGGTCTTGTCGAGGACGACCGTGTCGACCCGGCGGGTGGACTCCAGGACCTCGGGGCCCTTGATGAGGATGCCGAGCTGGGCGCCGCGCCCGGTGCCGACCATCAGCGCGGTCGGTGTCGCCAGCCCCAGGGCGCAGGGGCAGGCGATGACGAGGACGGCGACCGCCGCGGTGAAGGCGGCCGTCAGCCCGGTGCCGTTGCCCAGCCAGAAGCCCAGCGTGCCCAGCGCGAGCGCGATCACCACCGGCACGAACACCGCGGAGATCCGGTCCGCGAGCCGCTGCGCGGCGGCCTTGCCGTTCTGCGCGTCCTCCACCAGCCGGGCCATGCGGGCCAGTTGGGTGTCGGCGCCCACCCGGGTGGCCCGCACGACGAGCCGCCCGCCTACGTTGATCGTGGCGCCGGTGACCGGATCGCCCGAACCCACCTCCACGGGCACGGACTCGCCGGTGAGCATCGAGGCGTCCACGGCGGAGGACCCCTCGACCACCGTCCCGTCCGTCGCGATCTTGTCACCGGGACGGACCAGGAAGCGGTCCCCGACCCGCAACTCCGTGACGGGAACGGTCTGTTCACGGCCGTCGGCCCGCAGCACCGTGACGTCCTTCGCTCCCAGCTCCAGCAGCGCCCGCAGCGCCGCCCCGGCCTTGCGCTTGGCGCGCGCCTCGAAGTAGCGCCCCGCCAGGATGAACGCGGTCACGCCGGCGGCGGCCTCCAGGTAGATGTTCCCGGCGCCGTCCGTGCGCTCGATGGTCAGCTCGAAGGGGTGCGTCATGCCCGGCGTGCCCGCGGTGCCGAGGAACAGAGCCCACAGCGACCACAGGAACGCGGCCGAGGTGCCCACCGAGATCAGCGTGTCCATGGTGGCCGCGCCGTGCCGGGCGTTGGTGAACGCCGCCTTGTGGAAGGGCCATGCCGCGTACGTCACGACGGGCGCGGCCAGCGTGAGGGACAGCCACTGCCAGTACTCGAACTGCAGCGCCGGGATCATGGCCATGGCCACGACGGGGACCGACAGCACCACGGCCGTGATCAACCGCTCGCGCAGGGGCCGCAGTTCGTCGGCCTCCTCGGCCGGGCCGGTCCGGTCGGCGGGAGGCCGGGGCTCCTGCGCGGTGTACCCGGTCGCCTCGACGGTGGCGATGAGATCGCCGACCGAGACGTCACCGGAGTAGCTGACCTTGGCCTTCTCGGTCGCGTAGTTGACGGTGGCGGTGACCCCGTCCATGCGGTTGAGCTTCTTCTCGATGCGCGCCGCGCAGGAGGCGCAGGTCATGCCGCCGATGGCGAGTTCCACCTGGGCGTCGGCGCCGGTCGTCGTGCCGGTACTCATGGCTCAGACCCTCCCGGTCAGCTCGTAGCCGGCCTCGTCGACGGCCTCCGCGATCAGGGCGTCGTCGGGCTCGGCGGCAGTGGTGACGGTGACGCGGCCGCTGCCGAGGTCGACCTCGACGCCGATGACACCGTCGAGCGTGCCGACGACCTTGGTCAGCGTGGCCTCGCAGTGGCCGCAGGACATGCCGGAGACGGCGTAGGTGGTAGCGGGCATCGGGTGCCTCCTCGGGACGGTTCAACAGATGGGGGATATACGGGGCGGGGGTATCCCCCCGCCGACTTCATGTATACCCCCGAGGGGTATACGATGCAAGCGTCCGAGCAACTTGACTCGATACCCCCCAGGGGTATGGTGAACTGTATGGAGGCCCCGCATTCGAGCGGGAGGCCCGGTATCTGAAGGAGCCGACGGTCATGAACACCGGACTGAGGATCACCACCTTCGCCGCCGCCCTGGCGGCGACCTTCGGCGCGGCCTACGGCGTCGGCCAGGGCATCGACCCCGTCGTCGCCGACAGCCCCCCGAAGCACGCGGACGACCACACCCCGCCCGCGCCGGAGCCCGGGACGGGGGAGGGCCACGCCGGACACGACACGCCCCCGGCCGGCGGACTGCAGATCTCGGAGGGCGGCTACACGCTCGACCTGGAGACCCCGCGCGTCACCGCGGGCGAGCGCGCCGACCTGCGCTTCACGGTCCGGGACGCCGGAGGCCGCGCGCTCACCGCCTACCAGCGCGAGCACGACAAGGAACTCCACCTGATCGTGGCCTCACGCGACCTGGTCACCTACCGCCATCTGCACCCCACCCGCGCCGCCGACGGCACCTGGAGCACCCCCCTGGACCTGCCCCGCGCCGGCGGCTACCGCGTCTTCGCCGACTTCACCCCGGCGAAGAAGGGCGCCGAGAACCTCACCCTCGGCGCGGACCTCGCCGCCTCCGGCCCCTACGAGGCCCGGCGACTGCCGCCGGCGAGCACCACGGCCCGGGTCGACGGCTACGAGGTGAAGCTGTCCGGCGCCCTGCGCCCCGGCGAGGCGAACGAACTGGAGCTGAAGGTCTCCCGCCACGGCAAGCCCGTCACCGACCTCCAGCCCTACCTCGGCGCGTACGGCCACCTGGTCGCCCTGCGCTCCGGCGACCTCGCCTACCTGCACGTCCACCCGAACGGCGAACCCGGCGACGGCACGACCAGGCCGGGCCCGGACATCTCGTTCACGGCCACGGCACCCAGCTCCGGCTCCTACCGCCTGTTCCTCGACTTCAAGCACGACGGAGAGGTCCGCACGGCGGCGTTCACCGTCCGCGCCGGGGAAGCGGTGGCCGGGTCCGACACCCCCGAGGGGCATGCGGAGGACGGACACGGGCACTGAGCCTCAGCCGAGCGCCCGGTCCAGGTTGAACGCCGCGCTGATCAGCGCCAGGTGGGTGAACGCCTGCGGGAAGTTGCCCTGCTGCTCCCCGGTGTGGCTGATCTCCTCGGCGTACAGGCCGAGATGGTTGGCGTACGTCAGCATCTTCTCGAACGCCAGGCGCGCCTCGTCGATCCGGCCGGCGTGCACCATCGCCTCGACGTACCAGAACGAGCAGATGGAGAACGTGCCCTCGTCGCCGCGCAGCCCGTCGGGGCTCGACCGGGGGTCGTAGCGGTAGACCAGCGAGTCGGACACCAGCTCCTCGGTGAGCACGTCCAGCGTCGACAGCCACTTCGGATCGGTCGGGGCGATGAACTTCGTCAGCGGCATCATCAGCACGGCGGCGTCCAGCACGTCGCCGTCCTCGTGCTGGACGAAGGCCCCGCGCTCTGCGGACCAGCCCCGGCTCATGATCCACCGGTAGATCGTGTCGCGGCACTCCCGCCAGCGCGGCAGGTCGGCGGGCAGGCCGCGCCGGTTGGCCATCCGGATGGCCCGCTCGATCGCCACCCAGCACATCAGCCGCGAGTACAGGAAGCTCTTGCGCCCGCCCCGCGTCTCCCAGATCCCCTCGTCGGGCTGGTCCCAGTGCACGCACACCCAGTCCACCAGCGCGCACACATCGTCCCACTGACCGCTGGAGATGGGCTTGGCCCACTTGTCGTAGAGGTAGATCGAGTCGATCAGCGCGCCGTAGATGTCGAGCTGGAGCTGGTCGGCCGCCGCGTTGCCGACCCGCACCGGTGCGGAGCCGTGGTGGCCCTCCAGATGGTCCAGGGTGCGCTCGGGCAGCTCGGCGCGGCCGTCGATGCCGTACATGATCTGCAGCGGGCCGGAGCGCTTGCCGTCGCCCGGGCTGACGTGCCGGGTGACGAAGTCCATGAAGGCCTCGGCCTCGCCGCTGAAGCCCAGCCGCAGCAGGGCGTAGACGCAGAACGCCGCGTCGCGCACCCACACGTACCGGTAGTCCCAGTTGCGTTCGCCGCCGAGCTCCTCGGGCAGGCTCGTCGTCGGCGCGGCCACGATCGCCCCCGTCGGCGCGTAGGTGAGCAGCTTCAGCGTCAGGGCCGAGCGGTGCACCATCTCCCGCCAGCGGCCCTTGTACCGGGACGCCGCCAGCCAGTGCCGCCAGTACGCCACCGTCGCCTCGAACTGCTCCTCGGCCTCCGTGCGCGCGCACCGTCGGGGCGTCACATCGCCGCCGACCTTGTCCAGGGCGAAGACCGCCGACTCGCCCTCGGAGAGTTTGAAGTCGCCGCGCACGTCCGGGCCGTCGGCCTCCAGCGGCACGGTCGCGGTCAGCGCGAGCGCCAGTCCCTCCGTCTCGAACACCGCTGTGTCCCCGGCCAGCCGGAGGGTGTGCGGCAGGGAGCCGTACTCGAAGCGGGGCGCCACGCGCGTACGGAAGGGGATCGAGCCCCGCACGCACACCACCCGCCGGATCAGCCGGTGCCGCTCGGCCTCGGCCGGCCCGCCGCCGACCGGCATGAAGTCCTGCACCTCGCCGACCCCGTCCTCGGTGAAGAACCGGGTGATCAGGACATTGGTGTCGGGGAAGTAGAACTGCTTGGTCCGCGCCGGCACGGTCGCCGCCAGTTCGAAGCAGCCGCCGCGCTCCGCGTCCAGGATCGAGGCGAACACGCTCGGCGCGTCGAAGGCCGGGCAGCAGTACCAGTCGATCGTGCCGTCGGTCCCCACCAGGGCCACACTGCGCAGATCGCCGATCAGACCGTGCTCGGCGATCGGTACGTACCGCCGGCCGCTCGCCACGTCCCGGTCCCGTGCCGCTCCGCCCATGACAGCCTCCCTGCCCGGTAGGCGCCTCAGCCCCAGCCTAGAACCGCCGACGGACGTGCGCTGTCGGACCGCCTCTGCCGGGCCGGCACCTCAGACCGTGACGACCCGCAGCCCGGCCTCCTCGAACCGCCGCACCGTCTCCACGTCGGCCGCCGTGTCCGTGACCAGCGTGTCCACCGCCTCGGCCGCACAGATCCGGGCGAACGCCCGCTGCCCGAGCTTGCTGGAGTCGGCGGCCACCACCACGCGTTCCGCCCGTTCGCACAGCAGCCGGTTGATCGCCGCCTCCGCCTCGTCGTGCGCCGCGGCGCCGTGGGTCACGTCGAAGGCGACGACGCCGAGCACCGCCACGTCGACGGTGATCTGCCCGAGCACCCCGTCCGCGAGCGGCCCGACCAGCTCGAACGACTGGGGCCGCGCCACCCCGCCGGTCAGCACGATCTTGAACTGGGGTCGTACGGCCAGCTCGTTCGCGATGTTCAGCGCGTTCGTCACGACGGTCAGCGCGGGCGACCCGGAGGTCAGGTCCCCGCGTACGGCCAGGGCCCGTGCCACCTCGGTCGTCGTCGTCCCCCCGGTCAGCCCGACCGCCTCGCCCGGCGCCACCAGATCCGCCACCGCCTTGGCGATGCGCTGCTTCTCGGAGGCGCGGCGGGCCGTCTTGTAGCGCAGCGGCAGCTCGTAGGACACACCGTGCACGACCGCGCCGCCCCGGGTGCGCACCAGCATCTGCTGCTCGGCGAGCCCGTCGAAGTCGCGGCGGATCGTCGCCGCCGACACCCCGAGCTCCGCCGCCGCGTCCTCGACGTCCAGCCGGCCGCGCTCCACGAGCAGTTCCAGCAGCGCCTTCCAGCGGGCGTCGCGCGACATCCGGACCTCCACCTCTCGATCTCCGGCGACCCTAGCGCACCCGATCCCGGCCGAATGCTTGATGATGCTCGAAAGATGGCTATATCTTGCAAGAACAATCAGAGCGGAGGGTGCGGTATGACGCATGTCGAGGACGAGCTGGCGGACCAGCCCGCATGCTGGGCCCGCGCCGCGTCGCAGGCGGCCCGGTACGCGAAGGTGTTGCCGACACCGGGGGAGAGGGTCGCGATCGTCGGCTGCGGCACCTCGTACTTCATGGCGCAGGCAGCCGCGGCCCTGCGCGAGGGCGCGGGACAGGGCGAGACCGACGCGTTCGCGGCATCCGAGTTCCCCCACGGCCGCCGCTACGACCGGATCGTCGCCCTCACCCGCTCCGGCACCACGACCGAGGTCCTGGACCTGCTGGGCCGGTCGCGGGGCCACACCCCCACCACCGCGATCACCGCCGACCCGGACACCCCCGTGCGGACGGCCGCCGACGACCTCGCCGCCCTGGACTTCGCCGACGAACGCTCCGTCGTCCAGACCCGGTTCGCGACCACGGCCCTCACCCTGCTCCGCGCCCACTTCGGCCTCCACCCCGACACGGCCGTCACCGACGCCCGCACGGCCCTGACGGAACCGCTGCCCGAACGACTGGTGGAATGCGGGCAGTTCACCTTTCTGGGGCGCGGCTGGACCGTCGGTCTGGCCCACGAGGCCGGGCTGAAGATGCGTGAGGCCGCACTGGCCTGGGCGGAGTCCTACCCGGCCATGGAGTACCGGCACGGCCCCATCAGCGTCAGCACGACGGGCACGGCGACCTGGATGCTGGGCGACGCGCCGGGCGGACTCGCCGAACAGGTGCGCGGCACCGGCGCGTTGTGGATCGCCGGGCGCCTCGACCCGCTCGCCGAACTGGTCCGCGCCCAGCGCCTCGCGGTCGCCGTCGCCGCGTCCCGCGGGCTGGACCCCGACAGCCCGCGCCACCTCACGCGCTCGGTGATCCTCGCGCCCTGACCTGGGAGACCCCGTGCCCCTGACCACCACCGGCGACCTCGTCACCCGTGCCGCCGCGGCCGGCTCGGCCGTCGCCTCCTTCAACGTCATCACCCTGGAACACGTCGAGGCCGTCATCGGGGGCGCCGAGTCCGTGCACGCCCCCGTCGTCCTCCAGGTCAGCGAGAACGCCGTCAAGTTCCGCGGCGGACAGCTGCTTCCGCTCGCCCGGGCCGCCGTCGCCGCCGCCGAACACGCCGCCGTCCCCGTCGCGCTGCACCTCGACCACGTGCAGAGCGACGCACTGCTGCGCCGGGCCGCGGACGCCGGCTTCAGCTCCGTGATGTACGACGCGGCCCGGCTGCCCTACGCGCAGAACCTCGCCGCGACCCGGGCGGCGGTCGACTGGGCACACGCCCAAGGGCTCTGGATCGAGGCCGAGCTGGGCCAGATCGGCGGAAAGAACGGCAGGCCCCCGCTGGACGCGCACGCCCCCGGCGCCCGCACCGACCCCGAGGAGGCCCGGGCGTTCGTCGCCGACGCGGGCGTGGACGCCCTGGCCGTCGCCATCGGCAGCTCCCACGCCATGACCACCCGCACGGCGTCCCTCGACCACGCCCTGCTCAAACGCCTGTCGGCCGCACTGGACGTCCCGCTCGTCCTGCACGGCTCCTCCGGCGTCCCGGACGACGAACTCACGGCGGCCGTCGCGGGCGGCATCACCAAGGTCAACATCGGCACCGCCCTGAACATCGCACTGACCGGTGCGATCCGGGAGTTCCTCGCCGAGCGGCCCGAGGCGGTCGACCCGCGCAGTTACCTGACCCTCGCGCGGGAGGCGATGACACGGGCGGTGGCCGGAACCCTGCGGACCCTCGGCGCCGCTACCGCCTGACCGCCTTCAGCACCACGAACTTCGGGTCGCTCGCGACCAGTTGGCTGTTGCCGAACAGCTTCCGCAGTGTGACGTGGTAGCCCAGGTGCCGGTTGCCGACCACCCACAACTCCCCGCCCGGCCGCAGCGTGCGCCGCGCCCCGGCGAACATCCGCCGGGCCGTGGCGTCGGTCGTCGCCTGGTGGGAGTGGAAGGGCGGGTTGTTGAGGACCAGATCGACACTGCCGGACGGCACACCCGCCAGCCCGTCCCCGACCCGGAACTCGGCATGCCCCGGCGCGCCGTTCGCCCTGTACGTCGCCTCCGCCGAGGCCACGGCCTGGAACGACTCGTCCACGAACAGCACCTCGGCGTCCGGATCGCCCAGCGCCACCGCCGTGCCCACCACGCCGTTGCCGCACCCCAGATCCACCACCCGGCGTCCCCGGCCGTCCGGCAGGTGCCGCAGGAAGAACCGGGTCCCGATGTCGAGCCGGTCGGCACAGAAGACCCCGGCGTGGTTCACGACCGTGCTTCCCGCGGCCGGGCCGACGTCGTCCGGCAGGGTGTAGACGTACGGCCACGGACTGCCGGGCCGTTCCAGCGCCGGATCAGGCGTGCAGAAGATCAGCCGGGCCTTCTTCTCGGCGAGCGAGGTGCGGGTCGGGCCGAGGATCCGCTCGAACAGCCGGAGCGTCGAGGTGTGGATCTCCTTCACCATGCCCGTGCCGACGACGACCGTCCCCGGGTGCACGGCCGGCGCCAGTCGCAGCAACTGGTCCTCCAGCAGCGCCAGGCTCTTGGGGACCCGCACCAGCAGCACGTCGATCCGCCCCGGCGGCGGGTCCTGCGTGGTGAGCAGCCGCACCGCGTCCGGCTCGGCCCCGGCTCGCGCGAGGTTGGCGCGGGTGGCCTCCTGCGCGAGGTGGGAGTCGGTGATCTGCACCGGCCCGTGCGCCGCGAGCGCCGTGACCAGCGCGCCCCAGCGGTCCCCGACGACCACGACCGTGCCGTCCAGCGGCACCCGCTCCTCGGCCAGGTGCCGCAGCAGATACTCGTCCGAGGCGTCCCAGGCGCGCAGCCTGTCGCGCGGGTCCTCGGGGAAACGGGTCAGCGCCGGCTCGCCCCACGGCGTCGTCATACGGTCGTTCATCGTGCGACCAGGCTAGCCGAGCCGCAGCTCAGGGCGTGTCGGGCACCATGGAAGGCATGGACGCCGAGCTGTTCCCGAGGGCCCGTACGCAGGTGGCGCCCGGCGCCGTGCACCTGCCCGACTGGCTGGACGAAGAACGCCAGCGGGCGCTGCTCGACGCCTGCCGCGAGTGGGCCCGGCCGCCCGCCGGCCTGCGCACCGTCCACACCCCGGGCGGCGGCACCATGACCGCCCGGCAGGTCTGCCTCGGCTGGCACTGGTACCCGTACGGCTACGCCCGCACGGTCGCCGACGGGGACGGCGCCCCGGTGAAGCCGTTCCCGCAGTGGCTCGGCGACCTGGGCCGCCGGGCGGTCCACGACACCCTGGGAGGGCCCGCGCCGGACTACGACATCGCACTGATCAACTTCTATGACGCCGACGCCCGCATGGGCATGCACCGCGACAGCGACGAGAAGTCGGACGCGCCGGTGGTGTCGCTGAGCCTCGGTGACACCTGCGTCTTCCGCCTCGGCAACACGCAGACGCGCACGCGGCCCTACACCGACGTCGAACTGCGCAGCGGCGACCTGTTCGTCTTCGGAGGCCCGTCCCGCCTCGCCTACCACGGCGTCCCCCGGGTCCAGGCCGGCACGGCACCGCCGGGGCTGGGCCTGACGGGCCGGCTCAACATCACACTCCGGGTCAGCGGCCTCTGAGAAGAGCGCACCGGAAGGTGTCCGCGGGCGTCGCGGCCGGCCGGACTTCGCGGACACCCCTGGCGCCCGGCGGGCACGCCGGGCCACCATCCGGCGGATCATGGGAGACTCGCCCTCATGAGCGGGAAGGCGGACCCCCGGCAGGCGGGGGACGGGAGCACGTCGAGGACGCGGCTGGACCGGGGGCGCGCAGCGCTCGGACCGGCGCTGGAGCTCGTGCACACCGGACGCGCGCCGACCCGGGCCGTCCTCACCGCCGAGCTCGGGGTGACCCGGGCGACGGCCGGTGCGGTCGCCGCCGAGCTGGAGGCACTCGGGCTGATCCGGGTCGACGCCCGGCCCGGCGCGGCGGCCGGCTCGCAGGGCAGGCCCTCCCACCGGCTGGCCGTCGCCGACGACGGGCCCGTCGCGCTCGCGGCGCAGGTCCACTCCGACGGCTTCCGGGCGGCGCTGGTCGGGCTGGGCGGCCGGATCGTCGCCACCGCGCCCGGCTGCGAGGTCGTCGACGCCGACCCGGCCAAGGTGCTCGCCTCGGTCGTCGCGGCCGGCGCCGAGCTGCTGCGCGAGACCGGACTCCGGTGTGTGGGCGCCGGGCTCGCCGTGCCGTCCGCCGTCGCCGAACCCGAGGGCCTGGCGCTGAACCCCCTCCACCTGGCCTGGCCCGCGGGCGCGCCGGTCCGGGACATCTTCGCCGAGCAGGTGCGCGCGGCCGGCATCGACGGGCCCGCGTTCGCCGCGAACGACGTCAACCTCGCCGCGCTCGCCGAGCACCGGCACGGCGCCGGCCGCGGCGCCCGCGACCTGCTGTGCGTGGCCACCGGCCACCGTGGTGTCGGCGGCGCGCTCGTCCTCGACGGCCGCCTGCACCGGGGCAGTTCGGGCCTCGCGCTGGAGGTCGGGCACCTCACCGTGCACCCCGAGGGCCGCCCCTGCCACTGCGGCAGCCGCGGCTGCCTCGACGTCGAGACCGACCCGCTGGCCTTCCTCACGGAGGCCGGGCGCGAACCCGGCCCCGAGGTGTCCCTGCTCCAGCAGTCCATCGACCTGATCCGCCACCACTACGACGACCCGGGCGTCCGCGCCGCCGCCGAAGCCCTGATCGACCGTCTCGGTCTGGGCCTCGCCGGCCTGGTCAACATCCTCAACCCGGACCGCATCGTCCTCGGCGGCCTGCACCGCACCCTCCTCGACGCCGACCCCGGCCGCCTGCGCGCGGTCGTGGCCGACCGCAGCCTGTGGGGGCAGAGCGGCGGCGTCCCCATCCTGCCGTGCACGCTCGACCACAACAGCCTGGTCGGCGCGGCGGAACTGGCCTGGCAGCCCGTCCTGGACGATCCGCTCGGAGCGCTGACAGCGCGGGATTGAGCGGGGGCCGGGCGTGCTCCGGCGAGCCTGACCCCACGGGTATCAGGCTTGTCCGCGCCGCTTGCGGGAAGGCGCGCCGCCGAGCGGGCAGGCTGGTCCGCGGGCAGTCCGCCCGCACCGCACCACCGAGGAAGTTGACGCAATGACCGACAAGCTCACCGTGAGCGTCCTGGGCACCGGCATCATGGGCGCCGCGATGGCCCGCAACCTCGCCCGGGCCGGACACACGGTTCACGCCTGGAACCGCACCCGGGCCAAGGCCGAGCCGCTGGCCGCCGAGGGCGTGCGGATCGCCGACACCCCCGCGCAGGCCGTCCAGGACGCCGACGTCGTCCTGACCATGCTCTACGACGGTCCCGCCGCGCTGGACACCATGCGCGAGGCCGTCCCCGCCCTGCGCCCCGGCACCGCCTGGGTGCAGTCCACCACCGCGGGCATCGAGGGCGTCGCCGAGCTGGCCGCGTTCGCCCGCGAGCACGGCCTGGTCTTCTACGACGCCCCCGTCCTGGGCACCCGCCAGCCCGCCGAGGCCGGGCAGCTGACCGTGCTCGCGGCCGGCCCCACCGAGGGGCGCGAGAGGGTCACGCCCGTCTTCGACGCGGTCGGCGCCCGTACCGTCTGGTCGGGCGAGGACGGAGCGGAGGGCGGCGCGACCCGCCTCAAGCTCGTCGCCAACAGCTGGGTCCTCGCCGTCACGGCCGCCGCCGGCGAAGCCCTCGCCCTGTCCAAGGCCCTCGGCGTCGACCCGCACGGCTTCTTCGACCTCGTCGCGGGTGGCCCGCTCGACATGGGCTATCTGCGCGCCAAGTCCGAGCTCGTTCTCCAGGACAAGCTCACGCCACCCCAGTTCGCGGTGACCACGGCCGCCAAGGACGCCCGGCTGATCGTCCAGGCCGGCGCGGAGAACGGCGTACGCCTGGATGTCGCCGAAGCGGCCGCCGCCCGCATGGAACGCGCCGCCGCCCAGGGCCACGCCGACGAGGACATGGTCGCGGCCTACTTCGCCAGCTTCGACGAGAAGCCCCACTCCTAGGAGGTTCCCCGGATGTCCAAGCCGCCGCTGCCGCCCGAGGCCGACGCCCTGCTGAGCCGGCCCAACCCGTGCGTCATGGCCACGCTGCGCTCCGACGGCGCACCGGTCTCCACCGCCACCTGGTACGTGTGGAAGGACGGCCGGGTGCTGATCAACCTCGACCGGGGCCGGGTGCGCCTGAAGCACCTGCGCCGCGACCCGCGCGTCACCCTCACCGTCCTCGCCGGCGACGACTGGTACACCCACGTGACCCTGATCGGCCGCGTCGCAGAGATGTACGACGACGAGGACCTGGCCGACATCGACCTCCTCGCCCGGCACTACACCGGCAAGCCCTACCCGGACCGCGTCCGCCCCCGGGTCAGCGCCTGGATCGAGGTCGAGCGCTGGCACGGCTGGGGCTCGATGAAGGACAGCGACCAGGCCGGCGGCTGAGGGCCGCCGGTGACGCCGGTCAGCGCCACTCGGCGCCGAACGCCCGGCCCGGGTTCTCGGTGAGGATGCGCGCCACCAGCTCCTCGCCGACGGCGTCGGCGAGCCGGGGGCGCACCCGGCGCAGCAGGTACGGCATCCCGGGGCCGCCGTTCACCGAGCGGGCGGCGGCCGTGGTGGTGTCCGCGCCCAGCAGCAGCCGGTCGCCGAACCCGGCCTCGGCCAGGGCGAGTACGGCGTCCGGCATCCGCCAGTCCGTGGCGTGGTGGGCGAGTGACGGCCCGTCGAAGGCCAGATAGCAGCCGGACTCCGCCGCGTGCCGGTGCACGACGAGGTCGGGGGAGCGGTTGAGGTGCCCGAGCACCACCCGGTGCGGCGGCACCCCCGACTCCCCGCACAGCAGGTCCAGTACGTCCAGCGCGCCGGTGCCCATCTCCAGGTGCACGGCGATCGTCGCGCCCGTGGCGTGGTGCGCCTCGGCCGCCGCCGTCATGGTCCAGCGGGCGTGCGCGTCCAGGGCGTGGAAGCCGCCCGCGACCTTCACGAGCCCGGCCCGCACCCCCGACGTCCCGATGCCTTCGGTGAGTTCGCAGACGAAGACCTCGGCGAGCCGGCCGCGCAGCCCGGCGAGGGTGTCCTCGTCGTAGTGCACGGCCTGGTGCAGACCGGTCGCCGCCACCACGTGCACACCGGTCTCCCGGGACAGCGGCGGCAGGTCGGCGACCCGTCGGCCGAGCCCGTAGGGCGTCCACTGCACGACGGTCCCACCGCCCTGCTCCCGGAACGCCGCCAGCTCCGCCCGCGCCGCCGCCACGCTGCGCAGCTCCTGGCCGGGCAGCCGGGGGCTGCCGAAGAACAGGTGGTCATGGGCGTCGCACACGCCCAGCTCTCCCGGGGGCACGTCCCCCAGCACCGTGCGGACCGCGCTCACCACTGGCGTCCCCGGGGCAGCAGGTTCCGGCCCGGCGCGGACAGGTGCAGCACCTCGAAGACATCGCCGTCGGCCTCGGGCGCGTCCCGCTCCCAGAGCGAGAACTGCACCAGCTCCCAGCGGCTCGTGTCCACGGCCGCGGCGGCGAGCACGGCCCCGTCCCGCGCCGCCAGGGCCCGGGCCTCGCCCACGGCGTCCGCGACGACATCGGCCAACAGCCCGCTCCGCGGGACCGATCGGCGCCGTCGTACCGCGAACCGCGCGTGCGCGCCCTCCCCCTCCTCGTACGCGAGGCCCGTCCACTGCCGCGCCGACGGCCGCCCGAAGTCGTCACCGACTCCCTGGAACCCACCGCCCCACAGGAAGGAGTTCATGCCCTCGACGGTGTTCCAGAGGTAGAAGGGGGCGTAGGCGTTGACCGGCGAGCCGCGCAGACCGCGCTCGCGTATCAGATAGGCCTTGAGGCCGAGCCCGTCCCAGGCGTCGAGCAGGTGCCCCCGGCGGGCCACCCGGTCGCGGATGATGCCCATGTCGTAGTCGGCGGGCAGGGTGATCTCGTACTGCATGGCGTGCACGCAGGTCTCCTCAGGGGGTCCGGGGTGCCAGCAGGGAGAGCAGTCCCCGTACCCCCGCGTCGAACGCGGCGGGGGAGCCGCAGGCGCGGGCCAGCACATAACCGCCCTGGACGGTCGCGACGACCGCCGCCGCGATCTCCCCGCTGTCCAGACCGGGCCCGAACTGACCCTGCTCCTTGCCCTCTTCGACGATCCGGGCGATCCGGCCGCGGAGCCAGTCGAGCGTCTCGTCGACCGGGGCGCGCAGCTCGGCGCTCGCGATCACGTCCGGGTCCATCGTCAGCCGGCCGACCGGGCAGCCCCGCAGCACGTCCCGCTCGCGCCGCAGATACGCCTCGATGCGCTCGTAGGGCGTGCCCGGGCCGTCGAGTACTTCCGCCGCGGTGGCCCGCATCTCCTGCGCGGTCCGCCGGATCGCGGCCAGGGCGAGATCGGGCTTGCCCTTGAAGTGGTGGTACATGCTGCCCTGCCCGGCGTCCGCGCGCTCCAGGATCGCCTTGGGGCTGGTGCCCGTGTAGCCGCGCTCCCACAGCAGCTCGCGGGTGGACTCGATCAGCCGTTCCGGGGTGCTCATGCCGGCACTGTACATACCAGTAGTTACAGAAGTCGAGGCCGCGCGGAGCATGCGGGACCCGCCCGCGTACTCCCCGCGAGGTACGCACGGTGCCGCTGGCCGTACGACGACCGGGGGCCCCTCGCGGGGCGACTCTCGAAAGCGACGCAGGACAGGACGCGATCGAGGAGTTGGACGACATGCAGACCCTGGCGAACTTCGGTGACGGCGGCGGGCCCGGCCCGTGGATCCTGCTCTTCCCGGTGATCTGGGCGCTGGTGATCGGAGGCGGTGTCGTGCTGCTGCGCCGCACCGTGTGGCGCGGACGCCGCGGCGGCCCCTGGCGGCAGCCCGCCGTCGGGAACGACTCGCCCATCGCCGTACTCGGTCACCGCTTCGCCTCCGGCGAGATCGACGAGGACGAGTACTGGCGCCGACTGTCCGTGCTGAACGAGGAGTTCGGCCGTAAGGGAGGCGCGGCATGACCACGACGGCCGCCCCGACGACCAGGCGGCCCGCCGCCCGGGTCGTCGGGGCGGTGGAGGTGTACGGCGGTGGCGGCACCGCCGTACGCGCCCTCGGCGCGTGACCGTGACCTTCCCGGCCGGCCGCTTCACCGCGATCATGGGGCCCTCGGGCTCCGGCGACCGGCCGTCATGGCCCTCGTCGGGCTCACGGCCGGTGCTCTCGCGGGACTGTGCCCGGCCCGGCGCGCGGCACGCCCGGACGTGCCGCGGGCCGTCGCCACGGAGTGAGGTGCGCCCCGGGGGCGCACCCGGTGGCGTACGCCACCGGAGCCTCCGGAGGGACGGTGGTCACCGCCCGGTCAACCGGCAACGGCGGACCGGGCGGGAGCATGGTCGGGCCGGAGCCCGTCGGCGGAAGCCGCGACCTCGGCGAACCTGCGCGCGGGCTTCTCCTGGACCGTGCGCCGCGACCGGAGCGACGGCGCCGTCACCACGGGAGGGGACGTCGGCAGCGTGAACCACACGACCTTGCCGGACTCGCCGTCCGGCCGGACGCCCCAGCTCTCGCTCATGGCGGCCACCATCGCGAGCCCGCGCCCGCAGGTCGCCAACGGCTCGGCGTCGTCGACCACGGGCATCCGCGGATCGCCGTCGCGCACCGAGACGGTGAGCCGGTCGAGCAGCAGCTCTATCTCCACGGTGCACGTCTTGTCGGGCTGGGCGTGCCGGTGGACGTTGGTCAACAGCTCCGTCACGCCGAGCGAGGCCCGGTCGATCAGGGGGTCGAGATGCCAGTAGCGCAACTGCGCAGATACGATTCTGCGGACCTGGCCGATCCGCGACGGCAGGGCTTGGAGCTCCACCGTGCAGTGCCTGCTTGGGTAGCTGATCACGGCTGCGACTCCCCGACGTGAGGTCCGGAAGAACACGGAGTTCGGATCCAGCAGGGCGCCTGCGTGACGCTGCCGCCTGCTGTCGTGGCCGGCGGGCTGGTTCGCAGCGTTATCGCCGGTAAACCCAGAGTGACGTGAGACCAGAGTGGCGCAGGGGATGAGGTACCGCAACTCGCGGACATCTCAGTCGCCACGCCCCGACGCCCGGCGCACGGCTTCGATGAAGCGCCGCGCGGCCGGCGGCCCCGGCTCTCCCGGGGCGGGGTCGTGATCGCCCAGGGTGAGCAGGTACCGGTTGCCGTTGAGATCCGCCGTGGCCCGGTCATCGGGGCCGAACCAGGGCTTGGAGGCGCGCACGGCCTGCACCGGCGCGCTGTCGATCTCACTGCCGTAGCTGGTCAGCAGCTCGAGCCGGCCGTCGCTGATCCGGACCTGCCCGGCCCGGGTGAGTGACCGCAGCCGCTTCCCGATCCGCACGCCCGTGGCCCTGAACTCCGGCTCTCCCATGCCACCCGCCCCCTGGTGCGTCTCGGTGTACCGGCCCGCCGTGCGCGACGCCCGGTACGGCTCGTGTCCTGATCCAGTGTGCCCCCTCCGGACCCGCGGTCCCCTCGGGGGAGGTGCGTCCCGCCCGGCCCGAACCTCGGCCCGGCCGTACGGTGTTGTCCGCCGAACCCCCGCCGCGGGGACGAGGTGCCCGTGCCCGGAAGCCGGCTCCGGACGGTGCGTCGTACCCCCGCGGTCACCCGCCGGGGCCTTGGTCCCGCCGTGCAGTCTGCCCCTGCCCGGCGTCGAGCACCAGTGCCCGCGAGCCCCTCGCCGGGGGGCGCCCGCAGCACGCCCGCCCATGCGCCCCCCGGTCTGCGCGCCCCCTTGCACCGGCCCTGCCCCTGGGGGCGCTTTGGGGGGCTCAAAGATGCGTTTATGCAGGTGAGAAGCGTGCGTAAGGTGCTTATGATCGGAGGTGTCGGCCGCGCGGCGCGTCGACGGCGCGCAGCGTTAGGAGCCCCCTCGTGAGCACTCCCCAGCAGACCCGGACCGGCGTGACCCTCGACGTCGACCACAGCGACGCCGCCTACCGGGCGTGGCTCAAGGAAGCCGTCCGCAGAGTCCAGGCGGACGCCAACCGCTCGGCAGACACACATCTGCTCCAGTTCCCCCTGCCCGAGCGGTGGGGCATCGATCTGTACCTGAAGGACGAGTCGACCCACCCCACCGGCAGCCTCAAGCACCGCCTCGCCCGCTCCCTCTTCCTCTACGGCCTCTGCAATGGCTGGATCCGGCCGGACCGGCCCGTCATCGAGGCCTCCAGCGGCTCGACGGCCGTCTCCGAGGCGTACTTCGCGAAGCTGATCGGCGTGCCCTTCATCGCCGTCATGCCGCGCACGACGAGCGCCGAGAAGATCCGCCTCATCGAGTTCCACTCCGGTCGATGTCACTTCGTGGACGACCCCCGCACGATGTACGAGGAGTCGGCCCGCCTCGCGACCGAGACCGGCGGCCACTACATGGACCAGTTCACCTACGCCGAGCGGGCCACGGACTGGCGCGGGAACAACAACATCGCCGAATCCATCTTCCGCCAGCTGCGGCTGGAGCGGTTCCCCGAGCCGGCGTGGATCGTCGCCACGGCGGGCACCGGCGGCACCTCCGCGACCCTCGCGCGCTACGTCCACTACATGCAGTACGACACCCGCGTCTGCGTGGCCGACCCCGAGAACTCGTGCTTCTTCGAGGGCTGGACCACCGGCGATCCGGACGTCACCTGCGACTGCGGCTCCCGCATCGAGGGCATCGGCCGGCCCCGGATGGAACCGAGCTTCGTGCCCGGCGCGATCGACCGGATGATGAAGGTGCCCGACGCGGCCAGCGTCGCCGCCGTGCGGGCCCTGGAGCGCGCCATCGGCCGCAAGGCGGGCGGCTCGACCGGCACGGGGTTGTGGAGCGCGCTGAAGATCGTCGCGGAGATGGTGTCCGAGGGGCGGCAGGGCAGCGTCGTGACCCTGCTGTGCGACCCGGGGGACCGGTATCTCGACAAGTACTACTCGGACGCCTGGCTGGCGGCCCAGGGGCTGGACATCGAGCCGTACACGGCCGCGATCGACTCGTTGCTGAAGACGGGCGTCTGGCGCGACTGAGTCCGGGCCCTCAGGCGCCCAGCCGCCGCTCCAGTGCCGTCATGGCGTCCCGGAACGCGCGTGCCTGGCCCCCGCGCACCGCTTTCACGGCCAGCCGGTAGGCGGCCGTTCCTTCGGTGGCGAACGTCCACCGCACCCGGGTGCCGCCGCCGACCGGCGCGAGCCGCCATTCCTCGGCTATCGCCCGCACGCCCGGCACGTTGGTGACGTCGACGCGATAGGCGTACACCTCGGGTGCCTCCGCCGCGATGATCGACTCGCGGAACCGGATGCCGCCGGTGAGCGTGATGTCGCGCCCCGCGCCCGCGTCGACCGGGCGGGCGGCCGTCACCCGCGGGAACCACTCGGTCCAGCCGGGCACGCTCGCGAGCGCGTCGTAGACCTGTTCCACCGGGGCGGCAACCCCTCGGGCGAAAACGTGCCGAACGGGCGCGATCCCGACGAAGTCGAGCCCCACCGGGCGCAGTCGACGAGCCATGGACGAAGCCCTCCTGAACGGCAGCGGTCGAGACCGTGGAGCGTCACCCTAGCTGGCGACCCGTCAGGTGTCTGTATCGCCCTCGGGCTCCCCGGCCACCACCAGGCGCCGCAGGTGCTCGGCGACCACCCCGCGCGCCTCCTCCGGAAGGCCGGCGTCCGTGACCAGCGTGTCGATCCGCTCCAGCGAGGCGAACGAACTCAGTCCCACCTTGCCCCACTTGGTGTGGTCCGCGACCACGACCACACGGCGGGCGGACTGGACGAGCCGCCGGTTCGTCTCGGCCTCCGCGAGGTTCGGCGTCGACAGGCCGGCCTCGAGCGATATGCCGTGCACCCCGAGGAACAGCAGGTCGAAGTGGAGCGCCGCGATCGCCTGGTCGGCCACCGGGCCCACCAGCGAGTCGGAGGGCGTGCGCACCCCGCCCGTCAGCACGACCGTGGCCGCACCCTGCCGGGGGCCCGAGGTGCGCTGCGCCGCGTGGAACACGTCGGCGACCCGCACCGAGTTGGTGACCACCGTGAGGTCCGGGACGTCCAGCAGCTGGTGCGCCAGCGCGAAGGTCGTCGTACCGCCCGACAGGGCGATCGCCGCGCCCGGCGCGACCAGCTTGGCCGCGGCGCGCGCGATGTCCTCCTTGGCGGTCAGCTCCAGGCCGGACTTGGCCTCGAAGCCCGGTTCGTGCGTACTCGCCTCGACCACCGGGACCGCGCCGCCGTGCACCTTCTCCAGCACGCCCTGGCGGGCGAGCGCGTCGAGGTCGCGGCGGACCGTCATGTCCGACACGCCGAGCTTGCGGGTCAGCTCGTTGACCCGGACACCGCCCCGGCGGCGGACCTCGTCGAGGATCAGGGATCTCCGCTGCTCCGCGAGGAGGTTCTGATTCTCGCTCACGTACGCTCCGGTCCTTTCGCCTCAATGCCGTCCGACACACCCCGCACCGGCTTCGACTGGGACATTCTTCCTTGCTCCGGTGCGAGGACGTCCCATCCTCGCATGTCGAGGAGTGGGGAGAGCCACCGACCGCTCGTCGCGCACACGTCACCCGTGGCTCACGTGTCACCGCGGTTCATCACGGATCGGGGAGATTCCGTGACAGCAGGTGTGCGCCGCCGCGGAAGTGGAGATCCTTGTGCCCGCACGGACGGAGCCGACGGCGTGTCACGGGGGAAGTGCGAATCAGTGGAACGTGCGCGGGAACATGCGTCGACCGGCGGACCGGACGGTCCCGCCGCGCGGCCCGGCGAAACCGGGACCGCACTGGAACTCCTGGTCCACGGCGTGGGCGGCACCACACCGCAGGAGATGCTCAACGATCCGCGCACGGTGCGGATCACCGGCGACGGCACCGCGGCCGTCTTCCGGCGCGCCGACGACGTCGACGCCGAGCACAGCCCCGGCGACCGCCACCGCGAGGAACCGGTGCCCGAGGCGTACGTCTGGTGCAACCTCACCTCCGGCAACGGCACCCGCGCCCTGTGGTTGCTGCTGCTGCCCTTCATGGTCGTCAACCTCGCCCACTGGATGCGCCCCACCGCCCACGGCCGCCGCCGCACCGTGCGCCTGTACGGCCTCCTGGTGCGGCTCGCCGGGCTCACACTGACGGTGCTGCTCGTCGCCGCGGCCTGCGAGGTCGCCCTCGACCTGGCGGCCTGGCAGTGCGCGGGCACCACCGCCTGCGCCGACCGCCACACCTGGCTGGGCTTCCTCTCACCCACCGTCTCGGACGGCGGCTGGTGGAGCGCCCCGGGCCGCAGGCTCGCCCTCGCCGCGGCCGTCCCCACCGCCCTGACCGTCCTGCTGTGGTACCTGTCCCGGCGTACGTGGAGCGACTACGAGTCCCAGCAGCCCATCGAACGCGCCCCCGAGCCCGAAGGAGACGGCGGCCCGACCGCACTCGGCCGGCCCGGGTTCTGGTACGGACGCCGGCTGGTGGCGCGGTTGCGTGCCGCGCACACCGCCGCCGGCCTGATCACGGTCGCCGCCGCGGTCGGCAGCGCGGCCGCCCGCCACGACCGCCGTCCCGGCGGCCCCGCCGTCCTCGACACCCTGGGCCTGATCCTGGAAGCGGCCCTCGTGGCCTGCGCGGTCGCCGTGGTGTGGGTGGTGTGCCGCCGGGGCCGCAGCGAGAAACGGCTGGACCGGGAGCTCGACGAGCGCTTCGTACGACGTCTGCCGCTCGCCGCGCTCGTCCTGCTCGCCCTCGCCCTGCTGTACGCCGGATGGGAGCGCCCCGGGTGGACGTCGCAAGGCAGGCTGCCGGGCGACGCCACCTTCGGCGGGATCGCCCTGATCCAGGGCCTGCTCGTGATCGTCCTCGGTGTCGTCGCCCACGTTCTCCACCGCACCGACCCCGGCCGGCGGGCGGTACTGCGGGGCCTGGGCGGACCGGCCGTGGCGATGCTGGCCTGCGCATTGGGCGGGGTGATGTCCGGCGGCGTGTCCCAGCGCGTGTCCGACTGGCTGGACGGCACCGGAGCGTCGATCGAGGGCCCGCCGGTCCTGCTGACGTGGCAGGCGTCCGTGATCCCGCCGCTGCTCGTCGTCCTGCTGGGGCTCATCGGCTGGCTGGGCCATCGTGCCTGGCAACTCGCCCGGGCCGAGCGGATCGCCGTGGCACTCGACTACCCGGACGAGGACCTGGACCCCGCCCGCACCCGCCGTATCGCCTCCACCCGGGCGATGGCCGCGCTCACCGACCGGGGACCCCGCATCGTCGCCGTCACCTCCGGTGTCACGCTGCTGCTCGGCGCCGGAGCCCTCGTGGGCGCCCTGGTCACCGACGAAACCCCGGGCGAGGCCGCGCAGGGCACCTACCCCGTCGTCCACGGCGCCGCCGAGACCGCCCAGGCGCTCGGCTCCTGGCTCATCGGGCTCGGCTTCATACTCTTCGTCACCTGGGGCCGGCGCGCCTACAAGGACGCCGCGGCCCGCCGCACCATCGGCATCCTGTGGGACGTCGGCACCTTCTGGCCGCGCGCCTCCCACCCCTTCGCCCCGCCCTGCTACGCCGAGCGCGCGGTACCCGACCTGACCTGGCGGATAGCGACCTGGACCCGTGTCACCGGCGGACGGCTGGTCCTCTCCGGCCATTCGCAGGGCAGCGTGCTCGCCGCCGCCGCGGCCTGGCAACTCGCCCCGTCCGCCCGCAAACGGGTCGCACTGCTCACCTACGGCTCCCCACTGGAGCGCCTCTACGGCCGCTGGTTCCCGGCGCACTTCGGACCCGCCGCGCTCGGCTCCCTGCACCGGGACGTCGACTGCTGGCGGAACCTGTACCGGCTGACCGACCCCATCGGCGGCCCGGTGCGCCTGCCCGGCGACCGCGGCCCGCAGGTCGACCACGCCCCCCTGATGGACCCGCTCGCCTACGGCCGCACCGATCTCCTGCCGCTGCCCGCGCCGATCCTCGGTCACTCCGATTACCAGGCCGACCCGGCCTTCGCCGAGGAACGCCGCAAGCTGCTGGCCCGGCTGCGGCCGGACGTCCCGGAGGTGCCCTCGCCCCGTCCCGGGCCCGAGCCGCCCGCCGCCTGAGGGGATCTCAGAGGAGCTCGGGCAGATCCTCGCCGTAGAGGAGCGTCAGGTCGTCCGTGCTCGGCTCCACGACCTGGGCGACCCGGCTCGCGTGCCGCTCGACCATGGCCTCGAAGGTCTGCCGCGCGGTACGGCCGTTACCGAACGCCGGGCCCTTGGGGAGCACCGTGAAGTACTTCCGCAGGGCCTCCGCCGCGCCCGGCGCGAGCCGGTACTCGTGCTCCTCGGCCTGCTGCTCCACGATCCGCAGCAGGTCATCGGGGCCGTAGTCGCTGAAGGTGATGGTCCGTGAGAAGCGGGACGCCACCCCCGGGTTGACCGACAGGAAGCGCTCCATCTCCGCCGTGTAGCCCGCGACGATCACCACGACCGCGTCCCGGTGGTCCTCCATCAGCTTCACCAGGGTGTCGATGGCCTCCTTGCCGAAGTCGCGGCCCGCGTCCTGAGGGGACAGCGCGTAGGCCTCGTCGATGAACAGCACGCCGCCGCGCGCCTTCTCGAAGACCTCCTGGGTGCGGATCGCCGTCGAGCCGATGTGCTCGCCGACCAGGTCGACGCGGGACACCTCGACCAGATGGCCCTTCTCCAGCACGCCGAGGGAGGCGAGGATCTCGCCGTAGAGCCGCGCGACCGTCGTCTTGCCGGTGCCGGGGGAGCCCGTGAAGACCAGGTGCCGCTTGACCGACGCCGCCTTCAGACCCGCCTGCTGCCGGCGCCGGCCGACCTCGATCATGTCGGTGAGGGCGCGCACCTCGCGCTTGACGCTCTCCAGGCCCACCAGCGCGTCCAGTTCACCCAGGACATCCTTGGAGGAGCGGGCAGGCTGCTCGGGCTCGGCGACCGGTGCCGGGGGCTCCGGTTCAACGCGCGGACCCGGGACCGCGCCCAGCAGGCCGGGGGAGTGGCTCGCCGTCTGCACGGCCGTCTCCCGCGCCGCGGGCGTGCGCGGCCCGCCGCTCTCGTCGCTCGTGCAGTCCTCGACCAGCGGGCTCGCTCCGGACGCCGCGTCCGCACCGCCGTCCGCGAACTCGTAGCCCCCGCGCGCGCACCGCTCCGTGCGGCACTTGCGCAGCGTCGTACGGCTGCCGTCGATCACATGGAAGCCGTAGCCGCCACTGCCCGTGACCCGGCAGTTGAGGAAGCTGCCCCGGCCACCGGCCGAGACGTAGACGCCGGCCTCCGCCGGGGAGTCGATCGTGCAGCGCTCCACGGTGGGATCGGCGCCCTTGGTGACGATCACGCCGGTCTGGGTGCCGTCCACCGTGCAGTTGCTGAGCGTGCCGCCGCTGCCGTGGTCGCGGAACCAGGCGCCCGTCGCCGCGTCCCGGATCCGGCAGTCGTCGAGCTGCGCGGTCGCGCCGTCGCTCACCGACACGGCCGTGTTGCGCACCTGCGAGAGGTCGGTGTCGACGACGTCCGCGCGCGAACCGCGGTCCAGGACGAACAGCGCGTCCGGCACGTCGTGCACCCGGCACGAGTCGAGCACCGCCGTCGCCCCGTCGCTCACCCACACCGCCGGGTAGTCGCCCGTGCTGTCGAAGATCTCGCACTGGTTGGCGTCCACGCGTGTGCCCGGGTCCCACACCGACAGGCCGTTGCGCCCGAACTGCCGCACCGTGGTGCGGGTCAGCGTGAGAACGGAACGGGAGCGCAGGTCGACCGCGTTCTCCGGGATGTCGTGGATACGGCAGTCGGCGAGCGTCAGTACGGCGTCCGTGTCGAGCGTGACCCCGTCGGCCGTCGTGCGGTGCACATCGCAGTCGGTGAGGTGCGCGGTGGCCCGGCCGGTGATCTGCACACCGCTGCCCCGCACTTCGTAGATCTCGCAGCCCACCGCTTCCAGCGCCGAGTTCTCCCCGGTCGCCGACAGGCCCGAGCCCGAGGTGTGGTGGATCCGGCAGCGCTCCAGGCGGGGGTGGGCGCCGCCGCGCACCGCCACGCCCGCCTGGCCGGCCGCGACGACCTCGCACTCCTCGAACACCCCGCCCGCGCCGTCGAGTACGGCGATGCCGATGCCCGCCGGGTTGTCGACAGCGCAGCGCCGCACCGTGGGCCGTGCGCTGCCGCGCACCTCGATCCCGGCCGCCGACCGGGTCACGACCCGCACGTCCCGCAGCTCCGGGGTGCCCTCCTCCACCAGCACGGCGGGTGCGGCCGCGTCCTGGCCCTCCACGTGGAGGTCCTGCACCACCGCCGAGGCGCGCACGGTCAGCGGCACTCCGTCCACGGGCGCGATCCGCACGGAGCCGGGGGAGCCCTCGGGACCCCGCAGGGTCACCGCGCGCTGCAGGACGAGGTTCTCCCGGTAGGTGCCGGGGGCGACGGTGAGGACGTCTCCGTCGGCCGCGGCCTCCAGGGCGGCGGCGAGCGATGCGTACTCACCCGTGCGGCGCCGCCACCGCGACGTGCCGGTGTGCGTCACCTGGACCGTGCCCTGTGCCATGGTGTAGCTGTGCCCCCACCTCGGTCGTACTGATGGCTCGTCCGCCCTCGGGGCGCTCCGGCCGGGGTCGCGACCGCGACCGAGCCCGGCCGTGGGGGCCCGGGCGCGCACGCGGCACCGACACCGGCGCGTCCCTGGGGCTCGCTCGCGCGCGGGTTGTGCCGAACGGTTCGGCCGGACCACCGTAGCGTGCGCGCGGGTGGTGGGTTGACCAGAGCCGGAAGGCCGTCAGCTGCCGGCGCCCGTCCTGCCCCAGTCCGGACCCGCCCTGTCCCATGCCTGGTCCCAACGGGCGTACCGGCGGCGGACCATGCGCCAGACGATCAGCCGTCTGCCGCCCTCGATGAGGCCGCCCGTCGCCAGGGCCGCGCCGAAGCCGGCGAGGACCGCGTGCGTCGAGGCCGTCGCGGAGTCGAGCGGGCGGGCCACCATCCGGCCGTGCCGGTCGGTCCATATCCGGAACTCGTCGCCCTGCCGCGGGTCCTTGAGGCTCGCCAGGACGGGCCCCCGGTGCGGGGAGCCGTCCGGCGCTGTCCAGTCGGCGAGGACGCGGTTGCGCAGGTCTCTGCCCGAGGAGGTCTCCGGGTCGGCGTCCAGCGGGGAGCGGTCCAGCTTGCGGACCACGGTGGCCGTCACCAGATGCCGCGCTTCGTGCTGTGCCCGGACGGAGCGCTGCAGCGCGTCCTGCGCGGCTCCTCCGACGAGGGAGCCCACCACCGGGGCGGCCAGCAGGATCAGCAGCAGGGCGGCCAGGGCCACCCAGGCCTCGGCCAGGTCGGTCGCGCGGCACAGTGGATTGCGCCGCCAGCGCCAGAGTCCGCTGATCGCTCGCACCGCCTGCACCCCCTTCCCCGCTCCGTGATACTCCCCGGCGGAGCTGTCCGCGCGCGGACTCCTCGAAGAGAGAGCGACGTCACCTCTCCCCAGGGCATCTCATGAATTTCTCACACAAGCCCAACGCCCGGGCCGGCGGCGCGGTTCCCGCGGCCGTCGGAGCGCTGTTCGAGGATCCTGACCGGGTCACCCACCCGGATGGTGCCCCGGGAGAGGGGGACCAGGTTCTGCCCGAAGACCAGCTTGCCGCCGAGCCGCCGGTGCCGCCCCAGGCTGAACAGGGGCTCGCGGCCGCGCTCGCCGGTGTCCTGGTCGGTGGTGGTGACCACGCACCGGCCGCAGGGCTTGGCCACGCGGAAGTGCACCTCCCCGACGGCGAGGCGACACCAGTCGTCCTCGGCCCACGCGGGGGTGCCCGCCACGACCACGTTCGGCCGGAAGCGGTTCATGGGCAGCGGGCCCTCGCCGGCGTGCTCGCCTTGCGCGATCAGGGAGTTGAGGGCGTCGAGCGAGGCCGTCGTGGTGAGCAGCAGGGGGAAGCCGTCGGCGAAGGAGACTGTCTCACCGGGTCGCGCGTACTCCGGGGCGATGGGCCGGCGCGTGGCCGGCTCGTCCATGTACGCCAGGCGCGCGTCGATGCCGAGGAAGGAGCTGACCCAGGCGTGCGCGGCCTCGTCCTCGGCCGGGACCGCCTCGGCCTTGTCGCGGAAGATCTCCACCGTGACGGTGGCGAGGGGCCGGGGGACGGGCACCGTCAGCGGCCGCATGCCGGGCGCGGACAGCCGGACAGCGCCACCGGGCAGCGGCTCGGCGGCGGCGAGCGCGAGGCGCGGCAGCAGGCGTTGTGTGACGACCTTTCCCCCGTCGTCGATCAGCACCCAGCGCCGGTCACCGGCCAGGCCCCAGGGCTCCACGACGGCCTCCCGGGGCGCCGGGCCCCGGACCGCCTTGACCGGATGGATGTGAAGCGAGTGCAGGTGAGCGTTCCCCATGGGGCCATCGTGCCAGCCGGCACCGACAGCCCCCCGGGGGGCGGCTCAGTACCCGCGGTACTGCTGGTTGTTGTACGGGTCCTGATAGGGGGCCGGGGCCGGCCGGGGAGCCGCGGGGCGCATCGCCTCGTAGCCGGCGGGGGCCGTCGGACGCGGCTGCTGCGGCTGGGGGCCGGGGTAGCCGCGCGGAGCGGTGGCCTGCTGCGGGATGTACGCCGCGGGCGCCTGTTGCAGCGGTGCGGGCTGCTGCGCCTGCGGGTAGCCGTAGACGGGCTGGGAGGGAGCTGCCGGAAGGGCGGGCAGCGCCGACGGGAGGGCGGGCAGGTTGCCGCCCGGCATGTCGTACTGAGCGGGGACCCGGATCGGGGCGATCTGCGGGGTGCCCCGCTCGGCGACGAGCTTGTCGTAGATCGGGGTGTCCGGGAAGGAGGCGGAGTAGTAGCCGCCGCCATAGGTGGAGCGGGGGGAGGTCATGGCACATAAGTTAAGCCCACGATGTGCTGGTTGGGGAGACCGATAAGAGGGTTGTTTTCCGTGCGCGCAGTGACCCGGGATCCCCAATGCGAGCGAACTCGGCAAAAAGGGGCGGCGAACGGGGGGCTTGATCGTGTAAAGGCCGAGTTCCGGGTGGGTTACCAGCGGTTGGGCTCGGGCTTCACCGGTCGCACATCATGGGACTTCGCCGCGGCAAGGAATAGGTTGTGCGGACGGAACCGGACGGACGGCCGGGACGGGCCTGGCGCGGTGACACTCCATGGGGGCGGACATGCAAATGCTGAAAGGTTCAAATACCCCGGTGCCCACCGCGGCACTGCGGGTGGAATTGGGATGGCGGACCGGCCCCGGAGTGCCGGACGCCGACGCCTCCGCTTTGCTGCTGGTAAGCGGAAAAGTCCGCTCGGACGCGGACTTCGTCTTCTACAACCAGCCCGCGCACTCCTCCGGCGCCATCCGGCACGAGGGCAAGCGCAACGCCGGCGGCCGGGTGACCGACACCCTCCTCGTCGACCTCGCGCGCGTGGAGAGCGCGATCGAGACGGTCGTCCTGGCCGCCTCCTCCGACGGCGGCCCCTTCGGGCAGGTCCCCGACCTGTACATCGAGGTCCAGGATGCCGCCCAGGGCGCGGCGGTGGCCCGTTTCGACAACCCGGGCGCCACCACTGAAACCGCTTTCGTGCTGGGCGAGTTCTACCGTCGCCAGGGCGCCTGGAAGTTCCGCGCCGTCGGCCAGGGCTACAGCAGCGGACTCGAAGGGCTGGCCACGGACTACGGCATCACGGTGGACGAGCCGCAGCAGACGGCTCCGGCACCGGCCATGGCTCCGGCGCCTGCCCCCGTCACACCGCCCGCCGCGTACACGCCTCCGCCGGCGCCGCAGCCCGTGGCCCCGCCCCCGCCCGCCGCGCCGCCCGCGCCCGTCCGCCTCACCAAGGTGACGCTCACCAAGGCGGCCCCCTCGGTCTCGCTCACGAAGCAGGGCGGCACCTCCGGCGCGCTGCACGTGAACCTCAACTGGGAGGTCCGCAAGCAGTTCTCGGGGTGGAGCAGCAAGTTCGGACGCCCGGCCGCGATGCACTCCGACCTCGACCTCGACCTGTGCGCGCTGTACGAACTCACCGACGGCAGCAAGGGCGTTGTGCAGGCCCTCGGCAACAGCTTCGGGGCGCTGCACCAGCCGCCGTACATCCACCTCGACGGAGACGACCGCACCGGTGCCGTGTCGACCGGTGAGAACCTCACCGTCAATCTCGACCACAAGGAGGCCTTCCGGCGGATCCTCGTCTTCGTCACCATCTACGAAGGCGCCCGCTCCTTCGCCGATCTGAACGCGTCGGTGACGCTCCAGCCCCAGTACGGGGCGCCGATCGAGTTCTCCCTCGACGAGTGCACGGTCCCCTCGCTCGTGTGCGCGCTCGCCCTGATCACCAACAGCGGCGGCGACCTGGTCGTCCAGCGGGAGGCGCGCTACCTGGTACCCGACCGCGGGGTGAGCCCGCAGCGGACCGTCGACCACGCCTACGGGTGGGGCATGAACTGGACCCCCGGCCGGAAGTGACTGAGTCCGGCCGCCGTCAGCCCTCCTCGGGCACGGCGTCCGGACGGGCGTAGGTGCGGCCCTTCCAGGCCGCACCGCGCCCCCGGTAGTGCTGCACCGCCGAGTCGACCGTCATGAGGAGATAGAGGAACGCGGTGAACGGCAGCAGGGGAGCGAGCCACAGCGGCTGCCGGTAGTAACGGAGCATCGGGACGTACGTCCCCGCCATGACGAGCCACGCGAGACCGCCGAGGACCGCCGCCGCACTGCTGCCGGCGGCGAGGCCGGCCAGGAGGGCCACGGGCGGGACCAGGTACACCAGTGCCAGTCCGGCGACCGTCCCGGCCAGCAGCGGGGGGCTGTGCCGCAACTGGGCGTACGCGCTGCGCGAGACCATGCGCCACAGGTCGTGCAGCCGCGGATACGGCCGCACGCTGTCCACCCGCTCGGCGAGCCCCAGCCAGACGCGGCCGCCGCCGCGCTTGACGGCCCGGGCGAGCGCGACGTCGTCGATCACGGCGTGCCGGATCGCGTCCGGGATCCGCGCCCGCTCGGCCGCATCCGCCCGCAGCAGGACACAGCCCCCGGCCGCGGCCGCCGTCCGGCCCTTCCTGCCGATCCGGCGGAAGGGGTAGAGCTGCGCGAAGAAGTAGACGAACGCCGGCACGACGAGTCGCTCCCACACGCTCTCCGCCCGCAGCCGGGCCATCTGGGAGACGACGTCGAACCCACCGGAACCGGCCGCCGCCACCAGCTCGCGCAGACTGTCCGGCGCGTGCGCGATGTCGGCGTCCGTCAGGAGGAGGTACTCGGGCTCACGCGCGCGTGCCAGCCCGATGCCGTGGCGTACCGCCCACAGCTTGCCGGTCCAGCCCACCGGAGGCTCGCCCGGCGAGCCCACGGTCAGCGGCAGCCCACCGTGCCGGCGCGCCAGCTCACGCGCCAGATCACCGGTGCCGTCCGAACTGCCGTCGTCGACGAGGAAGATCTCCGCCCGCCCCGGGTAGTCCTGGCTCAGCAGCGAGGGCAGCGCGGCGGGCAGCACGGCCGCCTCGTCGCGCGCGGGGACGACCACGCACACGGACGGCCACGCGTCCGGCTCCTCGCGCGAAGGCAGCCGCACATCGGTGCGCCAGAAGAAGCCCTGGCAGAGCAGCAGCCACAGCCAGGCGAACAGTGATCCAGCGGCAGTCCACACAACGGCGCTCACGCGCGCAGTCTGCCCCACCGGACCTGCCCGGGACCGCTCATCGTCTATCGTGATCGGGTGAAGATCGCGCTCATGGACTCCGGAATCGGTCTGCTGGCGGCCACCGCCGCGGTACGGCGGCTGCGCCCCGACGCCGATCTCGTGCTCTCCCTGGACCCCGACGGCATGCCGTGGGGCCCGCGCACTCCGCAGGACCTGACCAGGCGCGCCCTGGCCGTCGCCGAAGCCGCCGCCGCGCGCCGCCCCGACGCCCTGATCGTCGGCTGCAACACCGCGACCGTGCACGCGCTCACCGCCCTGCGCGCCCGCCTCGAACCGGGACTCCCGGTCGTCGGCACCGTCCCGGCGATCAAACCGGCCGCGGCCGGCGGCGGGCACCTCGCCATCTGGGCCACCCCGGCCACCACCGGCAGCCCTTACCAGCGTGACCTGATCCGGAACTTCGCCGGCGGCGTGCCCGTCACCGAGGTGCCGTGCTGGGGGCTCGCCGAGGCCGTGGAACACGCGGACGAGGCGGCGATCGACGCGGCCGTGTCCGCGGCCGCCGCCCTCACCCCGGACGAGGTGACGACCGTCGTGCTGGGCTGCACCCACTACGAACTGGTCGCCGAGCGCATCCGGACCGCCGTCCAGCGCCCCGGCCGACCGCCGCTCGTGCTGCACGGCTCGGCGGGTGCCGTGGCCGCGCAGGCCCTGCGCCGGCTCGGCGAGCAGCCCGCGCCGGGAGCCACACCGCACGGCACGCTCACCGTGCTGCTCAGCGGACGCGAGGGCGCGCTGCCCGCCGCCGCCCTGGCGTACGCCGAGGGGCGTCTGCTCCAAGCGGTCACGCCCGCCGGCTGACCGGAACCCGTCACCGACGGTCATCGTCGTGTCGGGGCAGCCCGCCCCCGGCCGGCGCAGTCACTCTCCGCCACGAGGTACCAGCGGAGCGAATCCTGAGTACCCTCAAAGACATGAGGGACCACCGCCACGGCGAGAACGCCCCCCACCCGCACTCGGACGTGTGGACCGGCCGTGCCACCAACCGGGTGCAGTGGCTGCTGGCGCTCGTGGGTGCCGCCTGCATGGCGCTGGGCATCGAGCTGGCCGTCGACTCGGCCTGGAAGTCCGGCATCGCCCCGCTCGTCATGGCCGTCGTCGGGTGCATCGCCGCCGGGCTGCTGGTCCTCTTCGGAACCCTCGCCTTCGTGCACGTCGCCCTGCGGGTCGACGAGGAGCACCTCGAAGTGCGCTGCGGCCACATCGGCGTGCCCCGCCGCCGTATCCCGCTCTCCCAGGTGGTCGGCGCCACGTACATCTCCCATGTCACCCCCCGCCACTGGGGCGGCTGGGGTTACCGGTGGCGGCCCGAGAAGGGCACCGCGGTGGTCGTACGCCGGGGTGAGGGCGTCGAGCTGGAGCTGTGGGACGGGCACACCTTCACGATCACCGTGGACGACGCGGAGGCGGCCGTACGGGTGATCGAGGCCCGGCTGCGGCCCACCAAGCCGGGCGCCCCCGCGCACTGAATCGCCGGGCGCTCGTCACCGTCGGTGATCGACGGCGGTGATCACCGACGGTGATCACCGGCCGCGGCGCGGCCGTCGTCGGGGACCGGATGCCGGCCGGTCGGCGGCGCGGTGTCACCACGCAGCGGTGCGGTTCGCCGCCCCGCGCGCGGGTGTCTCCGGAGCGCGGCTCGACGGTTCCAGGGGGCGCGCCGTGGCCATGCCCGCCAGCAGGCCCGCTCCCACCGACACCGCGGTGAAGCTCAGCGCGTTGCCGATGGCGGCGATGGCGGCGAGCGCCGTCAGGGCCGCGCCCGCGGTGAGCGCCACCGGGGTCGGGCGCGGGCCGCGCCACAGCGCGTACAGCATCCAGCAGAACGCCGCCGCAAGCAGGATCACACCGACGATGCCCTGTTCGGCGGCCTGTTGCAGGGGCGCCGAGTGGGGCTTGCCGTCGGACAGCAGTGACGGGGCGGATGTCGCGCTCAGCTCCCCGAAGCGGCCCGGGCCGGCTCCCAGAGCGGTGTCCTCGCCCACCAGATGCCACGCCTCATGCCACAGCCGGACGCGGTGCGGCGTCAGCCGCCCCTCCAGTGCGGCCACGAGACCGCCCGGCACGGCACGCGCGGCGATCGCCCAGATCACACCGGTCACCAGGGCGGCGACGGCCGCCAGTACGGCCATCCCGGCGCCCCGGTGACGGGTACGGCCGGCGGCCAGCGAGCACACCAGCACCGCGAGACAGGCCACGACGCCACCGGTCGAGCCGAGCACGGCCGCCAGCGCCGCGATCGCGGCGGCCAGCAGACGCAGGGCGAACCGCACGGCCGGGGCCGGCGCGGCCCAGGCCGCGCAGCAGGCGGCACCGGCCGACAGTGTCAGTACGGCGGCGGTCCCCCCGGCATGCCCCAGGGGCGCGGCGATCTGCGGGCCGGGGGCGAGGTGGGGAACGGCCACGGTCAGCGCGATGCCTGCCAGCGCTGCGGCCACGGGTGCTCCGACCGGCAGCAGCGCCCCGCTGATCCGCCCGGCGGCATACCCGGCGGCCACCGCCAGCACCGCCAGGAGCACCCCCTCGGGCCTGCCGTCGTGCACGGCCGCCGTGATCAGGGACCAGCCGGCGCAGGCCCCCAGCACCACGACGCCCGCCCCGTCCAAAACGATTCGTCTCTCGCCGTCCGCGTCCGTTCCGGACGAGGACGTCACCCCTTTGGAACCCACCCCGCCCGCCCCCCGGCGCCCCGTGCCCCGACCTGTGAAGACCTCGGCCGGAACGGGCCGCGACGGGCCGCACGACCGAGGCTTGGCACACCGTAACGGCTGGTGAAGAGTTTGGGGATGTGTCGTGACGAAATGAACAGGGAGTCCGCCCCGTGCACCGCGCTGTCGGCCCCGAGGCCACGCGCCTTAGACTCCGGGAGTGACCGTCACCGCAACCTCCGTCGGCGAGTCGGAGCAGCTGGAGCCGCGGAGCGCGCCCGCGGCGCGGACCTGGGCCGAGCGGCTCGTGCGTCTCCTTCCGGCCGCCGCAGCCGCGCTCTCCGGCCTGCTCCTCTACGTCTCCTTCCCGCCCCGCACGCTGTGGTGGCTGGCCCTGCCGGCCTTCGCCGTCTTCGGCTGGGTGCTGCGCGGCCGCGGCTGGAAGGCGGCGCTGGGCCTCGGCTACCTCTTCGGCCTCGGCTTCCTGCTGCCGCTGCTGGTGTGGACCGGAGTGGAGGTGGGGCCGGGACCGTGGCTCGCCCTGGTGGCGATCGAGGCCCTCTTCATCGCCGTGGCCGGCGTGGGTGTGGCGGCGGTGTCGAAGCTGCCCGGCTGGCCGGTGTGGGCGGCCGCCGTGTGGATCGCCGGCGAGGCGGCACGCGCTCGTGCGCCCTTCAGCGGCTTCCCCTGGGGAAAGATCGCGTTCGGGCAGGCGGACGGCGTGTTCCTGCCGCTCGCCGCGGTGGGCGGCACCCCGGTGCTCGGCTTCGCGGTGGTCCTGTGCGGCTTCGGACTGTACGAAGCCGTCCGGCTGGCCGTGCGGTGGCGGCGGACCGGTGAGGTGCGGCGCGCGGCGGCGGCCGTGGGCCTGCTGAGCCTCGCCGTCCCGGTCGTGGGCGCCGTCGCGGCCCGGCCGCTGGTCAGCGACACGGCCCAGGACGGCACCGCCACCGTCGCGGTGATCCAGGGCAACGTGCCCCGCGCCGGCCTCGACTTCAACTCCCAGCGACGCGCCGTCCTCGACTACCACGCGCGCGAGACGGAACGTCTGGCCGCCGAGGTCAAGGCCGGCAAGGTCGAGCGGCCCGACTTCGTGCTGTGGCCGGAGAACTCCTCCGACATCGACCCCTTCGCCAACCCCGACGCCCGCGCCGTCATCGACACCGCGGCCCGGTCCATCGGCGTGCCCGTCTCGGTCGGTGGCGTCGTCGAGCGGGACGGCAGGCTGTACAACGAGCAGATCCTGTGGGACCCGGCGAAGGGCCCCGTCGACACCTACGACAAGCGCCAGATCCAGCCGTTCGGCGAGTACCTGCCGCTGCGCTCGCTCATCGGCGCGATCAACGGGAACTGGACCGCGATGGTCCGCCAGGACTTCAGCCGCGGCACGAAGCCGGGCGTGTTCACCATGGACGGCGCCAAGGTCGGTCTCGTCACCTGCTACGAGGCCGCCTTCGACTGGACCGTGCGCTCCGAGGTCACCGACGGCGCCCAGATGATCTCCGTACCCAGCAACAACGCCACCTTCGACCGCAGCGAGATGACCTATCAGCAGCTCGCCATGTCCCGCGTGCGCGCGGTCGAGCACAGCCGGACCGTCACGGTGCCGGTGACCAGCGGTGTCAGCGCGATCATCATGCCGGACGGGAGGATCACCCAGAAGACCGGCATGTTCGTCGCCGACTCCCTGGTGCAGAAGGTGCCGCTGCGGTCCTCGCAGACCCCCGCCACCCGGCTCGGCATCCTCCCGGAGATCGCCCTCGTACTGGTCGCGGCCGGCGGCCTCGGCTGGGCCGTCGCCGCCGGGCTGCGCGGACGACGCGCCGGTGACGTGTAGCCGTACGCCGGTCGCACGCCGCCCGAATCGCGTCGGGCCGCCGAAAGCGGCCCATTAGGGTCGACGGCATGGCTACTCCCGACTTCATCCGCACACTCCGTGCCTCCGCCGGTCATCAGTTGCTCTGGCTCCCCGGGGTCACCGCCCTCGTCTTCGACGACGAGGGCAGAGTGCTGCTCAACCGCCGGGCCGACACCCGCAAGTGGTCCGTGATCGGCGGCATCCCGGACCCGGGGGAGCAGCCCGCGGCCTGCGCGGTGCGAGAGGTCTACGAGGAGACGGCCGTGCGCTGCGTCGCCGAACGGGTCGTCGTCGTCCAGGCCCTGGAGCCGGTCACGTACGAGAACGGCGACACCTGCCAGTACATGGACATCACCTTCCGCTGCCGGGCCGTCGGCGGTGAGGCACGGGTCAACGACGACGAGTCGCTGGATGTGGCCTGGTTCGACGTCGACGCGCTGCCCGAGCTGAACGAGTTCGGACTGCTCCGGATCAAGCAGGCCCTGTCGGACGCCCCCACATGGTTCGACCCCACTGCCGTGAGCTGAACTATGGGGCCTGAGCACATGGGGTGGGGCAGGGGCGCTGCCTAGGGTCGAACCATGACCGCGCCCCGTGCCCACCTGGCCCCCCACGCCTCCCCGCTCGACCTGGGCGGACGCACCGCGCTCGTCACCGGCGCCGCCGGCGGCATCGGCCGTTCCTGCGCTCTGCGGCTCGCGGCCGCCGGGGCCAAGGTGAGAGCCGTCGACCGGGACGCCGCAGGTCTGGAGGCACTGGCCGACCGGGGGCGCGGCCTCGCCGGCACGGTGGAGCCGCACGTCCTCGACCTCACCGACCTGGACGCCGCCGAACTCGCCGCCGCGGGCACCGACGTCCTCGTCAACAACGCCGGCATCCAACTGGTGCGCCCCATCGAGGAGTTCCCGCCCGACGTGTTCCACACGGTGCTCACCGTGATGCTGGAAGCACCGTTCCGGCTCATCCGCGGGGCCCTGCCCCACATGTACGGGCAGGGGTGGGGCCGCATCGTGAACGTGTCGTCCGTCCACGGGCTGCGCGCCTCGGCCTACAAGTCGGCCTATGTGGCCGCCAAACACGGTCTGGAGGGACTCTCCAAGACCACCGCCCTCGAAGGCGCGCCCCACGGAGTCACCTCGAACTGTGTGAATCCCGCCTATGTGCGCACCCCACTGGTCGAGAAGCAGCTCGCCGACCAGGCGCAGGCGCACGGCATCCCCGAGGAGCGGGTCCTGACCGAGGTGCTCCTGCAGGACAGCGCCGTCAAGCGGCTCATCCAACCGGAGGAGGTCGCCGAGGCGGTGGCGTATCTGTGCGGTCCGCAGGCGTCCTTCGTGACCGGCACCTCGCTCGTGCTCGATGGTGGCTGGACCGCCCACTGAGCCGCCGCTTCCGTCGGCCCGGAGAGTTGTCCACAGGGCTGACGGGACGGCCCGGTCATGGTGAATCCTGTGAGCATGTCCAGCGATCATGTGCAGTCCGCCGAGATGCCGTTCCTCGAGCTCCTGGCCAGGGGCGCGTCGGCCGACGCCTATGAGCAGCCGGAGCTGCTCGCGCGTGCCGAAGGGCGCCCGGCGGAGTGGATCGCCGCGCTCCGGCAGGCCAAACCGCTCGCCCTGCGCGTGCGCGCCGAGCTGGAGGGGCGGCGCCGGCGCGAGGCCGAGCTGTCCGCCCTGTTCGAGACCGCCCACGACCTCGCAGGGCTGCGCGACCTCGACGCCGTACTCCAGGCGATCGTGCAGCGCGCCCGCTCGCTGCTGGGCACGGACGTCGCCTACCTCAGCCTGCACGACACCGAGCGCGGCGACACCTACATGCGGGTCACCGAGGGCTCCGTCGCGGCCCGGTTCCAGCAACTGCGGCTCGGCATGGGGGAGGGGCTCGGCGGCCTGGTCGCCCAGACCGCGCGCCCCTACGTCACCGACGACTACTTCAAGGACGACCGTTTCCAGCACACCCTCACCATCGACGCGGGCGTGCGGGACGAGGGGCTGGTGGCCATCCTCGGCGTGCCCCTGACGCTCGGGCACCACGTCATCGGCGTGCTGTTCGCCGCGGACCGCCGTGCCCGGGTCTTCGAGCGGGAGCAGATCGCCCTGCTCGGCTCCTTCGCCGCCCTCGCCGCGGCCGCCATCGACACCGCCAACCTGCTCGCCGAGACCCGGTCGGCGCTCGCCGGCCTGGAGCGGGCCAACGAGATCATCCGGGACCGCAGCGGCGTTATCGAGCGCGCCTCCGACGTGCACGACCGGCTCGCCGAACTCGTCCTGCGCGGCGGCGGGGTGCACGACGTGGCCGCCGCGGTCTCCGAGATCCTCGACGGCACGGTCCGGTTCGCCGAGCCCACCGCCGCCCCGGCCGGGGCGCTGGAGACGTCCCGCGCGGAGGGCCACGCGGTGCGGCACGAGGACGACTGGATCGCCGCCGTCGCCGCCGGCGGCGAACTGCTCGGCGCGCTGGTGCTGTGCGGCCACCCGGGACTCGACCCCGTCGACCAGCGCACCCTGGAGCGTGCCGCCATGGTCACCTCCCTGCTGCTGCTGGCTCGCAGATCCGCCGCCGAGGCCGAACAACGCGTGCGCGGCGAACTGCTGGACGACCTGCTCGACGCCCGCGACCGTGACCCGCGCCTGCTGCGGGAGCGTGCGGCCCGGCTCCACGCCGACCTCGACGCGCTCCATGTGGTGCTGGCCGCACAGCCGGAGGGCGGCGCGGCCGATGCCGACCAGGAGGCGGACGCCCGCAGACGTCTGGCGGCAGCCGCGTCCCACCTGGCCGCCACCCGGCACGGCCTGGCCGCCGCGCGTGACGGGGGCACCGTCCTGCTGTTGCCCCTCGGCCCCGGGGACACGGCGACCGGCCTGGCCCGCCGCGCCGCCCGGCACCTGGGTACCGCGGTCCACGCACCGGTCACCGTCGGCGCTTCCGCACCCGCCGACGACCTCGCTCTTCGTCCCGAGACCGTGGCCACGGCCTACGCGGAGGCCCGGCGCTGCCTCGAAGCCCTGCGCGTCCTCGGCCGTTCCGGCGACGGGGCCGCCGCCGAGGACTTCGGCTTCCTGGGACTGCTCCTGGCCGGGGACCGGGACATCCCGGGCTTCGTCGACCGCACCATCGGCGAGGTCGTCGCCTACGACCGGCGACGCGGCACGGAACTGCTGCGCACCCTCGACGCGTACTTCGCGTGCGGCATGAGCCCCGCCCGCACCAAGGACGAGCTGCACGTCCACGTGAACACGGTCGCCCAGCGCCTGGAGCGTGTCGGCCGCCTCCTCGGCGACGACTGGCAGAGCCCGGCCCGCGCCCTGGAGATCCAGCTCGCCCTGCGCCTGCACCGGTTGTCGGCGCCCGCACAGCACTGACCCCCGTACGCGCGGACGTACGGGGGCCGGAGAACACGGTTCCAGGTCAGACGGTGCGGGCGTCCTCCACGGTGGCACTCGTCCGGTCGGCTCCCGGCTCGGCGGCCGGAGCGACATCGGCCAGGTCCCGGTGGCGGGTCTCCTTGGCCACTCCCACCGCGACGACCGTGAGCACGGCGGCGGCGATGACGTACAGGGCGATCGGCGTGGAGCTGCCGTAGTCGGCCAGCAGCGCGGTGGCGATCAGCGGCGCGGGCGCGCCCGCCGCGACCGAGGCGAACTGGGCGCCGATCGAGGCGCCGGAGTAGCGCATCCGCGTCGCGAACATCTCGGAGAAGAACGCGGCCTGCGGCGCGTACATCGCCCCGTGCAGGACCAGCCCGACGGTGACGGCGAGGAGCAGATTGCCGAAGCCGCCGGTGTCGATCAGTGAGAAGAACGGGAACATCCACAGCCCGACACCGACGGCACCGATCAGGTACACGGGCCGGCGGCCGATCCGGTCGGACAGCGCGCCCCACGCCGGGATGACCACGAAGTGCACGGCCGAGGCGATCAGCACGGCGTTGAGCGCGGTCTGCTTGGAGACTCCGGCCGACGTGGTGGCGTAGACGAGGATGAACGCGGTGATGACGTAGTAGCTGATGTTCTCCGCCATGCGCGCCCCCATCGCGATCAGGACGTCACGCCAGTGGTGCCGCAGCACGGAGACGATCGGCAGCTTCTCGGCTTCCGCCGCACGGTCCGCCTTGCGGGCCTCGGCCTGCGCCAACGCTTGCTTGAACACCGGCGATTCATCGACAGACAGACGAATCCACAAACCGACGATCACCAGCACACCGGAGAGCAGGAACGGCACCCGCCAGCCCCAGCTGCCGAACGCGGCGTCCGACAGCAGGGCGGTGAGCAGGGACAGCACACCGGTGGCGAGGAGCTGCCCCGCCGGTGCGCCGGTCTGCGGCCACGACGCCCAGAACCCGCGCCGCCGGGCGTCCCCGTGCTCCGACACCAGCAGTACGGCACCGCCCCACTCACCGCCGAGCGCGAACCCCTGGACCAGCCGGAGCACGGTGAGCAGCACCGGCGCGGCCGTCCCGATGGAGGCGTGCGTCGGCAGCAGCCCGATCGCGAAGGTCGCCCCGCCCATCAGCAGCAGGCTCAGCACCAGCAGCTTCTTGCGCCCGAGCCGGTCACCGTAGTGCCCGAACACCAGCGCGCCCAGCGGCCGGGCGGCGAATCCGACCGCGTACGTCAGGAAGGACAGCAGGGTGCCGACGAGCGGGTCGGAGTCCGGGAAGAACAGCTTGTTGAACACGAGGGCGGCGGCGGAGCCGTAGAGGAAGAAGTCGTACCACTCGATGGTGGTGCCGATGAGGCTGGCGGCGACGATGCGCTTGAGGCTGGCGGGGGTTCCCGGGGGTGGGGGAGCGGTCGCGGGGGAGGACATCGGCACCACTTCCAAGCGGTTGGCGACTGGTTCGTGTCGCCATACCGTAGGAATCTGCAGGTCAGGGGCACATGTGGTGGGGCAACACAGTTCGAGGGTCGGCTATGCGTGTGGCCACCATGCCGGCTCACGGACACGCGGTTCGGGGGCTCGACGGTCGTCGACACGAGTGCCGTCCGGGATATGCAGTTCAGGGTGTTCTGGTGGCGCGGTGCCGACTCCCGTGCTGGTTTGGTGCTGACTAAAAGCCCACGTCATCACCCGTCCTCACCTGTCCCGTGCTGACTTGGTGCTGACTACGCTCCGTTGAACTCGGACTTCCAGGGCGATCGACTCGGAGTCGGTGCGTGGTGGGTGACCGAGTTGAGAGGCTGAGCCCGGCCTTGCCGCTCAGCTGCGTCGGTGGGTGGAGGCGTAGAGGGCGTCGATCTTCTCGCCGGCGAGGGCGGTGGGAAGGGCTACGGCCCTGTTGCCGGCCGAGGCGAGTCAGTCCGGGGCCGGGGAGGGGCCGTGTGCATGGTGTGGGCAACATTGGTGGGGGTCTGGCCGTGGCGGAGCAGACCCACGGGCTGAAGGTGACGCCGGCGGGGGCCGTGCTGCGTTCGTGCGGACAATCAGGGCCGCCATCGTGCTCGCACGTGTCCGGTACTTCCTCGCTGACGTTCGCAGGCACTCGCGTCTACGGCGATCGAGCAGCCGGGGTGGCGAAGAAGGCGTGCACTCCCTGGAGAGCGGGGAGTGCACGCCGGGGGTTTGCGTAGCGAGCAGGGTCGGATCACTCCGTCGCGAAGGGCCCTGAAGACGATTCCGCGGCACGCGCGGACGGCGTATCCGACGGTGTGAGCACCCGGCGTACCGCGTCGGCGAGTGCGGGAGCCGCGCTCGCCTCGGCATCGGCGATCCCGACACCGTAGCGGAACCGCACGGTCGCGCCGTCCGCGACGGTCAGCTCCTCGCTGAAGAACGGTGCCGGATTGAGGCAGGCGAACTCCTCGGTCCGGGCGAACCACTGCGGCGGGTGACTCGGGTTTGCCGTGTCGTCGACCATGAGTACGAGCGACTGCGCGTCCGTCTCGTCGTGGCGGCCCGCGAAGCCCATCCACTCCATGCGCCGCCCACGAACCTCGTCGCCACCCATGCCTTCCTCGGTCACGAACTGTCCGCCGGTGAATGACCGCGGGCCACGCCAGAACAGGCCGCCGTAGCCGGCGTTCTCCCGTCCCTTGGTGGTCGGCGATCCCATGGCGACGTCCTTTCCGGAGACATTCGTCATCCGCGTCTCGAACGTCAACGCCCAAGCGTGCGGGGAGATCAGGCTCGCCCGCAGTGTCCGGCGTTCGGTGAAGAAGAGCGCCCCGGCCTGGGTGGTCCAGTCCAGGTCGTGAGTGAACGTCGCCGCTCCGTCCGTCCTGTCCAGGTCGACCACTCGGCGGTGGGCCTGGGTTCCGTTGTTCTCCAGCTGGACGTAGAAGCGTCCGTGGATGTACGTGGGACCGCCCCAGAAGTTCTCCTCGCCGACGTGGGGCAGGGACCACGCGATGCCCTTGTGCCAGACGTGGTCGTGGGGACGGAACAGGCTGACCACCTTGCCGGCCCGGGTGCGCAGGGGATGGATGTAGGGCTTGGGGGATTCCAGCTGGACGGTGTCCGGCTGGTACACGTAGCGGAACAGCTCGGTGCCGCCGTCGCGTACCGTGACCGAGGTGCCGAGGTCGTGGCGGATCTCAAGAGCGTTCATACGAGGGCCTCCTTGACCGGTTCCCACGGCACGGCGCCACCGTCCATGCTTTCCGCGAACGGGTCGTCGTCGGTCAGTTCGCCCGCGGCGATGCGGACACCGCGGAAGGCGGAGGCGTAGGTCGCCGCCGCGAACTCCAGCGTGCGCCGCGCGTCTTGCAGACGGACGCCGGGCTCCTGTCCGGTGTCCCACGCGTCGAATATCGCCTCGATCTGGACCCGGTGGCCGCTGGTGATGTCGGGTCCGTCACCGTGGGTCCAGAGCTCCGAGAGCTCCTCGTGGCCGGGGGCCGGCGTGAACCGCCAGTGTTCCTCGCGGTAGCCGTAGAGGTGCTCGAGTTCGACCGTGGCGTGTTCGAAGTCGAAGCGCAGGCGCGAGGTCTCCCGGGGGGACAGCAGGGAATTGACCACCGTCGCGAGGGCTCCGTTGTCGAACCGGACGGCGGCGATCGAGACGTCCTCGGTGTCCGTGGGCCGGGTCTGGCGGTCGGCGAGTGCGGTGATCTGCGACCAGGGGCCGAGAACCGACAGCATCAGGTCGAACTGATGGATGCCGTGCCCCATGGTCGGGCCACCTCCCTCGACGTCCCAGCGCCCCCGCCACGGCACCTCGAAGTACGCGTCGGGCCGGTACCAGAGGGTCTCGCAGGTGGCGACCAGTGGCCGGCCCAGGGCGCCGGACCGGGCCAGCCGTCGCAGGCGTACGGCCGCCCCGCCGTAGCGGTGCTGGAAAACGGTCAGGACCTTGGAGCCGGTCTGTTGCTGCACTGCGGCCAGCTGGTCCATCTCGCGCAGGCTCAGCGCCGTCGGCTTCTCCACCAGCGCGGTGACGCCGGCCCGCAGCACCATGGACGCCAAGGGTGCGTGGGTCTGCGGGGGCGTACAGATGTGTACGAGATCGAGGTCTTCGCTCTCCAGCAGAGCCTGCGTGTCGTCGAAGACGTGCGGCACGGAGAACCGGTCGGCGAACTCGGCGGCACGGGTGGGGTCGACGTCGGCGACGGCGACCAGCCGGGCGCGTTCGGAGAGTTCGCTGAGGGCTTCGGCATGAGCGTGGGCGATACCGCCGGTGCCGATGATGGCCACGCGGTACGGCGGCCGGGGGCTTGGCATGGGTGTTTTCTCTCTGTTGGTTCCTGCCCCACTTCCAGTGGGGCCTCCCGGGGGCCGTGGGCAGCGGCGCCGGCCCCCGGGAAGGAGGTCACTTGGCCGCGTCGATCTCGCCCTGGAGCTCCTTGATGAAGGCCTTCGCGGCGGCTTCGGGCGAGGTCTTCTTGAAGTAGACCTCCTGGCTGTAGCGCTGCAGCTCCGGCTCGATGCCGCTTCCGCCGTTGGGGGTCACGACCGGCGACTCACCCGGGGTCACGGCCTTCATGTAGTCGGCTGCCGCCTTGTCGGTCCCGGCCAGGCCCGGCTGGAGGTGCTTCAGCATCTCCTTGTTGGCGGGGATTCCGCGCTCCGTCTTGAGGATGTCGGCGGCCTTCTGGTCGTTGAGCATGAAGTTGATGAACGCGGCCGCCTCGGCCGGGTGCTTGCTCTGGCTGGAGACCGCCCAGTACATGGAGGGCTTGAAGAAGTTGGCCTTGGTGCTGCCCGCACGAGGCATCTGCAGCAGCTTCACATGGGCGCCCGTGGCCTGCTGGATCGCGGTGATCTGGGTGTTGTACGCCCCCATCATGGCCGCCTTGCCGGTGGCGAAGCTGCCGGCGGTGACACCCGCGGTCAGGTCCTCGACCATCGTCGACGCCTTGACGCTGGCCCCCGAGGAGGTCAGGTCCAGACCGTACTTCCACATCCCGGCGAGCGTCTCGGGCTTCAACGAGACGTTGCCGTCCTTGTCGAAGAGGTTTTCACCGTGCTGACGCGCCCAGTACTTGACGTCGCCGGCGGAGAAGCCGGGCGCGCCGGCGGCACCATGGATCTTGCCGCCACTCTTGTCGGTGAGTTCCTTCCCGATCTTGGCGTAGTCGTCCCACGTCCATGTCTTGTCGTCGGGAACCTTCACGCCGTACTTCTTGAACAGGTCGGTGTTCACGAGGACGGACATGACGCCGACGCCGACGGGAAGCGCGTACTGCGTCCCGTCGACCTGGCCGGTGGCCAGGGCCTGGTCGTCGAACTGTGACGTGCTGAGGAGCTTCTTGGCCTTGCCGAGGTCGTAGAGCGCTCCGCGGTCGGCGTACGACGCGAGGTACAGCTCGTCCATCTGGACGACGTCGGGAGAGTCCTTGGCCGCGGTCGTCGTGGCGAGCGCGTCCCAGTAGCCGTTCCAGTCCTTGTACTGGCCCTTGACCGTGATGTTGGGGTACTTCTTCTCGAACGCCTTGATGACCTCGTCGGTGAGCTGGGCACGGGCGTCCGCTCCCCACCAGGTGGCGCGGATGGTGACCGGCTTGTCGCTGAGTTCGGATGCGGATTCGGTGCTGCCGCCGGAGCAGGCGGTCAGTACGAGCGAGAGTGAGGCGATCGCTCCGACCGCGACTCGTCTGAAGGGGCTGGGGTTCATGGGCTTGTCCTGACTCTGATGGGAGGGTCGGGTTGATGTCTGCGGTGCTCCCGAGCAGCCATGGCTCGGGCGCCTCCGCATGTCCGGCAGTGGCCCCCGCGGTTACTTGCCGCCGGTGGTCGCGATGCCGCGCAGCAGGAAGCGCTGTCCGGCGAGGAAGACGAGGAAGACGGGAACGAGCGACACGACGCTCATGGCGAACACCGAGCCCCAGTCCGTCGCGGTCTGCTGGTCGACGAACGTGCGCAGTGCGAGGGGCGTGGTGTACATGTCCGGGTCCGTCAGATAGATCAGCTGGGTGTAGAAGTCGTTCCAGGTCCAGATGAAGGTGAAGATCGCGGTGGTCGCCAGGGCCGGGACCATCAGCGGCAGGATGACGTGGAAGAAGATCCGCGCGTGCCCGGCGCCGTCGATCCGTGCGGCCTCGTCGATCTCGCGCGGGATGCCACGGATGAACTGCACCATGAGGAAGATGAAGAAGGCGTCGGTCGCCAGGAACTTCGGCACGATCAGGGGCAGGAACGTGTTGACCCAGCCGAGCTCCGAGTACAGGACGTACTGGGGCACGATGATCACGTGGATCGGCAGCATGATGGTGACGAGCATGGTCGCGAACAACACGCGCTTCGCCCGGAATTCCAGCCTGGCGAACGCGTACGCGGCCAGGGAGCAGGCGAGGAGATTGCCGAGGATCGCACCGGTCACCACGATCGCCGAGTTGATCATGTAGTGGCTGAACGGCTGGGAGAAGGCGTTCCAGCCGTTGCTGTAGTTCTCGAGGCGCGGGTGCGTCACCGCGAGTCCCGCGCTGCGGAAGATCTGGTTGTTGGGCCGCAGCGAACTGGCCACCATCCACAGGACGGGGTACAGCATCGTCAGGGCACAGAGAGCCAGCAGGCAGTGCTTGAGAGGGGCGCGCACCGCACGCCTGATCCGGCGCGTCGCGTGGGGACGGTGGTGGGCGGGCAGCGTGCGGGGTACGGCTGCGGTGCGGTCAGTCATCGTAGAACACCCAGTACTTTGAGGCCCAGAAGTTGACGGCGGTGAAGGCCGCGACGATGAGGAGCAGGACCCACGCGAGCGCGGATGCGTAACCCATGTCGAAGTGGCCGAACCCGCGCTGGTACAGGTACAGCGAGAAGAAGAGGGTGGAGTCGGCGGGCCCTCCGGTACCGCCGGAGACCACGAAGGCCTGGGTGAAGGTCTGGAAGGCGTGGATGATCTGCAGCACCAGGTTGAAGAAGATGATGGGTGTCAGCAGCGGAATGGTGATGCTGCGGAACTGGCGCCAGTGCTTCGCGCCGTCGACGGAGGCCGCCTCGTAGAGGGAGGCCGGAATCTGCCGCAGCCCGGCGAGGAAGATCACCATGGGCGAGCCGAAGGTCCAGACGTTCAGGACGACGAGGGTCGACAGCGCCGTTCCCGGCTCCGAGATCCAGCCCTGCCCCTGGATGCCGACGAGGGCCAGGGCCTCGTTGACCAGGCCGTTGGTCCCGAACATCGCGCGCCACAGCACCGCGATCGCCACGCTGCCGCCGATCAGTGACGGCAGGTAGAAGACGGAGCGGTAGAAGGCGAGGCCACGCACTCCCCTGTCCAGCAGCAGGGCGAGCCCCAGTGCCATCGCCAGTTGCAACGGGACGGAGACCAGCACATAGCTGAACGTCACCTGGAGCGACTTGTGAAGGCGCTCGTCGGAGAGCATGCGCGTCCAGTTGTCGAGTCCGCTGAACTGCGGCGGTTGCAGCAGGTTGTACTTGGTGAAGCTGAGGTACAGCGAGGCCAGCATCGGACCGAGAGTGATCCCGAAGAGCCCGATGAACCATGGCAGTAGGAAGAAGAACGCCGCCTTGTTCTGCTGGCGCGCGCCCCGTTGGGACCCGCGCAGCCGGCGTAGTTCGTTGATGGAGCTCACGGCACTGCTCCCTTGAGCGGCGGCATCGAAACACACTGGTGCGGGCCCGTCCCGGGCCCCGTGTGACCAAAAAAGTGATCGTTCACTCTTCGGGTTGCGAGGACCATAGTGAACGTTCACTTTTTCCGTCAAGAGTGTGTACTCTCTGATTTCCGGAACGTTGGCGGATGGGTGGGAGAAGCGGATGGACGGCGCTGACACGGCGCGACGACGGCCGACGATCACCGATGTGGCGCGGCTCGCCGGTGTGTCGCCCCAAACGGTGTCGCGGTACCTGCGATTCAACAGCGGGCTGAAGCCCGCGACCGTGGAGCGGGTGGAGGGCGCGATCCGCGAACTGGACTACCGTCCCAACCTGGTGGCGCGGTCGATGCGCACGCGCAAGACCGGCCGGCTGGCGATACTCATGCCCGCCATGGCCTTCAACCCGTCTCGCATGCTGGCGGGTGCCAGCGCGACGGCGCAGGCCGGAGGGTTCTTCGTGGACGTCGTGAGCGCCGGGGGAGGCGTACGCGCGAGGAGCGAACGACTGCTGGAGCTCGCAGATTCGGGACAGTTCGAGGGCATTCTCTCCCTCGCCCCCGTGCTTCCCGCGGTGGAGAGCAAACTGCACCAGAGGACGACCGTGGTGATCTCGGCCGACTTCGACGACGAGATGCGTGGCATCGGGCAGTTGGCCGACGCCACGCCCGTGGTGCAGATGATCGAGCACTTGGCGGCGCTCGGTCACTCCCGGTTCCTTCATGTTGCGGGCGACGCGCAGTTCGCTTCCGCGAGGGCGCGCAAGCAGAGCTATCTGGACAGCGTCGAACGCCTCGGGGTCGAGTCCGTCGGGGTCTTCGACGGGGACTGGTCAGGGGAGTCCGGCATCGAGGCGATACGGTCGCTCCCGAGCCATGCGCGGCCGACCGCGGTGATCGCGGCCAACGACCTCGTCGCCGCCGGCGTCGTCCGGGGTGCCCGGGAGCGCGGCTGGGACGTGCCGGGCGACCTCAGCGTGACCGGTTGGGACAACGCGGGGGTCGGGCAGTTCATGACTCCGTCCCTGACCACCGTCGACGTGGAGCTCGAACAGCTCGGCAGCACGGCCATGGCCAAGCTGATCGCCGGTCTGCGGGACAGCGCACCCGAGACGGCCGAGGGTTCCCTGTTCCGGATCATCTGGCGTGAGTCGACGGCCGAGCCGCCTGCGACAGGTCGTGCCGGCCGCAAGCGGTGACCGAGGGGGTTCCATGGCCGGAGTGGGCGCGGGGCAGGCGGACCAGGTCCGTCCGCTCTGTCCGCACCACCCGTCCGGTCCGGCGTTGCGATGCGGGCCGAATCGGCCGTGAACGCCGCGCGGCCTCAGGTGCACATCACCGTCAGTTCTCGTATACGTCAAGCCGACCGCACATCCCGAACTTCCCACGGGCAACGGGCTGTTCGACCCTCACGGCAGCATCCGCGAGGTGCGGGGCCTCCGCCCGCTCCAGCCAGTCGAGCTGCGTCCCAGTTGCTGCGGCGGAAGCCTCGGCGCCCTGTCGCCACCGCTCGCGCCACTCGGCGATGCGCGGCTGTACCAGCTCGGTGGCGGCCCGGTGGAACGCGGCCAGGGCCTGTGGCCCCTCGGCCGCGCGCAGCGCCCGGTAACCCTCCAGGGCGAGGTCCCGCCGGGCCCGGGCGACGCGCTCCTGCTCCTCCCTGGGCGCGTCGACGGGGATGGCGGAGGCACGTGCGTACGTCTCCGGATCGGTCAGGTACTCCGGTGGCAGCGTGAGGACCGCGTCCCCCGCCTCCGGCAGACCGCTGTTCTGCATCAGCACGGTGATCCGCAGATCACCCTCGTTGACCAGCCGGTGGATGGTGCCGGGCGTGAACCAGACGACCGTACCGGCCTGGAGCGGAGTGACCTCGTACCCGGATGCGGTCAGCGTCTGCACGGCCCCACGTCCGCCGGTGACGACGTAAGCCTCCGAACAGGCCAGGTGCATGTGAGGGGTGCCGCCGCACGCCCCGTCGGCGGCAGGCCAGTCGTACACCGACAGATGCGAGATGGCGACGCCTCCAGGCAGGCCGGCATGGGTTGTGGTCATGGTGTCAGAACTCCGTATTCGTGATAGTAAGCGCTTTCTACAATGCAATTTACGCGCCCCTGGACCAACGGGTCAATGCCCTGATTAAAATCGGACTGCTGAAGAGTCGAGTGATGAGGAGATTGATGTGGGAACGGGGTTGGCGGGCCGGAGTGTCTACGCCTTCGGTGACAGTATCGTGTATGGTCACGTGTATCCGCGCAGTTTTGTGGACGTCGTTGCCGAGCGTGCTGGAATGACCCTTTCGAAATTCGCCCGGAACGGCGCGACCATCGGCGCCGACCCGCATGCTTCCGGCGGGCAGATCCTTGCGCAGGTCGAGCAGGCCACGGCAGCCGCGCCGGACTTCATCCTCTTCGACGGCGGCACCAACGACGCCGAGTCGGTCTTCAACGGCCGCTATGACGTGGGGACTTACTCGGCCGAACTCGAGAAGACGCTGCGCACGATGAAGCGCAGGTGGCCTGCCGCCCACCTTGTGTACGTGTCCGCCCACAAGCTCGGTTCGAGGGACTGGGGCACCCAGGTGGCACTCCGCGAGGAAACCTTGCGGGTCTGCCGGAATGGGAATGTCGCCATCGCCGACGTCTTCGGGGACACCCCGTTCGACACACGCGATGACGTCCACCGGGCCACATATACATTCGATGACCTGGTCGACGGATTGCCAGGTACGGAGGGGTCTGGAACGCACCCCAACATGGCGGGTATCACCACATTCTATGTGCCGGTGGTCACCGCCGGACTGGAACAGATATCGTCCTGTTGATCAGGACGGAAATTGCATCTCTGCCGGGCCGATATCGGCCCGGCAGAGATGATTTCTCACTTTTTCACTGGCCGAATCCGGTACCGCGCGAGATCCGGACGTCGTCCACGTGCACCGCCCCGCGCTCGCCCCCGTTCGAGTACCACGCGACCTTCGCGATTCCCGGCATCGAGGTGCGGAACGCGGCATCGGTCAGCACGCGGTGGCCGTCGATGTCCAGGTCGAAGCGCTGGTTCACGGTGTCCACGGTGAGCGTGACCCGGTACCACTTGCCGTTGGTGTACGTACCGATCACGGTGTCCGTGGTTCCCTTGTACGCGTGGATCTGGCCGCGGGCGAAGGCGACGCTGACGGCTGGGGCACCGCTGGCGTTGTACACGTAGGGCAGCCCGAACCAGCCGGCCTGGGTGTCGTTGCGCATCACCTGCGTGTCGATGGTCACCACGCCCTGCATCGGGGTGCTGAACAGCCGGGCGAGGTTGGTTCCGTCGGTGCCGCCGCCTTCGACGGTGCGGGTCAGCCGGACGCTCTTGTCGGTGGCGGACGGCGTCTCCACCACGGAGATGTCGTTGTTGGTCGAGATGACCCGCCATCCGTTCGTCCCGTCGGCGAGCGTGCCGGTCGCCCGGCCGTCGAACGTGTCCGTGAACGCGATGTTGGGCGCGCCGCGTTCGAAGGCACCGATCTCCGGGCCGTTCCCGATCGGCACAAGAGCACCTGCGTAGTCGAGGCCGCCGTTGCCGGTGACCGTGGCACCGGCGTCGACGAACACCGATCCTGACTGGAGCGCGAAGTTCGCCGCCGTGCCGAGTCGCGTGCCGTTCTCGTCGCCGTAGGGCCCCGTGACGGAGGGATTGACGAACATCGGAGCGCCGATCTTGCGCGCCGCGTCGGACGTGGGCACGGTCGTCATGTTGGACGAGTACCCGTTGTTGTTGTAGATGATGGTCGACTGCTGCTTGAACTCGGGCGCGGACTGGCTGGAGACGAACAGGTTGTCGGTCAGCGTCACCTTGCCGGAGACGCCTCCGGTCACCATGGACGTCGAATTGGTGTTGGCGAAGGTGTTGTTGTAGACGTTCGCCACCGTGCCCGTCGTCTGCGACATGTGGAGGTTCCACCGCGTGCTGCCGGTGATGACGTTGTAGCGGAGCACCACGCTGCCGAACTTGACGTTGGAGTTGCACCCGCAGAGCAGAATGCCGTCGCCGTTGTCGTGGAGGTAGTTGTACTGGAACAGCTGGTTGGTGGTGCCGATGTCGGGGTCCAGGGCATTCTGGTCGGCACCACCCGACGAGAGGTGGGTGCCCATGATCTCGTTGTGCTGGACGGTGACGCTGTCGGCCATGTTGGTCTCGACGCCGGAGACGCCGACCCGGTCGATCACGTTGCCTTCGACGAGTCCGCCCCGGACGCCGGTGAGGTAGATGCCGTTGCAGCCGTAGGGGGTGTTCGCCTGCGTGATGTAGTTGCCGCGGAAGGTGACGTCGGTGTACGGAGTGAAGGCGGGGTCGGTGGCCGTGGCGCGCTTGCCCCAGCCGGTGAAGACGGCACCGGGCGCGTCCCCGGCGTACTGCTTCGTGACGATCCCGCTGAACGAGGTGTTCTTGATGGTGGAGTTCTCCACCGTGATGCCGTCGAGGATCGTGGGGGCGCCGGGCGCGGTGATGTCCTGGACGCCGGTGAGGAAGGCGATGCCGCCGGTGTCCTTCGAGCGGTCCCAGCCCTGCTGGAAGGTGATGCCCGGCTTGTTGTCGGCGGTGCTGCCGCCGACCCACTTGACCTCGCCGGTGACGTCGTGCACGTCGACCGAGTCGATCACGAAGTGGTGCAGGGTCTGGCCGTTGTCACCGTGCACGCCGATGCCGCGGAAGTCGCCGAGTTGCGAACCGTCGGTCGTCCCCGTGGGTACCGCGTTCGACACGTCGAGGTTGCGGATCTCCCAGTACTGCTGGTTGTTCAGCCGCACCGCGTCGGCGACGGTGCCCTGGCCTGCGATCTTCGGCTTGGCGCCCGTTCCGTAGCTGTCGATGGCGATCGGGGCACCATCGATGCCGGATCCCTTCGGCCACAGCTGTCCGGTCCAGCTGTCACCGGACTCGAAGAGAATGCTGTCGCCCGGCTGGAACGTCTTCGAGTTCACCTTGCTCAGCGAGCGCCAGGGCGCGCTGGTGCTGGTTCCGGCGTTGCTGTCGTTGCCGGTCGCGCTCACGTAGTACGTGGTGCCTGCGGCGAAGGCCCGCTGCGCGGGAATGAGTACGATCGACGCGAGCACGACTGCCAGCGCGCACAGTGCGGCGGCTGCCGCTTGTGACACAAGTCTTCGGTTGCCGGTCATGGTCCTCTTCTTGTCGTCAGTGGTGGTGAGGGACTGGCTCCTGTCGTGACGCGTCCGGTCGAGACGACGCGTGACGGCTCGGGGCGCGGGCAGTCGGGGGCCGTGCGGGGGACGCACCGACGGGGTGCCCGAGGACACGGGTGCGCGTCCGGCCTGACATGGGGGAAAACGTATTCCGCGCAGTGTGCCCAGCGGCGGTCGAGTGCGTCAAGGTTTCGAGCAGATGAACGCGTCGACGTGATGCAGGGGTCCTTCGCTTCAAGGCTCGCCGTGTCGGTGGCGGCACACGCGGGCGACAGTGCTCGGCCGGTCGGCAGGGTGCGTCCCATGAGCAGGGCGGTCGGGCCGTCAACTGTCTGAGGTGCCTGTCAGGCAGCCCTGTGACGTGCGGGAGATCCTCCCGGGAGGGAGTGCGGGTGTGTGGCTTGCACTGAGGCTCGGTGCGGCGCCGTCGCGTGGATCGCAGAGGCGGGTCCAGCCGGCGGGGGAGTCTGTTCTCAGCGGGAAATCGCATTCCGCGCAGCTGCCCGCGATCGAAGGCGTCAAGCGTCGGTCAGCGGGCACATATGCGGCTTTGAGGTGGCAGGTTCTGGTGGCCCGAGGGCGTTGTGCGCGTCGGCGGGAGTGCTCGGCTCAGGGGCGGTTCAGACGACGCGGATCGCCGTGCTGTCACGCACCACGACCTGCCCGCGCATCACCAAATGCTCCGCTTCCGCACGTTCCGCGACCGCGAGGCGGACCGCCTCGGCACCTGCCTGCGCCAGCGGCAACGACACGGTCGTCAGTCGCGGTGTCACGTCGGTCGCGAGCTCGATGTCGTCGAAGCCGGTCACCGAGACGTCGTCCGGCACCGCCACCCCGGCAGTCCGGAAGGCGGACATCGCGCCGATGGCGATGGTGTCGTTGGCGGCGAGAACCGCGTGGGACGGCTCCAGCCCCTCGGCGACCAGACGCCGCGCCGCGTCGACCCCCCCTTGACGGCTCACCTCGCAGTGCGAGATCCGGATGTGTCGCGCCTCGACGCCGCCGTCGCGGAGCCCGGCCATGAAGCCCGCGGTACGGGCGGAGACGTTCCCCTGCCCACGCGCGCCGGCCAGGATCGTCACGTACCGGTGCCCCGCCCCGGCGACGTAGGTGGCCAGTTCCTTCGCGGGGCCGTGATTGTCGAAGCTGATGGAGTCGAACGGCATGTCGGTGTCGCCGACGATCACTACCCGGCCGCCCTCGCGTTCGTAGCCGAGCAACTCGTCGAGCAGGCGCCCGTCGAGGGCGTTCGTATCGAGGCGGCTCGAGGTCAGAATGAGCGCACGCGGCCGCAGAGCACGCTGCACCCGGACGGTTTCGAGCTGCCGCTCGGCCGTGCCGTGGGTCGACGAGACGGTCACGAACGCCCCGGCGTCGCGTGCCCGCCGTTCCATCGCCGCGGCGACCATTCCCATCGACGGGGTCGTGAGATCGTCGCCGACGACCGCGATCGTGTCGTTCGCGCGCCGCATCGCCCGGGCCGAGGCGTCCGCGGTGTAGCGCAACGCGGCCGCGGCGGAGAGGACCCGCTGCCGGTATTCCTCCGCGACCGTCCGGGAACTGCCGCCCAGCACGCGTGACGCGGTCGGGACCGACACACCGGCGGCCGCCGCCACGTCGCGCAGCGTGACGGTCGGCCTCGCTGAATGGGGCATCGTGCCGTCCCTCCCGCACCACGAAAACGAGCCGCCGCCGACGCTACCCGAGGATATCCCCGGTCAGGTCGCCGAGGTGTGGACGTCAGTGCCGGGGACCGACTCGGGATACGGTCGCCCCGGCTCGAAGGTGGTCGCGTCGGCCCGGTGGATTCCACAAGGCATGTGCGGTGCGGTAAACACATGGCCTACGGAGTGACCCTCGGTGATGATTCCGCGGCTTCCAGGCCCTGGGCGGCTCGGTGCACAATGTGCGGCATGGAAGATGGAGCGGCAGCGCCTGTACGGCGTCGAGGGGAGGCCGTATCCGAGGGGCGCCAGGTGACCCTGCATGATGTGGCGCGGACGGCGGGCGTCTCACAGGCGACGGCGTCGCGGGTGCTCAACGGCAGCGTCCGCAACGTCCGGCAGGAGAACGTCGACCGTGTGCTCACCGCGGCCGCGGAACTGGACTACGCACCGCACCTGTCCGCCCAGGCGATCGCGCGGGGTTCGACGAACATCGCCGCGCTGGTCGTCAGCGGTGTCGACGACCCGTACTTCTCCTCCATCGCGGCAGGTGTGACGCAGGCAGCCGAAGCCGCCGGACTCATCGTGACCATGGCGGTTGCGGACCGCTCCCCGGAGCGGGAACTCCAGATCGTCGGGACGCTGCGCGGCATGCGCCCCCGCGTCATCATCATGACCGGCAGCCGCGTCGACGGCGCCGATGCCCGCGACGCCCTCGTCGAGGAGCTCCACGCCTACCGGGAAGCGGGCGGCAGCGTGGTCCTGATCAGCCAGCACGACCTGCCGTTCCACACCGTCAGCATCGACAACTACGGTGGAGCGCGGCAGCTTGCCCGCGCGCTGGTAGGGCTCGGCTACCGGCGGTTCGCGCTGGTCCGCGCAGGATCCGCACTCAGGACGTCCCGTGACCGGTGCAGCGGTTTCGTGGAGGGCCTGCGCGAGTTCGGCATCGGCGTCGACGAACGGTTGGTGGTGGAAGCCGAGTTCAGCCGCCGAGGGGGTTGTGCGGCGGCCCGGGAGCTCGTCCGGCGGGGACTGGACGGCACGGAACTCGTCTTCGCCGTCAGCGACGTCATGGCGATCGGAGTGATGACCGCATTCCGCGACGCCGGGCTTGTCCCTGGCCGGGACATCGCCGTCGCCGGCTTCGACGACATCGGCCCGGCGGTGGACGTCGTCCCGGAGCTGACGTCCGTGACCGTTCCTCTGCAGCAGGTCGGGCTCCTCGCGATGGAGCTCGCGCTCTCCGACGATGACTCCTCGCGGATCGTACCGGTCGACACGAACGTCGTCCTGCGGGCAAGCACACCCCCTCGATGACCGTGCCGGCTGATCGCGTGGTGAGCGTCGGATGTCCGGCCCCCAGCTGCTCCGCAGCCCGGTCGACGCCCTCGTGACGGGTCTTCCGGCCTGCCGAGCGCGCCGTCAGCCGATGGGCAAGGCGCCGTCCTCGGGAGAAGCCCTGCTCCGACCAGAGCATCGGGACCGGCCTGGATCAGATCGAGAAGCGAGGCTCGGCCGGGGCAGGGGGAGAGGAAGCCGTCGTCCTCGACGGTGGCGAAACGGCTGCGGCCGGGCTGTTCGTACGTGGCGAAACGCAGGGCATTCCCAGGGCGCTGGGCGGGTTGACACAGGCCGGGGGCCCGGCGGCATGGCAGGCGGGGGAGTACGCCGAGCCCCCGGGATCAAGGGGTCAGACCGGCGGAGCGACGAAGACGCCGCGGTCGACGTCGTTGAGCATCTCCTTGGCGACCATCTCGTTCATCGGGTTGGACGTGCCCCACTGGTCGGCGTTCTCGGGCTTCGTCAGGTCGTAGATGTGCGGGTGCCAGGTGTCCTCGTCCAGCTTTTCGAGCTCGGTGGTGTACTCCACGGTGTTGCCGTGCGGGTCGAGGAAGTACATGAAGGTGTTGTCGCCCGCCATGTGCCGCCCGGGGCCCCAGATCTTGCGGGCGCCGGAGCGCATCACGCGGCCGGAGCCGCGCATGTACTCGTCGATGCCGCGCATCTCGAAGGAGAGGTGCTGCAGGGAGGTGTGCGGACCGCCGGCGATGGCCATGGAGTGGTGCTGGTTGCTGATCCGCATGAAGTGCATGACCTCGCCCATGTGCGGCAAGGCCATCGTGTCGGACAGCCGGAAGTCGAGGTGCTGCTCGTACCAGGCGCGGGTGGCGTTGATATCGGGGGAGTTCAGGACGACGTGCGAGAGACGGACCGGGATGGACTCCTTCTCCTCGATACGACGGTGCCGGCGCGCCTCGACGTCGGCCGAGACCTCGTTGGTGCGGCCGTCGATGTCGAAGAAGCGGAAGCCGTAGCCGCCGCCGGGGGTGTCGACCTTGCCCGGCTGGGAGATCAACCGCACTCCACCGGCGAGGAGTTGCTCGGCGAGCGTGTCCACGTCGGCGGGGTTCGCCGCGCCGTAGGAGATGAGGTCGAGGCGCTTCTCCTCGGCCTTGCGCAGCCGGACGACGTACTGCTCGGGGGAGCCCTCGGCGGCCAGGAAGGAGATGCCGGAGTCCTCGGCCACCTTGGTCAGGCCCCAGACGCCGGCATAGAAGTCGAGCTGCTTGTCGTAGTCCGGCACGGCCAGGTCGACGTGTCGCAGGTGGGTGAGCAGACGGTTGGTCATGTCGGGCTCCTCAGGTGAGACGCAGCAGCGCTGCCGCGTTGCCGCCGCGTACGGCGTGGAAGTGGGGGGCGGGCAGATCCGTGACGTCGCGCAGCGCGCCGAGCGGGTCGTCGGTGCCCATGTCGAAGGGGAAGTCGGAGCCGAGCAGCACCCGATCGGGGCCGGCCACCCGGATCAGCTCGCGCAGGACGTACGGGTCGTGGACAAGGGAGTCGAAGTACAGCCGCTTGAGGTAGCTGCTGGGCGGGTGCGCGCAGCCGCGGGTGTCGGTGCGGGCGCGCCAGGCGTGGTCGGAGCGGCCGATGTGGGTGGGCAGATAGCCGCCGCCGTGGGCGGCGACGATGCGCAACCCCGGGTGCCGGTCGAGGACTCCGGAGAAGATCAGATGGGACAGCGCGACGGCGTTCTCGGTCGGCTGGCCGACGGTGTTGGACAGGTACCACCGGTTGAGGCGCTCGTCGAGCGTACAGCCGAAGGGATGCAGGAAGAGGGTCGCGCCGGTTTCCTCGGCCCGTGCCCAGAACGGCTCGTAGGCGGGGTCCGACAGTTCGCGTCCCGGCGCGTGGCTCGATATCTCGACACCGCGCAGGCCCAGGCCGAGGGCGTGATCGAGGGCTTCGACGGCCAGGCCCGGGTGCTGGAGCGGGACGAGGCCGAGGCCGTGCAGCCGCTGCGGGGCCTGGGCGACGTGCGCGGCGGTGCCCTCGCCGGCCAGTTCCCACACCGTACGGGCCAGGTCCTCGTCGGCCCAGTAGTGGTAGTGCGACGGAGACGGCGAGACCAGCTGGACGTCGATCCCGGAGGCGTCCATCGCGGCGAGCCGGGCCTTGACGTCGGTCAGCCTCGGGAAGCGGTCCCGGAACATCGGGCCGCTGACGGCGATGGCCTCGGGGCCGTTGCGGCGGGCGTCGAGATCGCGGGCCGCGGCCAGCCCGGGGTGTCCGGCGACGGCGTCCTCGACCTGGGGGAGCAGGACGTGCGCGTGGACGTCGATCGAGGGTGCGCTGTCCTGGGAACCCACGGGGTTCACGGCGTTCACGGGGTCTCCTTCAGGACGGACATCGTGCGGCCCATCAGACCGGGTGCGTCGGCGTCACGGACGCCGTCCAGCTGCCACTGACCGAGTTGCACGGACGCTTCGACCACCATGCGGACACGGTCGATCCGGCGTTGGTAGAAGCCGGTCAGCAGGGCGTCGAGGGAACTCCAGTCCTGCTCCTCGCTCAGCATCTCGGCCAGCACGGAGGCGTCCTCCAGCGACATGGCCGCGCCCTGGGCGAGCGTGGGGGGACAGACATGGGCCGCGTCACCGATCAGGACGACCCTGCCGCGGTGCCAGGATCCCTCGACGAGCAGCCGGTCGAACCAGGTGTAGTTGACCTTGGCGGGGTCGGTGATGCTCGCGGCGATCTCCGGCCATGGATCCCCATAGGGCGCTGCGAGCCGCCGCATCTCGTCCGCGTACGAGGCCGGGTCGATGGAGGCGCGGTCGCGGTTGGCCTCGACGAGGTAGGCGTAGATGGTGTTCTTGCTGGTGGGGCAGTAGCCGGCGATGTAGCACGGTCCGCCGTAGGACAGGCCCATGCGCTCCACGCTTTCGGGGCGGGGCACGGGGACGCGCCAGATGGCCATGCCGGTCGGTTCGGGTTTGTCACTGATGCCGATCATCGCGCGCGTGCGGGAGCCGACGCCGTCGGCGGCGATGACGAGGTCGTAGCGGCCCTCGGTGCCGTCGCTGAACCGGGCGGTGACGCCGGACGCGTCCTGGACCAGTTCCTCGGCGGTGGTACCCAGGCGCACCGCCGCGCCGCTCTCCAGAACGGCCTCACACAGAATCTCCTGGAGCCGGGGGCGCTGCATGCCGAAGATCGGGGGCAGGTCGTCCCCACCTGTGCGGATGTCCTGCTGGACGTGGAACACGGTCCCGTCGGGCGCGGCCAGGCCGACGGCGTCGACGGCGTAGCCGCTCTCCCGGACCTTGTCCCATACGCCGACTTCGCGCAGCACGCGCAGCGCGTTGCCCTGGAGGGTGATGCCGGAGCCGAGCACGTTCCAGTCGGGCTTGGCCTCGATCAGTTCCACGGTGATGCCCGCCCGCCGCAGCAGCACGGTCACGGCGTTGCCGGACGCGCCGCCGCCTATGACGAGGACGGTGCGGGGGCGGGGATCGTTCATGGGTTCTCCCTGAGATGGTGCCGTGCGACTTCTAGCGGCAGAGGGGGCGTTGCGGGCCGGGCGGGCGAGGGTGGCGTTGCCGTCCGGGTGCGGCCCGCCCGGCAGTCCAGGGCGTTACTTGACGGCGATGGGATTCACCGGTGAGCCGACGGAACCGGTGATGGGCAGTGGCGCGGCGGTGAGCCAGAACTCGTACCGGCCGTCGGCGGCGCAATGCGTGGCGAGGGCGTCGAGGTCCCACATCTCACCGATGAGCAGACCGATGTGAGGGATGGCGACCTGGTGCAGCGGCTGGAAGGCGTGGTCGAACTCGTTGGGCCGCACCTCGAAGCCCCAGGTGTCGGTGGCGATCCCGGCGATCTCGCTCCGGTGCAGCCAGCCGGCCGTGCTGAAGCTCAGTCCCGGCGCCGGCCCGCCCGCGTAGTCGCCCCAGCCTTCGTGACGGGCGCGGGCCAGCCGCCCGGTGCGCACGAGGACCAGGTCGCCACGACCGACGGTCACGCCGTGCGCCTCGGCGGTTGCGGTCAGGTGCTCCTCGGTGACGGCGAAGCCGTCGGGCAGTTCGCCGTCCTGGCCGATGACCAGGCCCACGTCGAGGAGGACGCCCCGCCCGGCGACGTGCGGAGCCATGTGCTCGATGCCGGTGACCAGGTCGCCTTCGGACGTGACGACCTTCTCCGCCGGGCGGCCGTTCCACGCCTTGCCGTGATCGAAGATGTGCCCGAGCCCGTCCCATTGGGTGGAGCACTGCAGGGGCATGACGATCACGTCGTCGGCGCCACCGAAACCGTGCGGAAAGCCCTGGCCGCCCAGAGCGGCGTCGGTGCCGGTGGCGAGCATGGTGTGCACCGGGTTGGTCCGCCGCCGCCAGCCTTTCTGCGGGCCGTCCATGTCGAAGGCCTGGGACAAGGAGAAGCTGACGCCGTCGCGGATCAGGGCCGCGCCCTCGCGGCGCTTGGCCTCGTCGAGGAAGTTGAGCGTGCCGAGCACGTCGTCCTCGCCCCAGCGGCCCCAGTTCGAGTACGCCTTGGCGGCCTCGGCGATCGCCGCCTCGGGATCGGTACGGTCGATACGGTCGGCGCTCATCGGTCCTCCTCCGCGACACAGCGGGTGCGCTGGGCGCCGAGCCCGGTGACCGAGCCGTCCAACACGTCGCCGTCGCGCAGCAGCCTGCCCCAGTGGATGCCGTTGCCGGCCGGGCTGCCGGTGAGGACGAGGTCGCCGGGGAGTGAGCGCGGCCCTGGCCCGGCTGCGCCGCCACTTCGACGACGACCTGCTCGCCCGGGTGGGCGGAGGGTACGAACTGACCGCCCTCGGGCAGGCTCTCCTCGACCGAACCACCACCGCATGCGACCTGCTGGAGCGCGTCTTCGCCAGTCAGGCCGAATTCGACCCCTCCCGCGAGGAACACGAGTTCACGCTGATCGCCTCGGACTACGCGGTTGCCGTCTTCGGCGCCGAGCTCGCCCGCACCATCCAAGCCGAGGCACCGGGAATCCGGCTCAGGTTCAAACAGGTACCGAACGAAATCATCGACAGTACCGGGTCGCTGCTCAGCACCGTCGACGGGCTGCTGCTGCCCCACGGCATCATTCGCGGCTTCCCCACGGTCGAGCTCTACCGGGACAGCTGGGTCTTCCTCGTCGCCGACGACAACCCCGAGGTCGGCGAGCAGCTCAGCCTCGACGACCTGGCCCGACTGCCATGGGTGACGTACCAACGAGCCTACGACGCCCCCGCCGCCCGCCAGATCGCCACACTCGGCATCGAGCCGCGCGTGGCGGTCTCCGTCGACAGTTTCCAGCTGATGCCCCTCCTGGTCGCGGGCACCCGCCGGGTTGCTCTCCTGCAGAGGCGTCTCGCCGACGAGCTGGACGGACTCGCACACGTCCGCATCATGGAACCGCCCTATGACGCCGTGCCGATCCAGCAGGCCTTGTGGTGGCATCCGGTCCACATGCACGACGCGGCGCACATGTGGCTGCGGGAGACGACGGCCCGGGTCGCCGAGGCCGTGGAGGCAGGGCGGCCCACGATCTCCAGTCGACCGGCTTGAGGACGGGTTGGCCTTGCGAGGGTGAAGACGCCGCCGCGCTCCGGCCCTGCCCTCCCCCGCGGTGACGGATACCCACGTCGGGCAGGCGGGCGAGCTGGAGGCCACCCCCCCCCGCGTAGCCGGCGGCGCCCAGGACAAGCACGTTCTTCGCCGGGGCTCGAGGAAGGCGCGGCGGATGAGAGCGAGCCATGCCGACACGGCCGGGCTTGTCGCAGCGGCCACGGTGACGTCGTCGCCGTCGTCGGCACTCCTACGCCCGCGCAGGCCTGTCACTGATGCATCTGCATCACCCGATGGGTCTTTCCGATGGGTGCGCGAAGGAATGTCGGGGCACCGCCCGAGCGGTGCCCCGACGGGTCCTGGTCAGACGCGGCGGCGGGTGAAGCGCTGGTTGGGGTTGCCGTTGTAGGTGTACTGGGAGATGCGTGCGCCGTCGGCGGTCGAGTACTCCCAGACATCCAACGCCAGGCCGGACTGCCGGTTGACGAGGCTGACCACGCCACCGCCGTGGTCGACCACGCGCCACTGCTGGCCGGTGGCGCCGGTGTCCGCCTGCTGGACGACGTCCGCGCCGTTCGCGGTGCCCGTGGGCTGGAGGAACAGGCCGCTGTGCAGTGCCTTGACGCGGACGTGGCCGTCACCGGCGGCGACGAACTCGAACTGCTGGTTGGGGCGACTGTTGGTGGTCCGCTGGACGAGCCCGGCGCCGGCGGTGGTGGAGGCCCCGTTGATCTCGGCGGCCTTGCCGCTGTGCTGGGCCACCAGGCTGTAGGGACCGGGGCCGCTGGGCGATTCGCCCAGCTGAGCCTCCCACCTGGTGTTGGACCCGGACGCGTCAGCCGGGAGACGGTCCCGCGCGGCGGTGTCGCCGTACATGGTCCAGCGGGCCCAGTCGACGACGGTCCTCGGGAAGCGCTGGTCGCTCCAGAAGCTGGTGTGGCTGCCGCCGACGAAGGTGAGGAACGCCTTCGGCCAGGTCATCTCCGAGTACGCCTGCCGGGCCGAGGAGTACGACGTGGTCGAGTCCCGGTCGCCGTGCACGAACAGGACCTTGGCCGAGACCGAACTGGACGGGTTGCCCATGTCCACGCAGGACTGGGGGTTGGCGGAGATGATCCGGCTGTCGGGCCAGGAGGTCAGCAGACCGTGCGTGACCATGCCGCCCAGGGAGTGGCCCGAGACGCCGACGCCGATGCCGGTGTTGATGTGCCCGGCCAGCGGTCCGCTGGCGTTGAGCGCGAGGGTGTTGGTGAGGATCTGTGAGACGTCCTTGGAGGTGTTGCCGTTGTTGACGTCGTTGAAGTTGTGGTTGAAGTGCGGGGCGGGGACGATGAAGCCCGCCGAGGCCAGGGCCCGGATGATGAACAGGGAGTTCTGCGGGCTGCTTCCGTAGCCGTGGGTCATGTTGTACACGGGGAAGACCCCACCCGCGACCGGCGCGTCCGTCACCGGGTTGCCGCCGGCGGTGCCGGTGGCCGGGTAGTAGACGTAGGTGGTGCACGGGCGGCTGCCGCGGGTCCAGTTGTACCGGCGCACGCCGACCGCGAACGGCGTGGTCGGCGCCGTGTCCAGCGGCCCGGCGGCGGCCGGTGCCTGTCCTGCGCCGAGCAGGGACAGGCCCACGCCCGTCGCTCCGGCCGCGCTCATACTGAGGAATGTCCGTCGTCGCATGGTCATGCGATGGCTCCTTGGGTGGGGGATGGGTGGAGCGTTTGGCGTTCCCGGTCATTGCCTCGGACCGCGTGTCAGGTGGAGTGCGGAACACCACCCGCAGCGCCGGCGCGACCAGGAGGCGATGGAGGCTATGAGGTGGTCGAGTCGTGTTCGCCGCGTCCGGTAACGACGTCGATGACCGCCGTGACCGGTCCTGTGCGGGTCGTCCCGGTGACTGTCACCTCACCCGGCCTGTCGGTCGCGCCGGGTGGCAACGGCTGCCAGCGGACCGGGACACTGGTGATCCTGTTGTTGGCGGTGGTGAGCATGCGGAGGGAAGAGGGCAGCCTCGGGGCGGCCCCCACCACGGTGGCGGTGTAGACGGTGTCCTGGAGGATGTGCTTGGCGCGGCTGGCGTTGAAGACGTTGATGGACGCGTGCGGCTCCCACGTGTTCGCCAGTCCGGGTACGGCCCGGAACATGGGCTGGTAGCCGGCCGGCTCCCACACCAGCACCCCTGAACCTCGGTTGTCGACCACGTCGTTGGCGGCCTGAAACACCCTCCGGATCGCGTCCGCCTGGCCCTGAATCGTGCGCGGGAAGGGCGAGTTGGGGACAGGCGAGCCCTCACCGCCCGAGGCGGGGTAGGCGGTTTCGGCGATGTCGATCTCGTAGCCGGGATGGGTGGTGGCCATGGTGTTCAGGTTGTGATCCAGCGCCTCGGGCGTACCGTGCCACTCCGGGTAGTACGAGATGGCCAGCACATCAGGGTTCTGGCCCTTCGCCTTCACCCGGGTGAGGAACTGGTGCCAGAACTCCATGGTCTTGGCGAGCTTGTCCTTGTCGACGATCACATGTATCTCGACCTTGGATTTTGGTGACGCGTCGCGGACGGCCTTCATCCCGGCCGCGGCCAGGGTGGTGAACCGGTCCCATGCCTGGTCGTAGAGCTGTTGCTCCACCGGGTCGGTTGACCGCCAGTACTTCCACAGCAGGCCACCGCCGGGCTTGGACTGGTACACATCGGCCTGGTCGACGAAGTACGGCGGATTCGTCGTGCCGATGTGGGCCGCCTCGCTGCCGTACATGAAGCCGTTGATGATCTCGTTGCCGACGGCCACCTTCTCCGGCGTGGTGCCCTGCCGGATCAACCGCTTCAGATAGCCGGCGGTGAAGTCGTACACGGCCTGGGACAGGTCCGCGAACTCCAGCTCGGCCCAGGCGCGTGGTTTTGGCTGCTTGCTCGGGTCCGCCCATGAGTCCGCGTAGTGGAAGTCGATCCCCAGACCCATGCCCCGCTGCTTGATCCACTTCGCTGAGACCAGCGAGCGCTCCGGACCCTGGCGCGGTATCGGCGTCGGTTGACCGGTGCTCTCGCTGCGCGGCTGGTTCCATATCCGCAGCCGGGTGTGCTGCATGCCGCGGTCCTTGGCCACGTCGAGCAGGTGTGGCCCGGCGCCCCGGTCCCCGGCCAGGGGATCGACCCAGTATTGCTGGTCCTGGACGTCGTCCATCCAGGACAGGTCGGCGCCGAGGGTGAGGTCGTCGCGAAGGTAGTTGAAGACCTGGAGCTCGCTGACACCGGCCAGGGCACGGCCCTGCCCACCTGTGAAGGTCAGCCGGACGAAGCGCGTTGCCGGGCGGGTGAACAGGTGCACTTCGCCTCGCGACACGGCTCGGTTGTGGGACCTGTCGGTGATGGTCTTCCACCGGCGACCGTCGGATGAGGCCTCGACGACGTACCGGTGGGCCACGCCACGGTCCGGGAACATCACCTTGACCTTACGCAGGTTGTCGTAGGTTCCACCGAGATCGACGGTGAGCCACTGCCGGGCGCTGGTACGACCGGGTTGCCAGGACGTCGTCGGGTCTCCGTCGATGGCCAGTCCGGCGTTCGACGAGCCGTCGCCGGCTGTCGCCGAGGCCCAGTCCTTGGCAGCGATATTGCTTTCGATCGGCTTGATGTCCGCGGTCCCGAAGGCCGCATGGGCCGGCGCGGGCACCATGAGTAACGTCGCGGACACCATGGTGACCAACGTCGTCGTGCCCGCGATGACGCGGGGCAGACGCTTGCTGCTCATGTCCTTCTCCTGACGGTGTGACGTACTTGCGCCACGTGCTGTATCGCACGCGGTCGGCCGTCGTTCTCAAGGGCACTGGACGTGACCCTGTACGCTCTGCCGGTCGAAGAGACCGGCAGGGCATGGGATGTCAGCCAGTGGCGGCACCGACATCGAGGTAGTCGACGTTGGGTAGTCCGGCTGCCGTGGTCGGTTCCCATCGGATGGTGTTGCTGCCGGCGTTCAGCGGGACGGTCACGGTCTTGGTCGTCCACGTCGTCCACGCACCGGTGGACTCGAACGAAACGGTCCCCACCGTGGATCCGTTGACGATCAGGTCCGCCGGCCTCGTACCGCTACTGGAGCCATGGGCGAACCGGACCGCCACCGTCGCCGTACCGGCGGTCGCCGGGGTCACCGTGAACTGCGCGAAGGCCCCCACAGCGGCACCGCCGTTGCAGAACCCGCTACCGGAGAAGCCCGCTTGGTCCGAGTCGATCGTGCCCTGGCACACCGCCGGTGCGGTCTCCGCCTCGTACCGCTGTCCCGATGGCGCGTCGGCAGAGGTCTTGACCAACGAGAGTTGGTCGACGGTGACGCCGCCCGAACCCGACGCCCGCACGGTGACGGTGGCGGCCCCACCGGGCAGCGCGATGCCGGTGAGCTCCCGCTTGGCCCAGCCGCTCGACGACGGGATGCCGAGGGTGCGTTGGCTGCCGTTGGCGCCGGTGATCACGACCTGTCCGGCGCTGCCCCGGGCGTGCAGGGACAGGGTGTAGGTGCCTGCGGGCACCGACTCGATCCGCTGCTCGACGCCGCCGCCGTTGCTCACCTGGAGGGCGAAACGAGACCCGTTCACACCACCGTTGACGTTGGTCACCGAACCGCCGAGGTTCCGCCATCCCCGCACACTGGAGACGATGATGCGGTCAGCCTGGATGTCCGGGTTGAGGATGTAGTTGTTCGCCTGCCCCAGACGCCACTCTCCGGTCGTGGCGTTGAACTGCCACTGGCTCACCGAGTGGAACTGCGGCCTCGCGCCGGTCTTGGTTATCGGCACCCACTGGTTGTACCCGATGCCGTTCCAGGCGAAGTCGGCCCAGCGGTCGCCGGCGTAGATCACCGTGTTCTGCTTGGTGCCCTTGACCGTCACGAAGAACCCGGTCTGGGTCACGTGGCTGTAGTCCATCTCGGTGCCGGCAAGGACGTACTCGCTGCTGTACGAGCCCTGAACGTTGCTGCTCGTCGATTCATTGACGTAGTTGACCGAGGTGTTCCAGCCGTGCAGGTCCGACGCCGCGTGGTAGTACTTGCCGTCGAGCTTGAACATGGCGTTGCCCTCGCGACCGGCGCCGCGGCGGATCTCCACGCCTGGCTCGATCCGCAGCGAGTCGGACTCTCGGAACTTGGCCACGAAGCCGCGCGACCGTCCTTCGCGGTTGGAGAAGATCAGGTAGTCCTTGCCGTTGTCGTCGGTGAAGACGGTCTGATCCCCGGTTCCGGTCGTGGGCGAGTTGGTGATCTGGGTCTGGAAGTAGCCGTAGTCGAAGGTGTCGGTGGGTGAGTCGCCCTGCAACAGCAGAACGCCGTGCCCGCCCCTGCCCGTGTGCCACATCTGCACGGCGAGCACGTACGTGCCGGTGTTCTCGTTGTACGAGACGCCGAGCCGCCCGACCCAGCCCGCACCACCCAGGTTGGCGCCGCTGCCCACGCCGGTGGAGCGCGTCGCGACCCGGTTCTCGAACTTCCAGTTCACCAGGTCCTTGGACGAGTACACGGGGATCGAGACGAAGCTGACGTTCCCGTCGTACTTCCTCGTCGGGTTGGCCCGGTAGAGCTCGGCGCCGGTGTAGTGCACGCCGTACCAGTAGTAGGTGTCGCCGAACTTGAAGACCCCGCCGCCCTGCGAATAGATGGGGTTGCCGCTGGTGTCGTTCCAGAAGGTGTTGTTCGTGATGGTCTGGAACGTGCCTTCGTCGGCGGCCTCCAGGTCGGCGGCGGACGTCATCAGCGCCGTCTTGGCGGTGGCGACCTCCGAGGTGGTGGCCGACGTGTCGTCGGCGACACCGGCCGCGGCGGTCAACGCCTTGGCGAAGGGCTTCCAGGAGTCAGCCGTGTACTTCGACGGCGTGCGTGTCCGGTAGTCGGACACCAGGTACTTGAGGCCGCGATCCACCACCGGTGCGGCGGCGGCACCCTGGTCCTGGAGCGCCGTTGCCGATGTCTTCGTCGCCGGTGTCTTCGGTGCAGGTGTCTCCGCCGCAGCGGTGCCCGCCGAGAGCGGTGCCGCTAACGCCACGGACAACAGTGCGGCGGCGGCCACCTTCCAGTACGTCGAAACGACACGCGATCTTTGTTTCACGATGTCACCTTCCATCGTTCTCGAAGGCGCCGAGATCCGGCGCACTTCCGCTGAAGGGCAGTCCCACGGCGGTCCCCTTGTCGATCAGGGCACTGTTCGCCGCGGGACGGAGGTGGGGCAGCACGGGCAGGCTCCCGTCGGCCTGGCGGGGCGCGTCCCAGCCGGACGTCGACACACTCCGGAACTGGGAGTCCGACAGTGGGACGCCGAGGTTCCAGGAGTTGTACGCGGCGTTCGTGCCGGCCATGTACGACGTCGGCGTTCCGGTGTAGGCGATGTTGTTGCGCAGGTTGCCCTGGCCGACGGCGGCGCCGCTCGAGTCGACGCCACGCATGTTGAAGTTGGGGTGGTTTCCGTAGCCGGTGTTGTTGAAGAAGTCGTTGGCCACCGGGTGGTGGTTGGCGTAGAAGCCGGCCGCCTTGTTCAGGAACGCCACCGAGGTACGGACGGTGTGCTTCGGCGCATCGGGTTCGTAGTCGCCCCCGTAACCGCCCGACTTGAAGCCGGCTCCGTTACCGGAGGGCGTCGTCGTCCCCGGGACGTACCCGTTGCGCCAAGCCCACGAGTTCTCGATGATCACAGGCGAGTAGGTGGAGATGAGGTCGAAGCCGTCGTCGGCGTTCCACCACGCGCGGCAACCCCGGAACACGTTCGCGGCGCGGCCGGCCGGCGTGTAATGCGAACCGAACCCGTCGGCGTTCTCGCCGGGCCCGTCATTGCTGCGCAGGTCGTAGTTGTCGTGCGAGTCCGAGTTGAGGACGAGGTTGCCGCCCCCGCCGTTGATGAACAGGCCGGTGCCCATGTGATGGTGGGTGTTGATCTGCTCGAAGACGCCGTTGCTGCCGGAGATCCAGATGCCCCAGGACTCGGCGTTCCGGTTGTTGTTCTGCGGAACGCCCTTGACTTCCAGTCCTTTGAGGTGGATCCAGCTGCCGGTGAGGTCGAAGCCCTTGATACGGCAGTTGTCCGTCATCCGTGAGAAGTCGAAGACCGGTTTCTCGCCCGGCTGGGCCCAGTACCGGATCGGGTTGCCCGAGCTGCCGCTCTTGTTCAGGGTGATCGCGTCGACTTTGGCGGTCTGGCTCGAACAGGCGCTGTTCGCATGGGTGTAGGCGTAGGTGCCGCCTCGGAAGTAGACAGTGTCGCCCGCCTTCGCGACGGTCTGTGCTCGGGCGATCGATGCCCACGGAGCGGCCTGCGTACCTGCTGCGCCGTCGCTTCCGTTCGGGGCGACGTAGTAGGTGTTTCCGGCCGCCGTGGCGCTCGCGGACGCCGAGCCGGGGGCCATGGCGACGGAACTCGCCATGACCACCGAGAGCAGGAGGGCAGGGGTGACGAACTTCGCGGTTCTCACAGCGTCATCTCCCGAGTCAGGTGATTTCCCGAGCAGTGGCAGGGCTCGTGCCTGCGCGAAGAACTCGGCGCAGGTGCGGAAGCTGCTTTTCGAAGGGCGGGACCACGCGCGTGCTTCTTCAGACCTTCATGGCGCCGGCGGCCAGGTCGGCGATGAAGTGGCGCGAGCCGATCAGGAAGACCCCGATCAGCGGGATCACCGGCATGAGCGCTCCGGCGATGACCGTCGACTGGCCGGTGGTGTAGACGCCGTTCAGCTGCTGCACGGCCACCTGCAGCGTCACCTTGCCCGGGTCGGTCATCACGATCAGCGGCCACAGGCAGTCGTTCCAGATGTGGAAGAAGGTGAAGATCCCCAGGAACGCCGGCCCCGGGCGAAGCACCGGCAGCCCCACCGTCCACCACTGACGGAAGAACCCGGCCCCGTCGGCCATCGAGGCCTGGATCAGCTCGTCGGCGATCGCCCCCTGCGCGTACTGGCGCATCCAGAAGATCCCGAACGTGTTGGCCGCACCGGGGTTGATCAGCGCCTTGAGCGAGCCGACCCAGCCGAGCCAGGCCTGGGTGACGAACTGCGGCACCAGCGCCAGTTGCATCGGAATCATGAAGGTGGCCGGCACGATCCAGAACAGCACCCTACGCCCGGGAAAGTCGTACTTGGCGAAGGCGAAGGCGGCCAGCGAGGCGAGGAGCTGGACCAGGAACGTCACGGAATGCCCTTCGTCTCTGCCCGGGCGACCAGTTCGTCGCTCACCGACCGGTCCCAGGTCCACAGCGTGATCTCATCCGAGTCGCCGAGCGAGCGCCGCAGCCCGCAGCCGGCCGTCCGAACCCTCCGGCGGCCGCTCCGGCGCCCGGCGCCAGAAGCCGTCTTCGTGACACTGCCATGGGCGTGTGCACCACCTTCCGAGCGAGCGGCCCACCCCCTGATCGCTCCGGCGGTGACCGAACAGACCTCGCGAACGGCTGCTCTGGTCGAACAGGGGGCGGCGTTCTCGAGGAGGCTCAGCATTGCCGCCGGCACACCGCACACATCGCTGCTCACGAGCGGCGATGTGGGACTCATGGCTCACAGGACGAAGCGGCTGCAGCGCAGCCCGGTACCCGTCGCCGAGTCTCTGGTCCTGCTATGCGCCGGACGGAAGGCTCTGGCCGGCAGCACGGCTGCCGACGCCGCTCATGATGGCGTTGATGATGCCCTGCTGGGTCACCGTGAGGGAGCGCCGGTTGAAGAGTCCGAACCCGTACCGTTCGGTTGTGCCATTGTCCCAGTAGACGGTGGCCGCCCCGTATTTCTTGGCGGTGGCCGTGACGGCCCGTGCGAAGTCCGCGCGATACCTGTTGTTCGACGAATCGAACGACGACTTGTCGATCGCGCCGTACTCGCCGACGACTACCGGATACCCCTTCGTGACGAATGTGTCGTACATCTTCTTGAGCTGCGCGTCCAGGTAGTCTTCCTGTCCCCAGGTCGACGTTCGCGATGGATTGGTCGCCGCTCGTCCCCACTGCGTGATGGTGCCGCTTTCCTCTCCGGCGAAGTCCCACGGGCTGTAGTGGTGAACGGAGATCATGATGCGCCGCTCGTTGGCGGGAATGGAAGGGGATCGATACTGGTCGGACGGAAGCGTGAAGCCGTAGTTCCCTGCTGTGTAATCGATGTTCGTGTTCCAGCCGGGAACGAGCAGCCACCTTGAACTGTTGTTTCCGCCGGTTTTCCGCACGGTGTCCACGAAGATCTGGTTGTAGCTGTTGATGTTCGAGTAGCACGGTTGGGTCGGGTTGCCGTACTGCCCGTCAAACTCCTCGTTCATGGACTCCAGGATCAGGCGCTGGTCGTAGTTCTTGAACCGGTTCGCAATTTGCTGCCAAGCTTTCTGATACTTGGCCTTGATCGTCGTTTGGGAGGGTGAATCGCAGATCAGCCAGGAGCCGTTGATGGTCTTGTATCCGTCGCCGTGCATGTTGATCATCACATGCAGGCCCCTGTTGTAGGCGTAGTTGACGACTTCTTGGATTCGGTTCAGCCAGGAGGGATTGATCGTGTAATCCGGGCCGGGGCCTATGCTTCCCAGGTAGGAGACCGGTATCCGGATCGTCTTGAACCCTGCCGCCCTCACTTTGTCGATGAGAGCTTGCGTTACGGCCGGCTGACCCCATGCCGTTTCGCTGGGGTATCCGTTGGTGGTGGCTTCGAGTTGGTTCCCCAGATTCCATCCCGCGCCCATGTCGGCCACGATCTGCGAAGCGCTCGACTGTGCCACGGTGTCGGCCGATGCCTGATGTGCCGCGCCGTACACGGATGCGGCAACCGTCATCAGGACGGCAAGGAAAACGGCTCTGATCTTCCCTGCTGGTGTAACCATGAGCGTTCCTCTCCTCCAGCCTTGAGGGTGTCTGCCCCCAAGGGGACCTGTCTGTCTGAGTGCGAGCGGCCGGAGCCGCACCGGATGTTCGGCGGTGATGTTCCCGCGGCCAGGCCTGGGAACGTGCACAGTCACATCGCCTTACCTCGCAGGCGTCCGGGAAGCGGCCGGAACGGCGAAGCGCCCGTGCTGTGGATGAGGGCCGGGCGTGGTTGCTCCTCGGCTGAGGATGGATTCCCAGGTGGTTGTGCTGGAGGTGGCGTCGGCGCGAAGGCGGTCGCGGGCCGCGGTGTCGCCGTACGGACTCCACCGCGGGCCGGCGCCGCGGAAGGGGAGGAACGCCTTGGTGGCGGGCAGTTCCCGATATGCCTGACGGGCGGAGGAGAGGGGGCACGTTCCGTCCCGGTCGCCGTGCATGAACAGGATCTTCGCGCGGACCGACGGGCTTGGGTGGGCCATGTCCACGCAGGACATGGGAGACGTCCTTGGACTGGTTGCCGTTGTAGACGTGTTGGCCGCTGAGGCTGGCGAAGTGGGGGGCGGGGGCGATGAGCCCCTCCTCGGCCAGGGGCGGATGATCGCCAGGGACTTCTGCGGGCTGCTGCTGAAGCCGTGCATGAACTCGCAGACCGGGAAGACCGCCTGGGCGACGGGGGCGTTGGCGGCCAAGGACATGCCTGCGCTCGCGGCTCCGGCTGTGCTCAGGCTCGGGAAGCCACGTCGTTGCATGGTCATGATGACTCCTGGTGGGGGGGGGCGGAGCGCCGCTCGGTCGGGTGCCGGGAAGAGCCATCGGCGATGCTGCGGCGGTGACGCTGACCGAGGTGGTGGGGGAGTGGCCGTGGGGGGTGGTCAGGTCGGCGTATCGCGCACGGGGCGGACGTACCGGTCTTGCCCGTGGCAGCGACCGTGGCGGTGATGAAGGTGGCGTGGTCTTGCGAGCTGAGACACGACGAGCCGCTCAACACCGGCCGACCGGTGGCTCGATCATGGCGAAAGCCCTTCGCGACTCACCCGCCCGCCCATCTGACAGGGAGACGGGAATTCCGCGGAAGCGTCGCAGAGGTGCATCTCCTTCCCCTCGTTGTAGGCCGGGCGCTTCTGGGAGCGTTCCCATGGGGTCTCGCAACAGTCAGAGTCCCGATCGGGTGCCGATCTGTCAATCATCGGAGCCCAACTCTGTTGCCTTCGACGCGCATTCGACAGATCGCAGGGCGGGAGGCGCTGTGTGCTGTCCCCGCGGCCCGCCCGGTCACGCTCGCGGCGGTCCGTCGTCAGCCGTGGCCGATGCCCGCACTCATGCCGGCGATCGTATGGGCCCTGATGTCGAGATGCGGCCCCTCCGCGCATCGGGTCACCACAGCGCGGACATGGTCCTGGGCCGGCTGGAGGAGACCGTCGTACACCGCGACGCAGACTTCCCGTGCCCGTGACCGGGGCCAGCCGGGCGGCAGCAGCCCGATGGGGAGCAACGGGTCCAGGATGGGGAAGTGCCGGTAGGCGTGCATGACCTCGGTCCGGGCGCGCACCGCGTCGGCGCCGGTGACGTCGTCGGCGCTGATGTGTGGAAGCAAGCCGCTCCAACGGCTGATGAAAGCCTGGTAGTGCTCGGCGATGCCGGCCAGGTCCCAGGCCTGGACCGGGTTGCGGTCAGCCTCCGTGTCCAGATCCTCCTGCCGGGCGCGGAACACGGTCACCGCTCCCCGCGCCAGGTCTGCCACCTCGATCCGTCCCTTGGGGGTCAGGGGGTGCGGCGACACCCAGAGCGCGTCGTACAGCGGCGCGAATCCGCGCCAACGCAGCGCTGTGCGCAGCGCGCGCCGCCGCGCGCTCTCCTGTTCCGGGACGGAGAAGGCGATCAGTGTCCACTGTCCGTCCCACGAGTCGGGTTGAGTGGTGAACGTGGCGATCGAGCTGGCGCCGCTCCACAGGTCGACGGCGGCCTGCGACGTCAGCCGGTAGGAGCTGTACCGCCCGTGCCGGCTGCTCTCCAGAACCCCTCGGCGCATCAGCCTGCTGATCGTCGTACGGGCGGCGCCCGCGGTCACCTGGAACTCGCCGAGCAATGCCACGATCGCCGCCGACGGCAACCAGGCCCGACCGGGGAACGTGTAGTCGGCGATCAAAGTCACCGCGAGTCCCTGCGGCGAGACGCTGCTCTGCCAGCCGGGCGACCGCACGGGTCCGGCGGCGCCGTCACCCTCGTCGGAGAAGATCTCCTCGAGGTTGGCCAGGTTCGGCAAGGTCGGCTCCGACGCGGTGGACACGGTCGGCACCACTGTAACGGTTGTGAAATCGCCGGGTGGAGCCCTGCCGCGATTGCTCCACCCGGCGGGACCTCCGGGTACCGGTGAAAGCGTCCAGGCAGTGCCTGGTGCGCTGCACCGGTGTACGTGGAGGGCGGCGGCAGCGCACCGTCAGCCTGGCCTGCTGATGACCTGGCGGCGCAGGAAGAGGTTCATGGCGCTCATGGTCAGCACCGTCTGGCCGTGCTGGTTGAGGACCTCGACGCCGGTGGTGACGAGACCGCGATCCGGCTGGAGCGCGAGACTCGGGCGTCCTGGACCGTTGCCCGCAGGGACAGACTCTCGCCGGGTCTGACGGTTGGACCCGGCGCAGTTCGTCGATGCCGGGGGAGGCCGGGCCGGCCACCTTGCTGGCGTGGTGGTCGACATCCATGCGCATCGTGACGGAACAGGTATGCCAGCCGCCGGCGATGAGACCGCTGAACAGGCCCTGCCGGAGGCCGGGCCCCGGGACCCGGCCTCCGGCAGGGCCCGACTGGCCGGCGCACGGCGGAGGTGGGGGCAGGCCCGGCGCCCCTCCGCGCCTCCCGCTCCCGCGCCGCCCGCCTGCTGCCCTGGGCGTCGGCGCTCCGGGGTGTACCGGCCAGTCCTGGTCGGACATCAGGACGGCGACGCGGCGCCATTCAGAGGTCGCAGCCAAGAGTCCGTACCGGAGGGCGGAGGCGACGGAGCGTCACGACCTCAGCGAACCCGGCGCTGGATGGGAAGGCTCGGCATCGCCGTGCCGGCGGGCGCGGCCGTCAGCGCCGGGTGAGGGTGGACGGCGCCCCGGCGGACTGGTCACGGTCGTCGCGCAAGCCCAGGGTGTCTCGGCCGGTCATCGTGACGACGTAGGTAGTGCCGTTGGGGCAGGGGACCTCGGCCGACTGTTCGGTGGGGTGACTGGTGACCGCCTTGAGGACCAGCGAGTCCCTGCGTATCTCCTGTAGTCGCAGGGTCTCGGTGCATCCCAGCTCAAGTTTGGTGTCCACTTCGGTCACCCTGCTGACCTGCTTGCCCGCCGGCTCACCTCGTTGTGCCGCGTGGAGAGTCAAAGTGACGGTGAACCGGTCGGTGCGGGGCTCAGTGGAGCCGTCAGAAGTGGGATTGCCCGGCCCGGTGCCGACCCATGTACCTGCCCAGGCCTCGGGAAGCGATCTGGCAGTGGATGACGGCGAGGACGTCCCGTCGGAGGCGTCATCACCGGAGAAATGCCGCACGAGGAACGTGCCCGCCGCGGCCATCAAGGCCACCGCCATGGTTCCGGCGACCGCCCGGCCGGTACGGCCGGACACCCACCGCCGAACGGCGCCGACAGGCGGCAGGACGGCGGTCTGTGCGTCGGCGGAAGCCGGGCCGTCTTCGGGCTCACGTGACACAGCCGCCACAGACGGCGGTTGCACTGTTGCGGAGATCAACGCTTGCGCCTCCTCCTCCCGCACGGCGAGCTCTCTCTCCAGCCCTTCGGGCATTGACTGCGGCCAGGTACCGCACCGGCCGCCCATGCGTTCCAGCAGCACACTGACGGTGTCGAGCGTGGCCCGCTGCTCGGGGTCCTTGGCCAGACAGGACCGCAGGAGCGGGACCAGGGCCGCCGGAACGCCGTCGAGGTTCGGCTCCTGATGCACGATGCGGTAGAGCAGCACCGCAGGCGAGAACTCGTCGTTCGGGCTGGAAAACGGGCCCCGTCCGGTGGCCGCGTACACCAGTACCGCAGCCAGCGAGAAGACGTCGCCCGGTGTACCCGATTCCCCGGCACTCACCTGTTCCGGCGCCAGATAGCCGGGAGAACCGATCACACCGCCGGTCCTCGTGTGACGCGAGTCCTCCCTCGCGCGCGCGATCCCGAAATCGATGAGCAGAGGACTACGGCGGCCCAACAGCACATTGGACGGCTTGACATCCCGGTGGGCCAGCCCCGCCCCGTGTACCGCTGCCAGCGCCCCGAAAAGCTCGGCCGCCAGTGCCAGGACGCACTGCTCGGACAGCCGGCCGTACTGCCGCACCCACTCCGCCAGGGACGGCGCTGCCACGTACTCGGTGGCGAGCCACTGCGGGCGCTGCCCCGCCGGGCTGTAGTCCACCACCGCAGGCGTCCAGGGCGAGCGCACCCGGTCGCTGTTACGGATTTCCCGCGCGAACCGCTCCTCGAACCCCGGTCCCCGTCCGAACTCGGCACGCACCGTCTTGAGCGCCAGCGGCCGCCCCGACACCGTCCGGGACAGATACACCCGCCCCATTCCACCTTCACCGAGGCGCGCCAGCAGTGGATAACCACCGACAGCTTCCGGATCCGACCCGTCCAGCAACTCCACGCCCCGCCGCCCTCTCAGATTTGCACTGCCGATCAGGTTCAGCCCCCGGACCAGCACAACCAAGCGCCGCATCCGTGGCATCGGTACCAAGCATCACCTGTCACACCCGCGATAGACCATTCTCAGCCACACCGTCGGCAGCCCGAGAACCCGCCACCGGCCGAGAGGTCACGTGGGCGGTCGGGAGGTCGTTCCGGCGGAGCCGGCCGAGTCGACACGGTTGGCGTCAACCTCTTGACCCTCGGCGTGCTTCTCCACGATGCTCGGTTGCGTATGGCGGTGCGTGTATCGAATGAGGCAACGCACTCGCGAGGGTATCCCGCTTGAGGAGCAGCTCATGGCTCACGAGGTTCGTGCCGTCGTCGCCCGGAAGAAGGGCGCACCGGTCTCCGTGGAAACGATCGTCGTCCCGGATCCGGGTCCGGGTGAGGCGCTGGTCAAGGTCGAGGCCTGCGGCGTCTGTCATACCGATCTCCACTACCGCGAGGGCGGGATCAACGACGACTTCCCCTTCCTTCTGGGACACGAGGCGGCCGGTCGCGTCGAGGCGGTCGGAGAGGGAGTCACCGGCGTGGAGCCCGGCGACTTCGTCATCCTCAACTGGCGTGCGGTGTGCGGCCAGTGCCGGGCGTGCAGCAAGGGCAAACCCTGGTACTGCTTCGCCACCCACAACGCCACACAACCGATGACGCTGCTCGACGGCACCCCGCTCTCACCGGCACTCGGCATCGGCGCCTTCGCGGAGAAGACGCTCGTCGCCGCCGGACAGTGCACCAAGGTGGACCCGGCGGCCCCGGCGGCGGCAGCCGGACTGCTCGGGTGCGGCGTCATGGCGGGCTTCGGCGCGGCCGTGAACACCGGGGCCGTCGGCCGGGGCGATTCCGTCGCCGTCATCGGTTGCGGCGGCGTCGGCATGGCCGCCGTCGCGGGGGCCAGGCTGGCCGGAGCGAGCAAGGTCATCGCCGTCGACATCGACCAGCGCAAGCTGGACCGGGCCATCGCCATGGGGGCCACCCACACGGTCGACGGGGCCAAGGGCGACGTCGTCGAAGCGGTGCGCGAGCTGACGGGCGGCTTCGGCGCGGACGTCGTCGTGGAGGCGGTCGGCCGCCCCGAGACGTACCGGCAGGCCTTCTACGCCCGCGATCTGGCCGGCACCGTGGTGCTGGTCGGCGTGCCCACTCCGGAGATGAAGGTGGAGCTGCCTCTGCTCGACGTCTTCGGGCGGGGCGGCTCACTGAAGTCCAGCTGGTACGGCGACTGCCTGCCCTCGCGCGACTTCCCGGCCCTCATCGACCTGTACCTGGGGGGCCGCTTCGATCTGGACGCCTTCGTCTCCGAGACCATCGGCCTCGGCGATGTGGAGGAGGCGTTCGAGAAGATGCACCGCGGCGACGTGCTGCGCTCGGTGGTGGTGCTGTGATGGCCGGCGCACCGCGCATCGAACACCTCGTCACCAGCGGGACGTTCAGTCTCGACGGCGGGACCTGGGACGTCGACAACAACGTCTGGATCATCGGTGACGACGACGAGGTGGTCGTCATCGACGCGGCACACGACTCCGACGCCGTCCTGGAGGCCGTCGGTGACCGCCGCCTGTCGGCTGTCGTGTGCACCCACGCCCACGACGATCACGTGCGCGCCGCACCGGACGTCGCTCTGGCCACTGGCGCGCCCATCCTCCTGCACCCCGACGACGAGGTGCTGTGGAAGATGGTGCACCCCGCCCGACGGCCCGACGGCCCGCTCGCCGACGGCGACGAACTCATGGTGGCGGGCATCGGCCTGCGTGTGCTCCACACGCCCGGACACGCTCCGGGTGCCGTGTGCCTGTACGCCCCCGAACTGGGCGCGCTGTTCAGCGGGGACACGCTGTTCGCCGGAGGACCCGGCGCGACCGGGCGCTCGTACAGCGACTTCGGCACGATCATCGGCTCCATCGGTGACCGGCTGCTGACCCTCCCGGGCGAGACGGTCGTGCACACCGGACACGGTCGGACGACGACCGTCGAGGCGGAGGCGCCGCACCTGGAGGAGTGGGCCGCCCGCGGCTGGTGACAGGGCGCACCCAGGCCGGCCGGGGCGTTCGCGTGCCCGCGTGTCCGCGCGGGTGAGGTCCGCGAAGGAGAACCCGCCCCGGCCGACGCGCCCGCGAGCCCGTCGGTACGCCCGTGTACCTGACCGGCATGCCCGCGACCCCGGCCCTCGTGGCCGTTCCCTCGGCCGTCGTGGGCTGCCCCCTCCGACGTGGTGGCCGTTCCCCTCAGCCGTGGTGGCCCTGCCGCGACCGCGATGGCCCTGCCCCGACCGTCGTGGGCCGGGCCGTGCCCCCGGCCGTCGTTGCCCGGAACGACCGTCACGACCGAGGACCATCCACCCCGTCGGCCCCCTGGACGAACCGCCGTGCACGCTCCCGCCCCGATGGCCCGCTTCGGCGGCCTCGTCGCCACTGATCTGCGCGAGGTGACCAGCGATCCCGCCGCCCTGGAGTCCTCCGGCTTCTGGGCGGTCGTCGCGGACTTCGAAGGCCGCCTGGTCTGCGCGCGGTTCGGCAGGCTGCGTCCCGCGCAGGTGCCCGCTCCGCGGGCCGGCGCCTGGCTGGGCCCTGCCGCCGGCGACTGGACCTCGTCACTGGACCGCACCGCCTACACCGCGGGCGTGCGCCGTATCCGCGCACACATAGCGGCGGGCGACGTCTACCAGGCCAATCTCTGCCGCGTGCTCTCCGCGCCCCTGCCCGACCCGGCCGCCGCCGACATCGACGCGCTGACCGCGCTGCTCGCCCGTGGCAACCCCGCACCCTATGCCGGTACGGTCCGGCTTCCCGCGCACGGCGTCGAAGTGGCCACCGCCTCGCCCGAACTCTTCCTGCGACGCACCGGCCGGACCGTGGAGTCCGGGCCGATCAAAGGAACGGGCCGTACGGCGGACGATCTGCTGGAGAAGGACCATGCCGAGAACGTGATGATCGTGGACCTGGTCCGCAACGACCTGGGGCGGGTCTGCGCCACCGGATCCGTGACCGTTCCGGCCCTGTGCGCCGTCGAGCGGCACCCGGGCCTGGTGCATCTCGTTTCCACCGTGCGCGGGGAACTGGCGCAGGGCGCGGGCTGGCCCGAGCTGATGGCCGCTACTTTCCCACCGGGTTCCGTGACCGGCGCGCCCAAATCCAGCGCCATGCGCATCATCGACGTCCTGGAGACCGCACCCCGCGGCCCCTACTGCGGTGCCGTCGGCTGGGTCGACGCCGACCGGGGGACCGGTGAACTGGCCGTGGGCATCCGCACCTTCTGGATCGACCGTGCCACCCCGGCGGGGCCGGTGCTGCGCTTCGGACCGGGTGCCGGCATCACCTGGGGGTCCGACCCCGTGCGGGAGTGGGACGAGACCGAACTGAAGGCCTCTCGGCTGCTCACCCTGGCGTCGAGGCCGCATGGCCAGGACGAGGCCTTCCACCTCCCTTGACAGTGCCGCGCGGCCGTCCTCACACTCGTTGCTCAAATCGCACATTGTTCCTCTATATGCAACGAGGTCTGGTCTCATGGTGATTCCCGGACACCCCCTCGCCGACCCGCCCCGAGTCGCGTGAGCACCGCCGCCCGGCCCGGCCAGGTCGCTTCGGCGCTCCATCCGCGAGGTCTGCCCCGCCTCGACCGGGCCCTGGTGATGGGCATCGTGAACGTCACGCCCGACTCGTTCTCCGACGGCGGGCGGTGGTTCGACCCGGAACGGGCCGTCGCGCACGGCCTCGCGCTGCTCGACGAGGGCGCGGACATCCTGGACGTGGGTGGCGAGTCGACCCGGCCCGGCGCCGCGCGCCCCGCCGTCGAGGAGGAACTGCGGCGCGTGCTGCCGGTCGTCCGCGAACTCGCCGCCGCGGGCGCGACGGTCAGCGTCGACACCATGCGGGCCGAGGTCGCCGCCCGTGCCATGGAGGCCGGCGCCGCCCTGGTCAACGACGTCTCCGGCGGACTCGCCGACCCCGGGATGCTCCCGCTGATGGCGCGGGCCGGTACGCCCTACGTGCTCATGCACTGGCGAGGGCACTCCACGGGGATGCAGGCGAACGCCGTATACGACGACGTCGTCACCGACGTGGTCCACGAGTTGCGGGCGAGAGTCGACGCGGCCCTGCGCGCCGGGGTCCCGGTGGACTGTCTCATCGTCGACCCGGGGCTCGGGTTCGCCAAGCACCCCGAGCACAACTGGCGGCTGCTCGGCCGCCTCTGGGAGGTCGCCGCGCTCGGCCGGCCGGTCCTGGTGGGTGCGGCGCGGAAGTCCTTTCTGGGCCATCTGCTGGCGGACCCGGAGACGGGGCGGCCCCGGCCGCCGCACCTGCGGGACGCGGCCACCTCGGCGGTGTCGGTCCTGGCCGCCGCGCAGGGCGCCTGGTGCGTGCGCGTCCATGACGTCGCCTCGACGGCCGACGCGGTGCGGGTGACCGCTCGGTGGGGCCTCGAATCCGCGGCGGCGCCGCTGCCGATGCCCCGGTCCTGAGAGGTGCTCCGCTCTGACCTGCGTTTCTCATGGCGCAGGGCGTTGCGTATCAAGCAACAGAAAAGAGAGGTGTCGACCGTCCCGCGAACTCCTTGACAAGGATTCGCGGGCGCCCTCAAACTGACGTTGCGTTCACCGCAATCCGTTTCGCTATACGCACCGAGGTGTCATGATGATTGCCGCGTGCCGTCTCGTGGATCTGCCCCGAGGCGAGGCCCACAGGCTCGACATCGACCCGCCGGTCTCGGTGTTCCACACCGATGACGGCGAACTCTTCGCCATCGACGACACATGCACCCACCAGGACGCCTCGCTCGCCGACGGCTGGCTGGAGGGCTGCGAGGTCGAATGCCCGCTGCACGCCTCGAAGTTCAACCTCAAGACCGGAGCCGTCGACGCCCCGCCGGCCAAGCTCCCGGTGCGCACGCACGAGGCCTTCGTCGAGGACGGCATGATCTACGTCCGGCTGTCCACGGCAGCCCCGAACCTGCCTCCCTGCATCGCCGCCCGGCTCGCCGGGGGCGTCGCGTGAGGACCGTGGCCGTGGTGGGCGCGTCGCTGGCCGGTCTGTCGGCGGCGCGCTCGCTGCGGAAACAGGGGTACGACGGACGGCTGGTCGTCATCGGCGACGAAGCCCATCGCCCGTACGACAGGCCACCCCTGTCCAAGGAGTTCCTGGCCGGCGGCATCGGCGAGGCCGATCTCGCGCTGGAGCCGGACGGCGAGGACCTGCAAGCGGAGTGGCTCCTCGGAGCCCGCGCCGCCGGACTCGACGCCACGCCCCGCGCGGTACGGCTCGCCGACGGCAGGGAGGTGCGGGCGGACGGCATCGTCATCGCCACCGGCGCCGCCGCCCGGACCCTGCCCGGCATGGACGGACTGGCCGGTGTCCACACCCTGCGCACCCTGGACGACGCCCGCGCCCTGCGGGACGAACTGGCCCAGGGTGGACGCCTGGTCGTGATCGGCGGCGGCTTCATCGGTGCCGAGGTCGCCTCCACCGCCCGCGCCCTCGGCCTGGACGTGACCATCGTCGAGGCGGCGCCCACACCACTGGCCGGACCGCTCGGCCCGGCCATGGGGCGCATCGTCTCCGCCCTCCACGCGGACCACGGTGTACGCCTGTTGTGCGGCGTGGGCGTCAAGGGGCTGAGCGGCGAGAGGCGCGTCGACGCGGTCCTGATGGAGGACGGCCGGAGCATCCCCGCCGACATCGTCGTCGTGGGTGTCGGGGCCCGTCCCTGTGTCGAGTGGCTGGCCGGATCCGGCGTCGCACTCGACGACGGTGTCACGTGCGGTGCGGACGGCCGTACCAGCCTGGCCGGGGTGGTCGCGGTCGGCGACTGCGCCTCCTGGTACGACCCGCGCGCAGGCGCCCACCGCCGCGTCGAGCACTGGACCGGCGCCCGGGAACGCCCGGACGCGGCCGTCGCCGCTCTGCTGTCCTGGGGCGAGTCCGAACCCGGCCTGCCCCGGCCGCCGTACTTCTGGTCCGACCAGTACGGTGTGAAGATCCAGTTCGTCGGCTACGCGGCCCGCGCCGACAGCGTGACGATCGAGGAGGGCAGCGTGGACGATCGCAACGTCCTGGCCGTCTACCGGCGTGCCGGACACCCGGTCGCCGTCCTCGGGATGAACCAGCCGAAGCTGTTCATGCGCTGGCGCAAGCACCTCGCGGCCACAACGCCCTGACAGGGCCGCAGACCTCGCTCTCACAGCCTCTGCCGCGCACGAAAGCGGCGCTGCTCCTTACTCGACGACGTCCGGTGTCACTCGTCCCGGCGCGTGCATGCCCGATCCACGACGTTCCCCGAGGAGTGCACTGTGACCTCGACCGGCCTGCCGGAAAGCCTCATCGCCACCCTTCCCGGCTCCTCCTACACGGATCCCGAGCTCTTCGCCCAGGAGCAGGAGCACATCTTCGAGACGATGTGGTTCTGCGCCGTGCGCGCCACCGACCTCGCCGGGCCCGGTGCCTTCCGGACCGTCGAGGTGGGCCGCGAGAGCATCCTGATCACCCGCGCACGGGACAACTCCGTACGCGCCTTCCTCAATGTCTGCCGGCACCGCGGAGCCAAGCTCTGCACGGCGGAGAGCGGCGAGGTCAAACGCGCCTTCCAATGCCCCTATCACGCCTGGACGTACGACCTGACGGGCAAACTCGTCGCGGCACCCAACCTCACCAAGATGCCCGACATCAGCCGCACCGAGTACGGCCTGGCGGCCGTGGCCACGCGGGAATGGCTCGGCTACGTGTGGGTGTGCCTCGCGGAGAACCCGCCCCCCTTCGACGAGGTCGTGGGGGATGTCGTCGCGCGCCTGGGCGACACCGAGTTGATCGAGCACTACGACATCGACCACCTCGAAGTCGGTCGACGGATCGTCTACGACGTGAAGGCGAACTGGAAGCTCATCGTCGAGAACTTCATGGAGTGCTATCACTGCGCGACCATCCACCCCGAGCTGACCGAGGTCCTCCCCGAATTCGCCGACGGGTACGCCGCCCAGTACTACGTGGGACACGGCGCGGAGTTCGGCTCCGAGGTCAAGGGCTTCACCGTCGACGGCTCCGAAGGCCTGGACCGCATTCCAGGTATCACCGAGGACCAGGACCGCCGCTACTACGCGATCACCGTCCGGCCGCAGGTCTTCATCAACCTCGTGCCCGATCATGTGATCTTCCACCGGATGTACCCGGTCGCCGTGGATCGCACCATCGTCGAGTGCGACTGGCTCTACCTCAAGCACGTCGTCGAGAGCGGCAAGGACGTCAGCCGGTCGGTGGAGCTCTTCGACCGCGTCAACCGGCAGGACTTCGACGCGTGTGAGCGCTGTCAGCCCGGGATGAGCTCCCGGCTGTACGCCAAGGGCGGGGTTCTCGTGCCCAGCGAGCATCACATCGGCGAGTTCCACACCTTCGTGCAGCAGCGGCTGGGCAGGGGGCGGCCACAGTAGCGGCGGTTCACGGGTGGGCCGGCGCCCGGTGTGCGGGGCGCCGTCGAAGGCGGCGCGGCGGGATCAGCCCAGGTAGCCCATGCGATGGCTGATCTCGTCCGCGCCCTTGACCAGTACCGGAGCGAGGTCGTGCATACGGTCCTCGGTGAGCCGGTACGCCGGTCCGGAGGCGCTGATCGCCGCGATGACCTCTCCGTCCCTGTTGCGGACCGGGGCGGCCATGGCATGTAGTCCGATCTCGAACTCCTCCAGGGTCCAGGAGTAGCCACGCTCGAGCGCCTCGGCGAGGTTCTTCTCGAGCTTGGTCTTCGCCGTCAGGGTGCGGGGGGTCACCTTCTTCAGACCGGCCGCCGACAGCAGCGCGGCACGCTCCTTCGCCGGCATGTGGGCCAGCAGGATCTTGCCGCTGGATGTGGCGTGCAGCGGCGTCAGCTGGCCGACCCAGTTGAACGCCGTGACGGCACCCGGGCCGCGCACCTGGTACAGGTTGATCGCGTACTGCTCCTGCATCACGGCGAGGTTCACGGTCTCGCCGATCTCCTCGGCGAGACGCTCGCAGACCGGGCGGCTCTGCTGGGTGATGTCGATGCGGCCGGTGACCGCGCCGGCGAGGCGGACGATGCCGAAACCGAGGCGGTACTTGCCGCGCTCGCCCGCCTGCTCCACCAGGCCGCGCCCCTCCAGAGCGCCCAGCAGCCGAAACGCGGTGGACTTGTGGACGTCGATCTCGGCGGCCACCTCGCTGACACCGGCCTCGCCTCGCCGCGCCAGGATCTCCAGCACGGTGATGGCGCGGTCGACGGACTGCACCCCACCGGTCGGCGCGGTTGTCGTTTCGGTATCTGGATGGTAGTTGCTCACAACGCAACTATACGGGCGTTAAACATAGCCGACAGCGGTGCAGGTCACGGGCTTGACGCCCACCTCGCGCAAGTTGCGTTGTTCGCAACCTGGTGCGCATGGCGATACGGGTACTAGCATGCCGCGCATTCTCAACGGCGCGAGCGAGACGAGGCCCCATGGCTCACTTGCAGTACGACTTCGTCATCGTCGGTGGTGGATCGGCCGGCAGTGCGCTGGCCAACCGGCTCTCCGCGGAACCCGGCAACCGGGTACTCGTTCTGGAGGCGGGCAGGCCCGACTACCCCTGGGACGTCTTCATCCACATGCCCGCGGCACTGACCTACCCGATCGGCAGCCGGTTCTACGACTGGAAGTACGAGTCCGAACCGGAGCCCCACATGGGCGGCCGGCGCGTCTACCACGCGCGTGGCAAGGTGCTGGGTGGTTCCAGCAGCATCAACGGCATGATCTTCCAGCGCGGCAACCCCATGGACTACGAGCGCTGGGCGGCCGACCCGGGCATGAAGACCTGGGACTACGCGCACTGCCTGCCGTACTTCCGGCGGATGGAGAACTGTCTGGCCGCCGACCCGGACGACGAGTTCCGTGGCCACGACGGCCCTCTCGTCCTGGAACGCGGCCCTGGGGCCAACCCGCTCTTCAAGGCCTTCCTGAAGGCCACCGAGGAGGCGGGCCACGCCCCCACCGATGACGTGAACGGCTACCGGCAGGAGGGTTTCGCCAGGTTCGACCGCAACGTCCACCGAGGCCGCCGCCTGTCGGCCTCCAAGGCCTACCTCAAGCCCGTGCGAAAGCGCCCCAACCTCACGGTCCGGACGCGCACCCTGGTCACCCGCGTCCTCTTCGAAGGCAAGCGCGCCGTCGGCGTCGAGTACCGGCGTGGGCGCGGCAGACCCCAGCGGGTGTACGCCCGCGAAATCATCCTCTGCGGGGGCGCGATCAATTCCCCGCAACTGCTCCAGCTCTCGGGCGTCGGCAACGCCGAGGAACTGCGCGCGCTCGGCATCGACGTCGTACACGATCTGCCGGGTGTCGGCGAGAACCTCCAGGACCACCTGGAGGTGTACATCCAGTACGCCTGCAAGCAGCCCGTCTCCATGCAGCCGTATCTCGCGAAGTGGCGCGCCCCCTTCATCGGGCTGCAGTGGCTCTTCCGCACCGGCCCCGCCGCGACCAACCACTTCGAAGCGGGCGGCTTCGTCCGCGGCAACGAGGACGTGCCCTACCCCAATCTGATGTTCCACTTCCTGCCCATCGCGGTCCGCTACGACGGCTCCGTGCCCGCCGGCGGACACGGCTACCAGGTGCACGTCGGGCCCATGTACTCCGATGCCATCGGCTCGGTGAAGATCAAGAGCAAGGACCCGGCCGAGCACCCCGCGCTGCGCTTCAACTACCTCTCCACCGAGCAGGACCGCCGCGAGTGGGTCGAGGCCGTCAGGGTCGCCCGCGAGCTGCTCAACCAGCCCGCCATGGCCCCGTACAACGCCGGGGAGATCTCGCCGGGACCCTCCGTCGAGACCGACGAGGAGATCCTCGCCTGGGTCGCCAAGGACGGCGAGACCGCGCTGCATCCGTCCTGCACCTGCAAGATGGGCACCGACGAGATGGCCGTCGTGGACCCGGCCAGCATGCGGGTGCACGGGGTGGAGGGGCTGCGGGTCGTCGACGCGTCGGTGATGCCCTACATCACCAACGGCAACATCTACGCGCCCGTCATGATGATCGCGGAAAAGGCGGCCGACCTCATCCTCGGGAAGGACCCGCTGCTGCCGTCCACCGCCGCGTATTACCGGCACCGGTCCCTGCCGTAACCAGCAGTTTTCAGACAGTCGGCAGGCCCGGAGGCGATTCGTTCCGGGCCGGCCGGTGTGGCCTCCCCGCGGCTGTCTCCTTGGTGAAACCGTCATCGGTCACCCCCTTGACGTGGGGTGCGGCCTTCTACAGAGTGTTCCACCACAAGCAATACGGTGCGCGATGCGCAACGTAATTCGCTCGAAGGGCCCTCGACGTGGCAGATCTGTACGTGGATGGAAAATGGCGGGATCCCCGGGCCGGCGGCCACCGGGACATCCGCTGCCCCGCCGACGGCACGCTCTCCGTGACGGTGTCCGAAGGTACACGCCCCGACACGGAGGCGGCCATCGCAGCGGCCCGCCGGGCCTTCGACGAGGGGCCCTGGTCGCGCACCTCCGAGCGTGAGCGCGGCGCGCTCCTCCTGCGCACCGCCGACCTCCTCGAACGCGACGCCGGCGCGTTCGCCCGCGCCGAATCGCTGGACACCGGCAAACGGCTGGTGGAGAGCGAGTACGACATCGCCGACGTCGTCTCCTGCTTCCGCTACTACGGAGGACTCGGCGGCACCGACGCCGGCCGGGTGATCGACACCGGCCGCGACGACGCCGTCAGCCGCGTCGTGTACGAGCCGATCGGTGTGTGCGGACTGATCACCCCCTGGAACTACCCTCTGCTCCAGGCGAGCTGGAAGGTCGCGCCCGCGCTTCTCGCGGGCAACACGATCGTGCTCAAGCCCAGTGAACTCACGCCCTCGACGTCCATCCTGCTGATGAAGGCACTGGAGGAGGCCGGTCTCCCGGCCGGTGCCGCCAACCTCGTCCTGGGGGCCGGGCCCGAGGCGGGCGCACCGCTCGCCGAGGACCCCGCCGTCGACATGGTCTCCTTCACCGGCGGCCTGGACACCGGAAGACGCATCATGGCCACCGCCGCCGCGACCGTGAAGAAGGTGGCGCTGGAACTCGGCGGCAAGAACCCCAATGTCGTCTTCGCCGACGCCGACTTCGAGACGGCCGTGGACTTCGCGCTCACGGCCGTCTTCCTGCATTCGGGCCAGGTCTGCTCGGCCGGCGCCCGGCTGATCGTCGAGGACGCGCTGCACGACCGGTTCGTCGACGAGGTGGTCCGCCGCGCCCGGCGGATCCGGCTCGGCGGCCCCTTCGATGAGCGGGCCGAGACCGGCCCGCTCATCTCAGCGCGGCACTTGGCGAAGGTCGAGGCGTACGTCGCGGCCGGACTCGCCGAGGGCGCCGTCCTGCGCTGCGGCGGCGAACGGCCCGACGATCCGGCCCTGGCCGACGGCCACTACTACCCGCCCACCGTGCTCGACGAGTGCGGTCAGGACATGCGGGTGGTGCACGAGGAGTCCTTCGGGCCCGTGCTCACCGTGGAGCGCTTCACCGACGAGGACGACGCCGTACGCATCGCCAACGACACCGAGTACGGACTCGCCGGCGCCGTCTGGACGCAGGACGCCGGAAAGGCCCAGCGGGTCGCGCGCCGGCTGCGCCACGGCACGGTGTGGATCAACGACTACCACCCCTATGTGCCGCAGGCGGAATGGGGTGGGTTCGGGCACTCCGGCGTGGGCCGCGAGCTGGGCCCGACCGGCCTGGACGAGTACCGGGAACCCAAACACATCTGGCAGAACATCCAACCCCGGCCGCAGCACTGGTTCCGCGGCTGAATGCCGAAAAGAGGTCGAACATGACCCCAGCAACGACCGAGGTGCCGCAGCGGCGCGGCACGCCCCAGGACTCGGCACCCGACCCGGTCATCTCCGTACGCGAGCTGTGGAAGGTGTTCGGGCCGAAGGCGGGCCAGGTGCCGGGCTCCGCGGAGCTGCGCGGGCTCACCCGCCGTGAACTGATGGACCGCACCGGATGCACCGCCGCCGTGCGCGACGTGGACTTCGAGGTCGCGCCAGGCGAGGTGTTCGTCGTCATGGGCCTGTCCGGCTCGGGCAAGTCCACCCTGGTGCGCTGTCTGACCCGGCTCATCGAACCCACCGCCGGCGAGATCCTCTTCGAGGGCGAGAACATCCGCGACGCGGACGCGGGCCGCCTGCGCGAACTGCGCCGCAGCAAGTTCTCCATGGTCTTCCAGCACTTCGGGCTGCTGCCGCACCGCCGGGTCGTCGACAATGTGGCGTTCGGGCTGGAGATCCGCGGCATGAGCCGGGCGGAGCGCATGAGACGGGCGCTGGAGGTCGTCGAACTCGTCGGGCTCTCCGGGTACGAGAACTCCTACCCCGACCAGCTCTCCGGTGGTATGCAGCAACGCGTGGGTCTCGCCCGCGCACTGGCCGGCGATCCGGACGTACTCCTCTTCGACGAGCCGTTCTCCGCGCTCGACCCGCTGATCCGCCGTGACATGCAGAACGAGGTCGTCCGGCTGCACCACGAGGTCGGCAAGACGATGGTGTTCATCACCCACGATCTGTCGGAGGCGCTGCGGCTGGGCGACCGCATCCTCATCATGCGCGACGGCAGGATGGTCCAGTGCGGCACCGGCGACGAACTGGTCGGAGCCCCTGCCGACGACTACGTACGCGACTTCGTCAGGGACGTGCCGCGCGGGGACGTACTGACCCTGCGGTGGATCATGCGTCCGGCGGAGCCCGACGACCCGCTGGACGGTCCCGAGCTCGGCCCCGACGTCGTGGTGAAGGAGGCCACCCGGGCGGTGCTCGCGGCCGAGAAGCCGGTCAAGGTCGTGGAGGACGGCAAGCTGCTCGGCATCGTCGGCGACGAGGAGATCCTCGCGGTGGTCGCCGGGCAGGAAGGCGACGCGTGATGACCGTCGCGATCGAGAAACCGGAGAAGACCGTGGCCGTGGAGCCGCCCGCTCCCGCCCGGCGCGTGCGCACGGTCAACCGCGCCGTGGTGGTGGCCGGGATCCTGCTGCTCTGGCTGGTGCTCTTCGCCGTGCTGCGCGGCAAGCAGACCCTGTCCCTGGCCGCGGCCGACCTGACCGATCTGCACCGGTGGTTCAACGACGTCAACGACTCGATCGGAGCCAACCGCAACTCCAACCCGCTCTTCCTCTACTTCTTCAACGAGATCCGGCTGGTCATCGACTCCCTGGTGACCTTCGTGCAGGATCTGATCTCGCAGCCGACCCCGGGCCGCCCGGTTCCGCAGGTCGGCTGGCTCGGTGTCGTCGGCGTCGTCGGCTACGTCTCCTGGGCCGTGGGCAACTGGCGGGTCGCGCTGCTGGCCGTGGCCGGCTTCACCTTCCTCGGCCTGCAAGGGCTCTGGCAGGAGAGCATGGACACCCTGGCGCTGACCCTCTCCGCGGTCTGCGTGGCGCTGCTGTTCGCCATCCCGCTGGGGGTGTGGGCCGGGTTGTCGGACCGGGTCAACCGGATCGTGACGCCGTTCCTGGACTTCATGCAGACGATGCCCACCTTCGTCTATCTGGCGCCGCTGACCCTGTTCTTCCTGATCGGTCCCGCCTCCGCCACGATCGCCACCACCATCTACGCGGCACCACCGGCGATCCGCATCACCGCGCACGCCATCCGCTCCGTACCACAGGCCACGGTGGAGGCGGCGGACTCGATGGGCGCGACGCGGCGGCAGGCGCTGCTGAAGGTCCTGCTGCCGATGTCGAAGCGGACCGTGGTGATGGGCGTCAACCAGACCATCATGGCGGCCCTGGCCATGGTGACCATCGCGGCCCTGATCAACGCGCCCGGCCTGGGCGCGACCGTCATCCAGGCCCTGCAGTCGCTGGACGTCGGCACGGCCTTCAACGCCGGTCTGGCCATCGTCGTCATGGCCATCGTGCTGGACCGGGTCACCACCGCGGCGAGCGGCCGGGCCGAGACGGCCCGGGGCTCGGACAGTCCCTTCCTCAAGTGGCGGCGGCAGTTGCTCGCGGCAGGCGCGGTGGCGGCGGCGGTGCTGGTGTATCTGTCGCACACCTATATATGGGCGGCCGAGTTCCCCGGCGAGGGCGGACTCGGCAGCGGCATCGCCAGGACGGCGGCCGATGTGACCACCTGGGCACAGGACAACCTGTCGGGCCTGACCAACGCCTTCCGCGACGCCCTCACCAACGGCCTGCTCAATCCGTTCCAGACCCTGCTGACCGACTCCCCGTGGTGGCTCGTCGGCGCCGCCCTCGTCGCGGTCGGCTCAGTGCTCGGCGGCTGGCGCGCCGGGGCCACCACCGTCGTGTGCGTGGGCCTTCTGGTCGGTACCGGTGTCTGGTCGGACGCCATGACGACGCTGGCGTCCACCGCGGTGGCGACGGTGCTGGTGATGCTGCTCGGCGTCGTGGTCGGGGTGTGGATGGGGCGCAGCGCCCTGGTGGACCGGCTGATCCGGCCCACCCTGGACGCGGCCCAGGTCATGCCGCCGTTCGTCTATCTCGTGCCGTTCCTCGCGTTGTTCGGCGCGACCCGGTTCACGGCCATCGTGGCCGCCGTCGTCTACGCGGCGCCGGTCGCCATCAAGATCATCGCCGACGGGGTACGGGCCGTGCCCGAGACCACCGTCGAGGCGGCGACGTCCACCGGGTGCAACACCTGGCAGATCATCACCAAGGTTCAACTGCCCATGTCGAAGGGCGCCCTGACCCTCGCGACCAACCAGGGCCTGATCTACGTGCTGTCGATGGTCGTGGTGGGCGGCCTCGTGGGCGCGGGTGCCCTCGGCTACGACGTCGTGGCCGGGTTCTCCCAGGGGCAGCTGTACGGCAAGGGACTGGCGGCCGGGCTGGCCATCGTCCTGCTCGGAGTCATGTTCGACCGGATCACTCAGGCAGCGGCTCGCCGCGCCGGCGCATAAGGAGCACCACACCATGGCACGACACTTCAGAGCCGGCGCGGCCGGCCTGGCCGTACTCGGCCTCACCCTCACGGCCTGCGGCGGCGCGAAGGTCGGCGACGACAGCTCGGGCGGCTCGGGCGGCTCGGGCAAGTGCGGCACCTTCAACCTCGCGATCAACCCCTGGGTGGGCTACGAGGCGAACGCGGCGGTCCTCGCCTACGTCGCCGAGCACGACCTCGGCTGCAAGGTCGAGCAGAAGGACCTGAAGGAGGAGATCGCCTGGCAGGGCTTCGGGACGGGCGAGGTCGACGCCGTCGTCGAGAACTGGGGCCACGACGACCTGAAGAAGAAGTACATCACCCAGCAGAAGACCGCCGTCGACGCCGGCCCGACCGGCAACGAGGGGCTCATCGGCTGGTACGTGCCGCCGTGGCTGGCGAAGGCGCACCCGGACATCCTGGACTGGAAGAACCTGAACAAGTACGCGTCGAAGTTCAAGACCTCCGAGTCGGGCGGAAAGGGGCAGCTCCTCGACGGCGACCCCTCGTACGTCACCAACGACGAGGCCCTGGTGAAGAACCTCAAGCTGGACTTCAAGGTGGTGTACGCGGGCAGCGAGACCGCGCTCATCCAGGCGTACCGCAACGCCGAGAAGAACAAGGAATGGGTGATCGGCTACTTCTACGAGCCGCAGTGGTTCCTGTCCGAGGTGCCGTTGAAGAAGGTCGGCCTGCCCGAGTACAAGGAAGGCTGCGACGCCGACGCGGAGAAGGTCGCCTGCGACTACCCGGTGTACAAACTCGACAAGATCGTCAGCGCCAAGTTCGCCAAGTCGGGCAGCCCGGCCTATGACCTGGTGAAGAAGTTCACCTGGACGAACGACGACCAGAACACCGTCGCCAAGTACATCGCGGTGGACAAGATGGCGCCCGAGGCCGCGGCGAAGAAGTGGGTCGAGGCCAACCGCGGCAAGGTCGACGCCTGGATCAAGTAGCGCGCACGACCGCCCTGGTGAATCCCGCCGGGAAGGCCCGGCAGGCTGTGTCCTCAGCCTGCCGGGCCTCGTCGTTTTCCGGTGATTCGGCCCTGCCGCTCCCGGGGGTTTTTCCGGCGTCGCGGACCCCTTGACACGCCTGTCCACGGCGGGCACATTGAGTTGCGCAACCTGAACCCTGTTGCGCAGACAGCAACTGGATGGCTTTCAACGTCGGAGGTGCGGCGATGGCGGGACCCCGGGTGGTCATCATCGGAGCGGGCGTCGTGGGAGCAGCGCTCGCCGATGAGATCTCCGCGCGAGGCTGGACCGAAGTGACCGTGGTCGACCAGGGCCCGCTGCCCGCCACCGGGGGATCGTCGTCGCACGCCCCGGGCCTGGTCTTCCAGACGAACCCCTCCAAGACCATGACCGAGATGGCCCGTTACACCGTCGAGAAGTTCTGCTCACTCGATGTGGACGGTCAGCCCTGCTTCCTCCAGGTCGGCGGCCTGGAGGTGGCGACCAGCCCGGAGCGCGTCACGGAACTCCAGCGGCGCCACGGCTGGCTCGCCTCCTGGGGCATCGAGTCCCGGCTGCTGAGCACCGAGGAGTGCCTCGAACAGCACCCGCTCGTCAACCCGGACAAGGTCCTCGCCGGCCTCCTCGTGCCCACGGACGGCCTCGCGAAGGCGGTCCTCGCCGTCGAGGCCCAGATCCGCCGGGCCACCGAGCGCGGTGTGCGCTTCCTCGCCCGTCACGAAGTCCTCGACGTCCGGCGGGCCGACGGCGAGGTGACCGGCGTCCTCACCGACCAGGGCGAGATCCCCGCCGACATCGTCGTGTGCTGCGCCGGCATCTGGGGCCCGAAGATCGCCCGCATGGCCGGCATGAACCTCCCGCTCACGCCGCTCGCCCACCAACTCGCCTGGACGGGCCCGGTACCGGCCCTGGCGGGCCAGACGCAGGAAGCGGTCCGCCCGATCCTGCGCCACCAGGACGCCGACCTCTACTACCGCGACCGCTTCGACGGCCTGGGCATCGGCTACTACGGCCACCGCCCGATGCCCATCTCGGCCGACGACATCCTCTCCGTGGACGAGGCCGACGCGATGCCGTCCGTCCTGAAGTTCACCGAGGAGGACTTCGAGGAGGCCTGGCGCGAGACCCAGTCGCTGCTCCCCGCGACCAAGGACGCCAAGGTCGAAGAGGGCATCAACGGCCTGTTCTCCTTCACCACCGACGGCCTGCCCCTGCTCGGCGAATCCCCAGACGTCAAGGGCTTCTGGGTCGCCGAGGCCGTCTGGGTCACCCACTCCGCGGGCGTCGGACGGGCCATGGCCGAATGGCTGGTCGACGGCTACTGCTCCTCGTTCGACCTGCACGAGTGCGACGTCAACCGCTTCGAACCGCACCAGCTCTCGCCGGAGTACGTGCTCGCCCGCGACTGCCGGAACTTCGTCGAGGTCTACGACATCCTCCACCCCCTCCAGCCGTCGGGGGACCCGCGCCCGATCCGCACGAGCCCGTTCCACGCCCGCCAGCAGGAGCTGGGCGCCTTCTTCCTGGAGGCGAACGGCTGGGAGCGCCCCCAGTGGTACGAGGCCAACGCGGGCCTGGTCGAAGGCCGTTCCATCGTCACCCCCAACGAGTGGGCCGCGCGGTACTGGTCGCCCATCGTCGCCGCCGAGGCCCAGACCACCCGCGAGACCGTCGCGATGTACGACATGACGGCCCTCAAGCGGCTCGAGGTCAGCGGGCGCGGTGCCGGCGAGTTCCTGGAGCGGCTGTGCACCGGCAAGGTCGCCAAGTCCGTCGGCTCGGTGACGTACACCCTGCTCCTCGACCACGACGGCGGCATCCGCAGTGACATCACCGTCGCCCGGCTGGCCCCCGACCTCTTCCAGGTCGGCGCCAACGGCAACCTGGACCTCGACTGGTTCGCCCGCCACCTCCCCGCCGACGGCACGGTCCAGGTCCGCGACATCACCCCCGGCACCTGCTGCATCGGTCTGTGGGGCCCGCGCGCCCGCGACGTCCTTCAGCCGCTCACCGACGCCGACTTCTCGGCGAGTGGCCTGAAGTACTTCCGCGCCAAGCGCGCCCACATCGGCTCCGTCCCCGTCACCGCGATGCGGCTGAGTTATGTCGGTGAACTCGGCTGGGAGCTGTACACCACCGCCGACCTTGGCGGGAAACTGTGGGACACCCTGTGGCAGGCGGCCGAGCCGCTCGGCGGCATCGCGGCCGGCCGCGGCGCCTTCAACAGCCTCCGCCTGGAGAAGGGCTACCGCTCCTTCGGCACGGACATGACCTACGAGCACGACCCCTACGAGGCAGGAGTCGGATTCGCCGTCAAGCTCGACAAGGACGACTTCATCGGCAAGGCGGCGCTGGAGCGCCGTAAGGCCGGCGTACGGCGGAAGCTGACCTGTCTCACGATCGACGACCCGAAGGCGGTCGTCATGGGCAAGGAGCCCGTGTACGACGGCGACTGTGCGGTCGGATACGTCACGAGTGCCGCGTACGGCTACACGATCGGCAAGGGCATCGCCTATGCGTGGCTGCCGGTGGAACTGGCCGCTCCGGGGACCGTGGTGCACATCGGGTACTTCGACCAGTCCGTCGAGGCCGTCGTCGCCGAGGAGCCTCTGTTCGACCCGACGATGTCCCGTCTTCGTGGCTGAGTGTTCGTGTGCGGCCTCGTTGGGGCTGGTCGCGCCCTGCGGCGAAGCCGCTGATCGACACAGCCCCGCGCCCCTTATGGGCGCTCAGCCACAGCTCGTTGGAAGGAACTCCGGGTGACTGCACAACTCCTTGACGGCAAGGCGACCGCCGCCATCATCCGTCGTGAACTCGCCGAGCGCGTGGCCAAGTTGGCCGTCACCACGGGCCGCCCGCCGGGACTCGGCACCGTCCTGGTCGGCGACGACCCCGGCAGCCACGCCTACGTCGGCGGCAAGCACCGGGACTGCGCCCAGGTGGGCATCGCCTCCATTCGGCGGGAGCTGCCCGCCGACGCCTCTCAGCAGCAGGTCGAGGAGACGATCGACGAACTCAACGCCGACCCCGCCTGCACCGGCTACATCGTCCAGCTGCCGTTGCCGCGCCACCTCGACGCGGGCGCCGTACTGGAACGCATGGACCCGGCCAAGGACGCCGACGGACTCCACCCCGTCAACCTCGGCCGGCTCGTCCTCGGCGTCGAGGCCCCGCTGCCGTGCACGCCGCGCGGCATCGTCGAACTGCTCCGCCGCCACGACGTGCCGCTCGCCGGAGCGCGGGTGTGCGTGATCGGCCGGGGCATCACCGTCGGACGGCCCATCGGACTCCTCCTCACCCGCAGGTCCGAGAACGCCACCGTCACCCTCTGCCACACCGGCACCAAGGGCCTGGCCTGGCACGTGCGCGAGGCGGACATCGTCGTCGCGGCCGCCGGTTCCCCCGGACTGATCACCAAGGACATGCTGCGCCCCGGCGCGGCCGTCCTCGATGTCGGCATCACCCGCACCGAACAAGGACTGGTGGGTGACATCCATCCGGACGCCGCCCAGGTCGCCGGATGGCTGGCCCCGATGCCCGGGGGCGTGGGTCCCATGACCCGGGCCATGCTGCTCGCCAATGTCGTCGAGGCCGCCGAGAGGAACGCGAACGCCGTATGAACGCGCTGAACACCCCCCTGGCGGAGCTGGACCCCGAGGTCCACGCCGCGCTCCGCGCCGAACTGCACCGCCAGCAGTCCACCCTGGAGATGATCGCCTCCGAGAACTTCGCGCCCACCGCCGTGATGGAGGCCCAGGGCTCGGTCGCGACCAACAAGTACGCCGAGGGCTACCCGGGCCGCCGCTACTACGGCGGCTGCGAACACGTCGACGTCACCGAGCGGCTGGCCATCGAGCGGATCAAGTCCCTCTTCGGCGCGGGCTTCGCCAACGTGCAGCCGCACTCGGGTGCCCAGGCGAACACCGCCGTCTTCTTCGCCCTGCTCCAGCCCGGCGACACCGTCCTCGGCCTCGACCTCGCACACGGCGGGCACCTCACCCACGGCATGCGCATCAACTACAGCGGCAAGATGCTCAACGTCGTGCCGTACCACGTGTCCGAGGCGGACAACCTCGTCGACATGGACGAGGTCGAGCACCTCGCCAAGGAACACCGCCCCAAGATGATCATCGCGGGCTGGTCGGCGTACCCGAGGCAGCTGGACTTCGCGGCCTTCCGCCGGATCGCCGACGACGTGGGGGCCCTGCTCATGGTCGACATGGCGCACTTCGCGGGACTGGTGGCGGCGGGCCTGCACCCCAGCCCCGTACCGCACGCCCACGTCACGACCACCACGACCCACAAGACCCTCGGCGGCCCGCGTGGCGGCGTCATCCTCACCAACGAGGCCGACCTCGCCAAGAAGATCAACTCCGCGGTGTTCCCCGGTATGCAGGGCGGCCCCCTGGAACACGTCATCGCCGCGAAGGCGGTGTCGTTCAAGGTCGCCGCGTCACCGGAGTTCGCCGAACGCCAGGCCCGTACACTCGCCGGCTCCCGCGTCCTCGCCGAACGCCTCACCCGGGCGGACGCGGCGGCGGCCGGGGTGAAGGTCCTGACCGGAGGCACGGACGTCCACCTGGTCCTGGTCGACCTGCGCGACTCGGAGCTCGACGGCCGGCAGGCCGAGGACCTGCTCCATGAGATCGGTATCACCGTCAACCGCAACGCCGTGCCCTTCGACCCGCGCCCGCCCATGGTCACCTCGGGCCTGCGCATCGGCACCCCCGCGCTGGCCACCCGCGGCTTCACCGAGGCGGACTTCGCCGAGGTCGCGGACGTGATCGCCCTCGCCCTGCAGCCGGAGCCGGACGTGGCCGCCCTGCGTGCCCGCACGGAGGCCCTGGCCGCCAAGCATCCGCTCTACCCGCACCTGTCCGAGGACGGAGACGCCCGATGAGCCCCCGCACCCCCGGCGCCGAGCTCCCCGAACACCCCGACTGGCTGTGGCGCAACCCCGAGCCGAAGCGCTCGTACGACGTCGTCGTCGTGGGCGGCGGCGGCCACGGCCTGGCCACCGCCCACTACCTGGCGAAGAACCACGGCATCACCAACGTCGCCGTGCTGGAGAAGGGCTGGCTGGCGGGCGGCAACATGGCCCGCAACACCACGATCATCCGCTCCAACTACCTGTGGGACGAGAGCGCCGGCATCTACGAGCACGCGCTCAAGCTGTGGGAGGGACTGGCGGACGAGCTCGACTACCCGATCCTGTTCTCCCAGCGTGGCGTACTGAACCTCGCCCACAGCCTCCAGGACGTCCGCGACAGCGTGCGCCGCGTCGAGGCCAACCGCCTCAACGGCGTGGACGCCGAGTGGCTCGACGCGGACGGCGTCAAGGACGTCTGCCCGATCGTCAACATCTCCCCGGACGTGCGCTATCCGGTCCTGGGCGCGACCTACCAGCCGCGCGCGGGCATCGCCAAGCACGACCACGTGGCGTGGGGCCTCGCCCGCTCCGCCGACGCCGCCGGGATCGACATCATCCAGAACTGCGAGGTGACCGGCCTCGACGTCGTCGGCAACCGGGTGGTGGGGGTCCGGACCACCCGCGGCCCGATCGCGGCGGGCAAGGTCGCGCTCTGCTCGGCGGGCCACACCTCGGTCCTGGCGGCCATGGCGGGCGTCGAACTCCCCGTCCAGAGCCATCCCTTGCAGGCCCTGGTGTCGGAGCTGCTGGAGCCGGTGCACCCGACGGTCGTCATGTCCAACGCGGTCCACGTGTACGTCAGCCAGGCCCACAAGGGCGAGCTGGTGATGGGCGCGGGCATCGACGCGTACAACTCCTACACCCAGCGCGGCGCCTTCCACATCATCGAAGAGCAGATGTCGGCGGCCCTGGAGCTCTTCCCGGTCTTCGCCCGCGCCCACGTCCTGCGCACCTGGGGCGGCATCGTCGACGTCAGCCCCGACGCCTCACCGATCATCGGCCTCAGCCCGGTCGACAACCTCTACCTCAACTGCGGCTGGGGGACCGGCGGTTTCAAGGCCACCCCGGGCGTCGGCTGGGTCTACGCCCACACCATCGCCCACGACACACCGCATCCGCTGAACGCCCCCTTCTCGCTCGACCGTTTCACCACCGGCGCGCTCGTCGACGAGCACGGCGCGGCCGCGGTGGCCCACTAGGACCATCAGGGAGCCGACCCATGCTGCTGATCCCCTGCCCGTGGTGCGGGCCCCGCGACGAAGCCGAGTTCCACTACGGCGGCCAGGCCCACGTGCCGTACCCGCAGGACCCGACCTCCCTCACCGACGAGGAGTGGGCCCGCTACCTCTTCTTCCGCGACAACCCGAGGGGCCCCTTCGCCGAGCGCTGGAGCCATGCGGCGGGCTGCCGCCGCTGGTTCAACGCGGTGCGGGACACGTCCACGAACGAGATCCTGACGGTTTATCGGGCGGGGGAGGAGCGCCCGGAAACGGTGGAGCCGCGCCCGGCCGCCTTCCAGCCGACTCCGGTACCACCAGCCCGTCCGGCGCTTGAGGAGGAGGCCGTCCAGGCCGAAGGGGGGCCCGGGGGCGCAGCCCCCAGCGGGGTCGAAGGGGCGGGGCCCGTTCAGGACGGGAAGGGCAGGGGCGGCGGGGGCGATACAGCCCAGCCGTTCCGCCACCCCACCCGCGGCCGAATCCACCGCGACACCCCGGTCACCTTCACCTTCGACGGCACCGAATACGAGGGCTGCGAGGGCGACACCCTCGCCTCCGCCCTCCTCGCCAACGGCGTGATCCAGACCGGCACCAGCATCAAGCTGGGCCGCCCGCGGGGCATCTTCTCGGCCGGCGCGGAGGAGCCCAACGCCGTCATCCAGATCGAGGCCCCCTTCCCCGAGCCCATGCTCCCCGCCACCACCGTCGAGCTCTACGACGGCCTCGTCGCGACCGGTCTCCCCGGTCAGGGCCGCCTCGCCACCGACCCGGACCCGGCCCGCTACGACGCCGTGCACACCCACTGCGACCTCCTCGTCGTGGGCGCGGGCCCGGCCGGCCTCGCCGCAGCGCAGGCCGCCGCCCGATCAGGTGCCCGCGTCATCCTCGCCGACGACCAGCCGGAACCCGGCGGCAGCCTCCTCGGCACCGGCGAACACCTCGACTGGGTGACCGCGACGACCGCCCGGCTCGACGCCGCCCCCGACGTCCGAGTCCTGCGCCGCACCACCGTCTTCGGCTACTACGACGACAACCACCTCCTCGCCGTGGAGCGCCGCACGAACCACCTCGGCGCCCAAGCCCCCGAGAACGTCTCCCGCGAACGCGTCTGGCGCATCCGCGCCCGCCGCGTCGTCCTCGCCACCGGCGCGCACGAACGCTCGCTGGCCTTCGCGGACAACGACCGCCCCGGCGTGATGCTGGCCGCCTCAGCCCGCACCTATGTCAACAAGTACGGGACGCTGCCCGGCCGCCACGCGGTCGTCTTCACCACCAACGACAGCGCCTACGCGGCGGCCCTGGACCTCGCGGCGGCGGGCGTGGCCATCGAGGCCGTGGTCGACACCCGCACCGAGCCGGGGGAGTGGGCGACGCGCGCCCGCCAGGCAGGCATCGAGGTGCTGACGGGGCACGCCGTCACCGCCACGGAAGGCGCCCCCCGGCTCACCGCCGTGACCGTCGCCCCGTACGGACAGTCCGCGGGGCAGCGGGAGTTCGCCGCCGACCTGCTCCTGGTCTCCGGCGGCTGGAACCCGGTGGCGCACCTGTTCAGCCAGGCGGGAGGCAAGCTCCGCCACGACGAGGAGCTCGGCACGTTCGTCCCCGACACCTGCCGTCAGGCGGTCGAGGTCGCGGGCGCCGCGAGCGGTGTCTTCGACCTGGCCCGGGCCCTCGCGCAGGGAGCGGCCGCCGGCGCCCGCGCGATCGAGGCCGAGGGCTACATCGCGGAGGAGGTCCACCTGCCCCAGGTGGCCACGCCGCCGCAGACGCCGCCCATGCGGGTCTTCACCGTCCCGGGCCGGGAAGGCGCCCCGCGCTTCGTCGACCTGCAACGCGACGTCACCGTCGACGACCTGGGCCGGGCGACCGGTGCCGGCATGCGCTCCGTCGAGCACACCAAGCGCTACACCACCGCCGGCACGGCGAACGACCAGGGCAAGACCTCCGGCGTCCTGGCCAGCGGCGTCGTCGCCGAACTGCTCGGCGTGGACATCTCCGCGCTCGGCACCACCACCTTCCGGCCGCCGTACACCCCGGTCTCCTTCGCCGCCCTCGCCGGCCGCGACCGTGGTGCCCTGCTCGACCCGATCCGCACCACCGCCCTGCACGAGTGGCATGTCGCGCACGGCGCCCTGTTCGAGAACGTCGGCCAGTGGAAGAGGCCCTGGTACTACCCGCGGGACGGCGAGGACATGGAGACGGCCGTCCTGCGCGAGTGCGCCGCCGCCCGCGAGGGCGTCGCCTTCATGGACGCCTCCACCCTCGGCAAGATCGACGTCCAGGGCCCGGACGCCGGCGTCTTCCTCGACCTGCTCTACACCAACATGATGAGCACCCTGAAGGTCGGCATGATCCGCTACGGCGTGATGTGCCGCCCGGACGGGATGGTCTTCGACGACGGCACGGTGATCCGCCTCGACCAGCACCGCTACCTGGTCACCACCACGACGGGCAATGCCGCCGCCGTGCTGGACTGGATGGAGGAGTGGCTCCAGACGGAGTGGCCCGAACTGCGCGTCCACTGCACGTCGGTGACCGAGCAGTGGGCCACCGTCGCCCTGGTCGGCCCGCGCTCCCGCGAGGTCCTCGGCTCGCTGGCGCCCCTACTTGCCGTGGCCAACGAGGACTTCCCGTTCATGGCGTGGCGCGAGACGGCCGTCGCCGGCATCGACGCGCGCGTGTGCCGGATCAGCTTCTCCGGCGAACTCGCCTACGAGATCAACGTGTCACCGTGGGAGGCCCTCGCCCTGTGGGAGGCGCTGTACGAGGCCGGCGCCCCGTACGGCATCACCCCGTACGGCACGGAGACCATGCACGTCCTGCGCGCGGAGAAGGGCTACCCGATCGTCGGCCAGGACACCGACGGCACCGTGACGCCGCAGGACCTCGGCATGAACTGGGTGGTGTCGAAGAAGAAGCGGGACTTCATCGGCAAGCGGTCCCACGCCCGTGCCGACACCGCCCGCCCCGACCGCAAGCACCTGGTCGGGCTGCTTCCGGACGAGCCGGGCACGTTCCTCCCGGAAGGCACGCATCTGGTCGCCGACAGTGTGCTGCCCGCGCCGCCCGTCCCGATGCTCGGCCACGTCACGTCCAGTTACCGCAGCGCGGCCCTCGGCCGGACCTTCGCCCTCGCGCTGGTCAAGGGCGGCCGGGACCGCATCGGTGAGCGACTCTATGCCCCCGTGGGCGACCGGCTGGTCCCGGTGACCGTCGCGAGCCCCGTCCTTTACGACCCCGAGGGAGCCCGCCGAGATGGCTGACACCGCCGTTACCACCCCGCTCCGCAGCCCCCTGTCGCATGCCGCCGACCGGCTGGCCGCCGCGACCCGCACCTCCGGGGGCGCCATCCGGCTGGCGGAACTGCCCTTCCTGACCCAGCTCAATGTGCGTCTCGATCCCAAGGGGGCGGCGGCGGACGCCGTGGGGCTGGTACTGGGCCTCCCCCTTCCCGTCGAACCCGGCACCGTCGTCCGCGCCGGGGAGCTGACCGCGCTGTGGCTCGGCCCCGACGAGTGGCTGTTGGTGGGCCCGCCGGGCGGTCAGCAGGGCCTGGAGAGCCGGATCCGTCAGGCCGCGGGCGACGAGCCCGTGTCCGTCATCGATGTCTCGGCTCAGCGCACCACGCTCCTCGTCGCGGGTCCCCGGGCCCGCGACGTGCTGGCCCACGGCTGCTCGCTGGACCTTCACCCCCGGGTCTTCGGCCCGGGGCGCTGTGCCCAGACGAACCTGGGCCGCACCCAGATCGTCCTGGTCGCCCGTGACGACCCCGGGGCCGGTTTCTGGGTGCTGGTCCGTTCGTCCTTCGCCGGCTACCTGACGGACTGGCTGCTGGACGCGGCTGCGGAGTGGACGGGCTGACGCGGGCACATGCAGGCGGGGGGGGGGGGGGGGGGCCCCCCCGCCCCCCCCCCCCCCCCCCGCCGCATGTCACGAGGTCCTGCCCTGTCAGCGACCGGGTGAGGCCTCCCGGGCCTCAGTCGGCATAGCCGAGACGGCGGCTGAGCTCGTCCGCTCCCGCGACCAGCAGCGGCGCGAGTTCGTGCATCCGCTCCACGGTGAGCCGGAAGGCCGGCCCCGAGGCGCTGAGGGCGGCGACGACCTCGCCGTCTTCCGAACGTACGGGAGCGGAGAGGGCGTTGAGGCCCTCCTCGTATTCCTCCACCGTGATGGCGTAGCCCTGCTCGCGGGCTTGGGACAGGTCCGCCTCCAGCTTCTTCCTGGAGGTCACCGTGCGCGGTGTCAGACGGGGGAGGCCGGTCTCGGCGAGGAGCTCGTCACGGGCCTCGCGGTCGAGGTGGGCCAGGAGGACCTTGCCGCTCGACGTGCAGTGCAGCGGCGTCAGCCGTCCCACCCAGTTCTGCGCGGCGATGGCCGACGAGCCGCGTACCTGGTAGAGGTTGATCGCGTGGTGGGACTCGAGCACGGCGATGTTCAGCGTCTCGCCCACATCGTCGACGAGACGCTCGCAGATCCCGCGCCCGTGCCTGGTGACGGCGATGCGGCCCGTCACGGCGCCGGCCAGGCGCACGACACCGAAGCCGAGGCGGTACTTTCCGCGTTCGCTCTCCTGCTCGACCATCCCATGCGCTTCCAGCGCGCCGAGCAGACGGAAGGCGGTGGACTTGTGGACGTCGATCGCCGCGGCCACCTCACTCACGCCCGCCTCACCGTGCTGGGCGAGGATCTCCAGCACGGCGACAGCACGGTCAACGGATTGCACTCCGCCACTGGGAGCGCCTGCGGACTCAGCGCCGTAGTTGCTCATGGCGAAACCCTAGGTGAAATGGTCAACAGGTGTGAGGGGGTGGAGGTCATTTTCCTCAGCGGAAGACGACCGTACGGTTGCCGTTGACCATGATGCGGCTCTGGCTGTGCCATTCCACCGCCCGCGCCAGGACCTGCGCCTCGACGTCGCGTCCCAGGGCGACCATGCTGTCGGGCCCCTGTGAGTGGTTCACCCGGATGACGTCCTGCTCGATGATGGGCCCCTCGTCGAGGTCCGGCGTGACGTAGTGGGCCGTCGCTCCGACGAGCTTGACGCCGCGGTCGTGCGCCTGGACATAGGGGCGGGCGCCCTTGAAGCTCGGCAGGAACGAGTGGTGGATGTTGATCGCCCGGCCCTCGAGCTGCTTGCACAGGTCGTTCGACAGGATCTGCATGTAGCGGGCGAGGACCACCAGGTCGATGTCCAGCTCGTCGACGAGTTCCAGCAGCCGCGCCTCCGCCTCGGGCTTCGTCTCCCGGGTGACGGGCACGTGGTGGAACGGGATTCCGTAGCTCTCGGCGAGCGGCTCGAAGTCCCGGTGGTTGGAGACGATCGCCGGCACCTCGATGTTCAGCGCGCCGGTGCGCCAGCGGAAGAGCAGGTCGTTCAGGCAGTGCCCGAACTTCGACACCATGATCAGTGTGCGCGTCGGAGTCGACGCCTCGTACAGCTGCCAGGTGATCCGGTACGCCTCCGCGACCTGGGCGAAGCCGGACTTCAGGCCCTCCAGGGACATGCCCGGGTCCGAGACGTCGAAGTGCACCCGCATGAAGAAGCGGTCCTGCAGCCGGTCGTCGAACTGCTGGCTCTCCTGGATGTTCCCGGAGTGCTGCACCAGGAAGCCGGTGACGGCGTGGACGAGGCCCGAGCGGTCGGGACACGACAGGGTGAGGACGAACTCGCGGCCGGTTGTGGGTCCAAGAGACACGGAGCCCTCCCAGAGAGGTGCGTATTACGCAACAGCCTGACTGATGCGCAACATGGTCCTGGCTGCGACGGTCTGCGGTCAAGGGCTTGACAGTGCTTCGGGTGGACTGCACCGTGAGTTGCGTAGCAAGAAGCTCGTTGCACATGAGGCAACCACTCGCCCGCCCGAGGCGCTTCACTCCGAGGTGAACCATGACTACGACCGGCCTGCCGGAGAGCCTGATCGCGACCCTCCCCGGTGACCACTACACGGACCCGGAGATCTTCCGCCTGGAGCAGGAACACATCTTTGAGGCCATGTGGTTCTGCGCGGCACGCTCGTCGGAACTGTCGAAGCCGGGCGCCTTCCGGACCGTGGACGTCGGACGGGAGAGCGTCCTGCTGACCCGGTCGCGGGACAACTGTGTCCGGGCCTTCTTCAACGTGTGCCGGCACCGGGGCGCGAAGCTGTGCACGCAGGAGTCCGGCGAGGTGAAGCGGGCCTTTCAGTGTCCGTACCACGCCTGGACGTACGACCTGAACGGCAAGCTCGTCGCGGCCCCGAACCTGACCAAGATGCCGGACGTCGGCCGCACCGAGTACGGCCTGGCGAGCGTGGCGGTACGCGAGTGGCTGGGCTATGTGTGGGTCTGCCTGGCCGAGAACCCGCCCTCGTTCGAGCAGTCGGTGATCGCGGACGTGGTCGCGCGCCTGGGCGACGTGGAGTGCATCGAGCGGTACGACGTCGAGAGCCTGGAGGTCGGCCGGCGAATCGTCTACGACGTCAAGGCCAACTGGAAGCTCATCATCGAGAACTTCATGGAGTGCTACCACTGCGCGACCATCCACCCCGAGCTCACCGAGGTCCTCCCGGAGTTCGCCGACGGCTACGCGGCGCAGTTCTACGTGGGGCACGGCGCCGAGTTCGGCCCGGACGTCCAGGGCTTCACCGTGGACGGCTCTCAGGGCCTGGACCGTATCCCCACGGTCTCCGAGGAGCAGGACCGCCGGTACTACGCGATCACGGTGCGCCCGCAGGTGTTCATCAACCTGGTCCCCGACCACGTGATCTTCCACCGGATGTTCCCGGTGGCGGTCGACCGCACGATCGTGGAGTGCGACTGGCTGTACCTGAAGGGTGTGGTGGCAAGCGGCCGGGACGTGAGCCGGTCGGTCGAGCTGTTCGACCGCGTCAACCGGCAGGACTTCGACGCCTGTGAGCGCTGCCAGCCCGCGATGAGCTCCCGGCTGTACGCCAAGGGCGGGGTCCTGGTGCCCAGCGAGCACCACATCGGCGAGTTCCACGACTGGGTGCAGGACCGCCTCGGCACCCGCGCCAGCCTCGCGGAGCGCTAGGCGATGACCCGCAAGGCACCTGCCGAGGACCCCGGTGACTCCCGTCTGCGGGTGGGTCCGCCGAAGGATCACGCCGCGGGCGTTCCCGCGGTCACGTCCTCGCTACGCCACGCCCACGCGCAGATGGGCGTCCGCCGCAGTCTGCTGACCCTGCTGAGCGTCAACCAGAAGACGGGGTTCGACTGCCCGGGCTGCGCCTGGCCCGAGCCCGAGCACCGGCATCGTGCCGAGTTCTGCGAGAACGGCGCCAAAGCGGTGGCCGAGGAGGCGACCCTGCGCCGGGTCGGCCCCGGCTTCTTCGCCGAGCACACCCTGGCGGAGCTGGCCGCACGCAGCGACTACTGGCTCGGTCAGCAGGGCCGCCTCACCCACCCCATGTACCGCCCCGCGGGCGGCGACCGGTACCGGCAGATCTCCTGGGACGAGGCGTTCGCCGTCATCGCCCGGGAGCTGGGCGCTCTCGACTCGCCCGACCAGGCCGCCTTCTACACCTCCGGCCGGGCGAGCAACGAGGCCGCCTTCGTCTACCAGCTGTTCGTCCGGCTCCTCGGCACCAACAACCTGCCGGACTGCTCCAACATGTGCCACGAGTCGAGCGGCTCCGCCCTGACCGAGACCATCGGCATCGGCAAGGGAAGCGTCCGGCTGGAGGACCTGTACGAGGCCGACCTGATCCTCGTCGTGGGGCAGAACCCGGGCACCAACCACCCCCGCATGCTCGCGGCGCTCGAGACCGCCAAGGACAAGGGGGCCCGCGTCATCTCGGTCAACCCCCTCCCCGAAGCGGGCCTGTCGCGGTTCAAGAACCCCCAGAGGCCTTCCGGCGTCCTGGGGGCGGGCACCCGGCTCTCCGACCTGTTCCTGCAGATCAGGCTCGGCGGCGACCAAGCCCTCTTCCAGGCCTTCAACCGCATGCTCCTGGAGGCGGAGGACGACGCCCCCGGCACGGTCGTCGACCATGACTTCGTCACCGCGCACACCCACGGCTTCGAGGAGTTCGCCGACCGGGCACGCAAGACGTCCTGGGACGACGTCCTGGAGGCGACCGGCCTGTCGGCGCGGGAGATCCGGGAGGCGTTCCAGGAGGTACTGTCCGCCCGGAAGATCGTCGTGTGCTGGGCCATGGGCCTCACCCAGCACCGCCACTCGGTGCCGACCATCCGCGAGGTCGTCAACTTCCTGCTGCTGCGCGGCAACATCGGCCGCCCCGGCGCCGGCCTGTGCCCCGTGCGCGGGCACTCCAACGTCCAGGGCGACCGGACCATGGGCATCCACGAGAAGCCGGACGCGGCGTTCCTCGACGCGCTCGGCGCGGAGTTCGGCTTCGTGCCGCCGCGCCACCACGGCCACGACGCGGTGGAGACCATCCGGGCCATGCGGGACGGCCAGGTACGGGTCTTCGTCGCGCTCGGCGGCAACTTCGTCTCCGCCGCTCCGGACACCGAAGTGACCGAGCAAGCTCTGCGCAACTGCGAGCTCACCGTGCAGATCTCCACCAAGCTCAACCGTTCCCACGCGGTGGCCGGCCGGCAGGCGCTCATCCTGCCCTGCCTGGGCCGCACCGAAGCCGACCGGCGGCCCGGCGGGGAGCAACGGGTGACGGTGGAGGACTCCATGGGCATGGTGCACCTCTCGCGCGGCCGGCTGGCGCCGGCCTCCGGCAGCCTGCTGAGCGAGGTCGCGATCATCTGCCGGATGGCGAAGGCGGCCCTCGGCAGCGGCGGTCCGCAGGTGCCCTGGGCCGGCTTCGAAGCGGACTACGACCACATCCGGGACAGGATCGCCCGGGTGATCCCCGGCTTCGAGGACTTCAACGCCCGGGTGCGCCGGCCGGGCGGCTTCGCCCTGCCCCACCCGCCACGCGACGAGAGGCGCTTCCCCACCAGGACCGGACTGGCCCACTTCACCGTCAACCGACTCGATGTGCTGCGCGTCCCGCAGGGGCGGCTGCTCCTCCAGACCCTCCGTTCGCACGACCAGTACAACACCACCATCTACGGCCTGGACGACCGCTACCGGGGCATCCGCCAGGGCCGCAGGGTGCTCTTCGTCCACCCGGACGACCTCGCCGCGCACGGCCTGACCGACGGCGATCGGGTCGACATCGTCAGCGAGTTCTCCGACGGGGTCGAGCGCCGGGCACCGGCCTTCCGGGCGGTCGCCTATCCCACCCCGCGCGGCTGCTGCGCCGCCTACTTCCCCGAGACCAACGTCCTCGTACCGCTGGACTCCACTGCGGAGGTCAGCAACACGCCGACATCCAAGTCCATCGTGGTCCGGCTGGAACCGGCGTACTGACCGGCAGTCCGGCCGGTCACGCTCAGGAAGAACGGGACTCGACCGGTCAGGCACGCTCACGCCTGACGGACTCGACCGGTCAGGCACACTCCCGCATCGCCGCCGCGTACACGTCCGCCGTGGACGCGGCGGCCGTGTCCCAGCCGAACGACTCTGCGTGGCGGGCGGCGGCCCATCCGGGCCGAGAGCGCCGGGTCGTCGGCGAAGCGGCGCAGCTCGTGCGCGTGGTCCGCGGGCCTGCGCCCCGGCACCGGGACGCCGCTCACTCCGTCCCGAACGGCCACCGGCGGGCCGCCGACCGCGGCCGCGATCACCGGCGTGCCGCAGGCCTGCGCCTCGGCGGCCGCCCGACCGAAGGACTCGCTGGAGGACGGCACGACCAGCACGGTCGCCGCCCGGTACCAGTCCGCGAGCTCCGCCTGACCCGTCGGCGGACGGAACGGCACCACATCACCGATGCCGAGCTGGGCGGCGAGCTTGTGCAACTCCTCCGGCCCGGCCAGGCCGTTGCCGCTCGGCCCGCCCACGACCGGCACGCCGATGCGCTGCGCGGCTGGTGCGCCAGGTCCACCGCGAGGGAGGTGGGCGTCGAGATCGCGGCCGGCACCGGGAGGCCGGCCACGACCGGCTTCTGCGCCAGCTCGAAGGACGCGCGGCCGGAGACCAGCAGGACGGTCCGGGACAGCGGCAGCGCGCCCGTCCTCCCGCAGCTCCAGTAGCTCCCCCTCCGCCGAGAGCAGCCCCGCGGCGTGCAGGCCCCCGGGTGCGGTCGAACACCCGCTGCGCGGCCCGCAGCCGTTCGGGAAGGGCGGCCTGCAGATCGGGAGCGACCCGGACCGGGGGAGTGTCGGCGATCGGCCAACGGGCCGTGGTCCGCACGGCGTCGAGCCTCGCCTTGCCGCACAGACCGCACGAGGAGGTGGTGTACACGTTCCGCTCGAGCGAGATGTCCCACGCACACGCCCCAGACCTCGGCGGCCGCGTCGTCAGCATTCGATGACGTTGACCGCGAGCCCGCCGCGGGCCGTCTCCTTGTACTTGACCTTCATGTCGGCGCCCGTGTCCTTCATGGTCTTGATGACCTTGTCCAGGGAGACGTGGTGGCGGCCGTCGCCCCGCAGGGCCATCCGGGCCGCGGTGACGGCCTTGACCGCCGCCATGCCGTTGCGCTCGATGCACGGGATCTGCACCAGGCCGCCGACCGGGTCGCAGGTCAGGCCCAGGTTGTGTTCCATGCCGATCTCGGCGGCGTTCTCCACTTGTTCGGGCGAGCCGCCGAGCACCTCCGCGAGGCCGCCCGCGGCCATGGAACAGGCGGCGCCGACCTCGCCCTGGCAGCCGACCTCGGCGCCCGAGATCGAGGCGTTCTCCTTGAACAGCAGGCCGATGGCGCCGGCCGCCAGCAGGAACCGCACCACGGCCTCGTCGTCGGCTCCGTGCACGAAGTTGACGTAGTAGTGCAGGACCGCCGGGATGATGCCGGCCGCGCCGTTCGTCGGGGCGGTGACCACCCGGCCGCCGGCCGCGTTTTCCTCGTTGACCGCCATGGCGTAGAGGGTCACCCACTCCAGCGCCCGCCCCGCCGGGTCGCCGTCGGCCCGCAGCGCCTTGGCCACGGCGGTGGCCCGGCGGCGGACCCTGAGCCCGCCCGGCAGGATCCCCTCACAGGACAGGCCGCGTGCCACGCACTCCCGCATCACCCGCCAGATCTCCAGCAGCCCCGCGCGGATCTCCTCCTCGGTCCGCCAGGCCCGTTCGTTCTCCAGCATCAGCGCCGAGATCGACAGACCCGTCTCGCGAGTCAGGCGCAGCAGCTCGTCGCCGCTGCCGAACGGGTACTTCACCACCGTGTCGTCGACCTTGACCCGGTCCGCGCCGACGGCGTCCTCGTCGACGACGAATCCGCCGCCGACCGAGTAGTAGGTGGCCTCCAGCAAGGACTGTCCCTCGGCGTCGTACGCGAACAGCGTCATGCCGTTGGCGTGGTACGGCAGGGAACGGCGGCGGTGCAGGACCAACTGCCGCTCCGTGTCGAAGCGGATCTCGTGGGCATCGCCGAGCTCGCGGCCCAGCAGACGCAGCCTGCCCGCCGTCCTGATCCGCTCGACGTCACCCTCGGCCACCCCGACGTCCACCGTGTGCGGCTCGTTGCCCTCGAGACCGAGCAGGACGGCCTTGGGTGTGCCGTGACCGTGGCCGGTGGCACCCAGCGACCCGAAGAGCTCGGCCCGTACCGACGCCGTCCGCGCGAGCAGATCCTCCTTCTCCAGCCTGCCGGCGAACATGCGGGCGGCCCGCATGGGACCGACCGTGTGCGAACTGGAGGGTCCTATGCCGACGGAGAAGAGGTCGAAGACGGAGATGGCCACGAGCGGGCTCCCTTGTCTGCGCGTGGATGTGGCGGGAGGTGCGAGCGAAACCTCTCGATCGCGGACGCCGTGGTTTCTGATGAAGCAACCAGCATCTCTATGCGCAACAGCTTTTCTTCTGGGTCCCGGGTTGTCAAGACGCCCGCCGCGCGACCGGGCGCTTGCCGTTGTCCCGGTACGGAGGGGATGCCGGACGGGCCCGGCGGCACCCACATCACCGCACCGTGGACGGATGGCTCCCGAGATTTCCGCACGCCGCAGCCACGACGATGCCACGGCGGAAGGACGCCCTGAGGTTGCCGGTGTCGCTCCGTCGCGCGCCAGTGCGTCGGGTACGACGAAGAAGGCGGCCAGGAGTGTCACGACCAGGCCGGCCGGCAGACCGAGCTGCCGCCTCGGCGTGGCGGTGGGGCGGAACACGGGTAAGAGGCCGTTCATGGAAGGGCCTTGGGGTAGGGAGCAGTGCCGCTCCGAGCGGAGGACCGAGAGGGCTGGAGCCCCGGCACGGGAAAGCTGACGTCCCGCGAGCGACGGGTCTGTGGGGGCTGGCCTCCGGCCCGCTGAGGGGGCCGGCCCCACCTCTGTGTGCCTCGGCAGCCGCCCCCGCCGTCCGGCCGCGCGCCTCTCAGCCGGTGTGGAGGATGCGAAAGCGGTCGGGTTCCGCCGGATCCCGGTCGACCACCTGGACCGGCGCCCCGGCCCACTGCCACACACTGATCCCCGGCGTGCGGGAGAACCGGATCTGCCCGCGGGTGCCTTGCACCGCGACGCGCGGCCAGGCCGCGGCCGTGCTCGCCCGGTCCGTGCCGTGAGAACGCAGCACAGCGGCCAGGACCGCGACCGCGTCGTAGCCCTCGAAGGCGACGAAGGAGGGTGCCGCGGCCAACTGCTCGCGCAGCGCCGTCCCGACGCGTGCGCCGAGCGGGGTGAGGCGCTCGGGCAGGTAGCGCAGGAACGGGATCGCGGCACCGTCGCCGCCCAGCAGCGCCGCCCACTGGGCGAACTCCGGTTGCCCGGCCGGGGCACCGATCATGACCTCGGCGAGGCGCGGGTCGCGGCGGACCGCCCGGACGACGGGTACCGCCGGCTCCGGGTGGCCGACCAGGAGAAGGAGGGCTGTCGCGCCCTGGTCGGCCACGGCGTCGCACACGGCCGTGGGGGAGAGTGCGCGCGCGTCGAGTTCGATGACGGTGCCGCCGCGTCGAGCCACGTGGTCCCGCAGGATGCGCGTCCCGGACGCCCAGTAGACACTCGGCTCGGCCGCCACCGCGATCCGGTTGCGGCCCGCCCCGAGGAGGAAGTCCGCGTAGACCCGCCAGCCGCGGGACTGCGGCGGGGAGAGGCGCGCGACCCATTCCGTCGGCTGTTCGGTGAGCGCGTCGAGAACCGCTGACGAGCAGAGGAACGGCAGGCCGAGCGCGTCGGCCCTGGCGGCCGCGGCGCGAGCGACGACGCTGTGGTACTCACCCGCCAGGGCGACCGCACCGAGGCGGGCCAGTTGCTCCACGGCCGCCTCGGCCTTCCGCGGATCGGCCGCGGTGTCACGGACGACCAGTTCGAGTGGCCTTCCGGCGATTCCGCCGTCCTCGTTGACGTCGCGTACGGCCGATTCGAGCCCGGCGAGCAGGTGCTGCCCCGCCTGGACCCAGCCCGGCCGAGTCAGTGGGACGAGGGCACCGATCCGGACGGGTTGACCCGGGTCGTCGAGCGGCGCGGTCCGCTCGCGCGGCTTCATGTCGTCTCGCTCCGGCGGGCGCACCTGGTCGGCCATGCCGGTCATTGCACACACCCTCGTCGCCGGCGGGCAACCGGTTATCCTCCGCCGAGCCGCCTTCCGGCCCGGTTCCGGCGACGCCGCCGCCGCATCCGCTCAGCTGTCCGCCGTGACCAGCCACGACGTGCTGCGCAGCCGCACCGTGCCGTCCGCCGCCACATGGTCGCGCAGATGGTCCGTCAGGGTGCGGCGGGCGCGGTCCCGAGCAGACGCGTCGGCCTGCTCCAGCAGGTGGCGGCCGGGGCCCGTGCCCAGCAGGAACTCCGCCGCGTCCTCGGCTCCATGCCCCCACACCCCGTCGCTTCGCGCCTCGTGGACGGCGACGCCGCTGAAGCCGGCCGCGCCGAGGACGTCACCGACCCGCTCCGGAGCGGCCAGGGAGAACATGCCGGGCAGCCCCGGCTTCCCGAAGTCGCCGACCGGCAGGATGTGGCGCAGGGACGCCATCGCCGTCACCCAGCCGTTGCGCCCGGCATCGGACGGGCAGACGAACGCCAGCCGCCCGCCGGGCCGCAGCGCCCGGCGGATGTTGCCGAAGGCCGTCACGGGATCGGCGAAGAACATCACTCCGAAGCGGCTGATCGCCGCGTCGAACGCGGCCGCCTCGAAGGGATACACCTGTGCGTCGCCCTGGGCGAAGGAGACGTTGCCGATGCCCTCGCGCTGCGCGCGAGACCGCCCTTCGGCCAGCATCGGAGCGGAAAGGTCGAGGCCGAGAGCGTGCCCTCGCGGGGCCCGGCGCGCGGCGAGGCGGGTGGTCTGCCCCGAGCCGCATCCGACGTCCAGGACCCGGTGGCCCGGGGTGATGCCGACGGCGTCGAGCAGGGGCTCGTCGAACCCCTCGTTCACGGCGTTCCAGCGGTCCTGGTGGCGCGCCCAGTGGGTGCCTTCGGGGCCGTTCCACGCCTGCTCCTGATCGGTGTTCACGACGTTCGACACGGCGCCTCCTGCGGTGGACGGCAGAGAATGGGCATGCGCCCATACAGTATGGGCGCATGCCCATACTGGCAATCCCCGCTACGATCTGACGCGTCATGCCCCTTGAGGCGGAACGGGAGAACGCCCCATGTCACCGCGCGGAGTGGCGACGCCGGACGTACGCGAGCGGCTGTTCGCGGCCGCCGAGCGCGTCGTGGAGAGGGAGGGGCCCGGCGCGCTCACCAGCCGGTCCGTCACCGCGGAGGCGGACTGTGCCAAAGGGCTGCTGCACGCGCACTTCGCGGGATTCGACGAGTTCGTGGCCGAGCTCTGCCTCGACCGGTTCGCGCGCACGGCGGCGAAGGCGCAAGCCCTGTCGGAGCTCGCCGGGCAGGGCTCCGTGGCGCACCATGTCGAAGCCGTCGCCCTCGCGCTGTTCGACTCCGGTGGTCTCGCGCTATCGGGCCTCGCCATGACCCGCCCCGCGGCCGCACAGCACATCCGCAAGGCCCTGGAGGCCGGGGCGCCGGGCTTCACCGCGATCCAGGACGCCATCACCCACTATCTGCTGGACGAGCAGAAGCTCGGCCGGGTGGCGCGGACCGTCGCCCCGCAGAGCGTGGCCCTCGCCGTCGTCGGCACGGCGCACCACCTCCTGATGACCAGCTGGCCGGGCGCGCCCGACCCCCGGCCCTCCATGAGGAGCCTGGTGGCCGTGCTGGTGGAGGGCCAGGGGCCCTCCCACGAGTCGGGAACGGCCTGAGAGCCCTACGCGGCGGTCACCGGCCGACGGGCTTCCTCGTGCGGTCGGTCTCGTCCTGCAGGAGCAGGGAGAGCAGCGCAGCCACGGAGAGGCCCGCTTCGGCCGGGTGGCGCAGCACCTTGTCCGGTTCGATGCGGTAGGTGTTCGTGCGCCCGTCCCGGGTGTGAGACAGGTAACCGTCCTGCTCGAGATCGGCGATGATCCGCGCGACGGCGCGCTCCGTGAGCCGGCAGCGGGCGGCGATGTCACGGATGCGGACGTTCGGATTGTCGGCGATGACGGCCAGGACGCGAGCGTGGCTGGTGATGAACGTCCATCCGGTGTGGGATGCGGGCACTCCTACCATGCGCAGCATTTTAGAGGTCCGTCATTGCCGGAACGTAGATACGTGACATACTTTTCATGCAACAGATGACGTGCTCCCCTAGGGGAGAACCACAGAAGGAGCCCAAGGTGCCCTGGGACGAGGCCGGCATGACCGCGCTCACGCGCGGAATCGGCGGTGAGCCGCTGCCGGGACCGGCCGCCGTGCATGCCTCGGAAGGGGCCGCGGTGCCGCAGTACGACTGGTGCGGTGCCTGGGTCGTCCACGCCCGTGGCTCCTACGACATGGACACGATCACGCCGTTGGCGGATGCGCTGGAGACCGCGGTCAGGAGGCATCCGAAGGTGATCCTGGACGCCTCCGGCATCACCTTCGCGGACTCGACGCTGCTGAATCTGCTGATCCTCACCCACCAGGCGGGCACGCTGCGCGTGGTCGCGCCGTCGCCTCAGCTGCGACGGCTGTGTGAGATCACCGGGGTAGACGGCATCCTGGAGATCAGGGACACCGTCGACGCCGCGGCCGCCTCCTGAGCCGGCCCTCGCCCGGTACACACCGCGTGACCAGGACTTCTTCGTGACGGACGGCACGGCCGCAGAGGTTTTTGCCGGTGTCGCCCCGAGGGGCTCGTGACGCGGCCGCGCTGTTCGGCCAGGATGACGGCTCCTGCTTTGTTCAGGGTTTGAAGCGTGGGTTAACCTGCGGCGTATTTCCACATCACATACACATCCGTGAATGCGGCGATGCATGCACGACAACCGGGCCGCCCATCGGTCCGGCGGGTTCCGAGTCCTCATTGCGAGGACTCTTGGGGAGCGGAACGAGGGTGCGCATGACCAGCGACAGCACTGGGGTTGTCGATGCGGTGCCGGGCGACCAGGAGTTGCGCCGGCTGCTGGCCGGCTTGACGGCCGTTCGCGACGGGGACTTCGGCACCCGGCTGCCGGACGACGCGGACGGCCTCATGGGCGACATCGCCACGGTCTTCAACGGCATGGTCGACCAGCTCTCCGTGTTCACCTCCGAGGTCACCCGCGTGGCCCGCGAGGTCGGCACCGAGGGGACGCTCGGCGGGCAGGCGGAGGTGCCTGGGGTCTCGGGCACCTGGGCCGACCTCACCGACTCGGTCAACGCCATGGCGGGCAACCTGACCACACAGGTCCGTGACATCGCCCAGGTGGCCACGGCCGTGGCCAAGGGCGACCTCTCCCAGAAGATCGACGTTCCCGCCCGCGGTGAGATCCTGCAGCTGAAGGAGACCGTCAACACGATGGTCGACCAGCTGTCCGCGTTCGCCGACGAGGTCACGCGCGTCGCCCGCGAGGTCGGCAGCGAGGGACGGCTCGGCGGACAGGCACAGGTGCCGGGTGTGGCCGGTGTCTGGCGCGACCTGACCGACTCCGTGAACCACATGGCGGGCAACCTCACGAGCCAGGTCCGTTCCATCGCCCAGGTGACCACGGCGGTCGCCGAGGGCGACCTCTCCCAGAAGATCACCGTCGACGCTCGTGGTGAGATCCTGGAGCTGAAGAGCACCATCAACACGATGGTCGACCAGCTGTCCGCGTTCGCCGACGAGGTCACCCGTGTCGCCCGCGAGGTCGGCACCGAGGGACGCCTCGGGGGCCAGGCGGACGTCAAGGGCGTCAAGGGCACCTGGCGCGACCTCACCGACTCGGTGAACTTCATGGCGGGCAACCTCACCGGCCAGGTCCGCAACATCGCGCTGGTGGCGACCGCCGTCGCCAAGGGCGACCTCTCCCAGAAGATCACCGTCGACGCTCGTGGTGAGATCCTGGAGCTGAAGAGCACCATCAACACGATGGTCGACCAGCTGTCCGCGTTCGCCGACGAGGTCACGCGCGTCGCCCGCGAGGTCGGCACCGAAGGACGCCTCGGTGGACAGGCCCAGGTGCGCGGCGTGTCGGGGACCTGGAAGGACCTCACCGACAACGTCAACGTGATGGCGTCGAACCTGACCGGCCAGGTCCGCTCCATCGCCCAGGTGGCCACCGCGGTGGCGCGCGGCGACCTGTCGCAGCGGATCACCGTGGAGGCCGCCGGCGAGGTCGCGGCGCTGGCCGAGGTCATCAACACGATGGTCGACACGCTGTCGGCCTTCGCCGACGAGGTCACCCGCGTCGCCCGCGAGGTCGGCACCGAGGGACGCCTCGGGGGCCAGGCGCACGTGCCGAACGTCGCCGGCACCTGGAAGGACCTCACCGACAACGTCAACTCCATGGCCAACAACCTCACCGGCCAGGTGCGCAACATCGCGCTGGTGACGACCGCGGTGGCCAAGGGCGACCTGTCGAAGAAGATCGACGTGGACGCCCGCGGCGAGATCCTCGAACTCAAGACGACGATCAACACGATGGTCGACCAGCTGTCCGCGTTCGCCGACGAGGTCACCCGTGTCGCCCGCGAGGTAGGCACCGAGGGACGCCTCGGCGGACAGGCCGAGGTCGAGGGCGTCTCGGGCACCTGGAAGCGCCTGACGGAGAACGTCAACGAGCTGGCGGGCAACCTGACCCGCCAGGTGCGGGCCATCGCCGAGGTCACCAGCGCCGTCGCCGAGGGCGATCTGACCCGGTCGATCAACGTGGAGGCGTCCGGCGAGGTCGCCGAGCTCAAGGACAACATCAACTCCATGGTGGAGTCCCTGCGCGAGACCACCCGGGCCAACCAGGAGCAGGACTGGCTCAAGACCAACCTGGCCCGCATCTCGGGCCTGATGCAGGGCCACCGCGACCTGCCCGTGGTCGCCGAGCTGATCATGGACGAGCTGGTGCCCCTGGTATCGGCCCAGTACGGGGCCTTCTACCTCGCCGAGGACGGCGACGACGGGCCCGAACTGCGCCTCGTCGGCTCCTACGGCTACCCGGAGGACAGCAGCCGGCCCACCCGTATCGCCTTCGGCCGCACCCTGGTCGGCCAGGCCGCGCGCAGCCGGCGCACCATCATGGTGGACGAGCTGCCGGACGGCTACGTGACCATCTCCTCGGGCCTCGGCCAGGTGGTGCCGACCGCGCTGGTGCTGCTGCCCATCGTGGTCGAGGGCCAGGTCCTCGGCGTCATCGAGCTGGCGTCGGTCACGCCCTTCACCCAGATCCACCGGGACTTCCTCGCACAGCTGATGGAGACCATCGGCGTCAACGTCAACACCATCGTGGCCAACGCCCGCACCGACGAGCTGCTGGTCGAGTCGCAGCGGCTCACGGTGGAACTCCAGGCCCGCTCCACCGAGTTGCAGGTGCAGCAGGAGGAACTGCAGCGCTCGAACGCGGAACTGGAGGAGAAGGCCTCGCTGCTCGCGGCGCAGAACCGGGACATCGAGGCGAAGAACCTCCAGATCGAGCAGGCACGTCAGGAGCTGGAGACCCGCGCCCAGCAGCTGTCGCTGGCCTCGAAGTACAAGTCGGAGTTCCTGGCCAACATGAGCCACGAACTGCGCACCCCGCTCAACAGCCTGCTCATCCTCGCCCAGCTGCTGGCGCAGAACCCGTCCCGCAACCTCACGCCCAAGCAGGTCGAGTACGCGCAGATCATCCACTCCGCCGGTTCCGATCTGCTCCAGCTGATCAATGACATCCTCGACCTGTCGAAGGTCGAGGCCGGAAAGATGGACGTCACGCCCGAGCGCGTGACGCTGCGCCAGCTCATCGAGTACGTCGAGGCCACCTTCCGGCCGATGACGACGCAGAAGAGCCTGGAGTTCACGGTGACGACCGCTCCGGGCGCGCCCGCGGACGTGCTGACGGACGACTCGCGGCTGCGCCAGGTGCTGCGCAACCTTCTGTCGAACGCCGTGAAGTTCACCGAGCAGGGCGGCGTGGAACTGAGCATCGAGCCCGTATCGGACGACGAGGTGCCCGCGGGCGTGGTCCGGGGCGCCGCCGTGGTGGCCTTCCGCGTCAAGGACACCGGCATCGGCATCCCCGAGCAGCACCTGGAGACGATCTTCGGTGCCTTCCAGCAGGCGGACGGCACGACGAGCCGGAAGTACGGCGGTACGGGCCTGGGCCTGTCCATCACGCGGGAGATCGCCCAGTTGCTCGGCGGCGCCGTGGCGGTGCAGAGCACGCCCGGCCAGGGGAGCACGTTCACGCTCTTCCTGCCCGTGGCCCGTCCCGACTTCGAGGAACTGCTCAGTCACGGCAGGACGCCGGAGCGCTCCTCGGCCGAGCCCCTGCCGCAGGGAGTGTCCGGCTCGGTGCCGGTGCCCCAGATCGGGCCCGGTCCCCGGCCGCGGCGCCTGCTCGTCGTGGAGGAGCGGTCGCGCGGTCTGCTGACGCTCGTCGCGGAGAGCGTGGTCGCCGACCTGACCCACGGCCGCGCCGACGGCGCTCAGCGGCCCGCGGTCGACATCATCACCGCCGTCGGCGCGCAGGAGGCGGCCGGTGCGCTGGCGTCCGAGCCGTGCCACTGCGTCGTGCTGGAGCTGGGCATGGGGGACGGCGAGGCGGCCCGATTCCTCCAGGCCCTGGAGGGTGACTCGGCGCTGACGAGCGTTCCGGTGCTGGTGCACAGCAGCCATCCCTCGGACGTGGCCCTGGAGGAGACGCTGCTGTCCCGCTCGGCGGGCGGCGCCCTGGAGCTGCTGTCCAGCCTCGACGAACTGCGTGAGCGCATCGCGCTGCACCTGTCCGCCGAGGAACCCGGGGACGTGCTGTCCCTCGTGCGGAGCGAGGGGCAGCAGCAGCTGACGCCGCCCTCCGTCGACGACGCGTCGGCCGGCCGCACCGTCCTCGTCGTCGACGACGACGCGCGGAACCTGTTCGCCCTGAGCGGGATCCTGGAGCTGCACGGCTTCCGCGTCCTGCACGCCGAGAACGGGCGCAGAGGCATCGAGACGCTGGTGAACAACCCGGACGTCGCCCTCGTGCTGATGGATGTGATGATGCCGGAGATGGATGGTTACACCGCGACGGCCGAGATTCGCCGCATGCCGCAGTACGCCGAGCTGCCCATCATCGCCGTCACCGCGAAGGCGATGCCCGGAGACCGGGACAAGAGCCTCGCCTCGGGAGCCAGCGACTACGTCACCAAGCCCGTCGACACGCGCGACCTCATCGCCTGCGTCCGCCGCTGGCTGCCGGCATGAGCACACCGGCGCCCGACCCGCACACCGGTGGGCCGGGCGCCCCGCAGCGCCTGTCGTTCCGCGCCTCAGGGCGCTCCAGTCGAGGAGCATCCACACCGTGAGCATGTCCGAGCAGCCGCGCGAACCGGGTCAGGACCGTGAGCCGAAGCGCGACTCGGCCACCGGTCCGGAGTCTTCTCCGTCGTCGGTGCCGTCCGACGCGTCGCCCCTGACCACCGGCGGCGCGTCGAAGGCCGCCGACGAGGGGGTGCTGCCTCCCGACGGGCCGTCGGGCGCTTCGGAGGGGCAGTCGGCGTCCCCCGGCGACCCGCTCGCCGACCTCGACGAGCTCTCCTCCGCCTCCCCGGTGGGCCGGCTCGCCGCCACCGTGGAGCGGCTCAGCCGGGAGGTGCGGGCCGCCCAGGCGGAGGCCGAAGGACGCGCCCTGATCGAGCTCGCCAAGGGCGTCCTGGTCGAGCGGCTGAAGTGCGGCCCGGCCCAGGCCGCCCGGCAGCTCACCCAGTTGGCGGAGCAAGCCCAGGTCACGCCCCTGGAGTTCGCCGTCGACGTCATCAACCAGGCCGCCCGGGACCGGATGTCCGAGGTGACGGACGCCTTCCTCGCCGCCACCAAGGCCGCCGACGAGGCCGAGAGCGAGTCGGCCGCCGTACGCCTGCGCGCGGCCGAGAGCGGCGTGCTGGCCGCGGACGACACCCAGGCCGTGGCCGACGCTCTGCTGGAACAGGCGCTGCGCCCGCTCGGCGCGGTGGCGGTGGCCATCTGGGCCGTGGGCTCCGACGGTTCGCTCACCCTGGCAGGCAGCGCCGGGTTCTCACCGGCCGAGGCCGCACGCTGGCGCTACGTCCCGCCGGACGTGGTGACCGTGGCCCGGCGGGGCCTCATCGAGCGCGAAGGGCAGTGGATCAGCACGCTCGGCGCGACCGGACTGCCCAGCATCGGCCTGCACCACCACCCGGACGGCGGCCGGGTCGCCCTGCCCGCCGGCACCGGAGGGCGCATCCACGGCGTCCTGGAGATCGCCTGGCCGGCCCCGCTGGAGCCGCAGCCTCCGCAGATCGTCCGCCAGGTGGAGGCGCTGGCCGAACTGTGCGCCCACACCCTGGAGATGTACACGCCGCACCAGGGGGCCGCCCAGGAGCCGCGCGTCCTGCCGGACGCCGCCGAGCTGATGGACCTGGCCGACGGGCTGCACGACCCCGCCCTCGTACTGGTGCCGCACCTGGACGGCGACGGCCACCTGGTGGACTTCCGCATCCAGCACGTGAACAGCCGGTTCCTGGACCCCGCGGGCAGGCCGCGGGCGGTCGTGAGCGGCGCGCTGCTCCTGGAGGCCTACCCGATGGCCGCCGGGGACAGCGAGTTGTTCCAGCGCGTCGAGCGGGTCTATGCCACCGGTGAGCCCTTCCGGGCCCGCCGGATGAACCTCACCGCCCTCGTCGACCAGGTCCCCCTCTCGGCGGTGGCGGACATCAGCATCAGCCGTCACGGGATGTCCGTACTCCTCATCTGGCGTATCGAGGACGAGACGGCGCGCCTTGCGAGCCTGCTCCAGCACGCCCAGCGGCTCGGCCGCATCGGCGGGTTCGAGGAGAACGTGCTCACCGGTGAGATCACCTGGAACGGACAGCTCTTCGACCTCTACGGCCGTCCGGAGACGAGCACCCCGGTGGCCCTGGAAGAGCTGCCGGCCCACGCCCACCCGGACGACGGCGTCTCCATCCGCCGCTTCCTGCGCACGCTGCTGCACCACCGGCGGCCGGCGGCCGCGGCCTTCAGGCTGCAGCGGCCGGACGGGGTGACCCGCCACATCCGGATCGTCGCCGAACCCGTGCTCGACACCGACGACCGGCTGCTCCTGATCCGCGGCGCCTACCAGGACATCTCGTCCCAGCACTGGACCGAGGTGGCGCTCGCCGCCACCCGCGACCAGCTGGCCCACACCGAGCAGCAGGCCACCGAACGCAATCGGCTGACCTTGCAGTTGCAGCACGCCATCATGCCTCCCACGCAGGCACCGTTGCAGGTGTCCGGGCTCCAGGTGGCCGTCCGCTACCGGCCCGCGGAGACCGAACAACTCGTGGGCGGCGACTGGTACGACGCCGTCGTCCTGCCGTCCCGGAAGGTGCTGCTCTGCGTGGGCGACGTGGCCGGCCACGGCATCGAGGCCGCCACCAGCATGGTCGTCCTGCGCAACGCGCTGCGCGGCCTGGCGGTGACCGGCGCCGGGCCGGGCCAGTTGCTGTCGTGGCTCAACATCGTGGCGCACCATCTGACGGGCGCCGTCACCGCGACCGCGGTGTGCGGGCTGTACGACCCGGCCCGGCGGACGCTGCGCTGGGCCCGGGCGGGACACCTGCCGCCCGTGCTCGTCCGGGACACCGAGGCGGCTCCTCTGCCCCTGGTCAAGGGCCTGCTGCTGGGTGCCGTCCCGGAGGCCGTGTACGAGGAGACCGAGCTTGAACTGGAGCCTCAGGACACCCTGTTGATGTACACGGACGGCTTGGTCGAACGCCGCGACCGGCCGGTGGAGGAGTCCCTGACCCACCTCCTGACCACCGCCCGCGCGGCGCCCAGCACCCTGGACCAGCAGCTGGACCGCCTCCTCACCTACAGCAAGTCGGACACCGACGACGACACCTGCATCGTGGGCATCCGGGTCGGGTGAGGGACGCGGGTCACGGAGACGCCGACACACCGAGGCATCGGGGGCGGTCGCGCCGTCTCGGACGTGCCTGACGAGGAACCCGGCCCGGGCGGAGGCGGTCGTGGCCCCCTGCACCCGGGGCCGCTGCTGGTCCATGGCGCCGACGCCTCCGGGGGCGACCGTCGGGCTGGGTGGGACAGTGCGTCCCCGGAGGGCCGGCAGACGCTGCTAGTCCTCGTAGAGCGGCGTCCACTGCGCCCGGGCGACGGCCTTGCGCAGCTCCTCCTCCGTGGCCTTGGGAGCCACTCCGTCCTCGACGGCGGCGAGGGCCGCGGCCAGGGCGATCTCGCGGGCGGATTCCCGCATGCCGGTCAGGGGTGGCAGCAGCGGCACGGGGCCGTCCTCTCCGTCCGCCGCCCGGACCGCGCACCGCGCGACGGCCCGGGCGGCGGCCACGAGCATGCGGTCGGTGACACGTGTGGCCCGGCTCGCGGTCACCGCGAGGCCCATGGCCGGGAAGACGTACACGTTGTTCGACTGCGCCACCGGCACCTCGTGCCCGTCGACCGTCAGCGGCGGGAAGGGCGAGCCGGTGGCGATCAGCGCCCGGCCGTCGGTCCAGCGGGTGAGGTCCGCGGGCTCGGCCTCGGAGTGCGAGGTGGGGTTGGAGAGCGGGAAGACGACAGGCCGTTCGCAGGTCGAGGCCATCTGCCGCACGATGTCCTCGGTGAACGCGCCGTGCGCCGTCGACAGCCCGATCAGCGCCGTCGGCTCGACGCGGCGCACCACTTCGGCGAGGCCGGTGCCGTCCCAGTCGGCCACCTCGCTGTCGTCACGAGCGAACATCCGCTGCTGCGGGGACAGTTCGGAGCGTGAGGACACCAGCAGGCCGTCGACGTCGAGGATCCAGAACCGTGCCGTGGCCTCGTCCTCCGGGAGGCCCTCGTCGATCATGGCCGTACGGATCATGTCGGCGACGCCGATGGCGGCCGATCCCGCGCCCAGGATCACCACGCGCTGCTCGGGCAGGGGGGTGCCGGCCACGTTCGCCGCGGTGGACAGGGCACCGAGCGTGACGGCCGCGGTGCCTTGGATGTCGTCGTTGAACGTGAGCAGCCGGTCGCGGTAGCGGGAGAGGATCGGGTGGGCGTGGGCGGTGGCGAAGTCCTCCCACTGCAGCAGTGTCCCGGGGAGCTCCGCCTCGACCGCAGAGACGAACGCCTCGATCATCTCGTCGTACTCGGCGCCGGTCAGCCGCCGGGCGCGACGGCCCAGGTAGCGGGGATTGTCGAGGAGGCTCTCGTTGTCGGTGCCGACGTCCAGCAGGATCGGCAGGGTGCGGGCGGGGTGGATGCCGCCGATCGCCGTGTAGAGGCTGAGCTTGCCGATCGGGATGCCCATGCCGCCGACGCCCTGGTCGCCCAGGCCGAGAATGCGCTGCCCGTCGGTGACGACGATGACGTCCACCTCGTGGTCCCGGTGCGGGCGGTTGCGCAGGATGTCACGGAAGCGGTGCCGGTCCTCCCAGGACAGGAAGAGCCCGCGCGGCCGGCGGTAGATCTCGCTGAACCGCCGGCAGGCCTTACCGACCGTCGGCGTGTAGACGACGGGCAGCAGCTCCTCCAGGTACTCGGTGACCAGACGGTAGAAGAGCACCTCGTTGGTGTCCTGGAGCTGCCGCAGGTAGATGTGCCGGTTCAGGGGTTTGTCGTAGCCGTGGAACGCCTCGTAGGCGCGGGCGACCTGCTCGTCCAGGGTTTCCACGGCGGGCGGCAGCAGCCCGTCGAGTCCCAGTTCCACGCGTTCGCGTCGGCTGAAGGCGGTGCCCTTGTTGACCAGCGGGTCGGCCAGGGTCGTGACGGCCGGGCTCGTGGTGGGGCGGGGGTGATGTGTCGGCTGGTCCATGAGGTAACGCCTTCCCGTGACACGCCGGTTCGTGCGGGTGACGTGTGCCATCCGGATGAACCACCGGCCCCGTGAAAACGCCCTCGGGTCACCGATGAGTTCCGCCGTGCCGCGCCGTCTGCCTCTCCGTAAGCCCCACCGCGCCCCAACACCCGCCAGGAGACAGTGACATGAGTGCGACGACGCGTCTGACCCGGACCACGCGGACCGGCTCCCGGAGCACCTCCGGCTTCCTCGCCACGCGCCCCGTATGGCTGGTCGGCTTGGTGGCGACCCTCGCCGGAGCCGTCGTGACGGAGGCCTTCGCGCTCGTCACGCGGGCCGCCGGTGTCCCGATGGAGGCGGCGAGTCCGGGCGCCACGGAGGCCGCGGAGATCCCGGTCGGCGGCTTCTTCGGCGGAGTGGTGTTCTGGTCGGTCGCGGGAATCGTCCTCGCGGTCGCACTCGCCCGCTGGGCCGAGCGGCCCGCCCGCACCTTCACGGTGACCACCGTCGCGCTCACCGCACTGTCCCTCGCCGGCCCGGCCGTCGCCCCGCACACCGCCACGTCCACCCGGATCGTCCTGGCCGTGTCCCACGTGGTCGCCGCCGCGGTCATCGTCCCGCTGCTGGCACGCAGGCTCGCCCACGGGCAGCGCTGATCCCTCCACCACCGACACGGGCCCGTCGCGCCTCGGCGCCGACGGGCCCGTCGCCGTGCTCCTCGTCCCGCGTCCCCCTGTCGGCTGCCCCTCGACCACCCCGAACGGCCCAATCCCGCTGCGCCGGAGGAGGCGAGCGTGGATGAGCGGTGTGACCGTGGTGGAAGGGATGCGTGTGCACCCAGGGACGAGGAGGCGCGATGGCGGAGGTACTGGCCGAGGACGGCAGCAAGAGCGCTGCCACGCAGGGCGGCGGGGGCCTGGCCCCGGGCGCCTTCGAGCAGCTCAGCGCCGTCGCCGACGCCGTCCTCTACGAGGGTTACCTCCTCTACCCCTACCGCCGCTCCTCCGCCAAGAACCGCGTCCGCTGGCAGTTCGGCGTGCTGTTCCCCCGGGACTGGGTGGAGGCGGACGGTCCCGTCAGCCCCGGTGTCTCCGGCTCCGCCGACTCCTGGTACCAGCAGACCGAGTGCCTGCTGCGGGTCCGTGAACCGGACAGCGCCCGCGTACGCGTGCGGGTTCGCTACCTCCAGATGCAGCGCAAGCAGGTGGAGGAAGCCGGCCGCGGGCCCGTCGAGTCGCTGCACACCGGCGACGGCACGGTGCACCTGACCTTCGACGAGGCCCTGCCGCGCGAGTGCGAGGTCGAGATCCCGCTCGACGAACTCCTGCGAGACGGACGCACCGTCGCGGTGGGCGCCGTGGCAGGTGAGGACGTCGAGCCGCTGGCGGAAGGCGCCGGGCGGGTGGTGCGCGGCCGCGAGGAGATCCGGGCCGAGACCACCGTCACCGCCGAGCGGCTCTCCGACGGCGTCTGCCGGATCCGCGTACGGACCACGAACACCGCGCCCGCCCCGCCGGCGAACACCGCGCGGGACCAGGCGCTGCGCCGGGCCCTCATCGCCACCCACACCCTCATCGGGGGCGTGGGAGTGGAGTTCGTCTCGCTGATCGACCCGCCGACGGACCTGCAAGCACTCGCGCGCGCGTGCCGCAACGAGTTCACCTTCCCCGTCCTCGGCGGTGAGGCGGGGGACGCCGGCCGCGTCGTGCTGTCCGCGCCGATCATCCTGCCCGACCATCCCCAGGTCGCCCCCGAGAGCCCGGGCGACCTGCACGACGCGGCGGAGATCGACGAGATCCTCACCCTGCGCACGATGCTGCTGACCGATGAGGAGAAGCGCGAGGCGCGGGCCACCGACCCCCGGGCGGCGGCGATCCTCGACCGGGTCGACACCATGCCGCAGGAGGTCTTCGAACGCCTGCACGGCGCGGTCCGCTCCCTGACTCCGGCCGCCTCCACGACCCCGGCCGACCGGCCGCAGGGCACCGTCGCTTCCCCGGCACCGGTCACCCCCGAGGCGCCCGCCGACCGTCCCGCCTGGTGGCAGGAGGGCGCCGATGACGGTCTCTCCCCGACCAGCGACACCGTGCTCGTCGACGGTGTCCCCCTGGCCGGCGGCAGCCGCGTACGGCTCCGCCCCCGGGGACGCGGTGCCGACGCCCAGGACATGTTCCTGGCCGGGCGGACCGCCGAGGTCGCCGCCGTCTTCCACGACGTCGACGGCAGTGTGCACCTCGCCGTCACCCTCGACGACGACCCGGCCGCCGAACTGAACAACTGGTACGGCCGCTTCCACTACTTCCGGCCCGACGAGCTCGAACCCCTCGAGCCCGCCGGAGACCCGGACGAGCCGTCGGCACCGGCTCCCGCCGCAGCTCCGGCGCGGCCCACGACCGACTCCGAGACCCCCGCAGCGGAGGCCGAGTGACATGACCACCCACAGCAGCACCACCGAAGTCAGCAAGGAACCCGACCGGTCCGAGGACCGGCAGGGCATGGACGAGATCCACATCCTCTGGATCTCCGAGGGCATGAGCTGCGACGGCGACACCGTCTCGCTCACCGCAGCCGACCAGCCCTCCATCGAGGACCTCGTGCTCGGGCTGATCCCGGGCCTGCCGAAGGTGAACCTGGTCAACAAGGTGCTCTCGCCCAGCCTGGGCGGCGAGGACTTCCTCGCGCCCTACCGGGCGGCCGTACGCGGCGAACTGGGCCCGTTCATCCTCGTCATCGAGGGCTCGATCCCCAACCAGAACATCATCGAGGGCGACGGCTACTGGACGTCCTTCGGCAACGACCCGGAGACCGGCGAGCCGCAGACCCTCAACTGGTGGATCGACCAACTGGCCCCCAAGGCCTGGGCGGTGGTCGCCGCCGGCACCTGCGCCACCTTCGGCGGCATCCACGCCATGTCCGGCAACCCGACGGGCTGCATGGGCCTGGCCGACTACCTGGGCTGGGACTACACCTCCCAGGCCGGTCTGCCGGTCGTCAACGTGCCCGGCTGCCCGATCCAGCCCGAGAACTTCATGGAGACCCTGATCTGGGTCCTGTATCACGCGGCCGGCTCCGCGCCCCCGCCACCGCTGGACCACATGCTGCGCCCGCAGTGGCTGTTCGGGAAGACGGTCCACGAGGGCTGCGACCGCGGCTCGTACTACGAGCAGGCCAACTTCGCCAAGGACTACAACTCGCCCAAGTGCCTGGTCAAGACAGGCTGCTGGGGCCCGGTCGTCAACTGCAACGTGCCCAAGCGCGGCTGGATGGCCGGCATCGGCGGCTGCCCCAACGTCGGCGGCATCTGCATCGGCTGCACGATGCCCGGCTTCCCCGACGCGTTCATGCCGTTCATGGACGAGCCTCCGGGCAGCACCCTGTCGTCGCTCGTCGTCAAGCCGTACGGAGCCGTCATCCGCCGGCTGCGCGGCGTGACCAACGAGCTGGTCAACCACGAGCCCAGGTGGCGCCACAACAAGCGCAAGCTGACCAGCGGTTACGACCCGCACTGGCGCCCCTGATGAAGCGTCACCGGACGCAGCCCGAGAACCCACACACCACCGACAGCGAGGGGCAGTACCGCAGATGACCACCACCGAGGCCCGGCCCACGGACCGCAAACCGCCACAGCTCGTGGACATGTCCTGGGATCCGATCACGCGGATCATCGGGAACCTGGGCATCTACACGAAGATCGACTTCGCCAACCGGGAAGTCGTCGAATGCCACAGCACCTCGTCGCTGTTCCGCGGCTACTCGGTGTTCATGAAGGGCAAGGACCCGCGCGACGCCGGCTTCATCACGTCCCGGATCTGCGGCATCTGCGGCGACAACCACACCACCTGTTCCGACTACGCCCAGCAGATGGCCTACGGCGTCAAGCCGCCCCCGCTGGCCGAGCACATCGTCAACCTCGGCGAGGCAGCCGAGTACATGTTCGACCACACGATCTTCCAGGACAACCTGGTCTTCGTGGACTTCTGCGAGGCGATGGTCAAGGCCACCAACCCCGGTGTCCTGGCCCGCGCCGAACGCACCCAGGCGCCCCGCGGCGAGATCCACGGCTACCGCACGATCGCCGACATCATGAAGGCCTTCAACCCCTTCGAGGGCGAGGTCTACAAAGAGGCCCTGAAGGTCAGCCGGGTCACCCGCGAGATGTTCTGCCTGATGGAGGGGCGGCACGTCCACCCCTCCACGCTGTACCCGGGCGGCGTCGGCACGATGCCGCAGCCGACCGTCTTCACCGACTACCTCAGCCGCCTCATGCGGGTCATCGACTTCGTGAAGAAGGCCGTCGCCATGAACGACGACGTCTTCGACTTCTTCTACGAGGCGCTGCCCGGCTACGAGGAGGTCGGCCGCCGCCGCGTCCTGCTGGGCTGCTGGGGCGCCTTCCAGGACCCCAAGGTCGTCGACTACCGCTACGAGTCGATGAACACCTGGGGCAAGGCCATGTACGTCACCCCGGGCATCATCGTCGACGGCGAACTGGTCACCAACAACCTCGTCGACATCAACCTCGGCCTGCGCATCATGCTCGGCAGCTCGTACTACGAGGACTGGGTCAACGAGGACCCCTTCGTCACCCACGACCCGCTCGGCAACCCCGTCGACATGCGCCACCCGTGGAACCAGACCACCGTCCCGGTGCCGCAGAAGCGCGACTTCGACGACAAGTACAGCTGGGTGATGAGCCCCCGCTGGTTCGACCAGCGCACCGGCGACCACCTCGCCCTCGACACCGGCGGCGGCCCCCTCGCCCGCCTGTGGTCGACCGCGCTGAGCGGCCTGGTCGACACCCCGTACGTCAAGTCCACCGGCCACAGCGTGCGCATCTCCCTGCCCAAGGGCGAGTCCCTGCCGGAGACCACCCTGGAATGGCGCATCCCGCGGTGGAGCAACACCATCGAACGCGACCGCGCCCGGCCGTACTTCGTCGCGTACGCGGCCGCCATGGCCCTGCAGTTCATCGAAGAGGCCATGGGCATGGTCCGCGCGGGCGAGACCAAGGTCTTCGAGAACTACGAGGTGCCCGACGAGGCGATCGGCTGCGGCTTCCACGAGGCGGTGCGGGGCGTTCTCTCCCACCACCTGGTGATCAAGGACAAGAAGATCGCCAACTACCACCCGTACCCGCCCACCCCGTGGAACGCCAGCCCCCGCGACATGTACGGCACCCCGGGGCCGTACGAGGACGCCGTCCAGGGCCAGCCCATCTTCGAGGAGAACGGGCCGGACGACTTCAAGGGCGTCGACATCATGCGCACCGTCCGCAGCTTCGACCCCTGTCTGCCGTGCGGTGTGCACATGTACGTCGGCAAGGGCAAGACGCTGACCACCCTGCACTCGCCGACGTACGGGGCGAACCATGGCTGAGGCCGCCGGCGCACGGCTGGCGGACCCGGACGTCGAGGCCCGGCTCGGCCGGCTGGACGAGCTGCTGGAGGGCATCGAGTCCGCGCCCGGCCCCACGACACGCTCGGCGACCGAGGCGGTGGCCCTGCTGACCGAGGTCTACGGCGAGGCACTGGCCCGTGTCCTGGACCACGCGGACGAGCAACTGGCCGAGAGCCTCGCCGAGGACGAACTGCTGGCGCACCTGATGGTGCTGCACGACATCCATCCCGAGCCCGCCGAACGCCGGGCGGCCCGCGCGGTCGAACGTCTGCGGCCGGCCGTACAGGAGCGCGGCGGCGACGTGGAGTGGGCCGGAGTGGAAGGGCAGGTCGCCCGAGTGCGTCTGACGACGGGCGGCGGCTGCGGGTCCGGCTGCGGCGGGGGCGGCTCCGAGGTCACCGACGCGGTCCGCGCGGCGGTGCTCGCCGTGGCACCGGAGCTGACGGCGGTGGAGCCCGTGACCGAGACGGCCCCCGCGTTCGTCCCGCTGACCACGCTGACGCACCGGGGCGCACCGTGACCACCGACGGGGCGCTGGCCCGCCTCATCCGCTCCTCGGCCGACCGCACCGCGACGGCCGGGACGGAGGTGTGCGACCTGTGCGCCGCGCCGGTCGCCGAGGAACACGCCCACCTGTACGACACCGGGCAGGAGGAGGTGCGCTGCGTCTGCGGCCCCTGCTCGGTGCTGTTCGCCGACGCGGCGGCGGGGGACGGCCAGTACCGGCTCGTGCCCCGGCGCCGGGTCCGGCTGCCCGAGGTCGACACGGCCGTGCTGGGCGTACCGGTCGGCCTGGTCTTCTTCGTGCCCCGGGCGGACGGCTCCGTCACCGCCGAGGGCCCGAGCCCGGCGGGGGCCATGCGGTGGGAGGTGGAAGCGGCCGCCTGGCAGAAGCTGTCCGGCACGGTTCCGCAGCTCGCGACCGTGGAACCCGAGGTGGAGGCTCTGCTGGTGAACACCGTCCACGGCCTCGACCACCACTGGATCGTGCCGATCGACGACTGCTACCGGATGGTCGCCGTCGTACGCCGGGAGTGGCGCGGCCTGTCCGGCGGCGGCCGGATCTGGCCGGCCCTCGAGCAGTTCTTCGAGGACCTCACCGAGCGGTCATGACCACGCACTCCGCAGACCGGAGGCGAGGAAGGAGAGCACCCCCATGGGCAGCATCAGAGTGGGCAGGCCCCAGGCGAAGCCCGACACGCCCCGGCACGTCGCCGGCATGCACCAGGGCAACCAGGGGCCGCGCGAGCGGCAGAAGGGACACCACGAGGACGGCACCGCCGACGCGCGCCGCTCCACGGGGATCCACTGGAAGCGGCATGACGCCCTCGCCGAGAGCATGCCGAACATCTCGCCGGGATGAGCACCGTGATGAGAACGATCAGGGAGTCACCGCACATGAAACGAGTACGCAGACCGGTCGCGCGCAGGCGGTCCGGGATGAACGGACAGCGGGTGCTGAAGGCCGAGGCCGTCCTGGTGGGCGGTGTGGCCCTGGCCATGCTGTGCTGGGAGTGGCCCAGCCTGAGGCGCGAGGTGCGGATCTGGCGGATGGCCGGCGGTTTCCGCGCCGGTCACCGCTACCCGTGAGCCTGCCGTGCACGAACTGTCGATCGCGACCGCGATCATCGAGCGGGCCGACGCGCTGGCCCGGGCGGACGGGACGGACGCCGTCTCGAAGGTGACCGTCCGGGTCGGCGAGCTGTCGGGCGTCGTACCGGACGCCCTCGGTTTCGCCTTCGAGGTGGCCCGCGACGGCACCACCCTCGCGGGGGCACACCTCGTCGTGGAGCAGATCCCCGCGCAGGCCTGGTGCGGCCCGTGTGCCGAGGAGTTCTCGGTGGGCATGCCCCCGTTCTTCTGGTGCCCGCGCTGCGACCAGCCCTCCAACGATCTGCGCAGCGGCCGGGAACTGGAGATCGCGGGGATCGAGCCGCTGACGGCATAGAGGAAAAGACAGGCAAGGGGCCCCGCCGGTGCGTCGGCGGGGCCCCTTGCCTGTCTGTCGTTCTCCGGTCAGCAGATGCGCGGCAGCTGCTCCCCGAGCGGCAGGTCCACCACCCGCGTCCCGCCGAGACCGGTGGCGACCACCACCATCCCGGGGTGCTCGGCGACACACTCGCCGATCACCGTGGCCCCGGCACCCCGGGGATGGGCCCGCATCGCCGCCAGCACCGCCTCCGCCTCCGACGGGGGCACGAACGCGACCAGCCGCCCCTCGTTGGCGACGTAGAGCGGATCGAGCCCGAGGAACCCGCAGGCGTTCGCCACCGCGTCCGGCACCGGGATGGCCCGCTCCTGAAGCCGGACACCGGTCCCGGAGGCACGGGCGATCTCGTTGAGGGACGCGCCCAGGCCGCCCCTGGTGGGGTCGCGCAGCACATGGACGTCCGCGGTGACGGCCAGCATCGCCGCCACCAGATCCGCCAGCGGCGCGGTGTCGCTGGCGACCTCCACCCCGAACTCCAGCCCCTCCCGGACGCTCATGATCGCCACGCCGTGCAGCCCGATCGGGCCGCTGACGATCACCACGTCGCCGGGGCGGGCACGCTGGGGCCGGATGTCCACCCCACCGGGAACGAGACCCACCCCGGCGGTGGTGACGTACACCCCGTCGCCGTGCCCGGACTCCACCACCTTGGTGTCACCCGTCGCGATGGTGACCCCGGCCGCCTCGGCCGCCGCCCCCATGGAGCGCGCGATCCGCTCGACGACCGTCAGCTCCACGCCCTCCTCCAGCACGAAGGCGGCGGAGAGGTACGCGGGCACGGCACCGCTCATCGCGAGGTCGTTCACGGTGCCGTTGACCGCGAGATCGCCGAGGCTGCCGCCGGGGAAGAACAGCGGCCGGACCACATAGGAGTCGGTGGAGAAGGCCAGCCGCGCGCCGCCCAGTTCCAGGACGGCGGAGTCGGCGAGGCCGGCCAGGGTGGCGTTGCCGTAGGCAGGGGTGAAGATCTGCTCCATCAGCTCCGCCGACAGCGCACCCCCTCCGCCGTGCCCCATGACCACGACTCCCTGGTCGCGCAGCGGGGCGGGGCAGGTCCAGTTGGCCGGGTCGACCACATCGGCGAGTCGTTCAGGCAACGGGAGCCACCTCCTGCGATGCGGCGGTGCCGGTCTGCGGCGCCGCGGCGTTCATCCGGCGGTAGAGGTAATAGGCCGCGCAGGCGCCCTCGCTGGAGACCATGGTGGCGCCGAGCGGGGTACGCGGCGTGCAGGTGGTGCCGAACGCGCCGCACTCGGTCGGCTTGATCAGGCCCTGGAGCACCTCGCCGGCACGGCACTCGGCGGGCTCCTCGGTACGGATCCCGCCGACGTCGAAGCGGTGCTCCGCGTCGTACGCCCGGAAGGCGTCGGTCAGGCGCCAGCCGCTCGCCGGGATCGGCCCGATGCCGCGCCAGGACCGGTCGGTGACCTCGAACACCTCCTCGATCATGCGCACCGCGGCCGGGTTGCCCTCCTCGCGCACGGCACGCGGGTAGGCGTTCTCCGCCCGGTGCTCACCGCGCTCCAGCTGGCGCACCGCCCGGCGGATGCCCTCCAGGATGTCCAGCGGCTCGAAGCCGGTCACCACCATCGGCACCCGGAATCGCTCGGCCAGCTCCGGGTACTCGGCCATTCCCATCACGCTGCACACGTGCCCGGCGGCGAGGAAGCCCTGCACCCGGCACTCGGGTGCCGTCATGATCGCCTCGACGGCCGGGGGCACCCGCACATGCGACACCAGCAGGCTGAAGTTGTTCAGGCCCAGCCGGCGCGCCTGGTGCACCGCCATCGCGTTGGCCGGGGCGGTGGTCTCGAAGCCGATCGCGAAGAACACCACCTCCCGGTCCGGGTTGCGGCGGGCCAGCTCCAGGGCGTCGAGCGGCGAGTACACCACCCGCACGTCACCGCCTTCGCCCTTGACCCGGAACAGGTCGCGGTCGGTGCCCGGCACCCGGAGCATGTCGCCGAAGGAGCAGAAGATCACCCCGGGCCGCGAGGCGATCTCCAGCGCCCTGTCGATGACCTCCAGCGGGGTGACACAGACAGGGCAGCCGGGCCCGTGGATCAACTCGACCTGCTCCGGCAGCAGTTGATCGATGCCATGACGGATGATCGAGTGGGTCTGCCCCCCGCACACCTCCATCAGGGCCCACGGCCGGGTGGCGGTGGCGCGGATCTCGTCCAGCAGGCGCCGCGCCAGTCCGGGGTCGTTGAACTCGTCGATGTACTTCACCGGGTCTCACTTCCGCTGTCCTGGGCCTCCGCCACCGCGGCACCGCCCGCCTCCTGGGACGCCTGCTCCCAGGCGTCCCCGAACTCCTCCTCCAGCAGCCCCAGTTCCTCGAACAGCTTCAGGGAGGCCAGAGCCGACTCCTCGTCCAGGCGCTGGAGCGCGAATCCGACGTGCACGATGACGTACTCACCCACCCGCACATCGGACACGTACTCCAGGCACGCCTGTTTCTGGACGCCGCCGAAGTCGATCAGCCCGGTGAGCGGGTCGGAACTGTCGTCGATGGCCACGACCTTGCCGGGCACTGCCAAACACATGGGTCACTCCTCCTGTCGTAGGTGCGCCGCGACCACCAGCTGGCCGAGGGCCAGCCCGCCGTCGTTGGGCGGGACTTCGCCGTGGCGGAGCACCGCGAAGCCGTCGTCGGTCAGCAGCCGCGCGCACTCCTCCTCCAGCAGCGCGTTGGCGAACACCCCGCCGCTGAGAGCGACGGTGGCCAGGCCGGTGTCCTGACGCGCCCGCCGGCAGATCCCCGCCACCGCCCGCGCCACGGCCCGGTGGAACCGGGCCGCGAGCACGGCGGCCGGGGTGCCGCGCCGCAGGTCGGTGACCAGCGCGCTGAGCACGGGCGCCGGGTCGAGCCCGTCGGCGAAGGTGTATGCCGACGCGTCGGCGCCCCACGCCGAAGCGGCCGCCGCCTCCAGCTCCAGTGCGGCCTGCGCCTCGTACCCCGCGCGATGGCACACGCCGGCGAGCGACGACACGGCGTCGAAGAGCCGGCCCATGCTGGAGGTCGGCACGCAGGCCAGGCCGCCCGCCAACTGCCGTTCGAGCACGGCCCGTTCGTCGGGTGCGCAGGCTGTCACGCACGGCAGGTCCGCGTCCCACGGCAGCCCCGCCGCCCACAGCCGGGCCAGAGCCAGGCGGCACGGGTTGGCCACGCCGGCGTCACCGCCCGGCAGCGGGGCGGGGGAGAGGCGGGCATAACGGCGGAAGCCGGTGTAGCCGGCGAGCAGGATCTCGCCGCCCCAGACGGTGCCGTCGTCGCCGTATCCCGTGCCGTCGAAGGCGACGCCGATCACGGGGGTGGTGCCGTCGAGGCCGTGTTCGGCCATGGCGGAGGCGATGTGCGCGTGGTGGTGCTGGACGAGCACGGGGGCCTGCCCGGCCCGTCGGGCGGCCCAGCGGGCCGAGTGGTAGCCCGGGTGCCGGTCGGCGGCGACCAGCTCGGGGTGCACGCCGGTCAGGCCGCGCAGGTGTGCCTCCGCCCGCCGGGCAGCCTCCAGGGTGGCCAGGTCGCCCATGTCGCCGATGTGCGGTCCGAACCAGGCGTGGTCGCCCTCGCCGATGCACAGGGCGTTCTTCAGATCACCGCCCACGGCGAGGGCCGGCCGCACCGGGACCGGCAGCCGCAGCGGCCGGGGCACATATCCGCGGGACCGGCGCAGCACCTGCTCGGTGCCGTCGGGCCGTACCCGCAGCAGGGAGTCGTCGCAGGGCGAGGCGATGGGCCGGTCGTGGGCGAGCCAGGCGTCGGCCAGCCCCGCGAGCCGGGTCAGCGCCTCGTCGTCGTCCGTGACGATCGGCTCCCCGGAGCGGTTGCCGCTGGTCATGACCAGCACGCGCGGGCCGGGCGGATCACCGGGCAGGCCGAACAGCAGGGTGTGCACGGGTGTGTAGGGCAGCATCACCCCGAGGTGCGGGCTGCCGGGGCAGACGCCGGGTGCCGGACCGTCGGTCTGCGAGCGCCGGCGCAGCAGGACGATGGGGCGCCGGGGGCTGGTGAGGGCAGCCAGTTCGGACGCGGAGAGCTCGGCGATCCGGCGTACTTCGTCGAGGTCCGCGCACATCACCGCGAACGGTTTGCCGCCGCGCGCCTTGCGGGCCCGCAGCGTGTCCACGGACTGTGCCTGGCCGGCGTCGCAGGCCAGGTGATAGCCGCCGAGGCCCTTGACGGCGACGATCCGCCCGGCGGCCAGCAGCGCCCGCGCCGATGCCAGGGCCTCGGCATCCCGGGCGGGGCGGACCTCGCTCCCGGACGCCGGCACCAGGCGCAGCCGGGGGCCGCAGCCGGGGCAGGCCACGGGCTGGGCGTGGAAGCGCCGGTCGAGGGGGTCGCCGTACTCCCGGGCGCACTCGCCGCACATCGGGAAGCGGGACATGGTCGTGACGGCACGGTCGTACGGCATGCCCGTGGCGATGGTGAAGCGGGGCCCGCAGTGGGTGCAGGTGACGAACGGGTGCCGGTGCCGGCGGTCGGCCGGATCACCCAGTTCCCGCAGGCAGTCCGCGCAGGTCGCCGTGTCGGGCGGGAGCAGGGTGCTGCCGGGGGAGCGGTCGGTGGTGCGGATGCCGAAAGAGCCCTCGCCCCCGGTGACGGGCAGGTCCTCGACCCCGACACCGGTGACGGCGGCCAGCGGCGGATGCTCCCTGGCCAGCCGGTCGCAGAAGGCGGCGACGCCGTCCGGCGGGCCCTCCACCTCGATGAGGACGCCGCTCGCCGTGTTGCTCACAAAGCCCGCGAGCGCGAGATCGGTGGCCAGACGGTGCACGAAGGGGCGGAACCCCACGCCCTGCACGGTGCCGCGCACGGTGACGCGGCGGCGCACCGCCCGGGTGGCGGGCGCTGTCACGAGACGAGGCCGGCTTCGGCGCCCTCGTGCGTGTGGGTGTGCGGGCGGGGCGCCAGGGGCGGCCGGTGCGCAGGCGCCCCGTCCCGGACGGCGAGCACGCGTTCCAGCAGGGTGTCGACGCCGGCTCCGGTGCGGGCGCAGGACCGCACGACCTCCACCCCGGGGTTGACCCGCTGGACGTTCGCCGTGAAGGCCGCCTCGTCGAACCCGGCCGGCCCGGCCAGATCGGTCTTGGTCAGCACCACCAGATGGGCGGACCCGAAGGCCGTGGGGTACTTCAGCGGTTTGTCCTCGCCCTCCGTCACCGCCATGAGCACGATCCGCAGGCTCTCGCCGAGGTCGTAGGAGGCGGGGCAGACGAGATTGCCGACGTTCTCCACGAACAGCAGCGAGGTGCCCTCGGGCAGCCAGCTCTCCACATGGCCGCGCAGCTGCCGCGCTTCCAGATGGCACAGCCCGTCCGTCAGCAGCTGCTTCACCGGGGCTCCCGAACGGGCCAGCCGGTCGGCGTCGTTCTCGGTGGCCAGGTCGGCGGTGAGCGCGGCCACCGGAAGGTTCCGCTCCACGGCCCGGGCCAGCACCCTTCCGAGCAGTTCCGTCTTGCCGCTGCCCGGGCTGGACAGCAGGTTGACCACGCTCGCTCCGCGCCGGGTCAACTCCTCACGCAGCTCCGCGGCCAGATCGTCGTTCTTCGCCAGGACGGCCTGAGTGACCTCGTCCACGGAATCGCACATGGGCGCCGCTCCTCGCGGGTCGGTAGGGACATCTCGTTCCGCTACCGATCCTCCGCGTCTCCGCTTCCCGTGCAGGGCAGCCCGGCCGACGACAGGGCGGCGGATTCGTCCGGGCGGCTCAACGGGGGCGTCGCGGCCGGGTCCGCGAGCAGCACCGGCACGATGGTGTGCAGGGCCGCGACGGCCCGGCCGACCGCCTCACCCACCGTCGCGCTGATGCCCGGGGCGATGTCCTCGTCGGCCGGTGCCCGCAGCTCGGGTTCGCAGGCCAGGACCAGGACGCGAGGCAGCGGCTCGTCGCCCAGGTGGGCGGCCAGGGCGAGAACCTTGGCCGGGTCCATGCCGTGCGCCTCGGGCGGTGCGCCCGCCGTGGAGCCGTCGGGCAGGTCCGGCTCGATCAGCGACAGCGTGCCCGGCTCGTGTCCCCGTACGGCGGCGTCGACTAGGACGGCCGTGTCGTAGCCGTCGAGCAACTCGTACGCCAGGTCCATGCCGCGGATGCCGAAGTCCCGCACCCGTACCTCGGGCGGCAGCGGGTGTCGTTCCAGGGCGCGGATCACCTCGGGGCCGAAGGCGTCGTCGGCGAGGAAGATGTTGCCGACGCCCGCCACGAGCAGCCGCGTGCTCATCGCGCGTGCCCGGCGGCCAGCGGCCTGGGGGAGCCGGTCGGGAGCTTGCGGACGAACGCGGACCGCAGCGCGTGGTACGGCGCCTCGGGGTCGAAGAAGACGGCGCGCATACGGGCGAGTTCGGCCCGCCGGTACTCGGCGAGCGGCCGGTGGAGCTCGTCCGCGTGGCGTGCCGTGGCCTTGGCGGTGATCCGGCGCGGGAGATCGGGATCGTCGGCCAGGTCGGCGACCAGGCGCTCGACCTCGGCGGCGAAGTCCTGGGACGCGACGGGCAGCAGGCGGTCGACCAGTCCGATCCGCTCGGCGGTCGCGGCGCTCACCGGCCGCGCCTCGGTCGTCAGCCGCTCGGCCGTCTCGGCGCCCACCCGGCGGGGCAGCGAGTACGTCCAGTACTCCGACCCGTGCAGGCCCATGTTCCGGTAGTGCGGGTTGAGGACGCTGCCCGTGCGGCACCAGACCTCGTCGGCGGCCAGGGCGAGCATGACGCCGCCGGCCGCCGCGTTGCCGCCCAGCGCCGCCACCACCAGCCGGTCGGTGGTGCGCAGCACCGCCTCGACCAGGTCGTTCATGGCGTTGAGGTTGGACCAGGACTCGCCCGCCGGGTCGCTCGACGCCTCGATGACGTTGAGGTGGATGCCGTTGGAGAAGAAGTCGCGGGCGCCGCCGAGCACCAGCACCGAGGTGGGGCGGGTGAGCGCGTAACGCCAGGCGGCGAGCAGCCTGCGGCAGTGGGTGGTGCTCATCGCCCCGCCCGGGAACGAGAAGGACAGGAAGCCGATCCGGCCGCGCTGCCGGTAGCGGATGTCGGTCCAGGTGGTACGGCCCGGGGGCAGTTCGAGCGGTGCGGCGATCTCGGGCAGCCAGTACGGGCGGTCGTGGGAACCCGGCATGCCCGGGCCGCTGCCGGGTGGGGCGGGGAAGCCGGCGAGCACCGAGGCGGCCGGCCGGCGGAACGGTGCCGGGTCACCGGAGCTCTTGCGGGGGCGCAGCTCCGGGATCCACACCGCGCCGTCCCGGGTGGCCCGGCAGACCGCGCCGGCCCGGGTCGCGAGCAGTTCCCCGGGTTCCCCGCGCAGCCGGTCCTCGGGGTGCCCGCCGTGCAGGAACACCTCCCGGCCGCAGATCTCGTCCCGGACGCCCGGCTGCGAGTCGGCCCCGCGGAGTTTGCGCAGCACCGTCGCCGTGTCGTCATGCCAGTCGATGCGCCGCTGCTCCTGGCGGAAGAAGTCCCGCCACATCACGTGGACGCCGGGCTCGTTCTGCGGGCGCGGTTTGTACGACCCGTCGGCGTAGCGCCGCACGGCCAGCAGCACGGCGGCCGTGGCGGCGTCCGACAACTCGTTGCGGTACAGGTCGCTCTTGCCCACCGGCGGCACGGGGAAGGAGCCGTCCGCCCACACGTCCCCCGCGTCCATGGCCGCCTCGGCCTGGAGCACCGTCACGCCCCACTCGCAGGCCTCCTCGGCGATGGCCCAGTCCAGCGACGACGGGCCCCGGTCGCCGGGTGGACCCGGGTGGACGATCAGGCAGGTGTGCTCCCGCCACACGTCCTCGGGCAGGGCCGACTTCAGCATCGGGGCGACGATCAGCTCCGGGCCCATCTCGCGTACGGCGTCCCGGACGGCGTCGGGCCCGTGCGAGGCGAGCACGACGTCCACCCGGTGCCCTTCGTCCGACAGCTCGGCGTACACACGCTGGGACAGGCTGTTGAACGCGCTGACGACAAGCAAGATGTCCATGACATGGCATGTTCGCCGGTATGGGGAGGGCCGAGAAGGACCCCTGCGGCGTTTCGCCGCCCTCGTCCGCTTCCGGCCTACTCTCCGCCCTTCCGGGCATCCCGGCCGACGGCTGTCCCGGCCTCACCGGCGGATCACGACGAGGGCGATGTCGTCGGGCCCCGCCGGTGACACCGAGGCGGGTCGGCAGCGTGCCGGCCGGCGGTCGCGGCGGTCGGGTCGTCGACGGCGCGGGCGCGCAGGCCGGGCACTTCGCGGGCCCGGGCCGGGCTGTGCACGGCCCCAACAGGCCCTGCCGGCGGACCGACCCCGCCGCAGGCCGAGCCGAGGCCGAAGACGAAGGAGCGGGCGTCACGACCGGGCCGCCTTGCCCGCTCCGGGCCTCGGGCGCACGCTGGTCCCATGGGTGTGCGAGACGGCCCTACGCTCATCAACTCCGTCCAGCGGGCCATGCGGCTGCTGGAGGCGGTGAGCGCGCACGAGAACGGCGCGCCGGCCAAGCAGCTGGCGCGCGAGACGGGCCTGCCCCTGGCCACCGCCTACCACCTGCTGCGCACCCTGGTGCACGACGGGTACGTGCGGAAGCTGGACGACGGCGGCTTCGTCCTCGGCGACAAACTCCAGACCCTGCGCTCCACGGGCCGCGCGCAGGCACTGCTCAACCGCGTCCGGCCCACCCTCGCCGCGCTGCGGGACGAGCTCGCGAGCGCCGCCTACCTCACCTTCTACGAGGACGGCGAGATCCGGGTCGCCGAGATCGTCGACGGGCCCGGCACCCCCCGCGTCGATCTCTGGGTGGGGTTCGAGGACGCGGGGCACGCCACCGCACTGGGCAAGGCCGTCCTGCGGGAACTGGACGAGGATGCCCGCCAGGACTACCTCTCCCGCCACCACCTCGCCGATCTCACCCCACGGACCATCACCAGCCTCCCCGAGCTGCTCAGACGGCTGGAGACCCCGCCCCTGGCCCCGGCCGTCACGGACCTGGAGGAGTACGCCCTCGGCACGGTCTGCGTCGCCGTCCCGGTCTACAGCGGGGACACGCTCGGCTCCCTCGGTGTCTCACTTCCGTCGAACCGGCTCTCCCGGCTGCCGGAGATCCGGGAACGGCTGCTCCCGACCGCGAGCCGGGTGACCAGGAGCCTCTCGCTCACTATCTGAAAATACGCTCCTTGCCGGTGGCCGGTCTCACCCCGTTCTCTGGATGAAACAGACATTTCCGGGACGTGCCCCGCGCACAGGTGAGGACTGCGGACACAGACATGAGCCAAGCCCGCAACCATGGCGTCGACGACCGGCCGGTACGACCGTCCGGCAACCGGATGGCCGGTGCCGGGGCCTCGGCCCGCAGACGCGCCGTCGCACGGCTGGCCGCCGGTACACCCGTCCTGCCCGTCCTCGTCGTCCTGGTCGTCGCCTTCGTCGTGTCCGTCGACCTCGCCGGGGGAGCCGGGATGACCTGGCTGCCCCTGCTCGCGGCCGGGCCCGCCCTGGCGGCCACGACCAGCGGGCCGCGCGGCGTCCTGTGCGTCGGCTCCCTCGCCGTGGCGCTCGGCGTGACGCTCGGCGTCCGGGACGGGGCGCCGGGCCGGGAACTGACCGCCGTCCTCTCGGCCCTGGTCGCCGTCACCCTCGCGAGCGTCCTGGCCAGCGCTCTGCGCGGGCGCCGGGAGCGGGTGCTCGCCGCCGTCCGCTCGGTCGCGGAGACCGCCCAGCACGCGCTGCTCAAGCCCGTGCCGTCGACGGTCGGGCCCTTCCAGGCGGCCGTCCGCTACAGCGCCGCCGCGGCCGAGGCCCGTATCGGCGGGGACCTGTACGCGCTGATCCCCACCCCGCACGGCGTGCGGCTGATCGTGGGCGACGTGCGCGGCAAGGGGCTGCCCGCCGTCGGGACCGCGGCGCTGGTGCTCGGTGTCTTCCGCGAGGCCGCCCACGACGAGGCCGATCTCCTGGCCGTGGTCGACCGGATCGAGCGGAGCCTCGCGCGCAACCTCGGCCGCGACGACTTCGTCACCGCCGTGGTCGCCGGATACCCGGGGGCGGGTCATCTGGAGGTGGTGAACTGCGGGCACCAGCCCCCACTGCTGGTCCGCGCCTCCGGCGGCATCACCGCGGTGGAGCCCACCCACCCCGCCCCGCCCCTCGGGCTGCGCGCCCTCACCGGGCACACCCCGGGGCTCCAGACGCTCCCCTTCGACGACGGCGACCAACTGCTGCTCTACACGGACGGGGTGACCGAAGCCCGTGACGGCGGCCGCGCCTTCTACCCCCTCGCCGAAGGCCTCAGGCGCCACGTCTCGCACGAGCCGGCCCACACGGTCGGCGCGCTCCACGACGAACTGCTGGCCCACGTGGGCGGCCGGCTGCACGACGACGCGGCCCTGCTCCTCATCCGCAAGCCGGCCGTACGCCCCGCGGAAGCGGAGGATCCCGGGGCGGGCGAACCCGGCCCGGCCGACCCCGCCCCGGTGCGCGAGGCGAGGTGCTGCTCATGAGGGCTGCGCCGGCCGCACGGGGTCAGGGCTCGCGCAGATCCTTGACCCGGCGGAGTTTGCCGAGGGAGCGCTCCAGGGTCTCCGGTTCGACGATCGTCACGTCGGCGGTGATGCCGATGCCGTCCTTGACCGCCTTCGCGATCGTCCCGGCCGCGGCCTCGCGCTGTTCGGGACCGGTGCCGGGGCGGGTCTCGACGCGGACGGTCATGTGGTCCAGGCGGCCGTGCCGGGTCAGCTCGATCTGGAAGTGCGGGGCGACGCCGGGCGTGCGCAGCACGATCTCCTCGATCTGGCTGGGGAAGACGTTCACCCCGCGCAGGATGATCATGTCGTCGCAGCGGCCGGTGATCTTCTGGATGCGGCGGAACGCGGGCCGGGCCGTGCCGGGCAGCAGCCGGGTCAGATCGCGGGTGCGGTAGCGGACGACCGGGAGTGCCTCCTTGGTCAGGGAGGTGAAGACCAGTTCGCCCTCCTCGCCCTCGGGCAGCACCTCACCCGTGATCGGGTCGACGACCTCGGGGTAGAAGTGGTCCTCCCACACGTGCAGGCCGTCCTTGGTCTCCACACACTCCTGGGCGACACCCGGACCGATCACCTCGGACAGGCCGTATATGTCGACGGCGTGGATGCCCGTCCGCTCCTCGATCTCGCGGCGCATCTCCTCCGTCCACGGCTCGGCCCCGAAGATGCCCACCCGCAGACCGCTGTCGCGCGGGTCGAGGCCCTGGCGCTCGAACTCGTCGAGCAGGGTGAGCATGTAGGACGGGGTGACCATGATGATCTCGGGCCGGAAGTCCTGGATGATCTGCACCTGGCGCGCGGTCATGCCCCCGGAGGCGGGGATCACCAGACAGCCGGCGCGCTCCGCGCCGTAGTGCGCGCCGAGGCCGCCGGTGAACAGTCCGTACCCGTAGGAGATGTGCACCTTGTGGCCCGGGCGGCCGCCGGCGGCGCGGATCGAGCGGGCGACGAGGTCCGCCCACATCGCCAGGTCGTTCTCCGTGTAGCCCACCACCGTGGGGCGGCCGGTGGTGCCGCTGGAGGCGTGCACGCGCCGCACCCGGTCCATGGGGACGGCGAACATGCCGAACGGGTAGGTGTCCCTGAGGTCCGCCTTGGTGGTGAAGGGGAAGCGGGACAGGTCCTCCAGTGAACGGCAGTCGTCGGGGGTGACCCCGGCCGCGTCGAACTTCTTCCGGTACGCCTCCACGTTCTCGTAGGCGTGCCGCAGGCTGCGGCGCAGGCGGTCGAGCTGGAGTTCCCGCAGCTGCTCGCGTGTCAGGCGCTCACCGTCGTCGAGCAGGTCGTGGGGGAGGGGCTCGCCGCGCCGCCGTCCGCTCGCCGCCGCGGCCCGGGAGGCCGTCGTCTCGCTGGTCATCTAGGACTCCTCCGGCCTCGTGTTCCTGATGGTGCGGCTGCGGCCCCGGAACTCCGCGATCACCTCGTCGCCGCGCCGGACACTCACGTCGTACAGTCCACTGCGCCCGTACCGGGTGCGCTCCTCGGCCCGCGCCACGAGTTCGTCGCCCTCGTACGCCGGGGACACGAAGGTGATGTCCGCGCCGGCCGCGACGGTCACCGGGCCGTGGCTGTTGCAGGCGCAGGCGAAGGCGCTGTCGGCGAGCAGGAAGACGTAGCCGCCGTGGGCGATCCCGTGCCCGTTCACCATCGCCGGGGTCACGGTCATCCGGAGCGCGGCGGCCCCCTCGCCCTGCTCCAGCAGCTCGATCCCGAGTCCCCGGGAGGCCCTGTCCCGGGCGAACATCGCCTCGGCGGGCGGTGTCGCGTCTGCGGTATGGGTCACTTCTCGCACCACCTCATAGCCCGACCGAACATTCGGTTAGCTCCCGCGTCGCCATGTAATCCAGCCCGCTCGGCGCCTGTCAAGGGTCCGGGACTTCCCCGAGGGGTCTTACCAAGGCGCACCGGCTTGTCCTACCATGGACCGAACGAATGGTCGGTTGGGAAGTGGGACGGATGGAAACGACACGCTCCAGCCCCGCGGGGACGGACGGCGCCGAGCCGGTTCTCCAGCAGCACTTCGACGCGACGATCGCGCGGGACCAGCGGATCGAGCCGCGCGACTGGATGCCGGAGGGCTACCGCAGGACACTGATCCGGCAGATCGCGCAGCACGCGCACTCGGAGATCATCGGCATGCAGCCGGAGGGCGAGTGGATCACCCGCGCCCCGTCGCTGCGCCGCAAGGCCATTCTGTTCGCCAAGGTCCAGGACGAGGCCGGGCACGGGCTGTACCTGTACTCGGCGGCGGAGACGCTGGGTGCCGACCGCGCGGATCTGACCGGGCGGCTGATCGAGGGCCGTCAGAAGTACTCGTCGATCTTCAACTACCCGACGCTGAGCTTCGCCGACGTCGGAGTGATCGGCTGGTTCGTGGACGGCGCCGCGATCTGCAACCAGGTGCCGCTGTGCCGCTCCTCCTACGGGCCGTACGCGCGCGCCATGGTGCGGATCTGTAAGGAGGAATCGTTCCACCAGCGGCAGGGCTACGAACTGCTGATGACGATGATGCGCGGCACCGCGGCGCAGCGCGAGATGGTGCAGGACGCGGTCGACCGCTGGTGGTGGCCGTCGCTGATGATGTTCGGCCCGCCCGACGACGCCTCGCCCAACTCCGCGCAGTCCATGGCCTGGAAGATCAAGCGGCACAGCAACGACGAACTGCGCCAGCGGTTCGTCGACATGACCGTCCCCCAGGCCGAGAAGCTCGGCGTGACGCTCCCGGACCCGGAGCTGCGCTGGAACGAGGAGCGGGGCCACCACGACTTCGGCACGCCCGACTGGGACGAGCTGATGCGGGTCATCAAGGGCGACGGCCCGTGCAACGACCAGCGGATCCAACGGCGCCGCACGGCCCACGAGGAGGGCGCCTGGGTGCGCGAGGCGGCCACCGCCCACGCCGCCAAACAGGCCGCCCGCGAGCGGAAGGGAGCGGTGGCATGACCGCCGACAAGCAGGACTGGCCGCTGTACGAGGTGTTCGTACGCGGCAAGCGCGGGCTGAACCACGTCCACGTGGGCTCACTGCACGCCGCCGACGACCGCATGGCGCTCACGCACGCCCGCGACCTGTACACCCGCCGCAACGAGGGCGTGAGCATCTGGGTCGTGCGCTCGGAGCACATCGCCGCCTCCACCCGCGACGAGAAGGACCCCTTCTTCGAGCCCAGCGCCGACAAGGTCTACCGGCACCCGACGTTCTACGACATCCCCGAAGACGTCCCGCACATCTGAAGGAGAGGGCATGAGCGACGACCACGTCTACATGACCCTCGCCGAGGGACACGAGGACGACACCCGCTGGGCCTACGGCACCGGCTTCGAGGACCCCCTGCACGGCGTCGACACCGCCGTGCCCGACGACGTGGACGCCGGTGAACTGGCCGGCCTCTGCGTCAGCCTGGCCGACGACGCCCTGATCTCGGCCCAGCGGCTCGCCGAGTGGACCACCCGCGCCCCCGAGCTGGAGGAGGAGGTGGCGCTGGCCAACATCGGGCTCGACCTGCTCGGCCAGGCCCGCCTGCTCTACTCCCGCGCGGGCCAGGTCGACGGCACCGGCCGCGGCGAGGACGCCTACGCCTACTTCCGCGACGCCGGCGACTTCCGCAACGTACGCCTGGCCGAACTCCCGGGCGGCGACTTCGCGTTCTCGATCGTGCGGCTGCTGGTGCTCGCCAGCTGGCGCCTCGCCCACTTCGAGCGGCTCACCGCCCACCGCGACCCGGTGCTCGCGGCGATCGCCGCCAAGGGCGTGAAGGAACTGGCCTACCACCGCCAGTACGCGGCCGAGTGGGCCGTGCGCCTCGGCGACGGCACCGAGGAGTCGCACCGCCGGATGCGCAAGGCGCAGGAGCAGGTGGCGCCCTACCTCGGCGAACTGTTCACGGCGTACGACGTCCGGGACGAGGTCGTCGCGGTGCTGCGCCAGGTCACCGAGGCGGCCGGGCTGCCCATGCCCGTCTACCGGCCGCTCCCCGGCGCGGGCCGCACCGGGGAGCACACCGAGCATCTCGCCCCGCTGCTGGCCGAGTTGCAGGGTGTGGCCCGCGCCCACCCGGAGGCGACATGGTGACCGCACTCCTGGACGCCCGAAGGGCCCGGCACATCGCCGAGCAGGTGCCCGACCCCGAACTGCCCATGCTCACCCTGGCCGACCTCGGAGTCCTGCGCGAGGTGACCTTGACCCCGGACGGCACGGTCGTCGCGAGCCTGACCCCGACCTACTCGGGCTGCCCGGCGATGGCCGAGATGCGCGCGGGCGTGGCCGCCCGGCTGCGGGACGCCGGCTACGCCCGCGTGGAGATCCGCACCGTCCTCGACCCGCCCTGGAGCAGCGACTGGATCACGCCGGCCGGCCGTCGCAAGCTCGCCGAGCACGGCATCGCCCCGCCCGGGGCGGCGCCCTCACCCGCCTCGGGACCCGTCCCCCTCGTGCTGTCGCCGACCCGCCGCTCGGTGCCCTGCCCCCGGTGCGGTCACCCCGACACCGAGGAGACCTCCCGTTTCGGCGCCACGTCCTGCAAGGCCCTGTGGCGCTGCCTCGCCTGCCGCGAGCCGTTCGAGTACGTCAAGGAGATCTGATGGAGGACCTGATGGAGTCGGCCCCCGCCCCGGCGGCACGTCCGCGTGCCCGCCGACGCCCGGTCTTCCACCCCCTGCGGGTCGCCGCCGTGCAGCCCCTGTGCGAGGACGCCGCAGCCGTCAGCTTCGACATCCCGGCCGAACTGGCCGAGGAATTCACCTTCGCGCCCGGCCAGTCGCTCACCCTGCGGCGCGACATCGACGGCCGGGACGAGCGCCGCTCCTACTCGATCTGCGCGCCCGCCGGCACGGCACCGCGCATCGGCGTCCGGGTGGTGCCGGGCGGCCTGTTCTCCTCCTGGCTGGTGCACGACGTACGTCCCGGCGACACCGTCGAGGTGATGGCACCCACCGGCGCCTTCACCCCCGACCTCACCACCCACGGCCACCACGTCCTCATCGCCGCCGGCTCCGGCATCACGCCCATGGTCTCCATCGCTGAGTCCGTCCTGGCCGCCGACCCCCGCTCGCGCGTCACCCTCCTCTACGGCAACCGTCGCACCGGCACCGTGATGTTCGCCGACGAGCTCGCCGACCTGAAGGACCTCTACCCGGCGCGGTTCCAGCTCGCCCACGTCCTCTCCCGCGAGCCCCGCGAGGCCGAGGTGCTCTCCGGCCGCCTCGACGCCGAACGGCTCTCCACCCTCGTCGAGGCGCTGGTCGACGTCGAGTCCGCCGACCACTGGTGGCTGTGCGGCCCGCACGGCATGGTCCGCGCCGCCCAGCAGGTCCTGACCGGCCTCGGCGTGCCCGCCGACCGCGTCCACCAGGAGCTGTTCTACGCCGACGACGAGCCCGTCCGCGAGGTCCACCACGCCGAGACCGGCCCCTCCGGCCCGGTCAGCCAGGTCACCGTCACCCTCGACGGACGCTCCACCACCTCCGCCCTGCCCCGCGAGCGGTCCATCCTGGAAGGCGCCCAGCAGACCCGCCCCGATCTGCCGTTCGCCTGCAAGGGCGGAGTCTGCGGCACCTGCCGCGCCCTGGTCACCGACGGCAAGGCCGACATGCGCCGCAACTTCGCCCTCGAACCGTCCGAGGTCGACGCGGGCTACGTCCTCACCTGCCAGTCGTTCCCGGTGTCCGAGACGCTGACGGTGGACTTCGACACCTGATCGCCCGGGCGGTGCGCCAGCCTGCGGCCCCAGGCCCGGGCCGGCGCTTCCACCCGGCGACAGGTCAGTGCGCACAAGGGCAACAGGAACGCGACGAAGCCCACTTCCAGCACGACGTCGTCGTCGCGCCGGCGTCCTACGGTGCCGTCGATCACCGCCAGCAGTACCGGATGCACCAGATAGACCGAGTAGCTGATCGCTCCCAGGCCGGTCAGCAGCCGCGGGACGGACCGGCGACGGAACGCCAGTCCGGCGGCGAAGGTGACGACGGCCAGCAGGAACGCCACGATCCAGCCGCGCCGTGTGAAGTGGTGACCGTCGCCGTAGCGGTAGGCGCTTCCCACGGCACAGGCGACCACCAGGACGCCGGTGCCCGCCACGCGGTGCCAGGTGCTCTGCCCCTGCTCGGCACGGTGGACGGCGCTCCCGAGGACAGCACGGCATCGTCCATGAATGTCCCCTCCTCATCGACAGGTGCCTGTCACTTGTTGTTGGAACGGGACGCGTGAAGCGTTACAGGACGTGCGGGCCCTTCGCCTCTCCGCGGCCGGCGCGCAGGACCCGCAACGCCGTGAGGGCGACGTGCAGTTCGGTGCGGTGGTCGCCGGATTCGAGGTCGGTGTCGAGGAGGCGTTCGATGGTGCGCAGGCGCTGGTACATGGTCTCCCTGGACAGGCCGCCGCGACGGGCCGCCGTGGTCTTGTTGCCGGCGGCGTCGAGGTAGTGGCCCAGGGTCGTCAGCAGGTCGGTGCCGTGCCGGGTGTCGTGGTCGATGAGCCGGCCCAGCCGGCGTTCCGTGTAGTCCTGGATCCGGGTGTCCTCGCGCAGCGCGTACAGCAGCCGGCGCAGGTCGATGTCCGGCAGCTCGTGGAAGGAACGGTCCGGGGGGAGCGGCTGGCCGGGTGGAGTGGCCTCTATGACGCGGGCCGCCTCCCGGAACGAACGGGCGGTGTCGGCGAGATCCGCCACTTCCGAGCCGACGCCGACGATCGCCCGCGGGGTCAGCGTCAGCGCGGTACGGCTCAGTCGTTCGGCCACGGGCCGCCAGGGCTGGGCGGGGCGCAGGGCCAGCAGCACGCCGAAGCGGCCGGGGGAGAGCTCTCCGGCCAGGGCCGGGACGCCGGCCGACCTCAGCTCCCGGTGCAGCCGGGTCTCCGGGTCGGCGCCCTCCCCGCCGGGGCCCAGGTCCACGAGGATCGCCAGGAAGACACCGGCCTCCGTGGGCAGGCCCAGCGCGGCGCAGCGGGCGCGGATGTCCTCGGGGGAGTGGTGGCGCTGCTCCGCCAGTTCCCGCAGGGCGTTGCGGTGGGCCGTGTGCTCCCAGGGCGTGGTGTGGATGAGCCGGGCCACGGTCAGGGCCATCGCCGTCCGCTCCAGGACGGTGACGTGCTCGGGCCCGAAGGCCGGCCCGTCGGCGGGCAGCATGGCCAGGCGTCCCCACCGTTCGCCCTGGTAGGCGACGGGTGCCGTGAGCCAGCCCTCCGGGCCGCCCACCTCCGTGTGGCCGCCGGCCTCCGTCGCCCGGGAGCGCCGCTCCCAGTCCCCGAGCGCCTCCTCCACCGTGCTCCCGGAGGGCTCGCAGATCAGCGCCTGGTGCACCAGGTTCTCCAGCACGACCGTCCGGCCGCACATCTCCGCCGCCGCGCGCACCACGTCCTCCGCCCCCGCCCCGCGCAGGGTGAGGGCCGTGAACGCCTCGTGGATCCGCTGGGTCCGCCGCATCGCGTCGGCCTGGCTGCCGAGGATGAGCGCGTGCACGACCTGGGTGACCTCCAGGAAGTTGACGTCCCGGGCGAGCGTGACCAGCGGGAGACCCCGCGCCCGGCAGGCCTGCACGAGGACGTCGGGCGGCCGGTGATAGCGCCGTACGAGCTCGATGACCAGGGCGGCCGCCCCCACCTCGGTGAGTTCGTCCACGTACCGGCGGACCCCCGCGGCGTCGTCGGGCAGGGGCATGCCCGTGGTCAGCACCAGCTCGCCGCCCTTGAGGAAGGAGGCCGGGTCCGTCAGCTCGGTGATGTGCACCCAGCGCACCGGCCGGTCCAGCTGGGCCAGCCCCGTGACGACCTGGGGCTGTCCGGCGGCCAGGACGGGCAGGGCGAGAACGTCGGCGAGGGTCGGGGCGCGACCGGCCGTCGGGGGGTGCTCGTCCACGGTGCCTCCCTGCGTGCCCGGTCACTCTGACAAGCGGGGCTGACCTGCGCAAGAGCTGGCACCGGAGGGGCGGGCGGGGCCCGGGGGATTTCGCGGTTGACACAACGTCCGAACAACGGGTTCCGGATGGACAGATCACGCGTTGTCGTGTTCCACGGCGGCTTGGATGCTCGGGTACCGGAGCTGAGCCAAGCAACCAGACCTCGTCCTACGGCCGGGAGACACCATGACCGCACTGTCGCCGCACCTTCGCCAGGCCACGCCCGTCGTGGCGGCCAGGGGCGAGGGCGTCCACCTCTACGGTGAGGACGGCCGCCGCTACCTCGACTTCACCGCCGGTATCGGCGTCACCAGCACCGGGCACTGCCACCCCAAGGTCGTGGCGGCGGCGCAGGAGCAGGTCGGCACGCTGATCCACGGCCAGTACACGACCGTCATGCACCAGCCGCTGCGCCGCCTCGTCGACAAGCTGGGCGAGGTGCTGCCGGCCGGGCTGGACAGCCTGTTCTTCACCAACTCCGGCAGTGAGGCCGTCGAGGCGGCGCTGCGGCTGGCCCGCCAGGCCACCGGCCGCCCCAACGTGCTGGTCTGTCACGGCGGATTCCACGGCCGTACGGTCGCCGCCGCCTCCATGACCACCTCCGGCATCCGCTTCCGGTCCGGGTTCTCGCCGCTGATGAGCGGCGTGGTCGTCACCCCGTTCCCGACGGCCTTCCGGTACGGCTGGGACGAGGAGACCGCCACCCGCTTCGCCCTGAGGGAGCTCGACTACACCCTCCAGACGATCTCGTCGCCCGCCGACACGGCCGCGATCATCGTCGAGCCGGTCCTCGGCGAGGGCGGCTACGTCCCCGCGAACCGCGCCTTCCTCGAAGGCCTGCGGGAGCGGGCGGACCGGCACGGCTTCCTGCTGATCTTCGACGAGGTGCAGACCGGCGTCGGCCGTACCGGCCGCTTCTGGGGCCATGACCACTTCGGCGTCACGCCCGACATCCTCGTCACCGCCAAGGGCCTGGCCAGCGGCTTCCCGATCTCCGGCATCGCCGCCTCCGAGGAACTGATGGCGAAGGCCTGGCCGGGCTCGCAGGGCGGCACGTACGGCGCCAACGCCGTCGCCTGCGCCGCCGCCTGCGCGACCTTGGACGTCGTGCGCGACGAGAGGCTCGTCGAGAACGCCGAGGCGATGGGCAAGCGGCTCCGCCAGGGCCTGGAGGCGGTGGCCGACCGGACCCCGGGCATCGGTGATGTCCGCGGCCTCGGCCTCATGCTCGCCACCGAGTTCGTCACCGAGGACGGCAGCCCCGACCCGGAGACCGCCGCCCGCGTCCAGCGCGCCGCGATCGACGAGGGCCTGCTCCTGCTGCTGTGCGGCGCCTCGAACCAGGTCGTCCGGATGATCCCGGCGCTCGTGATCGACGAGACGGGCGTGGACGAGGGCCTCCAGGCCTGGGCGAACGCCGTCGAAGCCGGTACGTCGGGAGCGTCGGAGCGATGACCACCGCCACCCGCGACCCGGAGGGTTTCACGGCCCGTCTCGCCGAGCTGGCGCCCGGTCTGCGGGTGGAGACCGGCCCGGGGGCCACCGGCCCGTATGCCTACGACGCATCCAACTACCGTGTCCCGCCGCAGGCGGTGGCTTTCCCCCGCACTGCCGAGGATGTGGTGGCGGTGCTGCGTGCCTGCCGTGAGGCGGGTGTGCCGGTCACGGCCCGGGGCGGTGGCACGAGCATGGCCGGCAACGCCGTCGGCCCCGGCGTGGTCCTGGACTTCTCCCGGTACATGAACCGGATCCTGGACATCGACGTCGAGGCGCGTACCGCGCGGGTCGAGGCGGGTGTGGTCCTGGACGCGCTGCGCAGCGCGACGGCGTTGCACGGGCTGGATTTCGGTCCGGATCCTTCCTCGCACAGCCGGTGCACGCTGGGCGGGATGATCGGCAACGACGCGTGCGGGAACCGGTCGGTGCGCGACGGGCGCACCAGCGGCCATGTCGTGGCGCTGGAGATCGTGACGGCTGACGGCGTGCGGGCCGTCGCCGACCGATCCGGGCTGCATCCGCTCGACCCGGCCGATGGCTCTCTCGTCGCCCGGTTGGAGGCCGATCTCAAGCGGCTGGTGCAGGAGAATCTGGCGTTGATCCGGACCGAGCTGGGGCGTATTCCGCGTCAGGTCTCGGGCTATCAGCTCCAGCATCTGCTGCCGGAGAACGGGTTCGATCTGGCCCGTGCTCTGGTGGGCACCGAAGGCTCCTGTGCGGTCGTGACTGCTGCGACGGTCCGCCTGGTGGCGACCGCACAGGCCTCCACCCTGCTGACCCTGGGCTACGACGATGTGGTCGAGGCGGCCGAGGACGTGCCGGAGATCCTGCGCTTCGGGCCGAGTGCGGTGGAGGGCATGGACGAGGCGATCGTGGCGACCATGCGCGCCCGCCGCGGGGCCGCATCGGTGACCGGCCTGCCGGAGGGCCGGGCGTGGCTGTATGTCGAGCTGGAAGGCGATGACCAGGCCGTCGTGAACGCCCGTGCCGCCGAGCTCCTGGAGGTGCTCAGGGCGCAGGGGCGGCTGACCGGTGGCCGGGTGGTCGACAGCCCGGCGGAGCGGCGGTCGTTGTGGCGGGTGCGTGAGGACGGTGCCGGGCTCGCCGCCCGGCTGGTCGACGGCGGGGAATCCTGGCCGGGCTGGGAGGACGCGGCCGTCGCCCCGGAGGACCTGGCCGCCTATCTGCGAGGTTTCCGTAAGCTGCTGGCCTCGCACGAGCTGACCGGTGTGCTCTACGGGCACTTCGGCGCCGGCTGCGTGCACGTGCGCATCGACTTCGACATGGCCAGCGACACCGGCCGGGCGGTGATGCGCCGTTTCCTGACCGAGGCCGCCGCCCTGGTCGTGGAGCACGGCGGCACGCTGTCGGGTGAGCACGGTGACGGGCGCGCCCGCAGTGAGCTGCTGGAGGTGATGTACAGCCACCGCATGATCGCCGCGTTCGCCGCGTTCAAGCAGGTCTTCGACCCCGACGGGCTGCTCAACCCCGGCGTCATCGTCGACCCGGCCCCGCTGGACGCCGACCTCGCACTGCGTGAACTGCCCCTGATCGACACGACGTTCGGCTTTCCGCACGACGGAGACGGTTTCGCCGGTGCGGTACGCCGGTGTGTCGGGGTCGGCCGGTGCCGCTCGGATGCGGGCGGGGTGATGTGCCCCAGCTACCGGGCCACGGGCGAGGAGAACGACTCCACCCGTGGCCGGGCCCGCATGCTCCAGGAAATGGTGCGCGGCGAGATCGTCACGGACGGCTGGCGCTCCAGCGAGGTCAAGGACGCCCTCGACTTGTGCCTGTCGTGCAAGGCCTGCTCCAGCGACTGCCCCGTCGGTGTCGACATGGCCACCTACAAGGCCGAGTTCCTCCACCAGCACTACAAAGGCCGCCTGCGCCCCCGTAGCCACTACTCGCTGGGCTGGCTCCCCCTGACCTCGGCCCTGGCCGGATTCGCCGCCCGCCCCGTCAACCTGCTGCTGCGCGGACCGCTCGGCAAGCTCCTGGCCCGCCTGGGCGGGGTGACGACCAAGCGAAAGATCCCCGCGTTCGCCTCCCGCCGCGCCCTGCGCAGGACCCTGCGCGCGGCGAAACCCTCGGGGCCGGCCAAGGCGATCCTCTTCGTCGACAGCTTCACCCGCGCTTTTCGCCCCCAGATCGCCGGAGCCACCAGTCGCGTCCTGGCCGACGCCGGTATCCCCTGCACCCCCCAGGACGATCTGTGCTGCGGACTGACCTGGGTCAGCACCGGCCAGCTCACCGTCGCCCGCCACATCATGGCCCGCACCGTCGCCGCCCTCGACAACGGCGACACCCGGCCCATCATCGTGGCCGAACCCAGCTGCGCCGCCGCCCTCAAACGCGACGTCCCCGAACTCCTCGGCACGCGCGCGGCCCGCCGCGTCGCCGACCGCGTCCACACCTTCACCGGCGCGCTCACCGACCTCGCCGACCCCGGCTGGAGGCCGCCACCCCTGCCCGAGAACGTCGTCCTGCAGACCCACTGCCACGAATACGCCACCTTCAAAGGCCGCCACCCCGCCGACCTGCTGCGCCGACTGGGCGTGCGCGGAGTCGACGAGGCCGAGGGCTGCTGCGGACTCGCCGGCAACTTCGGCTTCGAGGCCCAGCACTACGACACCTCCATCGCCGTCGCCGGCCAAGCCCTCACACCCCGACTCGACAACCTCTGCGGACGGCCCGTCGTCGCCGACGGCTTCAGCTGCGCCACCCAGATCGACCACCTCGCCGGCGACCAGGACATCCGCGCCCTGCACCTCGCCGAACTCCTCGACCCCGCCGCCGATCGACCAGGAGAGACGACATGACCGAGGTACTGACTCAGTTGTTCATCGGCGGTGCCTGGGTGGACGCCGCGGACGGTGCCACCCTGGCGGTCGACGACCCCGCCACCGGTGAGATCCTCTGCCACGTCGCCGACGCCGGCCCCAAGGACGCCCGGCTCGCCGAAGAGGCGGCCGTCCGGGCCCAGCCCGACTGGGCCCGCACCGCACCCCGGGCACGCAGCGAGATCCTGCGCCGCGCCTACGAGCTCATCCTGGAGCGCACCGACGAGCTCGCCCACCTGATGACGTCCGAGATGGGCAAACCGCTCGCCGAGGCCAGGGGCGAGGTGGCCTACGCCGCGGAGTTCTTCCGCTGGTTCTCCGAGGAGGCCGTCCGGATCGACGGGGGTCACGGACTGCTGCCCGACGGCCGCAACCGCATGCTGCTCTCCCGCCGCCCGGTCGGCCCCTGTCTGCTGATCACCCCGTGGAACTTCCCGCTGGCCATGGGCACCCGCAAGATCGGCCCGGCGATCGCGGCGGGCTGCACCATGATCCTCAAGCCCGCCCCGCAGACCCCCCTGGCCAGCCTCGCGCTGGCCGGGATCCTCAAAGAGGCCGGCCTGCCCGACGGGGTGCTGAACGTCGTCACCACGTCCCGCGCGGGCGAGGTGTGCGAGCCGCTGCTGCGCGGCGGCCGCATCCGCAAGCTGTCCTTCACCGGCTCCACCGCCGTCGGCCGGCTCCTGCTCGCCCAGTGCGCCGACACCGTCGTCCGCACCTCGATGGAACTGGGCGGCAACGCGCCCTTCATCGTCTTCGACGACGCCGACCTGGACGTGGCGGTGGACGGGGCGATGGTCGCCAAGATGCGCAACATGGGCGAGGCCTGCACGGCCGCCAACCGCTTCTTCGTCCACCGGTCGGTGGCCGCGGAGTTCGGGCGGCGGCTCGCCGAGCGGATGGGCGCCCTCGTGGTGGGTCCCGGCACGCGGGCCGGTGTCGATGTGGGCCCGCTGATCGACGCGGCAGGACGGGCCAAGGTCGAGGAGCTGGTCGCCGACGCGGTGGAGCGCGGCGCCCAGGTGCTCGTCGGGGGACGCAGGCCCGAAGGCCCCGGCAACTTCTACCCGCCGACCGTGCTCGCCGGCGTGGACCCCGGCAGCCGTCTGATGGACACGGAGATCTTCGGCCCGGTCGCGGCGATCCTCACCTTCGACGACGAGGACGAGGTACTGCGCCGCGCCAACGACACGCCCTGGGGTCTGGTCGGTTACGTCTTCACCCAGGGGCTGGACCGCGGGCTGCGTGTCAGCGAGGGCCTGGAGGTGGGCATGGTGGGCCTGAACACCGGCCTCGTCTCCAACCCGGCGGCTCCGTTCGGCGGGGTCAAGCAGTCCGGCCTCGGGCGTGAGGGCGGTCGGGTGGGGATCGACGAGTTCCTGGAACACCAGTACGTGGCCGTGCCCGTGAGGTGACGGGGGACCCGCGCGGCAGGGACCTCCATATGAAGGTATGAATGAGTCTTCATGTGTTCCTGTAAGGTGAGGGGCGCCGACGCGCCCCCGCCAGAAGGACCCCTGATGACCTCCACCCTCACGCCGCAGCAGGCCGAACGGGCGACGCCCGAGCGCCCCGGGACCGCGCCCAGGCGGCGTACCCGAGTCCTCGCGCTCCCCGAGGCACGCTGGGCCGCCGCGGCCACCGTCTTCTTCCTGCTCGCGCTGCCCCTGCAGTTGACCGGCGCCCCGGCCTGGACATGGGGACCGCTGTACGCGCTGTCGTACGTCACGGGCGGATGGGAGCCCGGCTGGGAAGGGCTCAAGGCGCTCAAGGAGCGCACCCTCGACGTCGACCTGCTGATGGTCGTCGCCGCCCTGGGCGCGGCCGCGATCGGGCAGGTCATGGACGGCGCCCTGCTCATCGTCATCTTCGCCACCTCCGGCGCGCTGGAGGCCCTGGCCACGGCCCGCACCGCCGACTCGGTCCGCGGCCTGCTCGACCTGGCCCCCGCGACAGCCACCCGCCTCGGCCCCGACGGCGGCGAACAGACCGTCCCCGTCGAGGAGCTGGAGGTCGGCGACACCGTCCTCGTACGTCCAGGGGAACGAGTCGGCGCCGACGGCCGGGTGCTGGACGGGGCGAGCGAGGTGGATCAGGCGACCATCACCGGAGAGCCGCTGCCCGTGGCGAAGGAGCGGGGGGACGAGGTCTTCGCGGGCACCCTCAACGGCACCGGCGCGCTGCGGATCCGGGTCGAGCGCGACGCGTCCGACTCGGTGATCGCCCGGATCGTCCGCATGGTGCAGGAGGCGTCCGAGACCAAGGCGCCCACGCAGTTGTTCATCGAGAAGGTCGAACAGCGCTATTCGCTGGGCATGGTGGTCGCGACCCTGGCCGTCTTCCTGGTGCCGCTCGCGTTCGGCGCTCAGCTCACCGACGCGCTGCTGCGCGCCATGACGTTCATGATCGTGGCCTCTCCGTGCGCCGTGGTGCTGGCCACCATGCCGCCTCTGCTGTCGGCCATCGCCAACGCCGGGCGGCACGGCGTTCTCGTGAAGTCGGCCGTGGTGATGGAGCGGCTCGGCCAGGTGGACGCGGTCGCGCTGGACAAGACCGGCACCCTCACCGAGGGCAGCCCCCGTGTCACCGACGTCCGGCCGCTGCCCGGCAGCGGCCTGGACGAGGCGGAGCTGCTGACGCTGGCGGCGGCCGCCGAGCGGCCCAGCGAGCATCCGCTGGCCCGTGCGGTCGTCGACGCGGCCCGAGAGCGCGGCCTCGACCTGCCCGACGCGGAGGACTTCACCTCCGCGCCCGGCGTGGGCGTCACCGCCGTCGTCGGTGGCCGTACGGTCGCGGTGGGCGCCCCGGCCCGGCTGGTGGACGACGCCGTCGGCACGGCCGCGGAACTGGAGGAGTCAGGCCGTACCGCCGTCCTGGTCCTCGTGGACGGCAACCCCGCCGGGCTGCTCGGCATCGCCGACCGGCTGCGCCCGGACGCCGCCGCCACGGTCGCCTCCCTCGCCCGGCTCACCGGCACCGCCCCGGTGCTCCTCACGGGCGACAACCCCCGGGCCGCCGCACACCTCGCCTCCGAGGCCGGTATCGACGACGTGCGCGCCGGGCTGCTGCCGCAGGACAAGCTGGCCGCCGTCCAGGAGATGGAGAGCGCGGGCCGCAAGGTGCTGGTCGTCGGGGACGGCGTCAACGACGCGCCCGCCCTCGCCGCCGCGCACACCGGGATCGCCATGGGCCGGGCCGGCTCCGACCTGGCCCTGGAGACCGCGGACGCCGTCATCGTGCGCGACGAACTCGCCGCGGTCCCGGCCACCGTCGCCCTGTCCCGCCGGGCCCGCACACTGGTCGTGCAGAACCTGGTGATCGCCGGGGTGTTCATCGCCGGTCTCGTCGTCTGGGACCTGGCCGGTGACCTGCCGCTGCCGCTGGGCGTCGCGGGCCACGAGGGCTCCACGGTCCTGGTCGGCCTGAACGGGCTGCGGCTGCTGCGGGAGAGCGCCTGGCAGCGGGCCGCCGCCCGGGGAAACGGCTGACCGGCGCCCGTCAGCGCACCGGCGGTGGGCCGCTGCTGGCCCGCACCACCAGGTCCACGGGCACGAGGGTGTCGACGCGTGACCCGGCAGGGCCGTCGATCCGGTCCAGGAGGAGCCGCAGCGAACGGGTGCCGATCTCCGCGAAGTCGGTGCGGACGGTGGTCAGCGGCGGCAGGAAATGCGCGGCCTCCGGGATGTCGTCGTAGCCGACGACGCTGACGTCCCCGGGCACGGACCGCCCGCACTCGTGCAGGGCGTGCAGCACTCCGAGCGCCATCTGGTCGTTGGAGACGAACACCGCCGTCACCTCCCGGCTGCGGGCCAGCCGACGGCCCAGGTCGTAACCGGAGTCGGCGCTCCAGTCCCCGACGAGGGGGGCCGGAACGGCGGCACCGGCGGCCCGGAGGGTGGCCTGCCAGGCGGCCAGCCGCAGGTCGGCGGAGGTCCAGCCGGTCGGGCCCGCGATGTGCCGGACGGTGGTGTGCCCGAGGCCGAGGAGGTGCTCGGTCGCTTTGCGGGCGCCGGTGCGGGAATCGCCGGTGACCAGGGCAGTGCCGGAGTCGAGCGCGTTCTCCAGCACCACCAGGGGAGTGCCGAGGTCGGTCGTCTCCGCCAGCGCCCGGCCCACCCACAGCTGCGGCGCGATCGCGATCACGCCGTCCGCGCCCTCGGCCGACAGCCGGTTGACGGCCTCGACGACGGTGTCGCGGTCGGCCGTGTCCAGGGCGATGGAGCTGACGAGGTAACCGGCCTCCTGGGCCGCCGTGTTGATCGCGGTCAGGATCGAGGCGGGCCCGTACCGGGCGGCGTCGAAGGAGATGACCCCGAGCATCCGGGTCCTGCCACTGGCCAGGGACCGCGCGCTGCGGCTGGGCCGGTAACCGAGCGTGCGCATGGCCTCCAGGACCGCCTCGCGCGTCTCGGGACGTACGGCCGGATGGTCGTTGAGCACCCGCGAGACGGTCTGCTTGGAGACACCGGCCATCCGGGCCACGTCGGCCATCACCGGCCGCGCCCCCGCGAAGTTGCGCCTGCTGCGGCCCTTGGGCACAGGGCCGTCGGTGGCGCTCGGTGTCATGGCGGGTGATTCCTCGGTGTCGGTCCGGCGGTCCTGAACCCGCCCGGCAGGAGCACAGCATAGGCGGGGTGGCGCCCGCCGGGTCGTCAGCCGGTCCGGACCGTCCAGCGGCGCGTGACCACCCACTCGGCCTCCAGCACCCGGGCCTCCCGCCACACGTCACCCGGCTGCCCCGGCACGTGCACGGCCGCGTCCGGGGCCAGCGGCAGCACCTTCAGCCGCAGGCCCCTCGCGAGCAGTGCCTGGACCGGAAGCCGGTCCAGCCCGATGTCCCAGACCCGCCCGGAGTAGAACTGGTCGGCGACCAGAGCGTCTCCCGCGTAAGCCCGTGCCAGGTCCCCCGTCCAGCGCAGCCGCAGCAGCACACCCGAGGGGTCCCGCAGCAGGTCCTCCGGTACGTCGACCCGGTACTCGGCGGCCGCCGCGTCCACGTCCTTCCCGGCCGGCACGCTCGCCCGGCCCTGCACGCCGGTCACCGGTGCGGGAGCCGGACCGCCGGGCCTGACGGACGTGACGGTCGCGGTGGTGTCCGGGAGAGGACCGGCCTCGATCGTGCAGCGCGTGAACACGCCGTCCGCCGCCTGCCGAACCCGGGCACCCGCCGCCACCAGGGCGGCATCCGGCGCGGGCAGCACCGCGAACGACGGCTCGGCCGCCGTGCTGTGCACCCGCACCTCGTCGCCACGGAACGCGTCGAAGACCACGCCGTCCTCGCACAGCACCAGCCGCTCGGCCCCCCACGCCCGGCCCCGGTAGACGGTACGGGCGGTGGCCGCGTCCAGGACCAGCAGGCCGACGGGCGTGCCCTCGGCCGCGTCCACCTCGATCAGGGCGTCGGTGCCCGGCCGCACCCCGCTGACCAGGACACGGCCGGCGATCGGCGTGATATCCCCGGACGGAGCGGCGACGGACGTCACCGTGTCGGCGTCCAGGGCGAGTTCGGGCGCGATGCCGTCGGTCGCGGCCAGCACCAGGACCGTACGGCCGTCAGCCTCCACGGTGCACACGGGCTGCGCCGTCGCCCATTCCAGCCGCAGCCCGGCCACGTCCAGCCGGAGCGGCCAGCAGAAGAAGGCGCCGGAGGGAACCGTGACGGGAGTGCTCGGCAGGGTCAGCGGGGAGGCGTTCGGGAAGTCGACCGTGAAGGCCGTGTCCGGATGGTCGGGCAGCGGCTCGTGCGGCTGGTGGTTGGTCACGAACAGCAGGCCCGACGTGCCGTCGGTCCGCACGGCCCAGCGCAGGGTGTCCCGGTCGTGCTGTCCGGTCGGCGTCCGCTCGGGCAGCACGGACCGCATGGGCGCGATCCGGTGCCCGAAGCCGTCCAGCAGCAGATGCTGGAGGCGCAGTTCGTGGTACGAGGGCCGCAGTTGGCCGTACTCGCCGAGCGGTGCCTGGAAGTCGTAGGTCAGGACGGGCAGGTCATTGGGGTAGCCGGTGGCGTGCGACTCCTGCAGGGAGGTCAGCTCCCCGGCCGGGTTCGTGCCGCCGTGGAACATGTAGTAGCCCTGCCATACCGAACCGCACCCGATCTTGGTGAGCCCGAGGGCACCGACGTCGGCGGCCTCCACCCGGGGCCGCCGGTGGTAGGCCACGGCCATGCCACCGCCCAACTCGCAGGTGATCCAGGGGACTCGATCCACCGCACCGGTGGTGCCGGGCCGCCGCGCGGGCCGCAGGTCCGGACCGATGGCCTCGTCGTCGCGCTCGTGGGTGAAGAAGAAGTGCTTGCGGCAGGTGTCGGGCCAGCCGCCGTCCGCCTCCGTCCAGAACGCCTCCGGATAGCCGCCGTACAGCGGAAGGAGATCCTCGCCCGGGAGCCGGACCCCGCCCCAGGCGGTCGACGTCCACAGCGGCGCGCTCAGCCCGGCCTCCTGGGCCAGGCGCTTCAGCGTGCGCAGATGGCCGGGCCGGTCGTGGAGCTCGTTCTCGATCTGGATCGCGACGATCGGGCCGCCGCTCGCCCGCTCCAGGCCCCTCAGTTGCCGCGCGATCTCCGTGAACCAGGTGCGTACGGGCGCCAGATAGGCCGGGTCGTCGGTGCGCGGGGCGCGGGTCCGGTCCAGGAGCCAGTCGGGCAGGCCGCCGTTGCGTACCTCCGCGTGGGACCAGGGGCCGATGCGGGGGACGAAGTCCAGGCCGTGGCGCGCGCACAGTCCGGCGAAGCGCCTGAGGTCGCGGTCGCCGTCGAAGCGGACCCGGTCCTCGGCCTCCTCGTGGTGGATCCAGATGACGTAGGAGGCGACGGCGGTCACTCCGCCCGCCTTCATCTTCAGCAGTTCCTCCTCCCACTGCCCGTTCGGGTAGCGGGAGTAGTGGAACTCGCCGGAGACCGGGAACCAGGGGCGGCCGCCCCGGGTGAGCCAGCCGCCCGTGACCTCGATCGGGTCGGGCACGCCGGGCGCGTCCGTGAAGGGAATATGGCCGGTCAGCGGCGGAGGGGCGGGCGGGGGAACGCGCAGGAGGTGCGTCACCAGGTGTTCTCCGGGCCGAGGTCGGGGGTGTCGGTGAGCAGGGCGCGGGTGGCGGTCGTGCCGTGCAACTCCAGCAGGACGAGGTCGTTGGTGCCCGGGCGCAGCACCGGCGCGGGAACGTACAGCGTGCGCTGCGGGCCGCGGTTCCAGTAGCGGCCCAGGTGGAAGCCGTTGACCCAGGCCTGGCCCTTCGACCAGCCGGGCAGGGAGAGGAAGGCGTCGGCGGGGGTGCCGACGTCGAAGGCGCCGTGGTAGAAGGCCGGCCCGGTGACCGGTGCCTCGCAGGCCGGGGCGAACGGTACCGCCTCCAGGTCGTCCAGCGGCAGCGGGTGGCAGTCCCAGCCGGTCAGGTCCGTGCCGTTGAAGGAGACGGGTCCGAGCAGGCCCTTGGGCGCGCCGATGCGGGGGCCGTAGTTGACGCCGCCCATGTTCTCGACGAGGACCTCCAGCGTCGCACCGGGCCGCGGCACCCGCACGGGCAGCGACTCGTCGTGGCGTTCGCTCTCCAGCACGCCGACGGGCGCGCCGTCGACGAAGACCTGGGCGCGGTCGCCGACTCCGCGGGCGAAGTGCAGCAGGCCGTCGCCGCCGGCCGGGAGGGTGGTGCGGTACAGCGCGTAACCGGTGCGCTGCCCGAGCTCGTCCATGGTGACGGGCACGTCGGTGCGCACGGGGGCGGCGAGTGAGCAGGCCAGCGGCAGCAGAGGCGCCCCGCTGCCCAACTCGACGGAGGTGGGCGCGAGTTTGGGAGCCGGTGCGGGGACGGGCTCGTCGGGAACGGTGGCATGGCGGGCGATGACCTCGCGGAAGGCGTGGTACTTCGGCCCGGGGTCGCCGCACTCGGTGAGCGCGGCGTCGTAGTCGTAGGACGTGACGGTGGGCGTGTAGGTGTGTTTGTGGTTGGCGCCGTTGGTGAAGCCGAAGTTGGTCCCGCCGTGGAACATGTAGAGGTTGACGGACGCCCCGGCGGACAGCAGCCGGTCCAGGTCGGCGGCGGCGTCGGCCGCGTCCCGCACATGGTGCGGACCACCCCAGTGGTCGAACCAGCCGATCCAGAACTCGGCGCAGAACAGCGGACCTTCGGGCCGGTGCTCGCGCAGTCGTGCCAGGGACTGCTCGACGCGGCTGCCGAAGGTGCCGGTGGTCAGGACGCCGGGCAGGCTTCCGGTCGCCAGGTGCTCGGGGTCGGCCTGGTCGCAGGTGAACAGCAGTTCTTCGACGCCGCGGGAGCGGAAGGCGTCGGCGAGGTGCTTCAGATAGGCGCTGTCGTCGCCGTAGGCCCCGTACTCGTTCTCCACCTGTACGGCGATGACGGGACCGCCCGCCGCCGCCATGTGCGGCCGGAGGGCGGGCAGCAGCAGGTCGAGGTAGCGGTCGACGGCCCCGGTGAAGCGGGGGTCACTGGTGCGCAGCCGGATGTCCGGGTCGGAGGCCAGCCAGTCGGGCAGGCCGCCGCCGTCCCACTCGGCGCAGATGAACGGCCCGGGCCGCAGCAGCACCCGAAGCCCCTCCTCCCGGGCGAGCCGGAGGAACCGCGGCAGGTCGTGGAAGCCGTCCAGGACGAGGGGACCCTCGGGGTCGGGCTGGTGGTGGTTCCAGGGGATGTACGTCTCCACCGTGTTGAGGCCCATCAGCCGGGCCTTGCGCAGCCTGTCGGACCACAGCCCGGGGTGCACGCGGAAGTAGTGGAGCGCGCCGGAGATGATCCTGAACGGCTCGCCGTGCAGCAGGAATCCGTCGGACGTCGTCGTCAGAGCGGGCATGCGGGAGCTTCCCTTCTGGAGGGGGAGGGGGAGTGGAATCAGCGGGAGCGGGTGCCGCGGATCAGCCAGAGCGTGGCGGCCAGGCAGAGCGCCGAGAGGCCGCACAGCAGGAGCGGCACGGCACGGACCCCGGACCACTCGATGGCCTTGCCCAGCGCCGGTCCCGCGGCCACACCGCCGACCATGGAGGCCGCGATGACCAGAGCACCGGCCCGCCGTGCCTGCGGGGCGGCCCGGTTCAGCCAGGGCAGCCCGGTGGGGAAGATCGGCGCGATGAACAGACCGACACCGGCGTACGCGTAGGGCGCGAGGGCCGGGACGGTCGCGGCCAGCAGACACACCGTCATGCCCGCGCAGGAGACGGTGATGATGGCCTGGGCGGAGAACCGCAGGGCGAGCGGGGCGACCAGGAAGCGGCCGACCGTCATCATCAGCCAGTACACGGAGGTGGCGGTGGCGGCGACACCCGCGCCGTAGCCGACGGTCTCCAGGTGCGTGGGCTCCCAGCCGCCGACACCGGCCTCGATCCCGACGTGCAGCACGTAGAGGACGACGAACACGGCGAGCACGGAACCGAGGCTGCGCCCGAGGACGGGGCCGCCGCCGGCCCGTTCCCCCGCCGGGTCGGGAACCTGGTTCCGTACGCCTCGCAGGCACAGCAGCAACGGCAGGTTGGCGAGGGCGAAGACGAGGAAGACGGCCGGATAGTGCTCGGAGCCGACCGCGCCGATCACGGCGGGGCCGAGGATGGCGCCGATCCCGAAGTGCGCGTTGAGGATGTTCAGCATCGCGGTCGAACGGTGGCCGAAGCCCACGGCGAACAGCTGGTTGAGGCCGTAGTCGATGCCGCCGAAGCCGAACCCGGCGAGCAGGGCCGCGACCAGGGCGGTGGGCCAGTCGGGGGCCAGCGCGAAACCGGCCGCGCCGACGGCCATCAGCAGATACGAACTGCCGAGGATCCGCCGGTTGCCGACCCGCAGGTAGAGCCGGTCGAACAGCAGCACGCCGGCCACACCACCGACGAAGTGCGCGCTCAGCCCCAGCCCCGCGGCGGAGGGCGACAGACCGAACTCCGCACGGAACGCCGGGATCGCCGGCCCGTACAGGGCCTGCAACGCCCCGATGAGCACGAAGCCCACGCAGGAGGCGACCACGGCGGCCCTGCTGAACACGGGGCCGGGCGGTGCGGGGGAGGGACGGGCGACGCGCTCTTCGATCACGCGGACTCCGGAGGACGGGCCACCCTGTGGGCGGGCGGAGGGCTGGGGCGCGTATGTCACGATCAGATGAGTGATGTTACCGGTAACATCAGACGCGTCAACATCCTTCGCCGGCCCCCGTGCCCCCGGCCCTCATGAGATCTCCCCCGCGCCCCCACGAAACCCGGAGGCCCACCAGGGTTGCCCCGTGCCCGTTCGGGTACGCGAGCAGGACCGCACCCGGGGCGGATCTTGCCCCCGGGTTGGCCGCACGACCGCCGCTACCAGGGAATCTGCCATGGAGACACCTGCAAACGACCCCACGCCCACGCCCGCCCAGCGGGCTCTGGACGTCCTCGCCGAGAACACCGAGGACGCGGCGGCTCTGGACGCGCTCGCCAACAGCGACGTGCTCATCCCCGTGCCCGACGACGCGGGCGACGCCGACGCCCATCCCACGGCAGTGGCACTGCCGGTGCTGGAGCAGCCGGGCGGCGAACCGGTGGTGCCCGTGTTCACCTCCGAGATGGAGATGGCCGGGCTGCTGCCGTTCGTCTCCCGCTACCGCCTGGTGCCGCTCGGCGCCCTCGCCGCGCAGTGGCCGGCCGACGACCTGTCGCTCACCATCGACGGCAGCTCGGAGCACCGCCTGACCCTCACCTCGGAGGGAGTGCGCACCCTGCTGGCACGTTAGCGAGGCGACCGGCCCGGGCCGGGCGGCTCAGCCGCCCAGCGTCCGGGCCAGTGCCGCCCGTTGCAGGGGCAGCACCTCGGCGTGCAGGTCACGGCCCTTGGACGTCAGGGAGACCCACACGCCCCGCCGGTCCTCCGCGCACACCGACCGTGTCACCAGCCCGTCCTTCTCCAGCCGGGCGATAAGCCGCGACAGCGCGCTCTGGCTGAGGTGGACCCGCCCCACGAGGTTCTGCACCCGGCACTGCTCGCCCTCCTCGGGCGCCGAGGTCGCGAGCATGTCCAGGACCTCGAAATCGGACGCGCCGAGACCGTGCGGATGCAGCGCGCGGTCGATCTCGCACATCGTGCGCGCATGCGCCGACAGAATGTCGCGCCACCGCTCCTCGAGCTGCCCACCAGCCGGTTTCGACGCCATACGGGAACGGTAACACCGGTGCCCGGTTCAATGACCGTGCATGCAGTACGGGGCCCGGGCGGGCCTTCGCACTTCTAGGTCGACTCCCGCGTCACCAGTTCCGTCGGCAGGATCACCGCCGCCGGGTCCTCGCCCCCGATCTGCGCGAGCAGCACCCGCACCATCTCGGCGCTGATGCGGTCCCAGGGCTGCCGGATGGTCGTCAGCTCGGGGCTGGTGGCCACGGCGGCCGGAGAGTCGTCGAAGCCGCCGACCGCCACGTCCTGCGGCACCCGCCGCCCGGCCCGCTGCAGGACCGCGAGCACGCCCTGCGCCATGAGGTCGGACGCCACGAACACGGCGTCGATGTCCGGGGCCTGCGCCAGCAGCCGCTCGGCGCCCGCCTCGCCGCTCGCCCGGCTGTAGTCGCCGGAGACGACCAGCCGCTCGTCGAACTCCAGGCCCGCCTCCGCGAGCACCTCCTTGTAGCCGGCGAGCCGCTCGACACCACCGGGAGTGTCCAGCGGGCCGGTCACCGTGCCCACCCGCCGCCGTCCGAGCGACAGAAGGTGGCGCACCATGTCGCGTGCCCCGTCACGGTCGTCGGCGGCCACGTAACTCACCTTGGACGCCAGCCCGATCGGCTTCCCGCACGCGACCAGCGGCACCCCCGCCTCGCGCAACCGCTCGGCGACCGGATCACCGGAGTGGCTGGAGACCAGCAGCACCCCGTCGACATGTCCGGCGGTGATGTAGCGCGTGATCCGCCGCCGTTCGTCCTCGGTGCCCGCCAGCATCATCAGCAGCGGAATGTCGTGGGCGGCGAGCGCCTGGGTGCACCCGCGCAGCAGCACATTGAAGTTGGGGTCCTCGAAGAACCGCTCCTGCGGCTCCGTGAGCAGGAAACCGACCGAGTCGGAGCGTCCGGTGATCAGGGAGCGGGCGTGCCGGTTGACCACGTAACCCGTTCTGCGGATGGCCGCGTTGACCGCCTCCTGGGCGGCCGGACTGACGTAGTGGCCGCCGTTGAGCACGCGCGAGACGGTGCCGCGCGATACTCCCGCCTCGCGCGCCACATCATGGATCGTGGGCGGCCTGCGCCTGCCTCCCGCAGCGTTCATGGTCACGACTTTACGGCTCCCGAGAGCAGATCCAGACTCCAGAACCGCTGGATGACCAGGAAGAGGGCGACCAGCGGGAGCACCGCGAGGAGCGCGCCCGTGATCACCAGGGTGTACAGGGCCGGGGTGTTGGCGCCCTGCTCCAGCAAGGTGAACAGGCCGAGCGTGATCGGGAACTTCTCGTCGTCGCTGAGCATGATGTACGGGAGCAGGAAGTTGTTCCAGATCGCCACGAACTGGAACAGGAACACCGTCACCATCCCGGGGATCATCATCGGCAGCGCGATGCGTGTGAAGATCCGCCCCTCGCCCGCCCCGTCCATGCGTCCCGCCTCGACCACGTCCGAGGGCACCGCGGCGGCGGCGTAGATCCGCGCGAGGTAGACGCCGTAGGGGGAGAGGATCTGCGGCAGCAGGACGGACAGGTAGGAGTCGGTGAGGTCGGCCTTCGCCAGCAGCAGGTACTGCGGGACGGCGAGGATCACCGGCGGCATCAGCACCCCCGCGAGCAGCACGTTGAAGAGCGTCTCGCGGCCCCGGAAGCGGTAGATCGCGAGCGCGTAGCCGCTCACCGCCGACACACACGTCGACAGCAGGGCCCCGAGACCGGCGTACAGCGCGGAGTTGCCCATCCACTGCCAGTAGACGCCGTCGCGGTAGGCGTTGAGGTCCCGGAGGTTGCCGGCGAAGCCCGTGCCCGGCAGGAACGTGAAGGTGGAGAACAGCTCGCGCCCGGACTTGGTGGCGGCGATGACCACCCAGGCGACCGGCAGCAGACAGTAGAGCGCGCCGAGCAGCAGCGTGATCGTCGGGATCAGGGCGATCCTTCGGCGCAGCGGCGGGCGGTCCTGGGTGGTGCCGGGCGTGCTGCCCGCCACCGGCTCGGCCTGGGGGACGGCGAGGGAGCTCATCGGGCGGCCTCCTGCTTCTGACGACGGTTCGCGGCCCGCAGGAAGCCGAAGGAGAGGAGGAGTGTGGCGAAGGCGATGATCACGGCCTGCGCCGCGGCTCCGTGGATGTCACCTTCGCCGAAGGCGTCCCGGTACACCTTCATCAGCGGACTCCACGTGGTGGACACGGAGTTGGTGAGCGGCTTGAGGGTGGTCGGCTCGTTGAACACCTGGAGCGTCGCGATGATCGAGAAGAAGAAGGTCAGCACCAGTGAGGGCGCCACCATCGGGATCTTGATCCGCAGCGCGATCTGGCGTGGGGTGGCGCCGTCCAGCTTCGCCGCCTCGTACACCTCCGCCGGGATCGCCCGCAGCGAGGTGTAGATGACGATCATGTTGAAGCCGGTGCCGCCCCAGACCGCGATGTTGGACAGGGCCAGGTACAGCGGCCCGCCGTCCAGCAGGTCCGGCTGCGGCATCCCGAGCTTGTCGAGGACGAAGTAGAAGGGGCTGACGTCCGGCAGGTAGAGAAAGCCCCACAGCAGCGCCGCCACCACACCGGGGATGGCGTACGGCAGGAAGATCGCGAGCCGCGTGACGGGTGCGAGCCGCACCTTCTCCGAGTCGAGCATCAGCGCGAACAGCAGGGCCAGGCCGAGCATGACGGGCACGACGACGCACCCGTAGCCGAGCACCCGCAGGGCGCCGTGCAGCAGTTCGCTGTCGGAGAGGGCGTCGGTGTAGTTCTCCAGACCGGCCCAGACCTCCTTGCGGGCGCCGGAGCCGAGGCCCAGGCCGGAGACCTTCACCTTGCGGAAGCTGAGCCACAGCGCGTAGCCGATGGGGAGGGCGAAGAACAGGGCGAACAAGATCGTCGCGGGGAGGAGGAAGAAATAGGGGGCGCTTCGCGCTCGTTTGAGGGTGGTGGGAGACGGGTGGGCGTACGGGGCCCCCTCGACCCCGTACGACCGCCGGCGTGCCGTGCCTTTCACCGAGCGACCCCGAAGCCCTGCTTCTTCATGTCGGCGACGGTGGCGTCCTGCATCGTGTTCAGAGCGGAGACGAAGTCGGACTTGTTCTTCGCGGCGGCGCCGAAGGCGTCCTTGAAGGCCGTGTAGGCGACGTTGACGTTCGGGCCCCAGGCGGAGGGCGCGGTGGTCTTCGCGATGCCGGCGGCCTTGGTGTAGAAATCGGCCTGGTGCGAGAAGTAGGCCGGCGGCTCGAGGAAGGCGCCGCTGGTCTGGGCGTTGGTGGCGGCCGGGTAGATGCCGCTCTCCTTGGCCAGCGCGTTCAGGGCCTCGCCGTCGGTGTTGAGCCAGGCGGCGAACTCGGCGGCGGCCTCCCGGTGCTCGGAGTCGGTGGTGACGCCGGTGGAGGAGCCGCCCCAGCTGCCGGTGCGGTTCTCGCTCGCGGACCACTGGGGGAGCGGGGCCATGGCCCACTTGCCCTTGGTGTCGGGCGCGGCGGTGGTGAGCGTGCCCGGTGCCCACACGGCGCTGACCCAGGCGATCTGCTTGCCGGTGTTGAGCGCCTTGTTCCAGGCCGGGGTGTACATCGGCTGGTTGTCGATGGCGCCCTCCTTCACCAGGCCGCCCCAGAACTTCGCGACCTTCTGCGTCGCCGCGTCGTTGATGGAGACCTTCCACCGGTCGCCGGAGGTCGTCCACCACTTCGCGCCCGCCTGCTGGGCGAGGCCGGCGAAGAGACCGGAGTCGTTCGCGGAGAAGGTCGTCAGGTCCTTCTGCGGAGCCGCCTTCTTCAGCTCGCGGGCCGTCTGCGCGAACTCGTCCCAGGTCGCAGGCACGGAGAGGCCGTACTTCTTGAACAGGTCCGCGCGGTAGTAGAACATCATCGGCCCGATGTCCTGCGGGACCGCGTAGACCGCGTCCGTGCCCAGCGTCGTCTGCTGCCAGACACCGTCGGCGAAGCTGCCCTTCGCGTCACCCACCTCCCCGGAGATGTCCGCGAGCGCGTCGTTGCTGACCAGGGTGGGCAGTGCCTGGTACTCGGCCTGCACCAGGTCGGGCGCCTTGCCCGCCTTGTGCGCGGTGAGGATCTTGGTGATGAGCGTGTCGCCGGACGCCTGCTTCTTCACCGTGACGGTGATCCGGTCCTTCTTGCCCGGCCCCTTGTTCCACAGGTCCACGACCTTGTCCATGCCGGGCGTCCAGGTCCAGTAGGTCAGCGAGACCGGTCCCGACTCGGTCTCGCTGTCCCCGTTCTCGGAGCCGCAGGCGGCGAGGCTGGTGGCGCCGAGCGCGACGACGACGGCGGTTGTCACGAGGCGGCGGCGCTTCGTGTACGGCATGGATCTCTCCCCTGACCTGGGGTCCTCGCCTGCTGCGGGGACCCTGCCATGCTTCTGTGAGCGTTCACAGTAGAGAAACATCCAGGACACTTGTCAATGGTTGTTGCTGTGCGGTTATGTTGGGCTCCGCACCGCCTCGACGTGTGTGCACGTTCCCATTTGATCGATCGACCGGGAGACCATCCATGCCGGAGACCACCCCCAGGGGCCTCACCAGGCTCGCCTTCGGTGGGGACTACAACCCCGAGCAGTGGCCGGAAAGCGTCTGGCAGGAGGACGTCCGGCTGATGCGGGAGGCCGGCGTCACCCTGGTGAGCGTCGGGATCTTCTCCTGGGCGCTGCTGGAGCCCTCACCGGGCAGGTACGACTTCGGCTGGATGGACCGGCTCCTGGACCTGCTGCACGAGCACGGCATCCGCGTCGACCTCGGCACCCCCACCGTCGTGCCGCCCGTCTGGTTCTACCGGGCCCACCCCGAAGCACTGCCCGTGACCGCCGAGGGCGTGCGCTACGCGTTCGGTTCCCGCGCGGCCATCTGCCACAGCAACGCCGACTACCGCGCGGCCGCGGCCTCCATCACGCGGAAGCTCGCCGAGCGTTACGGCGACCACCCGGCCCTCGCGATGTGGCACGTGCACAACGAGTACGGCGTTCCCGTATCGGCCTGCTACTGCGACTCCTGCGCCGCCCACTTCCGCCGCTGGCTCGCGACCACGTACGGCACGGTCGACGCGGTCAACGAGGCCTGGGGCACCGCCTTCTGGGGCCAGCGCTACGGTGACTTCGAGGACATCAACCCGCCCCGGCTCACTCCGGCAGCCGTCAACCCGGGCCAGGCGCTGGACTACAAGCGGTTCGCCGACGCCACCATGCGCGAGAACTTCGTCAGCGAGCGGGACATCCTGCACCGCCTCTCGCCGGGCGTCCCGGTCACCACCAACTTCATGACGGCGCTGAGCCAGTGCGACTCGGTCGACTACTGGGCCTGGGGCCGCGAGGTCGACCTCGTCACCAACGACCACTACCTGATCACCGACGGCCGCCGCACCCACGTCAACCTGGCCATGGCCGCGGACCTCACCCGTTCCGTCGCGGGCGGCGCGCCCTGGCTGCTGCTGGAGCACTCCACCTCGGGCGTCAACTGGCAACCGCGCAACCCCGCCAAGGCCCCCGGCCAGATGGCCCGCAACTCCCTCGCGCACGTGGCCCGCGGCTCCGAGGGCGCCCTGTTCTTCCAGTGGCGCCAGTCCCGGAGCGGCGCCGAGAAGTTCCACTCGGCGATGGTCCCGCACGGCGGCACCGACACCCGGGTGTGGCGCGAGGTCGTCGAACTCGGCGCGTCCCTCGAGGCGTTGGGCGAGATCCGCGGCACCCGCACGCAGGCCGACGTGGCCGTGCTGTGGGACTGGCACTCCTGGTGGGCGCAGACCCTCGACTGGCGCCCCAGCGTCGACCACGACGCCCGCGAGCGCGCCGACTCCTTCTACGAGGCCCTGTACGACCGCCACCTCACCGTCGACTTCGCCCACCCCGAAGCCGACCTGTCGACGTACCCCCTTGTCGTCGTACCGGCCCTGTACCTGATGACGGAGACGGCCGGACGCAACCTGACCTCGTACGTCGAGAACGGCGGCACGCTGGTCGTCTCCTGCTTCTCCGGCATCGTCGACGAGCACGACGCCGTCCACGAGGGCGCCTACCCGGGCCCGCTACGGGACGTCCTCGGCCTCACCGTCGAGGAGTTCTCGCCGCTGCTGCCCGGCGAACGGGTGCGCGTCACCGGCCCCGACGGAACCGAGCTGTCCGCCGACGTGTGGACGGAGTTCGTGGTGCCGCGCGGTGCCGAGACCGTCCTTACCTACGCCGACGGCCTCACCGCCGGCCGGCCGGCGGTGACCCGGCACCGCCTCGGCGAGGGCACCGCCTGGTACGTCTCCACCCGGCTGGGTGCCGACGGCCTCGACACACTGCTCGGCCGGGCGAGCGAGGACGCGCGGCTCGGTCCGCGCGCCGAACTGCCCCGTGACGTCGAAGTGGTCCGCCGCACCGGCGAGTCGGGCACCTACCTGTTCGCCGTCAACCACACCGGCTCGGACGCCAAGGTGCCCCTGGAGACCCCGGGCACCGAGCTGCTGACCGGTGAACGCGCCGCCGGCCGCCTGGCGGTCCCGGCCGGAGCCGTCCGGGTCGTCCGGCTCGACGGCTGAACCGACTCCCTCCGCCCGCGCGAGCCACGAGCCGCGGGCGGAGGGCCCTCACCTGCCCCCGGGTGAGAGGCACTCCCCAACCCCACGTCGAAGGGACGACGGACGACGATGTTCCATCCCAGACGCACCCTCAGGGCCCTGCTGATCCCGCTCGCCGCGGGCCTCGCCCTCACCGCCCTGCCCGCCACCTCGGCACACGCCGCGAGCACGCTGACCAACGGCGGTTTCGAAGCCGGCGGCGCGGGCGCCGCGACCCCGAGCGGCTGGTCCGAGTACGGCGACACCGGCGCCTCGTTCACCGAGTCCGGCGGCCACGGCGGCAGCCACCGCCTCAGCCACTGGGCCTCGTCGGCCTACAAGGTGGAGACGTACCAGTACCTGTCCGGACTCACCGACGGGAACTACAAGCTCACCGCCTGGGTGCGCTCCGGCGGCGGGCAGAAGTCCGCCTACATGGCGCTGAAGAACTGCGGCGGCGCCGAGCAGCGCACCGACCTGCCGGTCTCGGCCAGTGGGTGGATCCGGATCGTCGTGCCGGTCCGTGTGACCGGCAACCAGTGCACGATCAGCATCAGCAGTGACGCGAACGCGGGCAACTGGATCAATGTCGACGACCTGACCTTCACGTCCGGCACGTCCGGTACGTCGATCAAGGGTGCCGACATCTCGTCCCTGGCCAAGAGCGAGGCCAAGGGCGGCGTCTACCGCGACAGCTCGGGCACCGCCGGCGATCCCCTGGCCGTCCTCAGGTCGAACGGCATGAACTACGCGCGCCTCAAGGTCTGGGTGAACCCGGCCGACGGCTACAACAACAAGGCCCGCGTCCTGGCCACGGCCAAGCGGGTCAAGGCCCAGGGCATGAAGCTGCTGGTCGACTTCCACTACTCGGACTTCTGGGCCGACCCGGGACGCCAGGACAAGCCCGCCGCCTGGGCCGGACACTCCTACGGTCAACTGAAGACGGACGTGTACCACCACACGTACGACGTGCTGAACGCCCTGAAGGCGCAGGGCACCACCGCCGACATGGTCCAGGTCGGCAACGAGATCAACGGCGGCATGCTCTGGAACGAGGGATCCACCTCCCACTGGACGCAGCTGGCCGGTCTGCTCAACTCCGGCTACGACGCGGTCAAGGCGGTCGACTCCGCCACCACCGTGGCCCTGCACCTCGCCGAGGGCGGCGATCTGGAGGGCACCCGCTGGTGGTTCGACAGCGCACGCTCAGCCGGGGTGAAGTTCGACGCCATCGGCCTGTCGTTCTACGGCTACTGGCACGGCACCCTGGCCGACTTCCAGACGACCCTCGACGACGCGGCCACCCGCTACGGCAAGCCGGTCTTCGTCGCCGAGACCGCCTACCCGTTCCGCCTCGACAGCGAGGACGCGCACGAGAACATCATCAACACCGGCGACGAACTGGTCCCCGGCTACCCGGCGACCGTGGCCGGCCAGACCCGGTGGATGAACGACATGGCGAGCATCGTGGAAGCCGTCCCGAACGGCCGGGGCCTCGGCATCTTCTACTGGGAGGCGACCTGGACCGCGGTGGCCGGCAACGGCTGGGACCCGACCGACGCGGCCTCCGGCAACGCCTGGGAGAACCAGGCGCTGTTCGGCTACGACGACCGGGCGCTCTCCTCGATGTCCTGGTTCCGCCACCGCTGACCGCACGGGGAGGATCCCGCTCTCCGGGCCCCTCCCCTCGGGTCGCATCCGCGTTCGAACTCCGCTCTGCGCCACGGCAGTTCGGTATCGGTCAACCATGCCGAGTGCCGGACGCGACCGCTTCGGCTGCGAGAGAGTGGGAAGACGAGGTGAGAGGACGAAGCCGCGAGGCAGGGGCACGACATGCTGAGGACTCCCACGGACGAGACGCGGCTCCGCATCCTGGCCTGGCTGAAGGAACCCGGCCGCGCGGCCGACGGTGTCACCGCGGACGCCGTCGCCGAGCGGTTCTCGATACCGCGCCCCGTCGCCGTCACCCATCTTCGTCTGCTGGAGGCCACCGGCATGCTGCGCACCAGCAGGTCGGCGGGCCGTGTGCGCTACCACCGCGACGACATGCGCATCGCCGAGGTGGCCCGGATGTTTGAAAAGGGCTGGTAGGCGACCCGGTACGGCGGTATCCCTCCCAAGGCGAAGGACACGCGCGCGATGGACCGTCCCACGGCACTCGTTCCCCGCCACTACGTCGCGGTGGGCCACGGCCCCGAGGACGTGGTGGCCGACCCGCGCGGCCGCGTCCTCACCGGCGTCGCGGACGGCCGCATCCTGCGACTCGACGCCCTCGCCGACCCGGTCGCGGCCCGCGTCGAGGTGATCGCCGAAACCGGCGGCAGGCCGCTCGGCCTCGAACTCCTCCCGGACGGCGACCTGCTGGTGTGCGACGCGGAACGCGGCCTGCTGCGCGTCGACACCGGTGACGGCACGGTCCGGATCCTCGCCGACTCGGTGGCGGGGGAGCCGCTGCGCTTCTGCAGCAACTCCGTGGCCCTCTCCGACGGCAGCGTCTACTTCACGGTCTCCAGCCGCCGGTACCCCCTGGAGCACTGGATCGGCGACATCGTCGAACACACCGGAACGGGCCGGCTGCTGCGGCTCGCCCCCGGTGGTGACACCCCCGAAGTGGTGCTGGACGGCCTCCAGTTCGCCAACGGCATCGCCGTCGGCGCGGACGAGTCCTTCCTCGTCGTCGCCGAGACCGGCGCCCGCCGGCTCCTGCGCCACTGGCTCACCGGGCCGGAGGCCGGGCGGAGCGAGCCGTTCGCCGAGAACCTCCCGGGCATGCCCGACAACCTCTGGCGCGGCACGCCCGGCGGACCGATCTGGGTCGCGCTCGCCGGACCCCGCGTCCCTGCCCTCGACCTGCTGCACCGCGGCGCGCCCGGCGTCCGCGCCGCCGCCGCCCGCGTGGCCGTGCGCGCCCCGTTCCGTCCCACCGGCACCATCGCCGTCCAGGCCTTCGACGACCAGGGCAGCGTCGTCCACCACCTCACCCGCCGCCGCTCCGGCTACCGCATGCCCACCAGCGTCTGCGAAGCGGGCGGGCACCTGATCCTGGGCAGCATCTGGGAACGGGGTGTGGCGGTCTGCGAAGCGCCTGCCCCGAAGTGACCTCCAACCGCCCGCCTCGGAGTGACCCCGCCCCGCGTCCGGGGTTAACCTGAACTCCGGCCGCGACCCCGCGCGGCGCGGCGGTGGGGCCCGCCGTACCCGAACCGCGGCAGCGACGCCGCCAACGGTCCCTACTTGCGACGGCACGCGCCCGTACGACCCGGGCTCCCGGCGAGTAGGAGACACAACCCCATGACATCCCCCGAGAGCCTCCGTGTGCAGGCATCCACCCGGCGGCAGCCTTTCTGGCGCGCCCAGACGCCCGTCGTCGCGGTCGTGTCGCTCGGCGGGGGACTGGGTGCGGCCGCCCGGTACGGCGCCTCCCTGCTCTGGCCCACGCCCCCGGACGGCTTCCCCTGGTGGACGCTCTGCGTCAACATCGCCGGCTGCGCCGTGATCGGCGTGTTCATGGTGGTCATCACCGAGATCCGGACCGCCCACCCTCTCGTCCGCCCCTTCTTCGGCACCGGCGTCCTCGGCGGCTTCACGACCTTCTCGACGTACGCCGTCGACATCCAGAAACTCATCGACGGCGGCCGTGTCGGCACCGGCCTGGCCTACCTCGTCGCGACCCCCCTCGCGGCGCTCACAGCGGTGTGGCTCGCGGCCGGAACGACCCGCCGCGTCCTGAAAGGGAGGCAACGATGACCAGGCCGACCGGCAGGGCCCTGCGCCTGACCGTCTTCATCGGCGAGAACGACACCTGGCACCACAAGCCCCTCTACTCGGAGATCGTCCACCGGGCCCACACGGCGGGCCTCGCGGGTGCCAGCGTCTTCCGCGGCATCGAGGGCTTCGGCGCGTCCTCCCTGATCCACACCTCGCGGTTGCTGTCCCTGAGTGAGGACCTGCCGATCGCCGTGGTGATCGTCGACACCGAGCCACGCGTCCGGGCCTTCCTGCCGCAGCTCGACGAACTGGTCAGCGAGGGACTGGTGACACTCGAGGACTGCGAGGTCATCCGGTACTCCGGCCGGGACGACACGCCCGGCACCACGGACAAGAAGGGTAAGAAGTCGTTGTGAACTGGCTGCTGGTCGTCGGCGGCGCACTGGTCGGCGCCCCGCTGCGCTACCTCACCGACCGGGCGGTCCAGGCGCGGCACGACTCGGTCTTCCCCTGGGGCACCTTCACGGTGAACGTCACCGGCTCGCTGATCCTCGGCCTGCTCACCGGTGCCGCCACCCACCTGCAACTGCTGCTCGGCACCGGTCTGTGCGGGGCCCTGACGACCTATTCGACGTTCTCCTACGAGACGCTGCGGCTGGCTGAGACCGGTGCCCACCGCCAGGCCGCCGTCAACGTGGCCGCGAGTGTGGTGGCCGGCCTCGGGGCGGCGTTCGCGGGGGCGGCGCTCGTGCGCATGTGAGAGGGGCCCGCGAGGGGTGCGGGTGGGGGCGTGTACGTGAGAGTCGTCCTCGCCCGCGTGTAGTAAGACTGTCCCCTCCGCTCCCCGCCTCCCTCGAGCAGAACTGGATCCCATGAGCGTCATCAGCGTCGGTCAGGCCGTCGTCCTCGGAGCCGTCGAGGGGGTGACCGAGTTCCTGCCCGTCTCCTCCACCGGCCATCTGAAGATCGTCGAGGGGCTGATGGGCATCCCCGTCGACGACGACGCCGTGGTCGGGTTCTCGGCCGTCATCCAGGTCGGCGCGATCGCCGCGGTGCTCGTGTACTTCTTCAAGGACATCGTGCGGATCGTCTCCGCGTGGGGGAGGGGACTGCGCGACCGCGAGGAGCGGTACCACCACGACTACAAGTTCGCCTGGTGGGTCATCTACGCGACCATCCCGATCGTCGCCGTCGGACTCGCCGCCAAGCCGCTCATCGAGGGGCCGCTCGCCTCGCTGTGGGTGGTGGCCGGTTCGCTGATCGCCGGCAGCGGGGTGATGTGGGCGGCGGACCAGATGGGCCGGCACAAGCGCGGCGAGGACGACACCTCGTTCAAGGACGCGATGCTGGTCGGCAGCTCCCAGATCCTCGCCCTGCTCTTCCCCGGCTTCTCCCGCTCCGGCGCCACCATGTCCACCGCGCTCATCCTCGACCTGGACCGTGTCGCCGCCACCCGGCTCTCCTTCTTCCTGGGCATCCCCGCTCTGACCGGCGCCGGCCTCTACGAGCTGAAGGACGCCCTGGGCACCGGGGTGGGCGCGGCCCCGCTCGCCGTCGGCACGGCCGTGTCGTTCGTCGTGGCCTACGCCTCCATCGCCTGGCTGCTGAAGTTCGTCGCCAAGCACTCCTTCAACGCCTTCGTGATCTACCGGATCGTCGTGGGAGTGCTCCTGTTCGGCCTGCTCGGAGCGGGTGTGCTCCACAGCTGACCGTCTTTGCAGCCCAGGGGGCGTTCCGTGCGGACGCGGACTTCCAGCCCTCTGAGCGTTCCGTGCGGACCCCTTGACAGGGGCCTTCCGTGCCCCCAGGATCACTCCCGTGAACCTGTCAGACAGCCGGACAGCCGGACAGCCCGTGCGGCGCATCAGCGCCATGGAAGCGGTGCTGGCGCATCTGCGCGGCGCCATCGAGAGCGGCGAGTACGCCATCGGTGACAAGCTCCCCTCCGAAGCGGAGCTGTGCCGGACCCTGGAGGTCTCCCGGCCCGTCCTGCGGGAGGCGCTGCGGGCGCTGCAGACCATGGGTCTGACCGTGTCCCGCACCGGCAAGGGCACCTTCGTGGTGGCCAGCACCGTCGAGGACCCCACCTTCGGTGACTACGCGGCCAGCGACCTGCTGGAGGTGCGCCGCCACGTCGAGATCCCGGTCGCCGGGTACGCGGCCCGGCGCCGCACCCCGGAGAACCTCGACCATCTCGCCCACCTGCTGGACCGGATGGAGCGGGAGACGGACACCACGGCGTGGGTCGCCATGGACACCCTGTTCCACCTCGCCGTCGCCGAGGCCGCCCAGAACCCGGTCTTCCGCCGGGTCATCGAGGAGATCCGGGACGCGCTGGCCCGCCAGTCCGCCTTCCTCAACGAGCTGGGCGGCCGTCGCGAGCAGTCCAACCGCGAGCACCGGGCGATCGTCGAGGCCCTGGTCGACGGTTCCGAGAACGACGCGGTGGAGGCCATGGCCCACCACCTCGACCGCGTCGAGACGACCCTCACCGACATCGTGCGTTCGTCGCACACGGAAACCCCCACGGAAGGCGGAACCGAGGCGTGAGCGAGCAGTCCCTGCACGACGATGTGCAGAAACGTTCCACCCATGTCGATGCCGGAGACGCGGGCTACAGCAAGTCCCTGAAGTCCCGGCACGTCAACATGATCGCCATCGGCGGAGCCATCGGCACCGGCCTCTTCCTCGGCGCGGGGGGCCGCCTCGCCGAAGCCGGCCCCTCCCTCTTCATCGCCTACGCGGTCTGCGGCCTCTTCGCCTTCCTCGTCGTGCGCGCCCTCGGCGAACTCGTGCTGTACCGGCCCTCCTCCGGCGCCTTCGTCTCCTACGCCCGCGAGTTCATGGGGGAGAAGGGCGCCTACACCGCGGGCTGGATGTACTTCCTCAACTGGGCGACCACCGGCATCGCCGACATCACCGCCGTCGCCACCTACACCCACTACTGGGGCATGTTCTCCGACATACCCCAGTGGGTCATCGCGCTGATCGCCCTCGCCGTGGTGCTCACCGTGAACCTGATCTCGGTGAAGATCTTCGGCGAGCTGGAGTTCTGGTTCGCGATCGTCAAGGTCGGCGCACTCGTCGTCTTCATGTGCATCGGCATCTTCCTGCTGGTCACCCAGCACCCCGTCGACGGCCACACCCCGGGCCCGTCCCTGATCGGCGACAGCGGCGGCGTCTTCCCGCACGGCCTGCTGCCCATGCTGCTGATCATCCAGGGCGTCGTCTTCGCCTACGCCTCCGTCGAGCTGGTCGGCGTCGCGGCCGGCGAGACCGAGAACCCCGAGAAGATCATGCCGAAGGCGATCAACTCGATCATGTGGCGCGTCGCCGTGTTCTACGTCGGCTCGGTCGTGCTGCTGTCGATGCTGCTGCCCTGGAACAAGTACACCGCCGGCGAGAGCCCCTTCGTGACGGTGCTGTCCAACATCGGCGTCCCGGCGGCCGGCGGCGTGATGAACCTGGTCGTCCTCACCGCCGCGATGTCCTCCCTCAACTCCGGCCTGTACTCCACCGGCCGCATCCTGCGCTCCATGGCCATGGCCGGATCCGCGCCCAGGTTCACCTCCGTGATGAGCCGCAGCCAGGTCCCCTACGGCGGCATCCTGCTCACCAGCGGCATCTGCGTCCTGGGCGTCGGCCTCAACTTCGTCGTGCCCGCCGAGGCGTTCGAGATCGTGCTGAACTTCGCCGCCATCGGCATCCTCGCCACCTGGGGCATGATCATGATCTGTCACCTCCTCTTCTGGCAGAAGACCCAGAGGGGCGAGCTGACCCGCCCGGGCTACCGGCTCCCGGGCTCCCCCTGGACCGAGATCGTGACGCTGGCGTTCCTCGCCTCCGTCCTGGTCCTCATGTACGCCGACGGCGGCGCGGGCCGCACCACCGTGCTGTGCCTGCCGCTGATCGTCGGAGCCCTGGTCGCCGGATGGTTCGCCATCCGCGGCCGTATCGCGCGCAAGTCCACCACCGGAGCCGGCGCGTGAGGAACGCGCCGCTCCACGAGAAGCAGGCAGTGATGTTCAGCAGTTCTCTCGCGGACGCACCCCTTGTCCGTGAACCCGTCCACACCCCCGTCGCCCACCTCATCCGCGGCGGGATCGTCGAAGGCATCCACTACGGCTCCGTCGTCGTCCTCGGCGCTGACGGGGAGGTCTCGCTCCAGATCGGAGACATCGAGGCCGCCTTCTACCCCCGTTCCGCGATCAAGCCCGTCCAGGCCGTGGCCATGGTCCGCGCGGGACTGCCGCTCGACGGCGAGCTGCTGTCGCTGACGGCCGCCAGCCACTCCGGCGAGGAACGCCACCTCGCCGGCACCCGGCGCATCCTCGAACTCGCCGGACTCACCGAGGACCACCTGCGCAACGTCCCCGACCTGCCGTTCGACCCGGTCGTACGGGACGCCTGGGTGCGCGAGGGCCGGCTGCCCTCACGGCTGGCCCAGAACTGCTCCGGCAAGCACGCCGCCATGCTCTACACCTGCACCCTCAACGGCTGGCCCCTGGAGAACTACCTCGACCCCGGTCACCCGCTCCAGCAGGCCATCGCCGAGATCGTCGAGGACCTCACCGGGCAGCGCATCGCCCGGGTCACCGTCGACGGCTGCGGGGCGCCCCTGTTCTCCCTCTCCCTGCACGGCCTCGCCCGGGCCACCGCCCGGATCACCACCGCCGCGCCGGGCACACCCGAGGCCCGGGTCGCCGACGCGATGCGTGAGCACGCCGAGATGGCGTCCGGCTCCGGCCGGGACGTCGCCGCGCTGATGCGGGCCGTGCCAGGGCTGCTCACCAAGGACGGCTTCGAGGGCGTCCAGGTCGCCGCCCTGCCCGACGGACGGGCCGTCGCCGTGAAGATCGCCGACGGTGCCAATCGGGCACGGGTCCCGGTGGCCGCCGCCGCGTTGGCCCGGGCCGGGGTCGACCCGGGGCTGCTCACCGAGTTCCAGGGCGAGCCGCTGCTGGGCGGTGGCCGGGAGGTCGGGCGGGTGCGGCCCGTTCGTTCGCTGGAGCCGCTTGCCGGTGCCGCCCGCGCCTGACGACGTGCCGGGTTCTCCCGTCCGGCGGCTGCGGATCCCCCGTGGCTGACCGCGCAGTTCCCCGCGCCCCTGAAGGGGCGCACACCCACCCTCACTCACCTCGGAAAGAGGACCCTCACCGCCATGACCGCCGCCACCCGCTCCGAGCACGACCTGCTCGGCGACCGTGACGTTCCCGCCGAGGCGTACTGGGGTGTGCACACCCTGCGGGCCACGGAGAACTTCCCGATCACGGGCATGCCCATCTCCGCCTACCCGCACCTGATCGACGCCCTCGCCGCCGTCAAGGAGGCCGCCGCCCTCGCCAACGAGGAACTCGGCCTGCTGGACCCGAAGAAGGCCGCCGCCATCGTCGAGGCCTGCCGAGAGATCCGCGACGGCGGACTGCACGACCAGTTCGTCGTGGACGTCGTCCAGGGCGGCGCCGGCACCTCCACCAACATGAACGCCAACGAGGTCGTGGCGAACCGGGCGCTGGAACTGCTGGGCCACGCCAAGGGCGAGTACGGGTTCCTGCACCCGAACGAGGACGTCAACCTCGGCCAGTCCACCAACGACGTCTACCCGACCGCCGTCAAGATCGCGACGGTGTTCGCGGTGCGCGGGCTGCTCGACGCGATGTCCCTCCTCCAGGACACGTTCGCGCACAAGGCCGTCGAGTTCCACGACGTGCTCAAGATGGGCCGTACCCAGTTGCAGGACGCCGTGCCCATGACGCTGGGGCAGGAGTTCTCGGCCTATGCCGTCATGCTGGACGAGGACCGGTCCCGCCTCGCCGAGGCCGTCCAGCTGATCCACGAGATCAACCTGGGCGCGACCGCGATCGGCACCGGCCTCAACGCCCCCGCCGGATACGCCGAGGCCGCTCGCCGCCACCTCGCGGCCATCACCGGACTGCCCCTGGTCACGGCGGCCAACCTGGTCGAGGCGACCCAGGACTGCGGCGCCTTCGTGCAGATGTCCGGCGTGCTCAAGCGCATCGCGGTGAAGCTCTCCAAGAGCTGCAACGACCTGCGGCTGCTGTCCTCCGGCCCGCGTGCCGGCCTGGGCGAGATCAACCTGCCGCCCGTGCAGGCCGGTTCGTCCATCATGCCCGGCAAGGTCAACCCGGTGATACCCGAGGTCGTCAACCAGGTCGCCTTCGAGGTGATCGGCAACGACGTCACCATCACCATGGCCGCCGAGGCCGGACAGCTCCAGCTCAACGCCTTCGAGCCGATCATTCTGCACTCCCTGTCGGAGTCCATCACGCACTTGCGCAACGCGTGCGTGACCCTGGCCGAGCGCTGCGTGTCCGGCATCACCGCCAACACCGAGGCGCTGCGCACCAGTGTCGAGAACTCCATCGGCCTGGTGACCGCCCTCAACCCGCACATCGGCTACACGGCCGCCACCGACATCGCCAAGGAGGCCCTGGCCACCGGCCGGGGCGTGGCCGAACTCGTCCTGGAGAAGGGCCTGCTGCCCGCCGAGACACTCGCCGCCCTGCTGCGCCCCGAGGTCCTGGCAGGCAGCGGCCGGACCCCGGCCTGACCTGCCGGAGCGCACCGGGACCGGCGGAGGGACAATGGTGATCATGACGTCGTCGACGACCTTCCAGCCGGTCCTGGAGCGCATCGCCGAGGAGATCGAGCGGACCCCCGGCCGCGGCCGGCCCGCCGACTACATCCCGGCACTCGCCGCCTGCGACCCGCGGCGCTTCGGCATGGCCGTCGCCGACCTCGACGGCACCGTGTACGGGGTGGGGGACTGGCGACAGCCCTTCTCCGCGCAGTCCCTCACCAAGGTCTTCACCCTCGCCCTCGACCTGGCCCGCGAGGGCGACGCCCTGTGGGAGCACGTGGGACGCGAGCCCTCCGGCAACCCCTTCAACTCCCTGGTGCAGCTGGAGTACGAGAACGGCATCCCGCGCAACCCGTTCATCAACGCCGGCGCCCTCGTCGTCACCGACCGGCTGCACACCCGGACCGGTGACGCCTCGGGCGAACTGCTGGCGTTCCTGCGGGCGGAGAGCGGCAATCCGGACCTGACCTTCGACAAGGAGGTCGCCGCCTCCGAGTCCGCCCACGGCGACCGCAACGCCGCGCTCGGCCACTTCATGGCGTCGTACGGCAACATCGACAACCCCGTGCCCACGCTCCTGGAGCAGTACTTCCGCCAGTGCTCCATCGCCGCCTCCTGCGCCGACCTCGCCCTCGCCACGAGCTTCCTCGCCCGGCACGGTATCCGCGCCGACGGCACCCGCCTGCTCTCGCGCAGCCAGGCCAAGCAGATCAACGCGATCATGCTGACCTGCGGCACGTACGACGCGGCGGGCGACTTCGCCTACCGTGTGGGCCTGCCCGGCAAGAGCGGCGTGGGAGGCGGCATCATCGCGGTCGTCCCGGGCCGCTGCACCCTGTGCGTGTGGAGCCCGGGCCTGGACGAGCGGGGCAACTCGGTGGCGGGCGTGGCGGCGCTCGACCGCTTCACGACCCTGACCGGGCTGTCGGTCTTCTGACCGCCGGTACCACCCCGCCCGGGGCTCGCTCAGCCGAGGAACTCCTCCAGCACGGGCAGCAGCAGGTCCGTGCGCCGCATGAGGGTCATGTGGGTGGTGTCCGGGAGGACCGCCAGCCGGGCGTCGGGGATCAGGTCCCGCATCTCGGCGGCGTGCTCGACGCGCAGGAAGTCCGTGTCGCCGAGCACCAGGAGCGTGGGTGCCACGAGGCCGCGCAGGTCGTCCGCGGTCCACGGCAGCGGCGCGTGCGCGGCGGCCCCGCACTTGGCCATGAAGGCCTCGAAGTGCCCCGGATCCGGCGCGGCGGCCGCGTAGGCGTCGGCCATCTCCCGGAAGTCCGCCGCGCTCGGCAGCCGCGGCGAGGCGTACTCCGGGTCCCGGACCTCCTCGTAGTAGCCGTCCTGCCGGTAATGGGTGGAGGCGAGGACCAGCCGCCCCACGCGCTCGGGGTGGCGCACCGCCGTCTCCAGGGCGGTCAGGCCGCCGAGGCTGAAACCGAGGACGTCCGCCTTCTCGATGCCCAGCTCGTCCAGCAGGGCGACCACGTCCGAGGCGAGGTCCGGCACGCTCATCTCCCGCGCGATGTCGGCGGTGTGCCCGTGCCCCTGCAACTCGGGAGCCACGACACGGCGCGTGGCCGAGAGCACCGGGAGCACGGCCCCGAAGGAGAGGCCGATCGTGAGGACCCCGCCGTGCAACAGCACCAGAGGCCGCCGCCCGCTGTCGGCGCCGTGCAGCTCGTAGTACATCTCCAGGCCGTCGACCTTCGCGTATGCCGACTCACTGGTCATGGGATCACGTCCGTTTCTAGGTGCACCGACGCCGGTAGGACTCTCGCCGCGGCGGAAACTCATCGCCGGCGATCACCGGCCGGTCACAAGCAGGCCGCCCGGCGGAGACAGGAGCGCCCTCTTCCGGCCATCCGCCGCTGACACGCTGCCCGAGTGTTGGCCACGGCTTTCCCCGTCGATCTCCGTCGCTGCCAGATACTCGGTCTGGCCGGTACCGCCTGCCTCGCCCTGGGCGGTGAGACGGCCGGTGCCCTGCCCGTGGCGGACCTCCTCCGCCCGGCCTCCGTTCACGCCGCCCTCGGACTGGTCGGGGTGTACTTCGGCGTCGTCCTGCTGATCGCGGCCTGGGCGCTGCTGGGCGGGCTGGTCCGCGGGCCCGGACCACCCGCTCCCCGCGCCCTGCTGCTCGTCCTCGCCACCTGGGCGGCCCCGCTGCTGCTCGCCCCGCCGCTGTTCAGCCGGGACGTCTACAGCTACCTCGCGCAGGGCGCGATGGTCGAGGCGCACATGGACGTGTACGCGCACGGGCCGTCCCGGCTCGGCGGTCCGCTCGCCGACGAGGTCGCCCCGCTGTGGCGGCACACGGGCGCCCCGTACGGCCCCGTGTTCCTCGCCGTCGCGGCGGCGCTGTCGGGCCTGACCCGCGGCGAACTGCCCGCCGGGCTGTTCGGCATGCGGCTCGTCGCCCTCGCCGGCGTGGCCCTGATGGCGGCCGCGCTGCCCCGCCTCGCGCGGCACAGCGGTGCCGACCCGTCCGCCGCGCTGTGGCTCGGCGCCCTCAACCCGCTCGTCCTGCTGCACCTGGTCGCGGGCGCCCACAACGACGCCGTCATGCTCGGCCTGCTCGGCGTCGGCCTGGTGGCGGCGCTCGGCCGGTGGCCGGTCCTCGGAGCCGTCCTCGTCACCCTCGCCGCCCTGGTCAAGGCGCCCGCCGTGCTCGGACTCGCCGCCGTCGTCGTCCTCCAGGTCCGCGCGGGCCGCAGCCCGGCCAAGGCCCTCGTGACCACCACGGCCGCGGCAGCGGCGACCACCGTCGCCGCGACCGCCGCGGCCGGCACCGGATACGGCTGGGTCGGCGCCCTCACCACCCCCGTCTCACCCCGGAACTGGGCCCTGACCACGCTCCTCGGCCGCGCCACCCGGGCCCTGCTGGAGCACCTCGGCAGCGATCTCGCACCCCTGGCCATCCCCGCCTGGCACGCGCTGGGCATCGTGGCCGCCGTGGTCGCGATCGTGCTGATCTGGCTGCGACTGCGCCCCCGGCCGGTGTACGCGCTCGGCCTGTCCCTGGCGGCGCTGGCCGCCCTCGGCCCGGCGATCCGCCCCTGGTACGCGCTGTGGGGCGTGTTCCTCATCGCCGCCGCCACGCCCAGTACGTCCGTACGCCACCGCATGGCGGCGGTGACCGGCGTGCTCGCCCTGTGCGTCCTGCCCAGCGGAGGCCCGGCGGACACGGGGCAGCTCGTGCTCGCCGTCTGCGGCGGCGCACTCGCGGTCGTCGTGCTGTGGCAGGCCCACCAGGCCGAGCTCGCCCCGGTTCCGGGACGCGCGGCATGACCCCGGCCCTGCCGCGCACCGACCGGGGCCGGCTGCTGCTGGTGCTCGCCCTCGCCACGCTGGTGACCGTCTTCACCGCGACCGTGCCGCTGCTGCGCGACTGGTTCGACCTGCGCGTCTACTACGGCAGCATCGACACCTGGGTCCACCACGGCGGCCGCCTCTACGACTACCGGGTGCCCGGGACGACGTACGGCTTCACCTACCCGCCGTTCGCCGCGGTCGCCATGCTGCCGATGGCCCTGCTGGGCCCGCACACCGCGATCGCCGCCGCCCTGCTGCTCAACCTGGCCGCTCTGGCCGTGATCCTGTGCCTGCTCGCCGGAGCGGACCGGCGGCGCCCCGGCTGGTTCGGCTGGGCCCTGATCATCTGTCTGCTCGCCCTCTTCGAACCGCTTCGCGACACCCTCAGCTTCGGCCAGGTCAACCTTCTGCTCCTGGCCCTCGTCCTCGTCGACGCGACGCTGCTCGCCACCGGACGCGGACGCCTGGCGGGTGCCGGCATCGGGCTCGCGGCCGCGATCAAGCTCACGCCCGCCCTGTTCATCGGCATGCTGCTGGTGGCCCGACGGTGGCGCGAGGCCGCTGTCGCCACCGCCGTCGCCCTCGCGGCGACGGCCCTCGCGGTGGGGGTGGACCCGGACGCCTCGCGCTTCTACTGGACCGAGGCACTGTGGGACACCGACCGCGTCGGACGTCTCGGCTACGTCTCGAACCAGTCGGTGCAGGGCATCCTGGCCCGGCTCGGCGAACCGGACCGCGCGGTGTGGGCGGTCGCGGTCCTGCTGGTCCTGGGGGTGTGGGCGCTGCGGACGCGCCGGGCGGTCGCCGCGGCGGACTGGACGGCGGCGTTCGCCCTGACCGGCCTCGCCGCCTGTCTCGTCAGCCCGGTCACCTGGGTGCACCATCTCGTGTGGCTGCTGCCGTCCTTCGCCGTGCTGATCCGCGCGGGGCGTCTCCGGGTCGCGGGCGCCCTGTACGCGGTGCTGTGCACCAGCGTGGTGTGGCTGTGGTTCGACGACGCGTCCGGCGTCGACGGGTTCCTGGGCGGCAACGCCTATGCCTGGATCACCCTGGGACTGCTGCTGTGGCTGCCGGTGGGTCAGTCCCGCCCGGGTCTGCGGACCGGAAGCCGCAGCACCAGGACCACGACGGCCGCGCCCGTACCGGCGGCACCCGCGATCAGCCCCGCCTCCGTCCAGGCGGAACCGTGTTCCTCCGGGACGGCCGCCGCGGCGACGGCGGGCGGCGTCGTCGCCGGCCTGGCCGGGCTGGGCGGCGCGCCGAGCGAGCCCACCGCCCGGACCTTCCCGGACGACGTGAAGCCCCAGTCGAGCAGCGAGCGCGCCTCCTCGTACACGGCGGACCCGCCGCCCTCCTGAGGGTTCATCACCGTCACGACCAGGGTGCGCCCGTCCCGCCGCGCCGCGGCCACGAGCGTGCTGCCGGCCTTGCTGGTGTATCCGTTCTTGATGCCGATCAGCCCGCGGTACGGCTTCACGCCCCGGGCGCCGCTCAGCAGCCGGTTGGTGTTGCGGATCGGGTACGACCAGTCGCCGCCGCCGGGGAACCTGGCCTCGACCGTGGCGCAGTACCGGGCGAAGTCGGGGTTGCGCAGTCCCACCCGGCCGAAGACCGCCAGGTCGTACGCCGACGACACCTGGCCCGGTGCGTCGTAGCCGTCGGGTGACACCACGTGGGTGTCGAGGGCGCCGAGGGACCGTGCCTTGGCCTGCATCCGCTCGGCGGTGAGCCGCCAGCCGCCGTTGAGCTCGGCCAGGACGTGCACGGCGTCGTTGCCCGAGTTGAGGAAGACGCCGCGCCACAGGTCGCCGATCCGGTACGTACGGCCCTCGGCGACACCGACCAGGCTGCTGCCGGCACCGATGCCCCGCAGCTCCCGCTCGCGGACCGTGTGCCGGATGCCCGCCGGCAGCCCGGGCAGCACGGTGAGGGCGAACAGGGTCTTCAGGGTGCTGGCCGGGGGCAGCCTGCGGTGGGCGTTGTGGGCGGCCAGCACCTCGCCGGTACGGGCGTCGGCCACCAGCCAGGACAGGGCGGAGACCTTCGGGACGCGGGGTGCCCCGGCGCGCGGGCGGACCTGAGTGCCGGGGCGGTACAGCAGCGAGGGGTGTGGGGCCGCGGCCCTCGGCCCGCCCGGCGGAGTGGGCTCGGCCCCGCCGGGATCGGCCGCCGCCGTGGGCATCAGCGCCAGGAGCCCTGACACGCAGAGCGCACCGGCCGATACGGCCACCCGGGAAGAGAATCCGAAAATCATATGATCAACGTAGAAAACGGACCCGCTCCGCGCGGTGACGACGGGGCCGCACTCCCCGCGCTAGCACCCGGATGGATGATCTCCCGCGCCCGGCTCTCCGGCCGTCCGCGCGTCCTCGGCGAGCACGCCCCGGCCCGGATCGACACGCCCTCGGCGCCGTGGACGGACGCGTCCCCGACTGCTCGGTGGCTCCTCGGGGAGCGGGGAGTCCCGTCAGTCCGAGGGCAGGGTCGGCTGGATGCGCCGCAGGAACGTCGCGTTGTCCGGTGTCTCGCGCATGCGCTCCAGGAGGGTCTCCAGACCACCCTGCCCGTCGCGGCCCCGCAGCACGCGCCGCAGCCCGTGGACGGCCGTCAACTCGGCCGGACGCAGCAGGAGTTCCTCCCGGCGGGTGCCGGAGGGGGTGATGTCGACGGCCGGGAACACGCGTCGGGACGCCGGGTCCCGGCTCAGGCGGAGTTCCATGTTGCCGGTGCCCTTCAGCTCCTCGAAGTAGAAGTCGTCGGCCCGGGAGCCGGTCTCCACCAGAGCGGTCGCGAGGATCGTGAGCGAACCGCCCTCCTCGGCCGACCGGGCGGCACCGAAGAACCGCTTGGGACCGGTCAGCGCGGACGCGTCGACCCCTCCGGTGAGGATGCGGCCACCGGACGCGGCCGCGTTGTTGTGCGCCCGGCACAGCCGGGTCAGGGAGTCGAGGAGGATGACGACGTCCTCGCCGGCCTCGACGAGCCGCTTGGCGCGCTCGATCACCAGGTCGGCGAGCGCGATGTGCTGTCCGGCGCTGCGGTCGAAGGTCGAGGCGTAGACCTCGCCCCGCACACAGCGCCGCATGTCGGTGACCTCCTCGGGCCGCTCGTCGAGCAGCAGCATCATCAGCCGGCACTCGGGATGGTTGCCGCTGACGGCGGCCGCGATCTGCTGGAGAAGGACGGTCTTGCCGGTTTTGGGCGGGGCCACGAGAAGCCCGCGCTGGCCCTTGCCGACCGGTGCGATCAGGTCGACGACGCGTCCGGCCAGTCCGGCGGCCGGGTGCTCGAGCCGCAGCCGTTCGTGCGGGTGCAGCGGCGTCAGGTCATGGAAGTGGCGCCGCCCGCGCAGGTCCCCGGGTGTCCGGTCGTCGATCCGTGCGACGTCGGTCAGGGCGCGCCGGTCGCCGGGCACGCCCTCGATGAAGTCGCCCTTGCGCAGGCCGTACCGGCGGATCAGTGCGGGTGAGACCGCGGTGTCGGCGGGTGTGGGCAGGCAGTTCGCGGGGCGCAGGTGTCCCCTTCCGCTCGCGTCGATGTCGAGGACGCCGGACACGGTCCGGGCCGGGGACTGCTGCTGCGCGGACGGCTGTTCGAGTGTGGTGGTCATGGTGGTGGTGTCCTTTCACGGACGGCAGGCATGAGACATGCGAAGGCAAGGGGGGAGAGGGCCGCGAAGGGAGGGCCTGTGGCACGCCTCCGGGCGGCGGGGAAACAGCGCCTCGGATACGACGGAACGCGTCGATGGCGCTGGAAATGAAGGAGAGAGGTAAGGAACCGGCACCGGCGCCCACAAGAAGGGGCGTGCACGAGTGCTGCTCGGATCGTACCACCGAGAGCGGTGGATGTGGGCCGTCCGCCTCGGCGGGTTACCTCAGCGGGTGGCCAGCAGCCCGTACAGCAACGGGATCCGCGGCTCGGGCAGCCGCCACCAGCCGGACTCCGTACGGACCATCCGCGGCCAGCGCGGCCAGGGAAGTTCGTCGCCTTCCCGCAGTCGCCGCACGGCGAGTCCCGCATCCGTCAACGCGTTGACGACCTCGCCCATTCCGTGCATCCACTCGTAACTGTCCGTGGCGCCCTCGACGGCCGGGCCGTCCGTGTAGGTGTGGGTCCCGTCGCGGTGCACCGGGCCCGCGCCGCCCAGGTAGTCGTGGCGCAGCAGCAGTTCGGGGCCCTCGTCCGGCGCGGGCTTCGGCCCGAGCGAGTTGAGCAGGGGATGGAACTCGACGACGTACAACCGCCCGCCGGGGCGCAGGAGCCGGCCGATGACCTCCGCCCACCGGTCCAGGTCGGGGAGGTAGCACAGCGCGCCCTTGCCGGTGTAGACGACGTCGAACCGCCGCCCGTCCAGGGCCTCGACGGCGTCGTACACGTTCGCCCGGACGTACGTCACGTCCGCGCCGGCCTTCGCCGCGATGCCCTGGGCCGCGGCCACGGATGCCTCGGAGAAGTCGAGACCGACGGCCCGGGCGCCGCGCCGCGCGAAGGCGATCGTCTCCGTGCCGAGGTGACACTGCAGATGCAGCACGTCACGCCCGGCCAGCTCGCCGAGGTCCTCCCACTCGAACGGGGCGAACCAGCGCTCCGGTTCGGGGTCCTGATCGAGACCGTAGAACCGGCTGGCGAGGTGGACGGGCGTGCGGGCGTCCCAGTTCGCCTGGTTGGCCCGCATCAGCCGGTCGTGCTCGGCGGACGTCATGGGGACATCCAACCCTGAACCGGCCGCGGGCGCCGGGAGAACGCGGGAACGGGTCTCAGGACCTGTCGCTCAGAGCGAGCGGGTCCGCGCTTCCTCGGCGATCCGCTCGAACTGCTCGCCCATGGCCGCCGCGAGCGCCTGGGCCGCGGACAACGGGCGCACCATCACCGTGAGTTCGTCGATGAGCCCGTTGTCGTCGACGTGGATGAAGTCGCAGCCCTCGATCTCCCGGTCGCCCACGCGCGCGGTGAAGACCAGGGCGTGGTCGCGGCCGTTCACGTCGTTGATCTCGCGCACGTAGCGGAAGTCCTGGAAGACCCCGGACACCGCCCGCAGGATCGCCGCCGTGATCGCCTTCCCGGCGTACGGCTTGAACACGACCGGGCTGGTGAAGACGACGTCCGGCGCCAGCAGCGCCTCGGCGGCGTCGAGGTCGAGCTTCTCGACCGCCTCACGGAATGCACGCATCGAACCGCCTTAGTCAATTTGTTGAGTAAGTGCGGAGTAGATTAGTCAACCGTTGGTACGGTGTCCACATGTCTCTCAAGTACGCCGTCCTCGCGGCGCTCCTGGAGGGCGAGGCCTCGGGGTACGAGCTGTCCAAGGTGTTCGACGTGTCGCTGGCCAACTTCTGGGCCTGCACACCCCAGCAGCTCTACCGGGAACTGGAGCGCCTCGCGCAGGACGGACTGATCGAGGCCAGGGTGGTGCGCCAGGAACGGCGGCCCGACAAACGCATGTTCACCCTGACCGAGGCCGGCCGCGAGGACCTGCGCACGTTCGCCGCCACACCGCCCCGGCGGCCGACCGCCATCCGCGACGAACTCCTCATCAAGATCCAGGCGATGGACGGCGCGGACCCCGGGGCGACCCGTGCGCTGGTCGAGGAGCGCGCCACGTGGGCCCGCGCCAAGCTCGCCCGCTACCTCCGCGTCCGCGAGCGCCTCCTGGCCGGCCGCGGCGAGGAGGAGTACCTGCGGGAGGCCGACCGCGTCGGCCCGTATCTCACCCTGATGGGAGGCATCGGCTTCGAGGAGGAGAACCTCCGCTGGTGCGAACGCGTCCTCAGCGCCCTGCAGCAGCGCGCTCGCCTAGGCTGAGCCGATGTTCAGCCCCGAAGGACCCCGTCTGCGCGAGCTCGCCGTCCAGGCGCTGTCGTCCGTCGAGCGCGGTTACGACCTCCTCGCGCCGAAGTTCGACCACACGCCTTTCCGGACTCCCGACACCGTCCTCGAAGCCGTCGGGTCCGCCCTGCGGCGGGCGGGGCCCTTCGGTGCCGGGCTCGACCTGTGCTGCGGCACCGGCGCGGGCGTCGGCGTCCTCGCGCGGCTGTGCGAGGAACGGGTCACGGGCGTCGACTTCAGCGCGGGCATGCTCGATGTCGCACGGCAGCGGGCCGGGTCGCAGGGTCCGCCGGTCTCCTGGGTCCGGGCCGACGCGCGCGCCCTGCCCTTCGGCCTGGCCTTCGACCTGGTGGTGAGCTTCGGGGCCTTCGGGCACTTCCTGCCCCGCGAACTGCCCGGACTGTTCGCGCAGGTCCGCTCCGTCCTGCGGCCGGGCGGCTGCTTCGCGTTCCCGCTGGTCGCGCCGCCCCGCCCGGCCTCCGTCGGCTACTGGACGCTGCTGGGCTTCGACACCGTGATGCGGGTGCGCAACGCGCTCTGGCGGCCTCCGTTCGTCATGTACTACCGCGCGTTCCGCCTCGGGGACGTGCAGCGCGAACTCGCGGCGGCCGGCTTCCGGGTGGAACTCCACGCGCTGGAGGAGTTCGGGCGGCGCCCCGACGGGAGCCCCCGGGTGCGGCTCGTCATGGCCCGGCTGCCGGACACCCCGTAGGCCCCGGTACGACGCCGCCCCCGCGGCAGGTGCTCGTCAGCCGCGCAGGAAGTTCAGCAGATCGTCGTTGAACGCCTTCTCGTAGTCGCCGACCAGGCCGTGCGGGGCGCCCGGGTACACCTTCAGCGTCGCGTCCTTCACGAGCTGGGACGTCCGGTGGGCCGAGGCGGCGATCGGCACGATCTGGTCGTCGTCCCCGTGCGCGACGAGCGTCGGTACGTCGACGCGCCGCAGGTCCTCGGTGAAGTCCGTCTCGGAGAACTGCGCGACGCAGTCGTAGGCACCCTTCAGCCCGGCCTGCATGCTCCACATCCAGAACGCCCGCCGCACGCCTTCCGACACGGCGGCGCCGGGCCGGTTGAAGCCGTAGAAGCTCTCGCTCAACTCCCAGTAGAACTGCGCACGGTCGGCCGCGACGCCGTCGCGGATCCCGTCGAAGACGTCCTTCGGTGTGCCCTGCGGGTTGGCCTCGGTCCGCAGCATCAGCGGCGGCACCGCACCCAGCAGTACGACCTTCGCGACCCGTGCGGTCCCGTGCCGCCCGATGTAGCGGGCCACCTCGCCGCCGCCGGTCGAATGGCCCACGAGGACCGCGTCGTTGAGGTCCAGCGCCTCGATCAGCTCGGCCAGGTCGTCGGCGTAGCGGTCCATGTGGTTGCCCTGCCAGGGCTGGCCCGAGCGGCCGTGGCCGCGCCGGTCGTGCGCGATCGCCCGGAAGCCGTGCTCGGCGACCAGCCGGGCCTGCCCGTCCCACGTGTCCGCGTTGAGGGGCCAGCCGTGGCTGAACACCACGGGCTGCCCCTCGCCCCAGTCCTTGTAGTAGAGCTCGGTTCCGTCGGACGTCGTGAACGTGGTCATGGAGGATCCTCTCGGAGTCGCCTGGGGGAGCCGTGCCGTGTCTCGATGATCTCCGTCATCTCCCGGAACCCGCGCCGGCGGTCCGCCGAACGGGTGACTGGCGCTGGACGGCCCGCTGCGCCGGTGCGCGGCCCGGCGCAGTGAACTCGCAGACCCGTGCTTCCTACCGGGGCTATCCCTGGGCCGACGGGTGGTCGTGCGCGCCGGGGGGCATGCCGTCGCTCCTGCCGGTGACGTGCGGTAGCCGTACGGGCTCGGTACGCCACCAGATCCAGCATTGGTCTGAGCCAGCCGGGAAGGGCGGGCGCGGGCGGTCCGGCCGGAACCGGCCCGCCCGCCCTCACAGCGCGCTGTACAGGGCGTCGACCAGGGCCGTCTTCCGCGGGTCGTTGGCGATATGAGGACCCATCCGGTTCATCACATAGCCGAGGGACACTCCCGCCTCGGGGTCGGCGAGCCCGCAGGAGCCGCCGAAGCCGTCGTGTCCGAAAGCGCGCGGGTTGGGCCCGTAGGAGCCGTCGGGTCCGCTGAGCCAGAGTCCGAGCCCCACTTCCGTCTCATGCTCGAAACCGGCGCCGAGCACCAGGTCCCGGCAGCTGCCCTGCCCCTCGCGGACCCGTTCGGCCGCCTCACGGGACAGCAGACGGTGCCCTCCGTGGGAGCCGAACCCCGCGAAGACGCCGTACAGCGACGCGACCGCACGCGCGGTGCCGTGCCCGTTCGCCGCCGGGATCTCGGCGGCCCGCCACTCGGGTGTGCCGGCCCCCGCGGCGGACACCGCCGGGTTGGTCAGCGCGGCGATCGCCGCGGGCGCCAACTGGGCGAAGACGGCCGCCTGTTCGCTGCTCGCCGGGGCCGCCGGCTGGACCAGTTCGGCCGCCCGGCCGAAGTCCCGCACCGGGAGGCCGATGCGGAAGTCGACGCCGAGCGGCCCCGTCACCTCCCGCGCGAGGAAGGCCCCGGGCCGCAGCCCCGACACCCGCCGGACGACCTCGCCGACGAGATGGCCGTAGGTCAGCGCGTGGTAGCCGGACCGGGTGCCCGGTTCCCACCACGGTTCGGTCGCCGCGAGCCGCTGTGTGGTCAGCTCCCAGTCGCAGAGCTGCTCCAGCGAGTGCGGTTCCCGCAGGCCGGCCAGGCCGGCGCGGTGGGACAGCAGGTGCCGGACGAGAACCTTCTCCTTGCCCGCCGCGGCGAACTCGGGCCAGTACACGGCCACCGGCGCGTCCAGGTCCAGCAGCCCCCGGTCGGCGAGGAGGTGCGCGCACAGCGCCACCGGTCCCTTGGTCGTGGACCACACGTTGACCAGCGTGTCCCGTTCCCACGGCCGGGAGCGCGCCGCGTCCGCCCAGCCGCCCCACAGATCCACCACGGTCGCGCCGCCGACCGTGACGGCCACCGCGGCGCCCAGTTCGCCCCGCTCCCGGAAGTTCGCCTCGAACGCCCTGCGTACCGCGGTGAACCGCGGGTCGCAGTGACCGTGCACCTGTGTCTCGTTCCCGGACATGAGCCCCCTCCGCCGACGGTCCTCGGCCCGGGCCGCCGTGTCGCGGTCCGGGCGCGATGAACGTACCGACTGGTCGGACCGGGAGGAAGCCCGTCGGGGGTGAACGGCCGGATCAGATGTACGAGCGCATCCAGCGCAGCTTGGCCGCCTCCTGGAAGGGGCCGCCGCCCTCGTGGTCGTTGAAGTCGTAGACCTCGATCGTCTTGTCCTCGTGGCTCCAGGCGTTGAAGGCCGCGAAGACGGTCGAGGGCGGGCAGGTCTGGTCCTCCAGCGCGGCCGAGAAGAGGGCGGGGGCCCGGCCGCGGGCGGCGAAGTGGACGCCGTCGAAGTACGACACCGTGCGCAGGGCGTCCTCGGAGCGGCCGCGGTGCGTCTTGAGGTAGAGGCCGATCTCCCGGTACGGCTGCCGGTCCGTGAGCGTCGTCGCACGTGGGAAGTCGCACAGGAACGGCACGTCCGGCGCGATGCCCGCCAGGTCCGGGACCAGGCCGCCGACCGCGATCGTGATGCCGCCGCCCTGGCTGGAACCGACGGCCACCGTGCGCGCCGGGTCGGTGAGGGGGTGCGAGCGGGCCGCCTCCACCGCACGCACCGCGTCCGTGTAGACCCGGCGGTAGTAGTAGTTCTCCGGGGCGTCGATGCCGCGCGTCATGAAACCGGGGTATGCGGGCGCACCACCCACCGGGTCCGCCGTGCCGCCGCCCCCGCCCCAGGCGCTGCCCTGCCCACGGGTGTCCATCACGAAGTGCGCCCGCCCCGAGGACGCCCAGAGCAGATGCTCGTGCGGGAGGCCGCGCCCTCCGCCGTAACCGATGAACTCCACGACCAGCGGCAGCGGGCCGTCCGCCCCGGCCGGCAGGGTCAGCCAGCCCTTGACCGGATGGCCGCCGAAGCCCGCGTACGTCACGTCGAACACCTGCACGGTGGACAGGCCCGTGTCGACCGGTTCGAAGCGGGCGTCCAGGTCGTGCCGGCGTGCCTCCTGGAGGGTCTCGGACCAGAACGCGTCGAAGTCCTCCGGCTCGATGGCCGCGCTGCGGTACTCGCGGAGTTCGTCGAGAGGAAGGTCGAACAGGGCCATGCTGGACCACCTTGGGTGAGGAGCGGCTACGGGGCGGTGCGGATGATCACACTACGGCGGTGGTCGGAGGACTCGCCAGGGTTTTGTTCTGGTCTGTCTGCGGAGTGCTGCCCGACCGGAGCGGATGATGCCTGGTCACGGGCTTGGGAGCGCGATCACGGGCGAGAGTGCTGGAGACCGTCTCGCGCGCGGGTGGTCGGGTCACCTGGTGTGCGTGAGGGCGGACGGCCGTGCGGGACGCTGCCGCGTCTCATGCGCGGCGGTGCGTCCACTGCGGTTCCGTGCGGGCCCACGCCCGGTCCCACTCCGCCAGGCGGCGGCGCAGTGCCACCCGGCGTACGAGGAAGTGGCCGAGGAGCACCACGAGCACCGCACCGCCCGCGGCGCAGGTACCGAGGGTGAGGGTGTGCTGCCAGACGGCCGTGTCGTCCACCGGCGGCAGCACGTTCCGCCCCTGCCGGTCGAACCAGACGTCCACGGTCTCGCCCCGCCGGGTGTCCGCGGGGATCCGAGCCGTCGTGGTGCGTGTGCCTCCGCCCGGCTCCGTCCAGCGCACGGTCGCCCGGTACGCGTGCTGCCCCCCGGCCTGCACCGACGGCAGCGAGTCGCCCTTCCCGCCGATCACCTCGGCCCGGACGCGATGTCGCTCGGCCCGCTGCTCCGCCGACACCGACCGGGCCTCGCCGTGGGCCCACGAGGCGGCCGCCACCCCCGCCAGGGGCGCGCCCACGAGGATGAGGACGGCGACCACCAGCAGCGTCCACCCCTCGACGACATCCGACCGGCGCCGCAGCGGACTGCGCCGCCAACGCCAGCCGCGCACCCGGGTTCGCATGCCCACCTCCTCGCCCTCACCGCGGCCGGGGGGCCGGACCGGCTGCGGTGCGCCGCCGCTCCCTCCGCGTCCCGCCGCGCGTGCGAGTGCCCACACCGACGGGGTACCCCCTCCCGCACCCCTCGATCGCTCCGGGGCAGTACGGACGGGAGGAGCGGCGAGCCGGACCCCCGGGCTGGGTGCCCGGCGCGACCACGGCGAAACGGCGAGGTCAGCCGAAACGCTCGATCCGGATCCGGTCCACCGGCTGACCGGCCGTCACGAGCAGCCGGGAGGCGTGCTCGGCGAAGGAGTTGGAGCCGCACACATAGGCCTCCCACCCACCGGGAGGCTGCTGGGCCAGGAGCGGCGCCACATGTGCGGCCGCCATACGTCCCACCGCCGCCCCCTCCGGCGCGCTCCGGGTGAAGACGGGCGTCGTCTCGGCGCCGAACTCCCGGGCGTAGATGAGCTCCTCGGGGCTGCGCGCGGACACCACCAGCCGCAGCGGCACGGTCAGGTTCCGCGCCCGGTGGTGCCGGACCATCGACATCAGCGGTACGACACCGGAGCCGGCGCCGATGAGAAGGGCGGGCCGGTCGCCCGGCCAGGCGAAGAAGCCGCTCACCGGGCCCCGCACCTCGACCCGGTCGCCGGGCCGGGCGACGGTGTGGAACCAGCCCGAGACCTCGCCGCCCTCGACGTGATCCAGGGTCAGCTCGACGTGCCCCGATTCGTCCGGAGCGGACGCGATCGAGTAGTGGCGCTGGGCCGCGTAGCCGTCCTCGGCGGTCAGCCGCACCATCAGGTGCTGGCCGGGCAGATGCCCCGGCCACCCGGGCACGGCGAGCCGGAAGGTGGCGGCGCGGGGGGTCTCGCGGCGGATCTCGGTGAGCGTGGCGGTCCGCCACTCGGAGGCGGCCTGCTCGCTCACCTCGATGCGCCCGGGCACGGCGAACCGCGTGGGAGGCACGAAGGTCTCAGTCACCGGAGTACCTCTGCTCCTCCCAGGGGTTGCCCCGTTCGTGATAGCCGTTCTGCTCCCAGAAGCCCGGCTCGTCGTGGTCGAGGATCCGCAGGCCCGCGATCCACTTGGCGCTCTTCCAGAAGTACAGGTGCGGCACCAGCAGCCGTGCCGGGCCGCCGTGCTCGGGGGCGAGGGGCCGTCCGTCGTACTCCCAGGCGATCCACGCGCGCCCGCCGGTCAGGTCGGCGAGCGGGAGGTTGGCCGTGTAACCGGTGTGCGAGTAGGCGACGGCATGGGTGGCCGACGCCTGGGGCCGGACCACGTCCAGGAAGGCGTCCAGGGACACGCCCGAGAACCGCACCCCGAACTTCGACCAGCTCGTCACGCAGTGGATGGCGCCCTCGTACGCCGACGGCGGCAGCCGGTGCGCCTCCTCCCAGTCCCAGGTGCGGGGCTCGGCCACCAGCCCGTCGATACGGAAGGTCCAGTCGGCGGGTGCCAGCTCGGGAGTGACCTCGGCGGACAGGACGGGCCAGTCGTCGCCGGCGTCGTACTGGCCGGGCGGCAGACCGGGATCGGCGACGCGAGGGCGCCCGGTGAAGCCTCGGGTGATGTGCATGCGGTGGTGCCTCCGGGCCGGCCGGCGGTGCCCCGCCGGACCGGTGTGCTCAGTGTTTGCGTGTTCAACCGTACGTGCAGGGTGTCCTAGTCCTGCCGGCCGGGACCGGGCCGCGCGTTGTAGCGCACGAGGTAGTCCGCGAACCGGCTCAGGTCCTCCGTCGGCCAGTCGGCCAGGCGTTCGAGAAAGGCCGCCCGGCGGCTCTCGGTGACCTGTGCCAGGAGGTGCCGCCCGGTGTCCGTCAGGTGCAGCGCCTGGACGCGGTGGTCCTGCGCGTCGGGCCGGCGCTCGATGAGGCCGGCGCGCTCCAGCCCGGCCACCTGGCGGCTCACGGTGGACTTGTCCAGGGCGTAGTGGGCGGCCAGGTCGGTGGCCCGGCACCCGCCGCTCTCCTCCAGATGCCCCAGCAGCGTGTACGACACCAGCGACAGCTCGGGATGCATCCGGCCCGCGGCGGCACGGGCGCGGCGGGCGAAGACCGTCATCTCCCGCTGGATGGTCTCCACGGCGTCGGCGGTGTGCACGGGACCTCCCTCACCGGATGCTGCTCGACTTCCCTCCATGGTTGCATGACCCAACCACCTGCCGGGCGGGGCGGCCGATCGCCGTACCGGGCGGCCGGCCCGTCGGGTAGGGTTGCCGTCCGGCCGGGGAGGGACCCCGTCGTCGGAAGCCGAGGAGGTGAGCCCCATCACCGCTGTGTCAGCTCGGGCGCTCTCCTCTCGATGTCGCGCCGATCGCCGGTCGTAGGCGATCGCCGGAGCGCCCTTCGGCTCCCGAAAGGCTCTTGGCTTCATGCCGTCCGTGTCCGAACTTCCACCGTCCAGCCCCTCTTCCCGTGACTCCGTCGTCGCCGCCCTGCGCGCCGCGGGGTGCGTCTTCGCCGAGGACGAGGCCGAGTTGATCCTCACCGCCGCGCGCACCCCGGCCGAGGCCGTCGCCATGGTCGAACGCCGTGTCGCGGGCCTGCCGCTCGAACTCGTCGTCGGCTGGGCCGAGTTCCGGGGTCTGCGCATCACCGTCGCCCCCGGCGTCTTCGTGCCGCGCCGGCGCACCGAGTTCCTGGTCGAGCAGGCCCTGGAACGGGCGCCCGACGCCACCGTCGTCGTGGACCTGTGCTGCGGCTCGGGTGCCGTCGGAGCGGCGCTGGCCGCCGCCCTCGGCCGCGTCGAACTGCACGCCGCCGACATCGACCCGGCCGCCGTACGGTGCGCCCGCGGCAACATCGCCGCCGCCGGCGGCCGTGTCCACCAGGGTGATCTGTTCGAGGCGCTGCCCGCCGCGCTGCGTGGCCGCGTCGGCATCCTCGCCGCCAACGTGCCCTACGTGCCCAGCGACGAGATCGGGCTGCTGCCGCTGGAGGCCCGCGACCACGAGCCGCTGGTCGCCCTCGACGGCGGCACGGACGGCCTCGACGTCCTGCGGCGGGTCGCGGCCGAGGCGCCGCACTGGCTCGCCCCCGGCGGCTGCGTCCTGGTGGAGACCAGCCGGCACCAGGCGTCGGCCGCCGTCGGCACCTTCGAGCGCAACGGCCTCACGACCCGGCTGGCCGTGTCGCGGGAGTGGTACGCCCATGTGGTGATCGGCGTCCGGCCGTAGGGCGGCCTCGCCGGCCGAGCCCTCAGGCCGGTGCGGTCGCCCGCGCGATGAGCAGGGCCACGTCGTCGAAGTTGTCCGGCTCGTGCAGCGTGCGCAGGAGGAGGTCGCAGACCTCCTCCAGCGGCCGGTCGGGCCCGTCGAGCAGGGACAGCAGCGTGTCGAGCCGTTCGTCGAGCGGGTCGCGCCGGGTCTCGACGAGGCCGTCGGTGTAGAACACCAGCCGGTCGCCGGGTTCGAGGTCGACGGTGGTCGTGGAGAAGGCGACACCGCCCACGCCGAGCGGCACCCCGGTCGGCAGGTCGAGCAGCTCCGGCGGCCTGCCGGCCCGGACGCGCACCGGCGGCAGATGTCCGGCGTTGGCGATCCGGCACTGCCGCAGACGCGGATCGTGGATGGCGTAGACACAGGTCGCGATGGACTGCTCCAGGCCTGCGGTGATCTTGTCGAGGTGCTCCAGGAGCACGTGCGGGTCGAGGTCGAGGGAGGCGAGGGTGTTGGTCGCCGTGCGCAACCGCCCCATGGCCGCCGCGGCGGGGATGCCGCTGCCCATCACATCGCCCACGACGAGCGCCGTCTTGCCGCCGTCCAGCGGGATCACGTCGAACCAGTCACCGCCGACCTCGCTCGTCGCCCCGGCCGGCTGGTAGCGGGAGGCGACCTCCAGCCCGCCCGTCACCGGCGGATGGCTGGGCAGCAGGCTGCGCTGGAGGGTGAGCGCGGTCTCGCGGGCGCCCTGGTACCAGCGGGCGTTGTCGATCTGCACGGCGGCCCGGGCGGCCAGCTCCCGCGCCAGCATCAGGTCGTCCTCGCTGAACGGCAGCGGATTGCGGGTGCGTTTGAGGTCCAGGGCGCCCAGCACCTCGCCGCGGGCGATCAGCGGCACCGCCAGATACGAGTGCACCCCGGCCCGGCTCAGCAGCTCGGCCGCCTCGGAGGAACGGGCGATGTGGTCCAGGTCCTCGTCCTTGACCTCCGGCAGCATCACGGGGCTGGCCGTGCGCACGCACCGGGTGACGAGCCGGTCGGAGGCGTACCGGGCGACCTTCCCGGGAGGGTCGGCCGCCTCCAGCGCCTCGGCGGAGTCGTACCCCTCGACCGCCAGCGCCCGGATCACGGCGGCCTCGGCAGGGCCGAGGCTCGTGCGCCGGCCCTGCACCACCGCGTCCAGCAGGTCGACGGCCGCGATGTCGGCGAGCTCCGGCACGGCCACCTCGGCCAGCTCACGGGCCGTGCGGTCCAGATCCAGCGTGGTGCCGATCCGGCCCGAGGCGTCGGCGATCAGGGCCAGCCGCCGCCGCGCCGCCTCGGCCTCGATGCCCGCCCGGTACTGCTCGGTGACGTCGACGATCGACACGGCCACGCCCAGGATCGTCCCGAAGGCGTTCTCCAGCCGGTACAGCGAGATCGACCAGGCGTGGTCCTCGTGCGGGTCGGCCGGGGTGCGGCCGATCGTGGCCTGGTCGACGACCGGTGTGCCCGTCTCCAGCACCCGGCGGGTGGCGGCCTCCAGGGCGTCGACGTCCATCCGCGGCACCACCTCGCGGACCGTGCGGCCGAGATGCTCCTCGGCCGGCACGCCGTTGATCTCCTCCAGTGCCTTGTTGACCGAGACGTACCGCAGCTCGGTGTCCAGCACGGCCAGCCCGATCGGGGACTGCGCGATCATCCGCGTCGACAGCGCCACCTCCCGCTCCAGCCGGTGCACGGTCGTCTGGTCGGCGCACAGCCCCAGCGCGTAGACGTCGCCCTGGTCGTCCAGCAGCCGCATGTTGCGGAACTCCACCAATTGCGTGCTGCCGTCCTTGCGGCGGATCGGGAAGGCCCCCGCCCAGCTCTGCCCGGTGCCCATGACGTCGGCGAAGAGCTTGACCACGAGGTCGACGTGCTGCTCGTGGACCATGATGCGGGCGGCGTACTGCCCGAGCGCCTCCCCGGCCTCGTAGCCGAACAGTTCCTCGGCCTGCGGGCTCCACAGCACGATGCGGCCCTCGGAGTCCAGGACCACCGAGGCCACGCGCAGCACGTCGAGCAGGCCGCTCGGGCGCACCGCCCCGCGTACCGGACCTTCGCTCTCGGACTCGGGAGACCCGGCTGCACTCATCCCACGCCCCGCCTTCGCCGTCCTCACGGCACGCCGTCGTGTGCCGACACCCCATGTTCTACCGCGCGGAGCCGTTTCTCCGAGGCCCCTTCCGTGTCAGCTTCCACCATCTCCCACCCCGGCGCGGGCCGCCCCGCAAACCCGTCACCGCGCAGGGGACACCGCCGGTAGTGCTCGCCGGAAGGTGGTGCTTTGCTGGGGTAGGGGCGGATACGGCATGTGGTGGCCGCGAGAGGAGCGATCACGATGGCGATGAATGACGAGCGACCGCACCCGCACTCCGTCTCGGTGGAGATCAGCGGGTGCAGCAAGCACGACGCCCGGATCGTGTTCGACGCGCTGTGTTCCTGCTTCGAGTCCGACCGGTGCGCCGACGACGTGCCCGAGGACCTGCACGAGACCCGTCCGACCGTCTGGCTCGGCACCTTCGACGTCGCCGACGAGCACGAGCCCCCGCGGCCGGTCCACCTGTCGTCCTCCGTCGAGGCCGACCTGCACGGCGGCTACTGGGCGATCGAACGGTTCCGCACGACCCTGGACTCGCTGTTCGACGTGCACGATCTGAGCACGGCCTCCGGCGACCAGGAGAAGGAACTGCACGTGCGCCTGCAGAGCAGGTGAGTGCCGCTCACTCCGTCAGCAGGTCGAGGAGTGCACGCCGGTAGACGGCGTGCACCACGGGCAGCTCCGCCAGGTGCACGAGTTCGTCCACGCCGTGCAGCCCCTCGTAGGGCAGGCCGAAGCCGGCCGTGGCGGGGATGCCTGCGCCCGCCAGGAGATTGCCGATGTTCGACGGGCCGGCCGTCTTGGCCCGTACCCGCAGCCCCTGCCCGGCCGCGGCGCCCAGGAGCGCGGCGGCCGGCTGCTCGTCCTCCGCCAGCCGGTACGGCGGCCAGGACGCCACCGCCGTGACCTCCGCCGGCCGCGGGGACGGCATCGCCGTGTCCAGTCCCGTCACCGTCGCCCGGACCAGGTGCTCGGCGGCGCGGGCGTCGAAGCCCGGCGTGGTGCGGACGTCCACGCCGATCTCGCAGCGGTCCGGGACGACGGAGAAGCCCTCACCGCCGTGGCAGTAGGTCACCGTCAGCTTCGGCGGCAGCGGGAATTCCCCGCTCGCCCCGGGCAGCGGGGCCGCGTCCAGCAGCCCTACGAGGCGCGCCGCCCGCGACACCGCGCCGAGCACCGGCCGGCGCGACCCGGAGTGCCCCGACGTCCCGTGGACGGCGATCCGGGCCCGCCACAGTCCGCGTCCGCCGACGACGACCTCGTCGAGACCCGGGTAGCCGATCATCACGCCGGCCGGGCGGACCGCGTCCGGGTCGGCGAGGTAGGCCCGGGCGCCCCCGAAGCCGCCCGTGTGCTCGTCGGCGTCGAGCAGCACCGCGAGTCCGCCGCGCAGTGCGGCGGCCCGGCCGTGCAACTCGGCCGCGAGGTGGCAGAACAGGGCGGCGGCGAGCTTCGAGTCGGCGGCGCCCCGGCCCCGCAGCCGCCCGTCGACGACGTCCCCGGCGGCGGGCGGGAAGGACCAGGCCGTCTCGTCGCCGTACGGGGCGGTGTCGACGCACGCGTCCAGGGCCCACCAGGGCCCGGGCCGGCCGCCCGCGATCTCCACCAGCAGTGCGACCGGGCGGCGGGCGCCGTCGTGCAGCCGGCGGCACGGCAGCCCGTGGACGGTGAGCCAGTCCTCCAGAACCGCCAGGACGGGTTCGTGGTCGTCGAGGCCGGCCCGGCTCGGGCGGCGGATCAGCTCGCCCGCGAGATCCACCACTGCGGACAGCGGCCCAAGGTCCCTGGTCATGGCCCTACTGTGCCCTCCATCACCTTGTGCAACTAGTTGCATAAACCGGCGGTAGTCCTCTACAACTACAGGCACGACACCGCGCACGGAGGGCCCGATGAGCCGTTACCCGCACCTGCTGACCCCTCTCGACCTGGGCTTCACGACCCTGCCCAACCGGGTCCTCATGGGCTCCATGCACGTCGGCCTGGAGGAGGCGGAGGGCGGCTTCGCGCGCATGGCCGCCTTCTACGCCGCCCGCGCCCGCGGGGGAGTGGGCCTGATCGTCACCGGCGGCATCGCCCCCAACGACGAGGGGCGGCCCTACGAGGGCGGCGCCAAGCTCACCACCGAGGCGGAGGCCGAGCAGCACACGGTCATCACCGACGCCGTGCACCGCGAGGGCGGGCGGATCGCGATGCAGATCCTGCACTTCGGCCGGTACGCCTACCACAAGGACCTCGTCGCGCCGAGCCCCATCCAGGCGCCGATCAGCCCCTTCCCGCCCCGCGAGCTCACCGACGCCGACGTCGAGCGGACGATCGACGACTACGCCCGCGCCGCCCGCCTCGCGAAGCAGGCCGGCTACGACGGCGTCGAGATCATGGGCTCCGAGGGCTACCTCATCAACGAGTTCATCGCCCGGCAGACCAACCAGCGCGCCGACCGCTGGGGCGGCTCGTACGAGAACCGCACGCGCTTCCCGCTGGAGATCCTGCGCCGGGTGCGCGAGGCGGTCGGCGAGGACTTCATCGTCATCTACCGGCTGTCCATGCTCGACCTCGTCCCGGGCGGCTCGACGCTCGACGAGGTCATCACCCTCGCCAAGGCCGTCGAGGCCGCCGGGGCGACGATCATCAACACCGGCATCGGCTGGCACGAGGCCCGGATCCCCACCATCGCGACCTCCGTGCCGCGCGGCGCGTACACCTGGGTGACCAAGCGGCTCATGGGCGAGGTGTCCGTCCCGCTCGTCACCACCAACCGCATCAACACCCCCGAACTCGCCGAGGAACTGCTCGCCGAGGGCGCCGCCGACATGGTGTCGATGGCCCGCCCGATGCTCGCCGACCCCGACTTCGTCACCAAGGCCGCCGCCGGCCGGCCCGAGGCCATCAACACCTGCATCGGCTGCAACCAGGCCTGCCTCGACCACACCTTCAGCGGCCTGATCACCTCCTGCCTGGTCAACCCCCGCGCCTGCCACGAGACCGAGCTCGTGCTCTCCCCGACCCGGCTGCGCAAGCGCGTCGCGGTCGTCGGCGCCGGCCCGGCCGGCCTCGCCTGCGCGGTGTCCGCCGCCGAGCGCGGGCACGACGTGACGCTGTTCGACGCGGCGAGTGAGATCGGCGGCCAGCTCAACGTCGCCCGCAAGGTCCCCGGCAAGCAGGAGTTCGACGAGACGCTCCGCTACTTCCGCACCCAGCTCGACTGGCACGGCGTCGACATCCGGCTGAACACCCTGGTCACGGCCGCCGACGTCGACGGCTTCGACGAGGTCGTCGTCGCCACCGGCGTCACCCCGCGCACCCCCGAGATCCCCGGCGTCGACCACCCGAGCGTGGTCGGCTACCTCGACGTCCTGCGCGACGGCGCCCCCGTCGGCGACCGGGTCGCGATCCTCGGCGCGGGCGGCATCGGCTTCGACGTCGCCGAGTTCCTCACCGACGGCGGCGACAAGGCCCACGAGGACCCGGCGACGTACTTCCGCCAGTGGGGCGTCGACATGGACTACCGCGGCCCCGGCGGGCTCGCCGCGCCCGAGCGGCCCGCCCCGCCGCGCACCGTCCACCTGCTCCAGCGCAAGACCTCCAAGGTCGGCGCCGGCCTCGGCAAGACCACCGGCTGGATCCACCGCACCGAGCTCAAGCAGCGCGGCGTCACCATGGTCCCGGGCGCGCGCTACGACCGGATCGACGACGCCGGACTGCACATCACCGTCGGCGAGGAGAGCACGGTCCTGGAGGTCGACACCATCGTGCTGTGCACGGGCCAGGAGCCGCGCCGCGGCCTGTACGAGGAGCTGCTCGCCGCCGGGCGCAGCACGCACCTCATCGGCGGTGCCGACGTCGCGGCCGAGCTGGACGCCAAGCGCGCCATCAAGCAGGGCACGGAGCTGGCGGCCGCCCTGTAGTGCGCGTACGCGTCCCTAGGATGAGGCCATGTCACTCCCGCACGCGATCCTCACCGCCCTGCTCGAGAAGCCGTCGTCGGGGCTGGAGCTGACGCGCCGGTTCGACCGGTCGATCGGCTACTTCTGGTCGGCGACGCACCAGCAGATCTATCGCGAGCTCGGGAAACTGGAGGCCGACGGCCTCATCAGGGCCCTGCCGTCCGAGCAGCCGGCCCGCGGGCAGAAGAAGAGCTACGAGGTCCTGCCCGCGGGCCGCGCCGAACTGGCCCGCTGGACCTCCGCCTCCCAGGACCCCAAGCCGCACCGCGACGCGCTGCTGCTGCGGCTCCGGGCGGCGGCCGTGGTCGGCACGGCGGGTCTCGAGGCCGATCTGCGACGCCATCTGGAGCTGCACGAAAGACAGTTGGCGGAGTACGAGGAGATCGAGAAGCGCGACTTCCCGCCCGGCCGGGACGGCGCCGAGGTCCGGCTGCGGCACCTGGTGCTGCGGGCCGGCATCGATCTGGAGACCTTCTGGACCCAGTGGCTCAGGCGCGCCCTGACGGACTTCGCCGAACTCCCGGACGGCGGCCCGGCCGAGCCGGCTTGAACGCCGGCGCGCCGGTCGGGACACGGCCGCCGGTCCGGCGCGATGACGACATGACAGCGGCCCGCCCGACCGGAGCGCTTCGGGAGAGCGGGCCGCCGTCCGTACCGGGTCAGAGCCGGTACGGCTTGTTGCGTCGGCGCAGGTACCAGGCCGTCCCGAGGAGGCCGGCGCCGACCAGAGTGCCGCCCGCCACCAGCGTGACGGTTCCGTAGTCCGTCGTGCTGCCGCCGACCCCGCCCATGACGCCTCGGGACGGCGAGACGGAGGGGGTGGCGGACCGCGAGGGGGAGGGGGCGGTGGAGACCACGACGGACTGGGTGCCCGCGGTGGTGCCGTCCGAGCAGACGACGATGACGGTGTACGTCCCCGGGGAGACGCTCGACCAGGCAGCGGACTGACTGGTCGTCGTCCCCGACAAGGTCACCTGGCGGCCCTGGGCGAAGCTGCCCTGGCTGCTGGTGAGAAGCGAGGCGGTGCCCCAGCTGCCGTTGATCTGGGTGCACGAACTGGTCGTGACCGACACCGTGGACCCCGTGGTGCTCACGGAGATGCCCGGGCCCGCGACAGCGGGCACCGAGGCCAGGGCGAGGGGCAGCGCGGCAGCGGCTGCCACGGTCAGGCCGGAGCGGAGAACTGGCGATGAGTTGCGCATGTGGACTGCCCTCCGGCGGCACGGTTGGCGGTACATCCTGGCGCCGCCGAGGGTCGGGGAACGCCCGTGCTGCCTCAGGGTCAGCCAAAGCGCCCGCGGCCCCGTCCGCACCCCGGGCGCCCCCGTGCAGGTGACGGACTCCCGCTCCGGCCGACACCGGGAGGCAGGTCAGCGCCCCGCGCCCGTCGTCACCGCCCGCTCCGCGGAGAAGCCGCCCCAGGTGCCGTCGGGCAGCATCGCCCGGACCCGGACCCGGTGGGTGACGCCGGCCTTCCGCCCGACGTAGAAGCTGTAGGTGGCCCGCTCGCGCGGAGCGTCGCCGCCGTACACGAGGGACGTGGCGGGCCGGCCGTCCAGATGGATCTGGTACTCGGTGACCGCACCGTCCACGCGGGGCGGCACCCAGGCCAGGTCGAGGTGGTACGCCCCGTCCTCGCGGTGGCTCGTCGCCCGCAAGCCGGTGGGGGCGGTGCCGTGGCCGTCGTCCGTGCCCGGGGTGGTCAGCCGGACGGTGGCACTGGCGGGGGAGACATTGCCGGCCGCGTCCCGGGCCCGGACCGTGAACGCGTAGTCCGTACCGGGCCGCAGCCCCGTGAGCACGGTGGCCGTCTGGCCGCCGCCCACACTGTGGATCTTCGTGCCTTGCTGGTGGATGTCGTACGACACCACGCCCCGGTCGTCCGTCGACGCGGACCAGGACAACTGGGCCGCCCGGCTGCCGGCCGCCCGGCCGCCGGGCGCCGAGGGGCGGGTCGGTGCGGAGCGGTCGTCGACGACGACGGCAGGTGTCTTCGCCCCGACCTCCAGACTGCGCGGCCCGAGTCGCCCGTCGGCGTCCCGCGCCCGTACGGAGAAGACGTACCGCGTCGCCGGCCGCAGCCTGGTGACGTCCACCATGTGCCGCGATGCCGGCACCTCCTCGACCTTCGTGGTGCCGCGATACACCTCGTAGACAGAGGCCCGGGCGGTCGCGTTCCACATGACGTGCACGCTCGTCGCGCTGCCCGCCGCCGCGGTGACGCCCGTGGGCGCGCCGGGCGCACCACCGTCGTTGCCCTCCTCCGCTCCGGCCCAGCCGCAGGCGGCGACCAGCGCGAGCGCTCCACAGAGCGCCACGTGGCGCAGGAGGGACGGGGGGACGGAACGGCTTCGCACGACACTGCCTCCCGGGGGTGGCACACGGGAATGGTCCGGACCAATATGACGCCGTTGGCGCGATCACATCAAGAGGGGCGTCCGGTCGGGCACCGGATGCCGCTTCCGAGGGCGTCACCGCCGCCGTGTGTGACCACCCGGGAGAGTTGCGTATGCTGAAGTTCCATCACGGCCGAACTCCCGGCGGACAGCGGGGTGTTCGGGCCCGTCGCGCGGTCCGCTGTCGTCGCAGATCCCGCGCCGGCGTGGGCGACCGGGCGGCCGGAGTCCTACGCGGACTCAGGCCCCCGGCCCCTGTCGGAGGTTGGGGACATGCACCGTCCGGCCCCCCAAGGGTGGCCGGGTGATCGCCCCGGGGTCATTTTGGGCTGAGTGCCCGTCAGGTCCCCGAGGAGAGGCTCCCGTATCGTGCGTGTCCAGTCGCTCACGCTGGCCGCGGCCAGCGCCGCCCTGCTCGCCCCGACCACGCCCACCGCCGCCCCTTCCCAGCCCGCGGTGTGGCGCGAGAGCGCCGTGAGCGCCGCAGGCCTGCTCGCCAAGGTGCGGGAGTGCGCTCCCGTCTCCCGGGGCCGCTACCGCAGCGACAACGGCGCACCCGCGAACATCCCGGTCTGCGGCACCCAGGACGCCGTGTTCTGGAAGGCGGACATGGACATCGACTGCGACGGCCGCCCCGGCCCCCGCTGCAACAGCCGCACCGACCCCTACTTCGCCGCGAGCACCGCCTACGCCCAGTCCGACGGCCGCCCGTTGAGCGCCGAACGCCTGCCCTTCATCGTCGTACCCGCGCCGAGCGGCATCTGGGACTACCGGGACCACGGCATCGGCGGCGGTTCGGTGGTGGCCGTCGTCTACCGCGACCGGGTGAGCTACGCGGTCGTCGGGGACACGGGCCCCCAGGGCATCATCGGCGAGGCGTCCTACGCCACCGCCGAGGCCCTCGGCATCCGCCCCGACCCGCACGGCGGCGGCGCTCCCTCCGGCGTCACCTACATCGTCTTCAAGAACACCAAGGTGTCGCCCATCGAGGACCACGCCGCGGCCGTGACGACGGGGGAGCGGGCGGCGAAGCGGTTCATCGACGGGAACGGGTCCGACGGACGCTGAGCAGGCGGAGGCCGAACAGCACCGGGCGGCGTCCTCGGGCGCGTCCGCCTCGGCGATACCGAGGGCGGCGCCCAAGGGGCGGTGGAGCCGGGTCCCGGCCGAGCGGACGCCGACAGGCTGACGGGGCGTCACGGGCACGCCGCGGCCGGGCACACCGCCGATCCGGCGTGCGTGCCCGGCCGCGACCGCCGCTCACACCTTCCGGTAGGTGTACGCCTCCGTGGCGGCCGCCTCCACCGCCGCCAGATCCGCTCCGGTGGACGCCGTGACGACCGCGGCCACGGCCCCCTCCACGAAGGGGGCGTCCACCAGCCGCGTCCCCTCGGGCAGTTCGTCGCCCTCCGCGAGCAGCGCCTTCACGGTGAGCACCGCGCTGCCCAGGTCGGTCAGGACGGCGACTCCGGCACCGCGGTCGACGGACGCCGCAGCCGCCGCGATCAGTTCGGAACTCGTACCGAGCCCACCACCCTCGGTACCGCCCGCCGGAGCGACGGGCACCACCGGGCCGCCGCCCGCGAGCCCCTTTGCCAGCTCGGCGACCGATGCGGCCACCTGCGCGCTGTGCGACACCAGAACGATCCCCACCAACGGCTCGTCACTCACCGGCGGCCTCCGCGAGTCCGGCGATCAGCAGTGCCGCCGACGTGGCACCGGGGTCCTGGTGGCCGATGCTGCGCTCGCCCAGATAGCTCGCCCGGCCCTTGCGCGCCTGCAAGGGTGTCGTCGCCACGGCGCCCTCCTCCGCGGCGGTGCGGGCCGCCGTGAACGAGTCGCCGAGCGCCTCCACCGCGGGCACCAGCGCGTCGATCATGGTCTTGTCGCCGGGGGCGGCGCCGCCGAGCGTCATGACCGCGTCCACCCCCGTCCGCAGCGCCTCGGCCAACTGCTCCGCGCTGACCTCTCCGGCATCACCGAGGGCCTTGCCGGTACGGCGCAGCAGTGTCCCGTACAGCGGCCCCGAGGCGCCGCCGACCGTCGAGATCAGCTGGCGTCCGGCCAGGGTCAGGACCCCGCCGGGCGTCCCCGGGGCCTCCTTCTCCAGCACGGCCACGACGGCCGTGAACCCGCGCTGGAGGTTGCTGCCGTGATCGGCGTCCCCGATGGGGGAGTCGAGGGCGGTGAGCCGTTCCGCCTCGCGGTCGACGGACGCGGCGGTCGCCGTCATCCAACGGCGGAAGAAATCGGCGTCGAGCACTGGATCTCCTTGCCTGGTAGGTACGTGGTGATCCTCTACCCCCTGGTGTCACACGCCCCAGCGCAGGCCCGGGGTCTTCACCGGCGCGTCGTACAGCCGCAGCAGCTCCTCGTCGACCTGGCACAGGGTGAGCGAGGCGCCCGCCATGTCCAGCGAGGTGACGTAGTTGCCGACGAGGACGCGGGCCACGGGGACGCCGCGCTGGGCGAGTACCCGGTGCACCTCGGCGTTGAAGCCGTACAGCTCGAGCAGGGGCGTCGCGCCCATGCCGTTGACCAGGACCAGCACCGGATTGCGCGGCTGGAGGTCCTCGACCACCGCCTCGACGGCGGCCTCGGCGATCTCGCCGGAGGTCATCATCGCCCGCCGCTCACGGCCGGGCTCGCCGTGGATTCCGATGCCCAACTCCAGTTCGCCGGGCGGCAGATCGAAGGTGGGACTGCCCTTGGCCGGCGTGCTGCAGGCGCTCAGCGCGACACCGAAACTGCGGGAGTTCTCGTTCACCTGCCGGGCGATCGCCTCGACCCGCTCCAGCGGCATGCCCTCGGCAGCGGCGGCACCCGCGATCTTCTCCACGAACAAGGTCGCGCCCGTACCGCGCCGCCCCGCCGTGTACAGGCTGTCGGTCACCGCCACGTCATCGTTGACCAGCACCTTCGCGACCTGGATGCCCTCGTCCTCGGCCATCTCGGCGGCCATGTCGAAGTTGAGCACGTCACCGGTGTAGTTCTTCACGATGAACAGCACACCCGCCCCGCTGTCCACGGCGGCGGCCGCGCGCAGCATCTGGTCGGGCACGGGGGAGGTGAACACCTCGCCCGGACAGGCCGCCGACAGCATGCCGGGACCGACGAAACCACCGTGCAACGGCTCGTGCCCCGAACCTCCGCCCGAGACGAGCCCCACCTGCCCCGCGACAGGAGCGTCCCGCCGCACGATCACCCGGTTCTCCACGTCCACGGTCAGCTCCGGGTGGGCAGCCGCCAGGCCGCGCAGCGCGTCCGCGACCACGCTCTCCGGGACGTTGATCAGCATCTTCACGGGTACCTCCAGGTGAGCCTGGTCACTGTGCCTCTGGCCTTCATTTTTGCAGTCCAGGATGGGCGAGGCCAGTTGTCGACCTTGGCGGTCGGCGACCGCTCGCGCGGTCCCCGGTGACGGGGCGTCAGGCCGAAGGCGGCGGGCCGCATCATGCGTCGGGGAGGCCCGGCACCGGGCGAGTGCCTGATGCACCCCTCTAGACATCCGATCTATTTCCCGGTCACGATGTTCCTGCTGTCAACACGTGCCAATGTGGCGTCATCGTCCCCGTAAAGAGCCGATGAATGGGCCGGGAGATCTCACCGTGACCAATGAACCCCCACCGCAGCGACGGAGCGTTCTCAAGGTCGGCGGTGGCCTCGCCCTCGCGCCCCTGCTCACTCAGCTGACCGGCGGAACCGCCCCACCGCAGGCCGCCGCAGCAGGGGCCGGGGCGCCGGCGGCCGTCCAGCGGGCCGCCCTCTCGCGCGAGGCGCTGACCTACTCCGTGCCCGCCCGGGACTGGCAGTCACAGGCACTTCCCCTCGGCAACGGCCGACTGGGCGCCATGCTCTTCGCCGACCCCTACGAGGAGCGCATCCAGTTCAACGAACAGAGCCTCTGGGGCGGTGCCGTCAACTACGACAACGCGCTCGCGGGCAAGCCGGACAGCGACTTCGACACGAGCATGACCGGCTTCGGCTCGTACCGGAACTTCGGCGACGTCGTCATCACCTTCACCCCCCGTGCGACCCCGAAGATCACGGCTCCCGGCGGACCGTACAACAGCTCCTCGTCGGAGGGCGTCGACAAGACGTACGACGGTGACGTGAGAACCAAGTGGTGCATCGACGGGCCGGGTTCGAGGGTGCGGTGGCAGGTCGAACTCCCCGCGCCCGTCGCGGTCGCGTCCTACCGTCTGACGAGTGCCGACGACGTACCGCAGCGCGACCCGCAGGAGTGGACGCTCTCCGGTTCCACCGACGGCACCACCTGGACCACGCTCGACCGACGCACCCTCGAAGCACCCTTCGAAAACCGCTTCCAGACCAAGGAGTTCACCTGCGCCGACACCGCGGCCTGCCGCTTCTACCGGTTCGACTTCGTCCCCAAGGCGGGGGTCAGCCACTTCCAGGTGAGCGAGATCGGTCTGTCCGGCGTCGACTTCGGCGCGGGTGGCGCGCTGTACCTGTCGTCGCCGAGCGGGCACTCCGAGGGCTCCGCCGCCGGGGCACGGTCCCGGGCCACGGGCATCTCGAACGCGGTGGACCGCGACCCGGCCACGGTCTGGCGCGTCGCACCGGACGCACCGGCGGTCGTGTGGCGGGCCGACCTGCCCCGCCCGGTCGCCGTCACCTCGTACACGCTGACGGCGGCCCCGGACCGCCCGCAGGACGACCCCCGGGGATGGCGGCTCGAAGCGTCCCAGGACGGGCACGCCTGGACGACCCTCGACACGCAGAACCCCGGGGCGCCCTTCGCCGGCCGCGGTGAGACCCGGACCTTCCTGATCGCCAACAGCACGGCCTACCGCGCCTACCGGCTCACCCTGACCCCCGGAGCGTCGTCCAGCGCCCTCCAGATCGCGGAGATCGCGCTGGAGGGCAAGGGCTTCGACTCGCGCACCCAGCGGGCCGTCGTCGACTACCAGCGCTCCCTCGACCTCGTGAACGGCGTCCACACCACCCGCTTCGGCGCACCGGGACGGCGCGTCCTGCGCGAGGCCTTCGCCGGCCGCTCCGCGGACCTCATGGTCTTCCGGTACACGTCCGAGCGCCCCGGGGAGCTCTCCGGGGCGGTAGCGCTGACATCCGGACAGGCCAAGGCCCCGACGACCGTCGACGCCGCCACAGGGCGGATCTCCTTCAGCGGTGTCATGGGCAACGGCCTCAAACACGCCTGCACCGTCCAGGCCGTGCACACCGGCGGCGACCTCCGCGCCGACGGCCCGGTGCTCCGGTTCAGCGGCTGCACGACCCTGACCCTGTACCTCGACGCCCGCACCGACTACAAGCTCGACGCCGCCGCCGGATGGCGCGGAGCCGATCCGCAACCCGTCGTCGCCAAGGCGCTCGGCAAGGCGGTCGCCCGGCCCTACGCCGAACTCCGCCAGGAGCACACCGCCGAGTTCCGTGCCCTCATGAAGCGCGTCGCCGTCGACTGGGGCACCTCCGGCGCCGACGTCGTCGCCCTGCCGACCGACGCCCGGCTGGCGCGCTACGCGGCCGGCGGCGAGGACCCGACACTCGAGCAGACGATGTTCGACTACGGCCGGTACCTGCTGATCAGTTCCTCCCGGCCGAACGGCCTGCCCGCCAACCTCCAGGGCCTGTGGAACGACAGCAACCAGCCGGCGTGGGCCTCCGACTACCACACCAACATCAATGTCCAGATGAACTACTGGGGAGCCGAGACGACGAACCTGCCGGAGTGCCACGAGGCGCTCGTCCGGTTCATCGAGCAGGTGGCGGTGCCCAGCCGGGTGGCGACCCGCACCGCCTTCGGCGAGGACAGGCGCGGCTGGACCGCCCGCACCAGTCAGAGCATCTTCGGCGGCAACGCGTGGGAGTGGAACACCGTCGCGAGTGCCTGGTACGCGCAACACCTCTACGAGCACTGGGCGTTCACCCAGGACATGGCCTATCTCCGCACCGTCGCCCACCCGATGATCAAGGAGATCTGCCAGTTCTGGGAGGACCACCTCAAGGAGCGCGAGGACGGACTCCTCGTCGCACCGAACGGCTGGTCCCCCGAGCACGGGCCGCGCGAGGACGGCGTCATGTACGACCAGCAGATCATCTGGGACCTGTTCCAGAACTACCTCGACTGCGAGTCGGTGCTCGACGCGGATCCCGCCTACCGGGCGAAGGTCGCGGACCTGCAGGCACGCCTCGCGCCGAACAGGATCGGCCGGTGGGGCCAGTTGCAGGAGTGGCAGGAGGACATCGACAGCCCCACCGACATCCACCGCCACACCTCGCACCTCTTCGCGGTCTACCCGGGCCGCCAGATCACCCCGGGGGCACCGGACTTCGCGAAGGCCGCCCTCGTCTCGCTCAAGGCGCGGTGCGGCGAGAAGGAAGGCGTCCCGTTCACGGCCGCGACGGTGTCGGGCGACAGCCGCCGTTCGTGGACCTGGCCCTGGCGGGCCGCTCTGTTCGCCCGCCTGGGCGATGGGCACCGGGCCCGGATCATGCTGCGCGGACTGCTGACCTACAACACCCTGCCCAACCTGTTCTGCGACCACCCGCCCTTCCAGATGGACGGCAACTTCGGCATCTCGGGTGCCGTGGCGGAAATGCTCCTGCAGAGCCACGAGGGCGTCATCCACCTGCTGCCCGCCCTGCCGGGCGGCTGGAAGGCCCGGGGCTCCTTCACCGGCCTGCGTGCGCGGGGCGGTTACGAGGTCAGCTGCACATGGCGGAACGGCAAGGTCACGTCGTACAGCATCACGGCCGACCGGGCGCGGAACCGGAGGAAGGTCACGGTGCGGGTGAACGGCCACGACAAGAAGGTCAAGCCGGCCAAGCCCTGAGGCCACCACCTCGGGATCTGCGAGGATTGCGCCGGGCTCGTCTGCGCCCGCCCGCACACGTTCCCGGAGGTCGGCGATCAGCACTCCCACCGCCCCGGCCCGGTCGTCCGCCCAGCGAGCGGTCGGCACCTCATGACGCCACCGAGTCCGCCGACGGCCGGACCGAGCCGGCCCGGTGAGCGGGCCGTCCGGCTCGTGGCCGCCGTGAGTTCGGTGCTGGCGCTGACCGCCTGCGGCCCGGGCGGCTCCGTCGACACGGGCGCCGGGGACCGCGAGGGCGGGTACAAGCGCGTCATCGAAGAGCCTCACCCGCGTCCCGCCGACGTCATCGAGGCGGCCGGTGCTCCCACGGGAGTGGCCCGCGCGGACGACGGCTCTCTGCTCCTGACCTTCGACGCCGGCAACGTCGAGGACGACGAGGGTCCCGCCGCCTCCGCCTGGCGCATCGTCGGCCGCGACGGCCGCACGGTCGCCGAGCACGCGGAACACGGGAACGCGGAGGCGGAGCGCGCCGCGTTCGAGGGGGTGCCCGGGGGCTTCGTGCGGGTCCCGCCCGGAGAGAGCACCGAGGGGACGTACGCCCTCGACGTACGCGGTCGACGGCACGAGGTCCACAGCGCCGGGACTCCGTTGCCCACCCGCCCCGGCGACGTCCTGCTGTCCGAACCGGAGCCGGCCCTCGTCTACCGGCCCGCCACCCGCACCGTGGCGCCCCCGGCGGGATTGCCCGCCGGCTCCGTCCACCTCGCCCTCGACGAGCGGGGCACGGTCTGGAGCCTGGACCAGTCCCTGACCGAGGACCCCGACCGCGTCGTACGGCAGCGTGACGGCCGCACCCTCGGCTCCACGGCCGTCCCGAAGCCGTACACGGGCGGCGCACTCACCGCGCGGGACGGCACCGTGGCACTGTCCCTCCTTCAAGACGACGGCGTACGCGGGCTGTTGGTGACGACGGACGGCGGGGGGCACTGGCGAACGGTGCTGGCCGGCGGGATCCCCTGGAGGAACCTGAAGCGGGGCCCGGAGTCGCTGGTCCTCCAACTCCTCACGGACGGGCGGCTGCTGGTCGGCGAGGAAGGCGGCCGCCATTGGCTCGCCGCCGACCGGTCCAACAGCGCCTTCCACGAACTGCGAACCCCGGCGAGGTTCACGTCCTTCGCGGTCCACGGCACGACGCTCTACGGCATCGCGGACGCGACGACGGCGACGTACGGCCTGGTGGCCGGCGAGGGACTGTGGATTTCTCGCGACGGTGGCCGGGAGTGGAAGCGCTACGAGCAGCGCGGCCCCGGGGCTCCGCCGAGGTGACCGGCGCCACCGCTCCGGCGGCCGAAATCGGCTTGCCGTGCGAAATCAGGCCGCTTTAGGGTGAGTTCACTTCGACGAGACGCTCCCCAGAAGCACGCCGCAGAACGGGAGCGTCCCACCTCGATGAGGTGACGGAGGGGCGGCAACTGTCTTTGTCGACCCCTCTTTCGGAGGCTTCTTCGATGAACGTCGGTATCGGTCTGCCCATCGGCGACCCCACCACTCTGCTCGACTGGGCCCGGCGCGCCGACTCCGGACCCTTCAGCACCCTCGGCCTGCTCGACCGGCTCGTCCACGACAACCCCGAGCCCCTCGTCGCGCTCGCCGTCCTCGCGGGTGCCACCTCCCGCATCCGTGTCCAGACCGAGGTGCTGCTCGCCCCGCTGCGCGACACCGCCCTCCTCGCCAAGCAGGCCGCCACCCTCGACCGGATGACCGCCGGCCGTCTGGTCCTCGGCCTGGGCATCGGCGGGCGGGACGACGACCACCAGGTCACGGGCATCGACATACGCACCCGGGGCCGGCGTCTCGACGAGCAGATGACGGTCATGCGGCGCCTGTGGTCGGGCGAGCCGTACGGCGACGGCGTCGGCCCGATCGGTCCCCGGCCGGCCCGGCCCGGCGGCCCCGAGGTGCTCTTCGGCGGTTTCAAGCCCGCCGCGATCGAACGCGTCGCGCGCTGGGGTGACGGTTTCCTCGCCGCCGCGCCGCCCTCATGGGCCGGTGGCCTGTTCGACACCGCCCGCAGGTTCTGGAAGGAGTACGGCCGCGACGGCGAACCCCGCATCGTCGCGCAGGTCAACGTCGCACTCGGCCCGGACGAGGTGATCCACGACGCCCGGGCCAGGATGCACGCCTACTACGCCTTCACCGGCATGCCCGACCGGATGGTCGCCGGCCTGCTCACCACCCCCGCCGCGATCCGTGACGCCATCGCCGCCTTCACCGACCTCGGCGCCGACGAGGTGATGCTCTACTGCTACGGCCTGGACCCCGCCCAGGTGGACCGCCTCGCCGAGGTCGTGTGACGGTTCGTTCCCGTGGTGTGGCCCGCCGGGAGCCGTCGCTGTGCCGTCGGCGGGCCGCACACCGGTCCCGGGACGTTGCAGTGCTCACCGGCCGGCCCGCGCCCCCGGAGACCGGTCGCGATGATGAGCGGCACGGCCGCCACGCCCTTCCCGGCCAAGAGGGGCACGGCCGCTCAGCCGGACCGTCAGCGGGTGAGCACACCGGCCGCCAGCGAGCCCGCCCCCGCGGCACAGGCCAGGACCGCGCAGGCACCGGCCGCATGGCGGCGCAGCAGGGCGCTCCGCAGCTGGGCGTAGCGGCTCTCGTACTCCTGCCGCAGTTCGTCGGCCCGTCGTACGGTGCCCAGCATGAGCCGGCGGGTGACATCCAGGCGCCGGTGGACGTAGTGGACGGTGACTTCCTCGGCTTGGGCCGTGGTCAGCCACGGCATCCGCGCGCAGAGTTCCTCGGCCTCGCGCTGCGCCTGGTCGCGATGGGCGCGGGCGAGAAGGTAGCCCTCGGTCTCGTCGGCCAGGACGCTGCGCGGCTCGCCGCCCGGTGCCTCGTGCCTGCCGCGTCTCACCGCCGTTCGCCCTTGTGCCCCTCGGCGTCGAGCACGTCGCGCTGCCCGGTGTTCGCCGCCTCGTCCAGGCTTGCCAGGTCCGGGTGGCGCAGGTCGAAGGCGGGCGACTCGGAGCGGATCTTGGGCAGGGTGAGGAAGTTGTGGCGGGGCGGCGGGCAGGACGTGGCCCACTCCAGGGAGCGGCCGTAGCCCCAGGGGTCGTCGACCTCGACCTTCTCGCCCCGCTGGGCGGTCCGCCACACGTTGTAGAGGAAGGGCAGGGTGGACAGGCCGAGAAGGAACGCGCCGATCGAGGAGACGGTGTTGAGAGCGGTGAAGCCGTCGGCGGCGAGGTAGTCGGCGTAGCGGCGGGGCATGCCCTCGGCGCCGAGCCAGTGCTGCACCAGGAAGGTGGTGTGGAAGCCGATGAACAGCGTCCAGAAGTGAATCTTCTCCAGCCGGTCGTCGAGCATGGTGCCGGTCATCTTCGGCCACCAGAAACTGAATCCGCCGAACATCGCGAACACGATGGTGCCGAAGAGCACGTAGTGGAAGTGGGCGACCACGAAGTAGCTGTCGGTGACGTGCCAGTCCAGCGGCGGCGACCCCAGGATGACGCCGGTCAGACCGCCGAAGAGGAAGGTGACCAGGAAACCGAGCGCCCACAGCATGGGTGGTTCGAACGACAGCGAGCCCCGCCACATGGTGCCGATCCAGTTGAAGAACTTCACGCCCGTCGGCACGGCGATCAGATACGTCATGAAGGAGAAGAACGGCAGCAATACCGCGCCGGTGGCGAACATGTGGTGCGCCCACACCGTCACCGACAGCCCGGCGATGGAGACGGTCGCGCCGATCAGACCGGTGTAGCCGAAGATCGGCTTACGGGCGAAGACGGGGATGATCTCGGTGATCACGCCGAAGAACGGCAGCGCCAGGATGTACACCTCCGGGTGACCGAAGAACCAGAACAGGTGCTGCCACAGCACCGCGCCCCCGTTCTCCGCGTTGAACACCTGCGCGCCGAAGCGCCGGTCCGCCTCCAGGACCAGCAGCGCGGCGGCCAGCACCGGGAAGGCCAGCAGCACCAGCACCGAGGTGAGCAGCACGTTCCAGGTGAAGATCGGCATCCGGAACATCGTCATGCCGGGGGCGCGCATGCAGATGACGGTCGTGACGAAGTTGACCGAGCCGAGGATGGTGCCGAAGCCGGACAGCGCCAGCCCCATGATCCACAGGTCGCCGCCGATCTGAGGGGTGCGCTCGCCACCGCTGAGCGGGGTGTACGCGGTCCAGCCGAAGTCGGCGGAACCCTGCGGGGTGAGGAAGCTGCCGAGCACGATCAGGCCGCCGAAGAGGAACAGCCAGTACGAGAGCATGTTCAGCCGGGGGAAGGCCACATCGGGTGAGCCGATCTGCAGCGGCATGACGGCGTTGGCGAACCCGGCGAAGGTGGGCGTCGCGAACAGCAGCAGCATGATCGTGCCGTGCATGGTGAACGCCTGGTTGTACTGCTCACTGGAGACGATCTGCAGCCCGGGCCGCGCCAGCTCCGCCCGGATGAGCATCGCCAGCGCCCCGGCGACCAGGAAGAACCCGAACGACGTGATCAGGTACAGGTGCCCGATCTTCTTGTGATCGGTGGTCGTCAGCCAGGAGACGATCACCTTCCCCCTGCCGCGGCGCTCCACCGCGGGTACCGGCGCAACCGGTTCAGTGTGTGTCGCCATCAGTTCCTCGATCGGCAGCAACGGTGCTCGGACGGTCATCCGGCCGGGAGGAACCTATTCCTTCTGATTCATCGCCATTGTCTGCCACCGGGTATTTCTGGGCCGAATGGCGGAATGATCCATTCGACCGGGCGGTGGCCTCCATGCCGCTCGCGCAGGATCGCGGCGACGGCGGCGGACACGAGCAGACCGGCGAGTCCCGGCAGGACCCTCTTCGCCGCCCTCGACGGAACGCTCAGGCCGAGCCCGTCGCGCAGCCGGTCGTAGGGGCTGAGCGGCACGCCCGGGAGCGCGTGGCCGGGCGGACGTCGCGGGGCGATCGGAGGGGGTGCGTGGGTGCGCTCTTGCGGACCGTCTCCCAGGCGGTGCCGAGCCGGCGCAACCGGGCGGTGTCCTGGCTGTCCTACCCCTTCCGTGAGCCGGTGAGGACCTCCGGTGTTGTCACGGCTGCCGTCACCTGCCGTTGCGCGCGTACCCCGGTCCCGCGGGCGACACCATGCCCGCGGCTTCTCGGGGTGGAAGCGATTTCTGTGTCTGTGTCATGTTTTGTCTGGCCGTCCTCGCGGCACTCGGTCCTACACGAGCGTGCCCCGAAGGGTGACCATCGCTGCGTGAGGCGCGTCTGCGGCGCGCCGGTATCCGGCCCGGCCGCCGGGCGGAACAGAGGGTGGTCGATGACGACGATCGGCGTGGAAGAGGAGTACCTGCTGCTCGACCCGGTGACGGGCCTGCCGGTGCCTCAGGCGGACAAAGTGCGCGCCGCGGCGGGCGTCGGGCATCTGGTGACCGACCAGGAGGTGCAGTACGAGCTGCTCCAGGCGCAGGTCGAGGTGGCCACCCCGGTCTGCCGCACTCTGGAGGAGGTGGGCGGCCATCTGCTGCGTCTGCGGCACGCCGTCGGCGTGGCCGCCGAGGAGCACGGCTGCCGGATCGGGGTCTGCGGGACACCACCGCTGCGGCACGGCCGCCCCATCGCCGTCACCGACCAGGCCCGCTACCGCGCCATGGTCACCCAGGCGCCGCAGCTGGTGGCCGAGCAGCTGGTCAACGGCACCCACGTGCACGTCGCCGTGCCCGACCGGGAGGCCGGCGTGCAGGTCCTGAACCGGATCCGCTCCTGGCTGCCGACACTGACGGCCATGGCCTCCAACTCCCCGCTGTGGGACGGGCACGACACCGGCTTCGCGAGCTGGCGCACGGTGATCTTCAGCCGGTGGCCGGTCAGCGGCATGCCCCCGCACTTCCGGGACGCCGCCGACTACGACCGGCGCGCGGAACGGCTGCTGGAAGCCGGCCTGATCTCCGACACCGGTCAGCTCTACTGGCAGGCCCGCCTGTCCGCCACCTATCCGACCGTCGAGGTGCGGTGCCTTGATGTCCAGCTGCGCGCGGACGAGGCGGTCATGTTCGCCGCGCTCATCCGGGCTCTGGTGGAGACCGCCCTGGCGGAAGCGGCCGCCGACACCCCCGTGCCGGACTGCGCGCCGGAACTGCTGCAGGCCGCCATGTGGCACGCCGCCCGGCACGGGCTCGGCGACACCCTGGTCGACCCCGGCGGCACGGCGCACCGGGCCGGAGACGTGCTCTACGAGTTCCTGCGGCACGTCGCTCCCGCCCTGGACGCGTCCGGGGACACCCGTCAGGTCACGTCCCTGATCCACCGGCTGTTGCAGGACGGCACCGGCGCGGACCGGCAGCGCGCCGCCCTCGCCCAAGGAGGTCTGCGTGCGGTCACCGAGCTGATCAGCGCCCAGAGCACGATGCCGTGACGCCCCGGAACCGTCCCTCAGGCCGCCGCGGCGAACGCGGCGGCGACAGCGATGTCCGCACGGGCGTGGATGACCAGCCGCGTGCCGGCGGTGTCGGCGTCCGTCTCCAGCGCGCGGCGGGTGGGCGCACTGTGCGTGGCCACCGACATCAGCGTCCCCAGCCGGCTGCACAGGCGGTGGACGCGCAGGACCACGCTGACCACCGCGTCCCGAGCGGCCGGCTCGTCGAGGAGAACGACCACCGGCGCCGGCCGGTAGGCCTGGACGAGGTCGCTGATCTTCGTGAGCAGCGCGGCACGCCCGCCGACCCCGGGGTCCTGGTGGACCGTGATGACGAGGACTCCGTGATCGAGCGAATGGGACAGCAACACGGCCTCCGTGCCTCCGTTTCCTCTGTCGTCGGGACGTTCCGCCGTGGAAGTACCCGGAGGTGGTCCCTCGAAGCCTCCCGGAGCCGACGCCTTCCCGACCCTGCCCGGCGCCGGGTGTGCACGCCGGGTCCTGAGACGCCGTTTCGCGGGTAGTCGTCCGGTGCGGCGATCGGAGGTGAACGCTGATGGAGCGCAGTGAGGAGGGCGGTCGGCGGATGCTCGCCGACCTCCTGGACGCCAGCCATCTCATGCCCATCGAGCTGCTTCCGGCCAAGACGAACGAGTACGCACGCGCGGCCTCCTTCCGCCAGGTGCTGATCTACGTGGCGGACCTGCAACGCACCGTCCTGCGGCTGCTCCCCGGCGACGCCGCCCGAGGACACGAGACGGAGCTGCACATCGAGGGGACGGTCGCCGGACGGGCCTATCAGTACACCGACGTCCTGCCGGCCGCGCCCCCGGGCGGTGGTGTGTCCGAGTGGTGGGTTCCGCTGTTGGACGGAACCGAGCGCCTCGGGCTGTTGCGGGTGAGCAGCGAACACGACGACGCCGCAGCCCACGCCGACATGCAGGCGCTCGCGGCGCTCGTCTCGCTGATCATCGTCAGCAAGCGGGGCACCAGCGACACGCTGGCCAGGCTGGTGCGCGCACGGCCGATGAGCGTGGCCGCGGAGATGCAGTGGAACCTCATGCCGCCGCGCACCTACGCCGACGGAAGAGTCACGATCTCCGCGTCCCAGGAACCGGCCTACGACATCAGCGGTGACGTGTTCGAGTACGCCGTCGACGGGCCCCTGGTCCATCTGACGGTCTTCGACGCGATGGGGCACGACGCCGCCGCGGGACTGTCGGGCGCTCTCGCCCTGGGCGCCTGCCGCAATGCCCGACGCCAGGGTGCTGGCCTCGTCGAGAAGGCGGAGGCCGTCGAAGCCGCCCTCCTCGAGCAGTACGATCACCGGCGCTACGTCACCGGAGTCCTGGCCACGCTCGACACCCGCACCGGCGTCCTGCGGTGGGTCAACCGCGGCCACCATCCGCCGATCGTCATCCGCGACAACCGCTGGACCAGCCAACTCTCCTGCCGGCCGGGCCACCCGATGGGCACCGACCTCGGTCTGCGCAGCATCGTGTGCGAGGAGCACCTCCAGCCCGGCGACCGGATCGTTCTCTACACCGACGGCATCACCGAGGCGCGCCGCTCCGGTGGCCGGGAGTTCGGCCTGGCGCGCTTCACCGACTTCCTCATCCGTCACCACGCCGACGGCCTGCCCGTCCCCGAGACACTGCGCCGCCTCATCCAGGCCGTCCTCGAATACCACGACGGCCACCTCCAGGACGATGCCACCGTCCTGCTCTGCGAGTGGATCGGCCCGCACCTGGAGCCGGCCGACACCGCGGCCGGCCTGACCGGCCTGTCGACGAACGGCCCCCGCGACGACAGCGGACCGGCGGGAGATCCCGTGCAGTGAGCACTCGCTCGGGGTGCGAACAGCGGCTGGAAATCGGCCCGGCCTTCCGCCGCTTGGTGCGGCTGCTGGCCGTGCGCGACACCGCTGAGGAGGAGGTCGTCCATCCCTTCGTCCGCCGCGAGCCGGACCGCGTCACGACGCCGGCCGGGCATCGGCCGGATCTCCGGCGCGCCGGCCGTCCGCCGGCTCGTAGGCGCTGATGGCGTAGCGCGCCTCGTCGTCGACCGCGTTCTCCTCCCAGTCCAGGACGATCCGCACCGGATGCCCGTCGCCGGCCGCGTACTCCGCCTCGGCCGTGTCCGCGCCGCCCCGTCGCGCCTGCTCCAGCTCCGTGAGGAGTCCGCCGAGCGTCGGCACGGCGTCGGGGGCGCTCTCGACCGTGCTTCGGCCCATGTCGTCCAGGCCCACCGCCTTCACCACGGCACCGTCGCGGACCGAGATCCGGAAGGTGCCGAGCAGGTTGCGTTCTCCTTCGCTCGACCGGAGCGTGTAGGTGTACGAGGCGGGCTCCCGCCAGGAGACGCCGCTGTGGCCCGGCGTGCTCGGCGTCCCGGGGGCCGTCGAAGCCGTCGGGCTCGTCGACGTCCCGGAACCGCACGCGGCGACCATGCAGATGAGCCCCGCGCTCAGCACGGCACCGGACACGGCTCGGACGACACGGGGTGCGGCGGTCATGGTGGTGGTCCCTTCGACGACGGCTACCGCTATGACGCCAGCCGCCCGGGAAACGTTCGGCGGGGCCCGTCGACCACCGCCGCCGGCATGGTTCCGGCCACCTCGGTCTCCTGTCCCGCTCGTGGGGCGTTCACCCCACGGCGGACGCCGGCGACCTGTCGTCGCGCCGTCAGACGGGAAGGACGAACGGAGGGTGCGCACCGTTGAGGAAGTAGTCCCCGACGTCCCGGAGCCGGTGACCGACGGGCTCGTACAGGGTGTGGGTCCGGGCGTTGCGCCAGAACCGGTCGAAGCCGAGCCGCGCCGAAGCGGAGCGGGCACCGATGATGTCGAGGGCGCGGGCGGTGGACTCCTGCGCGGCCTTGGACGCGGCGGCTTCGGCCATGGCCACGAGGACGGAGATCTCCGCGTACTCCTCGTAGCCGAGGTCCTCGCCCCGGGCCAGTCCGTCCCGTACGGCCTGCCGCGCCTGGTCGGCGAGGGCGGACGCAGAGCGGGTGAGGACGGTCAGCTCCCCGTACGCCGTCAGGACCTGGGGATCCTGGGGGGTGCCGTCCGGCCGGTCCGGGTGCCAGGGCGCGTGGCCGGTCCGGCTGTACTCCCGGGCCTCGGCGAGCACGCCCTCCGCCATGCCGAGCCGGAGTTGCACCGACAGCAGACGCCCGACCGGCGACAGCAGGGCCGTGAGGGGCGACAGCACGTCCTCGTCCGCCGACAGGGAACCCAGTACGGCGTCGGCGGTGACGGGCACGCCGTCGAACTCCGCGCTCGCGCCGGCCGCCAGCCGCTGGCCGAAGGGGTCGGCGTCACCGTCGACGACCACGCCGGCGAGGGCGGGATCGACCACGAGCGCGAGGGGTTCGCCGGTGCCGGCCCGTACGGCCCGTACGGCGAGGCGGTCGGCGACGAGCACGCCGGCGGCATAGCTCTGCCGGCCGTTCAGCACATAGCCCCGCGTGTCCTTGACGAGCGTGAGCGCCGGTTCCTGACGGGCCAGGCCGCCGCCCCAGCACCACTGCTCCGCCGCGGACCGGCGCTCCAGCGCGGAGGCGAGGGCGGGCTCGGCGAGGAACCCGGCGCTCCAGGACGTGAAGTAGTGACAGCCGAGGAGCTGGCCGATGGCGCCGTCGGCCGCCGCGATCTCCCGGACCACGGCGTACGCCTCGGCCCAGTCCGCCCCGCCGCCCCCGAGTTCGGAGGGGACGAGGAGCGTCAGCAGTCCCGATTCGCGCAGCCGGGACACCTCGTCGAACGGGGGCTTGCCCGCCTGGTCCCTGGCGACCGCGTCCGTGGCCAGGTCGTCCGCCGTCTCGCGGGCCACGCGCAGCCAGTGCGTACGGCCGGGCCCGGGCCGGTCGAACTCCGAGGCGGGGCCGGACGGCGCCGGGGCAACGCCCATCGCTGTGGTCTCCTCAAGCTCGTTCGCTCAGTGGGGGGTTGAGGCGCACGGGCGGAAAGATGTGTGGGCCATGCGCATCATCCTGCGCAGGGGTGCGAGGCGTCGTCAATACTTCCCTAGTAATTCGATAGGAAATATAGGGAACAAGAGTGCGCGGGCTGCCGGACCGAGGGCCCGGCGGCCTGCGTCGGCGCTCTCTCCCGCCCGGGCAGGCGCGCCGGAGACGCCGACGCCGGATGCGGTCACGATCTGACCGCGTCCCGTGCGACCGTGCACACGCAAGCCGCCCGGACACCCTGGACCACGGGTCGGCACACGACGCGAAGGCCGAGGTGCTCCGATGACCGTTCTCGACACCCGGGCGCTCAACCGCGCCACTCTCGCCCGGCAGTTGCTCCTCGACCGCGCCGACCTGCCGGTCCTCGACGCCGTCGCCCACCTGGGCGGTCTCCAGGCGCAGGAACCCCAGGAGCCCTTCCCCGGGCTCTGGTCGCGGCTGCGGGCGTTCGACCCGGCCCGGCTGTCGGACCTGCTGACCGGGCGGCGCGTGGTGCGCACCCATCTCATGCGCCGCACGGTCCATCTCGTCACCGCCGACGACGCAGTCGCCTGGCGCGCCCGCCACGACGGCATGCTGCGCCAGCGGGTGGTCGGGGTCTACCGGCGCGAACTCGACGGGGTCGATCACAGTGAACTCGCCGCGGCGGGCCGCAAGGTCATGGCCGACGGCGAACCCCGGTCCATGCCCGCGCTCGCGCGAGCCGTCGCCGACCGCTGGCCCTCGGCCGGGCCGCGGCCCCTCGGCGAGATGCTGGTCGCCGCCCTCCTCCCGACGGTGCAACTGCCGCCGCGCGGCCTGTGGAGAACGAAGGCCGGCGTGCGCTACGCGCTGATGTCCTCCTGGCTGGGACGCGAGATCGACCCGCTCGCCCCGGACGGCTCCGACCCCGTGGGCCAGGCACTGGTACGGCGCTATCTGGCAGCCTTCGGTCCCGCCGCCTCGGCCGACCTGCGCGCCTGGTGCGGCCTCGCGGGGCTGCCCGCCGCGGTTTCCGCCATGCGCGAGGAACTGGTCGCCTTCCGGGACGAACGCGGCCGCACACTGCTCGACCTCCCGGGCGCGCCACGCCCCGACCCCGACACCCCCGCCCCGGTGCGGTTCCTCCCGGCGTTCGACAACGCGATCCTCGGCTACCACGACCGCAGCCGGATCATCGACGACGCGCACCGCCCTCTGTCCGTCGCCGGCGCCCGCGTCGTTCTGGTCGACGGCAGGGTCGCCGCGACCTGGACCGTCGAGGGGGACACCGTGCACGTCACCCCGCTGCGCCGCTTCTCCCGGGCCGACCGCACCGCCGTCGCCGGCGAAGGGCGGGCGATGGCCTCCTTCCTCTCCGGCCAGGAGAGCGACCGGGTACGCATCGCCGCGTCTCCCGCCTGATGACCGGCGCGCTTCAGCCGCTGTCAGGCGCACACTGGAAGGGTGCTGCCGGTGCTCACGAGGGGGTGTCGGCCGATGGAATCTTCAGAGCGCGTGACCGTGCGGTGGTGGCGGTGGCGACGCAATGCGCTCAAACGGCGTGTCGACGTCGTCGAAGCCTGGGTCCTGCTCGGGGGTTGGGTGCTCGCCCTGCTCGGCGGACTGGTCGCCGGACTGCTGGCGGCGGGCTCGGTCGAGCAGGCCGTCGAACGGCAGCGAGCCGAGAGCCGCCAGGTCTCGGCCGTGGTCGTCGAGGACGCGCCCGGCCCGTCGCCCGCCCGCGTGGCGAGCGACCACCGCGTGTGGGGCAAGGTGCGGTGGACCGCGCCCGACGGCTCGACCCACCGGGAAGAGGCCCGGGTGGCGCCCAAGGCTCCCGCCGGGAGCACCATCTCCCTGTGGGTGAACCGCAGTGGTGACATCACGACCCCGCCGGTGTCCGACGGCGAGGCCTGGCTGCACACCGCCATGGGCGGCGCACTCGCAGGGGCCTTCGCGGGCGGAACGGTCCTGGGAACCATGTGGCTGACCCGCCTGGCCCTGGACCGGTGGCGCCTGGCCCGGTGGGACGCGGAGTGGGAGCGGATCGACACACGCAGGGGGCGGAAGACGGGCTGACGACGGCGGTGCCCGTCCCGCGGTCTGCGTCTGCCGCCCCGGCGGCGTGCTCAGGCGCGGCCCACCGTGTCCTGGTCGTCGAGGGCCTCGTGTGCGCCCGGCGGAACCGGTGGCGTCGCCCCTGACTCGGCCGCCCGCCGCAGGCGTCCGGTCAGGCGTGTGGCCAGCGGCTCCGTCCAGCGGGCGGTCAGGGGGCCGAGCAGGACCAGGATGAGGACGTACGCCGTGGCCAGGGGGCCGAGCGAGGGCTCGATGCCGGACGTCACGGCGAGCCCGGCGATGACGATGGAGAACTCGCCGCGGGCCACGAGCGTGCCGCCGGCCCGCCAGCGGCCCCTGGGCCCGATCCCGGCGCGGCGCGCGGCCCAGTACCCCGTGGCGATCTTCGTGGCGGTGGTGACGGCCGCCAGGGCGAGGGCGGGCGGCAGGACGGGCGGGATGCTCGCCGGGTCGGTGTGCAGGCCGAAGAAGACGAAGAACACGGCGGCGAACAGGTCCCGCAGCGGCGCCAGCAGACTCGTCGCGCCCTCGGCGACCTCGCCCGACAGCGCGATGCCGACCAGGAAGGCGCCCACCGCGGCCGACACCTGCAACTGCTGGGCGAGACCGGCGACCACGAGCGTCACGCCGAGGACGACCAGCAGCAGCTTCTCCGGATCGTCGCTGGAGACGAAGCGGGAGACGTGGCGGCCGAAGCGCACCGCGAGGACCAGCACCAGGGTCAGCACGCCCACGGCGATGGCCAGGGTGATGCCGCCCGCGGCCAGCCCCACCCCGGCCAGCAGAGCCGTGACGATGGGCAGGTACACCGCCATGGAAAGGTCCTCCAGGACCAGGATGCTCAGGATGGCCGGCGTCTCACGATTGCCCAGCCGCCCCAGGTCGCCGAGGATCTTGGCGATGACGCCGGAGGAGGAGACCCAGGTGACACCGGCCAGGACGACGGCGGCGACCGGGCCCCAGCCGAGCAGCAGGGCCAGCACCGCGCCCGGCAGGGCGTTGAGGACGGCGTCGAGGAGCCCGGCGGGGTAGTGGGTCCTGAGGTGCGAGACGAGGTCGGTGGCCGTGTACTCCAGGCCCAGCATGAGCAGCAGGAGGATGACCCCGATCTCGGCGCCGACGGCGACGAAGTCCTCGCTGGCGCCCAGCGGCAGCAGCCCGCCCTCCCCGAAGGCGAGCCCGGCCAGCAGGTAGAGGGGGATGGGCGAGAAGCGGAAGCGCCCGGCGAAGCGGCCGAGCAGCCCGAGCCCGAGGATGAGACAGCCGAACTCGATCAGGAAGACCGCGGAGGAGTGCATGGCGGGTCACTCCCGCCCGAGTATCGCGGCGGCCGCCTCCACGCCCTCGCGGGTCCCGATGACGATGAGAGTGTCGCCACCGGCCAGCCGGAAGTCCGGGGTGGGGGAAGGGATCGCCTCCGCCCGGCGCAGCACCGCCACCACGGACGCACCGGTGTCGGTGCGGATCCGGGACTCGCCCAGCAGCCGCCCGCTGAAGTGAGCCGAGGCGGGCAGCTCGATCCGCTCGGCGACGAGCCCCAGGTCGGTGGTGGACAGCAGGTTCGGGGTGTGGTGCGCCGGCATCAGGGCGTCGATGAGGGTGGTGGCCTCCTCCGACGTCAGCCGCACCGAGAGGTCGCAGGCGTCCGGGTCGTCCTCGCGGTAGGCGCTGATCGTCCGGTGCCCGTCGCGGTGCGCGACCACCGACAGGCGTCGGCTCTCGCGTGTCGTCAGGTCGTAGCGGACTCCTATGCCCGGCAACGGGGTGCTGCTGAGGCGTGGCGCGCTCATCTCCGTCCCCCTTCGGTCTGCTTGCGCGTTCCTGCCTGTGGGGGGCCGCCCGGACGAGCGTCCAGATCCGGCCTGTGTGGCTCATCCTAGGCGGCGGGGCGCAACCGCACCCGTCCTGCGTGGGCTATCGGGACGGTTGCGGGAAGGGGGATGCGGAGGGGAGAGGTGTGGCGGTGGGCAGCCGCGCGGTCGCCCCCTCGACCTGCCGCACCGTGCTCTCGCCGGGCCGGTGGCCGGTGCTCGCGCCGGTGGACAGCTGGGACCAGGCACCCAGGGCCAGGGCGACGGCGGCCGCAGTGGCGACGACCCGTCCCGCGCGCCGGACCTTGGCCCGGCGGTCCAGGTCACCCCACGCCACGCGGACCCACAGGTCCTCGGGCTGCCACAGGTCACCGACGGCGTGCGGGGGTTGGAGCCGCCGCCCCGCAGCCCGCTCGTCGGCGGAGGGTTCTCTGGGAGCGGAGACGCGTATGGCGGACTCGCTGTCGGTGAGGAACCTCAGCCACACCTCGTCGGGGACCGGGGGAACGCCGGGCGGCTCGTGGGGAGTTCCCCGCCCGTCCGGCTCTTCGGTGGTCACGTCCCGTCATCCCCTCTCCGAACGTCGGCCTGATCACTGCGCGGCGCGAGATCAGTATGCCGCCCGGGCCCCCAAGCCGCCCCTCGTCAGGCACCGCACATCGCGTCCGAGACCGACCTGGAATGTGCCGTGGGGCGGGAGCACCCGGCCGTGCTCCCGCCGCGCGGGTCAGACCGCCGGCAGGACGTGGTCGCCGACCTTGTCGGTGCTCAGGCACAGCGAGCAGACGACCGCGTCGTGCGTGTGGCAGGCCGCGACGTCCGGCCGCTCGAACTGCTGCCGGCACACGTGGCACTCGTAGGTGACGGCGCTGGGGTTGCCGTCCGCGTCCAGGAGCGGCTCGGGGATGCCGTCGTCGGTGCGGCGCAGGTAGTAACGGCCCTTGGTGACCACGGCCATCAGCGGGGTGAGGACGAACGCGATGACGGCGGCGGCGACGGGGGAGTACGGCTGGAGGGCGTCGCCCAGCGCGTGGAAGTACATGGCGATGGACAGCCCGGAGGCGGCGACGAAGGCGACGACCCCGACCGGGTTGACGGAATAGAGCATGCCGCGGCGGAACTCGGGTGCGTGCGGCGACAGCTTCAGTACGTACTTGTTGATGCCGATGTCGGTGGCCACGGTGACCACCCAGGCGATCGCGCAGTTCGAGTAGAAGCCCAGGATGCCGTTGAGGAAGCTGAACATGTCGGCCTCCATCAGGGCGAGAGCGAAACCCAGGTTGACCAGGACGAAGACCAGCCGGCCCGGGTAGCGCCTCGTGACGCGGGTGAAGGAGTTGGTCCAGGCGAGGGAGCCGGAGTACGCGTTCGTCACGTTGATCTTGATCTGGCTGATCACGACCAGGACCACGGCCAGCGGGAGGACGAGCCAGGACGGCATCATCGCGTCGAAGGCGTGCTTGAACTGCTGGATCGGCTCGGGTGCGGCGGCGGGACCGACCTCGGCGATGATGTAGACCGCGAGGAACACGCCGATGGCCTGCTTCAGCGCGCCCAGCACCACCCAGCCCGGGCCGGCCATCACCACGGCGGTCCACCAAGCGCGCTTGTTCGCCTCGGTCTTGGGCGGCATGAAGCGCAGGTAGTCGATCTGCTCGCCGATCTGCGCGATCAGCGAGAGGCACACGCCCGCGCCCAGCAGCACGGAGGCGGTGTTGACGCCGCCGTCCCCGTCGGTGCCCGCGTAGGCGAGGAAGCGGTCGACGGTGCCCGGGTCGGTGGCGACCAGGTAGACCAGCGGGCCGACCATCAGCAGCAGCCAGATCGGGGTGGTCCACACCTGGAGCTTGCTGAGCGCCGTCATGCCGTAGATCACCAGGGGGATCACCATCAGCGTGGAGACCAAGTAGCCCAGCCAGAGCGGCAGTCCGAGGCCCAGCTTCAGGCCCTGGGCCATGATCGAGCCTTCGAGGGCGAAGAAGATGAAGGTGAAGCTGGCGAAGATGACGCTGGTGAGCACCGAGCCGAAGTAGCCGAAGCCGGAGCCGCGGGTGATCAGGTCCAGGTCGATGTTGTACCGGGCGCCGTAGTAGGCGAGGGGGAAGCCGGTCACGAAGATGACGACGGCGGCGACGGCGATCGCGAGCAGCGCGTTGCCGGTGCCGTGGGCCAGACCGATGCCGGCGCCGATCGAGAAGTCGGCCATGTAGGCGATGCCGCCGAGCGCGGTCGTCGCCACCACCATCGGCGTCCAGCGCCGGTAACTGCGCGGCGCGAAGCGGAGCGTGTAGTCCTCGAGGGTCTCCTTGACGGCCTGGTCCGTGCTCGGGGCTGCCTGCTGTGCGGGTTCCGGCTCGGCGACTTCGGCCAGTCGTGGCTCGGTGCTCATGCCACGCCTCCTTGCTGCGGGTTGGGGACTGACAAGGCAGGCACGGTAGGCAGCGGTCGTTACCCCTAAATACTTCCTGCGTGAAGGGAGTGTTTCGGTGCCATCTCACCGGGCGGCGGCCGACTGTCTACGGGACCCCCAGCTCGAACAGCACGTATCCCGCGTACGACCCGGAGGCCAGCGCGGCCGTGCCGAGGACCGCGGCCAGGGACGGCCATCCGAGCCGGCGCAGCGCGAGGGCGAGCGGGACGAACAGCGGGAAGAGCGGGAGCAGATAGCGCGAGACGTTGCCGAAGTACTGCTGGGTGGTCATCACCATGAGGTAGGAGAGGACGGTGTAGACGACGAGTACGGCAGGCGGCCGCAGCCGCAGCAGCAGCACCGTCAGCACCGGCACCATCAGCACCACGCAGACGCCGATGACGTCCTCGAAGGGCATCGCGAAGAGATAGTCGAAGTGGCCCACCGGGATGGAGGTCAGCACGTCGAACGTGTGGGCTCCCCAGTCGAACTTGTGGGCCCACGCGCCGTCCTGGAGCTTGGAGTAACCGTTGATGTCGCCCATGCGGTAGTTGACCCAGGCGAGGTAGCCGAACAGGCCCATCGGGGCGATGGCCACGGCGGCGAGCAGGCGGCGGACACTCGGGCGCGAGCCGTCCGGACGCGGGGGACGGCCCCCACGCCGTAGCAGGGCAGCCGCAGCGGCGACGGCGAGGGCGGCGACCAGTGCCACGGCGGTGGGCCGGCACAGCCCGGCCGCGCAGGTCAGCAGGCCGGCGGTGAGCCAGCGGCGGGACATGACGGCGTGACAGGCCCAGGCGGCGAGCGCCGTGTAGAGCGACTCGGAGTAGCCCGACCACTCCGTGCCCGAGCCGGGCCAGACCGCCCACAGCCCGGCCGCGACGAGACCGGCCCGGTGCCCGCCCAGGTGTTTCGCCACGGCGTGGATGCCGAGCGCGGCGGCGAAGGAAGCGACGACGGAGACCGTCATGCCGGCGCCGTAGAGGCCGAGTCCGGTGCACTCCGAGACGAGCCGCATCAGCGTCGGGTACAGCGGGAAGAACGCCGCCGAGTTGCCCTCCAGCGTGATCAGCCCCGTCGCCCCCGGGACCGGCTTCAGGGCGGGGTCGTACCCGTGCGCGGCGATCTGCTGGTACCACCAGCCGTCCCAGCTGGCCAGGACGTCCCAGGCGTGCTCGCCGCCGCCGAAGCGCGGGTTCTTCTCACGGAAGCCGCCCGCGGAGTCCAGCAGGTACATGAAGACGGCGAAGCCGGCCAGTTTCAGCACGCCGTACGTCAGCAGCACGGGCCCGTAGCGCACGGCGGCGGCGCGCAGCCGCGGCCCTAACTCCCGCTTCTCGCCATTGACTTGGGGGCGCTCGACGCCGGAGGACGGGCGGCGCAGCTGGACGGTGCTCATGCGGCCGAGGGTCCTGTCGTGCGGCGGGCCGGGAACACCCACGCCCGGAGGAGGAGGAAGCGCAGCAGCGTCGCGGCCAGGTTGGCGGCGATCAGCGTCACCAGTTCGACCCGGTGCCCGGCGCCGGGAGCGGTGTGGTGGAGGACGGCCAGCGAGCCGCTGGTCAGGGACAGCCCGACCAGGAAGGCGGCGAGGCCCTTGAGATGGTGGCGCAGTGCGCCACCGCGACCCCGGACTCCGAAGGTGAGCCGCCGGTTGGCCGCGGTGTTGGCGATGGCGCTGGCGAGCAGCGCGAGGGCGTTGGCGGCCTGTGCTCCCGTCGCGGGTCTGAGGGCGGTGTACAGCAGCAGGTAGCACAGGGTGCTGGCGGCGCCGACGGCGGTGAAACGCACCACCTGCCGGGCCAGGCCCGCGGGCAGCTCCCCGTCGAGGTCGCCGCCGCTGCGGCGCAGCGCGGTCAGCGGCAGCCTGCCGCAGGCCAGGGCACGGCCGAGCCTGGCCATGCCCCGCAGATCCGCGAGCGCCGTGGACAGGATGTGGACCCGGCTGTCGGGGTCGTCCACCCAGTCCACCGGCACCTCGTGGATCCGCAGCCCCGCGCGCTCGGCGATGACCAGCAGCTCGGTGTCGAAGAACCACTCGCGGTCCTGCACCAGCGGCAGCAGCCGCTCCGCGACGTCCCGCCGCACCGCCTTGAACCCGCACTGCGCGTCGGAGAAGCCCACCGCGAGGGTGCCGCGCAGCAGCCCGTTGTAGCAGCGGGAGATGATCTCCCGCTTCGGTCCGCGCACCACCCGCGAACCACGGGCCAGCCGGGTGCCGATGGCGATGTCCGAGTGGCCCGAGATCAGCGGCGCGACCAGCGGCAGCAGCGCGGCCAGATCGGTGGACAGGTCCACGTCCAGATAGGCCAGAACGGGTGCGCCGGAACGCGACCAGGCGGTGTGCAGCGCACGACCCCGGCCCTTGTCGGCCAGCCGGATCCAGTGCGTGCCGGGCAGTTCGGCGGCCAGTCGTGCGGCGATCCGCGGGGTGCGGTCGGCGCTGGCGTTGTCGGCGATGGTGATGCGGAAGGCGTAGGGGAAGTTCTGTGCGAGGTGCGCGTGCAGGCGCCGGACGCAGGGCTCCAGGTCGTTCTCCTCGTTGTGCACGGGAACGACCACGTCGAGGACGGGGTCCGGATGGTGCGCGGGCAGGGGCGCCCGGCGCGGCAGCGCGGACGGCTCGGGTATCGGGCGGTCGATCAGGGCCGACCGCCGTACGGTGCGCATGGCTGTTTCACGGTCTCTTTCTGGCGCGGGGCAAGCCCGGGTGCCGGTTTCGGGCATGGCGAAGGCGCCCGTGGCGGGTGGGGCGGTGTGCGGGCTCGGGGCGAGGGCGCCCCTGGCGGGGAAGGACCGCTCAGGCAGTTACTGGGTGTACGCCGACGCGGAGGGCTCCTCGGACTCCAGAGCGGACGGTGGGGCCGTCGTCGGTGTCGGGGAGGGCGGAGGTGTGGGCGGTGCCGAACCGGTCCGGCTCTCGGAGGCCGTGGCGGTCGGCGTGGAGTCGGCCGGTTCGCTCGTCACCCCGGAGGGGGTGACGCCGCCGGTCGTGGTCGCGGGCTGGGTGGTCGCGGGCTGCTCGGTCGGCGTCGGAGTCGGTGCGGAGGGCTCGGCCGTCGGCGTGCTGTCCGGCGAGGTCGTCGGGCTCGGCGCCGGCTGCGGCCGGTGATCGGCGGGCTGGGTCCGGGTGAGCATGCTGGGCAGCAGGGCCAGCCCGACACTGAGCCCCACCACCGCCACGGCGGAGCCGCCCGCCTTCCACAGCAGCCGCGACCGGCGGCGGGCCCGGATGCCCGCGTGCAGCCGCTGCCGGTGCGCGGGCTCGTAGGGGGCGGGCTGCTGGGTGTCGCGCATCAGCCGCGACAGGTCCCGCTCGAAGTCGTCCATCGGTTCTCCTTTCACCCCACGGGCCTGACGGCGTCGGACAGGATCTGGCGGAGCCGTGCGACTCCGCGGGACGCGTGGGACCGGGCGGTGCCCACCGGGCAGCCCAGAGCCTGGGCGACCTGCGCCTCGGGCAGGTCCTCGTAGTAGCGCAGCACCACCGCCGCCCGCTGCTTCGGCGACAGCAGGGCCAGCGCCGCCTCCAGTCGCGACCGCTCCGCGACGGCGGACGACATGTCGCCGGGGTCGGCCCGGTCGGGAAGCTGCTCCACCGGGCGCTCACCCCACCAGCGCCGCCGCGCCGAGCGGGCCGCCAGCCGTACCAGCACGGTGCGCACGTACGCCTCGGGAGCCTGCTCGGCGACCTTCGGCCAGGCGAACCACAGCTTGACCAAGGCCTCCTGCACCAGATCCTCGGCACGCTGCCGGTCGCCCCCCGTGAGCAGACGCGCGACATGGAGCAGCGCCGACCAACGGGCGGCCGTGAACTCGTCGAAGCCGTCCGCCCCCACCTGCTCCATCCTCACCGTCCTGCGTCTCAGTGGCCCCCTACACCTCTCCAAAGTCGCTGGACCCCACCGCACGATGCACTCGAAACCTGTGATCCACCTCACCTCATGGAGCCGGCCGCAGGCATGCGAAAGGGCCCGTGCACAGGCACGGGCCCTTCCGTTCGGCTGCCGGGCCGCCGGCGTCCTGGGCTCAGCCGCCGCCCGGGCCGCCGCTGCCGAAGGAACCGCTGCTGCCGTCGTTCCAGCGGGGGCGCTCCTGCGACGGGCTCGTCCGGTCGCTCATGTTGCCGTGCCCCTTCAGCTGGTGCGGGGTCAGGCGGTCCTCGCTCCTGGGAACCTCCTCGGGCTCCCGGCGCTCACTCGTCTCGCGGACCGGCCCCCCGTCGGGCAGCCGCGGCTGCTCGTCCGGACGCGGTGTGGGCAGTTCCCTGCGCTTGACGCGAACGCCGAGGACGAAGGCCCCCAGCAGCAGGGCCACGACCACCACACCCGCCACGATCAGCCCGATGCCGACGGCGCCACGGCCCGCGGCCATCTCCATCCATGCGCTATTCATGGCACGCGGGTACCCCTGGTCCCCTCCGTGAACCCGCTGGGCACAGGCGACCGCCGCGCCGGAGGGAACCCTCGGGAACACCGGGTTTGACGGGCACCGACCGGGGCTACCCGCGCGGTGTGACTTCGACGACATCCCAGCAGGAGCTGTTCCGGTTCCTGGAGGACCGTTTCGCCTGTGCGCAGGCGTGCACCGAGTGCGCGCGGGCCTGCGCGCTGCGCGCGAGCCTCGTGGATCCCGACGGCACCGAGAATCAGGAACTCGTACGGCGCAAGGGCATCATGTGCGCGGAGGTCTGCGACGCGACCTGCCGTGTGCTGTCCGAGCAGAACCAGGTGGACGAGAGCAGCATCCGGGTCCAGGTGGAGTGGTGCCGGACCGTGTGCCTGGAGGCCGCCCACGTCTTCGACCGGCAACCAGGAGCGGAGGACTCGGCGGCGGCATGCCGGGCATGCGCACGCGCGTGCACGGACTTCCTCGCCACCCTGAACTGACAACACCATTCCCAATTTCTGAAACACGTTCTACGGTGTGCGCCGACAGGACCGGCCTTGGGAGCCTGGAGGCGCCGTGCACCTCGAATACACGCCCGAGCAGCAGCGGCTGCGCAGCGAACTGCGGTCCTACTTCGCCGAACTGGTCCCTGACCACAGGTACGCCCGGAGCGGCGACCCGGCGGACCAGAAGCGGTTCTACCGCGATACCGTCCGGCGGCTCGGGAGGGACGGCTGGCTCGGTGTGGGCTGGCCGGCCGAGTACGGTGGGCGCGGCCTGACGGCCATGGAGCAGTTCATCTTCTTCGACGAGGCTGCCCAGGCCGGCGTCCCGCTGCCGCTCATGGCGCTGAACACCGTCGGCCCGACGATCATGCGGTACGGCACCGACGAGCAGAAGGCGTACTTCCTGCCGCGGATCCTCTCCGGCGAGATCGACTTCGCCATCGGCTACAGCGAACCCGGCGCGGGCACCGACCTGGCGTCCCTGCGCACCAGGGCGGTACGCCAGGGCGACGAGTACGTCGTCGACGGCCAGAAGATCTGGACCACGAACGGCGACACGGCCGACTGGGTCTGGCTGGCCGTGCGCACCGACCCGGACGCCCCGCCGCACAAGGGCATCACCATGCTCCTGGTGCCGACCTCCGACCCCGGCTACTCCTGCACCCTGATCAACACCCTCGCCTCGCACGACACCACCGCCAGCTACTACGAGAACGTCCGCGTCCCCGTCTCCCACCGGGTCGGCGCCGAGAACCAGGGCTGGCGGCTGATCACCAACCAGCTCAACCACGAGCGTGTGACCCTGGCCGCCCACGGCACCATGGCGATCCGCGCCCTGCACGACGTGCGGCGCTGGGCGACGGAGACCAAGCTCGCCGACGGCCGCCGCGTCGTCGATCTGCCCTGGGTGCGCCGCCTCCTGGCCCGCACCCACGCCCGGCTGGACGCGCTGAAACTGCTGAACTGGCAGATGGTCGGCGCGGTCCAGGACGGCACCCTCACCCCGCAGGACGCCTCGGCCGTCAAGGTCTACGGCTCCGAGGCCCGCCGCGACGCCTACGCCTGGCTCATGGAGATCGTCGCGGCCCCCGGCGCCCTGAAGGACGGCTCGGCCGGCGCGGTCCTGCACGGCGAACTGGAACGCGGCTACCGCTCGGCCGTGATCTTCACCTTCGGCGGCGGCAACAACGAGATCCAGCGGGAGATCATCTCGTGGATCGGACTGGGGATGCCGAGGGTACGGCGCTGACGGAGCGCCGAATGCGAAGGCGTTCGAAGTGAGCGCGGACGGCCGCGGATGCCGCCGCCAGGCTGCTCCGCGTGCCGCCCGGCACTCCTCATGCGCCGGGCAAGGCTGCTCCGCGTGCGTCCAGGACCAGCACCGCCACGTGCAGGGACGTGCGCTGCAGGCCTGATTCCAGGTCGCAGCCGAGAAGCCGTTCGATGGTGTGGAGGCGCTGGTAGTACGCCTGCCGGGACATGCCGGCCCGCTTCGCCGCGTCCGACTTGTTGCCGGCGGCCGCCAGATAGGCGCGCAGCGCGGGCAGCAGGTCACCGCTGTTGCGGTCGTCGTGTTCGATGAGGCGGGTCAGCTGCCGTTCCGCGTAGCGCTGGAGGCGGGTGTCCGCACACAGGACCCCCAGGAGTTCCGGCAGCCGGACATCGGCGGGGACGTAGAACCACCGCTCCGGGGAGGCCGGTGTGATGGCCTCGGCCGTCTGCTCGGCCTCCTGCCACGACCGGGCGATCCCGGAGAGGTCGGTCACCCCCGGGCCGACGGCGACGACGGCCTCCGGACCGAGTTCCTCACGGGCGAGACGGCCGATCCGCTCGGCGACCGGCTGCCACGCACTGGCCTGCGCCAGGGCGAGGAGGACACCGATCCGGCCGGGAGCCGTCTCACCGACCAGAGCGCGGATGCCGGTCTGCGTCAGAGCCTTCGCGATCCGCTCGTCGAGCTGCTCGCCCTCACCGCCGCGATGGGCGTGGCGGATGACGACGGTGAAGAGGCGGTGCCCGAAGGCCGGCAACCCCAGCGCCTCGGCGCGGGCGCGGGCGTCGGCGGGGGAGCGGAAACGCCGTTCGCACAGGTCCCGCAGCACGGAGCGGTGGGCCCGGCGCTCCCACCAGGCCGGCCCGGCCAGGCGTGCCATGGTCAGCGCGACCGCCGCACGCTCCAGCACCAGGACGTGCTCCGGGTCGGGCTCCGTGTTCAGCCGGCTGTCCAGCAGGACCAGCCGCCCCCACGGTCCGTGGTGGTCCTGCACCGGGGCGATCAGCCACCCCTCCGGGCCGCTCGGTGCGACCTTGTCCAGGGTCGGCGCGGCCCGGGAGCGCCGGGACCAGGCCGACACGACGGGCTCGTACGGCCGCCCGAGCAGCTCGCACATCAGGACCCGGTGGGTGAGATCTTCCAGCACCACGGGCGCTCCGGTGAGCTCCGCGGTCGTGTGCACCAGTTCCTCGGGACCCGCGCCCCGCAACGTCAGAGCGGTGAAGATGTCCTGGATGTCCCTGCCGCGGCGCAGCAGAGCCCCCTGGGCGTCGAGGATGAGCGCGTGCACCGTCTGCGTGACGTCGATGAAGCGGACACCGCGGGCCAGCTCGACCAACGGCACCTCACGCGCCCGGCAGGCCGCCACCAGCTCCTCGGGCACCTTCCGATAGCGGTGACCGAGCTCCACGATCAGGCCGGCCGCGCCGACATCGGCGAGCTGGTCCACGTAATCCCGCAGCTCGGAGGCGTCCTCCGGGTACGGCATGCCGGTCGTCAGCACCAGCTCACCGCCCTCCAGGAAGTCGGCCGGATTGAGCAGTTCGGTGACATGCACCCAGCGCACCGCACGGTTCAGCTGCGACGTACCGGCCAGCACCCGCGGCATCCCCTCGGCCAGCACGGGCAGGCGAAGAACCTCCGCGATGGTCGGGAAGTGCCCGGTTGCGGGACGGCTGGGCGGCATAGGAGTGCTTTCTTCCGAAGGATCCGGGGGTCACCATCGCACCGGCCACCCACCGTGACAAGAGGGCGGGGAACACTTTCCGGAGCCTTGTCCCCTGCCATGACAAACCGTCTCGAGAAGCCGGCGAGGTGGAACACAGTGTGGGTTGACCTGCGGGTTCCGGCGGGTCGAAAGTGAACGCCATCCCCGGCACGGCCGAACCGCAAGAGTCGGCACGGTGTCCGCACCGGTCCGGGGCATCACTGCCACCGAGCCCACCCCCGGCGAAAGGAGCGACTCATGCGCAACCAGAAGCGCGTCGCCGTGATCGGTGCCGGCAGCATGGGCAGCCAGGCCATGTGGCGACTTGCCGCCCGCGGAGCCGAGGTCATCGGCTACGACCGGTACGCGCCGGGTCACGACCGCGGCGCGGCCGGGGGCGAGACCCGCATCTTCCGCGCCGTGCACCTCGGTGACCCCGGGTACATTCCGCTGCTGCGGCTCGCGGACGGGATGTGGGACCGGCTCCAGCGTGAAACCGGCTTCTCGCTGCGCCGCCGCAGCGGATGCCTGGTGATGGGCGAGACCGTGTCACCGTCGATGCGCCTCCTCCTCTCCGAAAGCACCACTCACCGGCTGGACCACGAGGTACTGGACCGCGAGGAACTCGCCCGCCGGTACCCACAGCACCGCCTCCCGGACGGGCACACCGCCGTCCTCGACCGGAGGGGCGGCATCATCCGGCCGGAGGCGTCGATCCAGGCCGCCGCCACCCGCGCCGAGCAACTGGGCGCCCGGCTGCACCGCTACACCACGGTGCGGGAGATCGCCCCCGCGGCGGGCGGCGGGGTGCACATCGTCACCGACCAGGGCACGGACCACGTGGACACCGCGGTGGTGACCGCGGGCCCCTGGATCAACACGCTGCTCCCGGACCTCCCGCGGAGCGTCGACATCCGCCGGCTGATCAGCTCGTGGCACATCCCCACCCGCCATGACTGGTTCGCGGGCGGCGCACCCGCCTTCGTCCGCAGTACACCCCACGACTGCTACGGGCTCCCCTCGCCCGACGGCATCTCCGTCAAGCTGGGCCTCTCCCTGGCCCGTTACCTGCCGGTGCCCGACCCCGAGCGGCTCGACCGGACGGTCCGCCCGGAGGAACTCGCCACCTTCCGCGAGCTCATCGCCGAGCTGATGCCCGATCTGAACCCCGACCCGATCAGGCTGTCGGTCTACATGGAGGGCTACACCGCGTCCGGGAACCCGCTCGTCGGTCATCTCCCCGGCGAGGACGACATCATCGTCATGGCCGGATTCTCCGGCAGCGGCTTCAAGCTCTCGCCCGCCATGGGAGAGATCGCCGCCGACCTGGCCCTCGAGGGCTCCACCGACCACCCGATCGGCTTCCTCGCGCCGGCCGGGGCCCAGACCGCCTGACCCTCCGTCATCACGCCCTGCCCTTGGGCGAGTTCATCTCGAACATGCCGGAAAAGTCCTGAAAAAGCGGAGTCTGCATTCCCTGCAGTCTTTGACAGCGCAGAAATTGGAGCTCTTCCATGCCTATTCCCTCGTTCCAGTTCCGCCCGAAGTACGTCTCGTTCGACTGTTACGGCACGTTGATCGAGTGGCCGATGACCCCCATCACGCGTGAACTCGTCGGCGACCAGATCCCGGCCGAGCACTGGGACCAGTTCGTCAAGGAGTTCCGTGGCTACCGCTACGACTCGGTCCTCGACAAGTACTACCCCTACGAGCAGACGCTGCAGGCCGCCTTCGAGGGGGTCTGCCGCAAGTGGGGCATCAAGGCGGCCCCGGACGCCGGCAAGCGGTTCGCCGACGGCGTGCGCAGCTGGGGCCCGCACGCGGATGTGCCGGAACCGCTGAAGAAGATGGGCGAGCACTACAAGCTGGTGATCCTCTCCAACGCCGAGGACGCCTTCCTCGCCGAGAGCGTGCCCCGGCTCGGGGCTGACTTCCACGCGGTCTTCACCGCGGAGCAGGCCGGCTACTACAAGCCCCGGTACGCGGCGTTCGAGTACATGCTCGACCAGCTCGACGCGTCACCCGAGGACTTCGTGCACGTCTCCTCGCACACCCGCTACGACCTGATGCCGATGCACGACATGGGCTTCCGCAACCTCGTCCTCCTGGACCGCGGCTGCGACCCGGTGACCCACGGCTACGACTACGTGACCGTCAAGTCCCTGGACGAGCTCAACCAGATGCTGGGCATCTGACGCGCGACGCACACCCGCTCACGCAGCACCCTCTTCCCGACAGGCGCCCGGTCTCGCGTGGCCGCCCATGAGCCCTGCGCGTTTCCGGGCGCCAACTGACGACGTCCCACCCCCGTCCGATCCGCACGTCGTCCCCGCATCACGGATTCCCCCGTATCCCCCGCATCACCGCATTCTCCCCGGCATCCCCGTATCCCCAGGAGGCACCGCCATGGAAAGCAACCGGACAGGCCGCAGAACCGTACGCCGCACCGCAGGCGCTGTGGCCGCCGCCATGCAGGTCAACAGGCACGTGAGCATCCCGATCGTCACGACCGCCCTGGCCCTCACGCTCGCCGCGTGCGGGGCGGGCGGCACCGCGCAGAACGCAGGGTCGAAGAGCACGACCCAGGGCGGAGGGTCCGGCGCGTCGGCCGAGCACACCGACGACATCTCGGTGGGTGTGAAGCCGGATGCGAAGGCGGTGAAGCTGCTGCCCGCGGCGGTGAAGTCCAAGGGCACGCTCTCGGTGGCCATGGACCTGGCCTACCCGCCCACCTCGTTCCTGGCGTCGGACAACAAGACCCCGATCGGGTTCAACCCGGACATGTCCCGGCTGGTCGCCGCCAAGCTCGGCCTGAAGCTGCAGATCAACAACGTCAAGTTCGACACGATCATCACCGGTCTGCAGGCCAACCGGTACGACTTCACCGTCTCCACCATGGGAGCCACCAAGGACCGGCTGAAGGTGCTCGACATGGTCGACTACGTCAAGGCCGGGACCGGAGTGTCCGTCCCCTACGGGAACCCGCAGAAGCTGGGCACCCACACGCTGTGCGGGCACCGCGTGGCTGTCGCCTCCGGCACCACCGCGGAGCTGCAGTGGCTGCCCCAGCTGTCCAAGCAGGACTGTACGAGCAAGGGCAAGCCGGCCATCAAGGCGGTGACCCTGCCCAGCGTGAACGACGCCCTCACCCAGCTGGTCTCCAAGCGGATCGACGCGGTGATGAACGACTTCATCGCGCTCGAGTGGGCGGCCACGCAGCAGCCCAAGACGTTCGACGTCCTCAAGCCCCTGGTGTCCACCAAGCCCACGACGATCGCCCTGAAGAAGGACTCGCCGCTGACCCCCGCGGTCAAGGCCGCCATCCAGTCGATCATCGACGACCCCAAGTACGCCGAGGCGCTGGGCCGCTGGGGTTTCAAGGACCTCGGGATCAAGACCGCGGCCATGGCCGTCCCTCAGGACTGACATGTCCACGGATCTGATCGGTACGAAGACCAGGAGCCGACCGGTGTCACCACTGCTGGCCGAAGAAAAGAAGCGGATCACACCGAAACGTCCTCGCGACTATGTCGCCTGGGCCGTCGCGATCGCGATCGTCGCCGCTCTGGTGTGGACCGCGGTGACCAACGAGAACTATCGCTG
>NZ_JBIBEQ010000004.1:40340-685747 GCF_042955215.1 Streptomyces sp. NPDC012466 | reverse complement strand
GCGACCACAGTTCATCCGAGACGATCCACGGACGCGACTCCCTCTTTCCCACGACCAGACCAACGAGCAACCAAGCCGACAGTCACATGATCAACAGCTTCTGTTAGGACCTCTTAGCCGACCGCGGCTACGACCACGACAAATTCCGACGACTCCTGCGGCAACGCGGCATCCGGCCCGCGATCGCCGAGCGAGGACGACCGCAGGGCACGGGCCTGGGCATCTTCCGCTGGGTCGTCGAACGCACCATCTCCTGGCTGCACGGCTTCCGCCGTCTGCGCTTCCGCTGGGAGAGACGCGACGACATCCACGAAGCCTTCCTCGGCCTCGCCATCTGCCTGATCACCCACCGGCACGTCCGACGCCTTTGTTAGGGCCTCTTAAACCCAGCACCCGACCGCGCCGCGCTGGCGGATACCGCTCGCGGCGCTGGTTGAACGCGGTGATGACCGCTCCAAAGACGTCGACTGGTTGTCCGAGACTCGGCTGGCCGCGGACCCCGATCTCACGCAGACCGTCATGACTCGTTGAGCGCGGCGGCCATCTTCGCGCGGGCCGCGTGGGCGCGGGCGAGGGCTTCGTCGGGGTTGGGGCGTTCTTCCGGGGTGCTCATGCGACTCCTCCTGTGGTCCGGCCCGGTGTGTGCTGGGGGCCTGTGAACGATCGCGTATTTCCCCAGGGGTAAGTTCAGGTAATTCCCCACACTCATGACTGAGACGGCTCTCGAGGAGGACTCCGACGGGTGGCAGAATCGGCGCGTGATCACTCGGCTCGGTCGAGTGGCACCCCCAAAGGGCCTGACGGACGGAATGAGAGTTGAGGCGTGCGTTGATTCGCGTGGCGCGAGGAGCCACCGGGTTCTGGGGGCACGACGATGCCCCGTTGCCTCAGGTGGACGTAGTAGCCTTCAAAACCGCCTGCCATGCCGTGGCCCGATCGATTCGGGGCACGGTCGCCGAAGTGGCGCCCGCCGGAGTCACGCCGAACTTCCATGCGGCTCTGATTACCGCCCCGGGCATTCGGTCGAGCGTCCTGTGCCACGAGGTACTCCCGGCTGTTGCCTTTGCGGCGAGTCCACCGCAGTCAGGTGTGCCCCTGACGAACTTCGCCTGCACACCGGCCTGGGCGGACGCATTTGAGCGGGGCGGCTTCCGGCTGCTGGACGTCGAGGAACTGAGCACACCGTTGGCGACGGCTGACACCAGCGAGCTCACCGAAGCAGAGCTGGAACAGGTGCGTTACTGGCGTCCCAGCACAGTCGGCGAGCTGATGTTCAACTGGTGGGACTGATCCCGGTCACTTGATCGAGGGCTTGTCAGTGCAGTTCTTAGGGCACTTGTTCGGGCGGTAGCTGGGGCCGTTCATGATGAGACCTGATGGCTGGTATCGATCAGCCGGTCCAAGAGCGACTCGGCGACGACGGGGTTAGGAAAGAGGGGATACCAGTCGCTGGGCGCCCGGTTGCTGGTGATGATCAGAGACCTTCCCTGCCGCTCGCTGACCAGCTCGTAGAGGTCGTCCGCCTGGGCGGCGGACATCTGACGCATCGCGAAGTCGTCCAGGATGAGCACGTCGGGGCGAACGAGTTCGCGGATCCGCTTCTCCCAGGTGCGGTCCGCGTGACCACCGGCCAGGTCGGCGAGAATGCGGCTGGTCTTGGCGAAGCGAACGTGGGCGCCCTGACGGACGGCGAGGTGGCCGAGGGCCTGGGCGATGTGGGTCTTGCCGACGCCCACCGGTCCGAAGAGGATGACCGACTCGCCGGCGTGAAGCCAGCGCAGGGCTCCCAGGTCACGGATCTGGGCCGCAGGCAGTTTCGAGGAGGCGGTGAAGTCGAACTCCTCCAACGTGACCTGTTGCTCGAACTTGGCTCGCTGCAGGCGACGTTGGAAGGCGACAGTCTCACGGCGGGTGATCTCGTCCTGGCAGAGGACCTGGAGGAAGTCGAGGTGGCCGAGTTCTCCGCCGTGGGCCTGGGCCAGGCGGGCGTCGAGGGTTTCCAGCATGCCGGACAGTCGCAGGGCCTTGAGTGACTCCCGCAGGGCGGCGTCCATCACGGTCATCGGGTTTCCACCTCGGTTTCGTCGTGGACCTGGTCGTTGTGGTCGTCGTCCGTGGTGTCGGGGGTCGCGACGGTGGCGAAGAGTCGAGCGGGGCCGTGGAGGAAGGCCGCGGCTCCGGCGTCCCCACTGGTCTCGGGAGCCCACCCCTGACACCGCGAAGACGATCAGCGTCCTCGGCTTGGAGGACACCGACCCGGGTCGCACCGACCGGCTGACCCTGCGACGCCTCGAAGAATGGCGGGCCGCCCGCACCGAGATCCCTGCCGAGGAACTCCGCTTGCGCCTCGGCGACTTCGTCACGACGATGCAGGACGTGATCGCCTCGCTGCCCCAGCGCGCGGGCGAGTTCCAGCTGAACGAGGTGACGTTCAGCGCGGAGGTGAGCGCGAAGGGAACGGTGTCCCTACTCGGGTCCGGCGGCGAACTGGCAGGGCAGGCAGGGATCACCTTCACCTTCACCCGAGGCTGAGCCGACCGTCCCTCCCGCCCTGTGCGCCGAATGGCTCCACGACCATGAGGGACCGAGGTTCGCCTGGGGGTATTCCTGTCCAACACCAAGACCAGGCGCAGCAAGATCACCGCCGACAAACTCCAGCAGCTCCCCGCCCTCGGACTGGACTGGGCGGGCAGGGTAGCTGTGTGGGAGGCTGCCTCAGGGGCCGCGCCGGACACGCAGACGGCACGGCCCCCCTGCGCGGTGCGCGGCCTTCCCCGCGCGGTGTGAGGCCGGCTGAGGCCGGCGGGCAAGCACCTCGGGTTGCGCGACGCGGGACCAGCCGCCGGTGTCGATCTCGTCATGTGCCGGAACACCCCCGCATCGGCGGGGAGGACTGGACGAGAAGGTCGATCAGAGGATCTACGACCGGAACACCTCCGCGTCCGCGGGGATGTTCCGTTCTGCACGTATGTGGCGCCCTGCTCGATGTGGTCCACTCCGCCGACGCGAGGGTGTTCCCAGACGCATGGCGACGTCCTCCCCGCCGACGGGTGGGGCTTCGGAACGCCATGACCAACCTGCGCACGTTGAATGTCAGGTCAGCGTGCTCTTACCGGTCAGTTGACGTTCGCCAGCAATCGGATGTTCAGCAAGTCCGTCGATACCCGATGCCACGGACGTGTGTGCGCCATTCGTCTGGGGTCAGGCCTCCCCCGGCGCGGTCGCATGCAAGGGTGGCCGCCTGGCCCGTGGTGATGTCGTATCTCCGCAGCGGTACGTGCTCGCCTGCCGCGTAGAGTGTCCTGCTGTCGGGGCTGAAAGCGAGGTCCAGGAGGGTTGTTCCTGCCGTAGGGAGGGCAGAGCCCATGGGGCGGCTGGAGTCTGTATCCCATAGCCGCAGGGTGCCGTCATGGCCCGCGGTGGCCAGGGTGCGCCCGTCTGGGGAGAACGCCAGTGCCGACACGTGCCGGGGCTTGCCGTCACCGGCTGGAGACGCGGGAAGGATGCCGAGAGGCTCGTCGGCGTTGCCACACGGTGACCTGACCGGATTCGTCGCCTGCTGCGAGGTATCTGCCGTCCGGGCTGAATGCCAGTGCCGTGGTCATGCCGGAGGTGAGAGCACGGCGTGTGATCCGTCCGGAAGGCAGGTCGAGGAACTGGTCATGGTTGGTCGCCAGGATGCGTTCGGCGGGTCTGATCGCCAGGGTTTCGCCACCGATGCCGGGGGTTCGCGGGTCATGTTCCCGGTGCGCAGGTTCCAGAACTCGAGCCGTTCGTCCTCTGGCATGCGGGAGACCATCAGCGACGTCCCGTCCGGGTGGCAGGCAATTCCGTTGACGGCATTTGCGGGAAGGCTCGGGTTTTCGGGGTTGGTTCGCGTCACCGTCAGTGACTTGGTCATGCGGTGGGCCGGGACTTCCCACAGGAACAGCTTCTCCCGTGGGACTGAGTTTGTGGGGTGGCTGACGCCGTAGGCGAGGAGGCGTCCGTCGAGGCGGAAGGCCATGTGCACTGGGCAGGGCGCCGGATTTTGCCGACCATCGGGGAAAGTCGGGCAGGCTGCCGACGGCGGGCCGGCCAGGTGACGGCTGTTACGGCCGTCGAGCAACTGGATCTGCGTCCGGCCGGTGTCGGTGTCCTGATGGGCGATGGCTAGTGTGCCGCCGTCCGGGCTGAAGGAGGCAGATGCGGCGGGCTGGCTGCGCCAGCGGGAGTCGACGACGCCGTCGAGGGAGAGGGAGCGCACCACGGTCTGGGAGCTACCCGCGAAATAGCGGATGCGGCGCTCTTCCACGTCCAGTCTGAGGTCACTGATCGTTTCCTCGGGGAGCGGGTGCCGAAAGACGGGTGCTGCGGGCGCGTCGGTGCGCCACAAGAGGATCTCGTCGAGGTCTGCGGCGGCGAGGAACCTGCCGTCCGGGCTGAATTCGAGATCTTCCAGTCCCTCGTGCTCAAGCTTTGGCAGTTCCAGCCCGGAAGCGATGTCCCATCTGCGGATACCTGTCGGGTCGCGCAGGATCAGGTGTCGGCTGTCGGGGGTGAACTGGAAGTCCTTCTTGGAGCAGTTGGCGGGGTACTGCCACGTTGGCTGACCGGCGGGATGATCTTCGGGTCGATCAAGCTGGGAGGGTCGTCCGTGGGCAGTGCGTCGCTGTCGTACAAGGGGCACCGGTACCCGGTCGAGGTGATCTCCCACTGCGTGTGGCTGTACTTCCGGTTCCCGCTCAGCTTCCGTGAGGTCGAGGAGTTGATGCTTGAGCGCGACGTGATCGTCTCCTACGAGACCATCCGCCGCTGGGGCGTGAAGTTCGGGCAGGAGTACGCCAATTCGCTGCGCCGCCGCCGGCCCCGGCCTTGTGGCAAGTGGCACCTGGCCGAGGTCCTCATCAAGATCAACGGTGAGCGGAAGTACCTCTGACGGGCCGTCGACCAGGACAGCATGACGCTGGACATCCTGGTGCAGAAACGGCGGGACAAGACCGCGGCCAGGCGATTCTTCCGCCGTCTGGTGAAAAGGACCCGTATGGTGCCGCGGGTGGTGGGCCCGCCATGTGACTCCTGTCCAGTCCAGGGGCTCGCACTCAGCGGCGGATGACATGCACCCTGCGCAGCCCCATCGCGCAGGCTCCGCAGAAGGCTCCCCAGGCGGCGTTGACGAGGAAGAGCGGGACGATCGCCTGGGGCTGGGCAAGGGGGCCCTGGAGTTTTCCGGTCAGGAGTGGTGAGAGGACCGCGCTCAGGACCAGGGCGGCCAGCGCGTACGCCACGCCGGTGACCACGAGGGTCAGAAGCGGGTCGCGTACGCGGCTGAGACCGACCGCGAGGATCCAGGTCAGTGTGATGGCCAGGGTGAGGATCAGCGGGGTCAGGGGTTTACCGAGAGCGTCGCTCCAGCCGGCGATGGAGAACAGAGGCCGGACGAGCGCGACGGCGGTCAGAGCGGCTACCAGCGGCCGGTTCACGCCGCGCAGGCGCCGGACGATCGGGAGACTGGGATCTGCGTTCACGGCTCCATGGTCGGCAGAGGGATACCGCCCGGGCGTCGGTCTGCGGCGGACACCTGCCGTACCCCATTGGTTGTGGCTCCGGTGCGGGTGCGTACCACGGTGGTTGCGAGGCGGAGCCCGCGCGATTCCGCCACGCGGAGGAGGGCGCCGGGGGCACGGCCGCTTACGCTGGCGGCATGGCCCTCGGTGCTGTCCCACGTCTCCGGCCGCGCCCGCCGCACGGCCGTGCGGCAGATGCCGCCCTGGCCTGCGGGGTCTTCGTGCCGGTGGCGGTGGGCAGTCTGAGGTCGCTCATCGGTGAGCGGGAGGAGTCCTGGTCGGCGACCGTCGTCGGCTGGACACTGATCATCGCCGCCTGCGCGGCGCTGTACCTGTGCCGCCGCCGTCCCGTGGTCGTCGCCGCGTTTGTGCTGGCCGCCACGGCCGCCTACTACCTCGTCAGCGTCTACGACGGTCCTCTCATGGTCGCGTTCGTCGTCGCGCTCTACGTGGTCGCCGCCCGTGGACACCTCCAGGCGGCCATCGCTCTGGCGGCGCTGACCGTGATCGCGACTGGCATCGGCACACTCGCGGGAAACCACGACGTCAATGGTGTCGCCGTGTTCATGCTGACGGGATGGCTGGTCGGAGTGGTCGCACTCGGCTGGGTGCGACACAACCGCCTGGCCCTCGCCCGGGAGAGCGAGGAGCGCGCCGCGACTGAGGAGCGGCTGCGCATCGCACGTGAACTGCATGATGTCGTGGGCCATCACCTCTCGCTCATCAACGTCCAGTCCGGCGCTGCCCTGCGCCGCCTGCGCAAGAACCCGGCCAAGGGTGCACAGAGCGCGCAGGACGCGCTGGGAGCGATCAAAAGCACCAGCCGGGACGCCCTGCGGGAGCTGCGGGCGACTCTCGGGGTGCTGCGGCAGGTCGACGAGCAGGCGCCCGTCGCGCCCACGGCTGGACTGGACCGTCTCGGCGAGCTGGTGGCATCCGCACGGCTCGCCGGACTTGACGTCCGTGTGCGGTTCAGCGGCGAGCGGGAGCAGTTGCCCACCGAGGTGGACCTGGCCACGTACCGCATCATTCAGGAGTCGCTCACCAACGCGAGCCGCCACGCCCACGCGACAGTCGTCACCGTCGGCATCCATCGCGAGGCGCGTCAGGTAACGGTCGAGGTCACCGACAACGGGCAGGGACCGGCGGTCGCGGACGGCGGAACGCCGGGCAACGGCATCCGCGGGATGCGCGAGCGGGCCCATGCGCTGGGCGGCGAACTGACCGCGGGGCCCGGGCCGGACGGCGGATTCACCGTACGGGGCCGGATTCCCTGCACGAACTCCTCTACGAACGGAGCGCGTTCCCCGTCATGAGTCAGGCCGTGATCAAGATTCTTCTGGCGGACGACCAGCGCCTGGTGCGTGCCGGGTTCCGTTCGATCCTCGAGGACGAGGACGACTTCGAGGTGGTCGGTGAGGCGGGCGACGGCGAGCAGGCCGTGACCTCCTGCCACACGCTGCGTCCCGATGTGGTGCTCATGGACATCCGCATGCCGGGCGTCGACGGTCTTCAGGCGACCCGGCAGATCGCCGGTGATCCTCGTCTCGCCGACGTCACGGTGGTCATCCTGACCACCTTCGACCTCGACGACTACGTGTACGGCGCGCTGCGCGCCGGTGCCACCGGCTTCCTGGTCAAGGACACCGAGCCGGAGGAACTGGTGCACGCCGTACGGGTGGCGGCGCGTGGCGACGCGCTGATCAGCCCCTCCGTCACACGCCGGCTGATCGCGGAGTTCGCCGTACGGGTCCAGGCACCTGAGCCCGGTCCGCGCCTCAAGGCCCTCACCGACCGCGAGCGGGAGGTCATGGAGCTGGTCGCCGCCGGCCTGACCAACGACGAGATCGCGGCCCGCCTCGTCCTCAGCCCTGCCACGGCCAAGACCCACGTCAGCCGCATCATGACCAAAGTGGGCGCCCGTGACCGTTCCCAACTGGTGGTCATGGCATACGAGTCCGGCATGGTTCGCCCGGGCTGGCTGAACGGTCGGCCACCACCGGCATAGCCGGTCGGCCACCACCGGTAGAGCCGGAACGCGGCGGCGGACAACCGACCAGCGGTGTAGGCCGGGCGCCGAGACCGCAACCGGCGGGGTAGGCAGGTGCCCGCTGCAGGCCGATGCGCCGTGGCATGCCGCAGCCGGACCCTGCGAGACATGAGTACACGCTCCCCTGCCCACCCGCCTTACGCCAAGGCCCCGGCCGCCCTCGTCGGCCTCCTCGCCGGCGGCGCCGCCGGTTTCCTGTTGACCGAGACCGTGGGCGCCTTCTCCGCCTTCGTACTCGGCCGCGCGCTCGACGTGGCCGGCACCGGCGGCGTGCTGCTGGCCGCCTTCGTCGCCGTGCCGTTGATCTGCGCCGTGCTCGGTGCGGTCATCGCCGTCCGCCGCACCGAGCAGAACCACCGCTCCCACCACCGAGGCCGGTGAAAGCCATGTCACCAGCACGCGACATGATCGCGATTACCGGTCCCACCACCGACCGGGCGGGTATCTTCGGACGTCTGGCCCTGTGGTCCCAGCGCCACCGTTGGACCGCTCTGCTCCTATGGATCCTCGCCGTCGCGGTCCTCGCCGTCGGTGCCCAGAGCGCGGGCAGCGCCTACCGCAACGACTTCACCCTGCCCGGCACCGACTCCCAGGCCACCGCTGACCTGTTGAAGCGGCACGGCTCCGCGCAGGCGGGCGGCAGTGTCCAGATCGTCTTCCAGAACAGCAACGGACTGAGCGGTGATCGCCCGGCCATCGTGCGGACCCTCGACCGGGTGCGCGGCCTGCCCGGTGTCGCCGACGTCCGCAGCCCCTACGCGGACGCCTCCGCCGTCTCCGATGACGGCACCATCGGCTATGCCACCGTCGTCTTGGACGCCAAGGCCGAGGACGTCCCCGAAGAGGACGTCGTGCGGATCGTCGACACCGCCAAGTCGGCCGGCCAGGACGGACTGCGGGTCGAGCTCGGCGGGGACGCGGTGCGCGCAGCCGAGGAGGAGAGCGGCGGGGGCGCCGAAGGCGCGGGCATGCTCGCCGCCCTGGTCATCCTCGTACTGCTCTTCGGATCGGTGGTGGCTGCCGCGCTGCCGCTGGTCACCGCGCTGTTCGCGGTCGGCGGCGCGATCGGTCTGATCATGCTGGCCTCCCACGTCGTCACCGTCGCCGACTTCACTCCGCCGATCATGATGCTGGTCGGCCTCGGTGTCGGCGTCGACTACGCGCTGCTGATCTTCCACCGCTACCGGCACGAACTCACCCGGGGCGCGGACCGGCAGACCGCCACCCGGACCGCCCTGGATGCCGCGGGCCGTACGGTTTTCTTCGCCGGGTGCACCGTCATCATCGCCCTGCTCGGCCTGGTCGCCCTGGGCCTCGGCTCCCTCCAGGGGGTGGCCGTCGCCGTCGCGCTGACCGTCCTGGTCACCATGGCCACCTCGCTGACTCTGCTGCCCGCTCTCCTCGCGCTCTTCGGCGACCGCATGCAGCGGCACGTACTCACGCGCTCCGCCAAGGCCCAAGCCAAGGGCAGGGAAAAGGGCGGGCGCTGGCGGCGGCTGGCCTCCGGCGTGCAGCGGCGCCCTCTGCCCGCCCTGCTGACGGCCGTCATGGCCCTCCTGGCCCTGTCCGCCCCGGCTCTAGGCATGCGCCTCGGCTTCGCCGACGCGGGCAACGACCCTGCATCGTCCACCAGCCGCAGGGCCTACGACCTGCTGGCCGAGGGCTTCGGAGCCGGCTTCAACGGTCCCCTGCTCGCAGTCAGCCGGGGCGACACCGATGCCGCCGAGCAACTGCGGACCACCCTGACCGCTACCGAGGGCATCGCCGCCGCCACACCACCGCTGCCTTCCACGGACGGCACCGTGTTCACCGTCATCGCCTTTCCCACGACCTCACCACAGGACGCGAGCACCGCCGCCCTCGTTCACACCCTGCGCGACGATGTCCTGCCCCGGCTCGCCGAACGCACCGGCGCCGACTACCTGGTCGGCGGGCCCACCGCGGCCGCCCAGGACTTCGCCGACTCCGTCTCGGCCCGGATACCGCTCTTCGTCGCCATCGTCGTCGGTCTGTCCGCGCTGCTGCTCATGCTGGTCTTCCGTTCCGTCCTGATCCCCCTCAAGGCCGCCCTGCTCAACCTCCTGTCGATCGCCGCCGCGCTCGGCGTGATCACCCTGGTCTTCCAGCACGGCTCGTTCGGTGTGCAGCCGGGGCCGGTCGAGGCGTTCATCCCTGTGATGATCTTCGCGATCGTCTTCGGGCTCTCCATGGACTACGAGGTGTTCCTCATCTCCCGCATCCATGAGGAATGGGAGGCGACACACGACCACTCGCTCGCGGTCCGTGAGGGCCTGGCAACCACGGGCAAGGTCATCACAGCCGCGGCGGCCATCATGATCGTGGTCTTCGCCGCCTTCGTACTCAGCCCCGATCGCATGCTCCAGCAGTTCGGTCTCGGCCTCGCAGTCGCCGTCTTCCTCGACGCCGTGGTGATCCGCTGCCTGATCGTCCCGGCCGTGATGCAACTCTTCGGCACCCGCGCCTGGTGGCTGCCCGCCCCACTGGCCCGACACCTGCCGAAGGTGGCACTGGAACGTCCGACCATCGGGTGACCGGAGACGGACGGGGCTCACTTATAACGCTATGGGGAGGGTCTGACGATCAGGGCTGAACTGCGGAAACAGGGCGCATGGACAGACATAGGGGCAGTGATCCTGCCGACGGGCCGTACCCAGTCGACCAGCTCACCCACGTCCGTGGTACTCGGGAAGGCCACGTCCCCGCCCCGCAGGGAGGAGACACCGATCATTGGGCCGGTGCGACCGCCCTCGCGCCACGCATCCTCGATCTGGGCGAGCAACTCCAACGAGGGCACGCGGAGGTCCGCCAGGAACGGCAGAAGGCTTGTCTGCAGGTGATGGACATGTACGCCGTCTTCAACAGCGAATCCGTCCGGCGGCGCGAAGAAATGGAGGCGGGCACAGTGCTGGACGAGGCGTCGCTCCAGTCCTATGCGGATCACTCCATTAATCTCATCCCGCGTGCAGCCACTTGCGCTCCTGGGACCTGACGCCGTCCAGATCGCAGGTGGCACCCTGCGGCGCATTCCTCGCGTTGGCCCGCAGCATTTTCTGCCGGAGGCGACTCAAGAATGCCAGATCATGATCGCGTCACGAGCTCTCCGGGCTGATCCGCGTTGGCCTGGCCTCGTCGTGGCCCAGGACGGCGAGGGCGATCCTGCCATTCAGGACAGTCCATTTGACGGGCCGAAATCCAGGACGGTCCCGGGCGGAACCGGTCCCTCGCCCGCGTAGTTATCGCCCAGCGATGCCGCTGGTGCGTCGTCCTCGGCGAGCGTCAGGCTGGGCCAGGGCCCGGCGAGCGCTGCGTCGTCCAGGGTGATGCCGAGGTGCTCGAGTACGAGGGCCACCACTGGAGCCATCCCGGCGCCCTCGCCTTCGTGTGCGGCGAGCGCCTCCTCCACCCGATCCCACCAGGGGCCGAACGGTTCGGACCGGCTGTGCTGCATCCCGGGCTCGAAGTACTCGACGCACTCTCCGTCGCGCCAGTACTGGAAGACGTCGATTCCTTCGGTAGTCGCCACGCTGTACGTCTCAGTTCCCCGAGACAACTCCGCGAGCGATTCCTCCCCAAAGCCGATGCTGCCGTCCTCCGCAACGCAGAAGGCCCATTCACCGATCCTGCCGGCCCGCAGCAGCGAGACCGTCCCGTCACCTGATTCGCCCGAGACCAAGTCCGAGGCCGTGTCCCAGTCGAGCAGACGTGCCTGGTTCGGGTCGGCCCCGTACCGGGCGAACACCTCCTCGGGGCCGAGAGCGCGGGTGAAGGTAACGCATAGCCAAGCCCTCGCCCAGTCCAGCGAATCCCCGTCTGCTTGCACGATCTGCCTCCGTCCTCCACCTGGCATTGGCTGCCAGAGTCGAGCTCTCCGTGCTTCCCGCAGTGCGCCAAGCACGCCGGGGAGCCCGGATCATGATGCCTGGTTCATGCGGTGGGATCGGGACCGGGCAGGACACCCAGCGGAATCCTGCCTGGTGAAGTCGATGCGGAAGGGGCCACGAGCGGTTGCACCAGCCCACCTGTCACGCCCGACCAGGACACCTCAACAAGATCCTTTTACGAGCTCGACGGAATTCGTTGACCAGTCGTAACGTGGCTTCCGCCGGGTTGGATTCCCGCGCAGGAGTGCCCACGTCGCCGCCCCTGAGCGTCGGCGCTGACGCGAGCGCACGCATCACCGATGGGGCCCTACCTCCGGCTTCGCCGGGACTCGTACGAAGACGCCTGCAACCGGTTGCTTGACTTCGGGCTCGTCCGGTACGCCAGGCCGGGCACAGTCGACGGCGCCGAGCCTCCGTCCTCATCAGGCCTGAACGTGGCGCTGGCCACGGTGTTCCTCAACGCATGGACTCGTGGTGACCGCTACGAGCCCGACCGCTACCAGGTGACCGACGCAGGCCTGACGCAGGACGCCTTGGAAAAGTGCTTCAAAGAATCCGTACGCCCGGCCCCACGGCCCTTACGCCCTGGGCAAGTCCCGCCACGGAATGCCGGTGCGGACCCTGAACCGTATGCCGTCGATCAGCTGCCGCCTGGCCCACGTCGGCGGCCGTCCGAGCTTCTTACCGTTCGGCAACAGCGGTTCCAGCACCGCCCATTGCGCGTCCGTCAGATCTCCACGTGCCACCAACCAAGATCACCTCACGTTCAAGATCCACTTCCGATACACACCCTAGGCCCCGTAGCTGGGCCCCGGTGAAGCAGCGGAACCTGCACCTCCAACCACCGGACCCCAGCCACACCCCAACGCCCCGCACAACCGGCTTCACCCCTCACAGCAGGAGCGGAGTCACCAGGGGCGTCCCACCCTGACAGACGGGCTCTCCAGTCCAGACCTCGAGGGCTCGGCCACCAGCCTGCTGTTACTCACTTTCGGGTGACCACCCAATCCCCTTCGAGGTGGCGGACCCGGCGGGAAGACGCCACACCCCAGCCCCCGCAAGGCCTGACAGGCTGTCAGCGTGTCAACATCACACAGGAGCGACATACATGGACGCTACATCCGAGAGTCATGGAAAAGTGGACAACAACTAACAAGGTGACGCGTTACCCCGCAACTTATCCACGGCGTGGACAGGCATAGCGGCAGTGCGCACCGGCCGGGGGGAAGCCATTGGGCGGGGGCACCATGTGGTCGAGTTGTGGCTGTTCAGGCCGGGCGGGCTAGGGTGCTGGCCATGGCTTTGGACCAAGACGGCGTGATGCTGCCGCGACTGCGGCCAGCGGAAGTTGCGCGGCGAGGCGTGACCTTCGGCCTGCTGAGCGTGGTGCCCCTCGTGGCGGTGACTTTGACCATCAGTGGCCACAGCAACCGACGAGATTTCCTGTCCGTCGTCAGTGGTGTCGGCCTGTTCGGTGTGATCTTTTTGGTGACCGGTGCCGGCTTCTGGTTGGCCAGCGCGGGAGACATCCGACGCGTGCGGGACTGGCGCACCCTCACGGGCCAGTCCGACTCGGTCACCATTGTGGGTCCGGCGTTCCTGCGCTGCGGGCTGTTTCTCCTGGTCCTCGGAGCTGCCGCTGCTGGGCTCTACCAACTCGTGGACGCTGCGCCTTACGACAGCTGGTTGTACGGCTAGTACTCCAGCTGTAGATCGTGATCTTCATGTCTGGCATGCGGCTTGTCGCCGGTAATGACTGGTGCGGGATCGGGCCTGATGGCGGCGCCGCCAGTCGGACCAGCAGAGTCGGTGGGCCATGTCGTGCAGCGGCTGGACGATAACCGTGATGAACAGGCGCTGGATCTCATTGCAGGACAGCGGGACCAGGTCGGCTGGCCCGGGACGGTGGGCGTGTTCGTCTGCGCGGACGACCGCGAGGAAGGCGTGGGCAAGCATCGCCAGGGTGACCCAGCGGGCCCAGGAGGGGTAGCGGCGGACCTGGTGCTCGTCGAGTCCCGCCAGCCCCTTCCCGGTCTGGAAGATCTCCTCCACCCGCCACCTGAAGCCGGCGACCCTGACTAGGGCGGCCAGGGGACCGGCTCGGTGGAATGACAGCGGTAGTAGGCGAGTTCGCCGGTGGTGCGGTTGCGGCGGATCAGCAGCTGACGCCTGCCCGGCACTGAGTCGGCAAGGTCGATGACGGCCCAGTCGTAGAACCGCTGTCCCTTCGCACCGCGTCCGGCTGAGAGCTTCTGCCAGGCCCGCTTCGGAACCTTCTTCACCAGCGCGTTGGCGCGGAAGGTGCCCGCATTGGTGGGCACTTCGGCCGAACAGGCCACCGCGAGGACATACCCGATGCCGCGTTCCTCCAGAGCCGTGCGGAGTTTCGGGTTGTCGCCGTAGACCTCGTCACCGGTGACCCAGTCCACGCGGTGTCCGGCGTCCAGGAACCGTTCGATCATCGTGCGGGCCAGTTCGGGCTTGGTCGCGAAGACGGTGACTTCGCCGAGGCCTGCTGCCCGGCAGCGGTCCGGGTCGCATGTCCAGGAGCGCGGGATGTACAGCTCGCGGTCCACCGCCGCGTGTCCCCGCTCGCCCGCGTAGACGAGGTAGACGGCGACCCGGGAGTTCTCGATCCTCCCGGCGGTGCCGGTGTACTGGCGCTGGACCCCGACGGTATGAGTGCCCTTCTTCAGGTCGCCGGTCTCGTCGACGACCAGCACCGCTTCCTCGGCGTGGAGGTGCTCGACGACCTACTCGCGGACATCGTCGCGGACGGCGTCTGCATCCCAGGAGGCCCGGCACAGCAGGTGCTGCATGCCGTGCGGGCTGGCCTCCCCGGCCCACTCCGCGATCGTCCAGCAGTTCTTGCGCGGCAGGCCGACAGCAGGCCCAGCACCAACCGTCCGGCCCGCAGGCGGGGTTCGTAGCGGGCGAACCGACCCGCGATCCGGCTCATGGCCACCTCGAACGCCGCCCGCCAACGGGCGGGATCTATGCGGTGACCTGCGGCCACCGTCTTTTCGTCAGTCCACACAACTCACGATGATCAACGGTAACCGCACCCGTCTCCGCACCGCGCCACCTGTGACTGAGCGTCCGAGTAGGCCCGTGAGCGTTTGAGTCGCCCGGCTGAGCATCGAAATTGCCCCGCTGGGTCGCCGTCGCCTCGGCTGCCCACGCCTCGGCCCCGGCGGTACGACGAGTGCGAACGGGCCAGTCAGGCCCAGGTGCGGGTGAGGAAGTCGGCGATCAGTAGGGCGATTTCGGGCAAGTGGTCCTCCAGGGCGAAGTGACCGGTGTCGAACAGGTGGAGTTCGGCGTCCGGCAGATCGGAGAGGTAGGCAAGCGCGCCGGGTTCGGGGAAGAACGGGTCGCGGCTGCCCCAGGTGATCAAAGCCGGTGGCCTGTGCTTTCGTAGCCACGCCTGCCATTCGGGGTAGGCGGCGATGTTGCTCTTGTAGTCGTAGGCAAGCGCGCGCTGCGCCTGCTTGCGGCCGGGCAGGTCGAGAAAGTGCTGGTCGAGCAGCCAGCCCTCGGGGGCGATCAGTTCGGGGTCGACGGTGCCGCCCTCATACTGGGCGCGGGTGGCGTCCAGGGTGAACAGATCGAGGACAGCCTGCTCGGCGCCGGGGGTGTCGGGGGTCAGGGCGGTGAACTCGCGGGCTGCTGCCGACAGCCCCTCGGTGTACGCGTTGCCGTTCTGCACGATCAGGCCCGCAACACGATCCGGGCGGCGGAGCGCCAGGCGGAAGCCGACAGGGGCGCCGAAGTCGAAGAGGTACATCGCGAAACGGGTCAGGCCCAGGCGCTCGGTGAAGCGCTCGACGACATCCGCGAGCCGCTCGAAGGAGTAGGTGAACCCGTCCGGGGCGCGGGTGTGTCCGAAGCCCGGGTAGTCGGGGGCGATGAGCCGGTAGTGGCGGCCGAGGGCGTCGATGAGGCGGCGGAACTGGTGCGAGGCGGAGGGAAAGCCGTGCAGGAGCAGCACCACCGGGGCGTCGGGACGCTCGGGCAGGGACTCCCGGTAGAAGACCTCCACCTGATCGACCTCGACGAACCGGTGGACGGTCGGGGCCGGAACAGCGATGCGGGGCGGTGTCGCGGACGTCATGTCACATGCCTCCTGGGCGCAAAGATGCATTAGTCCTAGCCTCGCTGTGACTAACGCGTCAAGCGCGCGATGTAGCATTAGGCCATGGCTGACAGTGCACCGCTGACCGGTGAGGCTCTGGCTCTAGATCTGGTCAACACCTGCCCGGTGGGCGCCTACGAGCGCATGGATCTACTCGCTACCCCGCGGCAGTTGTCCGACTGGCTGACCCTGGAGAGGGACCGCCTCCAGGGAGAGGTCCGGGACACCGCACCGACCCAGGCCGACCTCGCCCCCGTCCAGGCCGTCCGAGCACACACCGAAGCCGCCGTCCGGGCATTGCTGAACGGAACCGAACCCCCCGGGTCCGCCCTGCGCGGACTCACCGAGGCCCAGCGTGGGGCACCACCTGTACGCGAACTCGGCTGGGACGGCACCGCGGTCACCGCCATCTCCCGCCGCACCGGCCCCCTCGGCACCCGCCTCGCCGCACTGCTGGCCGAGGCTGCTGCCGAGCTGCTCAGCGCCCCCGCGATCGGCAGGCTCAAGGAATGCGAGGCCGACGACTGCGTCATGGTTTTCCTGTCGTCACACCCTCGCCGTCGCTGGTGCTCCCCCACCCGCTGCGGCAACCGGACCCGCGTCGCTCGCTACTACCGGCGCCACAACTCGGCCGACGTGTCCCGTACCTGACGGAGACAGCGACCACTCCCACAGATCTGCTCGCTCAAGGTCGAGACCTCGCAGGCCAACACCAGGCACTCAGCCTCACCACTAGCAAGATCACAATCTACAGCTGGAGTACTAGAACTTGCCCTCCACCGGTAGCCGATGAGCGCCTCAGCAGGCCTGAAGTATGCGCCTCTCGGTTTCACCGCCGTCGGTCTCAGCGCTGGCAGAGTTACTTGGACCAGTCCCGGAGTCGCTCCTTCAGGACCAGGTTGTCGGCGCGGTCCACGGTTTGCAGTAGTTGGGCGCACACGGTCGCTTCGGCGGCGAGGCCAGCCGGGGTGTGGAGATGCTGAGCGAGTTCGGCGCCCTCGTCCGTGTGGACGCTCACCGGGTGACGGTGGAGCCCTGCCGGCTGACGGCGACCGACGTCAGCGTGCAGTCAGGCAGCGGTCTGGGCGGTGGCCGCGCTGCTCGCCGAGCAGGGCGAGATCATGGTCGAGAACCTGTATCCGGGGTTCGGGCGCAGTGACTTCGTCGGTGTGCTGGAACGCATGGGGGCCGACATCACCTTCGATACCCGAACCGCCGAGTTCGTCCACGCGGGATGATCCCCTCATGGACAGGGTTGTTGATCTTGATGAGGCGGCTGCGGTTCTGGCTGGCCGGACGGTGGGCTGGAGGTCGGCCGGCCTCGCAGTGAGCCAGGTGACCTGGAGGGATGCCGAGGCGTTGTGGCCGCAGCCTCTGGAGACCGACAGGGCTCGGGTGCACGACCCCGACTCGGTCGGCTTGGGTATCTCTGGTCCGGGAGAGGCCGAGCTGTCGGTTGTGCTGTTCCGGGGTGGCTGGGCCGACGTGAACTTCGTCGCCAGCCTCGACGACGCGGGATCCCTCCCGGTATCGGACATAGCCTCAGCGTCGGACTTCGAGGCCCGGTTGAATCAGTGGGTCGCTCGTGTCTTCGGATTCTGCGGCGGTGCCTAGTGAGTGCTGGGCCGTTTCAGTTCAGCCGGCTGATTGGCGTTCGGCCCGGGCGGCCGGGTTGTGGCGAGGCGGTAGGAGTCAGTGCCGGTCTTGATGATGTTGCCGCCGAAGGTGAGGCGGTCGACGATGGCCGCAGAGGCGGGGGTCGTCACCGCGCCTAGTGTTCGCACCGTGGTGGCCACGCTGGAGTTGTCGAACCCGGCCTCCGTTCGCGGTCTGGAGAACGCAGGCTTCGAGCGAGAGGCAGCGTCGTCACGATCGCAGTCCGACACCCGTAGGGCAGCAGTGAGCGGCTAGGGTCATGGGCCCCTGTCCTGTGTCAGGGGCCCATTCCGTGGACTTTCTTGGGGGTTCGAGGCGTGCCGACACCTGACGAGATCTGGCAGGACGCCGACCTGCCCACCCGGCGGCTCGCCGGGCTAGCGCTGAATCCCGCCGCTCCGCCGGAGGTCCTGCTGCACCTGCTGGCCCAGGCTCCGCTCGCCGTACGGATGGTGCTGTGCCGGGACCGGGTCCTGCCGTCGGCGGTCGTCGACGCCGTGATCGCGCACCCCGACCATCGCACCCGCAGCTTCTTCGCCCGCAACCCCCATGTCGATCCGGCCCAGCGGGCACAGCTCCTGGACGATCCGCACTGGTTCGTCCGCGCCCACCTCGCCGAGGGACCCGGGCCGGAGTACGACGGGCCGCCGTTGCCCGACGACGCCGTCGTGCACATGATCAACAACTACGAGCAGGAGCTTCTCGGCGGTTCCCTCTACCGGCAGTTCTCGCTCAGACTGCGCCGGTCCATGCCCACGCACCCGGACCCGAAGGTCCGCGCCTGGGGCGTCGGCATGTGGACGTGGCTGCCCGCCGAGACACGGGCCGCGCTGCTGACGGACCCCGACGACGAGGTCCGGTCGAGGGCCCAGAGGCATCTGCGCCACGAGGACCCGGTGTGGGTCGAGAGCGTCCTGCCCGACAGACCGTGTCACGGCCGCACCGACATCCTGATGCACCGGGCACTCAGCAGGGCGGTCGTGGACTCGGTCCTCACCGCGCCGGCCGGCCCGCAGGAGCGATCGATGATTGCCGGGAATCCGACCCTGCCGCCCGACGTGGTGAGGCTCCTGGCTGCCGATCCGGACCCGGAGATCCGTGCCGAGATCGCCGGCCGCACCGACCTCGGCCCCGCCGAGTGCCGCACCCTCGCCGCCGACCCCGTGCCGGACGTGCGCAGGGCGATCGCTCGCCACCCGGACCTCAGTCCTGCGGAGCGGCAAGCCCTCGCTACGGATCCCGACCCGGGCGTGCGGCTGGCGGTTTCCGTGCACCCCGCGTGGAGCGAGGAGGAGCGGGCCGGAATCGACTACGCGGTTCCCTTGGACGGGCTCTTCCTGTTCTGTCCCGAGCCGTTGACGCCCCCGGATCCCGAGGCCGTGCGCCGAGACGCGCTGTCCGGTCACCCGATGCTGCGCAGAAAGGCCGCGCGGGTGCACACCCTGCCGGCCGACCTGGTGGCCCGGCTGGCCGTCGACGACGACCTGGGCGTACGCGTCCTGCTGGCCCAGAACCACCCGGACGCCCCGGCGGCCCTGCTCCTGCGCAGCTTCCTCGAGTACACCGGCCATCAGCGCGACCGCCTCCTCACCCGCCCGCACTTCCCCATCGACGGACTGGCCGTCCACGCCTACGACGAGGATCCCGCCGTCCGGGCGCTGGCCGCCCGCGACCCCAAGGTCCCGCCAGCAGCCGTGGAGCGGCTCACCCGGGACCCCGACCTCGCCGCCCGGGCCGCGTTCGCACGCCACCCGAACCTTCCGTCGTCCCGGCTGGCGGACCTCCTCGACGACGAGAAGCTGGTCCACCACGCGGCCGCCAACCCGGCGTTGCCCGCACCGGCGATCCGCGCTCTGGTGAGCACCTGCGCCGGGTCAGCCGACGGCGAGTAGCACTTCCAGCGCCGTCGCGGTCTCCGGGGGCGGGCGAGCAGGTCCGCTCCGGCGGGCGTGGTTTTGTACGTTGGAGCTGACACCACTTGTTGCTCAGAGCGGGGAACGCCCGGTTTGGCCCGGGGGCGATGTATCTTCCGCGCCGATCTGCGGAAATGGTTACGTGGCAAACGCATCGGAGTACGGATCGCGCGCAAAGGCATCGAGTCAAGCGAACGATTGGGCCGCCGCCGCTGGGTCATCGAGCGGACGATGTCCTGGCTATCCGGCTACCGACGTCTGAGCCCTCGCTACGAACGCGATCCCCGAAACTACCTGGCCTTTCTCGGACTGGCAGCCGCCCTGTGCTGCTACAAACGACTCGTCCGCCTCACCACGTAGAACACGGTCAAACTTGAACTATCCCAACCACACCGTGCAGACCCGGGTCTTGCACGCCTACCTGCGTTGGCGCAACGCCAACGCACGCCACCGCGACGTCCTGGCCGCCGAACGCAAGGAACGCGCCCCGCATCCGCAGCGAGAAGGGCATCCGCTGGGGAGGACGGCCTGCAGCTACGGCCGCGTGAGGATCTGGTCGCCGCGGTTCAGCCCTGGCGACAGCGGGCGATGAGCTGTGCACCCTCAGCGGTGAGCAACTGCGGCATGAGTCGACGCAGCGCAGCGGCATGCTGATGGACTCGCTTAAGCGTGGCTCGCCAGGTCGGGGCCGAGCCAGGAACGTCTTGAGCGGGACCGCATCCGCTCGCGACATACAACTCGTCCAGCCATACTCCCCTGGCCCTCAGGCCATCCGATGCAACCGGGGCGACCAGCGTCGTCACCACGGGCTCGTGCCCGTCCAGGAACCAGACCTCCACGTCCAGGCCAACGCTGTGGAAGAGAAGCCCATTGTCAGTCTGCTCCGGTCCCGAAAAGCCGGCGTCCTCAACCAGGAACGCGAACTCAACGCCCACCTCCGCCCGGAATGCCTCGGCCAGATCCCCCCGATTCCCCATTCTTCGATACTCCGAGATCGTCAGCGCCGGCGGAAGGCCCAGACCCGGTGAACCTTCGCGGTCACAGCACTAACTGATCGTTTCAGAATGAGGTTCGGAGTCGTCTCAAACAGATGATGCTGCCAGCGAGTTGAAGCAGGCCGAGGTGGAGGTCGGCACGTATCTCGCAGCGGATCCGGAGGCGCTTGAAGTGGTGGAGCCAGGCGACGGTTCGCTTGACGACCCAGCGGGTCCTGCCCAGACCGGAGCCATGGGTTGTGCCCTTACGGGCGATCTTCGGTGTGATGCCGCGGGCCGCAGGAGGCGGCGGTACTTGTCGTAGTCGTAGCCGCGGTCCCCGAACAGCCGGCCCGGCCGGTGCCTCGAGCGCCCGTGGACCCCGCGGATGCGCGGTATCGCCTCCAGCAATGGTCACGGGTAGGGATCAGGGCGCCGTCCGCGATCAGCACGGTCTCCTTTCGGAACCGCTGACGTTTCCGCCGACGGTGTCGGTGGGCCCCTTCGCTTTCGGGGGTGATGGACGGCATCGGAGGCCCTGAGCGGCGAGGTCCTGGGGGAGGGCTGGACGGGCCCGGATGCTGTTCGACGCCGTCGCGTACGTGCTGCGTGACGCCCGCCCGTACTACGCCGCCTGGTGGAACTGGGCGGCACGGTCACGTTCGACGACATCCTTTGACCGCCTGAACCCGCACCTATGAGAGGGCGCAAGCGTCCTGCGAGCAACCGCGCGGTCCTGCCGGGGACTGAGAGCCCGGTGTCTATACCTTGCTCGCGACCACCATGTAGTTCTCGGCCTCGAGATCGAACGTGCTCACTTCTGTCCGGAGTCCGACCCGGTGCAGCTCGACTTCGAGTTCCTCGTACCGGTAGGGCCAGCAGGACAGCAGTTCCGAGCGGACAAGAACCAGCCCAGTCGCATCAACTTGGGCGATCGCAATCTCGATGTGGTGCTCATCCTCCCAATGCGGCGCAATCTCCCAGCGGTAGACCACGACGGCATCGCGACCGTTTCGTCGGACGAGTCGGTCCCTGATGTCCAGCCGGGAACCTCTGGCCCTCACGACTTCCCAGGTGCGGGATGTGAGCACCAAGCGCCCGCCAGGGCGCAGAAGGCGTGACATCGACTCCAGAGCAGCACCCCTGCCTGTCGCGCCCGCGGCATGGTGAAGCGAGTTGCCAACGCAGAACACCATGTCGAACGTGTCGTCCTCGAAATGATCGGGCAACTCTTCCCAGTTCGCCCGCACGGCCCGGACGGAGGCCCCGAACTTTTCAGACAGCTTTGCAGTCCGGCGAACCATCGCTTCGCTGGCGTCGGTTGCGACAACCTGCATGCCACGACCGGCGAGGCCAACCGCCAACTGTCCGGTTCCGCACGAACAGTCGAGGACGTGAGCGTTCGACGGCAGGAGACTGAGGACGTCATCGAACGACGCAGCGAACTCGGCGGGAGGTAACTTTGCATCCGAGATGAGCCATTCGTACACCTCGGCAAGCACGTCATATTCCGTCACAACCACTACCTCCGTCACACAGCAGACTCACGGCGGGACGTCAGCCCATCAGAGGAGCAAGCCGGGCACCAATGGTTTTCGCAAGGACAACCCGTCCGCCCATGCTGCGGATAGCGCGAGCTGATCCGCTCGGCCATTCGCCGTGTTCGGCGCTTGACTCCGAGGTCAGGGACACCAGCCCCATCCCCTCGACACGGCCCGGCACCAACCGCATCCCGCCCGCACCCGGCCCAGCCGCGACACGCTCCGGCTCCGGCTCCGGCTCCGGCTCCGGCTCCGGCTCCGGCTCCACGATGCCCGACGGCCGCCGTCCCCCGTCCGTCGCCTCGGCCCACTGCCCGAACACCACCTCGGCCGCCTCCAGCCGGCCCAGCTCGGCGTCAACCTCCGCCAGCTCCTTGCGCAGCAGCTCGGCCCGTTCAGTCAGTCGCATCCGCCGCTCGATCGTCCACGTCAGCACGTCCACCATGCGCCTCCCTCCCGTTGCGGAACCTACGAGACGCCTCAAGCGGACCACCCCAGAACCCGCTAACCGGCCCGTGACAGACGATCACCTGCTAATGATCACGTCCTAGACCAGCACGAGCGAGTCAATCTCCACCCACGCCAGAGACCCGACCTGCGAGTTCAAGATGAAACGATCTCATTGCGAGTGCCTGGGCAGCGGTCATCGGCAGGTCTTCCGGACACACCTGATCCGCCTGATAAAGCCACGCTGCCTCCACCAGGGGCGGATATGCGCTGCGGACACGGCTGTCGGGTTCGGATGTGTCGTCTATCGCTGCCATGATTCATACGATGCCAGCACCGCTCGCGAGAGTGCCCGGAAAATTCAGACTGTCCCGGCAAACCGCCCTACAGCTGACCCAACTCATGCTGTTGCCCCGGTGACACTCCGCGACCGCTCCCCAAGATCTGTGCCAGAGCCCACGACCCGTGAATAAAGCCAACCGACCGCTACTCATGCTCGGACAAGCGGATCTCGCTACTCAGAGGCGTCTGCCAGGTCGACGGAGGGCTCTTGTCCACGCTGGAAGGCACGGCCGAAGTGTGGGCCGGAGCTGCCGACGGACAGGAGGTCCGGGCGTTTGGCCACGCGACCGTCTCCGGAGGAACGCCCACGCGCGCGCCTGCCGATCCACGGACCTAGGAATCCGGCGACCCAGCGCACCTCGGCTGACGCGGCACGCAAGAATCGTGCCCGACCAACAGGCAGGACGGGCAACGGGTGCGTCCAGGAGTCGTCAGTGTCTGGCAGGTTGAGCGAGTGAGCGAGCGCCGTCGCGATCCGCTGGTGGCCGAGTGGGCTCGAGTGGAGGCGGTCCTGACTCCACAGGCGTGGATCCGTGGCCACCGGATACAGGGTGACGTCGGCGACGACGACACCATGCCGGTGCGCCGCCGCGCGAACGCGGTGGTTCAGCGCCTCGAGACGCGGCCGGAGCGGACGGGCCAGTGGAGTGACGCGCGCGATGTCGGGAATGGTGAGCGTCGCCACGCGCGTCCCCTGGCCGGTGAGCGCGGCGAACATCGCCCTCAGATGCGCGGCCACCTCATCCGGATCGAAGCGGGGGCGCAGCATGTCGTTGACTCCGGCCACGACCGTCGCGAAGTCCGGCCGCAGCGCAAGCGCCGCGGGCAACTGCTCCGCGTGGACCTGCCCGGCCAGACGGCCCCGAAGGGCGAGATTGGCGTACCGGAGCTGCGGGCTGTGGCGAGCCAGGTGCTCGGCGAGCCGGTCGGCCCACCCGCGCAGGCCCGTCAGATCGTCGCCGTCGCCCACCCCTTCGGTGTGACTGTCGCCCAGGGCCACGAAGCGCAGGTAGCGGGTCTCAGTGCCTGACATGAGGGGCTGACTCCTTCAATCTGGCGTGAACCGCTGGATTTCTAAATGAGACAGGAGCTCTTGTATGGAAACCGGCGCATGACTGGTCTCCTGATTGCCGCAGAAGCCATCTTTCCGGCGGATCGCTTGGGCCGATGCTCATGCCTGGCCCCTAGAAACCATCACGAACTACCTGACAAGCGAACGAAACGCTCACTATGAGCTCGTAACAGGATCTTGTTGAAGTGCCCTGGTCGGACGTGACTGTTGTGACGATCCGGCGGTTCGGCAGGGTGTGACGACTCGGCTGTGGATCGTGGACGACGACTTGTGGCCGCTGATCGAGCCGCTGCTGCCGCCGTGGCCCGAGCGGTCACCGGGGCCGAAACCGGTGGCAGACCGGCTGTGTCTGCAGGGCATCCTGTACGTCTTGCACCAGGACATCGCCTGGCAACTCCTGCCCTTGGAGCTGGGGTTCGGCTCCGGACAGACCTGCTGGCGTCGGCTGGACAGATGACAGCAGGCCGGAGTCTTCGAGCAGCTGCACCGCATCTTGCTGGCGAAACTCAACGCGGCCGGCGAGTTGGATTGGTCGCGCGCCTGTGTGGACGGCTCCCACGTCCGCGCGAAAAGGGGGAGGTGCGACCGGTCCGTCGCCGGTCGACCGGCGGAAGACGGGCAGCAAACACCACCTGATCTGTGACGGTTAGGGCACCCCGTTCCATGTCATCACGACCGCCGCGAACGTCAACGACGGCACCAAGACCCTCGCCCTGGTCGACAGCATTCCGGCGGTAGCCGGACGCCCGGGTCATCCGCGTAAGCGCCCTGAGAACCGTCCTGGGCGACAAGGCCTACGACTCGAAGGCAGTACGACGTGCGCTACGACATCGCCGGATCCTGCCGGTGATCTCCCGCAAGGGCGCCCCGACATCAAAGGTCTGGGCAAGCTCCGCTACGTCGTGGAGCAGACTTTCGCCCTGTTCCACCAGTTCAAGCGCCTTGCCGTGCGCTGGGAGAGGCGCCTCGAACTCCACGACGCTTTCACCTCACTGGCCTGCAGCCTCATCTGCTGGAGGCGCCTCAAGAGGGTCGCATCGTGATCCATCGGGGGGGCCGTGGCTATGCCGAGGCAAGGAAGTCCCGGACCGCGTCCGCGAAGCCGACCGGGTCGTTGGCATACAGGAAGTGGTCCGTGCCCAGTTCGACGAGACGGGTGCCGGGCCGCCGGGCGGCCATCTGTGCTGCCTGCTCCGCCGGCAGGACACCGCCCTCGGCGCCGCGTATCAGCAGTGTCGGGCAGGCGGAGCCGGTCCAGTCGGCCCAGTGGTCGCCGTGGACCTGGTCCTCGGATTCATAGATGTCCTTGGGGTGGAAGTGCAGGCCCCAAGTTCCGTCCGGCTGCTCGCGAACGGCGGATTCGAGGAAGGGGGCGAACGGGCCCAGCTGGGCTACGAATGCCTCCCGGCTGAGGCAGGTGCCCTTCGGAAGGTTCAGCACGAAGGCGAGGGAATTGCTGCCGTCCAGGCCGAGCTCGGCGCAGCCCTCGCCGTTGATCAGCGCGGTGACGCGCTCGGGGTGGCGGGCGGCGAACTGGTAGGCGTTGATCGCGCCGAGCGAGTGGCCCACGAGGGCCGCGCGGTCCAGTCCCAGGTGGTCCATGAGGGCTTCCAGGTCAGCAAGGTAGCCCTCCCGGCTGTATTCGGCCGCCCGGTCGGAGTTGCCGTGGCCGCGCTGGTCGGGCGCTATGACCCGCCAGTCCGGGGCCAGGCGGGCGGCGAGATCGGCATACGACATGCCTTCGGACATGTGTCCGTGCAGGGCGAGCAGCGGGCGGCCCGGTCCCCCGAAGTCCACGTAGGACAGGGTGCGGCCGTCGATGGTGAGCGCAGAGCGCTTGGCGTTGTCGGTGTTCATGGGTTCACCGTAGACGATATCTATACGCTTGTACAAGACGTATGTGTGAGACGCGTGTATACATCTCGGTGCCGTGCGGTCGCCCAAACCGACTGATCGGCGGTGTGCGTGAACGGCTCCAGGTTCGCGCGAAAGAGGAGTGCCGCGCCTGGCCGCCTGCCGAGAGAAGCGCTTCGAACTCCACCGAGCCTTGCTCTCGTTGACCTGCAACCTCACCTGCCGGAGGTGCCTCAAAAGGGCCGGATCGTGATCGCGTTACGAGCTCTTAGCGAAGCGGTGGTTCTCCGGCGGATACCGACATGAGCCTCCGCGCACAGGGCAGGAGGCTGAAGTCTCGAGTCTCTCCCCTGCGGCTTCGACCGCATCGCGACTTCACCGCGAGGACTCCTGTCTGTGGCCGCTGCATCGTCGGCGGCCCGGCGCGGCGGCGCCGACGCGCGACACCGGCGCGCGCTCTGATCCCCGGCTGCGGCCTCGCCGCCCATCCCGCCCCTCCTCATCCTCAACTCCAGCCAGGGCATGGACGGAGGGGGGTCGCGCAACGGGGATGTCAGCGCCCGAACCATGCCGGACGGTGTCCGGCATCGTCACCACAGCCAGGCGTTGGAGTGCCGCAGCCGGGACAGGGCGCGGGCATCGCGGCGCGCGGCCGCGTTGCCGATCCGGTTCTGCCGTGAGCGGGGCCGGCGCGACTGCCCGGCGGCGAGTCGGCGCCGCCTGACTTTCTGGAGTCGCCGCCGCTGCTTGCGCAGCTCCTGCTTCTTCGCCTCCTTGGACTTCGGCTTCCGGGGGCGCTTCCAGATCGGCTGCCATCCCGGGGGCTCATCGGGCTCGGGCTCCTGGTCCTCGTCGAGCGCGGCGGCCATCTTCGCGCGGGCCGCGTGGGCGCGGGCGAGGGCTTCGTCGGGGTTGGGGCGTTCTTCCGGGGTGCTCATGCGACTCCTCCTGTGGTCCGGCCCGGTGTGTGCTGGGTGCCGGGCTCAGGAGCACTCTCCTCTTATGTGATCAAGCCTCGGACGCCCCACGATCTGGGTGGTGGTACGGCGGGCCCGTGCCGTCGAACAGCCCGTCCCAGTGGGCCCTTGTGGATAACCTGCCGCATACTGGAGAGCTCTGGGAGGGGAGGGGCGGCATGCTCGGTGCTTTTCTCATCACGGGAATCCCTTTTTTGTTGCTATTCCTTGGCCTGGCCATCAGCCAGTTGTTTCCCGAGGACTGGCGTCTGCGGTCGAGGTATGTGGTCCTGAGGCAGAGCGAAGCGCGCTTGGCACGCGAGGTCGCACGGGTTCTGCGGGCGCGTCGCCTCCGCGAGTTGACGATCCTTGCCGCCAGCCAAGGACCCATCGGGCTGATCGCCCAGGGCTCGGGCCTCTCGCCCCGACTGCGCACCGTGCGACGGCGAGTGCCGAACGCCTGCAGTTACTGCGCGGTCGAGAGCGTCGTCCGACGGCTGCCTGCCCACGTCCTCAAGTCGGTGAAGGGAGGCGCCGACCACGTCGTGGCGGACTTCCGCCAGAGCCTCGGCTCACAGCCGCATGCCGTCAGCATCCACATATACCGCGGCTTGCAGTGGTCGGTGGAAGCCATTCCAAGCCGGAGCAACTCGCCGCGTTACGAGCCCGTGGCCTGCCCCGTGCACATCAACGCTGCCACAGAGTTGCCATAGGCCTGGTGGGAAATCTGCCACCTGCCAGGGATCCGTGTAGCCGACTGCCTCATGCTCCGTATGCGGGGAGGCGGATGTTCGACGAACGTGCTGAGCTCTCGGCGCTGACAGTCGCACGCGCTGGTGACCGCTGGCATACCTGGGCTCCAAGGGCTGTAGACCATATGCACGAGCACAGGTGTCCGCGTGCGGGGTGGTGTGATATGCCGTAGCGTCGATTATGGGGACTTTCACTGTAGAACGGCAAACGTCAAATCTTGCAGTTTCTCTGTTGCTTCGGGAGCCTTGCATGTCTCGACGTGTGATTTCCCTTGGTGCCGCATTTGTGGCACTGTTCGCATTAAGTCCTTACATCCCTATTGCGGCTGCATCCGAGCCTCAGACGGCAACTCGCACTGACTCGGCAGTGGCGGGGCCGCACCCCGATGTCCTCCGCCCCATGTCGCAGCAAACGTTCGATGCGGCGTGCAAGGAACAGGGCTACGCCCAGGGCGTGACTACGGTCGGGAACGACGCGTACTCCATCCGGTGCGTCAATGAAGACGGAAGCCTCCAGACGTTCCGTCCACGAGAGGAAATCCACAACTTCGTAGCCCAGGCATGCCAAGACACGTATACCGATGTCAGAGTGACGGATCGCCTCGCCACTATGGGCCGGACCTACAGTGCTTGGGAATGTGCCGACTATGGGTCGTATGCAGGGGGCCCCGACTTCAAAAAATGGTGTGAGTCCAAAGGGCTCAAGCTCATCAGTAGTTCGAGTGCTAAGTACCCGGCCTACCAGTGGTTCTGTGCGAATTCATCGAGGACCAGAGTGGAAGGCATCCCCGTAGATGATGTCTGCGCGTCGCAATTCGATGAGTCCGCTCTGGACCGCGTGTTCAACGTGTACGGGAAGACTGTTGAAGATGCCTGGGACTGCTTCTATACCAGGTGAGCCCACCCGCCGGGCTTCCACCGATCCCTGACGACCCGGCTGTTTGTCGGCGATCCCCCGTGAGCCGGGCAGCGAAGATGCATGCCTCGGGGACTTGTGGTGTCCTGGAAGTGTCCGGAGGCTCAGTCGGGCCGGCTCGCCGTAATGCACGGAGCCACGGCTATGACCCGGAGCGCATGTCGAAGTCTCATCGCCCTCATGGGGGCACTCGTGGTCCCCGCCGGGCTGCTGGTCAGTGAGTCGGCGCCTGCGACCGCGGCACAGCCTTCCGCGCCAGCGCGCTGTCCCGTTCGCTTCCTCGGCCTCCATGGCCTGGATGAGCAGAGCGACCTGACGTCCCCCACCATCAACGCCACCTGGAAAGCGTTTCAGTCGGCCGTCACTGCCAAGGCGCTTCCCCCGAAGCGGGACTCGATCGCCTTTCCCAAGGTGACCAGGAGGGAATTCCTGGCCAGGAACATTGTGATCGGCATCGAGCCGGACGTGAACGTGGGGGTGGCGGCCATCCAGAGGGCCATGGACGGGGCCGTCAGGAATTGTTCGTCCACGAAGTTCGTGCTCACCGGGTACTCGTTGGGCGCGTGGGTCGTCGACAAGTTCCTCGTCACCGACATCCATCGACGGCAACTCGTCCGCGCCGCCCAGCTCTACGGTGATCCACAGTGGAGGGCCCCAGGAAAGGGAAAGGGCTTGGCCGTGGTTTTCAACCGTGGCCTGCGCACGCCTTATCCCCCGTCCGCCGACAAAGTGCACAGCCTGTGCAACCATCGCGATCCGGTTTGCGGGACCGGGTACCGAGACGACGGGCGCGACCTGGCACCCCGCCTCAAGGACCTGCAGGCCCCGATGAAGTGTCCCGGCTCGGCCCACTGTTACTCCGGCCGGTCCACCACCCAGGGCGGGGAGTTCTTGGCTTCACAGGTCGCCACCGACTGGAACAACCGTACCTACGGCGTGACCTGCGGCGACACCGTGAACAAGGCAGTACCAGTCACCGTGCGCAACGGCAGAGGCAACGTCAAAGCTGGTCGCAGCGACATCGGGAACTACGACCGCTGGGACGTGCGAATCCAGCGGATCGCCGCTGGAAGAGTGCCGCGTCTCGGGGACGTGACGGCCGTACTGTTCTGGTGCAGCCCCCAGCCGAGCGACTTCTCCCTCCAGGAACTACGGGTCTACCGCACTGCCGGCGGCCGGGAAGTGGGCCGGACGCCGGCGTTCGACGTCGACGGGCTCGCGCCCATCTACCAACCAGGAACCGTGACCTTCCGGAACGGCCGACTGCTTGCCGACGTCAAGTTTTATGGGCCGGATGACACACACGCCACCGGTCCCTCGATACTCCGCCATGTCACCTGGGTGTGGGACGGCAGCCGCTTCATCAAACGTTCCGAAGTCGATGCGAACAACCCCAGTCGCATGGACTTGAGCACACAGCGCATCACGGTGAACGGCATGGGGTTCCTGCGCCTGGGAATGAGCCGCGCGGAAGCCGAGCGCACGGTCGGCGCGCCGATCCCCGAAGGGCCGGGCGGGCCGGACTGTACGGACCTGTCCATCGATGGAGGACCGCAGGGCTTGTTGCTCCGGTTCTCCAACAACGATCGGCTCGTGGCGATTTACGTCCTGTCGCAGGCGTCGGAGTCGATCAGAACCGCCTCAGGAATCCACGTGGGCAGCACACGAGACGACGTGATCACGGCCTACAGCCCAGACCTTACGGTAAGCCAGGATGAACTCGTCTTCACACCCCAGGGGGCGCAGTTCCAGGGAAAGGTCATCACGTTCTTGATGAACGACCAAGGCACTGTGGAGTCTTTCATCGCGGGAGAGAGCAACTTCGCGGGCCCGCCAGTGCTGCCCTGCGGTGGCGACTAAGCGCTGTCCCGCAAATGATCTACGACGTGCTTGTTGACCCGTCCGTTTCTTCGTCATCCGGCGAGGACGAGGTTGTGCAGGCGGGCGATGCCGAGCATGGCGTGGTGGACGCCCTCGCCTTTCAGGCGGCAGTTGCGGAGGATCTTCCAGGCCTTCATGCGGGCGAAAGTGTGCTCGACGCGGGCGCGGACCTTGCGGTGTGAGGTGTTGTGTTCCCCTTTCCAGGCTGGGAGTTCGGCTTGGCCGCGCTCGCGGCGGTGTGGGATGACCAGGCCGGTTCCTCGGTAGCCGCCGTCCGCGATCACGGTCGTCTTGCCGACGGCAGCTTTGGCGCCGGACAGCTCCCATGCCTTGCAGTCATTGCGGTTGCCTGGCAGGGGCCGGCCGACCACTACGACGAGGCGGGTGTCGGCACCGATGACGACCTGGTGATTCGTGGAGTATCGATAGTTCTTCGACTGCTCGGCCACCGTGTGGTCACGTGTGGGGACCAAGGTCCCGTCCACGATCAACACAGTGTTCTTGCGGAACCGCTTGCGCGGCCGGAGCGCGAGCAGGGGGCCGAGGTGTCTGATGACACGGTCGGCCGCGGACTTCGATACCCCGAGGAGCGGAGCAAGCTGGCGCAGCGTCAAGTTCGTGCGCCAGTACGTCGTGACCAGCAGCACTCGGTCCTCCAGCGGCAGCCCCCACGGCCGACCCCGCCGCGCCTCATCGGCCCCCTCACTGCGCAGCGCGGTCACCAGCTTGTCGAAACAGCGCGGGCTCAGCCCAGTGAACGGGGCTATCCAGGACGGGGCCGACGCCGTGATCACTCCAGTCACAGCAAGATCATGACGCCAAGCCAAGGCCCTGTAGCACCATCCCGTCACGGGCCGCCTGGCCAAGTCCTCACCCAGCTGCACGATGCTCAAGGCACCGCCGGGCCGGCACAACGATCTGATAAGGAGCAGGACGTGGGAAGTCTCTTGAGAAGCGTCTCCGCGGTCCGCTGGGGAGAACTGTGCGATGCGACGGGCGCCGCGGCCGGCGGTATCCCCCCTCTGCTGTCCCGGATCGCATACGGGGATGAGGACACAGCTCGCATCGCTATCGATGAGCTGGGCGATGCCGTCTGTGCGCTGGGCTTCGTCGTTGGCGAGGCGACAGCTCCCACTGTTCCGTTCCTTCTCGAACTGGCCGGGTCCCCGCACGTCGCCTGCAAGGCCGAGGTGTTGGACCTGCTGGGAAGCATCTGCCGAACCGACCAGTGGCACTCCGCCGCTGCGGCGACCCAAGGCCGCAAGCACGACGCGAGCTACCGACAGCAGACCGGCTGGGAGGCAGCCTCAAGGATAGCCGTGCACGCAGGCCGGTCAGTCATCGAGCGTGTCGCCTCCTCCGTACGGCCAGAAGAAGCGACACCTGCTCGGAAGTTGTTGCAGGTGATGGACGAGACGCCGCCGTTCCCGGAGCCATAAGCGGTTATTGCGGGACAGCCCTTAGAACTCCTAACGAAATGAGTGTTGGAGAACGGTAGGCTCGGTGGCCATGAGTCACAGTGGTTCGCAAGCGGCGGCATTCTTCCGAGACGTCCGCCAAAGCGGCGTGGTCTGGCTTGTCCGGGATGACGACGGAAGCCCGACTCACCTCTCTGCGGACGGCACGCGAAGTCTTCCCTTCTGGTCGACCTCGCCCCGCGCCCAGAGGGCAGCAAAGATCTGGGGCCATGAGCTCCGCGTTGAGTCCATGCCCTTGGACACCTGGTGCGATCGCGTATTGCCCGATGCCGCTCGGGATGGACTCGTGATCGGCATCAACTGGAGCGGGACGCGCCTGGTCGGCTGGAGCTTCACCCCCAACGAAGTTCTTAACCGGCTATCGGCGGCTCGCACAATGACCTGAGTTGTCGTTGGGTGATCAGGCAGCACGCGAGCTTGAGGAAGGCTTCGTGGATGTCGGCTCGTCTTCCCCAGCGGATGCGGAGCCGGCGGAAGCCATGTAGCCAGGCGATGGTTCGCTCGACCACCCACCGGTAGGTGCCCAGGCCGGTCCCGTGCAGGGTGCTGCGTCGGGCAATGGCGGGAACGATGCCGCGGGCGCGGACCTGGTCGCGGTAGACATCGTGATCGTAGCCGCGGTCGGCGAACAGCGAGTCGGGCCTGCGGCGGGGATGTCCGACCCTGCCGCGCACCGGCGGGACGGCGTCGAGCAGCGGCAGGAGCTGGGTGACGTCGTTGCAGTTGCCGCCGGTCAGCAGGACGGCGAGCGGGGTGCCGTGGCCGTCGGTGATCACGTGGTGTTTCGACCCGGCCCGCCCTCGGTCGACCGGCGAGGGCCCCGTGCGGAGCCCCCTTTTAACGCCCGAACGTGCGAGGAGTCGACCACGCACCTTGACCAGTCCAGTCGCGCGGCCGCGTTTAGTTCGGCCAGGAGCACTTCGTGCAGGCGCTGCCACACGCCCGCCTCGTTCCAGTCGCGGAGCCGGCGCCAGCACGTCATCCCCGAGCCGAACCCGAGTTCCTGGGGGAGGTGTTCCCACTGGATGCCGGTGTGCAGGACGTACAAGATCCCGCACAAGACCTCCCGGTCTGGCAACGGCTTCCGCCCCGGATGCCTGAACCGCCTCGGCCGCTTCGGTAGCAGCGGCTCCAAGCCGTCCCACAACTCGTCCGGCACGATCCAAGGCGACGCCCCCATTGGGCTGAACGCTCAACTCCCTGCATGGACACGGCCAGCAGGACCGAACCAGCTCATTGTGCTAGCCGCTGTTAGCCGCCGAAACCCGCAGGTTCTTCCACCGCCGACAACGCCAACCTCACATCGCGCGCGGATACTTCGGCGGCCGACACGTCCGATATGCCATCGACGGGTGAACTCCATGAGTTTCTGATCAATAGCATTGGGATCGCCGGTTAGCCCAACCGGCGATCCCGCCCATCGTTGGTGTTCCACCGCCACTCTCTGCCTTTACTTCAAAGGCACGACTTGCCTTTAGAAGAAGTGCTTGCGTCCACCGACCGCGCGACCCGTCGCACCCATGATCCACAGGATGGCGCCAACCAGAATGAGGATGCCACCGATCGTCGTCAGCAGGCCCATGCCGACGAGCAGGCCGATAAGCAGCAGAATAAGCCCAAGAATAATCATCTCAAAACCCCATCGTTGATTCCGGCTCAAGCACTTGTGCGTTTAAGCTTCACAAGGGCATGAGTTCGTCCCTTGGTTGGTAGATCCCGACCGGCTGGGAAGGCCGGGCCCTCGGTGCGATAGTCCTTGTGCCCGGCGACTCGGGGTTCACGCACACCTTCGAGGCTTCGTTCTCGGCGTGATCGGCGCTCCGTTCGCCGACCTGGCCCTCGGCAGGTCGCCCACCGGCACGCAGGATCGGCTTCCGGCCTCTGCGGCCGCGGGCGTGGATGCGCAGCCGGTAGTCACCTGGACCGTTGAACGACAGGACGGGAAGTTCATCGTCCAGGTCGTCCATGATGCCGCGGACCATGAGTTCTCCGGAGGCGGAGTGCGCCGAGATTTCGCCGAGGTAAAGGACGGCGCTGGCCGCGAGCGCCCGGCGTGGGCCGAGTGCCGCGACGGCCGCACCTCCCAGCGCTAGGCCGAACAATTGCGCGCCGGCGGCAGCGATGTTGTTCAGTGACCGGCCCAGTACATAGGCGTCGCCCTCCAGCGACTGCGCGACCAGCCGACTCGACGCGCCGTGAAACACCGGTGTGGCGAGGGAGACCAGCGCCACGACACCAAGGCTTGCCGCGACCGGCATCTGCACCAGGGCGAGCAGCAGGGCGGCGGCGCACGTCAAGGCGTAGCCGCCGGTGATGAGCGCGCGGGGCGGCAGTCGGTCGGCCAGTGAGCCCAGCAGCAGCGAGCCGAACAACTGCGGGATGAAGCCGATGCCGAAGGCCAGTGCGCTCAGCAGCGCGGAGCCTGTGGCCGCGAAGACCAGCACCGAGAACGTGGTGATCCGCAGCGCGTCCGCAGTGATCGCGACGGCGCGGGTCGAGAAGAGCAGCCGGAATCGCGGCTCGGCCAGCACCTCCCGGTAGGTGGCACGGTGGTTGCCCTGCGCGGGCTCGGCGGTTGGGGTCATGACGGCCAGCCTCGCCATGCGCCCACACCCCTCACCGATGATTCGTCGCTGGACGAATCGGAACAGACGCCAGCGGTAGCATGGCGCGGTGCTCCGCTAGTCTCCGTCGAGGACCTGCTGCGCAGCCGCTTCGCGCTCTCCCCCGCCACGGGCCTGTGCTTCCTACTGCGCTCGCTCGCCGGCCAAGACCGGCCACTACCGCGAGCCTGGGCCACCCGACTCCTGCCGGCCTTCGAACGGCTTCGCCGCGAGACCGAACTGAACGCCGCCCTCGCCCTGCACACCACGCAATCCGGACCGAACTTCGTCGCCCCGCCCCCGCGCGGCCTGAACCAGACCTGGGCAGACGACCTAGGAGCGTGGGTCAGTAACGAGCAGGCGGCTCGGCTTCCTGTGGCCGGCGGATCGGTCGCGGCGGCCCTGTCGGGGCCTGTTGGGGCTCCGGTGGGGTCTGCCCGCCGGGTGTTCGGTCGGCAGGGCTCGCGACGTGGCCGGGGAGGCCCGGCTGGTCAGTCGGCCAGGGCGGCGATCCCTGCTGTCCCGGCGTGAAGGAAGATCTTGCGGTGGTTGTGGCAGGCGGCGAGCAGGCGCCACTCTCCTCGGGCGCCTTCCTCACCGCTCAGGAGGAGTTGGCGGCCGTTCTGGCAGGTCATGATCTGTCCGAAGACGGGTTCGACGAAGGCTTTCCGGCGGGCGTAGGCGGCCTTGCCGGGCTTGGTCCGCAGCTTGCGGGCCATGCGCTCCTTCAGGGTCGCGTCCTTGGGGATACGTCCGCGTGGTGTGGGCGGGACCTGTTCGTCGTGTCCGAGTCGGCCGGTAGCCATTAACGTGTCGGTGCTGCAGGCGAGGTGGCGATCCCGCGCGGCCTCAAGGTTCGTCTCGGAGCAGTAGCCGGCGTCGACGAGGGCCTGCTTGGGATGGGTTGCGGTGTTGGCGGCGGACTGGTCGAGCATCGTGGTGTAGTTCAGCGCGTCGGAGGCATTGGTCGTCACGTCGGCGGCAGTGATGACCTGGTGGGCCTCGTCCACGACGGCCTGAGCGTTGCAGGCCTGGATGTAGGCGCCGTCGCTGTTCTTCATGATCCGCGAATCGGGGTCGGTGAAGTCGGCCTGGGCCTTGGGCTTTGGCCGGGCCTTGGCGGCGGCGGCCTTGCTGGCGGCGGTGGCGGCCTGCTCGTCGCTGCTGCCAGCACGTGCCTGGCGGCGTCGCTCCTTGTCCTCGGCGTGGCGGCGGGCCTTGTCGGCGGCTTCGGCCTCGATCTGGCGCGGGCGGCCTGCAACCTGGCGAGGCGTTTCTCGCGGCGGTCGAGTTCGGCGGGCAGGTCGGTGTCCTTGCCATCGACGCCGAACGTGGCGTCCTCGGCCTCGTCGGTGGCCTCGGCGTCGGCGAGCAGGGCGGCGGCCTTCGCCTCCAGCGCGGCGATCTCGGCCTCGATGTGCTCTTCCTTGTCGATGAGGCGGCCGTAGCTCATCGCCTTGTGCTTGGAGGCGTTCGCTTCGAGTTTGGTGCCGTCCAGGGCTACGCGGCCCATCTTGACCAAGCGGAGTTTGATCGCGAGGTGCAGTGACTGGGTGAACAGGCCAGCCAGGGCGTTCAGGTGGCGGCGGCGGAACCGGGCGATCGAGCGGAAGTCCGGGGCTTGGTCGGCGGCCAGGAACCGGAACGCGACGTCGTCGGCGCACTTGCGCTGGATCGCCCGGGAGGAGCGGACACCGGTGGTGTAGCCGTAGATCAGCAGACGTACCATCAGTCTGGGGTCGTAGGGCGGGTAGCCCCGCTTCTCGGTGTAGTCGGCCAGGACCGGTCCCAGGTCGAGTACCTCGTCGACCAGGTCCGCGACGAACCGGGCCAGGTGTCCCTCGGGCAACCAGTCGTCCAGAGACGGCGCCAGCAGCAGGGCCTGATGCGGGTCGAACGCCCTGAACCGCTTGTCCGCTGCCGCCGTACGCGTCTGCGGCCGACTCTTCTCGATCGGCTCGACCTCGAACAGGCCCTCCCCATCACGCACCCCGTGATCATCTCGTATGAATGGTCACGGGATGCAGGCGAGGGCCGCCGGTTGCCTGCTCAGACGGTCGTCGACTGGATCTGGTGCGGCATGTTCCAGCCCTCGGCGAGTCTCGACGGGTGAACGTTGCGTCCCCCGCCGAAGAACTCGCAGAACTTCATGATCAGCGGATCCCAGCCGAGCGGGTCCACATAGTGCGTCCCCGGGATGACCAGGTCTTCCTCGACATGAGCGCGAAGGACCTCGACCTCGAAGGCAGTAGCATGCGGTTCGGGACCGCCGAAGGGATGGGCCGAGACGACCCGGCATTCCAGCTGGACCGGACATTCCGCAACCCTGGGGGCCCGGACCAGATCCGATGCCTGCTCGGTCAGCCGTGCGACCGAGAACTTGTCCGGCTCGTGCCGGTAGCCCTGCTTTGCCTTGTAGTCCGGCATGGCCAACTTTCCGGTGGTGAGCGCGATCCGGTCGACTGCATCGACCATCGCCGACGAGGGCAGGTTGAGCACGCACTCGCCCTCACGCAGCAGGTTCGCGGTGGTTTGGGCGTTGTTGCCGAGACCGAGCATGCAGGACTGGTCCAGCCACCACGCCGAGGACATCGGCGCGAGGTTCGCCGTGCCGTCCTCGTTGAGTGAGCTGACCAGCACCACCGGAGTTCCGAAGTACAGGACCTTGAGCCCGGGGACGACGTGCATGCGCTGTGCCTTTCGCGGAGTGCCAGACGGACAGGTCCGCGATCAGGAACACGAACCGTCGCTGACTCTCTCGTGAGTGAGACGCGGACGCTGGCGGAGATACGACATCGCGTTCCGGACGAGTGGAGTGATCATCCGATGACAGTGACAGGCCCGGCGTTGATTACTGGGACACGCTCCTAGCCATGATCCGGGCCACACCGCTGGGAGCAGCCCGCCACGAAATCGCCACCACCGCGACCGGCCCGTCCGCCCGCGATCCCCGCGTACGCGCAGTGCTGGACTCCACGGACGCCGTCTCCAGGATCGCCGAGACGATGGACCAGGCCTGGCACGAACTGCTCGCCACGGACTGGCCGCACCTGCGCGCGATCTGTGAGCGCGACGTCGTGCACCGGGTGGGGGTGATCGGCGAACACGGATGGGTCACAACCATCGAGAGCCTGCACCCGAGCATCGCCTGGCGCGCCGGCGGTATTGAGATCGGCTCCTTCCCCCCAGTCGGAAGTGTCCGCCTCGCCGGCGACGGGCTACTGCTGATCCCTTCGGTCTTCGTCGCGAATATCGCCGCCCACCTGGAAGACCCCTGGCCCAGGACCTTGATCTATCGCGCCCGCGGCACCGCCGCCCTGTGGGGCGAACAGGAGAGCGTCTCCCGACCGGACGCGCTGACCGCTCTGGTCGGCCGGGCCCGAGACCGGCTGCTGTTGGCGCTGGACGCCCCGGCTAGTACCAGCCACCTCGCCCGAAGCCTCGCCATGACACCCGGCGCGGTAGGAGACCACCTCGTCATCCTGCGAGGCGCGGGACTGCTCGTCAGCGCTCGGTCCGGACGGTCCGTGCTCTACCGCCGCACCCCGCTCGGCGAGGCACTGGTCGCCGGTGCGGGCTGAGGGCTCAGATTCAGCACTGCTTTCTTGAGGCGTCGCCAGCAGATGATTGCAGCCGAAGGTGAGGAAAGCCTCGTGTCCCGTATCTCCCAGCAAATCCGCAGGCGGCGAAACCAGTGCGGTTGGGCGAACGTGCCCTCCACGTCCCAGCGTTGGGTTCCGAGGCGTGACGTGCCGATGCCCCCACCGCATGGTTGAGCAGCGCCACCGGCCCCTCCGGGCGCAGTGCACCTCGGGATCTTCCCCACTTCCTGCGGGAGCCACCAGCCATCGGCCACACTCGTAACGCGGCGTGCACGTGTCGCCACTGACTGGTCGTCTCCTCGGGAGAAGTGCGATGACGTTTGGGCCTGGATCGCGGGAGCTACTGTCGCGCGTGGAGGAGCGGGCGCGTCTGCGGCAACTCGTCGCCGATGCCCGGCAGGGGCGAAGCGGCGTTCTCATGCTGCGGGGCGAGCCAGGGATCGGCAAGAGCGCCCTGTTGGAAGAGGCGGTGGCAGAGGCTGCGGGGATGACCGTGCTGCGGGCCACGGCCATCGAGATGGAAGCGGAACTGGCCTTCGCGGGGCTCTGTGAGCTGGTGCGTCCCGTGGAGCACCTCATCGACCAGCTGCCGTCGGCACAGGCGAGCGCCCTGCGCACCGCCCTGTCCCTGGAGGAAGGGCACACTCCGGACACGGTGACTCTGGGAGCCGCCACACTGACGCTGCTCACGGATGCTGCGGCCACGTCACCCGTCCTGGTCGCCGTGGACGACGCCCACTGGATGGACGAGGCGAGCGTACGGCCCCTGCTCTTCGCCCTTCGGCGCTTACAGGCCGAGGCGGTGGCGGTGCTGGTCACGGCACGCGACGGCGAGGAATGCCGGTTCACGGAGGCCGGCCTGCCGACCGTGGCTCTCACCGGACTCGAACCCGCCGCAGCCGCCGCGCTGGTGCGAAGGGTGGCTGACATCCCCGCCGACAGCGAGCCGTTCAAACGCCTCTACAGGGAGACCGCCGGCAACCCGCTGGCCCTGCTCGAGGCAGCGCCCGCGCTGGGCCATGCCGAAGGGGCCGTACAAGCCCCCCACGGTCCCCTGCCGGTGGGACCGCGGCTGACCGCCGCCTATTCCGCCCGGTTGGCCAGTCTTCCGGAGGCCGGTCGCCGCGCGGTGACGGTTGCGGCCGCGGGATACACGGAGGATGCAGCGGTCCTGGAGACGGCGCTTCATCAACTGGCCCTGGAAACACGAGTCCTGGGGGTGCTTGAGTCAGCGCACCTCATCGACCGGTCCGGCGGCAGGGTGAGATTCGTGCATCCGCTACTGCGCGCCGCCGCGTACCACACGGCGGGAGCCGAGCAGCGACGAGAAGCCCACCGCGCCCTGGCCTGGGCACTCGCCGACCGAACCGGTCCGGTGGACCGTGACCAACGCAGCTGGCACCTCGCCGCGGCGGCGGCCGGCCCGGATCGTGCCGCCGCATCAGCGCTCGCCGACACCGCGGCCAGTGCCCGCGACCGGGGTGCTCTGCCCGCTGCGGTCCGTGCCTTCGAACGAGCCGCCGATCTTTCGGCCGCCCCAGTCGACCGGGGCCGCTACCTGCTGGCGGCCGCCGAGGTCGCGCAGCTTGCCGGCCGAGGGGACCAGGCGCTGGCCTTGGCCGAGGCGGCGACGAACGCCACCGACGACGCTGCGGTGTGTGCTGGGGCAATCGGGATGCGCAGTCAGATCCTGCTCCTGCGCCAGCCACCGCGCCGTGTCCACGACCAGTTGGTCGACATGGCCGTAGGACTTGAGGCGGCGCAGGCGGTGCCGTTGCTGGTCGCCGCCGCGGGCGCGGCATGTATGGGGGGCGCGATCGCCCAGGCGCGCGTGACTGCCGATCGAGCCGCCGCGTCGGCCTGCGACAGTGACGCCTTGGCCTTCGATCACCCTGCGGCCCTGATGCGGGCCCATACGATGATGCTGGCAGGCGAACGCGCCGACGCCGCTGCCGTGTTGGATGCCTGCGATACGTTCCTCACCACCACCGACCCGCTCTCCATCGGCGTCGAGGCGACGAGCTTCTCCACGATGGATCTCATGTGGCTCGAGCGGTTCCCCTCCGCGCGGACGCTGCTGGAACGAGCCATTCGCAGTGCGCGCAGGATCGGCGCCTCCGAGCGGCTCGTTCCGTACCTGACCGTCCTGGCTGACACCCAGCTGCGCACCGGTTGCTGGGACGACGCCTACGCCCTGGCAGGCGAAGGTGCTGCCCTCGCCGCCGAGATCGGCCAGCCGGTCCTGCAGGCCTACGCCGTCTCCACGTTGGCCCGGATAGAGGCTGCGCAGGGACGCGCCGAGAAGTGCGCCGAGCACGCCCGCCAGTTTCGCGCACTCATCGAGGGCCGGGGCGCGGAACTGGTTAGCCCCTACTTGGAGGCCGCACTCGGCCTCCTCGATCTGGGCACCGGCAAGGACTCCGACGCCGCGGCCCGCCTCCATGACCTGCAGCAGCAGGTGACCGCTGCAGGACTGAGGGAACCGGTCGTGCTGCAGCACCAGCCCGACCTGATCGAAGCGTGCCTGGCCGCAGACGACTTCTCCGGAGCGCAGGCCGCGCTGGACGAACTCATGGGCCAGGTCCAGCAGGCGCCTTCCGCGTGGGGACGTGCCGTGAGCGCACGGTGCCGAGGGCTCGTTCACGCCGACGAAGACGCTTTCAAGGAGGCCCTGCAGCACCACGAGCAACTGCCCGATCCCTACGCCAAGGCCCGCACCGAACTCGCCTACGGCCGCTTCCTGCGGAGGAGGAGGAAGCGCGGTGACGCCCGCCGTCCGCTCGTCGCGGCCCGCCAGGTGTTCGAGCGTCTTCGAGCGGATCCGTGGACGGCGCTCGCCGAGAGGGAACTCCGAGCCGCCGGATTTGACACACCCAAACGCCGCGGCCATGAGCCCGTCGCGCTGACTGAACGAGAAACACAGATCGCGGTCCTTGTCACCAAGGGCCACACCAATCGCGAAGTGGCCGCGGCGCTCTTCCTGTCGGACAAGACGGTCGAGTACCACCTCAGCCACATCTACGCCAAATTCTCGATCCGCTCACGAGTCGAACTCGCCAGTCGCCTTGCCGTCGACTAACCGCATGAGTGGGCGCACGACCGCGCAGGGCCCGCGCACTCACGAGACCTCACATGAAGCACGCTCAAGGCTAGGGAGATCCCTGGTGTGTCCCCAGGGTGTCACTCCGTAGCGTGCACAGCGCTACGTGCTCTCTGCCGCGTGATCGTGATGAACGAGCCATCCCATGCGGACCCATGCGGACCCATGCGGAAATCCGTGCTCTTAACAATCTTGGTGGTGCGGCGACGACTTTCCCTCGCTCGCGTCGAGAAGGCGGGGGCGGCCCCCGCCGGACGCGAGGAAAGGCAGGACAGCGATGACAACCGACGACCGTGACCTGGTTGCCAGGTATCGCGCCGGGGAGTACGAGGCCGGCCGACAGTTGCTGGATCACCATTGGCACACCCTCGTCAAGGCGGCGCTGCCCAAGCTGGGCAACAACTGGCACGACGCCGAGGAGGCCGTCGTCGACGCCTTCGCCGCGCTGGCGAAGGACACCAAGCCGATCAGGAACGCGGAAGCCTGGCTGAGGACGGTGGTTGGCCGCAAGGCGGTGGACCTGATCCGAAGGAGGCCACCGACGCCGGCTGGCGAGCCCGAGGAATCTCTGCCCGTCGGTGATCTGGGAGTGGAACGGATCACCGAACAGCGGGCCTTCGTCGCCCTTCTGCAAGCTCTGGACCACGAGGAACGGCGCATCATGGCGGCGGCCATCGACGACGCCACCACGGACAAGCCGGCGCTCGAGCAAGCGCGGGCGCTGAATCTGCAACTGCACGCGGACTACTATCCGGGAACTCGTCGCGCACGGCAGCAGGCGGCCGACGCGCGGCTCCTGCTGCACATGCTGCAGGCGGCCGAGCCCTGCCCGGGACTGCTTCTCGCATGCGGAACGATGCCCGGCCAGGAGGGCCCCGGGCTGACCCCACAGGGTCGCAAGGACGGACTGGAGCACGTCGAGGAGTGCGGCGACTGCCAAGCCGCGCGGGACAGGGTGAAGCACCGCATGTGGGTGCCGGGAGTGGTGGCCGCCCCGTCGCCGGAACTGTACGACCGGATCCGCGAAGTCTGCGACGCGACGAGCCTGAAGTCCACGGGGACGAGCACGGCACAGCAGGAAGTGAACACCGGTGCCGGGCGCGGCTCCAAGAGTGCCGGAAGGCGCAGTGCCACCGGGGGCGCCCTCACAGGTGTCGCCACCAGGAGCGCGCGTCGGCGGCCGCGCCGACGGGTCGGCAAAGCCCTGACGGCGAGCCTCACCGCACTCCTCGCCGCCATCGTCTTCGCGAACGAGGGCAGGGGGAGCATCTCGCTGCCCGACATCAGCAGCCTTCCGGGGCTTGAGGAGATCACCACCCAGGGAGGTACGTCAGGGGAATCGATCTTCGGGAACTCCACCGGCGGGAACGGAAGCGTCGGAGGCGGGGGCAGCGAGAACCGACGCGCCGAGAACGGCGGTAAGGAGAAGGGGGGTAGCGAGAACGGGGGTAGCCAGAACGGCGGCAGTGAGAACGGCGGTTCGGGAAACGGCGGCAGCGAGAACGGTGGATCGGGGAACGGCGGCTCCGAGAACGGCGGGTCGGGAAACGGCGGCTCCGAGAACGGCGGGTCGGGAAACGCCGGCTCCGAGAACGGCGGGTCGGGAAACGCCGGCTCCGAGAACGGCGGGTCGGGAAACGCCGGCACGGAGAACGGCGGCAGTGAGAACGCCGGCACAGGGAACGGCGATACGGGCAACGGCGGAATCGAGGACACCACCGGTCCCACCGTCAGCCTGGCCGGGATCAGCACGGGCGCGGTCGGCCAGGAGGTCCTGGACAACCACGGCTCGCTGATGCAGACCTGCGGCCCGAGCGGAACACCCACCACCTACAGCGTGCGCGTGGCGGCATCCGATCCCTCGGGCATCTTCCGGCTGACCCTGTACATCCAGCACCCCACCGACGGGACGTACACGTCCAGCTCGGGCATCGCCGACGGCGATGCCGTCCGTTTCGACATCCCGGCCTACCGGACGGGTCCAAAGCCCCTGGAGACGGTGCAGTTGCGGCTCTACGCCATGGTCAAGGACATGAACGGCAATCGCACGGAGGCCGATTTCGGGACGCTGCCGCTGTACGAGTGCGGCGAGCCCGGCTGATCGGGGCGACCCGGGCCCCCAGCCGTCCCCGTTACCCTTCCACGTCCTCACCCCGGAGCAGCACATGACGTACGTGTCTTCACCCGGGCCGTCCGGCCCGCCCAAACCTTCGCCCGGAGCATCCGGCCCCCGCGAGAGCGGACCCTGCGCGGCCAGCCCGTTCCTGCCCCTGCACACTGCCCTGGTCCTGCTGACGGCGATCGTCATCGGTCTGATCGTCGCCATCCTCACCTTCCTCAGCGGCACGCCAGCCGCTGGAGCGGCCCTCGCAGGCCTGCTCAGCACCGGAGCCGGTATCCCCGTGCTGCGCACGCTCATCGGCTGACGGACCAACCGTCACCCGGGCGGGCTGTCCCTCCGGAACGGCCCGCCCGTTGGGGCGCCGGTGGCAGAGACCGCCAGCGCTTCGCACAGCGACACACGCCCGCTGCCGCGCCGGCCGGCCACACTCCGGCCGCGCGGCGTCACTGGAACGGAGAAGACGCATGCGCCGTAGAAGCACCCTCCTGCTCCTCGTTCTCCTGATCTCGCTCATCCCCGGCCCGACAGCGTACGCATGGGGCCGGGAGCGAGCCGTCCCGCCGTCCGGAGCCGTCGAGTCGAGCGGGATCGTCTCGCTGTCCCGCGGTCCGGGCCAGCTCGACCTGTTCTGGATCCGGTCGGACGGGGCGGTCGCCACCGCCTACTGGAGCGACGGCCGTCAGGTATGGGATCCGCAGCTGGTCGCACCACCGGGCTCGGCCTCGGTGGGCTCGCTCAGCGGCGGGCTCGCCGCCGTGTCACGCAACCCGAACCACCTGGACGTCTTCTGGGTCCGGCCCGACGGCGGGGTCTCCAGCAACTGGTGGGACGCCGCCTCCCGACGCTGGGCCACACCCTTCCCGATCGCTGCCGCCCGCAGCGCCCTGCCGGGCACGCTGGCCGCCGCGTCACGCAACCCGGACCAGCTCGACGTGTTCTGGATCGGGCCGGACAGGGCCATCGGCACGACCGCCTGGAACCCCTCACACGGCTGGCTGCGCCCGTGGCCGATCACGACACCGGCGGCCGCACGCCACCCGGCCGGCGCTCTGTCGGTCGTCTCCCGCGTACGCGACCAGCTCGACCTGTTCTGGGTCCGGCCCGACGGCGGGGTCTCCACCGCGTGGTGGAACGCCCGGGCCAACTGGCCCTCCCGGTCCATCGCGCCCGCCGGGCACGTCCTCGTCGGAGACCGGACCGCACCACAGCGCGCGGCGCTCACCGTCGTGTCGCGCAGCGCCGATCAGCTCGACGTGTTCTGGATCGGCCCCGACGGAGCGGTCGGCACCACGGCATGGAACCCACGGCTCGACTGGCCCGCGCCCTGGCCGATCACCGCGCCGGGCGCGGCACGGCCCGGGGCGCTCGCGGCCGTGGCGCGCACTCGCACGCGGTTGGAGGTGGCCTGGATCTCTCCCGGCGACCGACTGCACACCATGTCCCTCGACGACGATGTCCCTGGGGGCTGGTCGGGCTCGCCCGCCACGGCGGCGGGCAGCGCCCTGCCAGGCGCCGTGAGCCTGATCTCCCGCCGTCCCGGTCACCTCGACGCCTTCTGGGTCCGCCCCGACCGCCGGATCGGCACCGACACCTGGGACACCGAACACCTTCGGGTGCACGTCCTGCTGGTCGACCGCTCGGAGAGCGAAGCCGTCGCATTTCGTACCAAACTCGCTGACGTGACCGCGTTGTTCGGCAAGGTCGAGGTGATCGTCGACACCGTCTCCGTCGAGCACCGCGACATACCCGGCACCGAGAGCGTCGACGTGGGCGCCTGCGACGCGGAACATCCGCTGACCTCCGACCAAACTGAACTGTTCGGCCATCGCCCGGACGGCGTGCCCGACACGGATGTGGTCGTCTATGTCGTGGGATCACTGCTGCCCGTCACGAGCACCGGTCCGATCCTCGGGTGCGCGAGGCACCGGCCCGGCAAACCCGAAGCGATCGTCGACTCCGAGATCTCCTGGGGCGGCCTGGCACACGAGATCGGCCATCTCCTCCTGGGCCCCGGCCACGAGAACAACCCGGACAACCTCATGTACGGATCGGAGGAACTGCGCAAGGTGCCGCCGGACATCCTGTCCCGGCAGAAGACCAAGATGTACACCAGCAGCCTCACCAATCCCTGATCCCCGCGATGACCGTGCGTGCCGTGTGAGCCGATGGGTCGGACAGGCACCCGGCACGCATCGCGGCTGCGGCCAGGTCACGGACGCGGTCAGAGGCGGCGCAGAGGAGCCGTGCTATCGGTCCAGTGCCAGTTCACAGGCTGCCACTGCCGTTTGAGGTCAGCGCGATCCACGCCACCTCCGCTTCTGGTTCCGGTTCCCCGCTTCCGACTACACGAGCAGGGTCCGGGCCGGCCTGAGGCCGGTAGACGTTCACGCCGTCGTAGTGCATGGTCCGGTACCGGTGCGTGACCACGCCGCAGGCCGGGCACACCACGGTCAGCTTGCGCCCCCATGCCGGAATGCTGTCATCACCGAGTCCGGGCAGGGAGGGAACACTCACGCCGACCCTCCGGTCTAGAAGGGCCAGGGTGCCAGGGCTGTCGCCGTGCGCGAGGGAGCTGCAGGCCTTCCAAATCAGCTCGGCGACGTCCGCGCCCATGCCGTGGGTGCGGCCGGCCTCCTGGACGATGGACTCGTAGCTGGGCCGTGCCTTAACCGCCTTGCGCGCCTCGTCGGGGGTGGCTCCTGCTGCGACGATGATGTTCGTAAGTCGCTGAAACTGCTCCTCGGTGGTGTGGGTGCCCGGCGTGTAGACCAGTTTCCGGAGCCGGGCGTCGTGCTTGACCTCGCCGGCTTGCAGGCTCAGGCGCCGGGTGAGGCGCTGGAGGCGGTTGGCCGGCCCCAGCAGCCAGACGACGCGGGCCGCATTCTCGAAGACACCCCGCACGAGCGAGGCCTGCGCGTGGGTGTGGATGACGGTGGAGGCGTGCGTCGCGATCTGCGCCGCGAGGATGGAGGACCGCAGGCACTGGAGGTGGTCGACGGCCACAGTAAGGGCGTGCCACGCGCTGTGCGACACCTGGTACGGGTCGCTCTTGGCGTCGTCGCCTGTCAATGCGCTTCCGGACTGCACATGCCACTGGCCGTTGTTCTGCTGGGTGTACGCGTCGAACTGCCGCGCGTCGTCCAGGAGGGTGAGCAGCTGCCGGAGATACTGGTCGTGATGGCGCTCTTTGAATCTCCCCACCTCATGCTCAGGGTGGGACAGACCTGCTCTCCGAGATCCCCACCCGCGGCCCGCGGGTCAGGGGCGGAACGGTGCGTCCTTTGGATTCGCCCTGCAGCGGCCGCACTTGGGGCCGGGCTCGCGCGCCGGTAGACCTTCAGCATTGAACGCTACGGGGGTCGGCACGTTGAACTGGATCTGGATGACTGGCAGTCTGCGCTCTCGAGGATCTGATACTGGAGTCGTACGCGGAGTTCGACTTCATCAGCGGTGAGGGGTTCGCGGATTTTGGCCGCGGCAGAAGCCGTTGTCTTCGGCATCCTGCTCCGCCTCAGCCCAGGCCCGATACAGCCAGGCACGTGGTGCATCTTTCCGGCCCACCAACGACGACGCCCAGCGAGACGTGAGTCACATCAAAGGGCTGTCACGTCCGACGGTGGTTGCTTGTCCCATGGGCGTCACCGGCACCGAAGCCGGTGCCCGACCCTGGGAGATTGAGATGACCAACGGCCACCACGTCGTCGTTCTCGGCGCCGGCTACACGGGTATGTTCAGCGCTGTCCGGCTGGCCCACCGCACCCGCCGGACCGACGTGAAGATCACCCTGGTCAACCCTTCGAGCCGGTTCGTCGAGCGACTGCGGATGCACCAGATTGCCGCCGGGCAGCGGCTGGCCGACCACCAGATCCCCGACCTGCTCGCCGGTACTGGCGTCACGTTCGTCCAGGGCACCGCCACCGCTATCGATCCCGAGACCCGGCGCATCACCCTCGACGGCGCCACGTCCCTCGGTTACGACACGCTCGTCTACGCGCTGGGCAGCTCGACCGACACCGGGAAGGTCCCCGGCGCCGACGACCATGCGTTCACCCTCAACAGCCCGGAGATCGCCGGCCGGTTCGCCGCGCGGCTCACCGAGGTCGCTGCCGCCGGCGGCACGGTCACCGTTTGCGGCGCCGGCCTGACCGGCATCGAGGCGGCCACCGAGATCGCGGAGAGCCGCCCCGGTCTGCGCGTCACGCTGATCAGCCCGGACGAGCCCGGCGGCATGATGGGCGCCAAGGCCCGCGCCCACCTCTACCGCGCACTGGACCGCCTCGGCATCATCCTGGAGACCGGCGCCCGCGTCACCAAGGTGCTGCCCGAAGGCGTCGAGCTGGCTGACGGCCGGATCGTCCGATCCGACGCCTGCCTGTGGACCGCCGGCGTCAAAGTGTCGCCGCTCGCCACTGATGCGGGAATCGCCACCGACGACCGCGGTCTGATCCTGGTCGACGCCACGCTGCGCTCGATGTCCCACCCGGAGATCCACGCCATCGGTGACGCCGCCGCCGTACGCCTGGCCTGGGGACAGCTCCACGGCTCCTGCCAGAGCGGCCTGCCCACCGCCCAGTACACCGCCGACACCGTCGCGCGGCTGATACGCGGCAAGACCGTCAAGCCATTCCGCTTCGGCTACTACCACCAGCCGGTCAGCCTCGGCCGCCGCGACGCCGTCATCCAGTTCACCAGGACCGACTTCACTCCCCGCCGCCAGTGCCTCACCGGCCGCGGTGCGGTCATGTACAAGGAGATGGTCAGCGCCAGCCCCCTCACGACGTACCGGCTCAGCAAGCGCATGAACGTCACCACGATCGTCTCCAAGGGCGGCCGCGCCACCCGCAGGCCCGCGGCGTGACCGGCACACCCGCTCCCGGCGCCGTGATCCACCCCTTGCCGTCCGGTTCACGGCGCTGGCAGCATGAGCCGGTGATCGACACCGCCGGGCAGGACGACCCGTACCTCGCACACCGCAGGCTGCTGTTCGCCACCGCCTACCGCATGCTGGGCAGTGTCAGCGACGCGGAGGATGTCCTGCAGGACGCGTGGCTGAAGTGGAGCACGACGGACCGTGACGCGGTCAGCCACCCCAAGGCATACCTGGTGCGTACGGTCACCAACCTCTCCCTGAACCGGCTCACCTCCGCGCGGGCCACCCGCGAGACCTACGTCGGACCGTGGCTCCCCGAACCCCTGCTGACGTCTCCGGACATCGCCTCGGAGGCCGAATTGGCCGACTCCGTCTCCACTGCCATGCTGGTCGTGCTGGAAACTCTCAGCCCCGTGGAACGCGCCGTCTTCCTGCTCCGCGAGGTCTTCGGCTACTCGCACAGCGAGATCGCCGAGACCCTCGAACGCCCCGAGGCGACGGTCCGCCAGATCGCCCACCGCGCCCGCGCGCATGTCCAGGCCCGCCGCCCCCGTTTCGACGCCGACCCCGACCGGCGCCGGCAGATCACCGCCCAGTTCCTGGATGCCTGCGCGGGCGGCGACCTGAACGCCGTGATGGAACTGCTCGCTCCCGACGTTACCGCCTGGTCCGACGGCGGCGGCAAGGTCACCGCGGCTCGTCGCCCGCTCCACGGCATCGACCATGTCGCGCGCTGGCTCCTGGGCTTCCTGGCCAAGCCCGAACTGGCCGACCTGGTCATGGAGCCGGCCGTCATCAACGGCGAACTCGGCATCCTGGCCACCCTCGGCGAGCACACCGTAGGCGCCCTCTGCTTCGACATCGGTGGCGGCCGCATCCACAACCTGCGCTTCCAGGTCAATCCCGACAAGCTCGGCGGGCTGACCCCCGACAACAGCCTGGCGGTCCCTGAAGCGTTCAAGCCCGGAGCCATTCCGGCAGGGCCAGGGCCTCAGGCCACGGCAAGTCATCCAGGGCCGCCACAAACCGTCGCTTGCGACGCCGCCCTCGACGGAGCCGAATAGCCCCGAGGCCATCACATACGGACGCTTCCGGCTCCCATTGACCAAGGCAGCCGCCTGGGGAGCGAAGAGCATCGTCGGCCGATTTCAAAGAGCCGCATCAGTCGTCCGTCATCCTGCCGATGCTAGGGAGTACGGGAGGGGTCGGCCCGGCAATTGCGCCAGCCGACCGCGATCGCCTTCAGCGCCACGGGGGGGGCGGCGCGGGTGAGTCCCGCCCCGCCTGATCAGGCGGAGGAGGCCAGTGGGACCACGTGGTGACGGCCGTACAGTGCCTGGTGAACACCTGGTGCGCACGGGCTGCGCCGTGGGCGGCGACGACGGCTGTATCGCAGATGCCCGGCATCGCGCCACCGCCTTCCTCGACCAGGCCGTCCACGATCATCACCTGTCCGTGTCCGCTCACGCGAGGTACCTCACCCAGCTGGCGGTCAGCGAGCTGGTCACGAACGCCCGCAAATACGCTCCCGGACCCATCCTGATGGAACTGCGCATCACGGCCAGCACCCTGGAAGTCGTCGTCTGGGACAGTGATCCCTCGATCCCGACAGCCCGGGCCGCCGATCCCGGCCGGATCGGCGGCCACGGCCTGGAGATCGTGAAAGCCGCCGCTGAGCGCTTCGAGATACAACGGGAACAGGCGGGCAAACGAATCACCGCCCGCATTGCCCTCACCAATACCATCGGCGGCGCCTCCACCACTCCACGAACCGACCACCGTCACCTTGCGTGAACCGGAGACCTCGCAGAAGCAGCGGACAGCCAGCACCGGCCGATCCACACCAAGCCCGGCAGCGGCACCTCACTGCGTCGCAGCCCGGCACAGCGCTGGTCAGGCGGTCAGGGCCTGCTCGACGGTGGGATGACAGCCGATGACCTGGTCCAGCCCGACGAGCTGCAGGGTCCGCAGCACCGATTCCTGGGCGCCGGCGATACGCAGCCACCCCTGAGCAGCGCTCATGCTCTGGTGGGCGGCGATAAGCACGTTGATGCCGCTGGAGTCCATGAAGGTCACGCCGCTGAGGTCCACCACGATCTTCGGCGGCGCCGCTCCGCCATAGGACAGCAGGGCCTCGGTGAGCTCGTTCCTGACGGCGTGGTCGATCTCGCCGCGCAGAGTGAGTACCCGGATGTCGCCGACGGCGGTGTGGTCGATCAACAGAGGGCCGGGCCCGCCTGGCGCGTGGGTGTCTGTCACCGTTTCCTCGGCTGCGCTCGCTGATGGGGACTCCGGCCCCCGACACGATGTGCGTTGGCAGCCTGCCCCGATAATACGGTGAACACCTGTTCGACTCTCGGTGTAACTGAGCTCACGGCATGTGGCGCAGAAGCCGGGGTAGGCGCGGGCGGATGAACGGGGGAACAAGGGTGGATCCGGCGGAATCAGTCCCCGATGAAGACAGCGTGGTGCCTGGCGCCCCTCCGATACAGGACACCGTCGCCCTGGACGGTGACGGATCCTGCATCGCCGAGGCACGCCACCGAGCGGCCGGCTTCCTCACCCGCGTCCAGGCCGAACACGGTCTGCCGGTATCGGCACGCGCCATGGACCTGACGCAGCTGGTGGTCAGCGAACTGGTCACCAACGCGCTCAAGTACGCTCCCGGGCCGGTGCTGGTGGAGCTGCGCATCACTGGCGCCGTGGTGGAAGTGGTCGTATGGGACAGCGACCCGGTCCTGCCGGTGGCCCGGGCCGCCGATGCGGGCAGAGTCGGGCAACACGGCCTGGAGATCGTCATGGCCGTCGCGCAGGGCTTCGAGGTCCAGCGGGAGCCGGTCGGCAAACGCATCACCGCCCGCATCGCCCTACCCGACGACCCCGGCGGGGACATCACCGGACGCCGCCCCCAGTAGCCGGGCGGGCCGATGCCTAGCTGCCCTTGAGTCGCCGTCATAGGCGGCCGACGCCGACAGCGGATCACTGTCTCCGGTCTTCTGTCCCTCATCCCCCGCTGTCTGCCCCGTTGCCCCGCCCCGCCTCACATGACCGCCACAAGAAGTTCCCGCTGTGTCCCGGCAGGATGGCACGACCAGGAGACAGCGCCGATCCACCTCCCGAAAACGCTGTCGAATTGCGTTCGCTGCCGTGTGGAGAGCCAGACTGCCTGCTGGCTGCCCTGCAAAGGGCGATTCAGCCTGACTTCCCAGCCCTGTTCTCTTGGGCCCGTGACGCCTGCCCCGGCGCCGCGGTGACAGCGTCTCTGGCGCATGCCCTTGGAACGCCGCACAAGCCTCTGGTCTGGCAGAGCAGAGGCTGCTTACCTGTTCGCGGAGGCGGGTGGGCTGTCGGTCAAGGCGGCGACCGCGTCGGCGGTTGTTGCATGGACAGGCAGGAGTGAGTCGACGCCGGTCATGCTGAGCATGCGCATCAGGCGGTCGGGGACGGCGGCGAGGCTGAGTGAGCCGCCCGCTTCTTGGGCCGCGTGCCAGATGCCGATGATCGCGCTGAGACCGGCGGAGTCGCAGAAGCCGACCGGTGCCAGGTCCAAGACCAGGCGAGGGTGTCCTTGCTGGATGATCTCCAGGGCTCCGGAGCGCAGGGTGGGTGCGGTGTGCACGTCCACATCGCCGACGATCGTGGCGAGGGCGAGGGCGAGGCCGGGGTGGGGGTGCTGGACGGTCAGGTGAAGTGGGTGGGTCACGTCGGTCATCACTCCTGGCCGAAGTGTTCGGGTGCGGCGGTGGTGTGGGCGGTGGCGGCGACGCCGCTGTCGGGTGCTGTTTCGGCGTCGGGCACGGACAGGGACAGCAGGGCCACGTCGTCGCCGGCTCCGTCGGGCATTGAGGCCAGCAACGTGACGGTGTCTTCTACCAGGGTGGTGGCGGTGAGGGGGCCGGTGCGTTGGTGGAGGAAGCCGGTCAGGCCGTCCTCGCCGAGCATGGCGTCCTGGGTGGTGCGGGCTTCGGTCAGCCCGTCGGTGTAAAGGAACAAGCCCTCCCCGGGGGCCAGCAAGAAGGTGGACTCGGCGAAGAGTGCCTGGGGGAAGGCTCCGATGAGCATGCCGCCCTTGGGTCGGACCGCCTTGACCCATACCTCGCCGCTGTCGTCGGGGCGCACGTGGTAGGCCGGCGGGTGGCCGCCGGTGGCCACGGTGACGCTGAAACCGCCGTCCTCCCGGGGTGTCAGGAGGCCGAAGAGGGCGGTGCAAAAGCGGCTTCCGGCGGTGACGTCGGTGAGCAGGGCGGTGTTGAGCGTGCTCAGGACGGTGACCGGGTCCGGGTCGATCTGGGCCGCGGCGCGCAGGGTGTGGCGGGCCAGGGCGGTGACGGTCGCTGCCTCGGGGCCTTTGCCGCACACGTCACCGAGGAAGAACGCCCACCGGCTGCCGTCGACGGGGAAGACGTCGTAGAAGTCGCCGCCCACGTCGTGGACGGAGGCGGTGCGGTAGTGGCAGGCCAGCTCAAGGCCCGGCACGAGGGGAAGGGCCGGGGGCAGCAGGGTGCGCTGGAGGGTGGAGGCGAACGCGGCGATGGCGGTCTTGTCCTTCTCCGCCTGTTCCCGCGCCGCTCGTTCCGCCTCGGCACGCGCTCGTTCCATCTCGGCCTGGCGGCTTTCCGCCTCCCGCCGCTGCTGCTCATTGCGTAGTGCGCGCAACGCCGACAGCCGCAGCTCCATCTCGTCCAGGACGATCGCGGCGAGGTCGGCCAGTGTGGCGGTGTCGTCCTCGGTGATGGAGCGCGGTTTGGTGTCCAGGACGTTGACCGTGCCCAGCCGGTGGCCGTCGGGGGTGATGATCGGTGCGGCAGCGTAGAAGCGCACACCCATCTCCCCTGCGACCAGCGGATTGTCCGTCGCCACGGGATCACGGAGGGTGTCGGGGATGACCAGCGCGTCGTCGCGCAGAATCGCCGAGCCGCACAGGCCCGGATCGCGGCCGATCTCCTTGACGCCCTCGAGGCCGTGTGCGGCCTTGAACCAGATGCGGTCGGTGTCCACGATCGTGACCGTGGCCACGGGGACATCGAAGAGGCGGGCGGCCATCGCCGCCACCCGGTCGAACGCGCCGTCGGGCGGAGTGTCGAGGATGTCGTAACGGCGTACCGCTTCAATACGGGCCGCCTCCACATCCAGGTCCGGGACCAGCTCGGGGCGACGCCCAGAAGCCGGGTCGGTGGCCGAGGCCTGCTGGGTCATCGGCTTTCCTCTCCGTCGGTGGGCCGCCGCGAGCGGCATGAACCGACGCAGCCTAGATCGAGTACACGTCCGAAAGCCAATGCCAGGGACGTGATCGCACTGCGCGGGCTGCCGTGGCCAGACGAATCCGTGACCCCACCCAGGCGGCGCCCGGCCCCGTTCGGCTAGAAGAGGGCAAGATCGACGAGGCCTGGCCCTGATCGAGGTCACGTCCCGCGACAGCGCGGCCAGAGCAGCTGCCGTGCGCATGGCCAGCGTGTAGCGGTCGGTGAACTCCGGCCCTACGACGCCGAGCAGTCGGCGGCCCGGTGCCCAGAGCGGTCGTGCGAGCACTGACTTTAGTCCGAGATGGCATCCGCGACGCTGGCCCGGATGTCCAGGACGGTGTCGGCTCCGGCGATCTCAAACCCCCGCTTCAGCTGTGGCGTAGGCGCGGCCACACGCAGGCTCGTCATGGGGTGGATGTGCAGCAGCAGATTCAGGAACATTGAGTCCGCGAACGTGACCCCCGAAGCGTCCAGGACCACCAGGGAATGCTTCTGGGCGGCCGTCCGCAGCGCGTCGGCGAGCGGGCCGATGGAGTCCATATCGTAGTCACCGCCGTCGACGGCGAGGCAGAGCCGGTGGTCGTGAAGCTGGGCGTGTGGGTATCGAACACCAAATCGAGGCGGGACCGGCTTGCCCAGGAACAGCTGGACGCACTCCGGGAACTGGGCATCGACTGGGCATGACGCCGTCGCCCCTCCGGGCCACTGAAGCGGCCGCGAGGGCGGGGGATTCTGCAGTGACAGGTTGGTGCTGTCACGCCCGGACACGGCCCTGACTGTCCGGTCCAGCAGTGCACCCGCATCCCCTGTTGCCAACGTGAGCCTGGACGGAGCCCCGAGGCTTGGTGGTGCCTTCGAGGAACGCGTCCACTGTCGCGAAAAAATTTTGTGGGGGGAAGTGCCTCGTCTGTCTTAGGAGAGGGCGACTACAACTTCCAGTGCGAGGTGGATAGATGCCCGAACATGAAGTGGTCTGGCAGACACGTGACCGACATCACGCAAAGAGGCGCGGTTCCGAGCGATGCACAGATGACCGCGAACTGCTTGCTCGGCTCCAGGACGCGCGCTTCGAGGGTCTCCTACTCGAGCAGTTGGTGAATGATCTGTGGCAGTACGGCTGGCGATGCCTGCGTAGGTGGATGAGGGACGGCACCATCACGGCACAGTGCAAGACGAAGGGCATCCCGCTAACGTGCTTCGACAACGAGACGACAGAACTGCAGCGCAGCTCCGAGCTACGCGAGGACCTCGCTGCGACAGCAGTGGGCGACGCGGTGCGCTACTTCGTGGAGACAAGCCTTCCGTGTGGCTACTGGAAGCCTCACAAGGGCGCCAGCATGCGCACCTACTTCATTCATGACTGCCTCTACCGGTTCCGTAACGCCTTCAACGAGTGGGCCAGGCCGCGGCGCCGCATGATGGAGGCGCTCGCCCAGCCGTACCTCGACGACGACTGGCCGGCCTCTGCGGCCGCCTTCGAGGAGCAGGTGGCGCTGCGCGACGCAGTCCGACTGATTCTGCGGCGCTCGTCCGCAGAGGGGGCGGCAATCGTGGCGCTGATGTACCAAGAGCAATGCACGCAGAAGGAGATCGGTGTCAGGCTCGGTCTGTCCGTGCGTTCGGTTGAGGGGCACCTGCGCCGCGTCCGGCTTTTGGCCCGGGACATGCAACGCCGAGGACAGATCGACGTGCCGTTCGCAGTGCTCGACTCCAAGGCGGGGGCCCGATGAACCTGCGGACCGCAGTGCTGCTGCTCGCCGGTGCGGGCGCAACGTACATCGCGTTCAGGCATCCGGCGGTGGGGATTGCGGTGCTCGTGGGCATAGCGGTCATCACCGTGCTCAACGTCCTCCTCAGCAGCGAGACAGAAGAGGGAAACCGCAGCAGGCCACCCGGCGCAGGGCAGAGGGAAGACCCTCCCTCCGGTCCCGCAGGCTCTTGACCGTTTGCAGGCAGCACGGCTACGGCTTGTTGCACTGGACACCGGGTCTCTCCCGTGGTCGAGCCATCCGCCGGCCTGGCTCAGGCATGTTCGGTCCTCTGAGTGTGGTCGGTCTCGTGGGGCGAATTCCAGGGGTTGTTGCAACACCGCGGTGAGTTGATCAAATCGGGAGCAGTTTAGAAGCTGTTGTCTTTCCGGGTGTGATCGACGGGTTTCCGCTGGTCACGGATGTATGCGGTAGGCCCTTGGGAGTAGTGGCCTGTCAGGTCGTCACTCCACGGGAGGTCTCGAATGCCGTCAGTCGTTGGACTACTGGAACACCGCGAGCTCGCTGCTCGGCGTCGGGTGGATGGCCTGCGTGAGGAGGCGGACCGTGTCCATGCCGAGTTGGCCGCGGCCGAGGAGGAATGGCAGGAGTGGGTGATCGCCCGGCGGCGGGTCGATACGGTTCTGGCTCCGGACGGTGCCGCTGACGCCAGACCTCGGGCCGTGGCCGGTCCTCGGGAGGTGGTCAGGCAGCCGGTGTCCTGTGACGCGGCCAGACCGAAATCGCTGGTGCCGGTGCGGCGTGCGGGGATGGCCTCCTCGGTGCTGTCGCTCGACTACCAGCGCGTTCTTCAAGCAGTCGCGGACCGTGTCCGTCTTGGGCAAGGACCGCTGACCTGCCAGGAAATGGCCGCGGTGTTCGGTATGGACGTGGTGCCGGCGCGGGTGGAGGCATTGCGGTCGAAGGCGAAACGCCTGGTCGCCCGGGGCTGGCTGGCCGAGCCCACTCCCGGCCGGTTCACCCTCGCCCCCGGTGCGGCCGGGCCAGACGACGGATCATAGGAGCGATCATCGACCAGCTGATCATCGCCTCGGCGCTGGCGATATGACGCTCGAAGTCGCGGACCAGACGGCGGCTTCGCATCAGGTGCGCGAAAAGACGCTCGACGATCCACCGCTTGGGCAGCACCACGAACCCCTTCACGCTGTCGCTGCGCTTGACGATCGCCACAACCAGGGCGAACGCGGCTAGGCGGTGCTCGAGGAGGCTGCCGGTGTAGCCGCCGTCGGCCCAGACCAGGGCCAGGCGATGGTGGGCGGTGGCCACCCGTTCCAGCAGCACATGGGCGGCCGCCCGATCGCCCACATCCGCAGCGGTGACCATCACGCCCAGCAGCAGGCCGAGGGTGTCGACCACGACGTGCCGCTTGCGTCCGTTGACCAGCTTGCCGCCGTCGAAGCCACGGCTGCCGGCGCCAACCACAGCGCCTTGACCGATTGCGAATCAATCACGCCAGCCGTCGGCAGGGCATCGCGTCCTGCCCTCTCCCGGACCTGCCCGCGCAGCCGGTCATGGAACTCCCGGACCAGGTCGTGGTCGCGCCAGCGGCGGAAGAACGCATAAACCCGGTCCCACGGTGGGAAGTCGGCCGGCATGGCCCGCCACTTGATGCCGTTATCCACGAGATAGCCGATCGCGTCCAGCATCGCGGGGTGGCAGTACGCCTCCGGCTGCCCGCCTCGGCCCCGCATCCAGCCCGGCACCGGCAGCAACGGCCGTACTCTCGCCCACTCCGCGACCGACATGTCGGTCGGATACCGGCGCTCACGCAGGGGATTGTCGGCCGCGTTTCCGAACCGGTGAGCCAGACAGTCACACTCCCGGGTGCCCGCGGTGGACTGCACGGGCATCGGCGCACAAGACTGCGACACCAGGGCCTCCTGATGCTCGGTGATTCGATACCAGCGAGCTGTTCAGGAGGCCCTCCTCGCATGCACCGAGCACCCGACGACTACCCATTCGAGGCGTCTGTTCGATCACCAAGTCCCAAGAGCATTACGACAGCAGCTGCTTACGCGTCGGGATGTTCCGGCAGGGCGAGCCAGTCCGACCAGGAGATCTCGCGCCCGAGGAAACGCGGCCGCTCGAACGGCCAGTCGGCGGCGATCCACTGCGGCACCAGCGTGTCGAGGGCTTGCTCGACCTTGCTGCCCACCAGCTCGTCCACCACCCACCAGGAGATCTCGCCGTCGGCGCCGGCCCTCTCCGGCGGGTCGATGTAGACGCAGCCGAGCAGAGCTGTCTCCGCCGCGTCGAACAGCGCGTAGTTGAAAGACTGGTGTGCGGCGATCTCCTTCTCGTGCCGCAACAGGTCGGCCTGGTCGGCCTCGTAGGTCATGGTGGCCGCGGGCCAGCCCCAGGCCGGGCCGAAGATGGTCCACAGCCGCTCGCGCGAACCCATCACAGCCGGATAGTCGAGCGGGGTGTCCGCCTCCCGGATCGGCCGCAGGTGATGACCACCGCCCGGCAGCCGTACCAGGACGGGGTGGACGAAGTCATCGGGAAGCCAGCTCATGGCGCCCGACCGTAGCAGCGCGCGGCCGTCCGCTCCCCCGAATTCTCCCCGTACCGCCAAGCCCTGCTCTCATGCCGGGCAGGGCCCGCGATCAACCGATCGGGACTCCCGTTCGATCGACGGACTCTGTGATCGATATGGCAACGGCTTCTTAGAGGTCCTAACAAAGGCGTTGGACGTAGCGGTGGGTGATGAGGCAGGTGGCGAGGCCGAGGAAGGCTTCGTGGATGTCGTCGCGTCTCTCCCAGCGGATCCGCAGGCGGCGGAAGCCGTGCAGCCAGGAGATCGTCCGCTCGACGACCCAGCGGAAGATGCCCAGGCCCGAGCCGTGCGGCTGCCCGGGTTCGGCGATCAGGGGCCGGATACCGCGTTTCCACAGCAGCCGCCGGTACTTGTCGTGGTCGTAGCCGCGGTCAGCGAAGAGCATGTCCGGCCGTCTGCGTGGCCGTCCGACGACGCCAGCCACGGGTGGGACCTTGTCCAGCAGGGGCAGGAGTTGGGTGACGTCGTTACGGTTCCCACCGGTCAGCGACACCGCGAGCGGGACGCCCTGGCCATCGACAAGGACGTGGTGTTTGCTGCCCGGCCGTGCGCGGTCGACCGGGCTGGGACCGCTTTTGGGCCCCTGCGGGCCGCCCGCACGTGGGAGGAGTCGATCACCGCCCGCGACCAGTCCAGCTGCTTCGCCGACCGCAGCTTCTTCAGCAACACCAAGTGCAGCTGGTCCCACACGTCGGCCTCGTTCCAGGCGGCCAGGCGTCGCCAGCACGTCATACCCGAACCAAAGCCCAGCTCCTGTGGCAGGTACTCCCACTGGATGCCGGTGTGCAGCACGAACAGGATCCCACACAGGGCCTGCCGGTCCGGCACTCGCGGCCGGCCCGCCACCAGCTTCGGCCCTGGCTCGGGCAGCAACGGCTCGATGAGCGACAGTTCGTCCGACACGATCCACGGCCGCGACTGACGTTTCCCCACGACTCGACCAACGAGCAGACAAGCCGACGGTCACTTGATCAACAACTTTCGTTAGGGCCTCTTAGCTGTCTCCTTGGTCAGTGCCGTGTCCAGATGAGGATGGCGGCGAGGTGGAGTGCGGCCTGGTAGGCGATGGCGAGTTTGTCGGTTCGTGTGGCCAGGCCGCGTCACTGCTTGAGGCCGTTGATGCACCGCTCGACGGTGATGCGCTGCTTGTAGGAATCCGCGTCGAAGCCGGACGGGCGGCCGCCTTGGCGGCCCCGACGCAGACGGTGGGCGATCTGGTCCGACGGTTGCGGATGACTGCGCGGATCTGCGCGACGCAGTGGCCACGGATCGCGCGGGATGAGTAGGCGCGGCTGGCCAGGACCATGGCCGGGCGGGTCCGGGGACGGCCGGGGCCGATTCTGGGCACCCGGATGCGGGCCATGACCGTCTCGAAAGCGGGCGCGTCACGCCAGTAGTCCTCGGCTTCCTCGAGGAGCAGGACCCGCTGTCCGCTGTGCGCCCAAGCCGCCGCGATCCCGCCGGCCAGGTGGTAAAGGTTCCCCGAGCGCTCAGCCAGGAACCGCAGGACGTGCGGTGCGTGCGGCACATCGCCGGTCGTGGCGCGGCGCAGGGCTTCGGTGTGCTTGTTCCCGTTCTGGCTCGCCCGGCGGGCGCTCTGCGCGGCGGTGGACTGGTTCTTCGGCATGACGTACTCCTTGGCCGTGCCGGGCCACGCCCCCGGCGCAGGCTCGTACGACTGCCGTGGAGACAACGGAACCCAAGAACGGGAAGGGGCGGGCCCCGCAGGACCTTGACCTCCGCGTCCGGCGGCGTGGCTCCGAAAGCGGCCGGTGATCGGCAGGACGCCACTAGCCGGGCAGGATGATAACCGGCTCAGCCGGACCGGTCGAAGCCACGAGTCGCCCATTCCCTCGAACGGGCGAGGTTTCCGGTCGGCCGTGCGTGCTGGGCGAGCTGTGCTGCCGTCAGCGCCCTGCCGGTTCGGGGTATCGGGCGCGGCGCCGGTCCGGGTCATCGACGCCGTTTTCGTACAAGGGCTCGCCGCGCTTCAGCCGGGGCAGGGTGTTCACCCAGACCGCGACGGTGATGCCCTTCACGTCGGCGGCGAGCGCCTGGAGGCGGTTGTCGAGCAGGTGCTCCTCCTTGCCCGCCAGGACGACGTGGAGCCGCGGGAAGGTCTTGGAGCGGGTGTAGCGGTGACGCTGCCAGAAGGGGAAACGTGGTGCCATTCGTGCCGCGGACGCCTTCCCAGACGTGGTACCCGGCGTAGCGCTCGTAGTCCCAGACCTCACGTGCGAGGCGGGCCTGGGACATGGTGCCGTTGTCGAGCTCGAAGAGGCGCACCTCGCTGGTCTTCCCCTTCGCCGACATCACAGGGGAAGGGAGAGAGGTGTCAGCATGCCGGGAGGCCCCTTGCCTGCTCGCGCCCTTGCCGCTCAAGCGGACAGTCGCAGCCCGATGTTGCTCCGATCGGGTGGTACAGGCCGCTGCCGGCGTCAGGCTCCTCTGGCGATGGACAGATCGGGGCTACGGTCGCCTGCTGACTGCATAGGCAGAACACGGTGAAGCACTGCGGGGAGACGGCATGAGGTACAGCCCTGGCTTGACGGCCCGCGTGAGCGTGTTTGCGGCGGTCCTCGGGCTCGTCGCAGCGTGCGGTTCGGGAGGAGGGGCAGAAGACACTGAGGAGAGCCCCACTCCTTCGCGGCCAAGCTCCACCCTGACGTCGCCGTCACCCTCGCCGTCACCGACGTCGCCGTCCCCCTCGCCGTCGCCTTCCGGCAGTTCTTCTTCCTACAGTGGCGAGTCGATCCCTCCGCCCGCCCCCGTGCCGTCGAACACGGGCCCCTCGGATGACGGAGGCGCGGACATCACTCCGCCTGAAGACACTCCGCCTCCGGCCTGCCCCGGTGATCCGGAGTGCCCGCCATCACCGGACGGTACGTGAACGAACCAGGGCCCCGTTCTTCAGTGGGGCTCGAACGCACAGACCCGCCAGCCGGGACGCCCCCGACGGCGCTGATCAACATCGTGGTCGCGCAAGCGTCGTTCATCGCCGCGCTGATGTTCTACGTGGGGGTGATCTACACAGGCGCGTACTACGGTTACTTCCACCTCTCCCCGTTTGCGCTCGGCTTCGGCTTCGGTGAATTCGTTTTGCACAGCCTGCACTTGGTGACGTTTCCGGTTCTTGTGGGCGCCGCCGCGCTGTGCTTCGTCGTGGCGATCGCCGGACATCAGCCGCAAATGGGACTCCACGTCCTGATGCGCAGCGCCGGACGGGGGGCGTCGGCTCTGGCCCGCCACTATCTGATCGTCGTGGCCGCGGGCTTGCTTCTGCTCGTGCTGTGGTGGCAGTGGCAGGTGCTTCTGCCGTACCGCTGGGTGGGACCCCTCCTCGTCGGTTTCGGCCTGGTGCTCGGAGTGGTACGGCAGGCTGGCCTGAGCCGCCCGAGGAGCCCGTGGCAGATGGCTGCGCTCGTTCTGGCCGCCGGATTGTTCCTGCTCTGGGCAGTCACCCTTGTCTCCGGCCAACTCGGCGAACGGAACGCCAGGAACGACGCGCGCAACGTAACTCTGCGCACCGGTCTGGTGGTCCACAGCACCCAGTCACTCGGCCTCTCGTCGTGGGCGCCCGGCCTGCGCCACCGGGATCTCGGTGCGGGCGTCCACTTTCGCCACCGCTACGAGGGCCTGCGGCTCATTGTGGAGCGCGCCGGGCGTTACTACGCCGTGCCCATCGGCTGGCGGGCGCGAACCGACCACGTCTTCATCCTCAGGGAAGGCGAGGGTGTGCGCATTGAGCTCACGCCCGGTGTGCAGTAAGACTGGGCTCGCCCCACCGCCGCTGATCCCGCCGCGGCACCGAGGCGAACACATCGGCAACGAACTCCGATAACTCACCCCGGAGTCGTTCCACTTCCCCCAGCCTCATGCCAAGAAGCACCTTCGACCACTACCGCCTCGAGGGCCGCGCCACCGTCCGCATCCACACCGGCATCGGCCTCGACCGCAGCACCGACCTCTACCAGGACCGCCGCCACTACGTCTGGGACAACCGCTCCGACACCGCCACCCTGCGCAACGACCGCGGCCGCTTCATCGACGACGCCTCCTGGGGCCACCACCGCCACGGTGGCGGTCACGGGCACGGGCACGGGCACGGGCACCGATGACCGGCAGGAGCCGCAGAGCTGAGAACCTCGTCGACGCACTGACGCGACGGCGGCGCCCCCGGCCCTGCAGGGCCGGGGGCGTCACCGTGGCCGTCAGAAGGCGCCCCCCCCCCAGCGCCGGCATTGGCCTGCGCGTGCTCGGTCGAGCGAAACGACGTGGTGGACGGAACCTGCACCGGTAGGGCCTCGTCATGCCGGGCATGAAACCGATCAACGAAGCGCATGTGGCGCAGCCGGGCCTGGCCGTCGTCGAGGTTGCGGCGTGCGACGACCAGACCGCGTTCGCCGTCCAGGAGCTGCTCGCCGGGCGCTGGGCGACCGCGACGACGGATAGGACAACCCGGGTGCCGGGCGAGCCCGGTGTGCGGCTGCGTTGTTACCTGGACGTGCGCCAAGAACTCACCCCGCAGCACTGAGGCTCACTGCCTACTCGGCCGGCCCGTAGGTGACGCTCTGCAGCGGGCAGTTGCCGGCCAGCTCCGCAGCGCCGCCAGCTCGGTCTCGTCCACGGTCAGATTCCAGCGCAGCTGGGTGGCCACCCACTCCCCCACGTAGTGGCAGTGCACGTCAGCCCCGGGCGAAAGCCACTGGGCGGGGTCCTGGTCGGCCTTGCTGCGGTTGGAGCGGGCGGTTACCGCGACCAGCGACGCCTCCTGCCCCTGGTCGTTGACGTAGCCCTCGCGGCACTGCGCGACCCAGCCGACGCGCCGCTGCCCGTACCCCATACGACGAGACCTCAGACAGCTACCTTGTCGGCCTCCACCTAGGCGCCTTGATGATCTGAAAGACCTCACCCGGAGCGGCGGCGCTGTCACGTTGTTGGGCACGTGGGTATCTGACGTGGTGCCAGAGTGTGGCTCCCAGGCCTTCAGTCTTGATTCAAGCTGCGGTGGACTGGCCGACGGTGCCGGTGATCTGGTCCCAGATTGCGAAGCGGGTGGTCATCTCGGTGCGGTGGTCGGGGGCGTTCATCAGGTGCCGTCGGGGGCGGAAGTGGGGCGAGATGCCGCTGAAGGCGGACAGGAACCGCTGGGCTGCGCCGACGCTGCGGAAGCCCTTCATCGCGCGTTCGCGTTGCCTGGTGGGCTGGTGGCTGTTCTCGGCCCGGTTGTTCAGGTACTGCGACTGCCGATGTTCGACGGAGGGTATGACCTCGCGGTGGGCCGCGCCGTAGGAGCGCAGCTTGTCGGTGACGATCACCCTCGGCACCGTGCGGGTTCTTGTGAGAAGACGGCGGAAGAAGCGCCTGGTCGCAGCCGTGTCCCGCCGGTTCTGCACGAGGATGTCGAGGACGTTCCCGTCTTGGTCGACGGCCCGCCACAGGTACTGCAACCGCCCGTTGATCTTGATGAAGACCTCGTCCAGGTGCCACTTGTCTCCTGCCTGGGGCTGCCTGCGGCGCAGCGCATTGGCGTAGGTCTGCCCGAACTTGGCGCACCAGCGGCGGATCGTCTCGTAGGAGACGACGATCCCGCGCTCGAGCATGAGCTCCTCAACATCGCGGAAGCTGAGCGGGAAGCGGTGATACAGCCACACGCAGTGGGAGATGACCTCGACCGGGTACCGGTGGCCCTTGTACGACGGCGGCGTGCTCTCCACGTACGGCCCCTCCAGCGTGATCAACCCGAAGATCATCCCACAGTCAACGTGACAGCGCCGTCCGGCGGGCAGAACCTCTCGTACACCCAACTGGCAGCCCTGAAGGAGGAGATCGGCGCCAGTGGGCGCGTTCTCTCGCACAGCGTGCTCGGGGACATGGGCGGCCCGCTGCGCGCTGGCGACATCCTCAAGCACGCCACCCGGCACCAACTGGACACCTCCCTACTGCCCCTGCTCCGCGGCGAACGCGCCTGCTGCTTCTCCCTCACGGAGACCGACGCGGGCTCCGATGTGCGCTCCATGCGCACCGTCGCGATCCCTGACGGCGACGGCTACCGCCTCTCGGGCACAAGGTGTTCTCTTCGGCAGGCCCGTTCGCCGACTTCGCAACGTCGGCTTGCCCTGTGCGCCGACGGCTACACGGCGCCCACTCTTGCGAGGTTCGCCATGCACCTGGACCCCATGGTCTTCCGCTTCACCGCCAGCGGCCCCAGCGCCGAGAGCGCATTCACGAACCACGCCGCCAAGGACCGGACACTTCCGGTCGACCCGTTCGCCCGGCGCGCAGACCTGACGAAGGTCGGCCGCGTCACCGCTGGTGTGGCTCGAGGGCGGGCTACCAAGCCCTCCTCCGCTGGCGCAAGGAGAACGGCATCACCGGCCTGTACGCCGTCCCGTACGACACCGAGGTCGAGGTCGGCGTCACCAAGGACTTCCCGCTGGGGCGGTGGGTGCACCAGCAGCGCAAGACGCTGCGCGCCGGTGAGCTCGATCCGCACCGCAAGGAGCTGCTCGACGCCCCGGAGGCCGGGATGGTGTGGGAGCCGGGCGAGGAGGCGTGGGAGGGCAAGCTCGCCGCGCTCCGCTCGTACCGGCGGGCGACCGGGCATCTCGCGCCGCGTCAGGACGCGGTGTGGGGCGAGGGCGAGGCAATGGTGCCCATCGGGCAGCACATGGCGAACCTCCGGCGGAAGGGCGGCCTGGGCAAGGACCCGAAGCGCGCGGAGCAGCGCGCGGCGCAGCTGGCGGAGATCGACCCGGACTGGAGCTGCCCGTGGCCGCTCAACTGGCAGCGCCACTACCGCGTCCTGGCGGACCTGGTCGACGCCGACGGCGCCCTGCCCTACATCGCGCCGGGCGTCACGTTCGACGGCGATGACATCGGCACCTTGAGGTGGCGGCAGCAGGACCCGGGCACCTGGGCGCAGCTCCTGCCCGAGCAGCAGGAGCGGCTGACCGCGCTGGGCGTACAGCCCGACCAGGCCGTCCCGGCGGCGGCGCGTGCGACGAAGGGCCCGAGCAAGGCACAGGCGGCGTTCCAGCGCGGCCTGGCAGCCCTCACGCAGTGGGTCGAGCGGGAAGGCGCGGACCGACCCGTACCGAGGGATCGGAACACCCCCGCGTCGGCGGGGAGGACACCAAGGGACGCCAGGCGCGCTCCGCCGACCATCCACGGTCCCCCGCCGTGCCTTTAGCGGTCTCGCCGGTACGGCGAGCGGGACGCTCAGGGTCTTCGCCCCAGGGTGAGGTCCCGCGGCATGGTCAGGGGTCAGGGCCACAGGTTCGCCAGGCAGAGGCCGAACGGCTGTGGCGGACCCTGGACTGTCACCCGTGCGTCCGTGGCGACTGCTCCTGGGCGGGGTGGGGTCCGGTGCTCAACGGGCGACGGTTGTTCACCACCCAACTCTTCAATCGGCCGGACGGGTCGCATTCATGGAGCTGCAGGGCTGACCAGCTCGACGGCACCAGCCACATCGCGGCAGCGGCTGCTCCCCCTCGACCACGGCCGGCGGTGCGGTCTCCTCACGCGGCCGCATCCGCGACGGCGGTAGTACGGCGCCCGGCCCGACTCCGGCGGGGTCGACGGCGAACCGGTCCGCCCCTCCCCCCTCCCGTAGCCAGCCTCTTCTCCAGCACCACCGATCCGCCGCAGACGGCTGCGCCCGCGCCACGTAAACCGCCCACCGTGTCCGTAGACCCCCGTCGGCCAGGCGGAATCATCTGGGCACCATTCGGAGCTGGCCGGGCGGCATGACGTCTGAGCTGGGGTTTTCCTGTGCCGGGGTGCGAATTTTCGCGAGAGTTGCAGGGCTAACCCTCGCGTACCGCAAGGTGCGGTCCTGACGCGGACGGACCGCGTCTCATCCGGCCTTGGAGTCCAACGTGAACGGTCTCGACACCCGCACCGCTGTACTGCTGCTGGCGGGCGTCGGTGGTCGGCCGTGGGCTCAGCCAATGTCGGTCCGCCGATCCGGATCTACTGTTCGTTGACGGCTGCCCCCATGTCGCCAGGCCGAGAAACCTCGCCGAAGATCATGCGATGCCCGCGGGCTGTGTCCATGTACTCGCGGACACGGTGGATCAATCCGTCCCGAAGCTCGAAGACGAAGCAGTAGTCGTTCGCGTAGCGGCTGCCGTTGGCCAGAGTCGCCGTCATGGTCTCTTCCACGACCACCCGCTCGCCGTCGGCGTAGAACCCGTGAAAGGTGACGGCGACGTCGCGCACGAAGAAGCGGGGAAAATCCTCGGCGAGGAAGTGCACGATCGCCTTCCTGCCGACCAGATGGCTGGGGCCCTCCAGCGCGACGGCAGTAGCGTTCCCCGGGGGCGCCAGCCACTCGGCGTCCTCGGTGAAGACCGCGGAGATCCGGTCGGTGTCGTGGCTCGCGAACGCCTTCCAGGCGTTCTCAACGATGGCGCGGCTCTGCTGTGACATGCCCGCGACCCTAGGCAACCGAAGACGCAGGGGCTGGCGGTTCTCCGACATCACCCCCGGGATCTCGGGGCTGACGCTCCCGCCGTGCGCAGTCCGCACAGCTCGGCGGGTGCATGGGTCGTCGTCCACCTCTGGAGCACGATCTGTGTTCCTCCACCGACTACCGTCCGTGACACCAGAACTGGCCGTACGTGGGAAATTCGAACTGGCCGCTGTCACCCGCCCACACCGTCAACCAGCGTTCTCCCAGCTCAAGGGCTTCCCTGGAGGAGAACTACACCCAACTGAGTTTCCGCCAGCAGCAGACAGCCTCAAGACCGGGCACATAACGATCTACGGCTGGAGTACTAGTACTCCAGCCGGACTTCTGTATTTGTCCTGGTCAACGGCTCGGCGGTGGGGAGGGTAGCGGGGGCTTGGCATGCACGGGACGGTCTTGGGCCGGCTGTCCCACACCCTGGAAGAACCCGCGTTGTCAGTGGCGGCTGCAAGGCTTGGTCGGATGAACGGCGACGAGCAGCTGCTGAACGGCCGGGTCTACGGCGCGGAGCACGACGACCCCCACACCGGACCTACGCCGAACTGGTCGGCGGACCGGTGGACGGTCTGCTGCTGGACATCCACGGGTGGCGAACCGAAGAAGTCGACGACGGCGTGGCCCTGTCCCCCGAACTTGGACGCTGGCCCGGCGGCCGCGCCCTGTACGACCCCCGCCCCGGCGAACCCCGCACACCGGGCCCGGGTGTGAGCTGCCGCTTCTACTACTCCGGCGACACGCCCTGACCATCAGCAGCCCGACCACGGCAGGCCAGCCGCGGCGTTGGTGGCTGCTGTCGGATGCAACCAGGGCGCGAGGCGCTGCGTCGATCACTGACGGAACTGCTGACGCACATTGATGAAGGAGTGAGTGATGTTACGGACGAGCGGCCCTCTTGCCTCGGCTATGAGCCGGCGCATGCTGCTTGTGGCCGGTACGGCCACCGCGACGGCCCTGCTCACGACCGCGCCCGCCCGCGCGTCCGCCGGTGTCACCGGCGGTCTTCGCGCTCTGGAGGAGGGGTACGGGGCCCGGCTGGGGGTCTACGCCCACAATGTCCGTACCGGGGAAACGATCCGGCACCGTGCCGACACGCTTTTCCCGATCTGTTCGCTGTTCAAGACGCTCGCCGCCGCGGCGGTGCTGCGCGACCTGGACCGCGACGGCGAGGTGCTGGCCCGCCGGATCCACTACACGGCGGCCGACCTCCTCGAGAACTCGGACGTGACAAGGGATCACCTGGGCACGGGCATGACGATCGCCGAGCTGTGCGACGCCACGATCCGCCACAGTGACAACACCGCGGGCAATCTGCTCCTGCGCGAACTGGGCGGCCCCACGGCGATCACCCGTTTCGCCCGCTCCCTCGATGACCCGGTGACCCGGCTGGACCGGTGGGAGACGGAGCTGAACTCGGGCGAGCCGTGGCGGATCACCGACACCACCAGCCCGCGCGCGATCGGCCGCACCTACGCCCGGCTCGTCCTCGGCGACGCGCTCAGCCGGCCCGACCGCGCGCTGCTCACGCACTGGCTGCTGCACAACCAGACCAGCAGCACCCGCCTGCGCGCGGGCCTGCCGTCCTCGTGGGCCGTCGCGGACAAGACGGGTGGTGGTTCCTACGGCACCAACAACAACGTGGGTATCGCCTGGACCGAGGACGGCAGCCCGCTGGTCCTCTCCATCATGTCCCGCAAGTTCGACCAGGACGCCACGACGGAGAACAAGCTGATCGCGGACACCGCGCACCTCCTGGCCGGCGCCCTGCGCTAACACCACCTCCCGCACGTCCCCGTCGACAGGTGCCCGGCCCTGACGCGAGCGTCAGGGCCGGGCACACGGACGGTTCTCAGGAGATGGTGAACATCTGGTGGTCGCCGCCGTCGAACGGGCGTTGCTCCAACTGGTCGCCTTGGGCGTCGTCTGCGGTGAGGTAGAGACCGCTGTGGCGGTTGAGGAGCCGGACACGGCCGTTGCCCGCGTCCTCAGCCAGCCATTCGTCGTTGGGGCGTTGTCACGTTGTTGGGTGTGTGACTGCCTGACGGCGCGTGGGGGCAGGGTGGGCTTGGGAGCTGGGCCTGTGCTCAGGCCACGGTGGCAAGGCCGACGACGCCGGTGATCTGCTCCCCGATGGCGAAGCGGACGGTCATCTCGGCTCGGTAGTCGTGGGCGGGCATCAGATGACGGCGGGGCCGGAAGTGGGGCGAGATGCCGCTGAACGCGGACAGGAACCGCTGGGCCCCGCCCACGGAGCGGAAGCCCTTCATCGCCCGTTCGCGCTGCCTGGTGGGCTGGTGGCTGTTCTCCGCCCTGTTGTTCAGGCCCTTGTGCGAGCGGTGCTCGACGGAAGGCATGGCCTCGCGGTGGGCCGCGCCGTAGGAGCGGAGCTTGTCCGTGACGATCACCCGCGGCACCGTGCGCGTCTTCTTTATCAGGCGGCGGAAGAAGCGCCCGGCCGCGGCCTTGTCCCGCCGGTTCTGTACGAGGATGTCGAGTACGTTGCCGTCCTGGTCGACGGCCCGCCACAAGTACTACAGCTCACCGTTGATCTTGATGAAGACCTCGTCAAGGTGCCACTTGTCGCCGGTCCGGGGCCGGCGACGGCGTAGTCCGTTCGCGTAGGCCTGGCCGAACTTGGCGCACCAGCGGCGGATCGTCTCGTACGAGACGATGATCCCGCGCTCGAACATCAGCTCCTCGACCTCACGGAAGCTGAGCGGGAACCGGAAGTACAGCCACACGCAGTGGGAGATGACCTCGACCGAGTAGCGGTGCCCCTTGTACAACGGCGACCTGCTCTCCACGGGCACCCCTCCAGCAGGATCAACCCGAAGATCCTCCCACGCCATAGCCAACGTGACAGCGCCGGGAACACAGCACAGCGTGACGAAGCAGGAAGCCACGGATTCCCGCCCGTTGCTGTGTCACGTAGCGGCACAGCAACGGACGGGAAGGCCGGAATTCCCGGGCTTCAGCCCGAGGAGCACGTCAACGCGGTGCGGTTACGCGGCGCGGGTGAACTGCCACCAGTTGACATTGAACAAGAAGCCGCTGCCGCCGCTGAACGTCAGGTAGAGGTCACGGGTTCCCGTCACGCCGCTCACTGGGCAGGTCACCGTTCTCCAGGCCTGCCAGCCACCGGTGTTCGGCACACCGCACCGGCCCACGATCGACCCGCTCGGACTGTCCAGGCGCACTTCGAGGGTGCCGCCGCTGGTGGCCGAGGCGACGCGTGCGGCGAAGGAGGAGGCGCCGGCCCCGAAGGCCACTCCCTTGACCTTGATGTAGTCGCCGTTCTCGATCCAGCCGACGTCCATTCCGCCTTCACTGTTCCATTCGGTCTCGATCCCGGAACCCCAGGCGATCGTCTCGGCCTCCTGGCGGACGTACGGATCGAGCGAGCCGGCCTGCGGGGCACCCGCGCTCGTCATGTTGATCGTCGGAATGCTGCCGTCGGCGTTGTAGGAGAACTTCTCCACCGCAACCGAGCGGGTGAAGCCGCCTCCGCCCGGGAGGGCGCCGTTGTGGTAGAAGAAGTACGAACTGCCCTTGAAGTCCACGATGCCCGCGTGGTTGGTGAAGCTGTTGCCCTGGGCGGGCATGACTGTTCCACGGTAGGTCCAGGGTCCGGTCGGGCTGGGTGCCGTGGAGTAGGCGATGAACTCCTGGCAGCACCTGGCCGCGTACACCAGGTAGTACAGACCGTTCCGCTTGTAGGCCCACGGCCCTTCTTCGTACAGCGTGGGACGGTTGGTGTCGCCGGTGCGGGTGCCGAATCCCGAGGTGGTGAGCGGGATCTTGGTGGGGCTGCCCGAGAAGGAGGTCATGTCGGCGTTCAGCTTGACGTACCAGAGGTTGGGGTTGCCCCAGTAGAGGTAGGCCTGACCGTCGTCGTCGATGAAGACGGTCGGGTCGAACTCGGTGTTCTCCAGCAGCGGGTGGCCGAGGGCGTCCCGGAACGGTCCGGTGGGGCTGTCCGCCACCGCCACGCCGATGGCGAATGCGCCGGTCGCCCGGACCGTCACCGGTACGTACCAGTAGAACTTGCCGTTCCGTTCGATGGCTTGGCCGGCCCACGCGTTGGCGCCCGCCCAGCTGAAGGTGTTCAGGCTGAGCGGTGAGCCGTGGTCGGTCCAGTTGACCATGTCGGCGGAGGAATACACCCGCCAGTCCTTCATCACGAAGGAGGAGGTGGAGCCGTCCTCGTCGTGCCCGGTGTAGAGGTAGACCCGGCCGTTGTACACCAGCGGGGCGGGGTCGGCGGTGTAGACGTTCTGCACGATCGGGTTGTCGGCCCTGGCCGCCGTGGGATGCACCGCGGCAGGAAGGACGGCGAACGCCAACATGAGGATCAGCACCCAGGTTGCCCGGGCGAGTCTCGTACCGGTGGCGGGTGATCTCACTGCGGTCGGGGGAGCCATTGGCCTGTGGACGTCGGTACTGGACACGGTGTGGTCCTTCCTGGTGCTGCGGCTCGGGGACTGAGCAGCCGGTCAGATGCGGGGAGAGGGACGTTGCCGAGCTCGGGGTGTGGTCAGCGCGAACCGTGCGATGCGGACGGAGTCGCCGGGTGTCCGCGTGGCGCAGTTGGTAAGGGCGAAGCGGCAGCCCATGAAGAACTGCCAGGTGTCGCCCATGGTGAACACGGGCCCCAGGCGGGTGAAGTTGGTGCCGTCGGGGCTGTGGAGAAGGTTCCCGGACGGGAGGCGCCGGGGCGGATGTCGGCGGCCGCGCACGGCGCTGGTGGTGGCCGCCTGAGCGGGGCTGGCGGGGAGCGTCGCCGCCAAGGCGGCCGGGGCGGCAACGGTAGCCACGAGCACCGCAGACGGGTGTTTGCGGCTGAAACTACGTCTGGTGCATGCGAACCTCGTCATCCCTTGAACTGGCGGTACCGGTGCGCCCGTCAGAGGCTGTCCGGAATCCAACGGGGTGCGACCCTGATGTGTTCGATATGTCGAACACAGGTCGAAGTGTCGATCGACTGGATCATAAGGTCCGGGTGAACTGCGTCAATATTTTTCGCACGATTCGCGAGCCAAAATCGCAGATTGAACCAAGCGGCTTCGGGCTCCGTGGTTATGCGGGTCTCTTGGCGCGAGGGGGAGGTAGCAGCGTGTGCGGGCGCGGGCTTGGTGATCATTACGGGCCACGCCGGCGGGTGCGCCGACCGATCAGGCGCACGTGTGCCTCGCTGCCCTGCTCTGGCTCGAGACGCTCGAAGGCACCGGCGTTGAGGGAATCGTGGCCAAGCCGCTCCCGTCGTCCTACAAGGCCGGCCGTGTGGGCGAAGGTCAGGCACGCGGACACAGTCGACGCCACCGTGGTCGGCTTCACCGGCACAGTCCGGCATCCGAAGGCGCTCGCCGTAGGGCTCCCTGACGGACGGGTGGCGCTGTCCCAGCAGCTGACGACGGCACTCGCGTCCGTCATCGACCCGCGCCTGCCCCCAGGCCAAGGCGGGCGTTCACGAAGGCCGGCGACTCCTACACGCCCGCCCTCTGCAACGTGGTGGTGGGTCGTGACGGGCACGACGAGGCGACCGCTGTCGCGGTGTGCCCGGGCAGGGCGAGACCCTGGCTTGGATGTGGCGCCCCCTCCAAGCCAGGACACGCGCGCGCCCGGCGGATCCGCCGGGCGCGCAGCCGGTTCAGGAGACCCGCTCAGGCTCCCTGTGCTCCGCCTCGGGGGCCTTCTGGAGGCGGGTGCCCTCGACGTCGAGGTCGGGCAGGAAACGGTCGAGCCAGGCGGGGAGCCACCAGGCGTGGCGTCCGGCGAGGGCGAGGACGGCCGGGACGAGGGTCAGGCGGACGGCGAAGGCGTCGATGGCCACGCCGACGGCGAGGGCGAAGGCGATGGGCTTGATCAGGGCGTCGTCGAGGGGGAAGAAGCCGGCGAAGACGGTGAACATGATCAGGGCGGCCGCGGTGACGACCCGGACGCTGTGCCGCGCGCCGTCGGTCACCGAGCGGCGGGCCACCCCGGTGTGCACCCACTCCTCCCGCATCCCGGAGACGAGGAAGACCTCGTAGTCCATGGCGAGTCCGAAGAGCACGCCGATCAGGATGATCGGCAGGAAGCTGACGACGGGACCGGTGTGGGCCAGGCCGAGGACGTCGGCCAGCCAGCCCCACTGGAACAGGGCGACGACCAGGCCGAGCGAGGCCGCCACCGACAGCAGGAATCCGACGGCGGCCTTGAGCGGGATGACCAGCGAGCGGAACACCATGGTCAGCAGGATCAGACTGAGGCCGATGACGATCGCGATGAACGGCAGCAGGGAGGCGCTGAGGCGGTTGGAGACATCGATGTTGACGGCGGTGGTACCGGTGACGGCGACCCTCGCTTCGGTGGTTTCCCGCAGTTCCGGGGCGGCGGCACGGATGTCGTGGACGAGCCGGTCGGTGCGGACGCTGTCGGGGCCGGTCTCGGGGACGACCTGGATGACGGTCTGCGCCGAGTCGCGCGTGGGAACCGCCGGCAGCACTGCCCTGACGCCCTTGAGGTCCCGCAGCTTGCGGGCGACCTCGGAGCCCGCCTGCGCGCCGGGACGGCCGTCTGTCTCGGTCAGCACCAGGAGCGGGCCGTTGAAGCCGGGGCCGAACTTGTCGCTGATCGTGTCGTAGGCCTTGCGCTCGGTGGAGCCGACCGGGGCAGAGGCGTTGTCCGGGAGGGCCAGGCGCAGGTCGGCGGCCGGGAGGGCGAGTGTGAGAAGGAGGCCCGCGACGGCCAGGACGGTGAGCAGGGGCTTGGCGACAACGAACTTCACCCAGCGGGCGCCCAGGGTGGTCTGTCCGGCGGATCCGTCCGGGTCGGTGGCCTGCTGGGCCGCCTGACTGCCGGGCTTCGGGGTCAGCCGGGCGCCGGCGAATCCGGCGAGGGCCGGGACCAGGGTGACCGCGGCCAGGACGGCGACGAGGACGGCTCCGGCGGCACCGAGGCCCATCACGGTCAGGAACGGGATGCCGATGACGCTGAGTGCGGCCAGGGCGATGATCACGGTGCTGCCGGCGAAGACGACGGCGCTACCGGCCGTACCGTTGGCCAGCGCCGCGGATTCCTGCGGCTCGGTGCCGCGAGCGAGCTGCTGGCGGTGGCGAGAGAGGATGAACAGGACGTAGTCGATACCCACGGCCAGCCCCAGCATCAGCGCGAGGGTGACGGCGGTGGAGGAGATGCTGACCGCCGGAGCGAGGGCAAGCAGTCCGGCGAGTCCCACGGCCACGCCGATCAGGGCGGTCAGCAGCGACATGCCCGCGGCAAGCAGGGAGCCGAAGGTGACGACGAGGACGAGCAGGGCGACGGCGACACCGATGATCTCGGACGGGCCTATGTGAACGCCCTTGCTGCCGTAGACACTGCCGCCGACGGAGGTCCGCAGCCCGTTCTCCTGGGCCGCGTGGGCGGCCCGCTCTATGGCGTCCAGCGACGAGGCGCTTACTTCGGCCCGTTGCACGGAGTACTGCACCTGCACGATCGCCGTGCTCCGGTCGGCCGAGACGGCGCCGGTGACGGCCGGGCCCATGACGGCGCTGACCTGGGGTGCCTTCGAGGCCGCGGCCTCAGCTTTGGCGATGGCCGCGGTGAAGCGGGCGTCGGTGACCCGGCGGCCCTCGGGTGCGGTGACGACGATCTGGGCGTTCACCCCCGAGGCTTCGGGCAGTGTCCTGCCGAGCGTGTCCAGCGCGCGTTGTGACTCCGTCCCCGGCACGGTGAAGCGGTCGTCGAGCTTGCCGCCGAAGACGCTGACACAAGCGATGAGCGCGGCCAGGACCACGAGCCAGATGCCGAGCACGAGCTTGCGGTGGCGGTAGGCGCTGCGGCCCAGCCGATGGAGCAGGACTGCCATGGCGAACTCCCAAGGTCGGTGAGGCATTCCCGGTGGTCCTGACGCGGACGCGGGACGAAAGGCGGAACGGGTCGGCCCTGCGCCGTTGAGCGGCTACGGGCATGAGGCGTGGAGGTGCCGCCGGGCGGCATCCGAGCTGCTTCGCCACCGACTTTATCAACCGATCATGTCGGTTGACCAAATCACCCAACTAAAGCTTCTGACATTGTCACTCGACCATGTCGTGTGTATGGTGTGGTCACCGGAGCGCACCACCCTCGGGAAAGCCAGGTCATGGGCCTGTCCCCCCTTTCCCTACGGGCACTTAGGCAGCGCCGGGACCGCCCCCATGACAAGGAGTGATCATGACCAGCACGCAGGACCGGGACACCACCAGGTCACACCAGGCCCGCAGGGCGGATGTAGTCGTGATCGGTGCCGGGCTGGCCGGTCTGACAGCGGCGCGGGAGCTCGTCGCGGCGGGCAAGTCGGTGGCCGTGCTGGAGGCCCGGGACCGGGTCGGCGGCCGGCTGCTCAACCACCACCTCGGCGACGGACAGGTCACCGAGATCGGCGGCCAGTTCGTCGGCCCCACCCAGGACCACATCCTCGCCTTGGCCAAGGAGGTCGGGGTGGACACCTACCAGGCCGCCGTCCCCGGCGAGACCGTCTACGTCAACGACGGCAAGGCCAAGCGGTTCACGGGCCACACCCCGCCGGACCTGTTCGCGCTGCCGGACATGGGAATCGCCCTGGCCCGCATCGGCCAGGCCGCGGCCAAGGTGGACCCGGCGGCACCGTGGCGGGCCCCCAACGCCCGTGAACTGGACGGCATGACCTACGAGACCTGGCTGCGCAAGGCCGAGATCACCGGCGACGCCGTCGACATGATCAACCTGTTCCTGAACTCCGCCTACGGCGGCGAAGCCCGCGACGCCTCCGCCCTGTTCAGCCTCTGGTACGTCTCCACCTTCGGCAACGAGACGCACCCCGGCACCATGGAACGCGGCACCGGTACCACCGGCGGTGCCCAGGACAGCCGGTTCGTCGGCGGCTCCCAGCTCGTCGCGCAGCGCCTCGCCGAGGAACTCGACGGCCGCGTCCACCTGTCGGCGCCCGTGCGGCGCATCAGCCAGGACTCCACCGGCGTCACCATGGTCTGCGACGCCGGCGATTGGCGGGCCGAGCGGGTCATCGTCGCCGTACCGCCGCTGGTGGCCTCGCGGATCGTGTGGGACCCGCTGCTCCCGGCGCAGCAGGACCAGCTCTTCCAGCGGCTGCCGTTCGGCACCCTCATGAAGTGCGTGGCCGTCTACGACAAGCCCTTCTGGCGCGAGGACGGGCTGTCCGGCATGGGCCTGCTGCGCGGCGGCTCCCCCATCCGCGAGATGTTCGACAACACCCCGCCCGGCGGCGGACCCGGCGTCCTGATGGGCTTCCTCGGCGGCCGGGAATGGCGCAAGTGGGCCCACCGCCCGGCCGCCGAGCGCCGCGGCGCCGTCCTGCGCTGCTTCGCCCAGGTCGTCGGGGACCGCGCCTTCGACACCGTCGACTACGTCGAGCAGGACTGGACCGCCGAGCAGTGGACCCAGGGCGGCCCCACCTCCGTCGCCGCCCCCGGCGTGCTCACCGACTTCGGCCAGTGGATGGGCCGCCCCCACGGCCGCGTGCACTGGGCGGGCGCCGAGTTCTCCCCCTACTGGAACGGCTACATGGACGGCGCAGTGCGCTCCGGCCGCCACACCGCCAACGAACTCCTCCACCAGCACTGAACGCGAGAACCACCGACCAGCAAGGAAACCCTGCCATGAACCGTTTCGTCGTCGCCGAGACCGCCGTCATCGACGCCCCCCTCGGGCGGGTGTGGGACGTCATCTCCCGCACCGACCGGTACGCCGAGTGGGTCGCCGGAGCCATCGAGGTCACCGACCACCACGGCGTCGCCACCGTCGGCAAGACCTACTCCGAACACAACCGCACCCTCGGCCCCCTCAAGACCAACTCGGTCTGGACCGTCCAGGAGATCGAACCCCTCAAGCGCCGCGTCGACACCGGCACCGGATTCGCCCCGCTCCAGGACGTCACCAACATCTTCGAGTTCCGCCCGGTACAGGCTGCCGACGGCCGGGAGGCGACGGAGATGCTCTACCAGGTCGAGTACACCATCGGCCTCGGTCCACTGGGCCTGCTCCTCGACTCCCTACAGCAGCCCGCGATGCGCGCTGGCATGCGCACCTCCATGGCCAACCTCAACACCCTGCTCCGGTCCGAGCGCTCGACGACGGTACGTTGACATGTCGGCGACGCATGAGTCTGCCGAAGAACAGCGTGGCGCTGTGGCGGTGGCGTGCCATCGCCTTGCCACCGAGGGACTGTTGATCGGCACGGCCGGTAATGTGAGCGTGCGTGACGGCGATCGGATCGCGGTCACCGCGACCGGCACGGTCCTGGGAAAGTGCACGCCTGAACAGGTGACGGTGGTCGGTTTGGACGGCGGGATGCTCGCCGGGGACCTGGAGGCGACCTCCGAACTGGAGCTGCACCTGGGGATCTACCAGCGGTACAGTGCCGGCGCGGTGGTGCACACTCACTCGCCTCAGGCCACCGCGCTGTCCCTGGTGCTCGACGAACTTCCGTGCGTCCACTACCAGCAGTTGCTGCTCGGTGGTTCCGTACGTGTGGCGCCGTTCGGCGTCTTCGGCACCCCGGAGCTGGCCGAGCACGTCCTGGCGGCGCTCGACGGCAGGTCGGCGGCGTTGATGGCCAACCACGGCGCCGTCACGTTCGGGCCGACGCTCGCCAAGGCCGTGGAGAACGCGCTGCTACTGGAGTGGCTGTGCGGGCTTTACCTGCGTGCCGCCCAGATCGGTACACCGCGGCTCCTGGATGACAACCAGCAGACCGCCGTCGTCACCGCGGCGTTGCGGCGCGGCTACGGCACCACCCGTCCCAGAGGAGAGGACAGCACCCGATGAGCCAGACAGTCATTGCTCTCGGTGCCCACGTGTTCGACGTGCAGGTCCGGCCCGTCGAGGGCATTCCCGAAGGCCAGGGCGCGGCCCTGGTGGACCAGATCCGGTTCGGCCCGGCAGGCACGGCTGCCGGTACCGCGCTGATACTGGCCAAGCTGGGAGCGGCTGTGCGCACCGCAGGCGCGGTGGGCACCGACCCGATCGGCGACCTGCTGCTGAGCATGCTGGCCGGCCACGGCGTGGACACCTCTCTCGTCCTGCGCCGCGACGACACGCAGACCTCGGCCTCGGTACTGCCCATCCGACCCGACGGCAGCCGCCCCGCTTTCCACGTCCTGGGCGCGAACATCGCCTACGGGCCGGACGACGCCCCCCACACGGAGATCGCCGAAGCCACCCATCTGCACATGGGCGCACCCGAGCTGATGGGCGGTGAGGCTGCGGCGAAGATTCTCGCTCGCGCACGGGCCGCGGGTGTGGTCACCTCCGCCGACCTGCTCGTATCCGGCGACAGCGGCTTGTTCGACTGGATCGCGCTCGCGCTGCCGTATCTGGACTACCTGCTGCCCAACGAGGACCAGGTGCTCGGCCTCACCGGCGCAGCAACGCTGGAGGACGGTGCGCGCAGATTCCTCGCGGAAGGGGTCGGCTGCGTCGCAGTCACCCGGGGAGCACGCGGTGCGCTGGTGGTCACGAAGGACGACGTGATCGAGATCCCGGCCTTCGCGGTCGACGTGGTGGACACCACCGGCTGCGGCGACGCCTTCTCTGCCGGCTTCCTGCGCGGACTCGGCCTGGGACGCGGACTACGGGAGTGCGGCGTGCTCGGCTGCGCCGCCGCCGCGCTGGTGGCACAGGGACTCGGCAGCGACCACGGCGACTTCGACCTCGTCACCGCCGACGCCTTCGCCACCACGGCCGCCATCCTTGAATGCCGCTGACATGGACGGCATCGACACCACTCAGACGCCCGGCGCTGAAGCCGCGGCCACCGTTTCCCGACTGCGTGCCGTATTCGACTCCGGCCGCACGCGGCCCGTGGCCTGGCGTCGCGCCCAGCTGCGGGCTTTGCGAAGCCTGTTGACAGATCACGCACCGGAGCTGGGAGAGGCTCTCAAAACCGATCTCGGGAAGAGTCCGACGGAGGCGTTCACCACCGAGATCGGGTTCACTGTCAACGAGATCGACCACACGCTCGCCCACCTGAACGCGTGGACGCGTCCGCGTCGGACCGGTGTTCCGCTCGCGCTCGCGCCCGCCCGCGCCCGGCTGGTTCGGGAGCCCTTGGGCACCGTTTTGATCATCAGCCCGTGGAACTACCCGGTGCAGTTGGCACTGGCGCCCCTGGTCGGCGCACTGGCCGCGGGCAACTGCGCCGTCATCAAGCCCAGCGAACTCGCCCCCGCCACCTCCGCGGCCCTCGCCCGACTGCTGCCGCTCCACCTCGACCCGCAGGCGGTGGCCGTGGTCGAGGGCGGCGTCCCCGAGACCACGGCCCTGCTGGAACAGCGTTTCGACCACATCTTCTACACCGGAAACGGCACCGTCGGCCGGATCGTCATGACCGCCGCCGCACGCCACCTCACCCCGCTGACCCTGGAACTGGGCGGCAAGAGCCCCGCCGTGGTGGAACCCGGCACCGACCTGGCCACAGCCGCCCGCCGCATCGTCTGGGGCAAATTCATGAACACCGGCCAGACCTGCGTCGCACCGGACTACGTCCTCGCCGTGGGCGAGACGGCCAGCGCCCTCGAACCACACCTGGCCTCAGCCATCCGCGAGATGTACGGCGACGACCCGGCCACCAGCCCCGACTACGGCCGGATCGTCAACACCCGCCACTTCGACCGGCTCGTCGCCTTCCTCAAGGACGGACGCACAGTCACCGGCGGAGACCACGACCGCGACAGCCGCTACATCGCCCCCACCATCCTCGCCGACGTCGACCCCTGCGCCCCGGTGATGAACGAGGAGATCTTCGGACCAGTCCTGCCCATCGTCGCCGTCCCCGACCTGGACACCGCCATCTCCTTCATCACCGAACGCGACAAGCCCCTGGCCCTCTACGCCTTCACCGCGTCCTCCCACAGCAAGCACCGCCTGACCACGCAGACCTCCTCCGGCGCCCTGGCCTTCAACGTCCCCAACGCCCATCTGACCGTCCCCGGCCTGCCCTTCGGCGGCATCGGCGAAAGCGGCTTCGGCCGCTACCACGGCGAACACTCCATCGACACCTTCAGCCACACCAAGGCCGTCCTCAGCAAACCACTCTTCCCCGACCTGCTCCGGCTCGCCTACCCACCCTTCACCACCTGGAAAGAACGACTACTGCGCCTGCTGCTGTGACACTCGCAAGACCCGCTGCACCAAGACGACGGCCGCTTCGGGAGCATCGCCCGAGTGGCATCACCGTTCCTACGGGAAAGCCAGCCAGCGGCTGACCGCGCTCTACGATGGGAACCGGTGGTTGAACGACCGTGCGGTCGCCAGGAGCGCGAGGACGAGCGCGGCGGGTATCGCGTAGGCGAGTCGGAAGTGGCCGGTGGACCCGTGGATTCTGCTGGCGGCCCCGCCGGCGAGCACACCCGTGTAGTTGAAGACGTTTATACGGGCGAGGACCGCTTCGGCCGCCCCCGGTCGCAGGCGTCCGGCGCAGGCAAGGCACAGGGGGACGAGTGCGCAGACCCCGAGCCCGGTGCCCGCGGCGGCCCGGAGGGCGCGTTTCCGGGGCGCCGACCCAAGGAGCGGCCGCATATTGTCGAGTGACCTGATCACGAGACTTAGTCGTCTAAGATGGAGTCATGGCTCACGTATCCGCGGCGGAGCGCCGCCCCCAGCTGATCAAGGCCGCCATCGACCTGATGACCAGGGAAGGCGTCGCCGCCGGCAGCACCCGCGCCATCGCCGCCGAGCTGGGGGTGGCACAGGCGACCGTGCACTACACCTTCGGCACGAAAGAAGACCTCTACCGGGCCGTCATGGAGCAGGTCACCGACAACCTGGTCGCCCAGGTGGAGCGGGCCGCACCCACGGACGCGAGCTTCGAGGAAACCATCGTCACCCTCGCCGAAGCGTTCTGGCGCACGGTGATCGAACAGCCCGAGGCCCATCAACTGCTGACCGAACTCAGCATGCTCGCCCTGCGCACACCGCACCTGAAGGAGGCACTGCACAGCCACTACAGCCAGGTCCTGGCGGTGACGGCAAAGCTGATCAGCGAAGCGGCCGAGCGCACCGGCCACCAGCTGGCCCAGCCCGCCGAGACGATCGCGAGGTTCTTCCTCGCGGGCTTCGACGGACTGACGATGCAGCACCTCTCCCTGCCCGACGAAGAGGCCGAACGAGTCTGCCTCGGGGCCTTGATCTCGGCCCTCCTGGCCATGGCCTGAGGTGACCCCCCGGCCGCCCCGGCCAGGCAGACGGAGTCCTTGGTGTCACTTTCCGCGCGTCGCGGCGCCAGTCCCCGTGAGGACTCCGTGTGGCTGCTCAGCTTGATCTGTAGCTTCCGGCGTCGAACGACTTCTCGAATTGGGGGCAAGTCCCGGTCACCGCCGTGCAGGCAGAGCCTCCCCAACCGAAGGCGCGCATGATCGCGGGTCAGGAGCAGTCACCGCGTTCGGCCGGGGGTGCCGGGTGCTGCTTTCCCGGCCGGTCTGCACCTCGCGAGATCCTCGTGGTCGAGGACGATCGTGTCCTCGGCCTGCCGGGCTCCCACCGCTCGGCCTCCGGACGCCGCTGCGAGGGCAACTGGCGTACTGGGAACCAGCCACCTCGCTGAGCTGGGGGCTGAGTTCAGAACCCGGCGCACCCGCAGACGCTTTGATCACCTCGTGCAGCGTCGCCACGACGGTACACAGCCCTCATCACCGTGGCGTACCCGGTGCGGCGCATTTGGTGCTGGCTACGGCCGTGATGCCGCTCGATCTGGAGCCCCGGGTGGCTTTGTTCACGAGCATCGACAGAAGTTGTTCACCGTCTCGGGAGACACCCGGATCGGCCCTGGGGCGATGTTCATAGGAACGGGAGGCACCGGATAGTCCGGCCTCCTTGAGCGACCGTGATTCACCCATCGCTCCCGGGTTACGGCCCTTCCGCCAGCCTCTGGACTGTCCGCCAGCGCGGGGCCTCGTCATCAGGGACGTCCGGGGAAACGAAGTGAAACGGCACGCCAAGGTGGCTGGCCAGCGCCCGGCCTGCCTTGGCGGCGGCAACGCCAGGCGGAGAGCCGTCAGGCTGGTGGTGGACGGTCGCCAGGTGGCTCTCCCCCTCTGGGGCGTCCAGGACCGCGACCAGGAGCACGAACCAGTCGTGCACGGTATCGCCGTCCCAGAACGCCTCCACCGCCGCCACACGGCCCGGTAGAGCTGCGGCGCGTACTGCGAGTGAGGGGAGGTCGAGCGGATCGGGCGGCGTGCGCTGCACTCGGTCGCCGAGGGCCTCGTATCGCGCGTGAACCACCCGCTCGACCTCGTGCAGACCCACCCCCAACGGACGCAGTGCTTCCCAGACCGTCCTGACCGCCGACAGCCGACGATCACGCAGCACGTCGGCGTCGACCTCCCGGCAGGTCCGTTCCTCCAGGTAGGCCCACCAGCCGCTCACTGGGCCACCAGCCGGGATTTCAGGACGCGCGTCATAGGCCCGAACGTACGTCAGGGCGCGGAGCCCGACCCAGCCGCCCCTTGGTGGTGCTGTCCAATCTCGGTTCTGGCACAGATCTTGGGGAGTGGTCGCGGAGGGGTACAGCGATGTTCGATTGCGAGGCTCGACCTCGCGCGAGACCGCGCACATCCCGTCGCCGCAGCGACCCGCGGGTTGGGGAACGAACGAGGACGGCGAGGACGCGTCCATCGATCCTGGCGGGCCGGTGCTGCACCGCCCGCTGGCGGATGCGTGGGCGGTGTGATTCGCGGACGCCACACCGCCTGGAAATCCGCTCGGCAGCAACAGTGATGGAGCCCTTTGAATTCGGCCACCCCTGATCGGCTTCGCCTCAGAGTTGCTCTGCTTGATTCCCCGGCTGCCCTCTCTCAGCCCCTGTGCATGCGTTCGGTCTGCTCGCTGCCGACTGCGGTGATGCGCTGCAGATACCGCTCGATCACCGTGAGTTCCTCGTCGGTGAAATCGTCGAGAGCCTGGGCGAAGGCCCGACCGGGTGCCTCCCAGGCGGCTTCGACCTCCGGGCTACGAGGGGCCGTGAGGGATACGAGCATCTTGCGCCGGTCGCCGGGGTCGGGCTGCCGCTCGACGAGCCCGGCCCGTTCCAGCCGGTCCACGAGGCGGCTGGCCGACCCTGAGGTCAGCCCTGTCAGCTCTGCGATTTCGCCGGTAGTCCGCGGCCGGGACTCCAGCCCGAGCAGGCTCACACACTGCAGATCGGTTGGGTGCAGGCCTAGCCGTTCGGCCATTGCCTGGTTGAACAGGGTGTAGGCAGCGTGGTGCCGCCGGGCGGCCACATTGACGGCGGCCACTATCTCCGCGCGGGTGTGGTTTGACATGAGCTTATCCTCTAGGGCCAAATGTATGCGTCACACAGATTATGCGTGACGCAGGGACCTTCTGTCACGACACACGGGAGACCGTCATGGCCTACCAGGCCTCGGAATACTTACGTGCCCTCTACGACCGCTGGAGCGCGATGTGGCGCGGTGACTTCAGCCACGCCGAGGACATCCTCGACCCCGGCTTCGTCGTCCATCAGGCACGCCCCGACGGCACCGACTCCGAGGCGATCACCGGCCCAGCGCGGCTGTTGCCCGAGATCGAGCAGACCATGGCCGCGTTCGGCGACATCGCCATCACCGTCGACCTCGGCCCCATCGTCGACGGCGACCTGATCGCCGCACGCTGGACCATGCACGCCACTTACACCGGCGGCATCCCCCACGCCACCGCCCCCGCCGGCACGAAGATCGCTTTCAGCGGCCACGACATCCTGCGCGTGGACAACGGCAAGTTCGTCGAGTACTGGACCTGCACCGACATCCTGGATGGGCTCGGCCAGCTCGGAGCCGTCTCCGGCCCAAACGGCCCCGCCCAGCACTGAGGCCACCGTAAACCGACAGACTTCAACTGACCCGGTCGAGAACGTCAGGCCGCCTCGCGCCGGCTTTACAGAGCCGAGGCCTCCTGCCACCGGAGCCGGTCGAGCATGCACGCACCGCGCCGGATGCAGGCGGGGCACTGCCCTCGTAGCGGCTGCCGCCCGAGCCGGAACTCCAGGACTTTGATCCGCGGTCTGCCCCCAGGGGTGTCCGGCCAACCAGGGTGCGCGCAGCCATCGCGGGAGCGACGCCGAAGGCGCCCCCTGACGTGCCTACGCGTTCAGACACGCCATGGGCGGGTGGCCTCGGTTCATCGAGGGCGTACCGCTCGCCGAAGTTCCCCAGCCCATTGAGGAGTTGATCAAACGAGGCCAGGAGTACCCATGGTCATTTTCATGGATCCCCATCAACAGCAGCACAAGGCACAGTGGCCCCATGAATGAACGAGGGCTGGACCGCAACGGGAACGATCGCACGCGAAGGCGCACTGGACCGAGTGCCGGCAGCGTTCGTTCCCGTTGTCGATGCCGCCCGCGCTCATATCACCGAGAAGTTCGGCAGAACGCGCCTGCACAGCGCCTTCCTCTACGGCAGCATCCCCCGTGGCACTGCCACCCCCGGAGTCTCCGACCTCGACCTCCAGCTCGCCCTCCACGACGAGCCCACCGAAAGCGACCGCGCCGACGCCGAAGCAATTGAGGCCGTACTCGACCGCGCATTCCCGCAGATCGATGGCGTCGGAATCGTCGCTCTACCGTGTGCCGTCGACGAGGCCGGGTGTTCCGGGGCAACGGCCGCCGGGTGGTGACGCGCGGTGTTCCTCCTGACTCCCCTGCAGCAGAGCTGAGAACCGTGAGCGGCCCGCCGTACCAGTGTTCCTGGTGCGGCGGGCCGTTCCCTGTTCGGGTGGCCGGCCCTGGGTCGGCCTCACACGGGGAGAACCCGGAAGGGGTTCAGACCCCGGGAGTGGGGGTCATCCGGTGGTGAGGGTGGTCCACTTCTGGTTGGAGCCGCCGTGGCAGTCCCACAGGTGGAGCTGTGTGCCGTCGGCGGTGGAGGCACCCGGAATGTCCAGGCAGCGGCCGGAGACGGGGTTGCGGTAGCCGCCGTTGAAGGGCTGCCAGATCTGGTTGGCGCCGCCGTGGCAGGACCAGAGCTGCACCTTGGTGCCGTTGGCCGTGCCCGCCCCGGCGACGTCGAGGCACTTGCCCATGGAGCGCAGGGTGCCGTCGGTGTAGGCGGACCAGAACTGGTTGGCGCCGTCGCTGCATCCCCACGTCTGGACGGCGGTTCCGTCAGCGGTGCCGGCGCCGTTGACGTCCATGCACTTGCCGGGGATGCCGGACTGCACGCGTGCGGGGGCGGGGGCGGGGTTCCTCAGCCACCCGGCGCTGTCCGCGGACCGGATCCCGCGGTGGAAGGCGTCGGCCATCTTCTGAAAGCCGGAGTCGTTGGGGTGCAGCGCGTCGACCAGGTCGGCCGTGGTCAGGCTGCTCATGTCCACGTAGGCGACGCGCTTGCCCGCGGACTGTGCGTCCCGCACGATCTGGGGGATCGCCTGGTTGTAGGCGGCCCGGTACTGCTCCTCGGAGCCGCTGGTGGACACGACCAGGGAGGCCACGAGGACGGTCGCGTCGGGGGCGGCGGCGGTGATCTGGTCGACCAGCGACCTCAGCCGGGCGGTGGCGGTGGAGACCTGGTAGCTCTCGTTGAGGTCGTTGGTGCCGATATGCAGCGTCACGACGTTGGGCCGGTAGCGGGTCAGCGAGGCGTCGGTGAGGGCGGCGACCTGGTGGATCTTGTACCCGGGGTGGCCTTGGTTGTCGTTGTCGGACATCGAGCCGCTCCGTTCCGTGCCCACGAAGTCCAGCGGATGCCCGTCCGTCGCGAGCCTGTTCCACAACGGCCCGCGGTAGCCGTCGCCGGTGCTGCTGCCCACGCCCCAGGTGATCGAGTCACCCAACGGCATGACCCGCAAAGGGGTGTCGGAGGCGGCGGAGGCAGGGGCCACACCCGCCGCCGTCACCCCGAGCACGGCGGCGACAAGCGTGACCAGCGGGAAAATCCAGGGCTTTCTCATACAGGCGTCCTCTTCTGCGAGTGATGGTGAATTAGCGGGTGGGGGATAGCCGTTGGTGCCAGCCACTCGGCACCCGTGTTGCTGCCGATCTGGGCCGGACAACTCCGCCCTCACTGAGCGTCCCGGCGGCTCACACCGCGAGGATCTGCCAGTCCTGGTTGGAGCCGCCGGTGGAGGGCCACTGGGTGACCTTGACACCGGGCCGTTCGCTCATGGTCCGGGGTGGGCTCGCGTAGTCGCGGCAGGAAGGCGGCCCGGAAGGGAGGAACCCCGGCCGACGTGCGGCTGGGGTTCCTCATGCGGTGGATCGGTCAGGGGTGGGTTCGCCCATGTCGTGGACAGCTCGTCCACGCGTCGGCGGGCCGCCACCCCGCGTCGCGATCACCGTGGAGCGGGCGGGGTCAGCGCTGCAGGGTGAGCAGGCCGGGCCGGTACGGCAGGGACAGGTAGTCGGTGCCAGGCGGGGTGTTGGGGTCCCGCCCCTGGTAGAGGAACTGCAGGTTGCAGGGGTCGATGGTCATGGTCTGGTCGGAGTTGACGCGGATCATGTCACCGTGGCTGATGTCGTTGGTCCAGGTCTGGTTGGTGTTGGCCTTGCCCGCGAAGGGGTTGCTCTCGGTGCCGGCCTGCTCGGTCCACTTGTCCTTCAGGCTGGGGGCGGTGAAGGAGCGGAAGTAGCGCCCGTTGGCCCCCCGCGCCTCGACGATCATGAGGTACTGGTTCTGGCCCTGGACCTTGTAGACCTCCGGGGCCTCGAACAGGCGCTCCTCGGTGTCGCTCATGACCGTCTCGTACGACGAGCCGAAGCTGCTGGGGAAGTTCGCGAGCGGCATGGTCGACTTGAAGATGCCGCCCTTGTCATTGGCGAAGAACAGGTACATGTTCTGGTCGTCGGCGATCAGGGTCGGGTCGATCGGGCCGCCGACGGGGAGGCTGCCGGTGAACAGCGGCTGCGGCGCGGACCAGCTGTTGGGGTTGGTGGGGTCGCTGGACGTGCGGTAGGTGAAGGGCCAGGCGGTGTCCCACCCGTTCGAGGCCATCACCCAGATGTTCTTGGTCGAGAGGTAGAACAGTTCGGGCGCGATCACTGACCCGCTCACCTTGCTCTGGGTGGCTGTCCCCATGTCCGACCAGTTCGTGAAGGGACTGAACATCGTCGCGCCCCACGCCTTGCCGTCGGAGGTGGTGGCGTAGACCAGGTTCTGGCCGTTGATCTTCGCGGTGGTGAAGTCCTTCACCGCGAGCGCGCCGTTCTGCGGTTGCGCCAGCGGGGCGGTCGAGGACCACCGGTACGTCGACGGAAGTGCGCACGTGGTGGGCGTCCCGGACAGGCCGGTCCACTTCTGGTTGTTGCCGCCGTTGCAGTTCCACAGCTGCACCGCCGTGCCGTTGGCCGTGGCGCCGCCGCTGACGTCCAGGCACAGCCCCGACTCCACGGCGACGATCGTGCCGTCGGCGTTCGCCCGCCACTGCTGGTTCGTGCCGCCGTTGCAGGACCAGATCACCGGCCGGGTACCGGCCGTGGTGGCGTGGTTCGGAACGTCCAGGCACTTGTTGCCGTACACGGTCAGCTGGTTGTTGTCCGTCAGCGTCCACCGCTGGTTGGTACCGCCGTTGCAGTCCCAGATCTGCACATTCGTGCCGTCGGTCTGGCTCGCGCCCGACACATCGAGGCACCGGTTGGAAGCGACGCCGCGCACGGCGCTGGTGGTGGCCGCCTCAGCCGGGCCGGCGAGGAGCGTCGCCGCCAAGGCGGCCAGGGCGGCAACGGTAGCCGCGAGCACCGCAGACGGGTGTTTGCGGCTGAAACTACGTCTGTGCATGCGAACCTCGTCATCCTTTGAACTGGCGGTACCGGTTCGCCCGTCAGAGGCTGTCCGGAATCCAGCGGGGTGCGGCCCTGGTGCGTTCGACATACCGAACTAGGGTCGAAGTGTCGATCGACTGGATCTTAAGGTTCCGGCGGACCGCGTCAATATTTTTGGCATGATTCGCGAGCCAAAATCGCAGATTGAACCAGGCGGCTTCGGATTCCGTGGATATACGGGTCTCTTGTCGCGAGGGGGAGGTAGCAGTACCTGCGGGCGCGGGCTGATGATCATTACGAAGCCCGACGGCGGGTTCGCCGACCGATCAGGCGCGCGTGTGCCTCGCTGCGCCGCTACCGGCCTCAGCCACACTTCAAGGTTTATGTCAGAGCAGCACGACGAATACCGTCGACTGCTTCATGATCACTTCCACCCAGGACCACGACCCTCGTATCACCTTCCTGCGCGAACGCAGAGTGCCGAACGTGGGCTGCTGCATGGCTACTGACTGTTGTTCGGCTACGGCTTGCGTGCATCCCGAGCTTTGGGCTGGCTGGCTGCCGCCATGCTGATCACCATCGTGCTGCTGATGGGCTGCGGGCTCCCCCAGGACGCCCCGAACCAGGAAGCGACCGGCATCGTGCCACCCGGTGGGGGCAAGGTCAGCTTTGAGATCGACAAGAACGACCCACAGAACCCCACCGGTACCAGGTTCACTGGGAAGCGCTTCGAAAAGGGCCCTGAACATCACCTTCAACTCGGTGGTGTTCCGCTCCAGCGGGCAGGACCTGACCACCACCGGCACCTACATCGAGATGGCGTCCCGCCTGACCGAGCCCATCCTTCTGGACCTGGCGGTCTTGGCCGCCCGTAAACGCGTCAAACGCTGACCCAGCCCGCCCACGACCAATGGTGAGCAGAACGCCCGCCGTTAACGCCGTTAATACCCTCGAGCGTGAGCCTGCGTCAGTCTCTAGCGCGGTGTCAACCGTTAACGGCGTAATACCCAGGAGACCGAGGAGGGGGCCCGTAGCGAGGCCGGGCAGCCTCGTCGGCGTTGTCACGTTGTCGGGTGGGGGTGTCTGACGGTGTGCCGGGGCGTGGTGGAGTCGGGTTCGGGCTGTGTGCTCACGGCGCGGTGGGTAGGCCGGCGACGCCGGTGATCTGCTCCCAGATCGCGAAGCGGACGGTCATCTCGACTCGATAGTCGGATGCGGGGATCAGATGGCGGCCGGGTCGGAAGTGGGGCGTGATGCCGCTGAATGCGGACAGGAACCGCTGGGCTCCGCTCACGGAGCGGCAGCCTTTCATCGCCCGTTCGCGCTGCCTGGCCGGCTGGTGGCTATTCTCCGCCCGGTTGTTCAGGTACTTCGACTGCCGGTGCTCGGCGCAGGGCATGACCTCGCGGTGGGCCGCGCCGTAGGATCCGCGAGCCCGACACGGAACTTCCCCTGCCAGGACACGAATTCGCCCGACGCATCAGCAAGATGCTCGCCGCGGCCGACCGGCCCCACTCTGGGACAGCCGCCCCAGCCACCCCGCCCCCGGTCCCTTCCTCTCCCGGGAAACCGGCTCAGTCGACCGCGAGCCGATGCAGACGATCACCGAGCAGATGGGCACCGCTAAACGCTGAGGACGTGCGGTCGGCGCGTCCGGGGGTGCGCTGCGGTTCCCTCGTGAGGCCGACAGACACCGGCGTACGTCACGCCAGAAACGCAACTCCTGCGCAACCGGGCGGCTATGGCGCCCGTGTAAACCAATGGCCACTCCAAGCGGCACGACATTCCGGCTGAAAACGGGAGAAAAATATGCATAAAGCTGTAATCGGGTTGTTCGTGGCACTGGCAGCTGTGCTCGCGGTAGCACCGCTCACCAGCGCCGACCAGACCGAGACCGTCCGTCGCCTGCTGCGGCCACATACCGAAGTAATGGGCGCTGGCCACTAGCGTGATCCTGCAGAGGGCCCACAGCTCGCTGGCGGCCCTCCTTTCGTCCGCAGCGGTCACCAGCCGCAGCTGACCACCCATCGTCTGGGCGCGCCTACGCTGGCGCGCTCGTCACCTGGGCGAAGAAGCACCTGACCTGACCATCAAGACCGTCTCTCGGCCGAAGGACACTTCCGGGTTCGTCGTGCTGCCTCGCCGCTCGGTCGTCGAACGGTCCCTGGCCTGGATGATGAACGCCCGTCGTCACGCGCGCGACTACGAGCGGCTCGTCCAGCACTCAGAGACCGTGATCACCTGAGCTGCGATCACCCTGATGACCAGGCACATCACCCGGCAGAAGCTCCCGAACGCGACTGATCGTCGCGGCACTGACGGTCAGGAACGCAGGAAGCCCCGTCGGGGCAGGGTGACCAAATGGGGCCCCTGCCCCGACGGGGCTCGGTCGGCCGGACGGCAGGTTACCGGCGCCCGGTAGGTGCCGGTGCCGTGTTCGTGCTTTGCGGCTCAGCCGAAGTTCACGTCGCTGCACCACATGTAGGCCTGGTCGAGGTGCGAGGCCTGCCAGATCACGAACAGGATGTGGTGTCCGGTGTAGCCGGAGGTCTGGACAGGGAACGTGATGTTCTGCGCCGGGGCGAAGCGGCCGGTCTGCGTGATGAAGTCGAGGTTGCTCCAGCCCAGGGTCTGGGTCTTGGGGTTGAAGCCCTGCTTGCTCACGTAGACCCTGAAATAGTCGGCACCGTGGGACGCCTGGTCGTACAGGTGGACCGAGAAGTTGTTGCCGATGGTGGTGGTCTTCCACGGTCCGGGCTTGTTCAGGCTGGCGTTCCTCGAGAGGTTGTTGCTGCAGAGCGTCCCGTCGGGGGTCCGTGCCTGGAACTGACCACCGAGGCCGTCGCGGAGCGCGCTCATCCAGTTCCACATGGTGTCGGGGTTGGCCTGGAAGGCCTGCCAACACATGGGGTCTTGGGTCTGCATGGCCGGGTTCGTGTGGTTGCTGCCCCACGTCTTCCAGCATTGGTACGCGCGGGTGGCGGGGCCGACGACGGTGCCGTGAGCCTGGGCGGGGGCCGACCAGGTGAGTGCGCCGACAACCATGGCGAACAGCATGACGAACGCCTGGAGAGGCCGGCGGAGGGACGCCCGCGAACGCCCGGTTAACGGACTCTTTTTGCGCATGTGGGGGGACTCCTTCCAGTTGCAAGGCTGTCATGGGAGCGCTCCCAACGGTAGGTATTCCGAGTGAGATGTCAATGAAGCAGACGGAGTTCATTACAGGGATGGACGGCCAGCGGGGAATCTGCCGTGAGCCGGGAGTCGGAACCGTTCTTGGGACCGGAAAGCGAGGTTGCGGCCTGGGCCGGTGGTGCCTGGCCGACGATGCCACCCTCTCCTGGCGCCAGCCGATATCAGGGGATCAAACACTCATTCCGGGATAAAACATCGGGAGAAAACGACTTCTTAACGTCCCAAGGCTGTCCGCCGAGAGGTCCGTCGAAGTCCAGGCCGGAACTCCAGGGGATGAGCTGGTGGGGGAACCATTCGTCTGCTGAGGCCAGATGCCGGTCGAAGCAGCGCTCGGCGTACGGTGCGAGTTAGGTCAAGACGGCACGGTCGGGCAGGCCCCGACGGTTCCGTCGCCCCAGGCTCCCGCCAGGTCGGCTGGGCCTGGTACGACGCGAGCCACAACGATCTCCTACGCGAACCGGGCAGTATTGTCGGCAACGTCGTGCGCCGATCGCTCACCTCCGCCGACATACCGGAGGCCACCTTCCGCGAACTCGCGGACAAAGCCGAGGACCTGTGGCCCTCGCCCTGGCGCGAGGCCATCCTCGATGGCATCGAGCGCCGTGCCGTCATCGGCACCCCCATCGCCGAGTACGTCCCCGACAAACTCGTCAACGGGCGTCTTGCCCTCGTGGGAGATGCCGCGCATGTGCCGACCCCGATGACCGGCTCGGGCTTCAGCGCATCGCTCCACGACGCCGAGGCCGTCGCCGAAGCCGTTTGCTGTGGGCGTGCGTGGATCGACGGTGGCACAGGCCCTCGAAGGGTACGAAACGAAGCGGCTCGGCAACGTCCGTGGCATGGTCCAGTCGGGACAGCAGTTCAGCCGCTCCTTCACCGGTCGAGCCGCCTGAGTTCATCCCGGGCGCGGACGTACCGCCCGGCACGACCCGCGCGCTTTCTGTGCATCCAGGTCAGTGATAGACCAGCCACATCAGGTCCGCAGGGCGTGGTCTACGGACCAGCTCTCTGCCCGTCTGATTGGCCGCTTATCGGCCGAGTTCGAGACCTGACTGAAGGCCGTCGGCGTCGGCAGCGTCGACATGGCCGACAACCTCCGCCGGATCGACACCAACGGCGACGGCAAGATGAGGCTAGTGCCCCGTGGCCGACGGCCCATGTGCCACGTGCCGTGCCCGAGTGGGGGCGGCCTGCTTGACGAGGCGACATGGAGATCGGCCCGCTTCGAACCGCCCGCTCGCCGGTACCGATCGAGGGCACGCTCGCTACGCAGGCCCGCACGTTGCGAGTTACCTACCTCATGGGCCTGTTCCGATACAGATCGGTCTGCTCAGATGCAGATCACGATCTTTCCTCGGGTGCGTCCGCGCTCGGCGTGCGCGTGGGCGTCGGCGATCCGCTCCAGGGGGTAGGCCTGTTCGATACGGGGTGTGTAGCGGCCTTGCCCGCCCAGTTCCGCCGCCGCGGACAGGCGAGTGGAATCGTTCTCCGCGTTGACCACATGCGTGCCCAGGCGCTGTCCGCCCGCGTGGTCGGCGACCGTCGCGACGCGCTTCGGGTCGCCCGCGATCGCGACGAGGTCGTCCAGGGAGCCGGAGGCCGCGGTGTCGAGCACGATGTCGACGCCGTGCGGAGCGAGGGTGGTGAGGCGCTGTGCAAGGCCGGGGCCGTAGGTGGTGGGAACGGCGCCGAGGCAGCCGCGCCGACGTCCAGGCCTACACCAAGCGCAGCGACGATTCTGGCGGCAACGGCTACATCGACTTCCACGGCTGACACCGCCCCGCCCAGCCCCAGGCCCGGCCCCGCTGCACAGCCCGCCTCAGCCCATGGCTGGGGGGCTGAGGCGAAGATGCCAGGAACCGCGATCCCAGAGCAACGTGCGTAGCGCACCACCGCCCGGCCCGTCGGCGAACACACCGAATGCCGCCCAGGTTCCAGTTCCCGCTCCCACGCATCGGGTCTTGAGCAATCGCTGCACCCGCCCGTCAACCGCCGTGACTTCGGCCGCTGCCCGCCAAGCGCCTCTTCGCCCCGCTCCACCCTCACGCAGACGTGTCGGCGGTCCTGGAGCGGTCGGAGACAGCGCTGGCCGACTGGCGGCCGGCGGCACCCGCGGCGCGCTGTGCGAGCGACGGGTGGTGGCTGGTGCTGGTGAGCGGCTGCCCGCTGTCCCGTCAGCGGGAGGGTGCAGCTCCACCGTGACCTGCGGGTCGAGGTGGCCCGGGAGGGCCTGGTGGTGGACGTCCGCGAGAACCGCGGCGGCCACACCTCGCAGCTCGTGGTGGAGAACCTGGCCCGCCGGATCTTCGGCTGGGACCTGCCGCGCGGCATGCGCCCGGGTCAGCTATCCGCAGGACGCGCCGCGCGGACCGGTCGTCGCCGTCGCCAACGAGTTCTCCGGCTCTGACGGCGACATCGTCAACGCGGTAATCAATGCGCTCGGGATCGGCCCGTGGCCGGCACCCGAACCTGGGGCGGAGTCAGCGGTATCGACAGCCGCTACCGCCTGGTCGACGGTACGCTCATCCCCCAACCCAAGTACGCCTTTTGGCCGGAGGTTTACGGGTGGGACGGGGACAACCGCGGCGTGGACCCGGACGTGGAGGTCATGCAGCGGCCGCAGGACTGGGCCGTCGGCCGGAACGTGCAGCTTGACGAGGCGGTGCGGCTGGCGCTGGAGGCGCTGGCGGACCACCCGGCGAAGGTGCCGCCTCCGCTGCCGTGACCGGCGGCGGCGCCCGTCCACAACACCCGGCCGCGGAACCGACCGGCGGCCGGGCCGGGAACATCGGGGGGGAACGATGAACGCAAGGCACCTGGTCGTGGTGATTCCCGGGATCGGGGGCAGCGTCTTGGAGCGCACCCGGCCCGCCGGCAGGGCGGCGAGGGCCTGGGACGCCGGCCCGAAGGGCATCGCGGGACTCCTGGTGCGTCCCGGCCGGCTCAGCCTCGACGAGGAGTCGGAGCTGCGGCCGGTCGGGCTGATCACCTCCAAGCACCTGCTTCCCGGGTGGACGGTCGTGCACGGCTACGAAGGGCTCGTCCAGGGGGTCGGCGCCGGCTTCCCGGGCGCCCGGATCGACTTCGGGCACCCCGAACGACCGGATCCGCGCGCCGACGTGCTGCTCTTCCCGTACGACTTCCGGCGCAGCATCGCCGAGGCGGCGGACCGGCTGGCCGCGCAGATCCATCTCCGGCTGGCGGGCCTGAGCGCGGCGGAACGGCGCGGCCGGGTGGTCATGGTGGCGCACTCGATGGGCGGCCTGGTGGCCCGGTATTGGCTGGGCGTCCTCGGGGGTTGGCGGGAGTGCCGTGCGCTCATCACGCTGGGTACGCCGCACCGCGGCGCGCCTAAGGCCCTCGACTGGCTCGTCAACGGCGTCCGGGTCGGGGGCGTGCCGTTACCGAGGGCGTCCCAGGTCATCCGCGGCTGGCCGTCGGTGGCCGAACTCCTCCCCCGCTACCCGATGATCCTCGACACCAGCGGCCCGGCCGGGCCACGGCGAGACGTGCCCGACGCAGCGGAGCGGGACAACAGCGGTCGGCGGATCCTGTACCCGCACCAGCTCCCCGTCGACTGGCTGCGCCCGCACGCCCGGCGCGCGTTCGACTTGCACCGTCAGATCGAGACGGCATGGGCGGAAATACCGCGGTCGGGGACGGAGATGCGCCCCCGGTTCTCCTGGTCCCACCCCACCCTGACCGCCGGGCACTGGGACGGCACCCGGTTGCGGGTCACCCGGGAGCAGCCCGACTGGCTCACCCTCGACGGCTGGGAGGACGACCTCGGGGACGGCACCGTCCCCGCAGCCAGCGCGGTGCCGATCGAGGACAGTGACCGGGACACCTCGGGCATGCGGACCCGCGAACGGCACGGTCCGCTCGCCGCTGCGGACTGGAGCGGCCCGCTCATCGGCGGCTACCTGCGACGGGACGGACTGGCCCGGCTGCGGGGCGGCGGCGAGCGGCCGGTTTCGCTGGGACTGGAACTGGCGGAGGCGTATCTCCCCGACGCGCCGATCCCGGTGCGCGCCACGATGCTCGGCCTGTCCGGTGAAGCGGCCTCACAGGCCCCCGCAGACCCGCTGTGGGTGGTGGCGCGGCCCGACGGCGACCCGGACGCGGAGCCGGTGGCGGTGCCGCTGGAGTGGGACGCCCGCACCCGGGACTTCCACGGCGAACTCCCGGCCGCCGCGCCGGGTCTGCACACCGTGACGGTCACCGCGCAGGACGTGCCCGGCGGAGGAGATCTGTCGGTCGGCGAGACGCTCGCCGTGATCGACGGGGACGAGGCATGAACCGCTGGCCGCGCTGGTCCCTGGAGGGCGAGCCCGTCGCGCTAGCCAAGTACGTGACCCCGGACGCGGTGGCCGCGCTGGTGCGGCTGCCGGGAGCATCCTCGGCGGGCAGGACCGACCGGCTGCGCGAGGTCTACCGCGCCCTGGCCGCCGTGGAGATCGGCTACGCCTTCGAGTCGCCGTCCGACGAACGCGGCCGCCAGGTGATCCTCACCCCCCGGGAGGTGCTCTGGTCCCCGCGCCACGGCACCTGCCTCGACTTGGCCGTCGTCCTGTCCGCCGCCTGCATGACGGCGGGGCTCCACCCGGTGGTGCTGCTGCTCCGGCCGGCGGACGGCGACTTCGAGGCCTCCTCGACCGGTCATGCCCTGGTCGCCGTGCGGATGACCGACAAGGCGCCCGCCGGCACCCCGGCCGGCCCGGTGTGGCCGCAGCCCCCGGCCGGTTTCGCACAGGCCGTGCAGCGGACCGTTCCGGGGCCGCCCGGCGCCTACGTCGTCATCGACCCGGTGGGTGTGGCCAAAGCGCTGCGGTCCACGCCCACCGAGGGGCTCGGGGTCGGTTTCGAGGAGGCCGCCGTCCGCGGGGCGCGGTACGTGTCCAGCAGGAACTGGGCCTGGCACACGGCGATCGACGTCGGTTCGGTGTGGCGGGAACGCGACCAGTACCCGCTCCTGGAGTCGTCGGACGCCGTGCTGCACAGGCCCCCGACCACCGCCGCGGGCTCCCCGTCCGTCCGGGCGCGCGCCGGGACGCGGGCCCTGGCCGGTCCCGACAAGGCCCTGGACGACATCGCCGCCGCGCTCGCGGAGGCGGTGCGCGGCCAGTGGGAGAGCGAGCAGCTCCGGCACCGGTCCCACGATCCGTTCCCCCTGCCGGTGCACTGGGGCAACGCGCCCGCGGACCTGATGGACCAGGGCAGCAACATCCAGAACCTGCGTCAGTCGGAGCACACTCCGATGGACCTCGGGGGCGACCTGCGGGTGATCGCCGACATCTATGACCAGGTGCCGTCCGGCCGGCTCGTCGTGCTGGGGCAGGCGGGCGCCGGGAAGACGGTCCTCGCGACCGAGTTCGTGCTGACCCTGCTCGACCCGGGACGCTGGCGGCGGAGGAGGCCCGTCCCCGTCCTGCTCTCCCTGCTGTCCTGGGACCCGTCCTCAGGGGTGTCCTTCCACCGGTGGTTCGGTGAGCAGCTCCTGAGCACCTACCCGGGCCTCCAGCACGCCGAGAAACAGAGCTCCGGCACGGTCTCCCGGCTGCTGACTACCCGTCGTGTGCTGCCGGTGCTGGACGACTTCGACGGGCTGGCTCCGGGGCTGCGTCCAGAAGCCGTCCGGAAGATCAACGCGTCCCTCAAGCAGAGCGAGGGGTACCTCCTGCTGAGCCGGCCGGACGAGTACCGTGCCGCGGTGGCCGAGTCCCGCGCGCTGAAGAAGGCGTTCGTCGTGTGCCTGGAAGACCTGACGGTGCAGGACTACGCCGACTACCTGCCGCTGTCCGCGGTCCCGGAGGCCGGCGGAACCCGCACGGCCTGGGACCCGGTGGTGGACCGGCTCGGGCGGGACACCGCCGCTCCGGAGACGGAGGTACTGCGCGAGGCCTTCACCACACCGCTGGCGGTCGCCCTGGCCCGGCGTATCTACAGCGACGGCGACGCGGGCTCGGCGAAGGACCCTGCGGAACTGCTGGAACCGGACCGTTTCGCCACCCGCGAGAGTGTGGAGGAGTACCTGCTGGGGGAGCTCATCGAGGCCGCGTACGCGCCCGAACCGGACGACTTCCCGCGGCCCGCGCCGTGGTCCCGGCGGTCCCCGCGGGGCCGCCACTCGGCCGATCAGGCCAGGAAGTGGCTGGGCTACCTGGCGCGCGACATGGAGGCACGCTCCACGCGCAGCATCGCGTGGTGGGAGCAGAACCTGGCACTGCCGCCCCTGTTCTTCGTGACGGCCGGGGCGCTGTTGGCCGCCCTGTCACTGGGCGGCAGCGCCCTGCTGGCCCCGCTGTTCGGCATCCACCCGGACTACCCCGTTCTCGCCCTGCTTCCGCTGCCCGCCGTGCTGTACGTGCTGCACTACCCGGTCGCGCGCCGGACGTCCACGATGTTCCTTCGGACGGTGACGGTGCAGCGCACGACCGCCGCGCGTCGGCTGTTGCTCCGCCGTGCGCTGTTCAGCGGGAGCATGCTGGCCCTGATCACGCCGGTCTGCTACTTCCTGCTGTTCCAGAATGCCGGGAGCGCCCGGATCGGCTGGCCGACGGCTTGCGTCCTGGGCTTCGGCACGGGCGTCTGGTCGTTCGGGAAGACGTGGGTCGACTACGGCATGGAGCCGGTGGACATCGCGCGGGCACCGAACCCGATACACCTGCTGGAGAACGCCCGCTGGGGTCTGCTGCGCACCTTGAACACCACGTGGCTGGCCCTGCTCGTGTGCGTCGGCGTCCTCTTCGCCGGTTGGCGGCCACCCGATGTGGCGGTGCCGCGCGCGGTCCTGCTGCTGATGGTCCTCTGGTTCGCGTTCATTACCGTCGCCGTCGCGTTCCTGTCCGGCCCCTGGGGGTACTTCACGCAGACCCGGGTATGGCTGGCCGTCTCCGGACGTCTCCCATTGCGCCTGATGGCATTCCTCGACGACGCGCACCGCCGCGGGATCCTGCGGCAGAACGGCGCCGTGTACGAGTTCCGCCACGTGCTGCTGCAGCGGCATCTGGCCAAGCGGCCGGCGCGTTCCGCCCCGGCGGACCGTCCGTCCGGCGAGCAGCGCAAGTCGGCGCCCTGACCACTCGGCCGGTGCCGCACCGGGACGAAAGGCGAGCGGCAGCAAACGCTGGCTCCTCCTGGGGGCGGAGTCCGGTGACACAGCGCCGGCAATGCCCAGTTCCAACAGCACCGGCCCGGGCGCATACCTGCGGGCGTCCGTGACCAGGTGGCTGACCACCAGCTGGGTCAGTGCGCTAACTGGGTGCTGACGGAGAAAGCGGCGACGCAGTCGCCACACTGGGTGCTCGTCCCGGGGCGCCCGCTGCACGGAAAGGCCGGCCGCGGGCGTCTGCGCGCCTTTCGCCTTGGGCGACTCAACGGCAGCCGGACACCGGCTGGCCCGCGTCTCGTGTGGTGCGTTCCACGGAGGTGGTGGCCCACCGGGCGGTGAGCGCCGTGTGGAAGGCGAATGCGGTCTCGTCGTCGGCGGCGGCGATGTCGACCACGACCAGGCCGGGCTCGGGCACGTGCACTTCGTTGATCCCACTGGGGGGATTCCTCATGCGCATCCGTCGCATCCTCACCGCTTCCGCGACCACAGCGGCCGTCGCCGCGCTCGGCCTGGCCGCTGCCGTTCCGGCGCAGGCCGCCGAGTACTCCTCGGCCCTGAAGATCGAGGGCGTGCAGTACGACGCTCCGGGCCGGGACTCCAACAGGTGATCGGGCGGCAACACCAAGAACGAGTACCTGACAATCAAGAACTACTCGAAGACTGTCCTGGATCGGCTCCTGGGGCAGCATCGACCGGGGTGGAAGTTCCCGGATCTCCTTGCAATTGCACGTAGAAGAGACGTCGATAGAGTGGCCGCAAATGAACGGATGACGACCGAAGGTGGATCCGAGATGCGTTCGCCCACCCGTTCTGTGACCGTTCGCCGAACGGTTCCGCCCGACGTCTCCAGGCCCTCACCTTGCACCGCGGCGAGCAGAACACCGCATCCGAGCGGCGGTCGATGCCGACCACCCAGCGGGCCCTGCACTCTGGGCATTCCACCTCGCCCGTACCGTTCCGGACAGCCGCCAGGCGGACCTGCCAGGTTCCATGGCGAAACTCCTGCCTGACGGGGCTCTACGACATCAGGTGGGTGGCGGAGCGGGCCCGCTCCCACATGCCGGGAATCTGCTCGGTCGGGCGCTGCTGTTCGCCGTGCAGAGCGTTGAGTACGACCAGGCACCCGGTCAGGGCCGGCACCGCCCACTGGGCGGTGGCCAGCTGTCGCCGCGCCTTGTCGAGGTCGATCGGGTGCTTCTCCGCCTTCTCGGCGTCATCGGGGTCGGTGGAGGAGGCCAGCTCGACCTTCTTGCCTAGGACGCGGGCGTAGGCGGTGGCGGCCAGAGCCGCAGCGGTGATGACGGTCTTGGCCGCGGTAGAGGCGCCCACGCCCTGCTGCGCGGCGACACGGTGCGCGTTCACGGCGAGCAGCCCGCCACCACCGAACAGGTGCGCTCCGATCGCGGCGGCGTTGACCGGCGCCCACTTCGCCCAGCCCGACGAAGAGATCCGGTCACGGCTCGTCTCCGTGCCGCCTTCGCCCTGAGCCGCCCCGTTGAGGCCGACCGCCCCCATCAGAGAGCCTCCGAACCAGGCAGCCAGACCAAGATCATGAAGGCTGCGGATGGCGGTGTTGCGTTCAGACATGGCCGAGCTCCTTGAGGATCTGTCGGAAGGGCCTGGCCGACGTGGACGGCGAAGCCCACCCCAGCTTCGCCGGACTGCGTTTGCCCTGCCATCACGGCAGGCCAGACGAGTGACAGAGGCAGGGTCCGTCTTCAAACGGATCTTGCCCAGAGCTGGAACGACGCGAGAGAGACCGCTGCCTCGTATGAGGTGGCGGTCTTGTCATATCTGGTCGCGATGCCACGGAAACCCTTGAGCCGGTTGAAGCAGCGCTCGACGATGTTGCGGCGGCGGTAGGCCTCCCGGTCGAATCGGGGTGGTCTGCCGCCTCGACGGCCCCGGTTCAGCCGGTGGCGCTGCTGGTCGGCCTTCTCCGGGATGGTGTGCACGATGCCGCGTTTGCGCGGGTAGGCGCGGAGGCCGCGGGAGCTGTAGGCCTTGTCGGTGATGACCTGGTCGGGTCTGCAGCGAGGCCGGCCAGGACCGGTACGTGGGACGTGGATGCGTTCAAGGAGGGGGCGTGCACAGATGCTGTCGTGGCGTTGGCCTGGGGTCAGCAGGATCGCGAGGGGGCGGCCTCTGCCGTCGCAGGCGAGGTGGATTTTGGTGGTCAGTCCGCCCCGGGATCGGCCGAGGGCGTGATCGTCCGGTTCGTCCGGCCGGTGCCGCCCCCTTTTCGGCCGGTGGCGGCGGCGTGCTGGTGGGCGCGGACGATGGTGGAGTCGATCTGGACCGTCGATGTCCCCGGCCGCGTCCGCCCGGGTCTGGGCCTCTTGCAATACCCGGGTGAACACCCCGTCGAGCGCGTAGCGGCGGAAACGGGTGTAGACCGTCTGCCACGGCCCGTAGCGTTCGGGCAGGTCACGCCAGGAGATCCCGGTCCGGATCTTGTAGACCATTCCGTTGATCACCCGGCGGTCCTCCACCCGCGGCCGGCCTGTCGCAGCCCGCGGTATCAGCGGAGCGAGCAACTCCCGCTCCTGGTGGGTGAGTTCATGACGTCGTACCACCCGACCATGATCCACCATCTAGCGATCTTTGAGGACGGACCCTAGATCGTCCTCTGGTGAGCCCGGCCGCTGGACTGCTCGTACATTGGGGTGTAGGAGTCGCGCTCGCAGGCCTGGGGAGCGCTCGACGACAGCGGACCGCGATGACAGCGGACATCGACTTCACGGCGTTTTTCGACGCCACACCAAGCCCGTACCTGGTGCTGGACGCGGACCTGGTGATCCGCTACGTCAACGCGGCATACCTAACGGCCACCGGGCGGGCCAGGAAAGACCTGGTCGGGAGGCACTTCTTCGACGCCCTGCCCGAGAATCCCGGCGCCCCCGACGACGCACATAGGAGCCCGAAGGCGTCGCTGCTCCGGGTCCTGGATACCGGGGAAGCGGACACCCTGGTACTGCAGGGTTATGACATCTCCGCCCCCGATCAGCCGGGTGCGTTCGAGGAGCGGTGGTGGTCCGAAATCCACACTCCGCTTCCTGGGCCGGACGGCGCGGTGAAGTGGATCGTCCAGCGGGCCGAGGATGTCACCGCCTTCGTCCAGGCGCGCCGAGCGCGCGAGCTGGCCAGATCGCCACCATGACCACCAAGGTCGCACTCGTCACCGGAGCTTCGTCGGGGATCGGCGAGGCCACCGCACTCAAGCTGCGCGAGGCCGGCTACACCGTCTACGGCGCGGCGCGGCGTGTGCAGCGCATGCAACACCTGACCAAGCAAGGGATCCAGCTGCTGGCCATGGACGTCACCGACGACACCTCCATGCGGGACGGCGTCGAGAAGATCATCGCCGACAACGGCCGACTCGACGTCCTCGTCAACAACGCCGGCTACGGTTCCTACGGCGCCGTCGAGGACGTACCCCTGCAGGAGGCCAGGGAACAGTTCGAGGTCAACGTGTTCGGCGCGGCGCGCCTGACCCAGCTGGTCCTGCCGCACATGCGGGCGCAGCGCTCGGGAACCATCGTCAACATCACCTCGATGGGCGGCCGCATGTACACCCCGCTGGGAGGCTGGTACCACGCCACGAAGTTCGCGCTGGAAGCGCTCAGCGACTGCCTGCGCATGGAGGTCAAGCCCTTCGGGATCGACGTCGTGGTGATCGAACCGGGCGGGGTCAAGTCCGAGTGGGGCGGCATCGCCGCGCAGAAGGTCCGCGCCGTCTCCGGCACCGGCCCGTACGCCCCGCAGGGCAACGCCGTGGCCGAATCGCTCAGTTCGGAGGCCAGTCAACGCCGCATGTCGTCGCCGGACTTGATCGCCAAGACCATCGTCAAGTCCGTCCAGGCACGCCGGCCCAAGACGCGGTACGCCGTCGGCTTCGGTGCCAAGCCCATGATCCTCCTGCACAACATGCTGCCCAACCGCACCTTCGACGCGTTCATGCGCCGCGCCACCGGCGTGCCCGCGAACTACGTGCCCGCGAACAACTGACATGACGGTCGTGAAGACCGCGCTGGTCACCGGCGCGCCGTAGGGGGCAGAGGAACCTGCGGACGGGCAGGCAGAGGACGGCCCGTCTGCCACCACTGGGCACATCAGCGGGAAACCGCAGGTAGGAGCTGTGAATCCGCCGCGACCAGCTTCCACAGTCAGGGCAATCGGACCCGGGCACCGTGCTCTGGGCCTCGATGCGTACCGCTTCGTCGGTCACGTCGACTGACAGCACAACCACGTCCGAGATCGACGGGAACAGTAACTCCTCCGGCCGGAGCACTACTTCTTCCACGGGCCGAACTGTCAGCCACACTGCCCTGGGGACGAATCATTTTCAGGCAGCTTCCCGAGGTCCCGCCCGCCCGACAAACGTCACTCCGCGTGGTGATTCACGGAAGTGAGCCAGAACCCGTTCTCGTGAACAGAGCCAGGTAGGTCCACGACGGTGTCGTCCTCACCCGCTTCGGGGTGAGGACGGCGATTTGAGGCAGGTACGGGCAGGCAGCGCGTGTTACGCGTCCTGCCCTTGGCTCGCCAGCAGCGGTTCCTGACGGATTCCGCCCGGGGTCAGGTTCCATGCCTCGACGGTGAAGTCGCTGCGGCCGGTGCCTGCCGTGCGGGCCTGCAGCCGCCACGGTCCGTCGGCGAGTGGATAGAACCTGAGGGTGAGGACCTGGCCGTCGCCGAGATGGACCTCGGCGATCGAACGGTCCACGATCACGCGTAGCTCCACGGGGGTGCCGGCCGTCGCGGCTGGGCACGGGACGGCGTACGAGCCTCCTCGTGCCCTCGCGTCCAGTGACGCGTGGCTGCGGTCCACGGTGAGCCGGCCGGTGGTGGGATCGAGGCTGATGTCGAGGTACTCGGTGTCGTCCGCGGCGGTGACCAGGCGCAGACCGCTGGTGCCGGTGGTGTCCGGGGTCAGGACGGCGGTGAGGTCGAAGGTGCGGCTGATATGGCCGAGTTCGGCCGTCCCGGACTGTGTGAGGTGCCCGGTGCGGTGCAGTACGCGTTCGCCGCGCAGCGCGAGCAGTTCGCGAGCGGGGCGTTGGACGACCGTTCCGTCGGCGGTGAGGGTCACCTCGCGAGGGAGGGTGAGGGTGCCTGCCCAGCCTGCTTCATGCGCCCAGGCGTCGTCGCGGGCCTCCCACGCCCAGCCCCACAGCAGCCAGCGGTCTTCCCCGGGTGCCTTCAGCAGGGCGGGGGCGTAGAAGTCGGGGCCGTGATCGAGCGGCACCGGGGCTGCGGTCGCCGTGAAGCGTCCGTCCTGTTCGCGGCCGGTGTGGACGGTCGTGTGGCTGGGGCCGCCCTGCGGGGTCCAGTCGCTGATGATCAGGATGCCGCGTTCGCCGAAGGCCGCGTACTGGGGGCACTCCCATCCGACCGGGTCGGAGCCGGCCGCGGCGTCGCTGGCGTGGAAGGGGCCGCGGTACTCCCAGTGCTCCAGGTCGTCGGACTCGTACAGCTGCGCCGCGGCGCGGTTGTCGGCGAGGGCCGAGCCGACCAGCATCCGCCAGCGGCCATCCTGCTGCCAGACGTAGGGGTCCCGGTACATAGTGGTGTCTGCGGGCGGCTCGGGGATGAGCAGCTCCGGGCGCTTGACCCAGGTGATTCCGCCGTCGTACGACTCGGCGGTGGTCACCGGCTGCCACCAGCGATCGGTGCGGTGGGCCGAGTAGAAGGCCACGATGCGGCCGTCGTCGGAGACGGCGTTCCCGGAGAAGCAGCCGTCGGCGTCGTAGCCGCCGGGAGTGGGGGTGAGAGCCACTGGGAGGGGTTCCCAGGTGATCAGGTCGGGGCTGCGGTAGTGGCCCCAGTGCATGTTCGAATGCCGCGGGCCGTACGGGTTGTACTGGAAGAAGACGTGGTAGTGGCCGTCGTGGAAGACCAGCCCGTTGGGGTCGTTGATCCAGTTGCGCGGGGGGCGCAGATGCACGGCCGGAAGGTGGGGGTCGGCGGGCGGCGTGGACACACGGGGCCTTTCTCGGGGTGCGCGAAGCACAGGGAAGAAGAGGGGTGGAGAAACGGGGTGTGTTGCGTGGACGCGTGGGGTCAGCCCTTCACGCCCGTCGACGCGATGCTGTTCACGAACGACCTCTGGAACGCCACGAACAGGGCGAGGATGGGCACGGTGATCATGGAGGAGTACGCCATGATCTCGCCCCAGCTCACTTTGAGCTGGAAGAAGTAGGAGATGCCCACCATCACCGGCCGCAGTTCCTCGCTCTGCACGACCATGAGCGGCCAGAGGTAGGAGTTCCAGGCGGGGAGGAAGGTGAGAATGGCGACGGTGGCGATGGCCGGGCCGGACAGCGGCATGACGATCCGGCGGTAGATGGTGAGCCAGCCCGCGCCGTCCACGATCGCCGCCTCGTCGATCTCCTTGGGGATGCTCTGGAAGTACTGGTGGAAGAAGAAGACCGAGAAGGCGTTGGCGACGAACGGCAGGATCTGCACCTGGTAGGTGTCCATCCAGCCGGTGGTGAACTCCAGGTGGAATCCGTTGACGCGGAGCAGCGGCAGTTGGTTGATCCACCACACCAACGGGACGGCGAAGGTCTCGAACGGCACGATGAGGGTCGCGATGACGGCGGTCAGCAGGGCCTTGCGGCCGGGCATCCGCATCCGGGACAGGGCGAAGGCGGCCATGCTGTTGACGAGGATGCCGAGCACCACGGTGACGGACGAGATCAGCACGGAGTTCAGCAGGAACTGCGCCGCCGGAACCCGCTCGAACACGCCGGTGTAGTTGTCGAGTGACAGGGCGCCGACCGGCAGGAAGGCGCGCAGGGAACCCATGTCGCCGAAGATCTGGTCGTCCGGCTTGAACGACGAGACCACCATGAAGAGCAGGGGAAGCACGAAGACCAGGGCCAGAACGACGCGGCCGGCGTGACCGCCGAGGTGCTTGAGGAAGGAGGGCATGATCAGTCCTTCTCCCGGGTGAGGAAACGCTGGACGAGGGACACGGTCAGTACGAGCACGAAGAAAACCAGCGAGATGGCAGCCGCGTACGCGGTCTGCTGCTGCTCGTAGCCGGTGCGCACTGCCTGGTAGACGACGGTGGTGGTGGAGTCGAGGGGGCCGCCCTTGGTCATCACGTTGATCTGGGTGAAGAGGCCGAACGCCTGGATGGTGATGGTGACCAGCACGAACGTGCGGGTGGCGCGCAGGCCGGGCCAGGTGACATGGCGGAAGCGGTGCCAGCGGGTGGCGCCGTCGAGGTCGGCGGCCTCGTACAGCTCGGCGGGGATGGTCTGCAGCCCGGCCAGCCAGATGACCATGTGGAAGCCGACGCCCTGCCACGCCGACATCAGGATGACGGCGGGCATGGCGGTGGTCGGGTCGCCGAGCCAGTCCCGGCCCTCGACATGACCGAGGGTGAGCGCCGAGATGACGTGGTTCACCAGACCGTCCCCCCGGTAGAGGAAGGTCCACAGCAGAGACACGACCACCATCGAGGTGACGACCGGCAGGAAGTAGACGGTTCGGAAGAAGTTGACGCCCCGCACCTTCGCGTTCACCAGCAGCGCCAGCACCAGGGCGAGCCCGGCCTGGAGCGGGACGATGACGGCGGTGAAGTACGCCGTGTTGCGCAGAGACTTGAAGAAGACCGGGTCGTCGAGGAGCCGGGTGAAGTTGTCGAGGCCGACGAAGCGGGCCGGGGTGGGCGAAATGAGCCGCGCGTCGGTGAAGGCTAGGGCGAAGGTGAGGGCGAGCGGTACGACGACGAAGACGATCAGCAGCACCACGGCCGGGGTGGCCATGCCGAGGGCGGTGAGGCTCTCACGGCGACGGGCGTTGGTCGTTCGGGTTCGCCGGACCGGACGCAGCCGGGCGAGGGCTGCGATCATGGTGGTCACGGTAGCTCCAGGGGGTACCGGTCCGGTTCGGGCGCGCGGGGAAGGCGCGGTCAGGGCCGAACCGGACCGGAGCGGTCAGCCGGCGTAGTCGTTGTTCGACTTCAGGTCGCTGTCGATGTCTTTCACGGCCTGGCCGAGAGCGTCCTTGGGGTCGGCGCCAGCCAGGATGTCCTGGGTCGCCTTCTCGAACTCGGTGGCGATGTACGGGTACGCCGGGGTGACCGGGCGCACCACTGCGAACTTCCGTGCGAACTGGACGAACACGTTGAACTCCCCGCCCGGCTGGTAGCCGTCGACCTGCTTCACGGCGGCTTCGGTGGCCGGGATGGTGCCGGTGACCTTGGCGTAGTCGACGAAGTACTTGGTCTGGCGGGAGAACTTCAGCCATGCCTCGGCGCCGGCCTTGTTGGAGCAGGTGGAGCTCATGCCCCACTGCCAGGAGGCCCCGCCGATCTTGGGTCCGTCGCCGAAGTCGACGGGCGGGATGATCGCCAGGTCGTCGCCGAGCTTCTCGGCGTTCTTGGCGGCGTTCCAGCTGCCGTCCCAGTGGAGGGCGCTCTTGCCGGCCAGGAAGTCCTTGTTCGGGTCGGCCCCGGACTTCTTCGACAGGTAGCCCTTGCTCACTAGCGAGCGGAACCAGGTGGCCCAGTCCACGGCGTTCTTGCCGTCGAGGGTGCCCGAGGCGGTTTTGTAGCCGTCGCGGTCGATCAGGTCGCCGCCGAAGCTTTGAAGCTGCGGTGAGTACGCGTAGGGGTACCACTCGCCGATCTGGCCGGTGCCCATCTCCAGCGGGTACTCGAACTTGCCGCTCTTCTTCAGCTTGGCGAGCGCGGAGTCGAACTCCTCCTTCGTCCAGGGCTTGTCGATGGTCGGGATGCGGATGTCGTACTTGTTCAGCACCGACTTGCGGGCGAAGAAGGTGAGGGAGACGTCGTAGTGGCCGAACGCGTAGACCTTGTCCTTATAGCGGCCGACGGTGCTGGGCAGCTGGTCGTCCAGCGGGACCTCACTGCCGGAGACGTCGATCGGGGAGAGATAGCCGCCCCAGGCCCAGTTCGGCACGTTCGGGCCGTCCACGTCGAGCAGGCAGGGCAGCTTGCGGGCGGATGCGGCGCCCACAACGGACTTGTTGTAGTCGCCCTGCGGGAACGCCTGCAGCTTGACCCTGTACTTGCTCTGGGAGCCGTTGAAGTCCTTGATGATCTTGTTGACGAGGTCGAGTTCGGCCGAGTTGCCGGCGTTGTGCGTCCACAGGGTCAGCGTGTCGCCGTCCGCTCCGGACGTGTTGCTGCCACCGCTCCCGGTCGCGCATCCGGTGACCAGCGCGGTCGCCGCCGTGACGGCTACACTCGCGACTGCGAGGCGCCTGGTTCTGAACACCACGAGGGTTCCTCCATCTCACTGAGGCGGGTCTTGCCGGACCCGTCTGGGCGACCGGTTGCGACGGTCGCTGTTCTTGGTGGTCGTCACGCCACCCGCGAGTCTTATCTGCGGGCGGCGTGACGGCTGTTTTCGGGTGCCCGGCCTCAGCCCTTGGCAGGAGCGCCGATGGAGGCACGTTCCCGCAGTGGCATGGGCACACGGTGTACGGCGGCTTCGAGCGGTCCTTCGCCGAGGATCAGCTCCACGGCGAGGCGGCCGAGTTGGTAGTGCGGCAGTTTCAGGGTGGTGAGTGCCGGGCGCAGTACGGAGGCGATGTCCTGGTCGTCGAAGGAGACCACCGACACGTCGCCGGGCACCGACAGACCTGCCTCGCCGAGCGCCTGGTAGGCGCCGAAGGACACCCGATCGGCCAGGCACACCAACGCCCGGAGGCGGTGGCCCGCAGCCAGCAGGGCGGATACCTCCCGGTAGCCGTCCGGCGTGTCCCAGTCGCACTCGATGACACCGTCCAGGCGGGCCCCGCCCTCCCGCAGGATCTCCTCAAGGCCGCGCATGCGCTCGTTGCCGGCGATGATCCCCTCGGGTGTGGCCGGCACGGCCTGATGCCCGCCGATGGCCCAGATGCCCTCGGTGTGGCCGGCCGCGAGCAGGGCGCGGGCCGCGTCCCGGCCGGCCTCGAGCTCGTCCGGGACGACGGACGGTGCGTCGAAGCCGGGGGCGAGGCAGTTCAGCAGGACCACCCGGTGCCCGAACAGTTCTTTGGGTGGTGTCACGTACCGGGTGAACATCGACGCGTAGATCACCGCGTCCACCTGGCGATCCAGCAGCGCGTGGACCAGCGAGGACTCGGCGTCGCGGTCGCCGCCCGCCTCCGTGATGAACAGCAGGTTGTCCCGTTCCCGGGCAGCCTCCATCGCGCCGCGGATCACGTCGCCCGCGAACGGTGTCGTGGTGATCCGGTCCGACACGAACCCGATGGTCTGCGTCGACTTCGTCCGCAGGCTGCGCGCGGTGACGTTCGGGCGGTAACCCAGCTCCTTCGCGGCGTCCAGCACCTTCTGGCGGGAAGCGTCGGAGATACGCATGTCGGTGCGACCGGACAGGGCGAACGACGCGGTCGTCGGCGAGACGCCCGCATGGCGGGCGACATCGGCCATGGTCACACGACGTTCAGACACGCTGCTCAGCTCCGTTGTTAAATCGGATTAGCAAGTTGCGAAGAGATTGATGCGCCCGTGGCCGGATGTCAACACCGCAGACATCTCGAATGAGAAACCGGGGAAGTATATGGCGATTTATCCGCCTCTCTTGCGTCCCCCAGGTAAAACGGTATGCATTAGCTCTTGCGTTAGCAGGGGCGGGGCGCGAACGATGCCGAGCCATCTCGCTTAAACCGATTTGGCAGAGCGTCAGACCTGCCGCGCACCACCCAGGAGCCCGCCCATGAGGAGAAGAACAGCCCTCACCGTCGTGTCCGCCGCCATCGGCGGGGCCGTCGTACCGCTCTCGTTCGCTTCCGCTTCCGCCGCTGCGGAGAGTCGACGCGGCCCCCAAAGTCCGACCGCCCGTTGGGACTTCGACGAGCGCGGCGGCACGGTCGCCCGGGAGACGGTATCGGGCTCCGCCGACCCCATCGACTACGTCTTCGCAGACGCCCGCTACAAGCCGGACACCGACCCCGTCCGGCGGCGCGGAGTGCGCGGCCGGGCGCTGTACTTCGACGGCTACTCCACCGTCGTCACCGCCAAGGGTCCAGGCAGGCTGGACCCCGCCCAGGGCCTGACCGTCGACGCGTGGATCGCCCCCTATGCCTACGAGCACGGCATCGACGGCAAACCCCAGGCCCTGGTCAACCAGCACAACCCGGAGGCGAAGACCGGCTTCCTGCTCGGCCTGCGCCGCTTCGGCCGGATCGTCTTTCAACTCGGCTTCGGCACCGACCTGATCGAGGTCAAGGGAGATGCGGACAAGCCGGCCACCAAGGGCCGATGGACCCACGTCGCGGCCAGCTACGATCCGGCCGCACACCAGCTGCGCCTCTACCGCGACGGCCGCCTCATCGGCACCGCCACCACTCCCGACAAGGCCCCCCGACTGGCCCCTGAAGAGCAGCTGTTGATCGGTCGGCACAACCGGCCCACGCTGCTGAACGGCGAGTTCCACGCCAACATGTACATGGGCCTGATGGACAGCCTCGTCATCCGCCCCGGCACGCTGGACGACACCACCGCGCAGCGAGAGCACGCCGATAAGGTCGCCGCGCTGCCGGGTGGCCGCGTGCCCCGCCCGGACCTGACGTTGAACCGGTCCCGCTTCGACGGCGACCGGCACCGCCCCCAGTTCCACATGCTGCCGCCCTGGCACTGGATGAACGAGCCGCACGCACCCGTGTACTTCAAGGGCAAGTACCACATCTTCTACCAGCACGATCCGCTCGGCCCGTTCTGGGGCCAGATCCACTGGGGACACGCCGTCAGCACCGACATGGTGCACTGGCGGGACATGCCCATAGCCCTCGCCCCGGCAGGGGACTCTGTCGGGCCGGACGGGATCTGGTCGGGCTCGGCGTACGTCGACGGCGACCGGGGGCCGGTGCTCTTCTTCACCGGCGGCGACGACCGGCTGCCCTACCGTCAGCGCACCGGGATGGCCGTGTCCTCGTACAAAACCGACCACGACACGGACCTGCCCACCTGGACCATGAAGTCCGAGCCGGTCACCGAGGCCCCGGCCGGCCTCCCCGCCGGCCCCGGCACCGCATGGGCGGAGAACTTCCGCGACCCGTTCGTCTGGGAGGAGGACGGAGTCTGGTACCAACTGGTCGGCAGCGGCATCGTCGACTACAACGGCACCCAGGTCACCAAGAAGCACGGCGGCACCGCACTCGTCTACACCGCCCGCAGGCCCGAGGGGCCCTGGACGTACCGGGGCCCGCTGCACTCAAACGACCTCACGAAGGTCCCCGAGCCCGGCGAGGTCTGGGAGCTGCCGGTGCTCCTCCCGCTCCCCGGCCCGAAGGGCAAGCGCACCGGCAAGCACATCCTGCTGGTCAGCCCCTGGTGGGAGGCGTTCAACTCCAACGCCGTCAAGCACACCTACTACTGGATCGGAACCTTCGACAAGCGCGCCTTCCGCTTCGTCCCCGACCACGAAAAGCCCCGCGAGTTCGACTTCGGCGAGCACTTCACCGGCCCGTCCGGCTTCGTCACCCCCGACGGCCGCTCGGTGCTCTTCAGCATCGCCCAGGACCGCCGCAGCGAACAGCAGCACGCCCAGTCCGGCTGGGCCCACAACACCGGCATGCCGGTCAGCGTCTCGCTGCGCCAGGACGGAACCCTCGGAGTCGAACCGATCGAAGAGGCGGCCGGACTGCGGGGCCGACGACTGGTCAAGATCCGCCAGGCTTCGGTGAAGGAGGCCGACCGCCAACTCGTCGGCGTCTCCGGCGACATGCTCGACATCGAGGCCGTCATCGAGCCCCGCGACGCCACGACCGTCACCCTGGCCGTCCGGGCGAGCGCCGACGGCAGTGAGCGGACTCTGCTCTCCTACGACACGAGCAAGCACCGCTTCTCCCTCGACCGCGGCCGCTCCAGCCTCGACCCGGACGTCCGCAAGGGCGTCCACGGCGGCACGGTCGAACTCGTCGACGGACAGCTGAGGTTGAAGGTCCTGCTCGACCGTTCGATGCTGGAGGCGTACGTCAACGGCACCAACAGCCTCACCAGCCGCGTCTATCCGACCGGGAAGGACTCCACCGGCCTGCGGCTGACCAGCATGGGCGGCTCCGCCCGGGTCGTCTCCCTGGACGTCTGGCGCATGAACGGCGCCTACGACACGTCCGTCGCACCGGCCGCCTACGACCCGCCGCGCCCGACGAACGTCGACGCCCTGCCCAACCACGACTTCGCCACCGGCGACCTCACCGGATGGACCGTCGTCTCGGGCACCACTTTCGGCGACGCCAATGTGACCACCCGTACCGACTGGGGCTGGGGCGGACCCTTCTACCAGGCCGAGACGGCGGACGACCCGGCCGGGCACCACCTGTGGGGCTTCAACCCGGACGCGGGCGGCGACGACGCCACAGGCGTGCTCCGCTCCGCCACCGTCGTCCTCGGCGGAGACGGCGTGGTCGACCTGCTCGTGTCCGGCGGCAACGACCTCGACCGGCTCTACGCCGCCGTCGTCCGCGCGGACGACGGCAAGGTACTGGCCAAGGAAACCGGGCGTGGTGCCGAACAGTACCGCCGAGTCGTCTTCGACCTGTCCGAGCACATCGGCGAACGGATCTACGTCGAGGTCGTCGACAAGGCGACCGGCGGCTGGGGCCACATCAACGTCGACGACGTCAACGTGCCTGTCCAGCGCTCCTGACCACCGACCCATCCATGTTCCACGCTCCCGGGGCCCCTGTCGTGGGCCCGCGACCAGGACAACGCACTGATCAACCTGCTCAACACACCTCACCACGTCATCGGAGGTATGCATGCGCACGCGTTCATCAGCGACATCCAGGACAGGGCCCCCGGGCAGCCTGCTACGCACACTGCTCGTCCTCGTGGCCTGTCTCGGCATGACGACGCCCTTCATGTCGGGACAGGCCGGCGCGAGCGAGAGCACCCTGTCCAACCCCGGCTTCGAGACGGGCGACCTGAGCGGCTGGAGCACCACAGGAACCGCCTTCAACGGATCCGTCACCAACCAGCCGGGCTGGGGATGGGGCTGCTGCTTCAACCAGCAGGGCACCTATCACCTCTGGGGATTCGCGGGCGGCGGTGATGGCCCCACAGGCACCATCACCTCCCAGCCGTTCACCCTCACCGGCACGGGAATGGTCAGTGTCCTGGTTTCCGGCGGCCGCAACGACAACCAGCTGTACGTGGCTCTGACGACACTGGACGGCACCATCCTGCACAAGGCCACCGGCACCGACGACGAGGCGTACCGCCGCGTCACCTGGGACGCGCGAGAGCACCTGGGCGAGCAGTTACGCATCACGGCGGTCGACCGGGCCACCGGCGGCTGGGGACACATCAACCTGGACGACGTGAGAGTCGGTCTGGACGAGGCTCCGGACCCGGGCATCGAGGGGCTCGCCGCCTACTGGGACTTCACCGAGGGCCAGGGCACCACGACCACGGAGCGGATCAGCCAGAGCGCGGATCCCATCAGCTACGTCTTCAACAACGCGGTCTACAAGCCGAACAGCGACCCACTGTGGCGTACCAAGCGGCAGGAGGACGGCGTCCTCTCCGGCGCCGTCCTCTTCGACGGCTACTCCACCTGGGTCACCCGCGCCGCATCACAGACCCAGCTCCCCGCGGACGGCATGACCGTCGAAGCCTGGGTCGCACCGCGCGCCTTCGAATGGGGCGACGAAGGCAAGCCCTCGGCCGTCGTCAACCAGCAGGACAAGGCAGCACGCCGAGGATTCTCGCTCGGCGTCGGCCGGCACGGCGTGTGGCAGTTCGGCATCGGCACCCGTGACGCCTGGTACGAGACGGCGGTCCCCCAGGCGGCAGCACTGGCCGCGGGCAAGTGGGCGCACATCGCGGCGGTCTTCGCTCCGAGCGAGGGCACCATCAGCCTCCACCTGAACGGCGAGCAGGTCGCCCGGACAGCCATCCCCACCACGGCCCGCCTGGCCAAGGCCGACGTTCCCCTGCTCATCGGCCGCCACAATCAGCCCGCCATCATCAACGGCACCTTTGCCGTAAACATGTTCAACGGCCTGGTCGACGAGGTGAAGGTCCACACGGCCGCGCTCACCGCCGAATCCGTGCGAGCCAGCCACGAGCACGACCTACAGACATTCGCCGGGGGCAGCGTCCCCGAAGCCCGTATGGCCATGGACCGCTCACGCTACGACGGCGACCGCTACCGGCCGGGCTACCACTTCTCGGCACCCAACCACTGGATGAACGAGCCCCACGCCCCCATCCAGGTCAACGGCAAGTACCACCTCTTCTACCAGCACAACTCCCACGGCCCTTACTGGCACAACATCGGCTGGGGGCACGCGGTCAGCGAGGATCTGGTGCACTGGCGCGACCTGCCCGTCGCCCTCGCCCCCACCGCGGGGAGCGTGGCACCGGACGGCGTCTGGTCCGGCGACGCGACCCTCGACGAGAACGGCGTCCCAGTCCTGCTGTTCACGGCCGGCAACGATTCCCAGCGCCCCAACCAGGCAACCGGACTCGCACGCCCCGTCGACCCCGGCGACCCGGACCTGGTCGAGTGGAAGATGCACCCGACCCTGGTGACCAGCCAAACCGCCGATCTGGACGTCGGCCCCGGACGGAAGGTCCGCTTCGGAGACTTCCGCGACCAGGACGTGTGGAAGGAAGGCGACACCTGGTTCCAATTGGTCGGCTCGGGAGTCCAGACCACCTCAGGCCAAAGCGTCGGCGGAACGGCGCTCCTCTACACCTCCAAGAACCTCACCGACTGGACCTACTCGGGGCCTCTCATGGTCGGTGACGTGGCGGCCCACCCCAAGACCGGCCAGGTCTGGGAGCTCCCCACCTTCCTCCCCATCGGCAAGGACGACACGGGACGCCAGCGACGGGCGCTGCTCGTCAACCCGTCCTTCCCCGACGGCCCGGCCGAGTACAGCAGCAAGTACGTCTACTACTGGGTCGGCACCTGGGACGCCCAGGCCCGCCGATGGACACCCGACACCACCGAGCCCAAGCTGCTCGACTACGGAGATCACTTCACCGGGCCCAGCGGCACGGTCGACGACAAGGGCCGCTCACTCGTCTTCAGCATCGCGCAGGACCGGCGCACGGAGCGCGCCCACTACGACGCCGGCTGGGCCCACAACGCCGGACTCCCCGTCCAACTGTCCATGCGACCTGACGGAGACCTGGGAGTCAGCCCTGTCGAGGAGGTCTCCCGGCTCCATGTGGGCGAACCACTCCTGCACATCCACGAACCGACCTCCGTCGCCGACGCCAACGCGCGCCTGGCAGACATCAAGGGGAACATGCTCCACATCAAGCTGACCCTGGAGCTGGGCAGCGCCGACACCCTCGGACTCGATGTGCTGCGCAGCCCCGGGGACGAAGAGCGGACCCGCCTGTTCTACGACGCCCCAGCCGGACAGCTGGGCGTCGATCGAACAAGATCTGGAAACAACTCCAGCGTCGACGCCAACCCGGGCATCCAGAAAGGTCCGCTGACGCTCTCCAACGGAGAGTTGTCACTGGATGTGTTCCTGGACCGCTCGATGATCGAGGCATACGCGAACGCGCACAAGTCCATCACCACCCGTGCCTACCCCTTCCGGCAGGACTCTCTCGGCCTGCGGCTCTTCGGCGACGGCAGTGTCGTCAAGTCCATGACCATCTGGAAGATGGGCAACCTGACCGACTGACCCGTCGGCGCCATCGACCCGGTTGGCACGTCCGGCGCGCCGACCGGGTCGATGCGTCTCTCGTTATCCGAGTGGTTCCGGCGCTGTCAGATCCCATGCCACGACCGTGTACGAGGCGGGGGCCACCCCTGTGGCTCCCATCTGCACGCGCCAAGGGCCGTCGCCGACGGGGTAGACGCGCAGGGTGAGGGTACGCCCGGAGGCAGTGAAGATCTCCGCGACCGAGTGGTCGAGCAGAATCCGCAGGGTCACGTTGTGCCCCTCGGACGGAAGGCGCCGACTGCCGCCCTTCGCACAGGGGTCGAGGAAGGCGTGATCGCGGTCGACGACCAGTTCGCCGGTGACCAGGTGAGGACCTCCAGGGCAACGCGGTGGGCGTCGGCGGACGGCTGGGCCTGCTGAGGCCGTCCCGCCACGCCCTCGTCGGCGCCGTCCACGGCTCGGGCCTCTACCTCGGCCTGGAACTCGTGCGTGACCGCGGCACGCTGGAGCCCCCCACCGAGGAGACCGCCAAGCTGTGCGACCGGATGCTTGACCTCAGCGTCGCCGTCCAGCCGACCGGCGACCACCTGAACATCCTCAAGATCAAGCCACCGTTGTGCATCGACGCCGAGGCGGTCGACTTCTTCGCCGCCATGCTCGACCTCGCACTGACGAACCTCGCTCACGAGCCATAGGTCCCGACGGGACGACAGCGCACATGCGGCTCGCCCGGGACCAGGACTCCGGTTGAGTCCCTCGTGGAACGGCGGACCGGAGGGCGGACCGGACGGGATCCTCACATGCAACACAGGGCGCCGACCGCTCGCAGGGCACGGGGCACGGCAATCGGGGTATACGGAGCAGCGACCTGGCAACGACATACGGCAGAAGGCGGTGCTTCATGCAGTTCGACGACAACGCCCGTCTGGACACCTCCGAGGTGCAGGACGAGCGTGGTAGTCGGATCCCCGGTGGCGGTGCGACCATCGGCGGCGGAATCGTTGGCATCGTCGTCCTGGTCGTAGGACTCGTGCTCGGCATCGGCCCCGACCAGTTGGGCCTTTCCTCCGGCGGCGACGAGCCGGCACCGGTCTCGTCCTCCCTCGCCAGGGTCGAGCAGGCCTGCCGCACCGGGCAGGATGCCAACACCAAGGACGACTGCCGCATCGTGGCGGTGGTCAACAGCGTCCAGGACTACTGGACCCAGGAGTCGGGCCGCAGCCAGGTCGCTTACACCAAGGCGCCGACGGTGCTCTTCAGCCGGCAGGTGAGCACGGCGTGCGGCAACGCCACGTCGGAGGTGGGGCCCTTCTACTGCCCCGGCGACCGTACGGTCTATCTCGACCTCGGCTTCTTCGACGAGTTGCGGACGAAGTTCGGAGCGAACGGCGGGCCCTTCGCGCAGGCCTATGTGGTGGCCCACGAGTACGGGCACCATGTCCAGGACCTCCAGGGGACGCTGGGCAGGTCCCACAACGGGCTGACCGGCGCCGACAGCGCCTCGGTCAAGACGGAACTGCAGGCCGACTGTTACGCGGGCGTGTGGGCGCACCACGCAACGACGGTCAAGGACGAGTCCACCGGCAGGCCGCTGATCACCAGCCTCACGGACGCGGATATCCAGGACGGACTGGACGCGGCCGCCGCTGTCGGCGACGACCGCATCCAGGAAAAGTTCCAGGGGCGGGTGACCCCCGACACCTGGACCCATGGCTCGTCCGCACAGCGGCAGCAGTGGTTCAGCCTGGGTTACCGCACCGGGGACATGGCCCGGTGCGACACCTTCCGCTGAGCGCCGCCGCGCGCCCGGGAAGCGGCGGTCGCGTCCCGATCCGGGTCGACGTGTCACCCTGTTGAGGCATCGGTCGGGTCTGCGGGCGCTTGGGTCGATTGCCTGGCCTGAATAACACAGCACGACACGGATCAGCGACCGTTGCGGGATGCGCCCCAGCGGGGAACGCTCTCGAGCTTCGAGAAGCCTGGTGAACAACTCACGTTGCTCCGGGGGGAAGACCCGCGGATCACTGCCGTGCGCGCTGGTCTTGCCTGGCATCACGTTAACCGCAGGTTTTTCGTGAGAAACGGAGACGTGATGTCCCAGCTCAACGCCAACCAGTTCCCGGTCCGCACGTTCGGCGGTCCGACCGCCCTGTTCGAGTACGGCGGCCTGCGCTTCCTGACCGACCCGACCTTCGACGGCCCCGGCGACTACGCAACGCCCGGCGGCCCGACCCTGACCAAGACCGCCCCCTCCACCACCACACCCGCCGACCTCGGCCCCATCGACGTGGTCCTGCTCTCCCACGACGAGCACCCCGACAACCTCGACACCTCCGGCCGCGCCCTGCTCGCCGACGTCCCCCTGACCCTCACCACACCCGGCGGCGGCAAGCGCCTCGGGGCGAAGGCCAAGGGCCTGGCCGACTGGGAGTCGACCGAGCTGGAGCGCCCGGGCGGCGGCACCATCACTGTGACCGGAGTCCCGGCCATCCCACGGCCCCGGAGCACGTGAAAAGATCGAGCCCTTCGCCGGCCAGGTCGTCGGCTTCGTCCTGACGGGCGAGGGCCTGCCGACGGTCTACGTCAGCGGCGACAACGCCTCGCTCGACGCGGTCAGGGAGATCGCCGACCGCTTCGCCCCGATCGACACCGCCCTCCTGTTCGCCGGCGCCCCCCGCTTCCCCATGCTCTTCGACGGCCGACCGGTCGTCCTGGACAGCGCCCAGGCCGCCGAGGCCACCCGCATTCTTGACGCCCGCCGCGTCGTCCCGGTCCACCACGACAGCTGGGCCCACTTCACCGAAACCCGCGACGAGCTGGAGGCAGCCTTCGCCGCCGCGGGCCTGACCGACCGCCTGGACCAGGACTGGGCGCAGCGCGCCTGAGCCCGGACCGCAGCTTAGGAACCGAGACCTCGTGCCAGGGTCGGGGCTCCCCACACACCGAGCCCCGTCCCTGGGGGAAAACCCTCGCGGCGTCCCCTGCGCCGTGCCAGAACGACAGAGAAGGACCCGATCACATGTTCACCGGAACCAACGTCGGTCTCGTGCACCGCTTCTACCAGGCCCTTCAGCAGGGCGACTACGACACGCTCACCGGCATGTTCCACCCGGACTTCGTCTTCTACCCTCAGATCGACAGCCCCCGGCCCGGTACCGCAGGGTTCATCGACGCGGAGAAGAAGCACGTCGACGCCTTTTCCGACGTCCGTCTGACGGGGATCACTGTCCCAAAAGACGACTTCCAGGGTGCTGGCCGTGATGCGCAGTTCCATCAGAATGGGTCCGGGAGCGTATTTGCGGGCGTTCGTGACCAGCTCGCTGACCACCAGCTGGGTGAGGTACCTCGCGTGAGCGGACACGGACAGGTGATGATCGTGGACGGCCTGGTCGAGGAAGGCGGTGGCGCGATGCCGGGCGTCTGCGATACAGCCGTCGTCGCCGCCCACGGCGCAGCCCGTGCGCACCAGGTGTTCCCCAGGCACTGTACGGCCGTCACCACGTGGTCCCACTGGCCTCTCCTTCACTCCGTGTGACGGGCGAGTACCCTGGCCTGCTGCCATGCATAAGGCAGAACGGCCCAGCCGCTCACCTGCATGGGGTGGACGCAGCGAAGCACGAGCGTCCGCGCACGCCGTGACCGAGTAAGCCGAAGCACATCGAGGAGACGGCGGCCCCTATCGAGAAGTCGGGCTGCCGAACCGGCTCAAGCACCGCTTTCGTCTCCGGTACCCGTGTCGTGGCGCTGTGGGGTGAGACGACCGCGGCGTCCAGGACGAGCACCCCTGCGGCGCCCAGCGCTGGGAACGCGCTCGCATCCGCAGCGAGAAGGGCATCCGGTGGGGCCGTCCCGCCGCGCGAGCGGCGTGATCAATCCAGGTGCAACCCGCGAGCCCTTCCTCATAGCCTCGGCCCTATGACTGACCATGCTCTCGTCCCCGACGACTTCGTCGTCCCCGCGGACCTGATCACCCCGCAGTTCCGTCTGGAGCCTCTGGGACCCCAGCACAACGCCGCCGACCACGCCGCCTGGACCAGCAGCATCGAGCACATCCGTGCGACCCCGGGCTTCCAGGACCGAGAATGGCCTCCTGCGGACGGGATGGCCCTGGAGGCGAACCTCGTCGACCTCCAGCGGCACGCGGACGACTTCGCTCAGCGCCGCGGATTCACCTACACCGTCATCGAGACCAGTAGTGGCGAGGTGGTCGGTTGCGTGTACATCTATCCCTCCCGTGGCGACGACCATGACACCGACGTCCGCTCCTGGGTCCGCGCCGACAGAGCCGAGCTGGACGCGCCCTTGCAAGCGGCTGTCACGACCTGGCTGTCCACGAACTGGCCCCTCGGAACCCTCAACTATCAGCCCCGCTGACAGCCATGTGGTCCCTCAGTAACCAGCCACACCGGCTCCTGCGGGACACCTGGCCTTTGCATGCCCGACCGCGTGATGGAACCGACACACCTTCCCGGTCACAGCACTCGCTTTACGCTCCTTACGTCAGCGGCCCCCCGCGCAGCCACTCCGGCTACCCTGCCTTCCCGTCCGGGGAGTCCTGCTCGCGTGAACGCCGCTGCACGGCCGCCTCCAGTTCCTGCCCCACCGGCTCAGGCAGCGGCTGCCCCAGTGCCCAGCCGATCACTGTCTCCGCGACTGTGTGCAGCTTGGTATTGGTGCGCTGGGACACCTCGCGCAGCGCCTCGAACCCGACGCCCGGCGGCATCCGGTGTGTCGCGATGAGGATGCCGACGGCCTGGTCGATCCTCGCGTGAGAATCGACCGCCTGCCGCAGCTGGGCGTTCTCCTGCTCAAGGCGGACGTTCGCGGCGTCGTCACGTGTGCCATCGGGCGCAGGCCGCGGCACCCGGGAAGTCGTCATCACCAATCTCCATACACAGGGGCCAGGTCTCCTCTCCCCTACGCCTGCCCCGAACACAAACAGCAAGACACACCCAAAACAGCGCGAAGATCACACCGGAGCGGAGAGGGCTCTTCGCTGCCCATGTGGGCGTGGAGAACAGGTCAGGCAGTCCTCCACTGGTGTGCGCGGTCGCCGCGCCACTCGATCCACTGATCGTCGTCCAAGACGCTGTCAGGGATGCCCGCGCGCTCGAGGAACACCACTAGGGTCCGTCTTCAAAGATCATCCGGGTAATAGATCATGGTGGGGTGGTACGCCGTCATGAACTCACGGAACAGGAGTAGGAGTTGCTCGCTCAGCTGATACCGCGGGCCGCGACGGGTCGGCCGCGGGTGGAGAACCGCCGGGTGATCAACGGACTGGTCTACAAGATCCGTACCGGGATCTCCTGGCGGGACCTGCCCGAACGCTACGGGCCGTGGCAGACGGTCTACACCCGTTTCCGCCGCTACGCCCTGGACGGGGTGTTCACCCGGGCCCTGCAGGAGGCCCAGGCCCGGGCGGACGCAGCCGGGGACATCGACTGGCTGGTCCAGATCGACTCCACCATCGTCCGCGCCCGCGATGGAGGCCGCCCACCAGCCTTCGACGCCGAGACATACAAGCAGCGCAACGCTGTCGAACGGTGTATCAACCGACTCAAGCAATGGCGCGGCCTGGCCATGCGAACGGACACAGCCGCTGGACCGCCCAACCACCTTGCCCGCGAGGATGGCCACATGGACGATCTTGTGGAGTTTCTCGTCGCACGCATCCTGGACGACAACCACGCCTACGCCTCCGTCTCGGCGGCATCGGTATCCCGGGCGGTTGCCGGCGGATGGCCGGGCCGCGCCACACGCTCCCACAGGCCATCAGGCACAAGATCAGCAGACACCCAACCGATCCTGCCGACAGAACACCCAACCGCCAAGCTCATTACGAACCTCATTCTGAAACGATCAGTAAGCCTGGGGTGGAGCCGGTCGCAGGTTCTGGCGGTTGCCGTGCCATACAAACGGGTCTCGGTCACCGTTGTCGCATCGGGAGCGTTCCAGGTGGCCGGATCGCCGAAGACGAACTCGCCGCCGTGGCGGGGCGGACGACCGGGGGTGCCCGGCTCGCGGGGCCGCCCGGCGCAGGGCCCGGTCTGGTCCAGGAACTGCGGCCTGCTTCCAGCGCGTTGATCACCGAATAGGGCCAGCCAGGGACGGGGATGTGCTGGTCCTTGCCACGTCCGTAGGTGTGACACAGGATCCGCTGCGGTGAGGTGTGCGCGTCGGGACGCAGCCAGCAGGTGATGTCGGCGGCCAGCACCAGCCGGCCGTCCGCCGCCCTCGGCAGCGGCACCGCAACCAGGGCCCGCCGCAGCCGAGCGATGTCCACCCGACCCGCGGCCAGGGCGTCATACAGCCCGCCGTGTCCGCGGCGATGCTCGCCCACCAGCGAGAGTTCCACCAGCGAGCGGACCGGGCCGTTCGCACACAGCACGGCGTCGGCCAGCTCGAACGGAGCGGCCGAACGCCTCGTCAGACAGGAGTAGAACTCGCCCCGGGAGCATGACAGTTCCGCGAACGGTTCCTGCCGGACAGCATGGCGCAACGGACACATCCCCACGGCCTTCGCGCTGTTCACGTGTATTCCTTGGTCGGAGCACATGGTCAGCCGAAGGCCGCCTGCACATAGGGCAGTTACCGACGCGAGTGATCAAGTACGACGAGCCGTTCGAGGCCCGAGGTTGAAGATCAAGCTAGGCCTGTCCATGCGCGAGCCGTAACCGGCTCGGCTCAGGTGAGCGTCGGCGCAGAGCCCTTGGCGGCATGGTCGACCGCTGCCGTGGCTAGCACCTGGATGATCGGGTGGGGCCGGGTGCCGTCTCCCGCGAGCTCCGGCTGGAACAAGGTGGCAAGGAAGAAGGGGTGGTCCGGCAGCTCGGCAATGCGCACGTCGCCCGCCTCGTCGACGCCGCTGAAGCGCAGTCCGTGCGCACGCAGCACATCCAGATAGGCCGGGCTGGTGCCATACGAGCAGTGGTACCGCTCGACGGTCCGCTCAGCTCCCAGGACGCGCTCCGCCAACGATCCCGCCTCTACCTTGACCGCGCCTTCGTGACCGACCAGGGAGCATGCCAGCGGGACGATCAACAAGTCGTCCGCCTCCGGCTGGTTCTCCGCATGGTCAACGCCGGAGAGCCCGCACACGTTGCGCGCGAACTCCAGGACCGCGTGCTGGAAGCCACCACAGGTACCCAGAAACGGGATCCCCCGCTCACGCGCGGTGCGGGCCGCCGCGATCGCCCCGGCTTCGCTGCGATAGGGGCTGCCGGGCACCAACCAGATGGCATCGAATCCGGCTAGGGCGTCGGCGGATTCTGCGTCCTCTGTCGGGATCCAGTACGCATCCAGGACCAGCTGGTCGCGCTGGGCCAGTGCGTCCAGAAGACCGGGAATACGGGCGTGGGCTCGCACGCTGGGCGAGCGGTCGCCCACCAGCGCGACACGGGCTGTCGAAATACTCAAAGGCTCAGGCATGCGGACATCCTGCCCCGGCAACCGAGTTCAGCACCAACGATGATCTGCGGCTCTTGCATTAGCGATACTTATGGACATGGATCCGCACCTTCTCCGCACGTTCGTGGCCGTGGCACGCTGCGGTTCCTTCTCCGAGGCAGCCCGCGAACTGGGCTACACCCAGTCGGCGGTGTCCCAGCACATCGCCGCGCTCGAAAGCGACCTTGGAGCAGTCCTGCTGCAGCGGCGCCCGGTCTCTCCTACAGGCGTCGGCGTCCGGCTGCTGGAGCACGCCGGACCGCTGCTGCTGCGGCTGGACGCCGCCCGCGCGGACATTGCGCGCCTGACCGCAGCACCCGCCGCCCGCATCGTCATCGGGGTCTCACCGCTGGCCATGACGCCACGACTCACCGGAACACTTGCCGACATGCGGCAAAAGCAGCCCCGTTGGGATGTGACGGTGCGTGTCCTTGGCCGTGCGGCCATCACTCGCGAAGTCGCGAGCGCAGCCCTGGACCTCGGCCTGGTCGATGGCGTGGCCGCTCCCAACGACCCACTCCACCTCCCCGACGTCGGCCCACTCACGGCGATAGCCATCACTGAGCAACCGCTGGCTCTCGCGCTGCCCGCTCAGCACCCGCTGGCCAGCCGGGCCAGCCTCCGCTTGGTTGATCTCGCCGACGCCCGATGGATCGACGCACCCGACACGGCCATCCCGCTGGCGCAGTTGCGCACCGCGACCGGAACCGGCGGCTACCGGTCATCCTTGCGCTACGAAGGAACCGACGTGCGCGGACTCCTCGCCCTCACCGCTGCCGGACAGGGCCTCGCACTACTGCCCCAGTCAACGATCGCCAACACGCCCGGCATCAACGCGGTCCCCGTCTCCGCACCGCGACTGGTGCACCGCACCGAGGCCCTGCACAGCAGCACGCTGGACGGTCCCCCTGCGCTCCTCGCCGCAGCCCTCACGGCGGCCACGGAATGACCGAGACGAAGTCCCTTACCACCGCGCCGGACCGCCTCTAGCGGCCAGGCATTCGGACAGTTCCAATGCCCGACTCCGCCATTAGCCCGCGGCCGCGATGGCATCCACCAGCTGCTGGAGGGACAGCGAGGTCTACCCGGGAACCTCCCGGAACGCGATCTTGCAGGTGTGGGCACCGGCAGGGCGCGCGTGCTGCGGCCGGCCCGGCTGCCGCCTCCGCCTCACCGCCCCTTCCGGCGGGCGGTCCGATTCGGAGTCCCGAACTCCCGTGTGGGGAGAGAGTTCCGGACGAAAGATCTCAGACGGCCTGACGCCGTCTGACCCGTTCCAGCGCCTTCGTGTAGTGCTGCACTGCGTCTCCTGACGTTTCCCACGGCCACGATGTCACCACACCATCGAGGGCGTCGAAGACAGCTGCCGCATCCGAAAGCTGTTCCGCCTCGACCAACGCGTAGGCGAGTGTGTTCAGGTCGGCGAGCGCGGACGCGTGCCGCAGGAATCCAGGTCTGAGCCATAGTTGTGAGGCGCGTTCCAGTGCTGCGGATTCCCATGGTTGTGACCATGACGAGCGGGCCGCCATCAAGCCCTGCACGCCGCCGCGCATGACTACCTTCACATGACGCTGCACCACCGCAGTGAGTTCGAGCCCCGCTGTGGGCGCATCGGCCGGTGTACGGTCCCTGACGCTATCGATGAATTCCATCCACTGGAGATGCGAGCCGCATTCCTCGGGCGAGAGGTAGTCAAGCATCTCCCAGTACGCGCAGCGATTCCAGGGGTCTCGATCGACTACCTCGCTCCAGACGCTCACGATTTCCGGTATTGGCCGCCGGAGCAGGCGCAGCAAGGCCAGCAACACCGTCCACGGCGTGGGGTCGACGGGGTTTTCCGCCGCCGCTCGGTGACAAGAGTCCGCAATCTCCGCGCCTGCCACGGAACCGGTTAGACGTCCTCGTATCACGTCCACCCAGGCCTTGAACAGACGCGCGTCTCCGTCATCCGGCTGACGTCTCAGCCACCGCTCGGGCAGTTGGCCTTCGGCCACAGCCTCTCCCAGAATCACGAGACGGTGAGCCTTTCGGTCCCAGTCTTTTCGTGCGTCGGCCTCCCGAAGAGTTGCTGCGATGGTGTCGACTTGAATATCGACCATGTTCGGCGTCGGCAGCCGGTGCAGCAGCTTCAGGGTCTGGCCCAGGCCTTTGTCATCAAGCTCGGGGACGAGGCGCGGCTTTGATCGGCGGGAGCGAATAGACACGCACGCATCTTATTGTCCTTCGCCCCAAAGAAAATGGCGGTCTGCCAACTGTTATCACTTGATGCTCTACTGGTCCGTAGCGTGAGACGCCGTTACCGGTGGCTCCACGAAGCAGGAAGCCGTCGGTTTCCGCGGTGGTCCAGGGGCGAAGATCCCGTGCGCTGGCGGTCCGTCGGCCCGTTCGCGCCGTGCCGTCCTTCAGCAGGTCCAGGGCGACCTGAGTTGCCGCGAGATCCTGCACTCCCAGGCCGATGCATCCCCCTCGCGACCGGCAGGGGCGAAGACCGCGACAGGTGAACCCGAGCCCGCGGTTGTAGTCGGTGAGGGCTGACGCCACAGGTCCGACCACGTCTTCGTGCCCCACCGTGGCGCTGATGAGGTCGGGGCCGAAGTTCTCCAGCCACCTGGTGGTCATACGGGCAACTCCTCCAGACGCCCGGTCGCGACGAATGCGACTTCCCCGCCGACCCGTACGGAGCGGATGTCCTCGCTTCGGCCGCGGGCACTGATCGTCATCCGGCTGGGACGGCCGGTGAACCGACCCTGTCGCAGCACTGCGTCTTCCCCGTCGCGGATGCGTCCGTGGCGGCGCAGATAGGCGGCTGCACACCCGGCGCCGCTTCCGGTCGCCACGTCCTCGACAACGCCGTCGTTGTTCCAGTGCCGCGCTTCCAAGGCACTCGCGTCGAGGAGGTAGGCGAACTGCGCGCCCAGCCCGGCGAGCGACGCATCGAGATCCAGAGCGATCCGCGCCCGTTCGAGCGCACCGCTGCGTACCGGCAGCACCAGGTAGCGCAATCCGGTGGAGACCACTTCCGGTGGAAGATCAGCATCGAGATCTTCTTCACTCAGTGAGAACCAGGACGCCAGGTCCTTGATGTCGGGCCGACCGAGGAAGGAGGGGGCTTTCTGATCCAGCGCACTCGTGTACCGCCCGCGACCACGACGGTGCGTAGTGATCTCTACCGTGCCGGCTTTCAGCTGCATGCTCCATGTCTCGCTGGCCGCCCGGCCGTGCAACGCGTGCAGGACACAAGCAGCCCCGATCACAGGGTGGCCGGCGAAGTCGAGTTCTTCGATGAGGTCGAAGACCCGGGCCCGCCAGGGACCGTCGCCCGCGACGTCCCTGGACAGAAAAATCGACTCGAAGTGGCGCATCTCCCTGGTGATGGCTGCCATCTGAGCGCTGCTGAGCCGGGCAGCGTCGGGAAATACGGTGAGACTGTTTCCGCTGAAGGGCCGAGGGCTGAACACATCGACGTGGAAGTAGTGCATGGGACTGACGCTGATGATCTTTCTCCTGCAAAAAGAACGGTGGCGGAACGTTGCGGGACTGATCGAGGACTGCGCAGCTCCGCTTCCCGAGACCTTGGCCGACTTCGCCCGGCTGAGTCCCGAAGTGACCCTGGAGCCCGGCCCCCGGTGCCGGGCCTCCCCGAACTGTCGGGCGTCGAGATTAGTTTCGTACGGCGATCGGGCACCGAGGGTGGCCCACTCATCGACGCGGTCGAGGAGGCACTCATGCCTGGTCGCCAGGAGCAGGGAGTTCACGGCGGTCGGAACTCGTCTGAGTCGCACGCGCGGTAGCCGCCGCGGAATCGCCTGCAGGCGAGGTTAGGGCCGGGGCGGCCGAGGGCCCTGCGAGGTCATGGTGATGGGACGAACGTCATCGAAGACCCTGCCTCCCGGATCAGTCCCCGGCCCCGCTCCGGCGTACCAGTGCAGTCACGGCACCAGTTGATCGACTGCCTGGAGCAACGCCTGGCGGGCTGCCTTGATGGTGGGGTGGCGGCCACTGCCTCGGCGTACGGCGGTGAGCAGCCTGCGCCGGTGGTGGACACCCAGCAGCGGCTGTACCGGGACCGTCAACCGGCGGCCGTGCCACGCCAGGCCCGGAAGCAGCGCGGCCGCATGGCCCTGTTCGGCCAGCCGCAGATGCAGAAAGTGATCGGTGGACTCGTAACGCACGTCGGGTTCGAAGCCGGCTTCACGGCACAGGGCCATCGACCAGCGGCGCGCGATAGTCCCCTCCGGCTCCATGATCCAGGGCTGGCCTGCCAGTTTGCGCAGCGTCTCGGTGGGATCGGCCGTGTCCACGATGTCCGGATGCGCTACATGCAGAGTGTCGTCGCACAAGTCCTCCTGCTCCACCTCAGCGGGCCGCGGGCTTGGAATACCGGGGTACTCCACGTCGATGACCAGGTCGAAGTCGCGCGCGAGCAGTGCCGGCACGGCGCTTTCCCGCTCCATTTGTGTGAACTGGACACGCAGCAGCGGATGAGCACGGTGCAAGAGGTTCAGCGCGTTGGGGACGAGGGCGAGCGCGGCACTTTGGAAGGAGGCGATACGCAGCGTTCCGGTAAGGTCGGTCAGGGACGTCGCAATGTCGGCCTCCGCCTGTTCCAGCCGCTCCAGTACCGCTTCTGTGTGCGCGACGAGGATCTCGGCCTGTGCCGTGAGGCGTACGCGTCGGCCGACATGCTCGAGCAGGGGGATGCCTGCCTCCGATTCCAGCAAGGACAGCTGCTGGGAGATGGTCGACGGACTGTAGGACAGGGCAGCGGCGACAGCGGCCAGCGTGCCGCGGTGCTTGAGCTCCCTGAGGAGTCTGAGCCGGTGAAGATCGAACATGTCAGCGCCTGAAACGGTGGCTTTCTCGTGGGCGGAGTTGTTCGCAGGCCAGGGGGGTGCCCCCTGGGCCTGGTCGAGTCGTACCGGCGGCGATGGATGCAACGGGATCGCCGCAGGTCTGTGCGGGTCGACGTGCTGAGGGTCGGAGTGTGCTTCGCAACGGACGGACCACTGCTTGGAAGCACACTCTCTGGACGGCCTGGACGTCCGGTGCCGATTCCCTTCAGGGGAGCCGGTTGGTGCCGTTGAAATGGGCACCCACCGTTACCTGGAGGCGGTCGGATCGTACGGCGACTGGTCCACTGTTGAACAGTGGTTCGACGTACACGTTCCCACTTGCCCGCGGCTGTTCAGAGAGCATGATCCGCAGCAGGCAGTGATCTCGCGGACTACCGGATCCCGGTGAGCCGGACCTGGCGTGTCAGTCGGGGTCAGGACGTCACCTCGGCGTCCTCGGCGGCCCTGCGGATACCTCTCACCCGGCCACGTACGCCGAACCACCCGGCGACGAGTGCTCCGACGATCAGCGGCAGGCACATCACGGTGGTGCGGCCGGGACCGCCGTCGGCGTACATCAGGACCAGGACGGAGGCGAGGAAGCCGAGCGTGACGATCTCGGTCCACGGGGAGCCGGGCAGCCGGTAGCCGGGGCGGGTCAGCTCGCCCTTCTGGGTCTTTCGCCAGAACAGCAGGTGGCAGAGCATGATCATCCCCCAGGTGGCGAGGATGCCGATCGCGGCGAAGTTCAGCACGATCTCGAAGGCCTCGGCCGGCACGACGAAGTTGAGTCCGACGCCGAGCACACAGATGCCAGTGGTGAGCAGGATGCCGCCGTAGGGGACCTGGGTGCGGCTCATCACGCCCGTGAACCTGGGGGCGGAACCGGACATCGCCATGGAGCGCAGAATGCGGCCGGTGGAGTACAGGCCGGAGTTGAGCGAGGACATCGCGGCGGTGAGGACGACCAGGTTCATCACCCCGCCCGCCGCCGGGACACCGATGTTCGACAGCACGGTCACGAACGGGCTCTCACCGGCGGTGTATTCGTTCCACGGCAGCAGCATCGACAGCAGGATGACCGAACCGACGTAGAACAGGCCCACACGCCACATGATCGAATTGATCGCCTTCGGCATGATCTCCTCGGGGCTCTCCGTCTCACCGGCCGTGACGCCGACCAGCTCCACCGCTGCGTAGGCGAAGACGACACCCTGGATGATCAGCAGCATGGGCAGCAGGCCGTTGGGGAACACACCGCCGTGGTCTGTGATCAGAGCCAGGCCGGGGTTGCGGCCGCCGACGGGGTGCTCGGTGACCAGAAGGAAGATGCCGATGCACATGAAGACCACGAGCGCGCCGACCTTGATGATCGCGAACCAGAACTCCAGTTCGCCGAAGAGCCGCACCGAGATCAGATTGACCGCGAGGACGACCGCCAGGGCTATCAGGGCGATCACCCACTGCGGGATGTCGGAGAACATGCCCCAGTAGTGGGTGTACGTGGCCACGGCGGTGATGTCGGCGATACCGGTGGTGGCCCAGTTCAGGAAGTACATCCAGCCCGCCGTGTACGCGCCCTTCTCTCCGAGGAACTCCCGGGCGTACGACACGAAGGCGCCGGAGGACGGCCGGTACAGGACGAGTTCGCCGAGCGCCCGCACGACCAGGAAGGCGAACACCCCACACACCGCGTACGCGACGAACAGAGAGGGGCCGGCCTCGGCGAGGCGGCCGCCGGCGCCGAGGAAGAGGCCGGTGCCGATGGCGCCGCCGATGGCGATCATGTTGACGTGCCGGGACTTGAGGGACTTGTTGTAGCCCGCGTCTCCGGCGTCGATGCTGCGCCGGGCCGACACGGGCGGCGCTGCGGGCTTCAAGAGAGGCTGCTCACTCACTGGCCTGTCTCTCACTTTCCATGTGATTCGGCACGGTCCGCTCGTTTCGGTCCGCGCGGAAGTCGGGTCAGGTGGCCTCGACTCAGTCGAGGGGGTGGGGGCATGTCATCGACCGGTCTCGTCCGGTCCGCTGCGATCGCTCGGCTATGGCCCCCGGATGGCGCCGGCTCGCCCCGCCTTCAGGCTGGGCGCGGGAACTTCCGAATCCGCCGATGACGACGTGAGGTCCGCCGCGTCGGCATCAGACGGTGCCCGGGCAAGGACCTGTCTGGCTGACTGACAGGTTTCATAACGACAGTCCTCCAGGACGCTGGACGTTGTTGGCGGCGGGGTCCGGACCCACGGGCCCCATCCGCGGAGGGGGGACCCGGAGTCACGCCGACCGATCGAACATGGTTCGTTCGGGGCGGTGGTCAACCGGGGCTACTGTGCCGAGCGGCTCATCCATTTACCAGCAAAATTTTCCGATCGTTCATCGTCGAGAAAACCGAATGCTCACCCAGTCCCCGTCGGCCCTTGCTCTCGTCGGCCGGGATGTCCTCCGCACCGGGGAGGGGCGACGTCCGGCACTGCCCTCGCCCCTCCCCCGGAGATCCCCTCGGCGGAGCCCGGACAGACTCATTGAGGAGCGGTCCGGCAAGGTCCGGGGTGCTCACTGCTCCCCGTAAGTCATCCATTTCTCCGGCTTCTTCAGCGATGCGAATCCCACCTTCGCATAGACGGTGTGTGCGTCTGCCGTGGCCAGCAGAATACGCCTCAGCCCGTATGGAGAAAGGTGATCCCGAACCGCAGCGGCCAAAGCGGTTCCGAGACCCTTACCACGAGCCTCCGGGGCAATGTAAACATCACAGAGCCATGCGAAGGTGGCCCGGTCGGTAACCACTCGGGCATAGCCCAGTTGAGCACCCGAGGCGCTGTTGTACAGACCGAAGTTGAGGGAACAGGAAATGGCTATATCCTGCTTCTCCCTGGGCCGGCCGACCGCCCAGTAGGCATCTTGTGACAGCCACTGATGGATAAGCGGGAGATCGAGGCGCGCGATGTCAGTGGATATCTCATAACCAGCAGGAAGGTCAGTATTCATAGCCGAATAAAAGCCGTTCATGTCATCGTCGTCAGCCATCGCATTATTCTTTTCCATGAGAGCGTTTCCTACCAGTGCACCCTCTGTGGATACCTCGCATCGGCTTCGTCGGCCAGGAATTCGGGCACACTTTTGCCTTGCTGTGATCTGATCCGGTTCGCGTTCGTCGGGCCGGCCGGGCCCCGGCACATCGCAGACCTCCACGACAAGCGCCGTAGTGCCGCCGGTAATGCCGCCGACAGTGCCCCGGGGCCGCTCGTTCCCTGCACTCCGCGTGCGGCATCGACACGGCAGGCCGGTGCGGCTGCTCGAGCGGCTCTCGCGACAGTATGTGGTCAGCCGACGGCCGCTCGGCCGGAGCCCCAAGTGGTGTCGCCGGGCCGGGGGAAGTCGTAGAACGCACGGGCGCTCAGCAGGTCGCAGGTGTGACACAGCGCCGCGAGCGGGAGCATGACACGGTCGTTGGGCGAGTACTCGCTGTCGCGCAGACCTTCGACGTACTGCCAGGCATTCTGCTGCTGAGGCGAGAAGACGACGCCGTACTCCGCCAGTTTGTGCTCCGCGAACGCCTTGCGGGCGGATGCGCCGGCGGGTCCGGGACGGGCATGACCCTCCGCGTCGAGTGCCGGCTTGCCGTCCTCCCACAGGCGGCGCCACGGCTTCTCGATGTCGTGCAGGAACAGCACCGGCAGACCATCGGCGAGAGTGAACCGCTCCTCGGGTGCGAGCTCGGCCAGCCGACCGGTGGCCTCGAAAGCGCGGTACAGCAGTACCCACAGATTCATGACTTCGACGATGTGGTCCCAGTAGCCGCCCCGCCACGCCTGATGATTGTGGGAGGAGCCGGGTACTTGCTGCAGTAGCTCGCGGTGATCGTCGATGACACGTCGGCAAATCGAGCGGTGCGGCTCGTTCATCATGCCCATGAGCTCTTCCATGGAAAAGTACGGCGGCGGGTCGTTCGTCAATGCACTCACTTTCTTCCCTGATAGGCTCGGCGATCTTTCGCGGGCTTTCGCCCCGGCGGCGAGGGTGAGGTGTCAGGAGTGGCATCAGCGCGGCCAGGCCGAGCAGGGAAATGTGCCATGTCCGGCGTCATCGCTCGGTCCGGCGCAAGCTCGCGATGTCCGTTCCGAACGCGACCAGGAGCTGCCCGCCTGGAGCGGTCGTCAGTGCGCAGGCCGGCTGCGGAAGGACGTATACGGTCTCGATCCGCCGCCCGGACGCCGGATTCCACATCCGTATCCGGTCCGCTTCAGCGGTGACCGCGAGCGGTCGTCCGTCCCGCACGGTCGCTGAGACCGTCTGGCAGCCGGTGGCGGTGTCCAAGGTCGTGGAGGCTGTCTGCTGTCCGGTCGTCAGGTCCCACAGGCGCAGAGTCCCGTCCCGGCTGCGGCTGACCGCGACGGGGCCCTCCTTCGTCTGGACGGCGGATACCGAGGTCACCCAGTCGGTGTGTCCGGTCAGGGGATCGCCGATCTGCCGACTCGTGCTCAGGTCCCACAGCCGGACGGTGTTGTCCCAGCCGGCGGTGACGGCGACGGGGCGCCCGTCCAACTGGGTCGTGCTGACGGCGGTGACCCTGCTGGAGTGCCCCGTCAGGGCTGTGCCCACGGGTTCTGCGGTGGCGAGGTCCCACAGACGGGGAGCCGGGTCGGTGCCTGACGTGACGAGGACGGTCCGGCGGTTCACTTCGGCACAGGTCATGGCCGTGACCCTGGCATGACCGCTCAGAATCGGCTCCCCGATCAATCGGCCCGTGGCCAGGTCATGCATGTGGATCCGCGTGTCCGGCCCGGCGGTGATCACCACGGTGCGACCGCTGACTACCGCACTCGTCAGGGCGCACACCTTGCCAACCGAACCAGTCAGGGGATCGGCGGCTTCCCGACCGGTCGCCAGGTCCCAGATCCGCACGGTGGCGTCTGCGCCCGCGGTGATGGCGACGGGCTGTCCGCGAAGGACGGCGGTCCCCACTGCCGTGATCGTCCTGGTGTGCCCTGCACGCGGGTGGGCGGCTGAAACACCGGCATGCCCGAGGTCCCAGGTATGTACGCTGTGGTCCGCACCGGCCGTCACAGCGACAGGGCGGCCGCCGACGACAGTGGTCGCCACGTCCCACACCTGGCCGATGTGTCCCGTCAGCGGCGGGCCCTCCTGCTGCCGAGAGTCCAGGTCCCACAGCCTCACCGTTCCGTCCAGAGCCGTCGTGACGGCGAGGTTTCGCCCCTCTGCCGCTACTGCGGCGAGGGACAGAACACGGTCGGTGTGCCCCGTGAGTACCTGGTCCAGGCACCGTCCGGTTTCGCTGTCCCTCACCTGGACGGTGTGGTCCTTCTCCACGGTGAGGACGACCTCTCGGCCGTCCAGCACGGCGCGCGCCGCAGGAGTGCCGGGACTGACCCCGGGCAGGCGGCCCGCGTGGGGGTGGCCGATCGTGCGGTCCGTGACCAGGTCCCACAGGCGGACGTCACTGTCGGCGGGGACGACCGGTCGGCCGGTCGGCTCGACCGTCGCCAACACGCGCATCCCCTCCCGGTACAGGGGACCGGCCGTGAGGTCCCACATGCGGAGCGACCGCTCCGCCTCGAGGGTGACAGCGACATGCCTGCCCTCCAGCAGCGCGGTGTCGGTTCCCAGCGCCGGAGTGCTGCTCGGATGATCGCCCAGAAGATGCGTCTCGTGAGAAGCGAGCGTGACCGTGATGACGCGCCCGTCCACCACCGTCACGGTGGTGATGTCCAGCGTGTCGTCATCTGCCTGCGCCAGCATGAGATGGGCTTGAGGATCACCAACCGGGCGGCCGGTCGCCAGGTCCCACAGGAACATGGACCGATCGTTCTGTGCCACCTGTGCCACCTGTGCCACGGGACGGCCGTCGATCATCACAGCCTTGGTCACCGGAAGACATGCTCCGATCCGCCGGCCGTCGACCAGGTCCCACACATGCGTCACGCCGTCAGGTTCCGCAGTCACAAGGACGCGCCGACCGCTGAGCGTTGCCAGGTGGGCCATGGACGGCAACGCGTGCATCAGACGACCCGTGGACAGACTCCACACGTAGACGGTTCGGTCTGCGGACATGGTCACCAGAACCTGGGGTGGGCCGTCCAGTACCCGCATGAACTCGCCCACGTTCTGCCCGGTTTCGAGATCCCACACCAGCACCGATCCCCCGGCGTCCCTGGTGATGACTGCCGGCCGCCCGTCGCATGTCGCCGAGACCACATCCACGACCTCTGCCCTCTGCGAGGAAATCGGGTCGGTGTGGCGCGTTCCGGACTCAAACATCTGCTCGCCCGTCGTCAGGTCCCACACGCGGAGCGTCTTGTCACGGCTACCCGTGACTGCGACGGGCTTGCCGTGGACGGCCGCCGTCGCCACGGCTATCACCGGGCCGCCGTGTCCGGTCAGACAACGCAGGTGCCGGTAATCCGTCAGTGAACCACTGGCCCAGTTCACGATCCACGCGGCAGGAGCGACGTCGGGAAGCCGCGCGGTCGCCAAGCGCGCCGCAAGAGCGCGGTCGCCGAGCCGTGCCGCATCCATCGACAAGACCTGGCGGCGCTGGGGGAGGCTCATCCGCTCGTGGACGCCCACCGACGCCCGGTACACCGCGGCCACGAAAAGTGCTCGCGGATCCCGTCTGTCGTTTAGCAGTTCCAGTACCTGAGCCGGTTCCGAGGAAATCAGCAGTTCCGGCTTCGCAAGCAGTTCGTCTATGTCTGACACAAAAGTCCTCAAGACGGAGTCAATCGTCGTGGCCGGAGACCGGGCCTCGCGGCCGGAACCGGACCCCTTGCATTCCGTGACCGTCCACGGCGCAGAACGTCACACAACGCCATGAACCCGGTGATCATCTCTTATGGGAATTGTGCGATCCGGTGCCCGCTCGGCATCCGTGAAACCATTCAGTTCCCGGGCTCTCCGTGGGCCACAACGAACCCGGCTCCTGCGGCGGGCGGCAGCCGCCCTCTCGTGACAGCCGAGGGGTGGGTGCCTGCTTCTTCGGGGGAATACGCTGCGTTCTGCGGGCGGCCGAGAGCCGTGGCACCACTGGGAGATTCGCCGCCGGCGGTACTCCCCGCCGCGCGTGTCCGGTAGGTCGCCAGTCCCCACTGCTGGTCCACGACGAGTTCAAGGCCTTGCGCCTGGAAGGCGGGCAACAGCCGTCGGATTCGTGCTCTGAGAGCCCGGAGGGTCATGGGAAGCCCAGGTGCACCGAGCAGCAGCCTCAACTGGTGACAGCACACAACGGTTGGCGCCGTGGCAAGCACATGGAACAGCAGTCGCTGGCTCGCGGTTGCTCCGGGGCAGCCGGTAGGGGGTGGTAGGGGGGAACGCCGCCTCAGGTTGGCATGGATGCGCCAGGTCAGCTCGGCGATCGGGGCCTGAGCGTCCAGGACGTCGCAGGCCCCGGCGCCGAACGCTGCCACCACGTCATCTTTCTGGTCCCGCAGGACGGCCACGGGGGCTACCAGGGACGCGGCTCTGACAAGCCGCGTCATCAAGTCGGTGTCCTCGGTCGGTGCGTTGAGCAGGAGCATGACGGGTCTTCGTTCCAGCATCGCTGCATACGCGGATTCAGTCCCCCATCGGACGACGCCGCCCCCGACCAGGCCAGCTCGCTCCAGCCGTGATATCGGATGTGCGCGGATACCCTCGGTCGACACCATTAGGAACGCGGGCTTGCCCGGGACGTGCAGGGAACGCAAAATTTCGGCGCGCTCAGAGAGTGATGTCATAAACAGGAATCCATCGTGAAAGATACTGCGAACCTGTCAGTGGCCCTTGCGGAATTGCAGAGGTCCCCCGGTCTGCGGAAGGGCAGCCGGGCAACGTTTGGGAGGCACTGGGAGCAGCCGGCTGCGACTGTGTCGGAGCGCCACCTCTCGTCTCGGTCGTGAGTGGGCGGGCGTATGCGCAGTCCGGCACGGTTCTCGGGCGGTCGGCTGACAGCGGGATGCCGTCCTCGCCCGTGCCACGGCGATCGGCCCGCGACTACTGTGCCCTCACCAGGCGTTCTGCTCCAGCGGATGTTTTCGACCAAAACAGTTGGACGAAACCGACCGTTCGTCACCGGCCATCTCCACCCGGGGCCGACGGCAGGCGCGGGTTCGACCGAGCCCCTGCCTAGAGGGCGGGGGCTCCCCGTCCGCGGAGGTAGTCGGCTTCTCCGGCGAGTATCTGCTCGAGAGCCACTATGGCGTGCGGCGTGTGACGCGTCTCGAGGCGCACCGTGTAGAGAAAACGCGTGAGTGTCGGCTTGGTGAGCGGTCTGGCGACGACGTCGGTGAGTCCGCGGGGTAGGGCCAGACGCGGCAGTACCGCGACGCAGAGGCCGGCGGCTACGAAGCCGAGCACTGTGTTGAAGTCGTCACCCTCGTACCGCAGCCGGGCTGAGAACCCTGTCGTTTTGGCCATCTGTGAAAGCAGTTCCAGGCGCAAGGCCGCTTCGGGGGCTGCGATCCATGCCTCAGAGGCCAGGCTTGCCAGCTCGATGGTGTCAGAAGCTGCCAAGGGATGATCTTTCGGCAGCACGGCGACGACGGGTTCGCGGGCCATGAGGGTTCGGCGGAGCGTGCGAGGCGGCGGAAGCGGGATGAAGTCGTAGTCGTAGACCACAGAAAGGTGCAGGTCACCGCGTCTGACACGGGTGTAGCTGGCTTCGGGCTCGAGTTGGGACAGGGTGACCTGGACGTCGGGATACGTGGCGTGGAGTTGCGCCAGAGCCTTGGGGACGATGCTGCCGGCCGCGGAGGCGAAAGCCCCGAGCCGAATCTGCCCGGCCGTGCCGGCGCGGACGGCGTGGAGTTCCGATGCGGCGGTGGCCAGAGCTGTGCGAACGCCCTGTTCTGCATCGAGCAGGATGTGGCCGGCCTGAGTGGGGCGAACCGGCCGGCGCTCCAGAACACGCAGGCCGACCCGGCGTTCGAGCTCGGCGATCTGCTGTGAGACCGCCGGAGAACTGTAGCCCAGCTCACTGGCGGCCGCGGCGAAGGAGCCGGTTCGCACCACGGCTTCCAAGGTGGCGAGGAGGCGGGGATCCACGGTCTGCACACGGTAAGCATGGCTTATCCGGTGCGAAGAGGTCATTACTTGTGCTTACTTCGATATCGCTGCAGTATTTTGCCGCCGGCGGGGCGGGAGCCGCACGTCCCCTGCCCGCTCCTCCCTCCTACTCGGATCTCGTGCGCCACCTGCCGTCTGGCGCCTGCCGCCTGAATCTGCCTGGCTCCGCGCGGAGTGGCGCATCGGCTCCCGATGCCGGAGAGGATTCACCACGCTTGTTGAGGGGCGCCGTATGCCCCGGAAGGGAAGAAGAGTGCACCTACCGCTGATCGGACTCTCGACATACCTCGCCGACGCCCGGTGGGGCGAGTGGGCCCTGCCCGCCGCACTGCTGCCGGCCGCGTACGGGCGGTGTCTGCAAGCTGTCGGCGCCGTTGCCGTCATGCTGCCCCCGGACACTCCGGCTGCAGCGGCCACCGCCATCGCTCGTGTGGACGGACTCATCCTCACGGGCGGCGAGGATCTCGACCCGGCTCTGTACGGAGAACAGCCGCACCCGCTCACCGAGGTGTCGGTGCCTGTCCGAGACAGGTGGGAGCATGCTCTGCTCACCGCCGCGCTGGAGCGTGGCATACCCGTGCTCGGGATCTGTCGCGGCATGCAACTGATGAACGTCCATGCGGGCGGCACCCTGATCCAGCACCTGCCGGACAGCGTCGGACACGATGTCCACACCGGGCGGCCAGGGCTCTTCACCCAACACGTGATCAAGCCGGTGCCCGGTTCCCGATTCGCGGGAGTGTCACCGGAGGCAATTGTGGTGGCCTCTCACCATCATCAGGCGGTGGAGCGCCTCGGCGATGGCGTCGTGGCAGCGGCATATGCGGAAGACGGAACCATCGAAGCCCTTGAACTCCCCCGCGAGCGCTTCGCGTTGGGTGTGCAGTGGCACCCTGAGATGGGTGTGGACCCGCGAGTGATGGAGGCCATGGTGTCGGCGGCCAGGCATTCGGCGGCATCAGCTGCGTCTGCCGGCATCGCGGCTGGGCTGCCGCAGCCCATGTGAGCTGCACGGAACGACAGTGTTCCGTTGCCTGTAGAGCTCGACGCCATGGCTGACGGCCCTGCCGCCCCCTCCTGCCCTTCTTCTTCTGGTTGGCGGCCTGGTCCTTCTTCTTCGGAATGACCGCCTCGGCGCGTTGTTTGCGCAGGTAGGCGCGGTTGCCGCGAGACGGGTACGCCTTGTCGCCGCTGACCGCGTCGGGCCGGGTGCGAGGGCGGCCCGATAGGCCCGCGCACCCGCACCGTCTTGAGGAGCGGGGGTGCATCGCGGGCTGTCCGCCGCCTGTCCCGCGGTCAGCAGCAATGCCAATGGGCGGCACTTCCGATCGGCGGCGAGGTGGACCTTGCTGGTCTGCCCACCCCTCGACCGGCCGTGCGGGGCGGCCTTCAGCCGGAGCTTGCGCCGGCGCCGGACGCGTCGCTGTTCCTCCTGCTCGGGGTCGTTGTCCTGTATAAGATGTCCAGCACGTCGCCGTCCTGGTCGACGGCCCGCAACGTGACAGTGTCCCGCGGCGGGCTTGCAGCACTTCCAGCGGGATCTTCCTGACGATAAGTCAGATACTGTCCTTTGCCGGAGCCGCGCCACCGTAGTTCAGCGAGACCACTTCCCGGCCGGCGCAGGCGACCAAGGTGTCCCCCGGACCGACGGCCAGCCTCACGGAACGGCCCGGCCGCCGTTGTGCGAAGGCGCCCTGACCGAGGGGGAGTCGAAGCGTCGCTCCGACCTGTTCGCCGGTCGGCACGTCCCAGATCCGCACGGTTCCGTCATCGTGGCCGGCCAGTACGACGGGCCGACCACGCAGCACCGTGCCCTGCAGCGCGCGGACGCCGCTGGACCCGTGGATCATGAAGCCCAGGCTTTCGGCCCGGCACGTCCTCAGAGCATGTCCCGTCATCATGTCCCGCATCTCCAGCCGCCCGTCCCAGAAGCCGGTCGTCACGACGGGACGGCCGCCGACTACCGTCACCGCCGCCGCGGAGACCGGGCTGCCTGCGGCGGGGAATGACGTGAGTTGCTTGCCGTCGCCCAGGTCCCAGACCCGCACGTCCCCGTCCCAGAAGCAGTCGAGGTCCATACGACCGCCGGTGATCGCGACCGCGCGCCCGTCAACCAGCGCAGTGGTCACGTGACCTACGCACGTCTCGTGACCGGCGAGTGGGCGACCGACCTGACGACGGGTCGTCAGGTCCCACAGGTGCACCATGCCGTCCTCGTGGCCGGTGACGACCACCGGACAAGCACCGATCGTGACCGCGGCCACGGCGGTGATCTCCTCGGCGGGCAGGTCCGACATATGGTCTCCGTGTGCCACGTCCCACAGTGCCACCCGGCCCGAACGGTGGCCGAGGACGGCGACCACCGGACGTCCTGCGAGCGGGGCGATCGCGATGTCCTCGCCCGCGCCGACGGATATCTCACCGACACGGCTGCCGTCGGCCAGGTCCCACACGCACGCGGTGTCCGCACCTGCCGTGACGGCGACGGGGTGTCCGTCGAGCACCGTGATCGCCACAGCGGTGATCACGGGCAGCGGATCGTCACCCCGCTCCGATCGGATCCACTGGGGAACCCAGGTGTCGGACAGCGCACCGCCCGTCAGATCGCGCATTTTCCCACCCCGCTCACTGAAATGAGCGCGCAACCGTCTCCGGCTGCGGACGCTCCGGTCGGCTCGGCCGAGCAGCTTAACTCATGCGAGGAGGCCGGTCGTTTGCGGTCACGCCCCGGGACGCCGAGCAGCGACTCCCGAGCTCCGCCGCGGCCGGCAGCGCAGCGGCACAGGTGTTGTGTGCCTCTCCTGACCACTGGGTGACACCCCTCCATAGGCACCCCCACCCCGCTCCACCGGACGGCAACGCCCTTTCGGCCTTGCGTCCGACCGTGGTGACGGCCGGCACGAGGAGACCTGCCGGCCCCGCCCGCCCCACGGCCGCAGTCACCCGCCTTCCGCCGCCGGTGGAGCCGGGTCACCCTGGAGATCACGATATGTAGAATCGTCCGCCGCGCAGAGGGGTGCCGTCCTGGTCGCCCCTGTGACAGGGGGTATGTCGTGGACCACAACGATGTCGTGTCCGGTATGCCGTGGGTACCGCCCGGGGGATGGTCGCAGGCTCGGCGTACCGAGCTGGCGACGGCGACAGCGCAGGCGCTGGCCCATGGATCCGTGGACTCCATGCTCGTTGATCCTGAGTTCCTCGTCCACGCCGATCCGGCGTTCGTGGTGCCGTTGCTCGATGTCGCCTCAGGCCGCCAGGCGCGGGAGGCGGCGGCGGTGTACCGCGAGTCCCTGCACTACAGCGGCGGTGATGCGGGTGTCCGGCGCTGGCTGCTGGGAATGCACGCCGTCCGCGCCGACCACCCCGAACTGGCCGCCGAGGTGCGTGCTGTGAACCTCGCCGACCTGGAGGGTCCGACTGGAGCATGGTGGCCGTCCTGGTCGAACGGCGCGCACCCGGAGAACTTCTTGTCGCGAATCCACCCGGAGGAGCACCCGCGGCGCGCAGCGGCCCCAGAGCGGCCTGCGGCGACGCCTGTTCGGGCGGCCCTGCCGCCCGGTGGGGACGTGCGGGAGGTCGTCCTGACGTGTCCGGACGGCTGCCAGGTCACGGCCACCGCCGGCTTCGCCTCGTGGGTGTGGTCCTTGATCACGGACGAGGACCGGGGCAGGCCTTCCGACGGTTTCAGGCCTTTCACGCTGACGGTCCTCGGGACCCGCCTGGTCGTCGTCCATCACACGCGCGAGGGGACCGTGCGCGTGTGGGATGCCGAAACCGATCGTCCGCTGGGGCCGGCCTTCACGGCGCACATCGCCTCGGTCGCGGTGGGCATGCTGGACGGACGTTCCGTGGCAGTCACCGGTGGCTACGACAAGACGGTGCGGGTGTGGGACGTGGCGGAGGGCCGCCCCCTCGGTCAACCCCTCACCGGGCACACCGGTTGGGTGCGGACCGTGGCGGTGGCCTCGCTGAAGGAACGGCTCGTCGCCGTCACCGGCGGTGATGACGGCACGGTGCGGGTGTGGGACGTCGCGGACGGCCGCCCCCTCGGTCAACCCCTCACCGGGCACACCGGTTGCGTGCGGACCGTGGCGGTGGCCTCGCTGAAGGAACGGCTCGTCGCCGTCACCGGCGGTGATGACGGCACGGTGCGGGTGTGGGACATCGCGGACGGCCGCCCCCTCGGTCAACCCCTCACCGGGCACACCGGTTGCGTGCGGACCGTGGCGGTGGCCTCGCTGAAGGAACGGCCCGTCGCCGTCACCGGCGGTGATGACGGCACGGTGCGGGTGTGGGACATCGCGGACGGCCGCCCCCTCGGTCAACCCCTCACCGGACATTCGGGCGCGGTGAGCGGCGTCCTCACGGCCTGCGTGGACGGCCGCCCCGTAGCCGTCAGCCACGGCGGCGAAAAGGAGAAGGTCCGAATCTGGGACCTCCTGACCGATCCACACCGCGCCGGTCACACCGCTGCCCTGAGCGCCGTGGCAGTCACCAGCCTCGACGAAAACCCCGTCGCCGTGACGAGTGGCAGTGACGGGACCGTACGGGTATGGCACCTGGCCGACGGCCGGCCCGTCGGCCAGGCATGGACCGGTGCTTGCGGTGCACTGGCCCCCGCCATAGTCGACGGCCGGCAGGCCGTCGTGACGGGCGATCTCCACGTGCGCCTGTGGGACCTGACGACCGGCCGGTCGCCCGGCAGCCTCGGAAAGCACCGCCACGGCCGTGTGAACACGGTCGCCGTCGCCACCGTCGAAGGCAGCGTGTACGCCATCACCGGCGGCAACGACCGAATGGATCTGGACGCGGACGACGACGACGGCACCGTACGGTTCTGGTGCCTGTCCGAAGGGCCGCCGAACGGTGCGAGCATGGACGCCATGCTGTGGGCGGGACTGCGGCTGGGCACCGGTGAAAGTCAAGAACACCTGTGGCCGAAGAAGCCGTCCGAGGAACTCCCGCCGCGCGGGTCCTACCGACGGGATGAGCACTGGGTCAGGGCGTTGGCCGTGGCGACCGTCGAGGACCGCCCCGTCGCCGTCATCACACAGGGTGACTACGGCTGTGTATCGGCGGTGGACCTCACAACCTGGCAGCGGCTACCACTCGGGTACCACGAGAGCTGGGTCAACGCGGTGGCGACGGCGACAGTCGAAGGCCGCCCCCTGGCCGCCATCGGCGGCGAGGACGGGACAGGCCGCGTCTGGGACCTGACTACCGGTGAGCCTGTCGGCCAACACCTGGTCGGGCACACGGCGCCGATACGAACCGTGTCGATCACCACTCTCACCAACCGACCAGTCGTCGTCACCGGTGGAGACGATCGCACCGTCCGTGCCTGGGACCTGAGTACCAGTCGGCAGATCGGGCCGGAAATGCCCTTCCCTCACCCCGTCACGGCGGTGGCGACCACAAGCGGGCATGACCTGGTCGTCTGTCACGGCACCGAAGTCACATTCTTCGCCAAGGGCAGCGGTGCGCGGACCACCAGGACCTGCCCGGCCGATCATGCTGCTGGTTAGGGTGCGAGCAGCCCGCGTCGAACACCTCTACGCGATCGCCGACGGCGAGGTCATACCCGAGGACGGCGAACCCGGTGCGGTGTTCTGCCTGGACGAGTTCGGCCCACTCAACCTCCAGCCCCACCCGGGGCGGCAGTGGGCCGAACTCGGCGGCACGCACAAGGACCCCGACCGGGAGCCCCGCCGCCGGCGCCGGACGACCCACAACCGCTACGGCGGGGTGCGGCACCTGTTTGCCGCCCTGGACCTGGGCAAGGATCGGTGATCCTCCAAGCCTGTCCCCCACCGGCCAGGATGAGTTCGCCGGGCATGGGCGGACGCGGCCCTCCGGGGAGTGGCAGAACCCGGGCCACTTCGGCTGCGGCGAGTGCCGCCTTGTCCGGATCCAGTGCTGGCAGCACGCGGTGGATGGCGGAGAGCCGCAGTGGATACTTCGCGGTGTCGACCAGCAAGGCGAGGCTGCTCCCCCACGGGCCAGCCGCGTCTCCGCTCAGCTGGAGGCAGGCGGCATGGCGGTGGTGGCCGTCGGCGATGAGAGCCTGCCCGACGGACAGACCACTGGTGAAGAGCGCGAGTTCCCTCGCGTCGTCGCAGGCCCACAAGGTGTGGGTGATCTCTCCGATCCAGACGACGGTGACCGGCATACGGCGGGTGACATGGTCCACGAGCTGCACAGTCGTCGACTCCGTGGCTCGGCGGGCCGGCAGCAGCGGCTCCAGTTGGGCGCGCAAACCCTGACATGTGGGCGGCGCGCTGCCGGACCACGCGGGCCGAGACGGCTTCGTGGGGCAGCAACCGTCCTGCCTGGCGTGGCAGCAACAGGTCACCGATCAGGCCGCGTTGGAGGATCCGGGCGCCACGCTGTTGCTGGTAGACGTACAGGGCGGGCCGGTCGTCCCGGCAGAGTACGCCGCGTCGCAGCCAGCGCCCCAGTTCGCGGGCGGCGCCCTGGGGTGTGTCCGTGTACAGCAGTCGGGCCACGTGGTGAGGGTGGCGCCGGAGCTCACGGGTCCAGGCGGGGTCAAGGTCGTCGTAGGGCGGGGCGAGGAGGCCGGACGGGTCACCGACACGGTCCGCGTCGTAGCGCACGGCCCGGAAGCTCGATGCGCTCGTCGAGCGTCAGCCGGGAGATCAGGTCGTCGACTCGCCGGGCGAGGGGTAGTGCCCGGGGTCACGGAACGGCAGGTCGGTGCTGGGCGGCTCGGGGGATGTGGCGGCGGTACTCACCTGAGAAGTCCCTTGCACGAGGTCGACGGAGAAGGCGTGGGAAGCGTGGGCGACTACGGAACCGGGCGGCGTACGGCTTCTGTCAAGCGCACTGTCATGGAGTCGAAGCGCTTCGACGCTGACATGACGCTGAGTCGCGTGTCAATCACAAGTCGCCCAGCCGCGGGGAGCCGTTCTTCCGGCGTCGGCGTCCCTCTCTGAGAGTACGCCTAGAGGGCCAGCTCACAGGGGATAGAGCCGCATGGAGGACGGTGCGTGCCCTCCCGCCCGACCGCGCCTGTTATCGAAATTGACCTTGCCGGTCCATTGTCACCCCCGACAGCACGGCCGTAGTCTCACCAAAACGTCGAAGCGCATCGACTCGGTTGGCTGTCGCCCTCCGGACCTGAGAGCGTCCGCCTGGGCGCCCGCACCTGGGACATCTACGAGTACACCTGGAGCAATGCCGGCCACACTCTCACCCTCCTGGACAGGAGCAAGTCCGGCTGTGGTCCGGCAGCTTCACCCCGTTCTTCAACTACGGCCTGAAAAGGGGCTTCTACACCAACGACCACTACCTCAGCAGCGTCATGGCCGGCTGGGAATTCGGGCCGGGCGACTATACGGCTCACTCCTGGGGCGCCGTGGGCTTCTGACGCCGCGCTGCCCTTGTGCGTCACCGCGCCGCACACCACCCCGTCGAGTGCGCCGGCGAGTACGGCCTGAACCCGAGACACCGGCCCCACAGCCCACGAACTGCCGCCCGGGGGCTGCGCGTCCCGTGCAGCTACTGACCTGGAAAGGACATCATGGAGAACGAACAGCGGAACTTCTGCTGGGGTCACGAGGCACTGCATCTCGAGTTCGTCCTCGGCGACGACGGCAGCGCCCGCCTGACGCATCTCGGACTGCCCAACGAAGCGGGCAGCGACCCCGGTGCTTCCCTGCCGCTGGTTGAGGTGACGGCCGCGGGTCACGGCCGTGACTGGTCGGCCAGCCGTCTGATCGGGACCGCTCTCGGCGGGCGGCTGCGCCACCGGACTCACCACGCGGCCCGCGACGGCGACTGGCACACGCTGACCGTGCATCTCCACGACCCGGAAACAGGGTTGGCGGCGGAGGTGACCTACCGGTCGCCGGACGGCATCCCCGTGCTGCGCAGCGAGGTGGTCCTGCGCAACGAGGGGCAGACCACACTGCACCTGGAGTCGGTCAGCTCACTCACGGTGGGCTGCCTCACCCCGCAGGACCCGGCGGCCCTCGGCGCCGCCGACCTGTTGTGGGCGGACAACGACTGGCTCGCCGAGTGCCGCTGGCAGCGGCAGCCGATGCGCCGGACCACACCCGGCCTCAGCGGACGCGTGAAATACGGGCACGGCAAGGCCGGCTTCGCCCTGAACGGCCAGGGCACCTGGTCCAGTTGCGGACACCTGCCCATGGGCGGCCTGACGGACCGGCACACCGGCCGCACCTGGGTGTGGCAGATCGAGCACAACGGAGGGGGCTGGCGCTGGGAGTGCCAAGAACACGACCGGGCAGCCTACGCTGCACTGTTCGGGCCCACCGACGCCCACCACGGCTGGCGCCACCCCCTGGAACCCGGCGCCGCTTTCCGCACCGTACCCGCCGCCCTGTCCTTCAGCGCCGACGGCGGCCCCGACGCCGCGTTCGCCGCGCTGACCCGCTACCGCCGCGCCCAGCGCCGCCCGCACGCCGACCACCGGCATCTGCCCGTCATCTTCAACGACTACATGAACTGCCTGATGGGCGACCCCACCACCGACAAACTGCTGCCGCTGATCGACGCGGCGGCCGAGGCCGGCGCCGAGTACTTCGTCATCGACGCGGGCTGGTACGACGGTGACAACGGCGGCTGGTGGACCACCGTCGGCGCCTGGGAACCGGCCGCCTCCCGCTTCCCCGGCGAGAAGGGGATCCACGAGGTGCTGGACCGCATCCGGGAGCGCGGCATGGTCCCCGGCCTGTGGCTGGAGCCTGAAGTCGTCGGCGTCGACAGCCCCATGGCCAAGTCCCTGCCCGACGAGGCGTTCTTCCGCCGCGACGGCGTCCGCCTCACGGAGACCGGCCGGCACCACCTGGACCTGCGCCACCCGGTCGCCCGCGCCCACCTGGACCGGGTCGTGGACCGCCTGGTCGGCGAATGGGGCGTCGGCTATCTCAAGCTCGACCACAACATCGACCCCGGCTCCGGCACCAGCGCCCACCCCGGCGAGACCCCGGGCGCCGGTCTGCTCGGCCACAACCGGGCGCACCTCGACTGGCTGGACGGCATCCTGGACCGTCATCCGCACCTGGTGGTGGAGAACTGCGCCTCGGGCGGCATGCGATGGGACCACGCCCTGCTGTCGCGGCTGCAACTGCAGTCCACCAGCGACCAACAGAACCTGCAGCTCTACGCGCCCATCGCGGCCTCCGCACCCACCGCCGTCACCCCCGAGCAAGGCGCCGTGTGGGCCTACCCACAGCCGGAGGACTCCCTCGACGAGGTCGCCTTCACCATGGCCGGCGCCCTCCTCGGCCGCATCCACCTCTCCGGCCACCTGCCGGAACTGGGGCCCGAGGCCCAAGCCCTGGTCCACGAGGCGGTTACCGTGTACAAAGCCGTACGCGCCGATCTGCCGGGGGCCGTGCCGTCCTGGCCGCTCGGCCTTCCCGGCTGGGACGACCCCTGGATTGCCCTGGCCCTGCACACCCCCGCCACCACTTACCTCACTGTCTGGCGCCGACCGGGCGGTCCGGCCACCATCACCCTCCGGCTGCCCGAACAGGCGGGCGGCTCGGCCCGTGCCGAGGTCCTGTACCCCGCCGCAGGTCAGGCCGTTGCCGCCTGGAACCCGGACACCGCCGGCCTCACCGTGACCCTGCCCACCGCGCCCTCCGCGGCGCTACTGCGCATCACCCGCACGGAGCCGGACGCTCCCTGAGGTCGTCCCTGCTGCCCACCCGACGGATGGGCGACCAGGGTGCCCGCCCGGAACCAGTCCGCCCTGGCCACCAACCCGTGCTCCCCGGGTTCCACCCCGACCCGAGCATCTGCCGGGTCGGCGACTACTGCCTCGCCTGCTCCAGCTTCAGATCGCCGATCCGCAGGACCAGGATGTCCCGGTGCCCCTCGGCAGTGACCGCCACCGCCATGCGACAGGACGGTTGGCGACCTGCCCAATCCCTACCGTCACGTTCACACAGTCGATGAAGACTACCGGGTAGACGCTGTCCAGCGGACGGTTCTGCCATTCCGTCATGCCGGCCATCACGCTGTCGGTGATCGTGAGAATTTGGGACTTGGAGATCTCCGCGCCGTACACCTCGGCGAGATGCGCGGAGATCTCGTCATGCGTCAGCTCCTTGGCCGACAACGACAGGACCATCTCGTCCACCCCGCCCGGTCCCGCGGCACAGCGATCTCGACCGGCCGCGACTCGGTGATCACCGTCTTGGAGCGGTGCCCGTTGCGGTAGTTCTCCCGGCCGCCCTCGGCTCGCTCACCGGGCTCGTGCCCCAGGTGATCGATGAGCTCGCCCTCCAGGGCGGACTCCAGTACCCGTCTGGTCAGCTGCTGCAGCAGGCCGCCCTCCCGGGTGAGCTTCACCCCACCGGCCTGGGCCCGGGCCACCAGCTCGACGACCGGCCCGTCATCCACGGCGCTCGTCACACCCACAGCGGCCCCCCGGTATCGGTGTCACTCGTCACGTCAGTCGTCAACAATCGTTTCTGGCACGGGAGTTACACCGCGATCACCGTACAGACCCCCAGCTGGGCGGAGGCGTCGAGATGCTCTGTGGATCAAGGCTCCGGGCGAGTCCGACGGCAACTGCGGCGTGGGAGCCGGCTCCTGGGTCGGCCAGTTCCTTCCAGAGGTCGCCTACAAGGTGATCTACGGGTTACTGATCCGGGGCCGCTCGGGCGCGGTTCCGGCACCGGATCAGGGGCGAGAGGAGCACAACGCCAACTCCCGGAACAGCGCCAGCAGGTGATCTGAAAAAAGTTTCCGGCTCGCGGCAACCTGTACGGAACCTGTGACGACAAGGAAGCAGATCCGGCCAGTTCCGGGTTGGGATCCCGTCTTCCCCTATTGAACAGCTTGCAAGGAGAACGCCTCCCCATGAACAACCCCACGAACGGCGGGCGCCGCGGGCGTCACCGCCGCGGCTGGACCGCGACCGGTCTGCTGCTCGGTGTGCCCGCCGTTCTCGTGCCGTATCTCCTGTTCGCGCAGGAGGACTCGCAGGCCGCTACGGTCGACGGCGATGCCTACTACCGGCTGGTCTCCGTGCGCAGCGGCAAGGTGCTGGATGTCAACAGCTTCTCCACCGCCGACGGCACCCGTATCCAGCAGTGGACCGACCAGAACTCCGCCAACCAGCAGTGGAGGCTGAAGCCCACGGGGGACGGCTACTACGAGCTGGTGAACCGCAACAGCGGCAAAGTGCTGGGCATAGCGGGCGGTTCGACTGTCGAAAAGGCCGCTGCCGAGCAGCAGACCGACAGCTCCTCCGCCTCCCAGGAGTGGCGGATCGACGAGGTGAGCGGTTCCGACGCCGTCACCTTCACCTCCCGCAGGAGCGGCCTGGTCCTGGACGTCTCCGGGGGCTCCTCGGCCCAGGGGGCGACGGTCGTGCAGTATCCGAGCCGGGGCACCACCAACCAGCAGTGGAAGCTGGTGAAGGTGGGCGAGACCCGGGCGGCCGGGGCCGGCAGCGGGCAGACCACGGCCGCGGCCGGACCGTATGTGTGGAAGAACGCCCAGGTGGTGGGCGGTGGTTACGTCACCGGACTGGTGTTCAACCCGCGCGAGAAGGGTTTGCTGTACGCGCGCACCGACATGGGCGGCGCCTACCGCTGGGACACCGGGGCCGAGCAGTGGATCCCGCTGACCGACTGGATCGGCGAGAAGGACTGGAACCTGCTGGGCATCGACTCGGTGGCCACCGACCCCGTCGACCCCAAGCGGCTCTACCTCGGGGCGGGCACCTACACCAACGAGTGGGCGGGCAACGGCGCGATCCTGCGCTCCACCGACCGGGGCCGCACCTTCAAGCGCACCGATCTGCCCTTCAAGCTGGGCGGCAACGAGGACGGCCGCGGCGCGGGCGAACGGCTCGTGATCGACCCCGCGAACAACCGCACCCTGCTGCTGGGCACCCGCAAGAACGGTCTGTGGCGCAGCACCGACTACGGCGTGACATGGAGTCAGGTGTCCTCGTTCCCCGTCAAGGACGGGGCGAGCAGCGGCGCGGGCATCTCCTTCGTGACGTACGGGCCGGCCGGAAGCAAGACGATCTACGTCGGTGTCGCCGACAAGTCCACCTCCCTGTACCGCTCCACCGACGGCGGCGGCAGCTGGCAGGCCGTCTCCGGGCAGCCCACCGGCCAGATGCCGCAGCACGGCGTGCTCTCCGGTGACGGCTCGCTGTACCTGACGTACACCAACAACCTCGGGCCCAACGGCGTGACGGCGGGCTCGGTGTGGAAGTACACGCCGGCCGGCGGGGCGTGGAAGGACGTCACCCCGTCCAAGGGCGACTACGGCTTCTCCGGTCTGGCCGTCGACCCGCGCAAGCCCTCCACGGTGATGGTCACCACCCTCGGCCGCTGGTGGCCCGAGGACGAGATCTACCGCAGCACCGACGGCGGCACCACCTGGAAGGCCCTGGCCGACAAGTCCGTGCGCAGCGCCTCCGCCGCCCCTTACGTCGGCACCCACACCGGGCACTGGATGACCGCCCTGGCCATCGATCCCTTCGACTCCGGGCACGTGCTCTACGGCACCGGCAACGGCATCCTGCGCAGCAAGGACGCAGGCGCCTCCGACAGCGGCGGCACCAGCCACTGGAGCATGGGCGCCCGAGGGCTGGAGGAGACCGCGCTGCTGGACGCGATCGCCCCGCCCGGCGGCGCCACCGTCATCACCGCCATGGGCGACCAGGGCGGCTTCCGCCATGACTCCCTGACCAAGGTGCCTTCCGGGCGGCTGAACAACCCGCTGATGACCAACAGCACCGACATCGACTTCGCCCAGTCCAAGCCCTCGATGATGGTCCGCGTCGGCCGTGGTGGCAAGCAGGACGGCGCCTACTCCACCGACGGCGGCCTCAGCTGGAACGGCTTCAAGGCGGAGCCGGTGGCCAGTGCCCAGGACGGGCATGTCGCGCTCGCGGCGGACGGCTCCACCATTGTCTGGACGCAGGCCGGTCAGGCCCCCTACCGCTCGACCGACAAGGGGGCGAGCTGGTCGAGGGTCAGCGGTTTGGGCACCGACGCCGTGGTCGTCGCCGACCGCTCCTCGGCCAGGACCTTCTACTCGCTGTCGGGCGGCACGCTCTACGCCAGCACCGACGGCGGCGCGACCTTCACCGCCCGCGCCGGCAACCTGCCCGACGGCCGGCTCAAGGCCGTCCCCGGCATCACCGGAGACCTGTGGATCTCCGGCAGCACCAAGGGACTGCTGCACTCCACCGACGGCGGCCGCACCTTCACCACGCTCAAAACGGTGCGGTCCGCCTCCGCCCTCGGCTTCGGCAAGGCCAAGCCGGGCACCAACTACCAGGCCCTGTACCTGATCGGCACCGTCAACGACGTCACCGGCGTCTTCCGCTCCACCGACAAGGGCGCCACCTGGCTCCGCGTCAACGACAACGCCCACCAATGGGGCGCCATCGGCGGCGTCGGCGTCATCACCGGCGACCCCGACACCTACGGCCGCGTCTACGTCGGCACCAACGGACGCGGCCTGCAGTACGGCGACCCGTCCTGACCCACACACCCGAGCGGGGCCGCAGCCACGACGGCCGGCGGCCCCGCCACGGCGGAGGGACCTGGTCCGAGACGTAGGCCGCGTCACCTCACCCTGGCAGGGCGTCCAACACGGCCTGCTCGAACACGCGCGGGCTGGAGCGAGGGGGGCTGCTGCTGGGCTGGAGGGCGAAGGACATTACCGGCCGCCCCGTGACCGGCCTGCTGGTCGATCCCCCGGCACCCGGTTTCCCCGAGGGCTACGGCGCCGGCCCCGCGGGGTTCTTCCCCCCTGCGCCACCGGGACGGTTCCACGGTGGACGCCGTGGTGACGGCTCATCCGCTGCTCCACCGCGGGGGTGGCCGCCGCACTGTGCGCCGGTGAGGGCGGTGGCCGCTTACCGGGTACCGACGGGCGGGCGCTGGGCCATGTGATGACCGTCCAGCGCAGGGACGCCACCCGGTGGATCACCGACCGGGCCTTCGAGCGGAGCCCCTTCGCTCAGGGTGTCTCCGACCCTGAGCTGCGGTTCTTGTGGATCAACGCCTCCTCTGCCTGGGTGATCACGCACTCCCAGGAGCAAGTGCTCGGCAAGAAGTATCGCGAGGTGCTTCCCGAATTCGACCGCAGACTGTTTCCCGAAGGGGACGACAAGCCCTACACCGACGCGCCAGCCGACATGGGGAGGACGGGCGAGCCCACGCGTCTGATCACTGTCTTCCGCCCGCGAGGCAGCGACTACACCAACGCCTGGGCCACCAGCATCTGGTCCGTCCGGGATTCCGGGGGCAGGGTCCGAGCGATCGCCGGCTACCGCACAGCCCCGTCGCTGGAGACCCTGTGCGACACGGTGATCGACGCCATGCTCCCGACCGCCGAACCGACGAACGCCGCCTTGCTGTTCGCCCGCATGCACGCTGGATCCCCACCGTCGCCGACTGGGATGTCGAGCCCGACCACGCGCAGGTGCCGCGCCCCAGGAAGTTCGCCGTCGACAAGCCTGAGAAGCGATCAAGGTCGGCCGGAAGCCTTCAGCGAGTATCGAAGCGCTTCACTCGACAGTTCGAGTTTCTGAGCATTCCCTGCTGAAACAGAGGGATGGAGGCGACGTGACCTTACTTACCACCAGGGATTGACACCACGCCTAGGACGATGGAACCGTCGAAGCGCTTCACCATCTGGTCATCCCCGGCCGCGCCGGATTTCAGAAAGGACACCGTCATGTCCCGGAAGTCCAAAAAGAGAAGCGTCACAGATGTACTGGCAGCCCTGCTGATGGCGATCTCGCCGCTGATCGCGGCGCTCGTACTGACCGGCGCCTCGGCCACCACCGCATCGGCCGCGTCACTGACCGAGGTGACCAACTTCGGCAGCAATCCCGGAAACCTGCGGATGTACGTCTACAGGCCCGACAACGCTCCGGCACGCCCGGCCGTGGTGGTGGCAGTGCACTACTGCACCGGCACGGGGCCCGCCTTCTACTCCAACACGGAGTTCGCCCGCCTGGCCGACCAGCACGGGTTCATCGTCGTCTACCCGGACGCGAACGTCAGCGGGCAGTGCTTCGACGTCTCCTCGCCCCAGGCGCTCAAGCATGACGGGGGCAGTGACCCCACGAGCATCGCCCAGATGGTCCGGTACACCCTGCAGAACATGAACGCCGACCCCAGCCGGGTCTACGTCACCGGCGCCTCGTCCGGCGCGATGACGACCAATGTCATGCTCGGCGCGTACCCCGACCTGTTCAAGGCCGGTGCGGCGTTCATGGGTGTGCCGTTCGGCTGCTTCGCCACCACCGACGGCTCCGGCTGGAACACTGACTGCGCCACCGGCCAGATCAGCAAGACCCCGCAGGAGTGGGGCGACCTCGTCCGGGGTGCCTACCCGGGGTACACCGGCCCCCGGCCGCGGATGCAGCTGTGGCACGGCACCGAGGACGAAGCGCTGTACTACGCGAACTTCGGTGAAGAGATCAAGCAGTGGACCAATGTGCTCGGGGTGAGCCAGACCCCGGTCTTCACCGACTCCCCGCAGTCCAACTGGACCCGCACCCGCTACGGCTCCACCGGCGCGCAGGCACCGGTCGAGGCGAACAGCTTCCAGGGTGTCGGGCACTCCCTGCCCGAAAGCGGCATGGCGGCCCGGGCCATCACATTCTTCGGACTCGACGGCTCCGGCGGGACCACCACAGGTCCGGTCCGCGCCACCGGTGCCGGCAAGTGTCTGGACGTACCCGGCTCTTCGCAGACCAACGGTACCCAGACGCAGATCTGGGACTGCCATGCCGGCACCAACCAGACCTGGACCAGCACGTCGACCAAGCAGCTCACCGTCTACGGCGGTGCGAAGTGCCTCGACGCGACCGGCACCACGGCCGGCGCCAAAGTCGCGATATGGGACTGCAACGGCGGCACCAACCAGCAATGGAACCTCAACCCCAACGGCACCATCACCAGCGTCCGGTCAGGCCTGTGCCTGGATGTGACCGGTGCCTCCACCGCCAGTGGCGCATTGGTCGCACTGTGGGACTGCAACGGGGGCAGCCTCCAGCAGTGGCGCCTCGGCTGACCACCGCCCAGGGCTGAGAGGGCTTCTCGAAACCACCCTCGGTTTCGAAAAGCCCTCCAAGCTGACACCCCCGATACCGCCCAGCTTCCCCGCCCGCGCACCGCGGACAGACGAGCGGCCCGTACCAGACCGTGACAGCCCGCCCCGGCACACCATCTGCCCCTGCGCCACTTCGCGAACCGAATCCGCCCCTCGGCCAGGCGTCATCCCCTCCCGCAAACCCCCGTGCCGACCCGGACCCGTCGACTACGCGCACGTCCCCGCCGTTCCCTCCCCGATGGTTTCTGAAGGCTGGAGATGTCATGCAATTGTCACGCCGTGGCGTTCTGATCCTGGGCGCAGCCGGCGCGGCCCTCGCCGGAGGCCTTCCCACGGGCTCGGCCCGGGCCGCCGAGGCCGGGACGGCCGACGGAACGGACGCTTCCACGCGCACCGAGCGCCTGTATCTGTCCGGCGAGGACGCCGACCACCCGGTCGACTGGGACTTCCTGTGCACCAGCGGACGGCGCAGCGGCAGTTGGGGCAGCATCCCGGTTCCGTCCAACTGGGAGTTCCACGGATACGGCACCTACAACTACGGGTGGAATCTGCGCCCGGAGGAGAAAGGCCGCTACCGGCACACCTTCACGCCCCCGGACCACTGGCGTGACAGACGCGTCTTCCTCGTCTTCGAAGGGGCGATGACCGAGACCGAGGCGTGGATCAACGGCGAGCCGGCCGGGCCCGTCCACCGCGGCGGCTTCTACCGGTTCCGGCACGAGGTGACCGGCAAGCTGCATCCGGGCCAGGACAACCTCCTGGAGGTGACCGTCAGCAAGGAGTCCACCGACGACTCCGTCAACCGGGCCGAACGCCTGGGCGACTACTGGAACTTCGGCGGCATCTACCGCCCCGTCCACCTGGAGGCCTTCCCGCTCCAGCACATCGAGCGCATCGCTGTCGACGCCCGCGCCGACGGCACGCTGCGGATCGACGCCCATCTGTCGGGTACCGGCTCCGCAGACCGTCTCGTCGCCCAGGTCACCGACCTCTCCGGGCGCCCAATCGGCGTCCCGTTCACCGCGGCCGTCGCTCCCGGCGCCACGACGGTGACCCTCAGGACCGCTGTCGACTCCCCCCGCCAGTGGACGGCGGAGACCCCGCACCTCTACCGCGTCGAGGTCGCGCTCCGCGCCGACGACCGCACCGTCCACCGCGTCGACGAGAGATTCGGCTTCCGCACCGTCGAGGTGCGCCCCGGCGACGGCGTGTACGTCAACGGCGTCAAAGTCATCCTCAAGGGAGCCAACCGGCACACCATCTGGCCCACGTCCGGCCGGGCGACCAGCGCGCGCATCAGCCGCAAGGACATCCTCCTGATGCAGGAGATGAACATGAACGCGGTCCGGATGTCCCACTACCCGCCGGACACGCACTTCCTCGACCTCGCCGACGAACTCGGGCTGTACGTGCTCGACGAACTGGCCGGCTGGCAGAAGTCCTACGACGAAGCGGCGGGCAGACCCCTCGTCGCCGAGATGGTCACCCGTGACGTCAACCACCCGTCGATCCTGTTCTGGTGCAACGGCAACGAAGGCGGCTGGAACGCCGCCCTCGACGACGACTACGCCCGCCACGACCCCCAGCGGCGCACCGTTCTCCACCCCTGGGCGAACTTCGGCGGCATCAACACCGACCACTACGAGAACTACGACAGCACCCGCCGCATCCTGCAGGAACAGGGCGACGTCTTCATGCCCACCGAGTTCCTCCACGGCCTCTACGACGGCGGCGCCGGCGCGGGCCTCGACGACTACTGGAAGCTGATGGGCCGTGAACGGCTCTCCGCCGGAGGCTTCCTCTGGTCACTGATCGACGAGGGCGTCGTGCGGGACGACCTCGGCGGCGCCATCGACGTGGCGGGCAACGCCGCACCCGACGGCATCCTCGGCCCCTTCCGCGAGAAGGAGGCCAGCTTCTACACGATCAGGGACATCTGGTCGCCCGTACAACTCGCCGAGCCGGAGCGGTTCGCCTCCGGCCTGCCGGATGACTTCGACGGACGAATCAGCCTCACCAACCACTACGCCTTCACCAACACCCGTACCTGCCGGTTCACTTGGCGGCTCCTGGACTTCCGCACCCCGGCGCAGCGGCGGCACGGCCACACGGTGCGGGCGCAGGGCACTCTCTCAGCTCCCGACATCGAGCCCGGCGCGCAAGGACTGCTGCGCCTACCCCTGCCGTCCGGCTGGCGACGCGCCGACGCCATGGCGCTCATCGTCACCGGTGCCGACGGCCGCGAGATCCGCCGCTGGACATGGACCATCGCCTCCGCCGCCGACCAGGCCCGGCGACTGGTACGGACGGGCCCGGGACCGGCCGTACGCGGCCGGCTCGCGGACGACAGGCTCACCCTCGCGTCCCGCCACACCACGGTCACGCTCGACGCCACGACCGGCATGCTGGCAGGCGTCACCCACCGAGGGGCGGACTTCGTGCTGTCCCGCGGCCCGCTGCCCACCACCGGAACGGCGGACCTCACCCGCCTGACACACGGGCTCGACGGCGACGCCTACACGGTGGAGGCCGAGTACTCCGGCGTCCTGCGCCACGTCCGGTGGCGTCTGCACCCCAGCGGCTGGCTGCAGTTGGACTACCGCTACCACCTCACCGGCGAGTACGACCTCTTCGGCGTCGGCTTCGACCATCCCGAATCGCAGGTGACCGGCGTGACATGGCTCGGCCACGGACCGCACAGGGTGTGGAAGAACCGGCTGCGCGGCGTCGCGACGGACGTCTGGACGAAGCAGTACAACGACACCGCGACCGGTGCCGACGGCTGGGTGTACCCGGAGTTCAAGGGCTATCACGCGGACGTCCGCTGGGCGTCCCTGCACACCACCGCCGGACGCATCACCATGGTCTCCGAGGACGAGAACCTCTACCTGCGTCTCTTCACCCCCCGGTTCGGACCCGACCCCCGCCATACCGCGCCGCCCTTCCCGAAGGGAGACCTGTCGTTCCTCGACGCCATCCCGGCCATCGGTACCAAGTTCGACGCGCCGGCCGCGCTCGGCCCCAGCGGCGCCCCCACCACGGCGACGGGCGACTACGGCCGAACCCTGTACTTCTCGTTCTCCCGGTAGCGCGTCCACCCACTCGCCGACGCCGCACCATGCGGCCGGCCCCCTGCCGACCGGTGCTGCACACAGGTGCTCGACCTCATTTCCGGCCAGTGCGCCGCCCAAGACATCGCCGTCGACGGGGGCCTGGTGACCGCCATCCACGCCTCCTGACAATGGGCGGTAGCTGCCTGGCCCCGGCAGGGCCAGGCAGCCACCCATCACGACCGGGAACAATCGTCGTATGAGCACAGCCATCAACCTGGGCGAGTTCCTCCGCACCCGCCGCTCCCTCCTGCACCTCGAAGACGTTGCCCTGCCGGACTTCGGAGGCCGGCGCCAGGTCACAGGCCTGCCCGCGAGGAGATCGCGCAGCTCGCCGGGGTGAGCGTCGACCACTACACCCGGATGGAACAGGGTCGCGTGCCCAACCCCTCGGGCGCGGTACTCGACGCCCTCGCCCGCGCACTGCGGCTGGACGAGGATGCCATCCGGCACCTGCACCGCCTCGCCGGAGCGCAGTCCGCCGCCCGGCACGTTCCCCGGCACCAGCCCCGGCCGCAACGTGTGCGCCCCATGCTCCAGCGGCTGCTGGACGGTCTGGTGGACATGCCGGCGGTGGTGCTGGGCCGGCGCATGGACATCCTTGCCTGGAATACGGCGGCGGTCGCCCTCTTCGGCGACTGCGCCGCCCTGGACCGAGCTGAGCGCAACATCGCCCGGATCACCTTCCTCGACGAGACGTCCCGGGAACTGTATGCGGCTACATTCGGCACGGGGGCACTGCAACGCGCGTATCGCCCACGAGACGAGCCTGCACCTGGACACGCTTCGTACCTGGCGAGGCCGGTTCGCCCACGGCGGGCCGACGGCCCTGGCCGACCGCAAGCGCTCAGGGTGCCCCACCCGCTTCGCCCCCGTGCAGGTCGCCGAAGCCAAGGCGCTGGCCTGTCAGTTAACCGCCGAGACCGGCATGCCACTGTCGCGCTGGTCCTGCCCGGAGCTGGCCGCCGAGCTGACCGCGCGCGGGATCACCGACAGCGTCTCCTCGTCCACGGTGTGCCGCTGGCTGCGCGAGGACGCGCTCAAGCCCTGGCACTACCGGTCCTGGATCTTCGTTCGAGACCCCGACTTCCGCGCCAAGGCACAACGTGTCCTGCACCCCTACGGCCGCACGTTCGAGGGCATCCCGCTGGGCGAGAACGAGTACGTCCTCTCCAGCGACGAAAAGACTTCTGTTTATGCCCGCTGCCGTGCCATCCTGGCAGCCTGATCAACCCCCGAAGGACTTCCGGAGCCGACCACTAAGCCCGGAGAGGGATCAGATCCCGGGCTCGGGGCTCATCCGGTCGTCAGAGTGGTCCACTTCTGGTTCGAGCCGCCGTTGCAGTCCCACAGCACGAGCTGTGTGCCGTCGGCCGTGGAGGAGCCCGGAACATCGAGGCAGCGGCCGGAGGCGGGGTTGCGGTAGCCGCCGTTGTAAGGCTGCCAGACCTGGTTGGCACCACCGTGGCAGGCCCAGAGCTGCAGCTTGGTGCCGTTGGCGGTGGCCCCGCCGGCGGCGTCGAGGCACTTGCCCAGGGAGCGCAGGGTCCCGTCGGTGTAGGCGGACCAGTACTGGTTGGCACCGTCGCCGCAGCTCCACGTCTGGACGGCGGCCCCGTCGGCGGTGCTGGCACCGTTGACATCCATGCACTTGCCGGCCACGCCGGACTGCACGCGGGCGGGCGCGGGGGCGGGGTTCTTCAGCCACCCGGCGCTGTCCGCGGACTGGACACCGCGGTGAAAGGCGTCAGCCATCTTCTGATAGCCCGAGTCGTTGGGATGCAGGGGATCGGCCAGGTCGGCCGTGGTCAGACTGCTCATGTCGACGAACGCGACGCGTTTGCCCGCGGCCTGCGCGTCGCTGACGATGTGCCGGGTGGCCTGGTTGTACGTGCCCCGGAACCGCTCCTCCGAGCTGCTGGTGGACACGACCAGGGAGGCGACGAGAACGGTTGCGTCGGGGACATCGGCGGTGATCTGGTTGACCAGCGACCTCAGCCGGGCGATGGCGCTGTCGACCTCGGAGGCTCCTTGGAGGTCGTTGGTACCGATGTGCAGCGTCACGACGTTGGGCCGGTAGCGGGTCAGCGAGGCGTCGGCGAGCGCGGCGATCTGGTCGATGCGGTACCCGGAGTGGCCTTCGTTGTCCGGATCGGACATCGAACCGTTCCGCACCGTGCCCACGAAGTCCAGCGGATGGCCGTCCGACGCGAGCCGGTTCCACAACGGCGCGCGGTAGCCGTTGCCCGTACTGCTTCCCACGCCCCAGGTTATCGAGTCGCCCAACGGCATGACCCGCAAAGGCGTGTTGGAGGCAGCGGAGGCAGGGGCCACACCTGTCGCCGTCACCCCGAGCGCGACAGCGACAAGCATGATCAGGGGTAGAATCGAAGACTTTTTCATGCAGTTTCCTCTGTTCTGCGAGTGATTGCTCAGTCAGCGGATCTGATCGCCGTCCGGCTGTACCACGGTGTGATGCGTGACGACGTCCCGCTCGGCATCCGGTTCTCCGAACACGTGCAGCCGGCCCATCCAGGGCGGGGCGATTGAGGTGCGGTGGCGAGGACCGCGCCGATGCCGCCTGCCTGCATCAGCTCCGGGAGCCTGCCCAAGCAGCCGAACTGCCGTGCGCCTGGGTAAGGTTCCAGCTTCTGCCGGTTCGGCTATCAGGCGGGCTCCCCGTACTGCACGCCGCGTCCGTTGGTGGCGACGTAGACCCGACCGTACACGCGCGGATCGCCGGTGACGGCGGCTCCGGTCCAGCCCCACTGGTGCCGGTCGTCGTTGATCCGCACCCAGGTCTTCACCTCGTCGTCGGAGCGGTAGACGGCGTTGAAGCTCTCGACTGCGCCGACCATGTAGACCGCCGGGTAGGAAGCGCCCCTGGCGGCCTTGCCGAAGCCCAGGGTGTGGGAGGCGTGGCAGCTGCTGACCTTGGCCAGGGTCGCGCCCCCGTCGGTCGAGCGGTACAGCCCGTTGCCCTTGAGGCTGAGCCACAGGTCGCCGGTGCGCCCCGGAGCGGCCGTCATCTGAAACTCGCTGTCGCCCGTGCTCAGGCCGGTGGCCCGCGCGGTGAAGGTCAGGCCGCTGTCGGTGCTGGCGAACAGCGTCCCGGTGGTGGTGTCGTAGGCGTAGAAGCGGGTCGGGTCGACGGGATCCGCGATCGGAGCGGCACCCTTCGGGAAGGAGGCGACCTCGGACCAGGTGGCGCCGTTGTCGACCGAGCGGTATCCGGGGTTGGCCGTACCGAAGGACCACAGCAGCACGCTGCCGTCGGCGTTGGTGGCGATCGGGCCCGGCGCGGACTTGGCCATGGACGGCTGGGCCTTGAAGGGCGTCCAGGTCTTGCCGCCGTCGTTCGAGTAGGCGCCGTTGCCGTGGTCGCCCCAGCCCGCCCGGACCACGTACGACGGCTTGGCCGGGGCCAGCGACAGGCCGGTGGAGGTGCCGAACACCGGGTTCGACGCCATGCCGCGCGACGGCGACGCCGTGAGCCGTTCGTGGTACATCACACCGATGTCCCCGTTGCCGCTGATCAGGTGCGCCTCGCCGGTCGGCGGCGAGATCAACTGGCGGACGGCCGCCTCCTCCACGCCGCGGATCTGCGGGGCCCAGTGCTTGAGGTCGCGCGTGCCGTAGAGGGTCGCTCCGGTGCCGTACACGACGTGCCCGGAGTCGAACGGGTCGAGAGCGAGGGCCTGGATCCACCAGCCGAACTTGGGCTTGTCCCCGCCCCACTTGAGGTAGGGGGTGTCGGAGACGTCGAGGACGGCTGTGTCCTTCAGGGACGTCCAGGTGCGGCCGCCGTTCGTGGAGCGGAAGACGGTGTCGATGTCGGCCCAGCGGTTGTTGGTGGAGACGACGAGCGTGCCGGGGCGACGGGCGTCGACGGCGACACCGCCGTAGCCGAAGGAGTCGGCGGAGCCGTCGGCCGTCGTGCCGCCCGGCTTCACCGGGGTGACCTCACTCCACTTCCCGCTGCTGGTGCGCAGCTTGTGCACGCTGCCGTCGGACTGCCCGTTGGGGCCGGGGGCGTTGGCGTACGTCACGTACAGCTCGCGCGTGTGGCGGTCGTACGCGGCGCGGATCGGCACCTTGGCGGCGGTGCCGGTGGGCTGCCCCGGGACGGCCGTCCAGGTGGTGCCGTCGGTGGCTCTGTAAAGGTTCGCGGAGGTGCCGTCGGAGTCGCCCCAGCCGGCGTAGACCGTACGGCCCGCGGCGACCAGGAAGGTGATGCCCTGGCCGGTGGCACTGGGCGTGGCCGGGAAGCTCACGGCCTTCCAGGTGGCGCCCCGGTCGGTCGACTTGAGCAGCCCGTCGTGCCGGGTTCCCAGCCACAGCGTGTCGCTGTCCCGCGGATCGACGAGCAGCCGCTCCCCCGCACCCCGCCCGTCCTCGTTGGCCCCGAGCTTGACGGTGAGGTCGGTGCGTTTCCAGGTGGCCCCGCGGTTCTCGGACCGCAGGACGGCCCCGTTGCCGGCCCAGGACTGGGTGTACGCGCCGAGGGTCAGGTACACCCGGTTCGGGTGGGCCGGGTCGACAGCCATGGCCTCGACGCCGAGCAGGTTCCAGTCGTCCCAGCCGAGGTGGTCGGTGAGCGGGATCCACCGGTCGGTCCGGTCGTCCCACCGGTAGGCGCCGCCGATGTCGGTGCGCAGGTAGGCGAGCCCGCGTACGGAGGGGTGGAACAGCACTCCGCTGATGAATCCGGTGCCGCCCTGGACGGCGTTGCGCCAGCGGTATCCGCTCTTCGCGGGGGTGGCGGCGGCTTGCGCCCGCCCCTGGGTCAGCGGCAGGGAGACGGCCGCGGCGGCGGCAGCGGTCCCGGCGAGAACGGCACGTCTGCTGAGGCTGGACGCATACATGACACACACCTCGTCGTTCTGAAAGGAGGGGGAAGCGTCCCGTGAGGGGCGCGGGGACTGCGCGACAAGCCACGACACGGCCACGAGCGACAACTGCGGTCAGCCCTTGACGGCGGTGGCGACCGCCGTGGAGGCGAGGAAGCTCCTCCTGCTGGGTCCGGAGAGGGCGGAGGCGGCATCCGGCGTCATTGCGTCAACCCTTCGTGGCGCACCCGGACACCCGGTGGTGGGCCGTCGGCTGCGGTCGCGTGACTTGAACCAGCTGAGCTGAAAGCGGACATCCCATCACTGGCGAGACCTACGGAGTCGAAGCGCTTCGATGTTGCTGTGAGGTTAAGTGAACACCCATGGGCACACAAGGGTCCCTTCAAAGATTCCTCCGAGGCACTGGAGGAGGTTCTCCGTATTCTCTGCTTGATGAACGGTGTCGATCTCTTGACGCTCCCCCAGTGCCCCTGGCAGCCGTCGAAGCGCTTCGAGAGAACTTTCCACTCCATCTCAAGAGGATCCCATGTGTCTGCACACACGGCGCAAACACCACCGCCGCTCCGCGCTCACAGCTGGCTTTCGCGAAGCGCATCGACGACCTTCTGTCGCGGCTCACCCTCGACGAAAAGATGGGATGCCTGCATCAGTTCACGCCCGCCCTCGAGCGCCTGCTCATCGCGGCCTTCCACTCCGGCCAGGAGGCCCTGCACCGCGTCGCCTGGATGGGCCAGGCCACCGTTCTCGCCCAGGCGGTCGGCCTCGGTGCGACCTGGAACACCGGTCTCGTACGGTGGGCCGGCGAGGCCGCCTCCACGGAGATCCGCGCGATGCGCGCCCCCGACGACCCGGGTGGGCCTGAACCTCAGGTCCCCGACGACACGCTCGGTCGATCTCTTCGTGGGTGACGGTCCGGTACTGGTAGTGCTCACGCTCTTGCCGGGTACGGCCGAGCCCCACGGCTTCGCCCATTGAGCGCTCCCGTTGTCGGGGACCAGTGTGCAGGACGTCCGCCTCGGACTGCGTGGTCCGGTGTGGGGTAGGTGGCGCAGCCCGGCGTACTGGCCGGCCGTCGGCGAGTCCGGCCATTTCGAGGCGGATCGTCACCGTCCGCCGTCCGCCGTACGCAGGTTGATCCTTGGGGACGCTGGTGCGCGAAGCCACCGCCTCGACAGTCTCTTGGTTCCCGATGAGGAGAACACCGGAGGCCTGGAGGTCGAACCGACCGTCTCTCGTGACCGTCCAGCAGGGGAGTTCAAGGAAGGGTTCAGTGCGGTTGAGGTCCGCCACGAGACCTTGTCGGTGCCATTCTGCCGGACCGATCATCCTCAAGCCGGTATCGCTGGTGTAGACGGCCTCGGCGAACGGGAGGCGGACCAGGTTGGAGAAGGCAGCCTTGGAAGCATCGGTCCACGCCTTGGTTCCGCTGAGTGCCAGCGCTGCCGTCACGCTCGCTGCATTTCCAGCCGCGGCTCGCGGTACGGAACCACTCGGCTGCTGCCCGCAACGCGCGGCGCAGTACGGGATCCAGTGAGACATGGCGGCACGAGCCATCGGGAGGTACGCGTCTGAATGCGGGAGAAGTCGGCGATCAGGAGCCCGTCGAGGGCCCCTACTGGGTCGGTCATCAAGCGACACCCACAGGCTTGTCCGGCATACGGACGTTCGTCCGTCAATCTTGATGCTCGCTTGACGGACAGGTGTCCGGAACTGCGTGCCGGTGAGCGGGGCGCAGGTGTCCGACACGGAGCGCAGGCGTACGGCACACGCCGACCTCAAGGCCTGGCTCGTGGGTGACCACGTCAGCAGCAACACCTACCGCTGAGCACCGGTGACCACCGCCCGCACATACCGCATTTCCCGGTGTCCCGCGTAAGTGGGTACGGGCGGTCTCAGCAGCACGTCCCGAGCACCCAGGGGCACCACGACGGGACGATGACGGCCCCGGCGGCCACCTCGCGGCCTGGCCGAACGTGGCTGGAACCAGAACACCGCGGGTCGTCGGCGCGACGGCGGGTGATCACATCGCAGGCTTCTTCCTCTGGTCCGCCCGATGATCCAAACGAAAGCCCCTAGATGCGGTGGACTTGGAATCGCTGGTTGGTGCTGCCAGTGGCTGCCCACTGGCAGATGCGGGCTCCGTCGGCGGTGGAGGCCTCCCACACGTCCAGAGCGAGGCCGCTCTGTCGGTTGACCAGACTGATCACGCCACCTCCGTGGTCGACTATCCGCCACTGCTGGCCGGCGGCGTTGGTATCCGGCTGCTGGGTGATGTCGGCGCCGCTGCTGCTACTGGCGACGTGCAGGACCAGACCACTGTGCCCAACCCGTATCTTGCAGTGCCCGCCGTCGGAGGGCAGGAACTCGAAGTGCTGGTTGAGTCCGGCGGTGATCTGCCACTGGATCAGCCGCGCACCTGCGTCCGTGGATGCACCGTTGATGTCGGCGGCCTTGCCGCTGTGCTGGGCCACCAGCCGATAGGCCACGCCGGTCTCCACCGGCCCCGACCTGAGTGCGGTCGCGCGGTAGGTGTTTCCGGCCTGGCCGGCGAACTCGATGAGATCGGCCTCGAGGCGCTTCGGCTGGACCGGCTCGCCGCTCGAATCGTCCTTCAGCGTGAAGTCGCCGGCGAAGATTCGACTGCGCACCCGGACGGCGCCGGTCCGGTCGGGTGTGACGACCAAGTCGATCCGGCCGCTGCTCCACTCGGCGCCGACGGTGTATCCGCCGCGGCCGCGCAGTCCGCGCACGCGTCCGGTGGGCCAGGCGGCCGGCAGCGCCGGCAGCACGTGCAGTTCGCCGTTGTGGCTCTGCAACAGCATCTCCGCGATGCCCGAGGTGGCGCCGAAGTTACCGTCGATCTGGAATGGTGGGTGCAGGTCGAACATGTTGGGCGCGAGCCGGTCCGTCCGCACCAGGTCCCGGATCAGCTTGTGGGCCCGGGCGCCGTCCTCCATCCGTGCCCAGAAGTTGATCTTCCACGCGAGCGACCATCCCGTCCCGTCGTCGCCGCGCAGCTCCAGCGTCCGCCGCGCGGCCTCGTACAACTGGGGTGTCCCGCGCTTGGTGATCTGGTTGCTCGGATGCAGCCCGTACAGGTGGGAGACGTGCCGGTGAGTCCGCTCGGTCTCCACCCAGTCGGCCAGCCACTCCTGGATATTGCCCCTGGAACCGACCCGCGTCGGCGCCAGCCGGTCCCGGGCCGCCACTGCCTGAGCGCGGAAGGCGGCGTCCACGCCGAGGATTTCGCCGGCACGGGCGACGCCATGGAAAAGGTCGCGCAGGATCTGGTTGTCCATGGTGGGTCCCGCGCAGACGGTGGCGTTCGCGTGGTGAGCGAGCTCCGGAGAGTTCGACGGGTTCGTGACCAGGTGTCCAAGCGTCGGGTGGGTGACCAGGGTGTCGAGGAAGAACTGGGCGGCGCCCTTCAGGGCCGGATAGTTCGAGCGGAGGAAGTCGATGTCCCCGGTGAACAGGTAGTGGTCCCAGATCAGGGTGGCCAGCCATGCGCCACCGGTCTGCCACATCCCCCACCGCGCTTCGTCGACGACCGAGGCGCCCCGCCACGCGTCGGTGTTGTGATGCGTCACCCAGCCGCCGGCACCGTACTGCGCCTGGGCCACCCGGGCGCCGGTCATGGTCAGGTCGTTGATCATGTCGAAGACCGGGAGGAAGCATTCGGACAGGTTCGTCGTGTCGGCGGGCCAGTAGTTCATCGGCAGGTTGGCGTTGATAGTGAACTTCGAGTCCCAGGACGGAGCCATCTGGTCGTTCCAGATGCCCTGCAGGTTCGCCGGCTGGGTGCCCGGCCGCGAGGATGAGATGAGCAGATACCGGCCGAACTGGAACAACAGGGCGGAAAACTGTGGGTCGTTCACTTGCGCGTGCTGTGCGATCCGTACGTCGGTCGGCTGGTCGGCCGCCGTCGTACGTCCCAGATCGACCGACACCCGGTTGAACAGCGCCTGATAGTCGGCGAGATGCCGCCTGCGTAGTTCGTCGAGGCCGACGTTGCGGGCAGCGTTGAGGCGGCTGCGCGCGATGCCCTGGTAGTCGCCGCCGACGTTCCGGAAGTTGACGTAGCTGGAGCCGATCGACACCAGCAGCGTCACGCTGGTGGCGCCGGAGACCCGCAGCGTGCCGCCCGAGCTGCTGACCGTGCCGCCCGTCACTACGGCGTTGGCCAGGGCGAGGAACCGGACCCGTCCGGCGATGCCCTCCATGGCGGCGGAGATGCCGTCGAGGGCGATCGTGGCCGCGTCCGGGCTGGACACCGTGGTCCGTTGCGGACTGTCGAAGGTGGCGCTGAAGGCGATGGAGTTGGCCCGGTCGGCCGTCAGCCGGACCACGATCGCCTGGTCCGGTGCACTGGCGAACACCTCACGCTGGTACCGCACGCCGTTCAGTACGTAGGTCGTGGTGGCCGTGGCGGTGGTGAGGTCGAGCGTCCGGTTGTACTGCGACGCACCGGTAGCGCTGCCGAAGGAGAGCAGGAGGTTTCCGACCGGCTGGTAGGCCAGCTGTCCGGCCGGGCTGCCCAGCATCGTCTGATTGATCAGGTCCTGCGCCGGCCCCCACTGATCCGCGAAGACCCGCCGTCGGATCTCCGCGAGGTTGGCCGCCCCGCGGGGGTTGGCGGAGTCGTACGGACCGCCGGCCCAGACGGTGTCCTCGTTGAGCTGCAGCCGTTCGGTGTCGACGTTGCCGAACACCATCGCGCCGAGGCGCCCGTTGCCGATCGGCAGCGCCCGCAGCCAGTCCGCGCCGGCCGGCTTGTCGTACCACAGGGCGAGGTCGTTCGCGGCCCGAACCTCCGGCGGCGCGGCCGAGCCGCTGCCCCTGGCAGTGGCCGTCCACCCACCCGGCACGATCCCTGCTCCAGCCGCCGCCCCGGCGGCGAGAAACCGTCTGCGTGTCACCTCGGACATGTCGTTCTCCCTTCACGGACTGGAACAGGTTGAAGCGCGGTCCGTCACTGCGGCCCTGCCCCCGTGGGCGCGAGGCGGGCCGCGGCGCGCAGGAAATCCAGTGAGCGGCGGGCCACCGCGGGGGCGGCGAGCGAGTGCCGGGGCAGCTCGACCGCGACCGGGCCCCGGCAGCCGACCGCTGCCGGCACCGGGGGGAGGTCGATCGCGCCGTCGCCGAAGTCCAGGTGCTCGTGCGTCCCTCGACGCATGCCGTCGATCCGCACATGGACCAGGGGCCGCGCCACGTCCCGACGCGGTCGGGTACCGGCAACGGCTCAAGGCATCGGAAGTGTCCGATGACGAGCGTGTTCCCGAAACCCTCCGGCTCGCCCCGCGCCGTACGGATGGTCCGGCTCGGTGATCCGGCCGCGGCCGGCGGTCACCGTCCACCGTGTCCGCCGCGTCGGGCGTCGCGTCGCGCGTCAGTGTTCTGGATCTGCCATCTCTGGTTGTCGCCGCCCCAGCACGCCCACAGCTGCGTCTTGAGGGTGGCGGTGTTCACGTCGAGGCAGAGGCCGGAGTGAACGCTGCGGATGGTGCCGTCGGTGCCCACCGTCCAACGCTGGTTGTCGCCGCCGTTGCACGCCCACGTACCGACCACGGTGCCGTTCGTCGTCCCGCTGCTGTACGCGTCCAGGCACTTCTGGCCCCCAAGTGCGGTGATCTGTCCTCCGGCCGTCAGGGTCCACTGTTGGCCGGCCGCGTTGGCGCAGGTGTACACCTGGACCTGGATGTTCGCCGTGGTCCCGCCGGGGATGTCCAGACAGCGCCCGGTGCCGGCGTTGCGCAGCAGGCCGGCCGGGGCCGGGACGTCGCCGTCCAAGCCCCAGCCGTACCGGAGGCGCTCGCGGCCGCTGGCACTGGGGGTGCTGAGCGTGAGGTCGGTGCCGGTGCCGTGCAGTTTCTGCATGGCATACCAGTCGTCGCCCTGGCCGGCGCGTATCTTGCCGCCCAGCCCGGGCCAGTAGACGGAGCCGATCCGCAGTTCCCGGAGCACCGTGGTGGTGGCCCGGAAGTAGCGGATGAAGTTGTCGGTGCTGCCGGCGTCGTGGTAGTTGAGCCCGGTGTCCATCGGCGCGCCGAACTCGTCGACGACAGTGCGGTCGGCGCAGGAGCCGATCGCGTTCCGCAGGTACGCCACCCACTGGTCGTAGGTCTTCGCGCCGCTGAAGAACGTGTAGTGGTGCAGCGACAGGAACGTCCCGTCAAGGCGGCGGTCGGCGCACATTGATTTGATGTCGGTGTTCAGGCCGGCACCGCTGACGAAGATGCGGTTCCGCGGAATCGACGGGCGGCTGCTGATCCAGTTGCTCACCACGTTCGCCCACTCGGCGGCGCTGTGCCCCGCCGGTTCGTTCATCGGCTCGAAGTGGACGAGGTTGTTGGTGCCGTACCGGGCAAGCACGGTGTTCCACATGGCGTCGAAGGCGCTGGGGTTGACGATGCGACCGTCGCGGGCGGCCACCCCGTCGTCCCAGTAGGAGAGGACGACCTTGAATCCCTTCGCGGTGGCCGCGTCTATCGCGCCCGTGTACGCGTTCCACCAGCTCGTCCCGACTGTGTAGGTGTTGATCGGGAGCCGGACGGTGTTGGCGCCGAGGTTGTTCTCGAAACCGGTGTAGACGGCGTTGGCTTTCGCCACGACCGACTGGTAGCTGTCGGAGCCGCTCAACCCGTGCAGGACCAGCGGTCCACCGTGGAAGTTGTCACCGAGTCGGGCCCAGTTGACGCCGCGGAACTGGGCCGTGTCGGCGGCGGCCGTCGAGGCGCTCTGCTGCTCGACGACCGCGAGCGTGCTGAGAGCGGTAAGGATGCAGGCGAGCGTCCGGGCGAGGTAGCGCCTGCGATGGGTGTGGGGCATGGTCGTGCCTTCCCTGTGGCGGTTGGTCACGTCTGCGCTGTGCAGGAGCTGTTGATGTCGGCCGCCCGGCGGCAGGCGGCCGAGCCGGCGCGGAGCTTGCCCTCACCGCGCCGGCCCCCTCCCAGATCGCTCGCAGCGAGCATGTCAGCGTCATGCCGCTGCTGTGGCGCCTGGAAAGCCACGCTCCCCTGCCTCGCCCGAATCTCCGGTCAGCAGGTGGAGTTGATCTGGGTGAGTAGCCCCATCCGCCGCGGCGGGGAGATGTAGTCGCCGCCGGACAGGCCACGCGCCCAGCCGGGCTGCTGGGCGTGCCGGAGCGGTGTGTGGCCGCGCACGCTCATGCCGTTGGCCCGGGCTATGACTGACGATCGCTTTTGACTTCCGCTTTCACAGGTCATGAATGGGGAACGTTACGCGTCGACGACTAAAAGATTGACAGATTGCCATGGTCCATTCAAGAGGGAGCCGTCGATATATGTGGACCTGAGCTGACGTGCGACTAACCGGAGAAGCGGGACTATTGACGGCCACCCCTCATAACCTTTTCATGCGGCGAATTGAAGTGACGGACGCGTGTAAATCGCGGCAGTTTTCGTTATCGGCGGCCGGCTTGAAGAGTCGCGGTCGCCGTAGTGCCGAAAGCCCCGAGCCGCCCTCGGCCGACTCGGCTCCCATCACGACGGAATTCCCGGTCGCCCCGGCGACCGCGGGTTTGTCGAGCACCGTGTCCGACCGCGCCAGCGGGACGGGGAGCAGCGTCAGGGCGACGATCAGCCGCTCAACGGGCACCAGATCGCCGGTGGCCAGGCCGCAGTCCGCACAGGATCGGGTGTGCCGGGTGATGCGCTTACGCCACAGCGTGCTCGGTACGCCGTCCCAGCCCCCCAGCGCGGCGGTCAGCTGGGGGCACCGGGGGCTGGCGTCCAGCGCGGCGACGAGTGACCGGCTCAGCTCCAGCTGGTTGCGCATCCTCTGGACGCGCACGCCCGCGTGAGCCACGCTCGTTCCCAGCGCCGCCGCGAGCTCCGCCCTCGTCAGCCGGCCCGCGGTCTCCAGCCACCACAGCGACAGCAGGGCCCGGGCGTCCGGGCCGAGCCATCGACTGGCGCGTACGATCTTTCGGCGATGACCGGACAGCTCGACGTGGATCAGGGCCAGGTTCTCGGCGTCGGCGTCCGGCGGGTCGGTCATCTCGTCGAGGGAGGCCGTCCGTTCGGCGTCCGCCTGCCGCCGGTTCAGATGGGTGCTGATCTGTCGTGTCGCGATCGTGGCCAGCCAGGGCCGGAAGCACTCCGGGGCGCGCAGCGTGCGCAGCTCAGGAAGTGCCCGGAGCATCGTCTCCTGCACCACGTCGTCGACGTCCGCAAGCTCACCCAGTGCCCTGCGCACGATCGCGTACACCAGCGGCAGGTACGTCGCGGCCAGGTCGTCGAGCGCTCGTGCATCGCCGGCCTGTGCGGCGACGACCAGGCTCGTCTCGTCGGCTCGGTCGGCTCGCATCACGAGTCCATACACGTTGTCTCGAGCAAGGCGGCGCCAGGTGCCGCGCTCGTCGGCGCCCTCGGGTTCGCAGGCACGATCGACTCGGGCGCGGTCGGCTGGTAACGCTGGGCGGTCCATCATCGCCCCGGCCATCCGCCATCAAAGGAAGGAGCGATGCCGTCGACATGATCCGGCGCCGGGGAGGCAAGCAACACCGTGGCCCCGGCGGGATCGTCGGCGCGTCTCCGGCCACCGGCCGGGATCCGGCCGAGGATCGCCTGATTGCGCTGGGGGTCCGCGCGGAATACCTCGGTATTGTCGGCGGCGACGCAGCCCGATGCGATGGCGTTGCCAGCGACGCCGCGCCCGCCCCGCCCCTTCGCCGGGGCCGGCGCCTCGGCGACCCGGCTCTCGATCTCGAGGGTGCGGGCCCCGCGGTGGACAACCGCCTTCATCGATCCTCCATCTCCATGGTGTCGAACGTCCCTTCCGCGGTGGATCGGCATGGTTCGGGGGTGACCGCGAGCAGCCGCCGGCCGGCCTGCTCCGGCCGTATGTGCGGTCCGTCGGGTGCGTGTGCCGTTCGCTGCCGGGCCGCGGTCATCACCGTTTCGTCGATCCGGATGCCCAGGCCCGGCGTGTCGCCGAGCACGAAGGCGCCGTCCTCGACGTGCAGGTCCATCGCGACGCCGATCGGCGGCCGCAGGTCCTGCAGTTCGCTGACGAGGTGGTTGGGCACCGAGGTCGCGGCGTGCAGCAGCGCGACAGGCGTGTTGCCGATCGGGCTGACCGGCAGGTCGTAGGCGTGCGCCAGCGCGGCGACACGCAGGAAGTGGGTGACTCCCCAGACGGCGGCCGTCTGGACGATGTCGACGCCTCCCGCCGCGATCAGCGGGCGGAACTGCTCGAGGCCGGTGAGGTTCTCCCCACTGGCGACCGCCGTCCGTACACCACGGCTGACAGCGGCCAGGCCGTCGGCGTCCCAGCGCCGGACCGGCTCCTCGATCCAGGTCAGGTCGACGGTGCGCTCCAGCTCACCGACGTGGCGTACCGCCTGCTTGCGGCTCCAGGACTCGTTCGCGTCCAGCATGAGCCCCGGCCGGGCCCCGTGCGCAGCCTCGGTCAATACCTCGCGTACGAGCGACAGCCGGTGCCGGTCACGCTCGATGTCCAGGCCGCCCTTGAGCTTCGCCGCCCTCAGCCCGCGTTCGGCGTAGTTCTGGTAGGCGGCGACGAGTTCGTCGTCGGTGAGGCCGATGTCCAGACCGGAGGCGTAGGCGTGGACCACGCGGTCGTTGCCGCCGAGCAACCGCCACAGCGGCTCACCCGCGGCCTGTGCCTTGATGTCCCACAACGCCGTGTCGAACGCCCCGATCGTGCCGAACACCACGCCGGCATGCCCGGCTTTGAAGGTGTGCCGCAGCATGCGGTCGTACAGGGCGGTCACCGCGCGCGGGTCCTGCCCGTCGATGGCGGCGAAAATCACCTCGGCTTCCACGTGCGGTCCCAGGCCGACTCCGGTGATCCCCTCATCGGTCTCGACGATGACGACCGGCACCGGCACGACGCCGTCGACGTACACGCCGTTGGCGTCACCGACAGGCCTGCCCCATCGCTGAACCGTCGTCAGGGTTCTGTACCCGGTGATGCGCATGCGTCAGCCCTTCGTCGCGCCGGCCGTCACGCCGTCAGCGATCTGGCGCTGCAGGAACAGGTAGGTCACCAACACGGGTAGCCCGGCGATCAGGACACCGGCTGCGAAGGTGGGGATGTCGGCGGAGTACTGGCCGCGCAGTGAGGTGATGCCCACCATCAGGGTGCGATGGTCGGCCGACGGCATCATCAGCAGCGAGATGAGCACGTCGTTCCAGCAGAACAGCGCGTCGAGGATGCCCACCGACAGCAGGGCCGGAGCGCCCATCGGCAGCATGATGCGCCGGTAGACGCCGTACAGGGTGTTGCCGTCGATCCGTGCGGCGTCGACGAGCTCGGTGGGCACCGCTCGGTAGTAGCTCGTCATCAAGAAGACGGTGAACGGCAGGAACTGCGCCACGTAGGCGAGGATCAGCCCCGGATAGGTGTCGATGAGTCCGCCGCCGGCCATGATCCTGGCCAGCGGCACCATGATCACCTGGAACGGGATGAACAGTGCCGCGAGGCAGACCAGATACAGCGCGGACGAGCCACGGAACCGCACCTGGGCCAGCGCGAACCCGGCCATGGACCCGATGAGCAGTAACAGCGCTACCGCGCAGGCCACCACGATCACGGAGTTGAGGAAGTACCGCCCCATGCCGACGCTGTTCCACGCGGCGCTGAGGTTGTCCCACCGGAGAGTGCTTGCCAGGGAGAACCGGTCGAGGATGTACTCCCGGCGGGTCTTCATCGCGACGTTGGCGGTGAACAGCAGCGGGTAGATCGTCGCCAGGGCGAGGAGCGCCATCGGCAGGGTGACCAGCCATCTGCTCGGTCCCGGGCGAGACATCAGTCCTCCCTCCCCGCCCGGCGCAGCAGGCCGACCTGCAGCAGGCCCACGACCAGCATGATGAGGAAGAGGACGGTGGACGCGGCCGACGCGAGCGCCGGGCGGCTCATCTGCCCCTGCTGGACCCAGATGTAGTACTCGGGCAGGTAGGTCGATCCTTCCGGGCCGCCACTGGTCATGACGTAGAGCAGCCCGAACATCGAGGTCAGCATCCCGATCATCGTGGTGACGACGACGAACTGGATCGTGCGGGAGAGACCCGGGAGGATGACGTGCCAGATCATTCGCGCGAGCGAGGCGCCGTCGACCCGGGCGGCGTCCAGAAGTGCGGGGTCCAGGGTCGCGAACCCGGCCAGGAACACCACCAGTGCCATCCCTGACGTCGCCCAGATGTGCACACCGACGACGGCGAAGATGGCTACGTCGGGGTCACCGAGCCAGTCCACCGGGCCGACCCCTGAGCCGCCGAGCACGGCGTTCAGCGGACCGTCGAAGGCCAGTAGCAGGTTGAAGATCGCGCCGACGATCACCGGTGAGAGCACAGCCGGGAAGAAGTAGACGCTCCGGAAGAACGAGTGTCCTGGCACCCGCAGGTAGATGAAGGTGGCGAGCAGTCCCGGGATCGCGACCGCGACCGGCAGCAGCAGCACCAGCAGTCCGACGTTGCGCAGCGCGGTGTGGAACAGCGGGTCGTCGAAGAGCTCCGCGTAGTTGTCGAGCCCCACCATGGCGCCGTTGCGTTCGCCGTCACCGGTGAAGGAGAAGTTGACGCCCAGTCCGAGGGGCCAGAGGCGGAGCACCACGATGATCAGGACAGCGGGGGCGACCAGGACGTAGGGGGCGAGGCGTTCGGCGCGTCGGCCGCTGCGGACTGGCGGAGATTTCGACGTAGGGCCGCGGCCACCTGCCGCCTCACCTGCTCGCGCCCCGTCGGTCCGCCCTGTTCGAGCAGCGCGGACCGACGAATCCATCGGTGACATGGCCTCAGCCCGCCTGGTCCGAGGCCGCCAGCTGCTTCACGGCCGCGTCGACCGTGACCGATCCGCTGAGCAGTTGCTGGGACAGCCGCCCCATCAGGTCCACGGTCTTGGACGGCAGGGCGACGTGCAGGGCGGGCTTGCCGTCGTCGATCTCGGACACGATGGTGGCGACGGCCGGGCCGGCGCTCGAGACGTCCACGGTGCGGTCGGCCGCGATGGCGCCCGCGTCGGCGTAGAACGACTTCAGGGCGTCGGTCGAGGTCAGGGAGCGCACCAGGTCTGCGGCGGCCTGGGGGTCCTTGGTCCGCTTCGCGACGGCGTAGCCGATGCCGCCGTCGTAGGGAAGGCTCGGCATGGCGCCGGGTGTGACGACAGGCGACTTCATGACGCCGACATCGTCGGCGTCGAGGAATTCCGCGAAGTCCTTCCAGTGCCCGACGTCCGACATCAATCCGATGACGTGGGCGGCCTTGTTGGACTGGAAGACCGCGAACGCGTCGTTGAACATCGCCGTCGAGTTCGCCCCGTTGTTGTTCAGGCCTTTGTCGTTGACCTCTTTCCAGAGCGAGAAGATCCGCTTGACCGCCGGCGAGGACCAGTCTCGCTTGCCGGCAATCCAGTCGTCGTACTCCGTGGGCGACAGGACGCCCGAGCCGAGCCCGGACAGGAAGAACTGGATACCGATGCCTTCCTTGTTGCCCTGCGCGAAGCATCTGGCGCCGGTCGCCTTGGTGATGGTCCGGCAGTTGGTGACGAACTCGTCCCAACTGGTGGCCGGCTGATCCGGGTTCAGCCCTGCCTTCCGGTAGAGCGCCTTGTTGTAGTAGATGGGGTGACCTTGCAGTGTCACCGGAGCGGCATAGGTCTTGTTGTCCTTGGTGAAGGCCTCCCACCCGGCCAGCCGCTTCTTGTCGTCACGGACGTACTTGTCCAACGCCAGAAGGGAGTTCGCGCGGTCACGGATCTGTCCGCCGCCGTTGAAGAGCATGACGTCCGGCCCCTTGCCGGCTTGGATGGCGGCCCCGAGCAGGGTGTAGTACTGCTCGAACGGCTGGGCGACGAACTCGACCGTCACGCCGGGATGCTGCTCGGCGAAGTCGGCCTTGGCCTTCTTCACGTAGGAAGACGCTGCGGCGTCGCCGGACTTCCAGTCCCAGACGACGAGCTTGCCCTTCGAACCACCGGACGCCACATCCGGGTCGGAGGCGCTTCCGCAGCCGGCTAAGACAACGAGCCCGGCAACCAGGGTCACCGACCACAGTGTTCGCTGCTTCATTGCTGCCCCACTCTCCTGAGGTGGCCGGCTGTCCGGCAGTTGAGGTTGAGAAGGAACGCAACTCGTATGACCTATGTAACTCGTATGACGTATGACGTCAACCGGATGCCCTATAGTTGGCGCACATCCGTGGTACGGCACTGGCCCCGGGGGGTGTCATGACGGCAGTACCGCAGTCATCCGCAGAGGCCTCCGAGGCCCCCGCCTGGAGCCGGCGCCCGGCGAACCTCGCCGCCGCGGTCACGGCTGAGCTGGTGGAGCGGATCGTCCGTGGAGTCCATCCGTCCGGTTCGCCGCTGCCCTCCGAGCCCGTGCTCTGCGAGACCTTCTCGGTCAGCCGCACCGTGGTGCGCGAGGCGGTGAAGATACTTCAGGAGAAGGGGCTGGTGCAGGTCCGCCAGGGCGCCGGCACGATGGTCACCCCGCCGACGATGTGGAACATGCTCGACGAGCTGGTCCTCGGCGCGACCATCGCCGAAGACGAGAGCCTGGCCATCCTCGATCACCTCGTCGCGACACGCCGCGTGCTGGAGTCCGATATGGCCAACGTCGCCGCCCGCCTGGCGAACGCCGAGGTGATCGACCAGCTACGCAGTCTGGTGGAGCGGATGGATGAGCTCGTCGACGACCCCGCTTCGTACCAAGAAGTGGACCGGGCGTTCCACGACACCGTCATGCAGACGTCGGGGAACCGCATCGGCCGTGCCGTGGTCCGTTCGCTGGAGCGCCAGGTCATCAACTCCGCCCGTTACATGGGCCGAACCGGCCGCGTCTTCTGCGTCACGTCCAACCAAGGCCATCGGCGCATCTACGAGCGGATCGCCGCTCACGACCCCAAGGGTGCGGCCGAGGCGATGTTCACCCACATCACCGAGGCGTGGGTGGTGCGCCGCAGCGGGCCTGGCGAGCCGACCCGGCTGCGGCGTTAGGGCCTGTCGTTTGGATCAGGTCGGCCGAGAGGCACTGCACCTCTCGGCCGACCCGCGCGGGGCGTGGTGCGTGCAGATGCAAGGCGGAGGAGGGCGTCAACGCGGAGCGTTGACAACCGACGACAACGCGGCAGATGTGCGTGCCACGCCCCGCGACGCCGGCATGATCCAAACGACAGGCCCTAGAGGCGACTGACGGGTCATGCCGCGAGCGAGGCCAATGCCATCGCGGCACACGTGGTCACCTCTTGGTGGCAGTTGACGGCCACCTCGTTCGTCGACCACGAGACGATGCGACCGAGAGGGCAGAACAGGGGCTTGCAGCCGGCCGGCATTCCGCAGCGGACGGGTCCGGCAGCTCGACGGTCCGGCCGCCGGCGTTCCGCTATCGCAGTGCCCACTGCTGGTTGGTGCCGCCGTGGCAGGTCCAGAGGGTGATCCTGGTGCCGTTGGCGGTGCCTGCGGCGTTGGCGTCGAGGCACAGTCCGGAGTGGACGCCGGTGATGGTGCCGTTGGGGTTGACGTTCCATTGCTGGTTGTTCTGGCCGTTGCAGTCCCAGATGACGACCGGGGTGCCGTTGGTGGTGCCGCGTCCGCTGGCATCCAGGCACTTGCCGCCGGAGAGGGTCAGTTGTTTGCCTGTGGTGTAGGTCCAGGTCTGGCCGGCCGCGCCGGTGCAGTCCGAGAGTTGGGTCTGGGTGCCGTTGGTGGTGCCGGAGCCGGGGACGGTCAGACAGCGGCCGGACTGCGTACCCACGATCTGCTGAGGCGTTGTCGGCGGTGGGGTGTCCTTCGGTCCGGCGGACGCCATCACGTCCTGGGCACCGGAAGGCCAGTTGCCGTTGGTGACCGTGACGTTGCCGGAGACCACGTTGCCGCGGTCCCCGTTGGTGATGTTCGTGCTGCCGTTGGTCGACCAGTTGTTGGTGACGGTCCAGTTCCCCATGTTCTCGCCACCCCAGTAGTTGGCCGTCGCCCACGTACCGGTGTTCGAGAAGACGTTGTTGGTGGCCGTGTAGTACTTCGAGCCCTCGTCGAAGTACACCCCGAAGTACCCGTTGGTCCGCAGACAGTGGTTCCGGCTGATCTGCGCGCTCGGGTTCCATCCGAGGGTGTAGATGCAGCCGCCGTCGTTCATCTGCTGCATGACATCGTGGATGTAGTTGCCGATGAGCCGGTTGTTGGACGCGGTGGTCGGCGTCGTGTAACGCGGCTGGTAGTCGTACAGGCCGCGGTTGGCGTAGTGGTTGCTGCCGCCCGCGTCGTTGGCGCCCCAGCCGTACCCGATCGACATGCCGGAGTACGGCATGTTGTAGACCTCGTTCTGGGCGACGAGGCTGTTGGTGACGTACGTGGTCAGGACGGAGACGATGCCCCGGTAGTCCGCTCCGAGGTCGTGGATGCGGTTGTTGCTGATCGTGATGTCCCTGTTGACCATGCGCTGGTCGCTGGGGTGGTGGGCGTCGGCGCGCACGCCGCCCACGAGGATGCCACCGGCTGAGCTCCGGGCGATCTCCGACCGGGTCACCGTGATGTCGCGGGCGCCCAGGCCGACGCCGCTGGCGTGCGCGTTGGCGTCGTTGCCGATACCGATGGCCGTCTGGCCCAGGTTGACGAACCGGGAGTCGCTGAAGGTGATGGTGTCGGCGGCGGAGATCTGCACGGCGGCCGGCATCTGCCGCCAGTGCGGCCGGGCGGCCTCGAACTGCGTGCAGCCGTTGTGGCAGGAGTCGAAGCCCGGCCAGCTCCAGTTGCCGGCGATGTACGCGCCGGTCTGCTGGTCTGCGTAACCCTGGTTGCTGCTGGGGCCCAGCCAGCTCGTACCGGTGAAGGTGATCCCGCTGAACGTGATGTGGTGCGCCGGCTCGCCGTACGTGCCCCCGAGGTTCACCAGCGACTGCAGCGTCGGCAGTTCCACGCTGACGGTGCTCATGTTCTGCCCGGCCTGGGGGATGTAGTACAGGGCTCCGGCCTTGGGGTTGAGGTACCACTCGCCGGGCGAGTCCAGGAACTCGTACGCGTTGGACAGGTAGAACGGACCGGCCCGGTGCGGCCGCATGAGGGTGTCGTAGCCGAAGTTGTTGTTGTTCCACGCCGGCTGCTGCATCGTGATGAAGTTCGCACTGATGCTCTGCACCGGCGAGTACCGGTCGGTGAAGGAGTTGACGCTCTCCACCTCGATCCGGCTCTGGTCGGCCAGGTTGTTCAGATAGCTCAGCGCACCGCCCGAAAACCTCATTCCGGCGCTGGTGGCCGTAAAATCGGCCCTGTTCACCTGCGTGCGTGCCCGGGTGGCGACGGCGCCGTCGACAAAGAGCTGCCGGGTATCGAGACCGGTTGGCACGTCGGCCTTCCAGATGTTCTTGGCTGCGTCGGCCACCGACCAGCCGGTGACCGCCCGGGCACCGGTGATCACCGGATGCGCCGACGGGGCGGCCCGCCACACGACCGTGTGGCCGCCCGAGCCGGAGTCCTCCGCCGTCAGCCGCAAGGGTTGGGCCAGCCGGTACACACCGTCGGCCAACTGCACCACGATGTCGTCCGACATGGTGTCGTTGAGCGACCGCACCGCCGCCTGCGCGGCTGTCAGTGAGCACGGCTGGGCGCTGGAACAGTCGGTACCGGTGCCGGACGGCGAGACGTGCAACGTGAGGGGAACTGCGGATGCGGGCGCGGGGAAGGCCGTCACGGCGGTCGCGGTCAAACCGGCCGTTGCGGCTACGGCGAGAAGCCGCCTTCGTATCGTGGGGGTTGTGAACACGTTTTCTCCTTGTGGGTTCCGGGACGGAAGGGGAGGACGGCGCGTCCGGGCTGCTCGGCGTGCGGGGACGAGGGCTCGCAGAGGGGGCACGATGTTCGGGCGTGGGCGTCGCGCCTGACTCGGCGCCGATCGTCGTACTGTCGACGAGTCGTACGGCGGTCGGTGCACGGACCGGTCGGACCGTGGTGCGGTTTCCCGTGGGCCGATGCGTATGACGTATGACGTCGTTCGGAAACCAAAGCCACCCCTGTCAACCGGTCGAGGGAGCGTTTTCCAGTCCTTGGAGGACGGTCCGGAGGTAGGACAGCCCGTCACGGGCGAGGGCGTTCTGCGACGGGGCGAGCGGCCGCCAGATCGAGGCCGCGGTAGCGATGGCCTCGTTCTGCGCGGTGAACGACTCGATGCACACCGCGCCGCCGTAGCCGGTCGTGGCCAGGCCGGCGAGGAAGCGTGGCCAGTCGAAGTGGTCGGCGCCCGGAGTGCCGCGGTCGGTGCCGCTGACCTGGACGTGCTTGAGGTGGGGACCAGCCGTGACGAGCGCCTCGTAGGGGTCGGCCTCCTCGATGTTCATGTGATAGGTGTCGATCATGAGACCGACGTTCGCGGGCAGGCCGTTGATCAGCTCCACCGCCTGGTCGACCGTGTTGACGACACTCGTCTCATAGCGGTTGAGGGCCTCCACGCCGATGCTCACGCCCCGCTCCCCCGCGTAGTCGGCCACCGGCCGCAGGGCGCGGCGGACGTCCGCGTAGCAGGCCGCGCGCTCCCCCGGTGACATGCGCCAGGTCCGCCCCACCGCGGCGTAGACCGGGCCGCCGACGCAGGGCGCGCCGACGGCCACCGCACTGTCCACACACGTTTTCAGGTACACCGCGGTGGAGGCGACGACCTCCGGCGGGGCGTTCACGAGGTCACGTCCGGGCGAGGTGACCGCGCAGACGCCGACCGCGCGCAGGCCGTACGCCGCCAGCAGGTCCCGGGTGCGGGCCGGGTCCCAGTCGCCGGGTTGCTCGATCGGCAGCTCGACCGCGTCGAAACCGAACGCGGCGATCCGCGGCACCAGCTCGGCCATGGCCTCGTCGTCGACCGGCGAGGCCCAGACCCACGGGTTGACACCGATGGTGTACACCGGACTACTTCCAGCGCCGCGGATAACCGGGCAGGTCCGTGCAGCCGCACATCGCGTAGTGCAGCGGCGGCATGTCGGGGTCGACGTACTCGTCCAGGTTGTCCTGGGTGATGGTCGGCTGTGGCAGCTTCCACGGGTTCGGCACCCGCTCGCCGCCGAGGATCTTCAGCGCGGCGATGATCGGGGTGCGCCACTGGTAGGTCGGGTACGTCGGGGCGATCGCCGTGAGCTTCTTGTCCTTCCACAGCTTCAGGAAGTCGAGCTGGTCCTCGCCGTTGATCGGCGGCACGGGTTTGCCGGCGTCTTCGAACGCCTCGACCGCCGCGCCCGCGACCGCCCCGGCGTCCATCCAGACGCCGTCGATCGTGCCGTACCGCTGGATGTAGTCGTTGACGATCTTCTTCGTCCTGGCCGGGTCGCCGTCGGTGAACTCGACGCCGACGACGTCGACACCCGCCTTGTCGAAGGCGACCTTCGCCGCGGACCAACGGGTCTCCAGCACGTCGACGCCGGGCAGGATGCGCAGTGCGAGCACCTTGCCGCCCCGCTTCGTCTTCTGGGTGACGAACTCAGCCGCGACGTGGCCGAATCCGTAGCCGCCGATCGGGTTGATGAACGTCACCGGGCAGGTCGTGTCGACGCCGCGGTCGAAGACGATGACCGGCAGGCCCTTCCGGCAGGCGGCCTCCACGGCCGGGGTGAGCGTCGCGGTGGTGTTCGGCGAGACGATGAGCGCGTGGCAGCCCTTGCCGAGCAGGTCGTTGATGTCGGCGATCTGCTTCTGGTCCTTGCCTTCGGCATCGACGTGGACGAAATCGGAGATCCGGCCACGGTGCGTGTCGACCTCGGCCTGCATGGTCTTGAAACCGACCTGGCGCCAGGGGTTGTTCAGCCCCGCGTTGGAGAAGCAGATCTTGTACGGTCCGGGCTTCTTGAACTTCGCGGTCTCCACCATCGCCGGGTCGAGCGCCTGTTCCCAGGGCTTGCCGGCCGGCCCGGTGGGCGCGGTATCCAGCAGCGCGAGCTGCTTGTCGTAGTCGGCCTTCACGAAGAACTTCGACTGCTTGCCGGTGCCCGACCCGGTGCCCGCGGAGGGCGAACCCGATGTGCCGGTGGTGGGCTCGTCGGTGGCGCAGCCGGCCAGCACCAGTAAGGTGCTCACGGCCAGCACCGTCATGGAGTGCCTCACTGAATCCCCTTCATCTGGACGGGAGACGGAAGGAAGCCGCCGCCACGGCGAGCAGAATGATCGCGCCCTGGACGGTCGGTTTGAGGGCGCCGGAAACGCCGTAGAAGTTCATGAGCGTGAAGAGCGTCTCGAGGGTCAGCGCGCCCAGCATCGCGCCGACGACCGAACCGCGGCCCCCGCCCAGAGCGACACCGCCGAGGACCGCCGCGGTGATCGCGCCGAACTCCAGGCCGGCACCGGCCTGGAACGACACTCCGCTGTACCCGCCGATCAGGACCGCCGCGAGCGTGGCGGCGAGTCCGCTGAGGACGAACGCCATGGTCTTGGCGCGCCACACGCGCACGCCGCTCAGCCCGGCGGTGCGCGGGTTGCCGCCGACGGCGACCAGGGTGCGGCCGAAGTCCGACCGCGTCAGCACCAGCGACAGAGCGGCCGCCGCCAGCAGGACGACCAGGGCGTACGGTATCCGGCCCAGCGCGGGCACGTCCTCGAACGCCGACCGGCCGAGCCTGCGGAACTCCTCGGAGAGGCCGCCCTTCGGGGCACCGTTGGTCCACAGGTACACGGCGCCGACGAGGATCAGGAACATCCCGAGGGTCGTGATGAACGACGGCACCCGCAGCCGCGTGGTGACGAGGCCGTTGACGAGGCCGACGGCGATGCCGAACGCGAGCAGGAGCACGGCGACAGGCCAGCCGGCCGACGGATCGCCGTCGATCAGCCGGGCCGCGACGACCACCTGCGCGGTGACCAGGGAGCCGACGGACAGGTCCAACTCGCCGGAGACGATCACGAAGTACTGGCCGGCGGCGAGCAGGACGACCGGCGCGGAGCGGCCGAGGAACGACATCAGCGACGGCGGCGAGAGGAAGTCCGGTTGGCGGGCGGTCAGCAGAACCAGCAACACCGCCAGGATCACGACGATCGGTGCGAGACCGCCGGAGCGGAACGTGAGGAGCCGCAGTGGGCGCGCGATCTGCATGCTATGACGCCTTTCGCATCGCCCGGCGGGCGTAGACGGCGACCGCCGCGATGATGATCACGCCACGGATCACCTGCTTGAAGAACGCGTCGACCTCGAGCTGGTTGAAGACGGCGTCGATGCTCGCGAGCAGCAGCACGCCGCCGACCGTGCCGACGACGCCGCCGCGCCCGCCGGCCAGGGCGGTGCCGCCGAGCACCACCGCGGCGATCGACTCCAGGTCGTACAGTCCCTCGGTGCCCACCCTCGGTGCGCCGGCGCCGAGCCGACTGGCGAGGTAGACCCCGGCGAGGCCGGCGCAGAGGGCGCACAGCACATGGGCGGTGACGAGGACCCGGCTGCCCCGCACGCCGGAGAGCCGGGCGACCTCCGGGTCACCGCCCACGGCGATCAGGTGGTGGCCGAAGCGGGTGCGCGCCAGCACGAACCAGGCCGCGGCGGCGACGGCGAGCAGCAGCAGGAACGACAGCGGCACCGGGCCGACGCGCTGGTACCCCAGGCCCTGCACCAGGGCGGGCGCGGTCTTGCCGGCCGGGCCGTCGTATCCGTTGTCGAGGTATCCCTTCAGCAGCAGTCCGACGCCGACGGTCGCGATGAAGGGGTTGATCCGCGCTCTGGTGACGAGCAGACCGTTGACGAGGCCGATCGTGGCGCTGACGGCGAGCGTCAGGCCGATCGCCGGCAGCAGCGCACCGTCGTCACCGGCCATGGTCTCGGCGGCGACGAGGGTGCTCAGGCTGACCACGTACGCCACGGACAGGTCCAGCGAGCCCCCGACGATGACCAGCGTCTGGCCGACCGCGACGAGGCCCAGACCGGCGGCGACGTGCAGCAGGCTCACCGTCGTCGGCAGGCTGAACAGCCGGCCGCCGTCGACCCTGACGATGAGCCAACCGATCGTCAGGGTGAGGACCAGGGCGACGAAAACGCCGGGCGGCGTCCGCCGGGCAGACAAGGACAGCGCGCCGCTCATCCGGCCGCCTCCCCCACGGTGCCGACCGCCAGGGCGACGACATCCTCCTCTGTCGCGCCGGCGGGCAGCTCACCGGCGATCCGGCCGTCGCGCATGACGATGATCCGGTCGCTCATGCCGAGCAGCTCGGGCAGCTCGGACGAGACCATCAGCACGGCGGCGCCGTCGCGGGCCAGCCGGCGGACGAGATCGTGGATCGCCGACTTGGCGCCCACGTCGATGCCCCGGGTCGGCTCGTCGAAGAGCAGGATGCCCGGGGCGAGCGCGAGCCACCTGGCCAGCACGACCTTCTGCTGGTTGCCCCCGGACAGGAATCGGATCTCCTGGTCCTCCCCTGCGGAGCGAAGCTCGACGGCCGCGAGCAGTTCCCGGACCCGCGCGGTCCGGGCACCGCGGCCGAGCCGGCCCGGGCGGACGGCGCGGCCGGCCAGCAGCGCGTTGTCGAGCACCGACTGCCCGGCGACGATCCCTTCATCCTTGCGGTCCTCGGAGACGTAGGCGATACCGGCCCGTATCGCGGCGCGGGGCGAGCGCAGCCGGACCGGCGCTCCGTCGACGGTCACCTGGCCGGTGCTGAACGGTGCGGCGCCGAACAGTGCGCGGGCCAACGCCGACCGGCCGGAACCCTGCAGGCCGCCGACGCCGAGCACCTCGCCGGCGCGCAGCCGCAGGTCGATGCCGCGCAGCTTCCGGTTGCCTCCGCCCCGGACAGTCAGCCGCACCGGGCCCAGCTCCTGTGGCTTCGCCGGGCCGGGGTAGTAGCTCGACAGCTCGCGGCCGACCATGTGGCGCACCAGCTGATCGGCGCTGGTGTCCGCGGTGTCCAGGGTCGCCACCGCCCGGCCGTCCTTGAGCACCGTGATCCGGCTGGACAGGTCGAAGACCTCCTTGAGGCGGTGCGAGACGTACAGCACGCCTATCCCGTGCTCCTGCAGCCGTCGCACGAGCGCGTAGAGCTGGTCGACTTCGTGGTCGGCGAGAGCCGCGGTGGGCTCGTCCATGATGAGCAGCCGCGCGTCGAGGGAGAGCGCCTTGACGATCTCGACCACCTGTTGCTGCGCCACGCCGAGTCGTCCCACGCGCGTGTCGGGCGGTAACGAGCCCTCCCCGATCGAGGCGAGGAGCCCCGCGGTATGGCTGAGCATCGCCCTGCGGTCGACGAGCCCGCGGCGCAGGGGCTCGCGGCCCAGACAGACGTTCTCCGCGACCGTGCGCTCGGGCAGCAGCGTCAGCTCCTGGTAGACGATGCCGATACCGGCCTGTCGGGCCTCACGCGGGCTGCGGAACGTCCGCGGTGCGCCGGCGAACTCGACCGTTCCCTCGTCGGGCTGGTGGACGCCGGACACCACCTTCATGAGCGTGGACTTGCCGGCGCCGTTCTCGCCGACGACCGCGTGCACCTCACCCGGCCGGACCTGGAGGTCGACGCCATCGAGCACCCGCACGCCGAGGAACGACTTGCCGATGCCTCGCAGAGCGAGCAGCGGTGACGGCAGCAGGCCAGACATGGTGGGACCCTCTACATTCGCGTCGTCAGCAGGATTGAGCCACCGATAGCTGAGCTATCGTCGAATAGCCGCGAACTTTCTCCGGACGCGATGGCGACATCGCGGCCCCGAGGGTAAATGCCTCGATGAGCGCCTGGCAATAGCACCGGACATCTCGGTGGCCATTAGCCGTGAGAACTGCTCAATGCGGACCGGCGATTGGTCGGCAGCGGTTGATACGCAAAAATCTGTTATCGAATCGGTCCGGCCACGGTCGCGCGCCCAGCCGCGACGACTGATGCACAAAATGCGTTATGGCATCGATCCGACGACAGTCGCTGCCGAACCGGCGATGATTGATGCGCAAAATGTGTTATGGAATCGGCCGCACCCGAAGCATATTGACTGTTGTGATAGGCCGCTGCATGCTGGCCGGCAGATCACGGGAGACGGTCGCATCTGGTGTGACGCCCCCCTCTCTTCCGTAGGGACTTGACTGCCCGTCACGGCGGACGGGATGACGAGCTGACGGCACACGCGTGCCTACGACGCGCTCAGGCACTCCGGCGCATCGGAGGTGCGGCCGGCGCATGCCCGTGGTCATGCCATCGTTGCTCCGCCGAAATAGGAGACGGCATGCGTCGCATCATATTTGTCCTGGGGGCGATCGCGAGCGTGCTCCTGTCGCTCGTCATCGCCCCACCGGCGTCAGCGGCGCCGGCCTTCCGAGCGCTGGTCTTCACGAAGACAACCGGCTACCGGCACGATTCGATCCCTGCCGGCCTCGCGATGTTCCGGGAGCAAGCGGCGGCCAACAACTTCGAGTTGGTCCACAGCGAGGACGCGAGCGTTTTCACCCCGGCGAACCTCGCCACCTTCGACGTGCTCATCATGTTCCAGACCTCGGGAATGGTGTGGACCACGGCGGCCCAACGTCAGGCGGTCGAGGGCTACCTCGCCAGCGGCAAGGGCATCGTCGCGATCCACAACGCCACGGACATGGGCGTCGAGAACGAGTACCCGTGGTGGGACCAGACCATCAACGGCGGCGCTCACATGCCGGAGCACTCCCCCGGCGTGCTGCCCGGCACCGCCGTCGTCGCGGACAAGAAGCACCCGTCGACGGCCGGCCTGCCGGACCGTTGGAACCGCAGCGAGGAGTGGTACAACTTCGACCGCAACCCCCGCGGTAACGTCCACGTCCTGGTCACCGCGGACGAGCGCACGTACAACCCGGGCTCCCGCGCCATGGGGCCGGACCACCCCATCTCCTGGTGCCGCTCCACCGGCGGCGGCCGCGTGTGGGCCACCGCCATGGGGCACACCAGCGCGGCGTACAGCGAGACCCATTTCCGCAACCACGTCCTCGGGGGCGTCAAGTGGGCGGCCGGCAACGAGCCCGGCGACTGCGGCGGCACCGTGTGGAGCAACTTCGAGAAGCGCACCCTCGACGACAACACCGCAGACCCGATGGCACTCGCGGTCGCCCCGGACGGGCGGGTGCTCTACGTCCAGCGGGGCGGGCAGCTGAAGATCTTCAAACCGACCACGAACAAGACCGTGACAGCAGGCACGCTCAGCGTCTACACCGGCGGCGAGGACGGCCTCACCGGACTGGCGCTCGACCCCGACTTCGCCAGCAACGGCTACGTGTACCTGTATCACTCCCCGGCCGGAGTCCCGAACGACATCAACCGGGTCTCCCGGTTCACGCTCACCGGCGACACCCTGAACATGTCGAGCCAGGTGACGATCATCGACATCCCCGCGACCCGTGACCGCACGTTCGCCGAACCCGGGCACACGGGCGGCTACATCGAGTTCGGCCCCGACAAGAACCTCTACATCGGCACCGGGGACGACGTCCCACCGAACCTCGACTCCAACTGGCAGGGCTACGCCCCGCTGGACTGGCGGCAGGGCAAGGCCAACCTCGACGCCGCCCGCACCGCCGGCAACACCAACGACCTGCGGGGCAAGCTCCTGCGCATCCGGCCGTCGGCCGGTGGCGGCTACACCGTCCCGGCCGGCAACCTCTACCCGCAGGGCACGGCGCAGACCCGGCCGGAGGTCTATGCGATGGGCTTCCGCAACCCGTTCCGCTTCTCGATCGACCCGGACAACGGGTGGGTCTACCTCGCCGACTACGGCCCGGACCGGGGCGGCCCCGCGACGAACCGCGGCCCCGAAGGGCTCGTCGAGCTCAATGTCATCAAGGCCCCGGGCAACTACGGCTGGCCGTTCTGCCACGGCAACAACCAGGCCTACGCGCCCTACAACCCGAGCACCGGCGTCGTCGGCGCCAAGTTCAACTGCACCGCGCCGGTCAACAACTCGCCGAACAACACCGGCCTGACCAACCTCAAGCCGATCGTCGCGCCGAACATGTGGTACGGCTACGACGTCTCCCCGGACTTCCCCGAGCTCGGCTCCGGCGGCTCGGCGCCGATGGGCGGACCGGTCTACCGCTACAACGCCGCGAACCCGTCCGAGACGAAGTTCCCGCCCTACTACGACGGGGTCCACTTCTTCTACGAGTGGTCGCGCCACACCGTCAAGGAGGTCCACTTCGACTCCGCGACCGCGGTCACCCGGACCAACCCCTTCATGCCCGCCGCCAAGTTCATCAAGCCGATGGATATGGAGTTCGGGCCCGACGGCTCGCTGTACCTGCTCGAATGGGGCAACAACTTCTCCGGCGGCAACAACGACTCGGGTCTCTACCGCATCGACTACAACCACGGCGGACGATCGCCGATCGCCAAAGCCACCGGAACGCCCACCAACGGGGACGCGCCACTGAACGTGCAGTTCAGCAGCGCGGGGTCCACAGACCCGGATCCCGGCAGCACGCTCGGCTACCACTGGACGTTCGGCGACGGCACCACGTCCACGGCGGCCAACCCGTCACACACCTACACCGCCAACGGCAACTACACCGCCCAGCTCAAAGTCACCGACAACACCGGCAGGACGGCCTTCGCCAACGTGCCGATCACCGTGGGCAACACCGCACCGAAGGTCACCATCACGATTCCGTCCGACGGCGGCATGCTGGACTTCGGCGACCGCGTCCCGTACAAGGTGTCCGTCTCGGACCCCGGCGGCGCGCCCGTCGACTGCGCCAAGGTGTTCGTCAACCCCGCCCTCGGTCACGACGACCACCAGCACGAGACCACGGACTACCCGGGGTGCTCGGGCACCATCGACACGTCGCTGCTGGGCGGGCACCCCGACGGCGCCAACCTGTACTACGTCCTCAACGCCCGCTACACCGACGACGGAGGTCCCGGCGGTGCGAACCCGCTCACCGGCTACGCCCAGGCGATCCTCCAGCCCAAGCACAAGCAGGCCGAGTTCTACACGGACCAGTCGGGTGTGCAGATCGTCGAGCAGGCCGGCGCGGAGAGCGGCAAAAGGGTCGGCAACATCTCCGACGGTGACTGGATCGCGTTCAAACCGATGAGCCTGTCGGGCGTCACGAGCGTGCGTTACCGCCTGTCGTCGCCGGGCGGGGGCGGATCGATCGAGCTGCGCGCCGACTCCCCGACCGGCACGCTCCTGGCCACGACACCGGTGCCCAGCACCGGCGGCTGGAACACCTACCAGTCCACGCCGGCGGTGAACACAGCCGATCTCGCCGGCTCGCACTCGCTCTACCTGGTGTTCAAGGGCACCGCGAACAACTGGTTCGACCTCGACTCGCTCACCTTCGGCGGCAACGGGGTCGGCGAACCGGGCGGCGGCGGTGGCGGCGTGGCCGGCCGAACCTGGACGGTCGCGGCGCAGCACAGCGGCAAATTCATGGACGTCAGCGACGCCTCGACCGCTGACGGCGCCCAGATCGTCCAGTGGCCGGCCACCGGCGGCAACAACCAGAAGTGGCAGGCCGTCGACGCCGGTGGCGGCGCCATCTACCTGAAGGCGGCGCACAGCGACAAGTGCCTCGCCGTCACGGGCGGGTCCACCGCCCAGGGCGCGTTCCTGCAGCAGTCCACCTGCGACAACAGCAACCCGCAGAAGTTCCTCGTCACCCCGTCGACCACGGGGGGTGTGTACACGATGAAGAGCCTCCCCAGTGGACTGTGCGTCGACGTCAACGGCGGCTCGACGGCCGACGGCGCACGACTCCTGCAATGGAGCTGCCACAGCGGCACCAACCAACAGTGGCGGTTCACCGCCGTGTAGCCCGTCCGGACGGGATGCCCGGCGCCGTTGCGCGCCGGGCATCCCACCCTACGAACAGGTGAGGAACCGCCATGGTGTTTCGGATACCTCGGCCCCGCCGGTACGGACGGCTGTCCGCGCTGGGCACCGCCCTGGCGCTGGTCGCCGTCGGAGCCACCGCGGTGGCGGCCCCGATCGAGCCCGGGCAGAGCGCCCCCATCGTGGGCACGCAGTCCGGCCGCTGTCTGACCGTCCCCGGCGCCGGCACCACCAACGGCACCCAGACCCAGCTCTCGGACTGCACCGGCGCGGCCGGCCAGACCTGGACCTACACCACAGGCAAACAACTGACCCTCTCCGGAGGCAAGTGCCTGGACGCCAGCGGACGCGGCACCACCAACGGCACCCCGGTCGTCATCTGGGACTGCAACGGCCAGAACAACCAGCAATGGAACGTCAACCCCAACGGCACCATCACCGGCGTCCACTCCGGACTGTGCCTCGACGCCAACGCCGGCGGCACCGCCAACGGCACCAGAATCACCCTCTGGACCTGCCACGGCGGCACCAACCAGCAGTGGAGCTCGCCGACCCCGCCGCCGAACCCGCCGGTGCCGGGCGGCGCGGGCACGTGCGACATCTACGCCTCGGGCGGCACCCCCTGCATCGCCGCCCACAGCACCGTACGAGCGCTCTACGGCACCTACGACGGCAACCTCTACCAGGTCCGGCGCGCGTCCGACAGCACGACCCGGAACATCGGCGTCCGGAGCGCGGGTGGCGCCGCCGACGCGACGACGCAGGACTCGTTCTGCGCGGGGACCACCTGTGTCATCACCGTCGTCTACGACCAGTCCGGCCGCGGGAACGACCTGTGGTACCAGGGATCGAGTGTGGTTCCCGGATCCAGCCAGAGCCGCCCGGCCACCGCGACGTCGGAGTCGCTGGCGGTCGGCGGCAGCAAGGCCTACTCGCTCTACATCAACCCCGGCAACAGCTACTGGCGGGACGGTCACCTGACCGGTGTGCCGACCGGCAGCGCCCCCGAAGGCATGTACATGGTGACCAGCGGCACCCATGTCAACGGCGGCTGCTGCTTCGACTACGGCAACAGTGAGACGACCCGGGCGGCCGACGCGGCCGGGGCGATGGACGCGATCAATTTCAGCACCCAGTGCTGGTTCGGCGGCTGCGCCGGCTCCGGCCCATGGGTCCAGGCCGACCTCGAATGGGGGCTCTACTCCGGTGGCAGTCAGACCTGGAACGCGAACCAGCGGGCCTTCACCAGCAAGTTCGTGACGGCGATGTTGAAGAACAACGGGACGAGCCGTTTCGCACTCAAGGGCGGCAACGGCCAGACCGGAAGCCTGACAACGCTCTGGGACGGCGCGCTTCCGCCCGGCTACAGCCCCATGAAGAAGCAGGGCGCCATCATCCTCGGCAGCGGTGGTGACTGCTGCAAGCCCGGCGGCGGCGCGAACCTCAGCGCCGGCACCTTCTACGAGGGCGCGATGGTGTCCGGATACCCGTCCGACGCAACCGAGAACGCGGTACAAGCCAACATCGTCGCCGCCGGCTACCGCTGAGTCACTGCATCCCTGAACGGAGAAACGTGATGCGACAAGGCAACAATCGTCACCGATGGCGCACGCTGATCGCCTCGGCCGTCACCCTCTTACTCGCCGCGGCCGGCATCAACGGCATCGCGCAGACGTCCGCCGCCGCCGAGGCCCCCTCCCTCACCGCGAGCGCCGGATGTGGCAAGCCCCCCACGCTGTCGAGTGGTCCGCGCTCGATCCAGAGCAGCGGCAAGACGCGGAACTACATCCTGCGGTTGCCGGCCAACTACGACAACAACCGCCCGTACCGACTGGTCTTCGGTTTCCACTGGAACGGCGGCACCGCAGGCGACGTCGACTCGGGCGGTACCAGCGGATACTCCTGGTCGTACTACGGCCTGCGGGCGATCTCGAACGACAGCGCGATCTTCGTCGCACCACAGGGCCTCGGGAACGGCTGGGCCAACTCCAATGGCGAGGATCTGACCTTCGTGGACGACATGATCAGGCAGATCGACGCGGGCCTGTGTGTCGACACCAACCAGCGCTTCGCCGGGGGCTTCAGCTACGGAGGCGGCATGAGTTTCGCCCTCGCGTGCGCCCGGCCGACAGTGTTCCGCGCCGTCGCCGTCTACGCGGGCGGACAGTTGAGCGGGTGCAACGGCGGTACCCAGCCGGTCGCGTACATCGGACTGCACGGCTTGCGGGACCCGGTGCTCCCGATCTCCACAGGACGTTCGCTGCGGGACAGGTTCGTGCGGAACAACGGTTGCACTCCCCAGAACCCGCCGGAGCCGGCACGGGGCAGCCTCACGCACGTCGTCACGACCTACTCGGGCTGCCGCGCCGGCTACCCCGTGGCATGGGCCGCGTTCGACGCGGGTCATACGCCGGGTCCAGTCGATGGATCGGCCGGCGACTACGAACCGGGTGAGAGGTCGTGGACCCGAGCGGTGGTGTGGAACTTCTTCACTCAGTTCGACGACACGACGCCCAACCCGCCGAACCCGACCACGTTCCGGCTGACCAACCAGGGTTCGGGCCGGTGCCTGGACGTCAACGGCGAGAACGCGGCCAACGGCACACCGATGATCATCTGGGACTGCCACAGCAACGCCAACCAGCGGTTCACCCAGAACGGTGCGGCGCTGCAGGTGCTGGGCAAGTGCGTGCACGTCCCGGCCGACGCCGCCGCCGGCACGCGGGTGCAGATCCAGGACTGCAACGGTGGCGCGAACCAGCAGTGGGTCTTCAACGGCAACGGCACGATCCGCAACGGTCAGAACGGGTTGTGCCTGGACGTCAACGGCGCGAGCACCGCCAACGGCTCCGCGGTCATCGTGTGGAACTGCCACGACGGCGCCAACCAGCGCTGGACGCGAGCATAGGCGCACAAGTGAAGGCGGCACGTGACATCACGTGCCGCCTTCACTTGCTCCGTGGCGAGCCTGGGCGCACCACTCCATCACCGTGGTCTTACCGATGACCGAGGAGCCCGGAAATGAGAAGGATCTTCATGGCGGTCGCCGCGGTGCTCGCCATCGCTGTGGCGTCGCTCGTCCGGCCGGCGGTCGCGGCGCCGGCGGCCGCGGCCACGCTCGTCGAGGTCACCGGCTTCGGCGCCAACCCGACGAACCTGCGCATGTACCTGTACGTGCCGGACCGCCTGGCGGCGCGGCCGGCCGTCGTGGTCGCCTCGCACTACTGCGGGGGAAGTGGCCCGGCCTTCCACGCCGGAAGGCCGTACGCCTCGCTGGCGGACCGGTACGGCTACATCGTGATCTACCCGTCGGTGACGCGCAGCAGCAAGTGCTGGGACGTCGCGTCGCCACAGGCGCTGCGGCGCGGCGGAGGCAGTGACCCGGTCGGGATCATGTCGATGGTCGACTACGTGAAGCAGCGGTTCCCCGTGGATCCCGCCAGGATCTTCGCCGTCGGTGAGTCGTCCGGGGCGATGATGACCAACGTCCTGCTCGGCCTCTATCCGGACGTGATCGCCGCGGGTGCCTCGATCGCCGGCGTGCCGTTCGCTTGCTTCGCCACGGCCAACGGCTCGGAGTGGAACGCCGACTGCGCTCAGGGGCGGATCACGAAGACCCCGCAGCAGTGGGGTGACCTGGTGCGGGGCGCCTACCCGGGGTACACCGGGCCGCGGCCCCGGATGCAGATCTGGCACGGCACCGACGACGACGTCCTGCGGTACCCCAACTTCGGGGAGCAGGTCAAGCAGTGGACGAACGTGCACGGCCTCGGCCAGACGCCCGTGCTCACCGACTCGCCGAAGGCCGGCTACACCCGCACCCGCTACGGCAGTTCGAGCGGCGCCGCGCCGGTCGAGGCGATCAGCCTGCAAGGCCGGGGGCACGGTCTGCCGGACGAGACCGCGGAGATCATCCGCTTCTTCGGCCTTGACACGACGCCGCCCACCACCCCGCCGTCCCCCATGGCTCAGCAGATCGTGGGTACGCAGTCCGGCCGCTGTCTGACCGTCCCCGGCTCCAGTACCACCAACGGCACCCAGACCCAACTCTCGGACTGCACCGGCGCGGCCGGCCAGACCTGGACCTACACCGCAGGCAAACAACTGACCCTCTCCGGCGGCAAGTGCCTGGACGCCAGCGGACGCGGCACCACCAACGGCACCCCGGTCGTCATCTGGGACTGCAACGGCCAGAACAACCAGCAGTGGAACGTCAACCCCAACGGCACCATCACCGGCGTCCACTCCGGACTGTGCCTCGACGCCAACGCCGCAGGCACCGCCAACGGCACCAGAATCACCCTCTGGACCTGCCACGGCGGCACCAATCAGCAGTGGAGCCGCCGTTGAGCGGCGGCGCCGTGCCTCTCCTCGCCTGAGAACCCGGAAGGGCCACCGCCCAGTGGCAGGTGGCCCTTCCGGCGTGCCGCGTCAGCTCAGGGCAGGGTCCATTTCTGGTTGGCTCCGCCGTTGCAGGACCACAGGTGCACGAGGGTGCCGTCCGAGGAGTTGGCGCCCGACACGTCCAGGCACTTGCCCGACTGCGGGCTGCGCAGCGACCCGTCAGCAGACGCCTGCCAGTTCTGGTTGGCACCACCGTGGCAGGACCACAACTGGACTTTCGCCCCGTCGGCCGTGCTGTTACCGCTGACATCCAGGCACTTGCCCAGCGCCTTGACCGTGGACCCCGGCGTCACCGTCCACTGCTGCCTCGCCGAGCCCGTGCACGACGAGATCTGCACCGCCGCCCCGTCCGCCGAGCTGCCGTCACGGACATCCAGACACTTGCCCGCGAGCCCCACGACCGAACCCGCGCCGGGGGTGGGTGGCGGGCTGCCGCCCAGCTCCTTGATCCGGACGTTGCGGAACGATACGTCGTCCCCCGTGCCGTGATTCTGGATGCCGACGTGGCCGGCGAGCGAGCGGGCGGGGTCGGTGTTGGTGAAGTCATTGATCTTCACGCCGTTGAGCCAGACCTGGAGCCGCTCGCCCTCCACGAGCAACTCGAAGGTGTTCCACTCGCCCGGTGGGTTGAGCGCCGCGTCCCGGGCAGCCGTGTCCGGGGCCTTCACGGCGTAGATCGACCCGGTCGTGCGGTCAGGCGCGTCGGTGGCGTCGATCTGGACCTCGTAGCCGTTGTCCAGTGCCGACGACGGGTCGCTCGACGGTGGGAAGCCCACGATCACGCCGGAGTTGTCGTCGCCGGGCATCTTCCAGTCCAGCTTCAGCGAATAGTTGGTGAACTGCCGGGTGCTGTACCAGAGCATGCCCATGCCGCCGGACGAGGTGAGGGTGGCGTCCGAGTTGGTGAAGCCGCCCGGGCCGGCCTGCGACCAGCCGGTGGTCGAGCCGTTGTAGAGGGTCGTATAGCCGGTCTCGGGCCGGCAGTCGGCCTTGGTCCGGCCTGCCGCGTACCGGATGCCGCCGAGCAGGTGCGCCCGGAACGCCGGCTCCGCGTACGACGCCTGGCTGTGCCCGCCGCCGGTGTAGAAGGCCCGGCCCCCCGAGTGGGTCTTGCACCATGTGTGCGGGTGGTCGGCGCCCATCGAGCCACCCGAGTACGACGACTCGTCCAGCGTGGTGAGAACGCGCGCGGTGGCGCGGGGGTTGGTCCGGAAGTTGTACCACTCATCGGTGCGGGTCCATGTCTGCGGCAGGTGGGCGGTCGCCGCGTGCGCCCGCCCCTCCACCTTGACGTTGGCCCGCTGGACAGCGGGGTGCGAGGCGAAGTAGGCGCCGACCAGTTCGCCGTAGAACGGCCAGTTGTACTCCGTGTCCGCGGCCGAGTGGACGCCGACGAAGCCGCCGCCCGATCCGATGTACGACTGGAAAGCCGACTGCTGGGCGTCGTTCAGAACGTCGCCGGTGGTGTTGAGGAAGATCACCGCCTCGTAACGGCTCAGGTTGCCGGTGGTGAAGTGGTTGCCGTCCTCCGTGGCCGTCACCGTGAAACTGTTCGCGGCGCCGAGGTCGCGGACGGCCTGGATCCCTGCCGGGATCGAGTCGTGCCGGAATCCGGCCGTCTTGGAGAACACGAGGACGTCGTAGGACGTGTCCGCGGCACTGACGGGGCTGGGCTGCCCGAGGAGGGCCAGGGCGGCGAGTGTCGCGATCGCCCCACCAAGCAGGGTTCGGGGTTGTCTGCGCATGTCCGTCGCTCTCTTCCTGGTGACAGATATCAGGGCAGGGTCCATTTCTGGTTGGCTCCGCCGTTGCAGGACCACAGGTGCACGAGGGTGCCGTCCGAGGAGTTGGCGCCCGACACGTCCAGGCACTTGCCCGACTGCGGGCTGCGCAGCGACCCGTCCGCGTTCGCCTGCCAGTTCTGGTTGGCGCCACCGTTGCAGGACCACAGCTGGACTTTCGCCCCGTCGGCCGTGCTGCTAGCGCTGACATCCAGGCACTTGCCCAGCGCCTTGACCGTCGACCCCGGCGTCACCGTCCACTGCTGCCTCGCCGAGCCCGTGCACGACGAGATCTGCACCGCCGCCCCGTCCGCCGAGCTGCCGTCACGGACATCCAGACACTTGCCCGCGAGCCCCACGACCGGACCCGCGCCGGGTGTCGGTCCACCGCCGGAATTGAAGGTGAACGCGTCGACGTCGAAGAGGAATCCGGAGCCGCCGCTGAAGGTCAGGTAGAGCGTGGTGGTGCCGGCCGGCGCGCCGGAGATCGATCCGTTGACGGTGGTGAAGTTCGTCCACGAGCCGGTGACCGGGACGGTGGCGGAGCCGAGGACGGTGCCGGTCGGCGAGCCGGCCCGGACCTGCAACGTGCCGCCCGCGCCGGCTGACGACACCCGGGCGCTGAACGACGTGGCGTTGCTCAGCTTGTACGGCTCGAAGGCGATCCAGTCGCCGTTCTCGATGTCACCGACGGACTTGCCGCCCTCGGCGGTCGACTTGTCGTAGGTGGTGATGCCGGACGATGTCTTGTAGTGCTCGGCCTGCCGGTGCTTCGGCTGAAGGATGTGCTGGGTGTGCGTGGTGAGCCCGGCTTTGTCGGTGTACTCGGCGTCGAAGACCCCGAAGATGTTCGCCGCGTCGTCGTGCTCACCGTCGACCGGGATGGTGATCGTGCCGGAGCAACCGGTCTTCGAGGTGATCGGGTGGCCGTGGCTGTCGTGACCGACGATGTACGTCAGCTTGACCTTGGCGCAGTCGACCGTGCCGTCCTCCGGATCCGTCACGGTGATGGTGAACGGCACGGTGTCGCCGAAGGCGAAGATCTCCCCCGCGTCGGGGCTGTTGATGGTCACGGTCGGCGCGGTGTTGCCGACGGTGATCCGCACGTCGGCGGTGCCGGTGGCACCCTGTTGGTCGCGCACGGTCAGCGTGGCCGTGTAGTCGCCGTTGGTGTTGTACGTCTTCGTCGGGTTGGCGGCGGTGGAGCTGGTGCCGTCACCGAAGTTCCACGCGTAGGTCAGTGCCCCACCGTCGGGGTCGGATGAGCCGGCCGAGGAGAACGTCACGGTCAGCGGCGCCGCGCCGGAGGTCCGGTTGGCGCCGGCCATCGCCGTGGGCGCCCGGTTGCCGCTGCCGACGTAGTCGAAGCGGTAGAGGGCGGAGTACTGGTCGCCCTGGTACAGCCCGGCGCCGTAGTCCAGCACGTAGTAGGAGCCGTCCGGGCCGAACGCCGAGTCGATCACCTGCTTGCCGTTCCAGGGGAAGCTGTCGATGGTCCCCGGGGAGCCGTCGGCATTGAGGTGGATCGGCTTGATCCAGCCGCGGCCGAACTCCGTGGCGAAGAACTGCCCGTCGAACGACTGCGGGAACTTCGTGGGCGAGCTGACGTCGGGGTCGTACCGGTACACCGGGCCCGCCATCGGCGACTCCGAGCCGCTGCCGAACGCCGGCGGGCTGCCGGCCTCGCCGCCGTAACGGATCCAGGCAGCCTTGGCGGGGGGCAGCGTGCTCAAGCCGGTATTGCGGAACGAGTTGTTCGTCGGTCCGCCCGAGCAGTTGTACTTCGCGCCTGCCGTGTTGCTGGCGAAGTCCCACTCGGCGTACGTCTCGGAGCTCGTGTTCGTGCCGCTGCAGTAGGGCCAGCCGTAGAAACCCGGGCCCGTGATGCGGTTGAACTCGACCTGGCCCTGCGGCCCGCGTGCCGAGGTGGCGCCGGCATCGGGGCCGTAGTCGCCGACGTAGACGATGCCGGTGGCCTTGTCCACGCTCATCCGGAACGGGTTGCGCAGGCCCATCGCGTAGACCTCCGGCCGGGTCCTTGCCGTGCCGGGCGGGAACAGGTTGCCTGCCGGGATCGAGTACGACCCGTTCTCGTTCACCTTGATTCGTAAGATCTTGCCGCGCAGGTCGTTGGTGTTGGCGGCGGAGCGCTGCGCGTCGAACGCCGGGTTGCGGTTGGTCCGCTCGTCGAGTGGGGAATATCCGGCGGACTCGAACGGGTTGGTGTCGTCGCCGGTGGACAGGTACAGGTTGCCTGCCCCGTCGAAGTCGATGTCTCCGCCGGCGTGGCAGCAGATGCCTCGGTCGGCCGCCACGTCGAGGATGTCCACTTTGCTGGCCTGGTTGAGCGTGAAGTCGGCGTTGAGCGTGAACCGGGAGAGCCGGTTGACGCCCTGCCACGTCGACCAGTTGCCGCCGGTGGTCGGGGCGTCGCCGCCTGGTGTGGACAGCGGCGGGGCGTAGTAGAGGTAGATGTGCCGGTTGGTGGCGAAACCCGGGTCGATGCCGATGCCCTGCAGGCCGTCCTCGTCGTGGGCGTACACGGGGATGCTGCCGATCACCTTGGTGGTGCCGCCCGCATCCGTGCGGCGCACGGTCCCGTTGCGAGCGGTGTGCAGCACCGACCGGTCGGCGAGTACGGCCAGCGACATCGGCTCACCGACCTCCGCCACCCCGCGGGCCAGTTGGACCTGCTGGAAGTCGGCGGGGTTGATCGGGTGCGCCGAGGCCGGTGTCGCACTGGACAAGACCGCGCTGAGAGCGGCCGCGACCAGGAGCAGAGCCGAACCGATGGCCGGCCAACGCGCGACCGCAGCCCTTCCGACGATCATGAGCATGACAATGCACTCCCCTTCCTGAACAGGTGGCTGCCAGGCTTGGGGCGCGCGCTGCCGCGCCGATGCCGTAGCGGTTCGGCCCGCTGGGTGTGCTTCAGCAGGCCACTACGCCGAGCGGGGGCAACCGCTCGGAAACATGAGAAGTCGATGGCTACCGCGCTGTCGGGTCACATCGACGACCGTGACGGTCCACCGACAAGGCTAGAAGACTTCAGCCCGATGTGTCCATACTCCCTTCCGGACCAGCCAGGCTTCTGGTCTCTTGTGGAGGAAACGACGAAGGGCCCGACCCGGTCTCACCTTCGCTCCCGTACGGCCGACGTGACCGTACGCGTGGCGACGACCAGAGTCCGTTCCGCGAGCCGCTGACCGGCTGGAGGCGCGGGTTTTGCTGAAGGCGGCCGCCTTGTCCGATCGTGAGCGAAGACGACGGTCACGCGATCGTTCTTCGGTGGCTGGCAACGGCATTGCCGCGTCCTCGCCGACCTCGCCGACCTCGCCGACGCACCACGCCGCCCCCGGGACCCCGGGCCCATTCTCAAGCCCGGGGTCTCGTGCGCCGGTTCGGGACGGGCGCAGTCGCACGGACCGCGTAGGCCGCTGGCAGGTAGGCGATCAGGCCGCTACGTGGCCGCGACGACGATGATGTCCAGCGTCCGCGGGCCGTGCACACCCTCGACCCGGTCGAGCTCGATGTCACTGGTCGCCGAGGGACCGGACACCAGTGTCAGAGGGCGGTACGGATCGAGTCGGCTCAGCGCCTCGGGCACGTCGGGGACGATCTGGTCCTCGCGGACCAGGCAGATGTGCTGGTCCGTCAGGAGGGTCAGGGCCCGGCGGCCCTGGCCGGGGCCGTGGTCGAGGATGACGGTCCCGGTGACGGCGATGGCGGTCGCGCTGGTGGTGAGCACCGCGTCCGCCGCGTCGAGCTGTCCTGGCGTCAGCGGCGGAGTGTCCTCCAGCAGCGTCCAGGGTCCCTCGGGGATGAGATCGGCGGGCAGGCCCGGCGGGACGACCAGCGCACGTGCGCCGGTGCGTGCCAGCGCGTCTTTGACCGCGGCAGCGGCACGTGCCGCCGGAACGACGACCACCGTGGCGCGGTATTCGGCAGTGCGTTCGCTGAAGAGTTGGACGATGTCCGGCCCCGTGTGGTTGTTGCGGTGACCGTGTGGGGGTGGTGGGCCGCCGGGGTTCTCGGAGCGGGGCACGTCGGTCAGTGCGTTTCTGACCGCCCGCAGCACGGTGTCGCGGCCGCTCATCGGCGTCCCTCTTCTTCCGTCGTCGTACGGCCTTGTGTTTCGTTCAAGGTTTTGGTGCGGCGCCACCACGCGCGCAGGGACTCCCGGGCTGGTGCCGGCGTGTCGCGGGTGCCGGTCCAGCGGGCCAGCGGACCCGGCAGGGAACCGATGAGGCCGTCGCGGGCGACGAGGCGGGCGCCGAGTGCGGCCAGCCGGTGGGCTGCCGCGAGCCGCTTCGGGGAGGACATGACCCATCCGGCGGCCTTCATGGCCAGTGCCTCGGCGGTGGGCAGGAGCCGGCTGCGGCGTTTGGCCTCCACGGCCTCGGCACGCAGATGGACCAGCACCTCCGGAATGTTGATCTTCACGGGGCAGGCGTCGTAGCAGGCGCCGCACAGGGTCGAGGCGAAGGGCAGTGAGGCCGCGTTCTCCACTCCGACGAGCTGCGGGGTCAGTACGGCTCCGATCGGTCCGGGGTACACGGAGCCGTAGGCGTGGCCGCCGGTGCGCTCGTACACCGGGCAGACGTTCAGGCAGGCCGAGCAGCGGATGCAGGACAGAGCCTGCCGGCCCACCTCGTCGGTCAGGGTGGCGGTACGGCCGTTGTCGAGCAGCACCAGGTGGAATGTTGTGGGGCCGTCGCCTTCGGTGACGCCGGTCCACAGCGAGGTGTACGGGTTCATCCGCTCGCCGGTCGAGGACCGTGGCAGCAGTTGGAGGAAGACGTCCAGGTCGGCGAAGGAGGGCAGGACCTTCTCGATGCCCATGACGGTGATGAGGGTGTCCGGCAGGGTCAGGCACATCCGGCCGTTGCCCTCCGACTCCACGACCACCACCGTGCCGGTGTCGGCGGCCGCGAAGTTGGCGCCGGAGACGGCGACCTTGCACCGCAGGAACTTCTCGCGCAGATGCAGCCGGGCGGCTTCGGCGAGATCGCGTGGATCGTCGCCGAGGCCGTCCGGGGCCGGTCTGCCCCACTCCCCCATCTCCCGCAAGAAGATCTCCCGGATCTCGGAGCGGCCCCGGTGGATGGCGGGTACGAGGATGTGGGACGGGCGGTCACCGCCCAACTGCACGATGAGCTCGGCGAGATCGGTCTCGTAGGGGCGGATGCCCGCTTCGGCGAGCGCCTCGTTGAGGCCGATCTCCTGGGGGGCCATCGACTTGACTTTGACGACCTCACGCTCACCGGTCGCCTTCACCAGGTGGGTGACGATGCGGTTGGCCTCGGCGGCGTCCGCGGCCCAGTGGACCGTGCCCCCGGCGGCGGTCACCGCCTTCTCCAGCCGCAGCAGATGGTGGTCGAGGTGGCGCAGGGTGTGGCGCTTGATGGCCGCCGCCCTCTCGCGCAGCTCCTCCCAGTCGTCGAGTTCGGCGGAGACCGCCAGCCGCTTGTCGCGGATGGTTGCGGTGGCGCGGCGCAGGTTAGCGCGCAGTCGGGTGTCGGCGAGCGCGGCGCGCGCGGCCTCGGGAAAGGCCGGCGTGCCCAGCCATACGACGTTGTCGGCGCCGCTCACCGTGTGTCCCCTTCCGTGGAGGCCAGGATCTCGGCCAGGTGCAGGGTCCCGATGCCCGTACGGAGCCGGGACAGGCCGCCGCCGATGTGCGTGAGGCAGGAGTTGTCGCCCGCGCACAGGAACTCGGCTGCGGTGCTTTGGACGTGGCGCATCTTGTCGGCCAGCATGGCGTGGGAGACCTCGTGGTTCTTCAGGGCGAAGGTGCCGCCGAAGCCGCAGCAGGAGTCGGCGGCGGGCAGCTCGACGAGGTCGATGCCCCTGACGGCGCGCAGCAGGCGCAGTGGCCGGTCACCGACGCGCAGCATGCGCAGCGAGTGGCAGGTCGGGTGGTAGGTGACGCGGTGCGGGAAGTAGGCGCCGACGTCGGTGACGCCGAGGACGTCGGCGAGGAGTTCCGACAGTTCGTACACCGTGGGGACCACCTCTTCCACGGCCTCGGTGAGGGCGGTGTCCCCGTACTGGGCGGCCACCACCCGGTGGTGGTCGCGCACCATGCCCGCGCAGGAGCCGGAAGGGGCGACGACGGCGTCGTAGCCCGCGAAGACCTCCGCGAAGCGGCGCACCATCGGCAGTGTCTGCGCGCGGTAGCCGGTGTTGAAGTGCATCTGTCCGCAGCAGGTCTGGCCCTGCGGGAACTCCACGGTGTGGCCGAGCCGTTCCAGCAGGGCGGTCACCGCGCGGCCGGTGCTCGGGAACATGGTGTCGTTGAAGCAGGTGATGAACAGAGCTATGCGCATGGTGTTTCCTGGGGTGGGCCCGGGGATCCGGTGACGGTCAGGCCGTAGGTCCGCACGGCGGTGCCGGTGAAAACCTGGTGGCGTTCCGCGGAGGTGAGCTGGGCCGTCAACTCGCGGGCTGCTGCGATGACTTGAGCGTAGTCGGCGGCGAGTCGGCAGACGGGCCAGTCGGAGCCGAACATCAGCCGGTCGGGGCCGAAGGCGTCCAGGACGGTGTCGGCGTACGGCTTGAGATCCCGTGTGGTCCAAGAGCCCCAGTCGGCTTCGGTGACCAGGCCGGAGAGTTTGCAACGAGTGTTGGGGAGGGCGGCGAGCCGTCGGGTCTCCTCGGCCCAGGGTGCGAGGGCGCCGGACGCGATGGGCGGCTTGCCGAGGTGGTCGAGGACGAACGTGAGGTGTGGAAGGCGCGTGGCGGCCTCGGCCGCGGCCTTGAGCTGGTGGGGCTTGACCACGAGGTCGTAGACGAGTCCCGCTTCGGCGACCGCGGTCAGACCACGCAGCACGTCGGGGCGCACCAGCCAGCGGGGGTCCGGTTCTGCCTGTACCTGGTGGCGGATGCCCACCAGGTACTCGCCTCCCGGGCCCGCCCGCAACGACGCGAGCTGGTCGGCGACATCGGGTGCGGTCAGGTCCGTCCAGCCGACGACACCGGCGACCAGATCGCTGCACGCGGCCAGCTGAAGAAACTCCGGGGTCTCCTGCGGCACGGTGATCGTCTGCACCAGCACAGTGGCGGTGACCCCGGCCGTGCGGGCCTCCGGCTCCAGGTCGGCGAGAAGGAAGTCGCGGCGCAGCGGCGCGAGTTCGGGGCCGCTGATCCAGTCCTGATCGCGGACGGACAGGTCCCACACGTGATGGTGCGCGTCGACGACGCCGGGTTCGGTCTCCACGCGGCTCACAACCGCCACACCACCGGGAGGGAGGCGTCCGTGCCCTGCGACGAGTAGTCGTGGACGACGTCCAGCAGCTCGGCCATCCGGGCCTGCCAGGCGATGTTGACCGGCAGCTTCTCCAGTTCGGCGATCATCGCCGCGTAGTCCTCGACCTCCAGGACGTGGAACAGGTCCGTGCCGCTGCGCCAGATCGTCCACTCGCTCGCCCCGGCGGCCCGGATGGCAGCGGTCAGCTCCTCGGGCACCTCGCGGTGGGCGGCCTCGTACTCCTCGATGCGGTCGGCGCGGACCTTGGTGTGCAGGGCGACCCTCATGACGGCTCCTTCGACGGCGTGGCTGCGGGTACGGGGGTGGCCGGGGGCAACAGCCCCTCGGCGCGCAGCTCGTCCCACAGCGCGCCCGGGATCGGGCGGCGTAGCTGCTCGAGGGTGTCGCGTACCTCTTCGGGGGAGCGGGCGCCGGTCAGGACGCCGGCGACCGCCCGGTGGCCGAAGGGGAAGTGCAGAGCGGCGGCGCGCAGCGGGACTCCGTGGCGTTCGGTCACCTCCAGCAGGCGCAGTGCCCGGTCGAGCACCGGCCGGGCCGCCGGGGCGTAGTCGTACGTGGCGCCGGGGCGCGGGGCGGTGAGCAGCCCGGAGTTGAAGACCCCGCCGATGACCACGCTCCGGCCGCGGGCGGCGGCCTCGGGCAGCAGTTCGGCGAGGCCGCCTTGGTCCAGGAGGGTGTAGCGGCCGGCCAGCAGCACCACGTCGATGTCGGTCTCGCGCAGGAAGCAGGCGGGCAGCGCCGACTGGTTCATGCCGACGCCGATCGCCCCGACCACGCCTTCGGCCCGCAGCCGCTCCAGCGCCGGGTAGGCCTCGGTGAGGGCCTGCTCGGCGTGGTCGTCCGGGTCGTGCAGCAGGGCGATGTCGACACGGTCGAGGCCGAGGCGGTCCAGGCTGGCCTCCAGCGAGCGCAGCACTCCGTCGGCGCTGAAGTCCCAGATACGGCGGTGGGTCGCGGAGACGGCGAAGCCGTTCGCGAGGTCGTCGCCGGGGCCGTCGTCCTGGTTCGGTACGAGCAGCCGGCCCACCTTGGTGGAGACGGTGAACGTGCCCCGGGGGCGGCCGCGCAGCGCGGCGCCGAGCCGCCGTTCCGACAGGCCGAGCCCGTAGTGGGGTGCGGTGTCGAAGGTGCGGATTCCGGCGTCCCAGGCCGCCTCCACGGTGGCGAGGGCGGCCTCGTCGGTGACTGGCTGGTAGAGGTTGCCGATGCCCGCGCAGCCGAGTGCGAGTTGCGTGACCTGCACCGCGCTGCCGCCCAGCGTGGTGGTTTTCACGACTGGGCCGTCGGGCGCAGTCGCAGTCCCTGCACGCCGCCGTCCACGGCGAGTACGGTGCCGGTGACGGAAGCGGCGGCGGGACTCGCGAGGTAGACGATGGCGGCTGCCACCTCGTCGGCGGTGACCAGGCGTCCGATGGGCTGCCGGGCGCCCAGGGCGGCGCGCTCGGCCTCGGGGTCGTCCGCGGCGTCGAGGAGCCGGGCCACCCAGGGGGTGTCGGCGGTGCCGGGGTTGACGCAGTTGACGCGGATGCCCTCGCGGACGTGGTCGGCGGCCATGGCCAGGGTCAGGGACAGCACGGCGCCCTTGCTGGCGGAGTACAGGGCCCGCTGCGGGAGGCCGGCGGTGGTGGCGATCGAGCCGGTGTTGACGATCGCCGCAGTGCCCGGACGGGCAGCGGCAGCACGCCGCAGATACGGCAGGGCGGCGCGGGTGGTGCGCACCATGCCGAGGACGTTGACGTCCAGGACGCGGTGCCACTGCTCGTCGGGGTTGTCCTCCACCGTGCCGACGGCGCCGATGCCCGCGTTGTTGACGAGGATGTCCAGGCCGCCGAGCCGCTCGGCGGCCTCTGCCACGGCGGCGCGCACCGAGGTGTCGTCGCTGACGTCGGCCTTGAGGGCGTGCAGCGGCTCGGGCACACCGGCGGGTTCGAGGTCGAGTACGGCCACCGCCGCGCCCTGCGCGGCCAGCGCGCGGGCTGTGGCGAGTCCGATGCCGGACGCGCCGCCGGTGACGAGGGCCGTGAGCCCTGACAGGTCGGTCATGAGGCACTCTCCTGCTGGGCGCGGTCGGCGGTCCAGAACGTTCCGTCCGGGAAGTCGTAGGCGGCGATGGACTCCTCCCGCATGGTGGCGGAGAAGCCCGGGGCGAGGGGGGCGGTGTAGTGCCCGTCGCGCATCACCACGGGTGCGGTGAAGTGCTGGTGGAGGTGGTCGACGTACTCGATGACCCGGTTCTCGGTGGTGCCGGACAGGGCCAGGTAGTCGAACATCGACAGGTGCTGCACCAGCTCGCACAGCCCCACCCCTCCGGCGTGCGGGCAGACGGGTACCCCGAACTTCGCGGCGAGCAGCAGGATTGCGAGGTTCTCGTTGACTCCGCCGACCCGGGCCGCGTCGATCTGCAGCACGTCGATGGCGTCGGCCTGCAGGAGCTGCTTGAAGACGACGCGGTTCTGCACGTGCTCACCGGTGGCGACCTTGACGGGGCCGACCGCCTTGCGTACGGCGGCGTGTCCGAGGATGTCGTCGGGGCTGGTGGGCTCCTCGATCCAGTACGGGGCGAACTCGGCGAGCGCGTTGGTCCACTCGATCGCCTCGCCGACGTTCCAGCGCTGGTTGGCGTCGACGGCGATGCGGATGCCGTCGCCGACCGCGGCACGAGCGATGCGCAGCCGCCGGATGTCGTCCTGGAGGTCGGCGCCGACCTTGAGCTTGATCTGGGTGAAGCCGTCGGCGACGGCCTCCTTGGCCAGCCGGGTGAGCTTGTCGTCGGAGTAACCGAGCCAGCCGGGCGAGGTGGTGTAGCCGGGGTAGCCGCGGTTCAGCAGCACGGTCTCGCGCTCGTCGAGACCCTCGCGGCCCTTGCGCAGGAGGGTGAGGGCGTCCTCGGGGGTGAGGGCGTCGGCGATGTAGCGGAAGTCGACCTGGGACACGAGCCACTCGGGGTCGGCGTGGGCGAGCAGGCGCCACAGTGGCTGACCGGCCCGCTTGGCGGCCAGGTCCCACACGGCGTTGACGACGGCGCCGATCGCCATGTGCATCACGCCCTTCTCGGGGCCGAGCCAGCGCAGCTGACTGTCGCCGATCAGGTCGCGGCTGAGCGAGCCAGGATCGGCGCACAGCTCTTCCACGGAGCGGCCCACGACGTGGTGCCGCAGGGCGCCGATCGCGGCGACCTGCACGTCGTTGCCGCGTCCGATGGTGAAGGTGAAACCGTGGCCCTCGAGGCCGTCGCGGGCGTCGGTGCGCAGCACGACATAGGCGGCGGAGTAGTCGGGGTCCGGGTTCATCGCGTCGGAACCGTCCAGTTCCCGGGAGGTGGGGAAGCGGACGTCGTAGGTGTCGACCGCGGTGATCCGGGCTGAGATGGCAGTCAAGGGGGTGCCTTTCACGCTTGGCCGAAGGTCTGGCGCTGGCTGCCGAGCCTGTCGACGGAGAGTTCGACGGTGTCGCCGGGGCGGAGGTAGGGCGTGCCGGGCAGGCCGAGGGCCACGCCCGCGGGGGTACCTGTGTTGATCACGTCGCCGGGCTCAAGGACCATGTACTGGCTCAGGTAGGACACTATGTGGCCGACCGGGAAGATCATGTCGCTGGTGTGCCCGTTCTGCCGCTTCACGCCGTTGACGCTCAGGTGCAGTCCGAGGTCCTGCGGGTCGCCGACCTCGTCGGCGGTGACCAGCCACGGGCCGAGCGGGTTGAAGGTCTCGCAGGACTTGCCGAGGTCCCACTGCGGCGAGTACTCGAGCTGGTACTCCCGCTCCGACACGTCATGACTGATCGCGTACCCGGCGATCACGTCCCGGGCGGCGTCGGGGCCGTCCAGGTAGCGTGCCCGGCGGCCGATGACGACCGCCAGCTCGACCTCCCAGTCGGTCTTGACCGAGCCACGGGGGACGAGTACCTCGTCGTAGGGCCCGACGACGGTGCCCGGGTCCTTCATGAACACCACCGGCCGCTCGGGGATCGCCGCGCCGGTCTCGGCGGCGTGGTCGCGGTAGTTCAGACCGATGCACACGATCTTGCCGGGGCGTGCGACGGGCGGGCCGATCCGCAGGCCGTCCGCGTCCAGTGCGGGGAGGTCTCCCGCCGCGATGGCGGCACGGGCACGGTCGATACCGTCCGAGGCGAGGAACGCGGCGTCGACGTCGCGGGTCACGCAGGAGAGGTCCAGCAGCCGGCCGCCGTCGGTGCGGACAGCGGGCCGCTCTTCGCCGGGGGCACCGACTCGTAGCAGTTTCACTGGCAGTTCCCTTGCCGTAGGTGGTTTTCGAAAGGAAGGTGGCGGCCGGTCGTACGGGCCGTGCCGCCCGGCCGCGCCCCGACCGGGCCAGTAGGGAGCTACAAGCTCCCGCCCTACCCCCAGTCATCGGATGTATGGCGGCAGCGCGACTGTAGACGCAGACGAGCCGACTGACAACAAATACCTCGGATGTTTCTCCCTGCCGTTGTCAGTTCGCCCGAATTTGCCGGGACTTGACTCCGGCATCATGGAGGGCCAGGGCGGCGCGCGGAGGTTTCATCGGATGCCTGAAACGTCGGCAGTGTGCGGCAGGCATCGCTGGTGGGGGCCCCGCGAGACGGCATGCAGAGCATCCCCGGTGCGGGTGACAGGTCCCCGGGCACGCCCCTCAGCCGCCGCTGCGGCTCAGCGGCCGCAGACGCCGTTGCGGAACCGTGAGCCGGTGCCGGTCCCTGCCGCCCGACCGGAGGACTGGGCGAAGCTGCAGGTCACGAAGGGGTCCTGGCGGGTTGCCGACTCCTTCTGGCGGGGCTGCGGAGCCTTGCGCCGTCGTGCTGCGCAATTCAGTGGCGGCGGAGGCTTGTCAACGTCGGCAACGTCGTCGTAACGTCCTCGGCGTCCGAGAGACATCGGAGGAATGGATCACATTCTTCCGGAATGGGAACTGCGCGCGCTTGACCTCTGTCGCTCGGCACCGGCTGTTCCTCACTTCCGTGCCCATCGGGCGCGGTCCGCACTGCCTCGGTGCCGGGCCACCTTCTGCCCGGCCCGCGTACTCGCCCGTCATCCTCGGCCGGCGCATACGCCTCCCTCCCCGCTGCCCCGCAGTCCTCCGCCCTGCCAAAGGAGACACCACGGCCATGAAGCTCGCTCGCACCCGCTCCACCGCCACAGCCGCCACCGCCGTGCTCGCAGTCCTCGCCCTCGCCACCGCGTGCAACCGCAGCGGCTCGGAAGCGGTCGGCTCGGGCGGTGACAAGCCGGCCATCGGCATCGACCTGCCGCGTTCCGACTCCGACTTCTGGAACTCCTACGCGCAGTATCTGAAGACGGGCATCAAGACGGACGGCATCAACGCCCTGCCGATCAGCAACTCGCAGAACGACGTCACCAAGCTCGTCGCCAACGTCCAGGTCTTCGAGAACACCGGAGCCAAGGCCGTCGTCATGGCACCGCAGGACACCGGCGCCATCGCCTCCACCCTCGAATCCCTCGCTGGGAAGAAGATCCCGGTGATCAGTGTGGACACCAGACCCGAAAAGGGCGACGTCTACATGGTGGTCCGCGCCGACAACCGGGCGTACGGCACCAAGGCCTGCGAATTCCTCGGCAAGCAGCTCGGCGGCAAGGGCAAGGTGGCCGAGTTCCAGGGCTCCCTGGACTCCATCAACGGACGCGACCGCTCGGAGGCGTTCGCCGAGTGCATGAAGACCAAGTTCCCCAAGATCAAGGTCTTCGAGCTCCCCACCGACTGGAAGGGTGACGTCGCCTCCGCCAAGCTCCAGTCGCTGCTGGCCCAGCACCCGGACCTGAACGGCATCTACATGCAGGCCGGCGGCGTCTTCCTGCAGCCGACCCTGGCCCTGCTGCAGCAGAAGGGCCTGCTCAAGCCCGCCGGGCAGAAGGGCCACATCAGCATCGTCTCCAACGACGGCATCCCGCAGGAGTTCGACGCCATCCGCAAGGGCCAGATCGACGCCACCGTCTCCCAGCCCGCCGACCTCTACGCCAAGTACGCGCTGTACTACGCCAAGGCCGCCGCCGAGGGCAAGACCTTCAAGCCGGGTGCGACCGACCACGACTCCACCATCATCAAGCTGCCCAACGGCCTGGAGGACCAGCTGCCCGCCCCGCTGGTGACCAAGGACAACGTGGACGACAAGTCCTTGTGGGGCAACTCCGTCGGACAGTGACCGGCAGGCACCGACGCCGCAGCCGGGGACCTCGCCCCTCCTCCCCCGGCTGCGACTCCCGCCCCGGATCCGGGTCCACTGCCCGCTCCGCGGTCCCCCACCATCCGTACCCGAAGGACGGTACCCACCATGGCGGACACCGCCACCACCCCGGCGGCCGGCTCCGGAACCCGGGCCCCGGTCGCCGAGGCGACCGGCATCAGCAAACGGTTCGGCGCCACCGTCGCACTGCGCGACGCCCGCATCAGCATCGCCGAGGGCGAGTCGCACGCCCTGGTGGGACGCAACGGCGCCGGCAAGTCGACGCTCGTGTCGATCCTCACCGGCCTGCAGCAGCCCGACACGGGCTCACTACGCTTCTCCGGCGCGCCGGCGCCCGCCTTCGGCGACATCGACGCCTGGCGCTCGAAGGTCGCCTGTGTCTACCAGCGGTCCACCATCATCGGTGAGCTGACCGTCGCCGAGAACCTCTTCCTGAACCGGCAGAGCCCCGGCGCGGTGCGCCCCATCCGCTGGAAGGACCTCAGGCAGCGTGCGCAGGAGCTCCTCGGCGAGTACGGCGTGGCCGTCGACCCCGCCGCCCGGGCCAGGGACCTGACCGTCGAACAGCGGCAGTTCGTCGAGATCGCCCGCGCGCTGTCCTTCGGCGCCCGTTTCATCATTCTGGACGAGCCCACCGCCAAGCTCGACGCCCGCGGCATCGGCCGTCTCTTCGACAAACTCCGGGACCTGCAGGAACAAGGCGTCGCCTTCCTCTTCATCTCCCACCACCTGCAAGAGGTGTACGACCTGTGCACCACGGTCACGGTCTACCGCGACGCGGCCCACATTCTGACCGCGCCCGTGGCCGAACTCGGTCACCGCTTGCTCGTGGAGGCCATGACCGGCGAGGCCGCCTCCGCGGCCACCAGCCCCGCGAGCGCGTCCCCGACCGCACCGGCCGACGGGGCGGAGCTGCTGCGCATCGACGCCCTGACCTTGTCCGGCACCTGCGAGGACCTCTCCCTCTCGGTGCGCTCCGGCGAGGTGGTCGGGCTCGCAGGAGCGGCGGCCAGCGGCAACGTACAGGTGGGTGAGGCCGTCGCCGGTCTGCACCGCGCCACGAGCGGCCGCATCTCGGTCGGCGGCAGGAACGTGCGCACCGGCAGCGTGCCCTCCGCCCTGGCCGCCGGAGTGGGCTTCGTCCCCGAGGACCGGCATCTGCAGGGCCTGGTCAACAACCGCAGCGTGGCGGAGAACGCGACCCTCACCGTCACCGACCAGCTCGGCCCGTTCGGCGTCGTGCTGCCCGCCCGCACCCGGGCCTTCGCCCAGCACATGATCCGTGACCTCGACATCAAGACCCCGCAGGCCGCCACCCCGGTCTCCGCGCTCTCCGGCGGCAACCAGCAGAAGGTCGTGGTCGCCCGCGCCCTGGCCACCGACCCGCACGTGCTGGTGGCCATCCGCCCCACCAACGGTGTCGACGTCAAGTCCAAGGAGTTCCTTCTCGGCCGGATCCGACGGGCCGCCGAGGAGGGCAAGGCCGCGCTGATCGTCTCCGACGAACTGGACGACCTCAAAGCCTGCGACCGGGTCGTGGTCATGTTCCACGGACAGGTGGTCGCCGAGTTCGACCGCGGCTGGAAGGACGAGCACGTCGTCGCCGCCATCGAGGGCGTCGCCGACACCACCACCCCACTCGCCGCGTCCACGGCGGCCGGGACTCACCAGCACGGAAGGTAGACATGTCCACCACCACAGACGTCACGGAGCCCGTACCGAGGACGACGGCGCCGGCCGCGGCGGACTCCACCGGGCGCCGGCTGGACCTCGGCCGTTTCCGTGAACTGTCCCTGATCCCGGCCATCCTCGTGCTGGGCCTGATCGGTTTCATCGTCTCGCCGGCCTTCCTCACCGCCGACAACCTCATCGGTGTGGCGCAGCAGTCCACCGAACTGAGCCTGCTCGTCCTCGCCACCGCCCTCATCCTCATCTGCGGGCGGATGGACCTGTCCCTGGAGTCCACCATCGGCGTGGCCCCGGTCATCGCCGTATGGCTCGTCCTGCCCACCAGCGGCGGGCGGTTCAACGGGCTCGGGCTCTTCCCCGAGTGGATGGCCATCCCGCTGTGCCTCCTGGTCGGGGTGGCGATCGGCGCCCTGAACGGCTTCCTCATCCTCAAGCTGCGGCTCAACGGCTTCATCGTCACTCTGGGCGGGCTGACGATGTTGCGCGGTCTCCAGGTCGCCCTCTCCGAGGGCCAGTCGATCGTGGACCTGCCGTCCTCGTTCACCTACCTCGGCAAGGCGTCCTGGTTCGGCGTCCCGGCAGCCATCTGGATCTGCGCGGTGCTGTTCGCGGCGGGTGGCAGCGCACTGGCCTGGCTGCGGCACGGCCGGGCGCTGTACGCCATCGGCGGCAACGCCGAGGCCGCCCGCACCGCCGGCATCCGCGTCGACCGCATCGTGTGGGCCGTCCTCATCCTCGGCAGCCTGCTGGCCGCGTTCGCGGGCATCCTCTACAGCGGGCACTACGGCTCCATCTCGGCGACGCAGGGCAGCGGCTGGATCTTCCAGGTCTTCGCCGCGACCGTCATCGGCGGGGTGAGCCTCAACGGTGGCAAGGGCTCCGTGTTCGGCGCCCTCACCGGTGTCCTCACCCTCCAGCTCGTCGTCAACGTCATGACGCTCGCGGGCGTACCGGCGCTGTGGAACCAGTTCCTGAACGGCGCCATCATCATCGTCGCCCTGATCATCTCGCGCTTCGCCTCCGGCGAGAAGCAGGACTAGTGACGGCCCGCGCGGCGCTCCGCCCCGGCCCGGTGCCGCGCGGCGCGGCGCGGCGCGGCGCGGCGCGGCGGAACCTCTCCCCTCCCCCGGCACAGGAAGGCACCCTCGTGGCACTCACCGACGAGGCGATGGACAAGATCAAGGCGATGATCGTCGCCGGTGAACTGGCACCCGGATCCCGCCTGCCGAAGGAGGAACTCCTCGCCGCCCAGCTGGGCCTGTCCCGCAACTCGCTGCGCGAGGCCGTCCGCGCGCTCACCGCGATGCGCATCCTCATGGTGCGGCAGGGCGACGGCACCTACGTCTCCAGCCTGGAGCCCCACCTCCTCCTGGAGACGCTGTCCTTCGCCTCCGACGTCTCCCAGGGACGGACCGCCCTGCAACTGATCCAGGTGCGCCGGCTGCTGGAGCCGCAGGCGACCGGGCTGGCCGCCGCGCTGCTGACACCCAAAGACCTGCGAGAGCTCGGAGACATACTGGAACGGTCCAAGTCGGCCGCCACCGTCGAGGAGTTCGTCGCCCACGACATCGCCTTCCACGCAAGGATCATTGAAGCCGTCGGCAACCCGGTGCTGTCCATGCTGCTGCGCGTGCTGTCCACCAGCACCCAGCGCGCCCGCATCGTCCGGGGCAGCCAGACCCGGCGCGCCGTGGACAACGCGCACCGGGACCACCAGCAGATCCTCGACGCCCTCCGGGCACGCGACGCCCTGCTCGCCGCCTCGGCCGCGACGGTGCACATCACCGCCGTCGAGCAGTGGCTGGCCACCAGCCTGACCGATGCCCCTGAGGAACCTCTCACCGGCTGACCGCCCTGCCCGCCCCGCTCCCGCCACCGCCCGATCCCCCTCCCACGCCGCTCCGGCGGCGGGCCACCACCTCCCCCAAGCCGCAGCCGGTACACGCTCGGCGTGATCCACGCCGACGGGCGCCGCCCATGTGGACCGGGGCCCGCATCCCCGATTTCCCCCACCATCGCGGTCTTCCTCGACGGCACCTCCAAGGGCACCGTCAACGCGTTCTCCGCGAGCCGCCAGGCCCAGCAGACCGTCTACTCCGTCAGCGGGCTACCGGTCGGACGGCACACCCTCACCCTCACCAAGACAGGAGGCGCCTACATGGTGATCGACCGGTTCGATGTGGGCTGACCGCACGGCGGCCACCGGCCGCGCCACACCGCCCGTGCCGGACCCGCCGGCACGGGCGGTCCGCCACCGCGGCGGCATCCTGCGACACGCACAGAGTACGAGCCCAGCGTGCACGCGCACGACGACGTTCCCCGGGGGGCCGGCGGCGCGTGGCGCGGTCCTGGAGTCACTCACGCCCGGCCTCTGTGAGCGCGTCCGCAGAGGCCCGCCTCCCCAATTCACCCGATCTATCGACTGATCGCATGGCGTTTCGGTGCCTTGCCCCTGACGCCCTAGCGCATCCAACCAGCTCTGTCCTTGAATTCTTGTCGAGGCACTAGACAGATGCCAGATCGATGCCCGTTAATACATCCGATGTCACTCCGGTCAACCCGAACGCCGAGCCGCAAACCTCGGGCTGTCCTGCGAGCACTCGGGAGGAGACTGCGTCGGCGTCGATCACCCGCCGACGATGTCATCGGGCGCCCGCCCTGCCCGCAGGTTCCACGGGAGCGCCGTTCCTCAGCCTTTGCGGCATATCCGTCCCCCAGCGGGTTGCAGATGCCTCCGGCAGGGCGCGTCCCGACACCCAAGCAAACGTCGAATGTCATCTGAGTCTCGTCACCGCAGTCAATGCCATCCGCACACAGGAGTGGGCCATGTCCTCATCAAGAATGACTCGCCGTACGTTTCTCGGTGCGGCGGGCGCGGCGACCGCCGCGACCGCCCTGCCGCTCGTCCCCGGCTTCTCCGGTTTTCTGCCGCAGGCCGCCGCCGCGGACGCACAGACCAACCTGAGCAAGATGGTCGACATGCGGTTCGGTATGTTCAACCACTTCAGCCTGGGCACGTTCACGAACCAGGAGTGGGCCGAACCCAACCAGAGCCCCACCCTCTTCGCTCCCCCGAGTGTCAACTGCGCGCAGTGGGCCGACGCGGCGGTCGCCGCGAAGATGAGGTACGGCATCCTGACCACCAAGCACCATGACGGCTTCGCCCTGTGGCCGAGCGCCTACGGCACCCAGAACGTGGCGAACAGTTCCTACAAGCAGGACGTGGTCCGGGCGTACTGCGACGCCTTCCGGGCGAAGGGGCTGAAGGTCGGGTTCTACTACTCGATCTGGGACCGGACCTTCGGCGTCGAGGCGTGGGAGAGCCGGCACAAGGTGACCGGCCTCGAGATCACCGATGCCATCCAGCCCGGTGACATGACCTTCATACTCGGTCAGATTCGCGAGTTGCTCACCAACTACGGCACCATCGACATGTTCATGACCGATGGTTACGCATGGCAGATGGGGCAGCAGGCCGTCTCCTACCAGAGGATCCGTTCGCTGGTCAAGGAGCTGCAGCCGGACTGCGTCATGATCGACATCGGCGGGCTGTCGGAGCCCTTCCTCAGCGACGCGATCTTCTTCGAGGAGCCGCTGGGCGTGACGGCGCCGACGGGCAATACCTACGCCGGAATGCAGGGGCAGACCATCAGCAACGGCTGGTTCTGGCACCCCTCCACCCCGACCGAGGGCCTGATGAGCAAGGGCGCGATCCTCTCGCACCTGGCCGACCTGGAGCCGAAGTACACCTCGTTCATCCTCAACTGCCCGCCCAACCGCAACGGCTTGCTGGACACCAACATCGTCAACCGGCTGGCCGAGGTCGGCGCGGCATGGAGCCCCGACACCTCCAGGCCGCCGCTGCCCACCCAACTGCTGCGCGCCGAGCACCCCGTCACACCGGTCAACGCGTACGCCACCGCCTTCCGCACCGGCGAGGACCCGCTCCGCGCCATCGACGGACTCAGCGACATCCGCTACGAGACCTGCTGGTCGACCTGGGGACTGCCCTCGCCCCTGCCGCACTCGATCACGATCGATCTGGGCGGGGTGTGGAGCAACGTCTCCACCCTGGAGTACCTGCCCAAGCAGTGGAACCGCAGCAACTCGACCGACGGCGACATCACCTCGTACACCATCTCCACCAGCACCGACGGCACGAACTTCACCCAGGTCGCCACCGGCACCTGGGCCGGCAACCGCGCCACCAAGGTGGCCGAATGGCCCGCCCGCAACGTGGGTTTCGTACGGATCCAGGCCAACGCGGCCACCGGCGGCTACGTCAACATGGGCGGCGTCCACATCGGCGGCCGGACGGCCAAGCCGGCACTGGTGTCCACCACGCTGCCCGGCGACGGCACCGTCTACCGGCTGGTCGCCCGGCACAGCGGCAAGGTCGCCGACGTGGAAGGCGGCGGCACCGCCAACAGCACCAACCTCCACCAGTGGCCCTGGCTCAACAAGACGAACCAGAAGTGGACCTTCGCCAAGACCGGCGACGGCTACTACGAGATCAAGGGTGCGGGCAGCGGCAAGCTCATGGAGGTCGCGGGTCTCTCCCGCGCCGACGGCGGCAACGTGGCCATCTGGTCGGACGCCAACGCCCCCCAGCAGCACTGGGCCGTCACGCCCACCGGTGACGGCCACTACTTCCTCATCAACCGCTACAGCGGACTCTGCCTCGCCGTCGACGAGGGCAGCACCGCCGACGGAGCCAACATCGAGCAGCAGCCGTACGCGTCACTGACGCGGCAGCAATGGCAGATCACCCCCTCCTGACCCCGCCCTCCGTCGCCGCTCTTCCTCAACGGCCTGCTGTTGAGGAAGAGCGGCGACGGTCGTCAGCGGACGCGGGGCACCTGATCACCACCACCCTTCTTCGGACCAGCTCCTGGCTCCGGTGCGGCGGCGTTGCCACGTTGACTGAAAGGGTGGGATGATCTTCGGTTTGATCACGCTGGAGGGGGCGTCGCTCGTGGAGAATGCGTCGCCGTCGTACAAGGGTCACCGTTACCCGGTCGGTCAACGCGCCTCCGACAGGACGCCGACGAGGAAGCCACAGCCAAGCAGGCCACGGCAGCGACGTACGCCACCAGGCTCGGCGACGCCGCCCAGGCCGTCTGGTACCCCCTCGATCTGCGGGACGCCAGCCGCCTGGACGCCGTCATGAGCGAGCCCGCGTCTCGTCATCAACGCATCGAGCGGCGGGTCCGACTGGGCCGTGACGGCACAGGCCCCCATCCGGCTCGCAATGACTGCGGCAAGACAAGGTGTCCGCCTCGTCCACGTTTCCAGTGATGCCGTGTTCTCTGGGGCCCGGGTCCACTACGCCGAATCGTGCCTGCCTGACCCCATCACCCCTTACGGAGCGGCGAAGGCGGCGGCGGAGACGGGGATCCTCGCCGTGCACCCGGAAGCTGTAGTCGCCCGCACGTCGCTGATCATCGGCGACAAGGCGGTCGTGTGAGGCATGGGGTTCCCGTCCCTGTCGGCGGGGCGTCGTCGCCCGGCGTGCCGTGGTCGGGAACAGGTTCTTGACGCCGTCGGTGGCTCCGCAAGGCGGCTTCTGCCAGACGGAAGAGCGTCTCGGGAAGGGCTAGAGCCCTGTGGTCACGCCCCACGGAAGGGCCTCACCCGAACGCAGGTGGTCCTTGAGCCACAGCTCGGTGTTGCTGACGTGCAGCAGTGCGGCGGCCTGGCTGAGGGAGGCGTCGCGGACGGACAGGGCCCGGAAGATCGCCTCGTGTTCGGCGAGGGTCCGGCCGGAGGCCTGGGTGTCGACCAGGCCGCGCCAGATGCGGGCGCGCAGGGTGCGCCCGGAGATGCTTTCCAGGAGCGTGAGGAGCGTTTCGTTGCCGGTGGCCGAGATGACGGCGCGGTGGAACGCGGCGTCGTGAGCGTTGAGCCGTTCCACGTCGTCCTGGGCTTCGCGCATGGCGTTCAGGTGCTGCTCGACCTCGGCCAGCTGCTCGTCGGAGATCCGGGTGGCGGCCAGTGCGGTGGCGATCGGTTCCAGGAGCCGTCGTACCTCGATGAGGTCCTGCAGCGCGGCGGAATCGCCCTGCAGCAGTTCCACCGCACCGCCGAGCCCCTCCAGGAGCAGGCTCGGCTGCAGGCTGGTCACGTAGGTGCCGTCGCCCCGCCGGACCTCCAGGACCCGGGCGACGGCCAACGCCTTCACGGCCTCCCGGGCGAGGTTGCGGGAGAGGCCCAGCTGAGCGGCCAGCTCCGGTTCCGGCGGGAGCTTCGAGCCCGGCGGCAGCGCTCCGCTGCGGATCAGCTCCCGGATCTGCACGATGGCCTTGTCCGTCAGAGACACCGCGCGCTCCTTCCGGGCCCGTGCGCCGCGGGCACGTCCGATCTGATGAGTCCCTGGGCGCGGAGATCGTCCCAGAGCCCGTCGGGGACGTACCGGCGGTGGAGTTCTGCGTTCCGTACGACCTGCTGCGGATTTCGCATACCGAGGGTGACGTTGATGATACTGCGGTGGGTGTAGGGGAAGGCGATCGCGGCGGCGGGCAGGGTGGTGCCGTGCGCCGCGCAGACGTCGGCGATCGCCCGAGCGCGGTCGAGCAGCTCCGGCGGGGCCTCCTGGTAGTCGTACTTCATGCCCTCGGTGGGGTGGTCGCGGGAGAGCAGCCCCGAGTTGAACACGCCGACGGCCACCACGCTCTTGCCGAGTTCCTCGGCGGCGGGCAGGACGTCGTCCAGTGCCGACTGGTCGAGGAGGGTGTACCGGCCGGCCAGCATCACCACGTCGGCCGCGGTCTCGCGCAGGAAGCGGGCGAGCATGGCCGACTGGTTCATTCCGGCGCCGATCGCGCCGATCACTCCCTGGTCCCGGAGCTCTGCCAGGGCCGGCATGGCCTCCTCGGCCGCCTGCGTCCAGTGGTCGTCGGGATCGTGCAGGTAGACGATGTCCAGGCGGTCCAGGCCGGTGCGTTCCAGCGTGTCCTCGATGGAGCGGAGCACTCCGTCCCGGCTGAAGTCCCACTGCCGGCGCAGGTCGTCGCGCACCACGAAGCCCTCGGTGTCGGTGCCGCGCGGGTGCTCGTTGGGCACGAGCAGGCGGCCGACCTTGGAGGAGACGACGTACGCGTCACGTGGCCTGTCCGCCAGCGCCGCCCCCAGGCGGCGCTCGGAGAGACCGAGCCCGTAGTGCGGTGCGGTGTCGAAGTACCGGATGCCCGCTTCCCAGGCCGCCTCGAGTGCGGCCTGCGCGTCGTGGGCCGGGGTGACTCTGTAGAGGTTGCCGATGACGGAGGCCCCGAAGCCGAGTCCGGTGAGCTCGACAGGGGTGCTCGCGACCTTCCGGCGCCCGATGTTGTGCGGTGTCAACTGTGCTCCTTGGGAAGCGGCGACGGCGTGAGCGCTCATGGGTCTGTCACCTTCTGACGGCGGCCGAGGCGCCTGCCATGAGTGCCTCGACCTCGGCGAGCGAGGCCATGGACACGTCGCCCGGGGTGGTCATGGTGAGGGCGCCGTGCGCGGTGCCGTAAGCCAGGGCACGGCTCAGTCCGGCGGTGTCGAGGTCGGCCATGGGTGCGGCACGGCCCGCCGGTTGGGCCTCGTCACCGTCGAGGGTCAGCAGTGCGTAGATCAGGCCGGCCGCGAAGGCGTCGCCCGAGCCGATGCGGTCCAGGACGTGCAGGCCGGGCAGTTCCGGGCCGCGGACGAAGCCGGTACGGGGCGACCAGGCCGCCGAGGACCAATCGTTGACGCCGGCCGAGGGCACGTCCCGCAGGGTGGTCGCGAGCACCTCGGCCTGGGGCAGCAGCGCGGCCACTTCGCAGAGGGCGTCCCGCACCTCGTCCGCCGCGACGCGTACCGCGCCCGGGTACGGCCCTGCCAGCCCCAGGGCGCCCACCACGACGTCGGCGTGGCGGGCGAGGCGCAGGTCGACCTCGCGGGCGGCCTCGGCGCCGCCCCTGCCGGCCCAGAGACTGGGGCGGTAGTTGGGGTCGTAGGAGACCCTGACACCGTGCCGTCGAGCTGCCGCCATGGCCTCGTCCGCGACGTCCACCGTAGTGTCCGACAGACCGGCGAAGACGCCGCCGGTGTGGAACCAGCGCGGACCCGGGGAGAAGACCGCGTCCCAGTCGACGTCCCCCTTGCGCAGCTGCGAAACGGCGGTGTTCGCGCGGTCGCTGACGCCCACCGCGCCCCGGATGCCGTAGCCGCGCTCGACGAAGTTGAGGCCGTTGCGGGCGGTGCGGCCGATGCCGTCGTCGGGCACCCAGCGGATGAGGGAGGTGTCGACGCCGCCCTGGAGGATCAGGTCCTCGACGAGCCGCCCCACCTGGTTGTCGGCCAGGGCGGTCACGACGGCCGTACGCAGGCCGAAGCAGCGCCGCAGTCCGCGGACGACGTTGTACTCACCGCCGCCTTCCCAGACCTGGAAGGTGCGGGCGGTGCGAATCCTGCCCTCGCCCGGGTCGAAGCGGAGCATCACCTCGCCGAGGGCCACCACGTCGTTCACGTCGCGCTCCCGTGCACGGCCTCGGCGGTCAGCCGGCGGATCTCGTCGTACTCGCCGCGCTCCAGATGGGCGGGGGTGGCCATCCAGCTGCCGCCGACGGCGAGGACCGCCGGGACGGCGAGGTAGGCGGGCAGGCGCGGAGCGTCGATGCCGCCCGTGGGCACGAACCGTGCCTGGGGGAAGGGAGCCGCGAGGGCGCGCAGCATCGGGATGCCGCCGAGCGGTTCGGCGGGGAAGAGCTTGACGGTGTCGAGGCCGGAGCGCAGGGCGCGCATCAGCTCGGTCGCGGAGGCGATGCCGGGCACCACGGGCACGCCCAGCTCACGGCACTTGGCGACGACGTCCTCGTCGAAGCCGGGCGAGACCACGAAACGGGCTCCCGCCGCCACGGCACGGTCCACCTGCTCGGGCGTGAGGACCGTACCGGCGCCGACGGTCAGCCCTCCGTGGGCGGCCATCGTCTTGAGCACCTGCTCGGCGTCGGGGGTGCGGAACGTGACCTCGGCGCACCGGGCGCCGCCCGCCGCGAGCGCGTCGGCCAGCGGGCCGGCCATCGCGGCGGCGGGCACCGTCAGCACCGGCAGCACGCGGGCGCCGTCCAGCACGGCGGCCAGGTCGGTGCCGGTCATCGGCCGAGCCATCCGCCGTCGACGGGCAGGACGACGCCGTGGACGTAGGCGGCGGCGTCCGAGGCGAGGAACACGGTGGCGCCCGCGAGGTCGTCGGCGCTGCCCCAGCGGGCGGCCGGGATGCGGTCCAGGATGGCCTTGCTGCGCACTGGGTCGTCCTGGAGGGCCTGGGTGTTGTCGGTGGCGATGTAGCCGGGGGCGATGGCGTTGACGTTGACGCCGTGCGGGGCCCACTCGTTGGCCAGGGCCTTGGTCAGTCCGGCGATGCCGTGCTTGGCGGCGGTGTAGCCGGGGACGGTGATGCCGCCCTGGAAGCTGAGCAGCGACGCCGTGAAGACGATCTTTCCGTGGCCGCGGGCCACCATCGACGCGCCCACCGCGCGGGACAGGGCGAACTGTGCGTTGAGGTTGACCTGGAGCACCAAGTCCCAGTCCTCGTCGGTGTGTTCGGCGGCCGGGGCGCGGCGGATGGTGCCCGCGTTGTTGACCAGGATGTCCACCGGGCGCTCCCGTCCGGCCAGGTCGGCGCCCAGGGCGCGGACGGCTTCGGGGTCGGCGAAGTCGGTGCGGATCGCCTCGAAGGTGCCGCCCGCGGCCAGGACGTCCTTCTCCACGTCGCTGCCGGTGTCCTCCAGCTGGGCGCTGACGCCGATGACGTCCGCGCCGGCCTCGGCGAGGGCGCGGGCCATGGCACGGCCGATGCCGCGCCGGGCCCCGGTGACGACGGCGAGCCTGCCGGTCAGGTCGAAGGCGTTCACTGGATGGCTCCCTGGGAGTCGTCGGTGCAGTCCACGAGGATCTTCATCACGTCGCCGCCGCCCTCCAGGGCCTCGAACGCGTCGGGCGCCTGCGCCAAGGGGACGACCTTGCTGATCAGCTGCTCGGCCGGAACGGTGCCGTCGGCCACCAGGGTCACCGCCCGCTCGAAGTCGGTGCGGTCGTACAACCGGGCGCCCACGAGGGTGAGTTCGCGCCAGAAGAAGCGGTGCAGGTTCACCTCGCGGGGCCGGGGGTGGATGGCCACGAGGCACAGCCGCCCGCGCACCCCCAGCACGTCGACCGCCGTGTCCACTCCGCCCTGCGCGCCGGACACCTCGAAGGCCACGTCCGCACCGGCGTCGCCGGTCCACTCACCGACCAGCTCCAGCAGGTCGTCGGTGGCCGGGTCCCAGGTCATGAGCCCCAGCTTCTCGGCGAGCCGCCGACGGTGGGCGCTCAGCTCGACGACCCGGACCTCGGCTCCGGCGGCGCGGGCGACCAGGGCGATGAGGATGCCGACGGGACCGCCGCCGACCACGACGGCCTTCTCGCCCGAGCGGACCTGGGCCCGGCCCACGTCGTGCACGGCGACCGCCGTCGGCTCGACGAGCGCGGCCCGGTCCAGAGCCAGAGTCTGCGGCAGCCGGATCAGCGTCGAGGCGGGCACAAGCCAGCGCTGCTGCATCGCGCCCGGCGAGTCGATACCGATGAAGTCGAGGTGCTGGCAGATGTGCTGGTGGCCGGCGCGGCAGGCCGGGCAGGTGTCGTCCCAGCGCAGCGGCATCACGGTGACCGCGTCACCGGGCGACCAGTCCTCCACTCCCGCACCCACCCGCACGATCCGGCCCGACATCTCGTGGCCGAGGACGGCGGGCGCGGCGACCCGGGCGTCCATGTCGCCGTGGAAGATGTGCAGATCGGTGCCGCAGATACCGACGTAGGCGGGGGCGATCTCCACCTGGCCGGGGCCGGGGGGCGGGCTTGCGGCGGGCGCGGTGTCCAGGGTGCGGGCGGCGAGGTAGCGGACGGCGAGTGTCATCTCAGGGTCCCTTCGGCGCGGACGCCGATCGTGAGCAGCAGGTTGGCGTAGGTGCGGATGTCAGCGGTGACGACGACGAGGGCCAGGTCGGGCGAGCGGGCGGCGTCGTAGAACGCGAAGCGGCCGAGCGTCTCGACGGGGACGGGCGCCAGCATCGAGCGGTACTCGGCGATGGCGGGCGGCTCCGGCTCGCCCTCGGGCGGCACCATCACGTGCGCCGACTCGACGGGCAGAGCCCGCAGCAGGACGTCGAGCACGGTGGTGACGTCCAGCAGACCCGGCGCCAGGTTGAGATGGACGGTCCTGGCGCGCGGGCCGGTGGCGGTGCTCGCCGGATAGTGGCCGTCGGCGAGCAGGACCCGGGCGCCGTGCCCGGCGCCCGCCAGGGCTTCGAGGATGCCCGGGTGCAGGAGTTCGGTCATCAGCATGCGGTGCGCTCCTTCCTTCGAGCGGGGTCGAGGCCGTAGAACCTGGTGGCGGTGCCGGCGAGGACCGCCTCGGTCTCGGCGGCGGAGCAGCCGTCCAGGAGTTCCCCGACGGTGGCGGCCCAGCGGTTCCAGCCGCCGGCCAGGACGCAGACCGGCCAGTCCGAGCCGAACATCAGCCGGTCCGGGCCGAAGGCCGCCAGCAGGACCTCCCACACCGGCCGGATGTCGTCGACGATCCACTTCTCGTGGTCGGCCTCGGTGATCAGTCCCGACACCTTGCATCGCACGTGGGGGTGCGCGGCCAGCCGTCGCACGCCCCGCTCCCAGTCGCCCAGGCCACGTCGGACGATGGGCGGTTTGCCGGCGTGGTCGAGGACCAGGGGAAGGCCGGGGAGGCGTTCGGCCAGGCGGATCGCCTGGGGGAACTGGTGGTCGCGGATCAGCAGGTCGTACCCGAGGCCGCGTTCGGCCACCGCCCGTAGTCCCCGCTCCACCGAAGGCCGTTGCAGCCAGGTGGCGTCGGACTCGCCCTGGACGAGGTGACGTACGGCCCGCAGGTACATGCCGCCGGGCCCGGCGCGCAGCGCGTCGAGGATGTCGCCGATCGCCGGGGACGTGAGGTCCGCCCAGCCGACGACCGCGCCGATGAGCGGGTCGCCGTCGGCGAGGGCGAGGAACTCGCGGGTCTCCTCGACCGACGCCACGCACTGGACAAGCACCGTGCGCTCCAGCCGCCGACCCGCGATCGTCCTGGTCGCGGCCGTGCGCAGGTCGTCGGTGCCGAAGCTGCGGCGCAGGGGCTCGTGTCCGGGCTCGTCGAGCCAGGACTGCGGCCGGATGTCCAGGTCCCACACGTGGTGGTGGGCGTCGATGAGGACCTGGGCGTCAGACACGGGCCGTCCACACGGGGCCGTCGGGGTAGGTGTACTCCTTGAGGGACTCGGGGTGCATCTGCGCGCTCAGCCCCGGCAGGGCCGGCGCGAGGTAGTGGCCGTCGGCGATGCGGACCGGGTCGACGAAGTGCTCGTGCAGGTGGTCGACGTACTCGATGACGCGGTCCTCGGTGGTGCCGGAGACGGCGACGTAGTCGAACATCGACAGGTGCTGCACCATCTCGCACAGGCCCACCCCTCCGGCGTGGGGGCAGACCGGCACGCCGAACTTCGCGGCGAGCAGCAGGATCGCGATGTTCTCGTTGACGCCGCCGACCCGGGCGGAGTCGATCTGCACGATGTCCACCGCGCCGGCCTGCAGGAGTTGCTTGAAGACGACCCGGTTGGCGATGTGCTCACCGGTGGCGACCTTGATCGGGCTGACGGCCTTGCGGACGGCGGCGTGGCCGAGGATGTCGTCGGGGGAGGTGGGCTCCTCGATCCAGTACGGGTCGTAGGGGGCGAGGGCGCGCATCCAGTCGATGGCGGGCTGGACGTCCCATCTCTGGTTGGCGTCGACGGCGATGCGGATGTCCGGCCCGACCGTCTCACGGGCGGTGCGCATGCGCCGTACGTCGTCCTCCAGGTCCGCGCCGACCTTCAGCTTGATCTGAGTGAAGCCGTCGGCGACGGCCTCTCGGGCGAGGCGGGCCAGCTTCTCGTCGGAGTAGCCGAGCCAGCCGGGGGTGGTGGTGTAGGCGGGGTAGCCGCGCTCCAGCAGACGGGCGACGCGCTCCTGGCGGCCGGGCTCGGCACGGCGCAGGATCTGAAGCGCCTCCTCGGGGGTGAGGGCGTCGCTGAGCCAGCGGAAGTCGACCTGGGCGACCAGGTCCTCGGGGGACATCTCGCCGAGGAAGCGCCATACGGGCTTGCCCGCGCGCTTGGCGGCCAGGTCCCAGGCGGCGTTGACGACCGCGCCGGTGGCCATGTGGATGGCGCCCTTCTCCGGGCCCAGCCAGCGCAATTGGGGATCGTGTACGAGGGAGCGGGAGAACGCGCCGAGGTCGGCGCAGACTTCCTCGACCGAGAGGCCGACCACGTGCGGGGCGAGGGCCGCGATGGCGGCGGCCTGTACGTCGTTGCCGCGGCCGGTGGTGAAGGCGAGGGCGTGGCCCTCCAGTGCGTCGCCGGCGTCGGTGCGCAGGACGACGTAGGCGGCGGAGTAGTCGGGCTCGGGGTTCATGGCGTCCGAGCCGTCGAGGTGTTCGGAGGTGGGGAACCGCACGTCCAGGACGTCCAGGGCGGTGATGCGGGCGGATGCGGGCAGGGTGGAGGACATGGCGGCAACTCCTGTGAGGGCAAGGGGGAATCGGGCCCCTTGCGACGAGCGGTGAACGCGGCGTGGGACGGGCGGCCGGCGACGGCCGCCCGCGTCAGTCTTGGACCTTGCCGCCGGTGATGCGGGAGATGGCGAGGGCGACCAGGATGATCAGGCCGTTGAGGGCGCCGATCCACTGGGCGGGGACGCCGCCGAGCGTGAGCACGTTCTGGATCATGAAGAGCAGCAGGATGCCGCAGAACGCGCCGAACATGGTGCCCTTGCCGCCGTTGAGGCTGATCCCGCCGATGACGGCGGCGGCGAACACGGTGAAGATGTATCCGTTGCCCTGCGCGGAGGCGACGGAGGCCAGCCGTCCGGAGAGCAGCAGTCCGGCGAGTGCGGCGAGCACGCTGCCGGTGACGATGACGATCCACAGCACCCGGTCGGTGCGGATGCCGGCCGCCTTCGCCGCGTCGACGTTGCCGCCGATGGCGTACAGCGAGCGGCCGAAGCTGGTCCATCCGAGGACCACGATGGCGACGGCGAACAGGGCCAGGCAGATCCAGATGGAGGCGGGCATTCCGAGCCACTGCGCGGTGCCGGGGTAGAGCATCGACTGCGGCAGCTGGAAGAACGTCTGGCCGCCGGAGATACCGGTGAGGATGCCGCGCAGCACGATCAGCATGCCGAGGGTGACGATGAAGCCGTTGAGGCCGAAACGGATGATCAGCAGTGAGTTGATCACGCCGACCAGCACGCCCACGGCCAGGGTGACGGGGATCGCCCAGGCGCCGGAGAGCAGGCCGAGTCCGTGTCCGGCGCCGGCCGGCACGACCAGCCAGGCCGCGACACCGGGCGCGAGGCCCATGGTGGACTCCAGCGACAGGTCCATCTTCTTGACGATCAGAATCATCGTCTGGGCGAGGACCAGCAGGGCCATCTCGGACATCGTCTGCAGGACGTTGATGAGGTTGTCCGTCTGCAGGAAGACCGGGTTGACGATCTGGCCGACGATCGCGATGACGACGATCGCGGGGACCAGCGCGAGGTCGCGCAGCCGGGCCAGGGGGATCCGGCCGCCGAGCAGCGCGGTGCGCCTCTGCTTCGGTTCCGCGGCCTTGGCGGCTGTGTCCGCGAGGACGGTTTCAGGCATTGAGGTCCACTCCTTCCATCGCGGCCACGAGGTCGTGGTCGTGCCAACCGCGGGCTATCTCTGTCGTGACCCGGCCCTGGAACATCACCAGGATCCGGTCGCACATGCGCAGGTCGTCGAGTTCGTCGGAGGCGATGAGCACTCCGGTGCCGGTCCGGGCGGTCTCCTCGACCTTGCCGAGGAGGAATTCCTTGGAGCGCACGTCCACGCCCGCGGTCGGGTTGATCAGCACCAGCAGCCGCGGGTCGTCGGCCAGGGCGCGGGCCATGACGACCTTCTGCTGGTTGCCCCCGGACAGGGAGGAGACGGGCAGATCAGGGCCCGGCGTCTTGATCGCCAGCTTCTCGATCATGTTGTCGGCGAGCCGGTCGCGTCGGTCACGGCTCAGGAGGCCGTTTCTGCCGAGCCGGTGGGGCACGGACAGGGTGGCGTTGTCGGCGATCGACATGCCGGGCACGAAGCCCTGGTGGTGCCGGTCCTGGGGGACGAACCCGGCGCCGGCGGCGAGCGCGGCGGGCACGCTGCCCGGACGGGGCCGCCGCCCGGCGATCTCCACCTCGCCGGTGGCGGCCGCCCACAGCCCTACGACGGTCTCGGCGACCTCGGTGCGTCCGCTGGCGGCGGCACCGGCGAGACCGACGATCTCGCCGGCGCCTACCTGGAAGGTGACGTCTTCGTACGTGCCGTCCCTGCCCAGATCCCGCACCGACAGCGCGGGAGCCGCGGCGGGGTCGAGGGTGCTCGAGCGCACCTCCTGCCGGCCGGCGGCCGTCTCGCCGGTCATGGCGGCGACCAGCTCCGTGCGGGGAAGGTCCGCGACGGGGGCGGTGACGATGTGCCGGGCGTCGCGGAACACCGTCACCATGTCGCAGATCTCGTAGACCTCCTGCAAGTGGTGACTGATGAACAGGAAGGTCACGCCCTGGCGTTGCAGGTCGCGGATGCGGTCGAAGAGCCGGTTGATCGCGGCCGCGTCGAGCTGTGCGGTGGGCTCGTCGAGGATGATGAACCGGGCCCCGAAGGACAGCGCCCGGGCGATCTCGACGAACTGCCGCTGCTCGACGCTGAGTTCACCGGCCGGGGACTGCGGGTCGACGTCCACCGACCAGGTCGACAGCAGCTCCTGCGCCCGGCGGCGTACGCCGGCCCAGCTGATCAACCTGTTGGGGCCGTGGTGGTGACGGTTCAGGAAGAGGTTCTCCGCGACGGTCAGCGTGGGGATGATCGTCGACTTCTGGTAGACGCAGGCCACGCGCTGTCGCCAGGCGTCACGGTCGCTGAGCCGGGGGGCGGGGCCGCCGCCGAAGGTGACCGTTCCCTCGTCGGGGGCGTGCAGGCCCGTCAGAACGGAGACCAGGGTCGACTTGCCGGCTCCGTTGCGGCCGACGAGCGCGTGGGTCTCGCCTGGCCGGATGGTGATCCGGGCGCCGTTCAGGGCCACGGTCGGACCGAATCGTTTGACTATGCCCGTCGCCTCGACGACGGGCGGTGTCGCGGAGGCCCGCCCGTCGTCCGCCGGGGCGGGCGCGGGGGTGACTGCTCGCTCCCCGTCTCTCATTTCAACCGCCTTGTAGTGGTGAGCCGCTGGATGCCTGAGAGGGCCGGTCAGCCGAGGTTGTTGCCCCACAGCGACTTGTCGTCACTCTTGACGCTGGGCACGCCGCCGTAGGTGCCGCCGTCCGCCGTGACCAGCGGAGCGGAGAGCTGGTCCTCCAGCAGGCCGTCGCGGACCTGGATGATGGTGCTGTCGTGGTCGGTCTTGCCGGGCTTGAACTTCTTCCCGTCGATCGCGGCCTTCAGGTAGTACAGGGCGTACTTGGCGTACGCGTCGGCCGGCTGGGAGACGGTGGCGTCGATCTTGCCCGCGGCGATGGACTTGAGCTCCTCGGGGATACCGTCGTTGGAGACCACGAACACGTGCTTCTTGTTCTTCGGGTCGACCAGCAGACCGCGCTGCTTGAGCACCTGGAGCGTGCCGGACAGGGCGAAGCTGGACTGCATGTAGACGCCCTTGATGTCCGGGTGGGCGGTCAGGTCGGTCTGGAGCTTCTGCGCGGCGACCGCGCCGTCCCAGTTGGTGGCCTCGCCGAACACCTTGATGCCGGGGTAGTTCTTCTTCATGCAGTCGTTGAACGCCTCGGTGCGGTCACGGCCGTTGATGGAGTCGAGGCCGCCCTGAAGCATCACGACCTTGCCCTTGCCGCCGAGCTTGGTGCCGAGGTACCGGCAGGCCTTCTCGCCGTAGGCGCGGTTGTCGGCCCGCACCACCATGAACACCTTGCCGCTGTCGGGCCGGGTGTCGACGGTGACGACCGGGATCTTCTTCGCCTCCAGCTGCGCCAGCGTCGGCGCGATGGCGGCGGTGTCCTGCGGCGCCATCGCGATGCCCTTGACGCCCTGGCTGATGAACGTCTGCGCGTTGGCGGTGAGCTTGGCGACGTCGTTCTGGGAGTTCGTGGTCTTCAGATCCAGCCCCAGCTCCTTGGCCGACTGAGGCGTGTACTTGATGTACGAGTTCCAGAAGTCGGTGTCGGAACGCGGGTAGTCGACGCCCACGAGCGGCTTGTCGCTCGACGAGGCGGCGGTGGTGGAGCCGCTGCTGCAGGCGCTGAGCAGCGTCAGTGCGCAGACGACGGAGGCGGTGGAGCCGAGTGCGGTTCTCAGTCTCATGGGTACTTCCTCGCGCTGGTCCCGGAGCGGGGTTGTTACGCCGATGCGACGGCTGTGTGTCGTCGGCGGAGAGATGGGATGTTTATAGAGCGGAGGAAGTGAGGTTGTCTAGTGGGTGCGGCAACAGTGCTGGAGATGACCACTGGATGATCTCGACGCGGTCGCCGTTGGGCTTCCTGGGCGATTGATCCATCCCATCAATGATGCGCATTCGTGATGCACTGACGCTTGCGCTCGTACCGGTGTCCCGTACATCCGCTCGCGATGAGTCGTGCCGGTGGACGGTCGGCGGCCGAGCGGGTGGCGCAGCAGAACTCGGACGTGCGGCAGCGCCTTGGGTGTCGCGCTCCGGCTCTCCGCATAAACATGGCATGTCTACGGCAGAACGAACAGCCACTTACACAGACAAAACCTCACCTTCCGATCCCCGACCGAGTACTTTCATCCTCGTGGACTGTGCCCAGTGGGCGGCCGCCGCCGCGGCGGCGATGATGAGCTACGGCATCCTGACGACCAAGCACCATGACGGCTTCGCCCTGTGGCCGAGCGCCTACGGCACCCAGAACGTCGCGAACAGCTCCTACAAGCAGGACGTGGTCCGGGCGTACTGCGACGCCTTCCGGGCGAAGGGGCTGAAGGTCGGGTTCTACTACTCGATCTGGGACCGGACCTTCGGCGTCGAGGCGTGGGAGAGCCGGCACAAGGTGACCGGCCTCGAGATCACCGACGCCATCCAGCCCGCCGACATGACCTTCATCCTCGGGTAGATCACCGAACTGCTGACCAACTACGGCACCATCGATATGTTCGTCACCGACGGCTACGCGTGGCAGATGGGCCAGCAGGCCGTCTCCTACCAGCGGATCCGGGAGCACGTGAAGTCGCTCCAGCCGGACATCGTCATGATCGACCACGGTGGACTGTCCGTACCGTGGCTCGGTGACGCGATCTACTTCGAGGAGCCGCTGGGCATCACCGCGCCGGCCGGAAACACCTACGCCGCCACCCAGGGCCAGACGATCAGCAACGGCTGGTTCTGGCATCCGACCACGCCGACCGAGAGCCTGATGAGCAAGGACGCGATCCTGTCCCATCTGGCGGACCTGGAACCGAAGTACACCTCGTTCATCCTCAACTGCCCGCCCAACCGCAACGGCAGGCTGGACACCAACATCGTCAACCGGCTCGCCGAAGTCGGAGCGGCATGGAGCCCCAACACCTCCAGGCCGCCACTGCCGACGCAGATACTCCGAGCCGAGCACCCCGTGACACCCGTCAGCGCCTACGCGACCGGCTTCCGCACCGGCGAGGGACCGCTCCACGCCATCGACGGACTCAGCGACAGGAACTACGAGACCTGCTGGTCGACCTGGGGACTGCCCTCGCCCCTGCCCCACTCGATCACGATCGATCTGGGCGGGGTGTGGAGCAACGTCTCCACCCTGGAGTACCTGCCCAAGCAGTGGAACCGCTCCAACACCACCGACGGCGACATCACCTCGTACACCATCTCCACCAGCACCGACGGCACGAACTTCACCCAGGTCGCCACCGGCACCTGGGCCGGCAACCGCGCCACCAAGGTAGCCGAATGGCCCGCCCGCAACGTGGGTTTCGTAAGGATCCAGGCCAACGCGGCCACTGCTGGTCGACTACCTCGCCGCCCGCCAGTCAGCCCACTGAACGTGAACAACGCATCATGCCGGCTCCCTGACCGCTCCCCGTGGTCTGCTGCTCGGCAGGTACGACGACGGGCGCCCGCAGTGCACCAGCCGCACCACCACCCTCACCCGGACTGCCAGCGCTGCGGTCGCCAGCCAGCTCGCTTCGGCGCAGCATGGTCATCCGTGGACGGGCTGGTCGGCATCCATCCCATCAATGATGCGTACTCGTGATGCGCTGACGGCTTGCCTGTGGACTGCCCGTGTGGTGGCGCCCCCTGTGTCGGGTGCCCAGACATTCCATGTTTGCTGCCACTGCAACGCGCTGATAGCGCCTATATGTAGACAAAAGCCAATGCTGATACAGGTTTTCATCCCTGCACACCCATTGACATCAGTGCGTCACATGGTCGAACTTCATGCGTAACCTCCGACGCTCCAGAACCGTCGGCGTCCCGCGTCTCCCCCCGTCCCCCTCGCCCCTACCTCAGGGATGTCCTCATGTCGCGTTCGCTCAACAGACGCCAGTTCCTGTCCGCCGCCACGTGTGTGGCGGCGGCAGCCATAGCAGGGGGTGGCCTGGGCGCCGGCGTCGCCCAGGCGGCGCCGAGCACCTACACGCCCGACTGGAACTCGGTCGATCAGCACCCGCCGGCTCCGGAGTGGTTCCAGGACGCGAAGTTCGGGATCTACTTCCACTGGGGCGTCTTCAGCGTTCCCGCCTTCGGCAACGAGTGGTATCCGCGGACCATGTATCAGGCGGGCGACAGCGTCAACCGGCACCACATCGCGACCTACGGCCAGCCCTCGGCATGGCCGTACCACAACTTCATCAACGGGGCGAAGGACCTGGCGGGCAACTTCGTGCAGTTCGCGCCCAAGCTGAAGTCGGCCGGCGGGAACTTCGACCCCAACGAGTGGGCGCAGCTGTTCGTCGACGCGGGCGCGAGGTTCGCGGGGCCGGTCGCCGAGCACCACGACGGCTATTCCATGTGGAACAGCCAGGTCAACGAGTGGAACTCGGTGGCCAAGGGCCCCAAGCTCAACCTGCTGCAGCTGTTCACCACGGCGATCCGGGCCAAGGGCCTCAAGCTGCTGGTAGCCATGCACCACGCGTACCACTACAACGGCTTCTACGAGTTCGCCCCCGCCCAGACCGACCCCAGCCTCAAGAAGCTCTACGGCCAGCTCGGTGCGGCCGCGGAGAACCAGCTCTGGTACGACAAGCTCAAGGAAGTCATCGACCTCGCGCAACCCGACATCCTGTGGCAGGACTTCAAACTGGACGCGGTCGACGAGACGCAGCGCCTGAACTTCCTGTCCTACTACTACAACCAGGCCAACGCCTGGGGCCGTGAGGTCGTCGCCACCTACAAGGACGGGTTCAACGGCAAGGGCGAGGTCTTCGACTACGAGCGCGGTGGGCCGGGCGACCTCACCAGCCCGTACTGGCTGACCGACGACAGCATCTCCAGCTCCAGCTGGTGCTACACGCAGGGCATCGGCTACTACAGCAGCCAGCAGATGCTGCACTCGTTCCTCGACCGGGTCAGCAAGAACGGCAACGTGCTGCTGAACATCGCGCCGATGGCCGACGGCACCATCCCCCAGGCGCAGAAGGACATCCTTCTCGGCATGGGCGACTACCTGAAGCGCTTCGGCGAGTCGGTGTACTCGACCCGCGCCTGGACCGTGTACGGCGAAGGCCCGACGAAGATGGGCGGCGGCGCCTTCACCAATCCGACGGCCGGCACCGCACAGGACATCCGCTTCACCCGCAACAAGGCGGCCAACGTCCTGTACGCCACCGTCCTGGGCTGGCCCGGCAGCTCAGTGACGATCAAGACGCTCAGCTCGGACCGCATCAACCTCTCCTCGCTGACCTCGGTGAAGCTGCTCGGCTCCACTGCCGGCACCTACATCGACCTGCCCGCACCCACGCAGACTTCCTCCGGCCTGACGGTCACCCTGCCGTCCTCGGCGCCGTACAGCGCGGGCGCCTACGTCCTGAAGCTGGCCTTCTCCGGCACCATCCCCGGCATGCTGCCGCTCGCCGGCGCCGCCGCCTTCACAGACGTCAACTACACGGGCGGCTCGGCCCCGTTGCCCGTGGGCGACTACACCGCGGCCGACCTGAGCGCGGCCGGACTGGGCACCCGCACCATCTCCAGCCTGCGTCCCGCCGCCGGTTACCAGGTGATCGGCTACTCCGGCGACAACTTCACCGGCACCGCCTGGACCTTCACCGCCGACAACCCGGACCTCAGGGTCACCGGCAACAACGACCAGATCACCTCGCTCAGGGTCCAGTTCAATCCGTCGAGGTACTTCCGGATCAGCAACGTCACCAACGGTCTCGCCCTGGACAGCGGCGGCAACGTCGCCTCCGGATCCAACCTCAAGCAGTGGAGCTGGGACTCCAGCAGCAACCTCCAGTGGCAGGCGGTCGACGTGGGCGGCGGCTACTACAAGCTGGTCAACCGCACCAACGGCATGGTCGCCGACGGATGGGGCAACACCGCCGACGGCTCCCCGGCCCAGCAGGCGCCCTGGAACGGCGGCCCCAACCAGCAGTGGAAGATCACCGCCCGGGGCGGCAACAGCTACACGATCGCCAACCGCACCACCGGCCTGGTCCTCGACGGCGGTGGCAACGTCACCTCGGGCTCGGTCACCAAGCAGTGGACCTACGGCAGCAGCAGCAACCTGCAGTGGACCTTCACGGCGCTGTGACTCCCGCAGCGCCATGACTCACAGCCGCGGCGGGCACGCTCTCGGGCCTGCCCGCCGCCTCCACCGCCTCACCCCCGAACATCACAGCCACCCGGCCGGGAGTACACCCATGTCGTCAGGGAGAAGACTGTCCCGTCGTACCCTGCTGGGCGCCGCGGGCGCCGCTGTGGTCGCGACAAGATCAGGAACGTCAACAGCGGCAAGCTGATGGAGGTGGCCGACCTCTCCCGGGCGGACGGCGGGAACGTCTCCCTCTGGGGGGACGCCAACGCCCCGCAACAGCACTGGGCGATCACGCCGACCGGCGACGGTTACTTCTGCCTCACCAACCGGCTGAGCGGACTGTCCCTCAACGTAGACGGGGCTCGACCGCCGACGGCGCCGACATCAACCAGTCCACCTACCGCCGCGCGCCCGAGGAGCAGTGGCAGATCATCACCGTGTGACGGTCCCGACGACGGGCGACGTCATCACCGACGCCCGTCGTCGGCCGGCTTTGGCCATGGAGCCCGGGACGGTCTCGCCGTCCTGGTCGACGCCGGGGCCGAAGGTTCCCATGGACACGTCGATGCGCATGCAGGCAGTGCAGTAGCAGTGCGGACGGACGAGTTGTCCGCGGTGGCCGCGCAGGCGATGTGGTCGCGTCGACCGGCACTTGGCCCCTGGGCCTGCTCATCGAGCGAGCACAGCTCCCCTTGGCAATAGACATCGCGTCACGTGTCAGTTGTCGTCCACTTGACGACAAGAGAAGGGGTGGCTATCTTCCCTCTTATCGTCCCAGTGACGAGAAAAGGGATTGGGGGGCCTTCATGGCCGACATCACCCGGCGCCTGGGCTGGCGCCATCTACGCGGCGCTCCGACGACGCATGTCCGCCACCACCGTTCCGGCAAGCTGGTGCACGACGGGCCGGGGCTCAGCTTCTGGTTCCGCGCGTTGAGCGCAGCGCTTTCCGAAGTGCCGGTCGACGACCGGGAGTTGGCCATGACCTTTCATGCCCGCACAGGTGACTTCCAGGACGTGACGGTGCAGACCACGGTGACGTACCGGATCAGCGACCCGTCCATAGCCGCCGCCCGCCTGGATTTCTCCATCGACCCGGACACCGGGATCTGGCGCGGCGCACCGCTGGAACAGCTCGGTACGCTGCTGACGGAGACGGCGCAGCAACACGCGCTGGACGTCCTCGCGCGCACGTCGCTGGCGTCTGCGCTGATGGACGGCGTGACGGCGGTACGGGAACGGGTAGCGGCGGGGCTGGCCTCAGAACCACGGTTGCCGGCCACCGGCATCGAGATCGTGGCAGTCCGGGTTGTCGCACTGCGCCCCGAGCCGGAGGTGGAACGCGCGTTGCGCACTCCCGCGCGTGAGCAGATCCAGCAGGAGGCCGACCGGGCGACTTACGAGAGGCGAGCGGTGGCCGTCGAGCGAGAGCGGACGATCGCGGAGAACGAACTCGCAAGCAAGATTGAACTGGCCCGCCGCGAGGAGCAGCTGGTCGAGCAGCGGGGTACGAACACCCGGCGAGAGGCAGAGGAGAACGCGGCCGCGGACAAGGTGCGGGCAGAGGCAGAGGCCACGCGTTCGGTGCGGCTTGCGGAGGCGGAGGCCGCACGCGCGGTGAAGCTGGCCGAGGCTGAGGCGCAGCGCACCGAGCGGCTGACCCGGGCGGAGGCGGCGCGTACGGTGCAGCTCGCTCGAGCCGAGGCGGAAGCGGCGCGCGAGGTCGGCGAGGCGCGGGCACAGGCGCAGGCGGCCTGGCTGCGGGTGCACGGAGAGGTCGACGTGGCCACCCTGCACGCGCTCACCGGGACGCGGCTCGCGGAGAACCTTCCGCACATCGCCAGCGTGACGGTATCGCCGGACATCGTGACCGGCATGCTGGCGAGGCTCGGCATAGGAGACCGGGGATGAGCCTGGCCCCGCGGGCCGTGCTGGTCCACCGCACCACGGAGTACGAGGAGTTGGTTGCCCGGCACGGCACGCACGGCCAGGCCGCCTTCTTCCTTTCCTCGCGGGGTCGTGACATCGAGGAGATCGCCGAGCGTCACCGGCGCACGAGACGCGCGCTCGCGGAGGTGACAGCCGCCGTCCCCCTGACGTGGCGCCAGAGTCAAGTGGAACGAAGGGACCTGGACCGGTTCCTGTTCGCCCCCGATGACGTGGTGGTCGTCGTCGGCCAGGACGGGCTGGTCGCGAATGTCGCCAAGTACCTCGCGGGACAGCCGGTGGTGGGCGTCGACGCCGACCCGCACCGCAACCCGGGCGTCCTGGTCCGCCACCGGCCCGCCGACGCGCGAATGCTTCTGGCAGCCGCGCTAGCCGCCCGCACAGGCACCGGCACAGGCACCGGCACGACCGAGCTGACCATGGTCGAGGCCGTCGCCGACGACACCCAGCGGCTGCTGGCGCTCAACGAGATCTACGTGGGCGCCGCCAGCCACCAGACCGCCCGCTACCGCCTGGGCTTCGACGACGGACGCGGTGCCGTCGAGGCCCAGGCTTCCTCCGGTGTGCTGGTGGGCACCGGTACGGGGGCCACCGGCTGGGTCCGGTCGGTATGGCAGGAGCGGGGCGGTGGTAGGGCGGACGGCGACTTGCGGCTGCCGGGCCCCACGGAGGAGCGGCTGGTGTGGTTCGTGCGGGAGGCGTGGCCCTCCCCCACCACCGGCACCTCGCTCGTGGCGGGCGAGCTGGTGGGGGGCAACCGCCTGGCCCTCACCGTCGAGTCGGAGCGCCTTGTCGCGTTCGGCGACGGGATCGAGACCGACGCGGTGGAGCTCACCTGGGGCCAGCGTGTCCGGGTCGGGGTATGCGAGCAGCGCCTGCGTCTGGTGGGGTGAGCGACAGCCTCACAGCCCAGGCCAGCATCCCGAACTCCGCCCCCGCAGACCCGCCACCAGTGCGGCGCACCCAGTCCAGGTTGTGCCGGCGGGCGTCTTCGAGATCCGGGCTGATGTCCGTGGCGGCGGGGAGGTCGAAGTCCATGTCCTGTGGCACGGGTCCTCCCGGAGCCGTAGAGGGCGCCGCGCCGCGGGTGTGGGAACGTCATGCGCCGGCGGCCGGGGTCGTGAGGTCGAGGGCCGACGGCCCGGCGGCCCCAGCACCCGACCGGGTAAGGGAGAAGTCCATAGACTCGCTGACGCTCCCCGGTGTGCGAAACGCTGCGATGTCGCGGATCCGGGTCCGGATCCGCGGGTAACCGTCCCGGATCATCTGCGGTGTGGGGTCGTCCGTCCATACGACGCCCTCGGTGGCCCCCAGGAAGGTCCGGGCGGTGCGGCGGCCGGCCGCGTGGAGGAGCTGGCCGGTGCAGCGGGCGCTCTCATGGGCCGGCCACGCCATCACCCGTGCGACGTGCCGGGCGGGGAACAGGTCGTTGAGCAGCGCGGTCGTTCGTTCGTCGTCCCGGACCGCCCCAGGGACATGCGGGTCGCCGCGGTGGGCACGACTGCGTTGACCTTCATGCCGTGCGCGGCGCCTGCCGCTGCCGAGGAGGCGGTCAGCCCTGGCACGACGCCTTTACCCCCGGCGTACACGCTGAGCCCCGCGCCGAACAGGGCGTCGGAGCACGTGTTGACGATCCGCCCGAGCCCGGCGGCGTGATCCTTGGCGATAACCGGATTCCTGTCACCTCGTGCGCACCTCCGCCCGGTCTCCAGCCGGATCCCTTCACGCGCGGCCCGCCGCTCAGCAGTCAGGTCCCCACCATCCGCATACCGCATCACACCGGCATACCGCAGGAATCACCCAACGTCACCACCCGAAGGCAACCCGAAAAGGTCAGTAGCTGTCAGTGGCTGTCGAGCGGGACCCAGGCTCGCTTTCCCGCGTCGTTCCTGCCATACCAGTAGTGCGGCATGCCCTTGATACTGGTGGTGTGGAACGGGCTGCCGTCGTCGTCGATGCGGATCGTGCCGGTGCGGCCCTGGGAGGACCAGTCGAGTTCGAGGTACCAGCGGGCGTCGTAGGCCTGTGTCGTCGCGTGGACCTCCAGCACCTCCGGGTCTTCGGCGGAGACACGGTACGGGAAGCGTACGGCCGGGATGGTGTGCCCGCCGTCGGCACCGTTCGCGCCGTCCTTCGGCTGGGCCAGGGGGTGGTCCTCGTCGAGGTTCACGGTGAAGTGACGGGGAGTGAGGTCGCTGCCGCAGCCCTGGCCCATGGAGTAGGCGTTCCCGCCGGCGGGAGTGCCGCGGCTGACGACCCGGACGTGGATCGCCTTCAGGACCACGGCCGTGGACGACCGCCCCTGCACCGAGATCTGCACCTTCGTCTGCCGCCCGTGCACCGCGCCCTGCGTCGTCGCCCACATCTCGGCGTCCTGCGGAAACGGCGGCGGAGGCACCTGCGCGGACGGCTTGTCGAGGACGTAGTCGTGGTCGCAGCCCTTGTCCCAAACCAGGGAGTCGACGCTCCAGGTGAGGGGCGGGGCGGCGGCGGGCTCGCTGGCCGACGGTTGCGCCGAGCGGCCGGGTGCGCCGGCGGCGGTTGGCCCGGTGGTCCTCCCGGGGCTCATGGAGCGGGACGACGCGTCCGTCCCGGAGGAATGGCCGTCCGAGAGGGCGGACAGACCCGCGACGGTGATGACGAGCAGTGCGCAGACGGCGGTGGTGGACGCGAGGACCCGTCGACGACGATGGGTGGAGCCCGCGCGGTCGCCGTACCTGTCCCGGTCCCTGCCGCCGTCCCCCTCTGCGTCCCCGTCCCCGTCTGCGTCCGTGTCTCTGCCCCTACCCCTGTCCGTGTCCGTGTCCGTGTCCGGTGCGCGTGCCGGAACTGCTGCCTCCGGTGAGTCGGCCGTACGCACCCGCTGCCGGGCCGCCACCGCTGACAGCCACAGCCGGTGCAGTTCGAGCCGCTCCTGAGGCGTCGCCCCGCAGAAGGTCGCGAGCCGCTCGACGGGCGCGAAGTCCTGAGGAACGCCCTCGCCTGCGCAGTACCGGTGCAGTGTGGAGGCGTTCATGTTGAGCTGGCGGGCGAGGGAGCCGTAACTCCGACCGGTGCGGGTTTTGAGCTGACGCAGCAACGCCGCGAACTCCTCGGCATCGTCCCTAACCGACATCGTTCCCCTGTCGTCCGCCTGTGATTCCGTATCCCAGGCCCTGATATCACTGCACGTCAGGTGGGCGTGGGATGGTTCCTCGTTGCCCGAAGGACGGCAGTCGTCGCGCCGGCCCCCGATGGTCGACGACGTCCGATACGCAGACGCCGACGGCCGCGTTCATGGCCGCCGCGCGCTGGCCTGGCCGCTGCCCAGCCGGACGGGGCACCCGCCCCGTCCGGCTGGGCGGGGCGGGCTCAGCCGTCAGTGGGCGCTCTTGGTCGCGATGTCGCTGATGTGGTTGTACCGCTCCACCAGTACGAAAAGCTTGGTCTCTTGCGTGTTCCTCCCACTGCCGAAGGTCAGCGTGACGGTGACCTCGTGTGCGTGCCCCAGGGTGCCGTTGTCCGTCACGGTCCACCGCGTGGGGACGTTCTGGGCACGCAGAACGCCGTCCGCCCCGTTCTCCTTCTCCCAGGCGGCCAGCCGCTTGGCGAAGTCTGGCGTCAGGTAGTGCGTGCGGAGCGCCTTGGCCAGCGCGGCGTCCGGGTTCTCGTAGTCGCCCTTCGCGTCGATGTACGCGCCATAGAAGTCGGCGACCCGGGTCACCACATGTCCGGACGTACCGGTGACCGACTTCGGTGCCGCGGCGGCCGGCTTCGCGGCCGTGCCCGACTTCGAGGAGGCGGCGGGCACCTTCACGACGGTATGGACGGACGCCTGCGCCGATCCCTGCGCCGACGCGCCGAGCCCGACGGCCAGGACGAGGCCGACGGCAGCCACGCGGAGGCTGCTCGGACGACGGCGTGCGGGGGACTTCCTGTTCATGTGCGTCTTCTTTCTCTGATCCGTGTGTGAGTGCTCGCGGCAGGCTCCGGCTTTCCCCCGAAGACGTCTGCGCCGTTCACCACCACGTCCTGCGCCCGATCCCGATCCCGGTCGCCGAACTCCGCACCTCCGGTGCCCGGGCACACAGGTGCCCGGTGCGAAGGTGCGGGGTGGATGTCGTCGCCGTGCCACTGCCGGGGCGGTGCTTGCGCCTCGGCCGGTACGACACCCAGAGCTTCGAGGACACCCGGAGTCCCCCACAACAGCAGCCCCCTCATCCCCGACGACAGAACGATCCCACCCACGTTGACCTGCGGAAAAGGGAGTATCGGGAATGCCCTGGGACGCGTGGCCAGTCCCCTGCGGGACCGTCCGGGGGCATCGTGCTTCGGCTCACGAGCCGCGGGCCCTTCTCGCGGGCCCCTTTCGCCGGCCCCAGCCGCGTGCTGATCGGCGCGCACGATCACCCAAAGAGGGCACAACGCCTCTGCACCATGGGTCGCGGAACAACGAAGGGCGTACCGGGCCGGGCAGAGCCAAGCAGCACAACGCGAAATACCCCAAGGCGGTCAAGAAGATCGTGGACGATGCGGACGAGCTGCTGGCGTTCTACGACTCCCGCCGAGCACTGCATCCGTCTACGGACCACGAATTGCATCGAGTCGACGCCCGCTACCGTGCGGCTGCGGACCAAGGTGACGAAGGGGGGCGGCAGCCGGGCCGCCGGGCTGGCGATGGTTTTCTCTGCACTGCCAGTGCTTCGGCGTGCGCCGCGGCGACCTCGAGAAGCGAGAGCTCGCGGTCCACGACCTTGCGGATCGTGGGAAGGTCCAGTCCCAGTTCGCGCAGAGTCCGCACGAGGTCCAGGCGTGCGACGGCGTCGATGCCGTAGAGGCGGTAGCCGGCCGGGCTGCTGTGAAGGCCCACACTGTCGGAGAAGTGATGACGCGTGAGGTCATCCAGGCATACCGGCAGACGAAGTTCAGGGACCTCGTACGGCTGCTCAACCGGCGCAACAGGTCGCGGCGGGTGGCGATGCCGATGAGCCGGCCCTCCTCGTCCACCACGGGCAGCCGCTCGATGTGGTGACGCTCCATCATTCGCGCCGCGTCCGGCAGGGGTCGCTGGTCTTCCTGCGCTCGGACGAGGACATCCGCCGACAGGTGACCGCCGAGATCCTGGTCGGCGCGCTCGGTCTGCCCTCCGACGCGGTCGCCGTGTTCGTCCGGGACGGCGTGGTCACGATGAAGGGATGCCTGCAACGCCGGAGCGACGTCCCCCTGGCGATCCGGTCGGCCTGGCGGCTCGAAGCCCCGATGGATCACCACGTGGTGATAAGCCATCGGGCGAGGATTCAGGCGCGACGTTCCTCAGCGAGCTGCTCCAGTACCTCGATGTCTGGTACGTCGAAGGCCGGTATCCGCAGCCACCGGAAAGGGAAACCGTATGCGCCGGCTTCGCGGTCGCGGAACTCCATACGCAGATACGCGCCCAGCTCGTCCTCCTCGACGCTGGCGTGAACGAAGCTGTAGCGCAGCACTGTGATGTCTTCCCACGGTATGTGAGTGTCCTGGTGGCGCAGACCGTCCCCGTGAGCGGTCAGCGGACCGAACTCCACCTGGCCTCCCGCCGCCAGAGTGGCTTTGGCCTTGGTCAGCTGCACTTCGGTCACATGGGTATGGATATGAGCCATCAGTGGCCAGATGGAGGAAGGGGGGCGATCGGCGATCTGGCCCGTGCGGAAGAGGGCACCTGGGGTGGTAACTGGTGGATCAGCCAGTCGGGATGTCACAACCGTGCCGTCGGCGAACTCCAGCCGCTGAATGTAGACCCACTGTGTGACGACCGCGCCGCCCTCCGCGGAGTGCCCCTCGAGATCATTGGCGAACCACACGTGAGTGATCTCCGTCCACGGATACATCCGAGGGGCGAGGGCCGCCCGCACATCGCCGCCGTCGTCCCCGATCAGCATGACACCGCTGTCGTGCACGCAGAGCAGTACCGTCCGCGGTCCGTCAGGGGCGTCGACCTGCCCGGGCAGCCTTCCGTGCTCGGGCCCCGTTGACGGGTCCTGCTCCATGGGGACGGCTCTGGCGCCTTCTGATCTCCGGTTTCTCCCCCACCAGCGAGCCATCCGCCACCTCTCCCAGGTTCCACGGTCCCGAGCCCTGATCGCCGACCATTGCCCGGCACACTACCGCCAGCAGCCTCCCCGGACCCGGGCCATTCCATTTGGCCGCCGACACCTTCCGCCAGGCCCTGACCGCAGACGGCGGCTCCCGCGGCACACGGTCATCGACTTCCGGGACGTCGCCTTCATCGACTCCAGCGGCTGGAATGGAGACCGCGAGCGCGCCTTGAACTCCTCACGGCGTTCACGCTGGGGCAATCTTGGCATTTTGCGGCGGCATGGTTGCCGTCGTATGGGTGGTGTCAGTCATCGCTACCAACTCGTACCGATGCTCTACGCGGCACGGGTCAACGGAACTGCTCTCTCGGCGCCGTTGTCTCACCCGTCCTGCTCGTACTAGTTGCCTCTCTGCTTTCGCGTCGGCACACGCAGAAGCACGCTTTCGGACCATTGCAGTGACGCCTCTGCCAACTTGAAACCGCAGGTCCAAGGCTGATGTGAAGGCGTGAGGTCTTTGGTTGGCCTGTGCCCTTGCCACTCGCCTTGCGCATCGGGCACCGGCCGCTCCCGTATCGGCAGGGGCCGGCTCTACGTCGCAGGACGCTATGGCGTCCCGTCCTTGCTCCGCTGCCGTGCCTGCTCCCGCCGCTTCACTTCACCGAGATCGGTCGAATGGCCCGCCGGCCAGGTCGCTCCGACGGATTACTGGTTATCGGACCTGCCCGTCACGACACCGGTCGCGGACTTGGTGCGGTGGGCGAAGATGCGCTGGCGGATCGAGCACGACTACCGCGAACTCAAGCACGGCCTGGGCCTGGACCACTTCGAGGGCCGCACCGAGCGCGGCTGGCACCACCACGTCACCCTCGTCACCGCCGCCCAGGCCTTCCTCACCCTCCGGCGGCCCAACCCAGAAGCCCACACGCCGGCCTGACCCTCTACCAGGTCCTCGACATCCTTCAGGACCTGCTGAGGTACTGGACCGGCACCTGCACCACCTGCGGCCGCCCCCTCACCAGCAACAGAGCCAGAACCTAACGAAGCACTACGAGAGCCTGTCCGGTCGATCACGTCTCCGTGTTCTTGGCGAAGGACGGATTTCGGTGCACAAGGGCGGCGTGGCTTTACCGTCGGCCTGTTGACGGACTCACTGAGCCGCCAGCGGGCGACTGGCCGGTGGAGTGGCCTTGTTCACGACGATGGGCTCTGGCACAACTTTCGTGAAGTCGAGCCGATCCTTGGCGCCAAAGGCCGGTAGTCCCAGCGAACCGGCAGGTCAGCGGCTTGCTCGGACGCGGGTACGTACTCGGCCGACACAGTTTCACGGAAGTGTGCCAGAGCCCGAGATCGGACAGCACCCGGCAGACGCCCTGATCCGACCGTGACGTAGGGCCGCCACACGCCCGCCACCGCACACCCAGCAGCCCGGCGTCCAGCACAAGCCGGGCCGGACCGCAGGAAGAGTCGCGTCAGCACGGGGCGGTCTAAATTTCTGGGCACTCTCGCGAGCCGAGTTGTCGGAGGCGGCTTGTACCCTGCACCCATTCGACGATCGGACGATCACGGGTACGGGCATGCGGGCACGGGGCCTGGGCGTCCAGGGGCGGGAGCGCGGGGATTTCAATGAGTGACGCACATCCGATACGAAGCCGCAGACCGGGCCTCTCGGTCGGTACGCGCATCATCGCCGTGGTCGTCCTCGCCGCGATCGGGGCCGTCGGCGCCTGGCTCCAGCACGACGCTCCCGGCCGGAGTGCGGAGCCGCGTACGGAGTTCACAGCGAACAACCCGCCCGCCGGTCTGCCCACCGCGCTCACCACCGGCCAGCACCTCCACTGGTCCCGCTGCACCTCGCCGCCCACCGCGCGCACGGGCTACGACTGCGCCGCCATGAAGGCCCCCCTCGACTACCGGAAACCAGACGGCAGGACGATCGACGTCGCCCTGATCCGCCGCAAGGCCACCGGCCCGAACGCCCGGCGCATCGGCTCGCTCGTCCTCAACTTCGGCGGCCCCGGCGTGTCCGGCGTGAGCGGACTACCCGAACACCTCAACCAGTACAAACCGCTCCTCGACCGCTACGACCTGGTCTCCTTCGACCCGCGCGGCGTTGGCGCGACCATCCCCGTGCGCTGCGGGAAGACCGCGGACGACACCGGCTACGACGGCGCCGACGCCTGCGCCGAGCACTCCGGGGCGCTCCTCCCGTACATCGGCACCTCGCACACCGCGCGCGACCTCGACCTGATGCGCTACCTCCTCGGCGACGAGCGGCTGCACTACTTCGGCGTCTCGTACGGAACGGCGCTCGGCGCTGTCTACGCCCACCTGCACCCGTCGCACGTCGGACGGCTCGTCCTCGAAGCGTCCGTCGATCCGACCGAAAACCTCGACGAGGAGCAGGTGTCGCAGGTCAAGGCGGTCCAGGCGGCGTTCGACCGGTTCGCTGCGCACTGCGCGGCCCGTATCCGCCACTGCCCGACCGGCGACGGGCCCGAAGAGGCCGCGCGACGCATGGCGCGCCTGGCCGACCGCCTGGAGAAGAAGCCCGCCCCGGCCGGCGGCGGAAGGAACCTCGACGCCGACGCCCTCGCGTTCGCCGTCAGCGACCATCTCGACCTCGGCACAGACGGCTGGTCGCCGCTCGCCAAGGCCCTCACCGCGCTGATCGACCACAACGACGGCCGTCCGCTGAGCAAGGGCGCGGACGACATCGGCTCCGCCGACCACGCGGCGACCCCGCGCGACAGCAGCCGCGCCGCCCAGACCGCGATCACCTGCGCGGACTCCAGCCTGCGCCCCGGCTTCGAACGCCTCGAGAGGGACGAGGCCCGCGTCAAAGCCGCCTCACCCGTCTTCGGCGCGGCCTGGTCCACCGGCGTCTACCTCTGTTACGACTGGCCGTTCGACGGCGAGCGCGCCACGCCCCAGGTGAACGCCGACGGCGCGGCCCCCGTCCTAGTGGTCGGCGGCACCGGCGACCCGACTACCCCGTACCCCGGCGCCCGCCACATGGCCCGCGCCCTGGGCGCCGGTGTCGGCGTGCTCCTGACGGCCGAGGAGGAGGGCCACGGCACATACCCGCAGAACCGCTGCGTCAGGGAGACGGTCGACCAATACCTCCGCACGGGCCGCGCCCCGGCCCCGGGGACGGTGTGCCGGGGCAGCATGTCCTAAGGCCCGTACGGATCCGCCGGGCAGCCGTCAGCACACCGGTTCGCTCGCCGGGCCCCTGGCGTGGCGGCGTACGGCGGAAGCCTGTCGCCGGGTCGATCGCCTGAGGCGTGATCGCCGCTGTCCAGTGCACCTGGCTGGAAGGTCGGCGGCTGGCCCGCCTGGGACTTCACTGACCCCACCCCGCGGCCGTGCCCCGCATGCGGCACTGAGATGGAGGTCCTGCTGGTCCTGCTGACCATCGCCACGTTCGAAGAAGGCGACGATGAGGGGCGCAGCTGGTCCCTGTCCGAGGCCCAGTTGCTGAACCGTCCTCCAGATCGGAGCACTTCATCGACCCCAACCAGCCCACCGCGGTCCAGATCGGCCGCAGCTACAGGCAGCAGCTGTACGTCTGCCGTCTCAACCAGGGATCTCAAACACTCACTCAAGGTTCAACGCGTGTGCCATCGAACTGGGATCACCACGGTGCGGGCCTTCCGGAGTGAGTGGCTCAAGGTCAACGCAGCAGTTCCTGCAGGGTCGCGCGGGTTTCGGCTATCCGCTGCCTCCAGGCTGCGCTGCGCAGGGTGGCGAAGTCCCACGCGACGACGGGCTCGGCGCCGCTCGCACAGTATCCGTAGACCGAGGAGGCTATGTCCTCGGTAAGGAGGTGGTCGTAGTGGAACGACCCCTCGAAGCCGGCCCAGGCCACGGCTCGACCGTCCGCGCACAGGCGGCGCAGGGCCTCGCACGTGTAGGTGGACAGGGCGAGAGAGGTGTCGTGGAAGGTGAGGTCGTACGACATGAGGCCAAGCGACGCGATCGCTGCCGGCTGCTCCCGCAGCATGTAAGGGCGCACCTCGTCGGGTGCGAGTCCGCCAAGGTGGAACGTCTCCGGCGGCAGCGGTTCGTTGCCCGCCCCGATGACGAACACGGTCACCATGGCGGAACCTGCGAAGCAGAGACCTTCTTGTACCTCGTTCACGGTTCTTCTTTCTTGCTGTTCACGGCTCGGCATCCTCAGCCTCGCAGGGGAACGAGGCGTGCCCCGGGTACTCTCCGAGCCTCCGAGGGTGCGTCCTGTGTGCCACCGGGTGCCGTCGAAACTCGGATTCTGGCTCAGCTTTCGTGCGGTGGCCACGGTGAGTGACGGCTGAGCGTCTCCGGCGGATGCGAAGTCGCCCGAAAATCGACGGTGGTGCGGTCGGTGGACGTGGATATCGAGAACGTGCGCCTTGACGCGCAGGGCACCGCTGCCGACGCCGCCTACCCGGGATGCGGAGTCTACTCGACCCGGGTTCACAGCTCCTACCTGCGAATTCTCGCTGATGTCCCAAGCGCCGGACGTAGCGTCATACTCCGGCTGCGGGTCCGGCGATTCCGGTAGGGAACTCCAGGTGCCCACGGCAGACGTTCGTGGAGCAGATATCCGGCCTCACTCGCAGGCATGGCCAGCGCACCGAGCGGACGGGCCAGTTTCAAACTGGGTCGACCCGGAGGACTGGAAACAGTGGCGGTCCATACTCACCCGCCTTCGCGCAGTTCTTGCCCCGCCGCCCCCTTCCATCGCTCTCGAAGGGCACCAGGCCCTGCGGGTGACCGTCCGCTCGAGCACCAGCTCGGGCCGGGAACGGCAGGGACGGAACCTTCAACAGCGACTCGGCAGCGACGAGTTCGCCGACGGTCACCCTCCTGCCGTCGACGGTGCGGCGGCGCTCGTCCATCCGGGCGGCCAGTACCTCAACCTGACCATCAAGCCGGTCAGCCGCCCCAAGGACGCCTCCGGCTTCGTCGTGCTGCCCCGCCGCTGGGGCGTCGAAAGGTCACTCGCGTGGATCATGCGCGCACGCCGCCACGCCCGCGACTACGAACGGCTCATCCAGCACTCCGAAACCCTGGTCACCTGGGCCGCCATCACCCTCATGCCCCGGCGCCTGGCACGAAAAGGCGCCACCCCCGGCTGGACAAGGAAACCGGTGCCTGCAGAGGGCTGAGCCCCCGGCATTCGCGGGATGGGCGTGATGGCAACGCCAGCAGGTCAGCCAGTCGGCGCTGGCTGGGTCCGCCTGGCAGGCCCTGCGCTCCTGTGGGTGCGCTCCGCGATCCAGCGCGCCATCGCCCGCACGCCGACGCCGATGGCGCGCTCATCCGGGGCGAAGTCGGGGTAGTGCGGATAGCTCGTTGTGATGGGTGTGCCAGGGGCATGGACGCCGAGGAAGGTGTATGTACCGGGGATGCGGTCCAGGAAGAGGGCGAAGTCCTCGCCGCTGAAGGGCGGGAAGGCGGCACAGAGCTCGGTGACCTTGTCCTTGCCGACGGTGCGGCGCAGGTGGTGGGCGAGCAGGCGGGCGTCGCGTTCCGGGCAGACCATGGCCGGGAACGGCTCAGCGGGGAAGCTCACCTCGGCCCCCGCATATGGCATGGCCACTCGACGAATGCTTTCGCGCACCTCCGCGTACCGCTCCTGCGGCCAGCAGCGATAGGACACACTCACCTTGGCCTCCTGGGCTTTTGCCCTGACGGCTACGAACCGGGCCAGCGGCCCGTCGGGCGTCTGGGCCTCAGCGATGAGCCGCTCCAGGTCCGCTGGGGTCTGTGGCAGAGTCACAGTTGCGAGCGCGCCGATGTCGACGGCCAGGCGCCGCGCCGCATCGCGTGCGTCCGGTCCGGAGAGGGTCACTTCCGCCTTGTCCTGGCCCGGCATCCCGTAGCCCGGAGTCACGGCGAACTGGCCGACGGGGAACGGTCCGCAGTGCAGCGCATGGATTTCCTCGACGTCCTCGCGCTCCAGCACACCTGAGTCGATCAGTGCGCGGGCGCCGGACAGCGTCTCCTCCGCGGGCTGGAAAAGGAAGACCACCGTTCCGCTCAATTGCTGCCGCAGCCGCGCCAGGACCCGGGCGACGCCGATACTCACCGTGGTGTGGATGTCGTGTCCGCAGAGATGGGCCGGCGCGGGACCTCCTCCGACGATGTCTTTGGGCGGAACCGCGTCCATGTCCGCCCGGTAGGCAACGGTCCGGCCTGGACGCGAGCCCTGCAGGACCCCGACGACTCCGTGGCCGCCCACTCCGGTGGTGACGTCCAGTCCCGCCGCCCGCAACTCGCGGGCCACCACAGCGGCCGTGCGCTGTTCCTGCCCCGGGGCCTCAGGGTGCCGATGGATGTCCCGCCGCAGCTGAATCAGCACGCGGTCCAGACGCGCCGCCTCGGCGGCCACCGCCTCCTGCTTCACCGGCTCTCTCCACCCACCCGCGACGGCCTTTCCCATGCCTCCCCACACCATTCCCGCACTGGCTGCCGCTGTGCTGGCCAATAACGTGCGGCGCGAGAGAGCGTGCTCTACGGGACGATCCACTGCTACCCCTTTGACTCAAGTCGTCTTCTGGGACACACGATCGCCGCGCACCGATGCCATTGCCCATCCGGTGAGCCACCCCTTGGCGGTGGGGATAACCACACCATGGGACATCGCCGCGATGAGGTTGATGCTCCTCCGGTCTCGGTCCCTGATCGTTCGGAGAGAGCCAGGTCCAGACCGAAACGATGAACACCGCTTCGGTGGCCGGTCAGGGTTCAGAAACGCGTACTCAGCTTGTTCCTCTTCTTCCGGCCTCGAACGGTGTCTCGTACTGAGTCGCTCACCTGGGGGTTTGCCGGACGTGGGGGCGGCCTTCGTCTGATCCTGTGCTCCGACCAAGGTGCACGTGACCGAGACGAAGGCCGTGAGGGTGAGTCTGCTGCCTGATGACGGCGAGGACGGCGAGACGGCCCTGGCCGACTTCATCGGCAACGACGACCGCGCGCTGGAACTGGTGGAGGGTTTCCACGTCCTCGCCCCGATGATCGCCGACCTCGACGAGCGCTCGCGCAAGATCCTGCACTGGCGGTTCGTGGAGGAACTGACCCAGGCCCAGATCGCCGAACGGCTCGGCGTCTCCCAGATGCACGTCTCCCGACTGCTGTCGCGCACCCAGGCCCAGCTCCGGAAGGGCATGCTCACCAACAGGTCCTCGAACACGGTCAGGGCGCGGCGCTGCCCGACGTCCTTCTCGGGGAACTGCACGCGGCGCTGGCCCGCCATGCTGCCTCACGCCCTGTCTGACTGGGGGCAGCCTGCGTCGTTTACAGGGGTGGGCGTCCGGCGATGGCGCCGCCGGGGTGTCCAGGAGAGCGATGCGGGCGGTGATGCGCTTGCCGACCGGCTCCCGCTGCGCTGCGAAGCCCTGGGCGACGGCCATGACGATCTCCAGACCGTGCTGGCCCACCCGTCCCTCATCGCCGGCCCGCGCTACTGGCAGTACCGGGTCGCAGTCCCACACCACCGCCTCGACCGCGTCGCCGGCGCTGCGCAGGTCCATCAGCACCGGGCCCGGCGCGTACTTGCGGGCGTTGGTGACCAGTTCGCTGATCACCAGCTGGGTAAGGTCCATGGCACCCTGCGAGACGGGCAGGCCGTACTCGGCCTGGACGCGGGTGAGGAAGCCGGCGGCGAGGTGATGGGTGACGCCGTCGCGGGCGCCGCCGACGGCGCGGGCGATGGACGTGCCGTCGCCTTCCAGGGCCACTGTGGTGTGTATGGCTTGCTCATCCGGTACCGCGCTGTCCGCACCCACCGGGGGTGCTTCCCTCGCGGCTCGCTTCTCCTGCCCCGTTCACGCCCCCGCGCGCACCCGCGCATGCGTGGTACACGCTTTACGCCCTCGATAGGAAGGCATTACCCGGGCTGTGCAGGGCAGCACTGCTGGGTGAGGGTCCTGGTGTGCCAGGATCACCCACATGGCTGAGGGAAAGATGGCGGACACCGGACAAGCCGCGCAGCCGGCCCGGCTGTCGGTCGTCTCCACCGACACCGACGGCATCCGTGTGCTGACCCTGACGGGTGAGATCGACCGCGACACCGGGCAGGCGCTCCGCCAAGCCCTGGACGCCTCCGGCGCTCCCCGCCCCCGCATCGTGGTCGATCTGAGCCGGGTCACCTTCATGGACTCCACCGGCATCAACATCTTCGTCGCCGCCCACCGCACCCTCACCGAGGCCGGCGGCTGGATACGCCTGGCCGCACCCACTGAAGCCGTGATGCGCCTCCTGCAGATCGTCGGCGTCGACGCCGTCATCGACTGCCGCGACACCCTCCGCCAAGCCCTCGGCAACTGACCTATCCCCCGTACCGGCCATGCGCTACCCGACCGGCTCAGTGCTTATGGTGATGGCGCTGGGGCAGGTAGAGGGGACTGAGCTGGCGCCAGTAGCCGCGCACAAGGTCTTCGGCCTCTTGCACTGCCCCCTGAGCACAGGGCCCGTCCGTCGGCGGGCGTTGCTCGGCCTGAGCCGCGGTGGAGCCCGTGCGCCGGACATCCCTCAGCGCCGTCCAGCGCCAGGCACGGCGGGATACCGCAGCCGTGCGCGGCCTGCCGCTTCGGCCCGCCAGGCACCAGCGCGCGAACAGTATCGCTGCCACCACTGACGATGCGCTGGCGGCATAGACCTCTTGACCGGCCACTGGCTCCTCCTGCCGGACACCCCTACGGACCGTGCCGGGTTCATGTGCCCCGGTATCGCATCGTCAACGTCACCGCTGGGCCAAGAAACCCTCACATGCCATCGCCGTGTGGTGTGGGGTCGGCACTCAGACGGCCAGCGGCACGTTCGCCGAGCCTGCTCGACCCGGCCCGGCGTGGCCATCGTGGCCCTGGTCATTCCTCGGCGAGTGGGGCAGCCCGGAAACGCTGGACGTCACGCGGGTGGAAGCCGGCGTCGACGTCGCCCGCGCCACCCCGCACGTCTGCACCGCGCCCGCCCCGTCTTCTCCCCGCCAGCGTTCCCCCTGAGGTCGCCTCCTCGCTGACGGCGGCGCAGCGCGGAGGCCCCGGCCCCGCGCAACCCGGCTGAGCGCGCCCTGATCCCCGGCTGCATCCGCGCTGCCCGTCCCGCCCTCCCACTCCTCGACTCCAGCCAGGGGCATGGGCAAAGCGGCCGCAAAGGGGCTGTCAGGGTCTGACCACGCCCGTGCGGTGGGGCTGGGCAGAACTTCGGGATGCCGGAACGGCTCGCGCATGAGAAGTCGCAAGTGTTGGCGCAGGGGCTGAAACTCCCGCTTCGCCGCTGCTGTTCTCGATCGTGTATGCCCTTCGGCGTACCAGGCCGCAGGGGCCTGGTACGCCCATGTTTGAACAGGCTTCATGCGAGCATGCCGCTGACGGCGCGAGAGCGAGGCCGACCGGCTTGTAGGCAATCGTTCAGGCTTTCATCACCCCTTGCGCCGGCACATCAGCCACAGCACGACCCCGGTACCTGCGGCCGCGAGCATCAGGGTGCGGTTGTCTCGTGCCATCTGCGCTCCCTGGGCTGCCTTGTGCCGCACTGGTTCGGGTGCCCTTTCCTGGAGCAGGTGCGTAGCCTGCGCGGCCTTGGCCCGGGCCTGCCCGGCGGCTTGAGCGGCTTTGTCCTTCACCGGGTCGGGAAGCTTGTCCTGCACCCGAGACGCAGTTTCGGCGGCCTTGGCCTTCAGCTCCTCGGCCTTGGCGTCGGCCTTGGCCGCGAGTGCCTCGACCGTCTGCCCGAGCGCCTGGCGGGTCCCCTCTACCTGCTCGCGCAGCTGCTCAGGGCTGGAAGCGGTCTGCTCGTCATGGGGCGGCTGGGTCATCGGTGTGCACTCTCCTTGATCTCGGCCACGTCGGCCTTCACACTGTCGATCGTCTGCTCGGGTGTGGGCGGTGCGCCTTGCTTTACTTGCCTCTTGCCACTCAGGGCCATGACCGCCGCGATCGCGCCCAGGACAGCGGTGACGATCAGAGCGGCGGCCCACACCGGCAGCGGCACGGCCAGCGCGGCGATCGCGGTGGCGACCAGCGCCTGCAACATCAGGAAGCCGACTATCCCGGCGCCGCCGAACAGTCCGCCGCCTTTGCCGTAGCGCTTGCCCTTCTCCTTCATCTCCGCCTGCGCCAAGCGCAGCTCGCCGCGCACCAGCTCCGTCAGCTGCTGCGACGCCCGCTGCACCAGTTCGCTCACCGGCTCGTCGCTGGTGTGCGTACCCCTGTGGTCGGGGCCGGCAGGGGGTGGCTGCATGGTCGACACGGCGATCACCTCCCGTCCTCTTCTGTCCTTGTGGTCTGTGCCGACGGGCCGTCATGCGGCCTGTGGGCATGGTGCGCATGCGAGTACCCCGAACAGTCCAGATCAGGGCACCGATTGCGCCCGGGTTCCAGCGAGAGGGATTGGGCAGTGGGCGGACGGTTGCCCGCACGGTGACTTGGTACGTTGCGACGGCCGCCTGGCTGACATGTCCGCGTGTGGTCGGCAGTTGGGACTGTCGGGCATCCAAGCGCCGGCCCGCTCGTGCAGTCACCGAGCGGACCGGCGCGTCCAGGCGGGACGGGTCGCCCCTACCGGTCGCGCCGTTCCTCGACGCCTTCGGTGTCGAGGCGCTCCTTGCGGACCTGGCCGCGCACGGTCTCCGCGTCCGTGTATTCGTCGCTCGTCATCCGCACCCGCTCGACCGGCACCGTCTCGGTCTCGGTCTCGGTCTCGGTCTCGGTCACGGGGCGTTCCTCGTGGAGGGTGACCTCGTGCTCGGCCTCGGTGATGTCGGGCCCGGACAGGGCTGCATCCCGGTGTCGTCTGTGATCGGTTCGCGTTCGACGCGGACTTCCTCCCGGCGCACCGGCACGGTCTTTTGCACCTCTTCGGTCACGACGTACTTGCGCAGCCGCGCCCGGCCCACCTCGCGGCGTTCGGCGCCGACGTGCAGGCGCTCCTCCGAACGCGTCATGGCGTCATCACCGCCCACGCCGCTGTCCACGGAACGAGACATGCCGGTGGTGCCGCTGCGGGCCCAGCCAGCCTGGTCTGGCTGGTTGGGCTGGTCGGGCTGCTGCCAGGCCGTGTCCCAGTCGATGGCGTAGTGCAGCCGGCCCCGGGGCCTGAGCCTGGGGCGGACATCTGCCTGGCGCGCGTGGCGGCCGGTCGGTCGCCGCAGGCACTCCCTGCTCACCCGGCGCCCAGCACGTGAAGAAGCCGTGAACGATGTTACTAATCGTCTGCATCTCTGTGATAGGCGCCTGCAATCGCCAGCTATATGCCAATTGAGACCGGTTGACGGTCTGATGCACATCGGACCCGTGTGCGCACTGGCTCCGGGCCCCGGGCGCCAGGGCACGCCACCCCGGGCACCGCGGAGCCTTCACCCGAAAGTGAGTAACGGATCCCTGCGGCATATCGGGCCAGGGACCTGGACGTGAATAGAGGTCCCGTACCTGCCGGGCAGGTACGGGAGGAGGTGGAGCGTCGGGCAGGCCTTGCACCTGCATTTCCCCGCAGGAAGCGGGACGTCTTTCCTTAGACGACCAACGCATGGAGCGCAACCGCGCCAGCGACTACCCCTCAAGATCAACGTAGGGCAGGCGCGCCGGCAGTGCACTCCGGGGCCGTCCGGACGGGGGTCTCACGGCTCTCACCGCGACGTCTTGGGCCCGTGACCGAACCGTGCGGCGCACCGGGCTGCTCCGCTGGAGTGAACCGGCGGGCAGAGCCGCCCGGCCGGCCCTTCTCAGCCCTTATCGGTGGTGCCGTGATCAAGAACCTGATGCGTGCCGGGGCCGTCGCCGCCCTCGTCCTGTCCTCGACGTGTGTCACGGCCTCCGCCTCCGGCGAACCCAGCACCCAGCGGGCCGCCGTCGACTGCCCCTCCGGCTACGTCTGCATCTACCCCGAGATCAATTTCGGCGGACAGCCCTGGGTGCGGCGTGCCGTGGACGGCAGCGTGAAGGACCTGCCCTCCGCGATCCGTGACCCGCGGCAGATCGATCCGCAACAACTCCGACCGCACCGCCCGCGTGTACGAGAAGCGCAGCCACAGCGGCCGACACCTGTGCGTCACCCGCAGCGACGGCTCCATCCACGACCTGCGCGGCTACATCCTCAACGACCAGACCCGCTCCCCGAAAATCAACCGCAACGACTGCGGCTGACCTTCCCCCACCCCCTCATCCGGGCGCCCGATGCGTACGCAGCAGTCACCCCGCCCCGCAAGCATCCCCGGGCGGGGCTGATCCGCATGCGCGGGCGTGAAGGACGGCGGCACCGATACTGCCCTTCCGGACGAACGGCGACCATCGACGGTCACTGGCGGCTGCTGTCCGCATGGAGTGCAGTGCCCAAGACGCTCGTCTGGGACAACGAGGCCGGGGTCGGCCGCGGCAGGCTGACGGCAGAGTTCGCCGCGTTCGCTGGATCGCCGAGACGGCGAACCCGGCCACGGGCGGCGAGGCGGGCGTCGACCTCGGCGGAGCGGCCGAGGCCGTCCAGGGCCTCGCCCGGCCGTGAGGTGCGGCGCCCCTCGACCGCCTTGACCCCGCGACGGCGGGGTGATCCAGCCGAGAGGGCCTAGCCCAGATACCGGGCCACCGCTTCCTCGATCCCCGCCGCGTCCGCACCCTCCGCCGCCCAGGCCACGTATCCGTCGGGCCGTACCAGGACGGTCGTCCGGCGGTCGCCCGCCCAGCGCTCCACGGTCAGCCACCCCTCACGGACACCGGGGCCTTCGTACGTCCCGGGCGTGATCACCACGAACCGGCCGCCGCGCAGCGCCTCGTAGAGCCGGCCGTCCTTCAGGGCGACGTCGGGGACGCGGGTGCCAGTGAGGCGGTGGGCGCCGCGGGGGGCGGGGTAGGCGTGGCCGATCCCGGTGATCTGACCCAGGGCCTTGCGCTGGACTGGCGGGGCCATGTCGACGAACGCGGAGACGAGGGCGCGGGCGGCACGCAGCAGCGGATTCCGCGCGCGGGCCAGTCGGACCAGTCCGCCACTGCTGCGCAGCACCGCCCTGCCGACGGGGTGGCGCTCGGCTTCGTAGCTGTCGAGGAGCCCTTCGGGCGCCCGGCCCTGGATGGCCGCGGCGAGTTTCCAGCTCAGGTTGGCGGCGTCCTGGAGGCCGGTGTTCATGCCCTGCCCGCCCGCCGGGGAGTGGATGTGCGCGGCGTCCCCGGCGAGGAAGACCCGCCCGACCCGGTAGTGCGGTGCCTGGCGCTCGTCACTGTGGAAGCGGGAGAGCCAGCGGGCGTCGTGCATGCCGTAGTCGGTGCCCAGGGCACGGCGGGTGATCTCCTTGACCTCGTCGAGGTCGAGCGGGGCGTCGTCGGAGACCTCGTTGCGGCGGTTCCAGCCCATGACCCGGTACCAGCCGTCGCCGAAGGAGGCGATCATCGCGAAGGCGTCGCCGCGGCCGTTGACGGTGAGGACACCCTCGGGCTTCTCCGCCAGCCGGACATCGGCCAGGATCAGCGACTTGATGACGGAGACACCGGGAAAGTCCAGGCCGATCGCCTCCCGCACGGCGCTCCGGTGACCGTCGGCGCCAACGACATAGGCCGCCCGGCGGGTGACGACCGCCCCGTCCGTGCCGCGCACGTCGAGGTCGACCCCCTCGTCGTCCTGCCGCAGCCCCACGACCTCACTCTCGTACGTGAACTCGACCCCGGCCTCCCGGGCACGCCGCTCCAGGAGCCGCTCGACCTCGTACTGCGGGGTGATGAGCAGGAACGGGAAGCGCGAGGGCAGGGCGCTCAGATCGAGGGAGAGGCGGCGGAAGAGCCGCAGGCCGGTGATGGGGTCGCCGGTGGTGAGGAGTTCGTCGGCGAGACCGCGGGCGTCGAGCTGCTCCAGGGTGCGTGCGTGCACCCCGAAGGCGCGGGAGAGGTTGCTGATCTTGCGCGGCCGCTTCTCAACGAGTGTCACGGTGACGCCGGCTGTGGCGAGGTCACCGGCGAGGAGGAGGCCGGTGGGGCCGGATCCGACGACGATCACCGTGCGGTGGGTGGCGGTGCCGTTCATGGTGGCCTCCTGCTGCCAACGCTTGCTTGCCCTCGCCTGTTGCCAACGGATGTTGGCCAACGCTCGTTGACGAAGATAGTGAGGCGCCGAGGAGGATGTCAACAGCCGTTGGCAAACAACCGTTGGCGAACAGTTGTTGACCTACACCCGTTGGCCTACGCTTGTTGGCATGAACGGCAGCGACAGCACCCCAACGGTTCCCGGCTCCGGCGCCCCCCGCCGCTCCGACGCCACTCGCGGCGCGATCCTGGCGGCGGCCCGCGAGCGCTTCGCGACCGACGGCTACGAGCGAGCCACCATCCGCGCCATCGCCAAGGACGCGAACATCGATCCGTCGATGGTGATGCGGTACTACCGCAACAAGGAGGGCCTCTTCGCGGCGGCCGTCGCCATCGACCTGCGACTGCCGGACGTGAGCGGGGCGGACCACCGGCAGGACGCGGGGCAGATCCTCGTCGAGCACTTCCTCGACATGTGGGAGAACAACGAGGTTCTCACCGCCTTGCTGCGGGTCGGCGTGACCAACCAAGCCGGGGCGGAGCGCATGCAGGGCATCCTGCGGGACCAGCTACTGCCGGTCGCCCGGCAGGTGTGCCCCGACCCCGAGCAGGTCCCGGCACGGGCGGCACTCATGGCGTCGCAGCTGCTGGGGCTGGCGCTCACGCGGTACGTGCTGCGGATGCCGCCGGCGGCGGGGCTGGCGCGGGCGGAGATCGTGGCATGGCTGGCACCGACGATCCAGCGGTACCTGACCGCGCCGAGTCCCTGAGGCTTGCCGAGCACTCGTATCCGCCGGGGCCACGGGACCGGTAGGGCGCTGGAAGGCCGCCCAGCTAATGAGACCCGCCGAGCGACGAGAAACTCGGGCCCAGGAGGCCAGCCGAACCCGAGAACCCGCCGAGCCCCTGACACGCCTAGGCAGCGTCTTTCCGATCATCTGATCGTTGGGTCGGTCGTGAGGGATGGGGAGATATCTGACGCTGCGTGGACGGTGATCGAGCCTTTGCTGCCGCCTGCGGGTCGTGCCCGGGGCAGATGGCGTGATCACCGCCAGGTCCTTGAGGGCATCGTGTTCAAGTTCCGCACCCGGGTGCCCTGGAGGGATCTGCCCGAGCGGTTCGGGCCCTGGCAGACCGTGCACGGGCGGTTCGCGCGCTGGGCCGCCGATGGAACCTTCGACGGGCTCCTGGCCGCAGCCCAGACACGGGCGGAAGTCGACTGGCTGGTCGCAATCGACTCCACCATCGTCAGGGCCCATCAGCACACGGCCGCCAAAGGTAGCTCGAAGAACGCGGGCTCGGACGCTCCCGCGGCGGGCTGACCAGCAGAATCCACCTGGCCTGCGACGGGCGGGGCCGGCCGCTGTCCTTCACAGTCACGGCCAGCACCCGCAACGACTGCACCCAGGCCGAGACGGTCATCGACAAGATCCGTGTCACTCCACCCGGGCCGGGACGCCACCGCAGCCGGCCGGAGCGGGTCGTGGCCGACAAGGGCTACTCAGCCCGCTCCTCCCGCGCCTACCTGCGCAGACGCGGAATCAAGGCGACCATTCCCGAGCGCGTCGACCAACTCGCGGGCCGGCGGCGCCGCCGCGAGCGTGACTGCGGCTTCGACAGGACCGTCCACCGCCGCCGCAACGTCGTCGAGCGCTGCTTCCACCGACTCAAGCAATGGCGCGGCATCGCCACCCGCTCGACAAGACGCTACCCAGGGGTGTCTCGGCGATCAGGCCTGTCGGCGCTCTCCTCCTAGAGCTGGCACGCGCCTGACGCACGGACAGCATCGCGCTCTGGGGAAGCTGGGCATGCAACGGCATGACGCTGACCGTCAGTGGAGTCCCGGCTTGAGTCGGTTTGCTCATCCAGCGGTGGTGGCGGTCGGCCAGGAGCGGGAAATCTGGTTACAACCCTTGGTTCTCGCTGTCGGTCTTGTGCGCGCGATCACCACGCTCGGCCCCGTCAGAAGTACAACAAGGGTGAAGGCGCTGGAGTCGCACTCTCGTTGACCGTACGACAGGGTCAAACCCGTTCGGCGCCCCGGCAAAGGGCATCCCCTTGACCAGCCGCATGCTCACGGCCCTGGCGGCCACGGCCACGGTGGCCGTGACCACCGGCCTGCTCACGGCCACCACGGCCGCGGCCGTGGCCGCCAAGCACGGCGATGACCTCAACGGCGACGGCTACCGCGACCTGGTCAGCGGCAGCGGCAGCGGCACCGTCGGCGGCATGAAGCAGGCGGGTGCGGTTTGTGATCACGACCGTCATGGGGAGCGGCGGTTTCCGCCCACTGCGGTTCACCGTCCCCGTGGAGGTCAACAGCGCATTGTTTCCCGTCGGGGCATTGATACCTCACGGGGCTAACATAGAATCTCTAGATGCCTTCTTTTCGCGCGCTGGAATGCCTCATCGCTGTCGCGGACACAGGATCGATCACTCAGGCCGCATTGCTGCTGCACTCCTCGCAACCGGCCGTGTCCCACCAGATCGCCTCACTGGAGCGCGAGGCCCGCACGCCCCTGCTGCGTCGCGAGGCACGGGGGGTAAGGCTCACCGCCGCGGGGCGGGTCGCGGTCGCTGACGCCCGACGGGCGGTCGAGGCGGCTACCGCCGCTGTTCGGTCGGCTCGGGCGGTGGGAGAAGCCGGGGGCGGGTCGCTGCGGATCGGCTGCGCGCAAAGCCTTACCGTGGCCTTGCTCGCCCCGGTGCTCCGCGACTGGCGCCGGCGTCACCCGGAAGTGGCCATCACACTGCATGAGCTCGCAGTCATGGACGAGGCACTGAGGCTGGTCGAGTCCGACGACGTTGACGTCGCGGTGCTGCCGGACCCCCCCTCCGACCGTTTCCAGGTCACCGCCGTCGCCGAGGAGGAGATTGTGCTGGCTTCGCCCACCGGCCACCCACTGGCCCAACGGGCCTCAGTGCGGATCCAGGACCTCGATGGAGCGCCACTCGTGCACTACACGGCGCACAACCGCCTCGGCGCATGGCTCGACCAGTCCTTCGCCCGGGCCGGGGTCCACCCGGAGGCGGTCATGCGGACGTCCGTTACTGCTACGGCACCTCAACTCGCCGCCGCCGGACTGGGCGTCGCGGTCTGTCCGGTGAGTGCGGTCAGTGCGGGCTTTCCAGGCGTGGTCCGGGCGTTCTCACCGCGGTGGACCAGACAATTGATGGCGGTGACCTCCGCCGAACCCGATCCGCTCGTCGCGCGGTTCATTGCGGGGCTGCGCCGTCGCGGAGTGCGGGTCCCCCGCAGCGTACAGACACAGCTCGACGAAGGCGTCGTGGTCGCGGGCGAGTGACCACGGACGCTCTGATATCGGCAGAACCCGAAGCGCGGCTCCTCATCACGTCGTTGTCTTGCACCGGCCGAATACGCGTAGGTACGGGCTGGACGGCTTCACCGGGGACCGGTGCCCCTGCTGCCATCGTGGCTGACCGAACCGCCCTGGGCTCGCTGGTGGGCAGCTCCTTGTCGAACACCTTCTTCCCGGCCGGAGTCGGCCCGTGGCCGGATGTGCGCCCTTGCCGACGTCCAAGCCGAGGAACACACCTACCCCGTTACGCTCGCGATCACGGTGCAGCCACATCCTTCGATCCGATGCCGGCCCCGGCGGTGGGACCTTGCACCCGCATCACCATGCAGACCTACCGCCCGCAGTTGGTCAGGCATGGCGCCCGGCCGGGGGTGATGGGGTTCCTGATCAGCGTCTCCGACGGCATCCCTCGGTCCCGTTACACCTCCACGGCCACCCCATCGATCGGCACGGGCACCAGTCGCGCCTGGTCCGAAGGCCAGCGGACCTCCTGCAGGACCCCGACACCGCCCCTGTCTAGGCAGCCTCTGACCTGCATCTATCGAGACATGTACCAGATGACCTCAAATCTTTGGATGGCTCGGAACGGTACCTAAAGGAATCCTGATGGGATGTCTGAGGTTTTGCCCGTCATGACCCATGAACACATCACATCCGGAACAACCGACGAGGCGGTCACTCGGACCCACAGGACACCTCTCGGGCTGTACGCGCTCGCTCTCGCCAGTTTCGCAGTCGGCCTGGCGGAGTTCGTGATTGCCGGCCTGCTGCCGGACGTGGCCGCCGATCTGTCGGTCAGTGCCGGCAGCGCGGGCATTCTGGTGACGACGTACGCGGTGGGAATCATCGTGGGCGCCCTCGCCCTGACCACGGCTTTCAGCAGGCTTCCGCCGAAGTCGGCCCTGGTGCAGATCGGTGTCTTCTTCATCATCGGTAACCTTCTCAGCGCACTGGGACCGAACTTCGAGGTCGTTCTCGCGGGACGGATCATCGCTGGGATGACCAACGGGGCGTTCCTCGGCATGGGCATCGTCGTCGCCGTCAGCCTTGCCGATGCACGAAATCAGGGCCGGGCAATCGCCACCATGCTGGGCGGCCTGACGCTCGCAAACGTGCTCGGCGTGCCGCTTGGCACCGCGCTCGGTCAGCAGTTCGGGTGGCGGGTCGTCTTCGGCGTCATCGTGGCCCTTGCGGTCGTCGCAACCGTGGCCATCGTCGCGGTCGTCCCCCACGTGGCGTCCGCGCCGACGAGTTCCCTCGCCGATCTGCGGCATCTCCTCAACCGGCAGGCGCTCTTGGCGATGGGCATCGCGACGTTCGGGTTCGGCGGCATGTTCGGCGCCTTCACCTATGTGGCGCTGACGCTCACGAAGGTGTCGGGCTACCCCACCAGCGCTGTGCCCTGGCTGCTCGTACTCTTCGGCATCGGCCTCATGGTCGGCAACGTGCTATCCGGCCGGCTGGTCGACCGCGCCCTGGACGCCACCCTGGCAGGGTCGCTCATGGGCCTGCTGGCCGTGCAGATCCTCCTCGGGTTGCTCGCCGGTCATCCTGTCGTAGCGGCGATCTCGCTGGGCCTCATGGGAATGTTCGGCTTCGCCGCCGCGCCCGGCTACCAGCAGAAGGTGATGCGACACGCGCGCGCCGCCGGGGCGATCGCGTCCGGTGCCCCGATCGCCGCGGTGAACCTCGGCAACGCGCTCGGCTCGTGGCTCGGCGGACTCCTGATCACGGCCGGGCTCGGCTACACCTCCCCCATCTGGATGGGGGCGGTAGCCACCGGACTCGCCCTCGTCCTCCTCGCGGTTGCCGCCCGCACTGCACTCAAGGCGGCACAGTGACCCCGGCCGCCCGACTCGCCGCCGCGCGCACCGCAAAGAAGCACGGCGACGCCCATGCGCTTCCACTGGCGGACAACCCGCGCTCCAGTCAACGAGCTGCTTTCGGCGAGGACCTGCCGTAACCACAGGACGCCGCATCTAGCCCGCTCCCGTCGCCGGTTACAACTGAGGGCAGGGCCACCTCCTGCATAGTCGGCCCCCTTCTTCCATCTTCCAGGCTTCGCCGACGTTGCCATGCGACGCCGACCCGCTGCGCCGCTGCCTGATCGGGCCACCAAGCGCCGCCAAGACCTCATGGCACGCGGTCAGCAACGGAGGACGGCAGATGGTCGAGTACGTCGGCGAGGCGGTGCGCCACAGCCTCACCGCGCCACCCGTCAACGGCCCGAGCTCGCAATGGCGCCTGCATGGGTTCAAGCACTCCACAGCCACGCCCCCAAGGCCGAACCGCACGGTTGTAAGTGGCCTCTGGTCGCCGGCAAGACTCGTGCGACCAGCTGTCTGTCGCTGCGATGAGGCGTTCCGGCGCCTGGACGAGGATGAGGCATCCAAGAAATCTTTGGATTGCCGTTGATTTATGAATGACTTCGAGGGAACAACGGGCAGCCCTTGATCGCTGCACCCCACATGGCTTCCCGCCCGCAGCGAGCGGGAAGCGTCTTACACGAGAGAGAAGGCTCCCATGTCACAGACATTCGTCACGGGTGGCTCGGGTTTCATCGGTCGCGCCCTGATCCGTCGACTTGTCAGCGATGGTCATGCGGTCCGCGCACTGGTCCGCAGCGAAGCGTCGGCCGACAAGGTCGCGGCCCTCGGCGCGCAGCCGGTGCAGGGCGAATTGACGGAGCCGACCAGCTGGCAGGACGCGGTGGCAGGCAGCGACGTACTGTTCCACCTCGCCGCCGAGACAGACATCACCGCCGACCGCGAGCGCCACGAGCAGGTGACGGTCGGTGGCACCCGAGCGGCTGTGGAGGCAGCCCGTGCCGCGGGGGTCGCCACCTTCGTCCACTGCGGCAGCGAGGCCGCGCTCCTGGCCGGCGAACCGCTGCTGGACGTGGACGAGACCGCACCGCTGCGGCCGGACTCCGAAGCCGCCTACTGCGCGGCCAAGGCCACGGCCGAGCAGATCGTGCTGGAAGCCGACGCACCGGGCTTCACCACCGTCTCCATACGACCGCGGTTCGTCTGGGGCCCCGACAGCAGCCTGACCGCAGGCCTGGCGGCTGCGGCCAAGGCCGGGCAGTTCGCCTGGATCGACGGCGGCCGGCACACCACCGATGTGACATACGTGGACAACGCCGTCGAGGGCTTGATACTCGGATGGCGACACGGCCGGCCGGGTCAGGCATACTTCGTCACCGACCAGCACCCGGTCGTCCTGCGGGATTTCCTGGAGACGCTCTTCTCGCTCTACGGCGTCGACGTACCCATCCCCGACATGGACGCCGACACCGCCACCCGTGTGGTGCCGGTACCCGCCCGGTGGTTCGTCGGACAGCCGTGCACGCTGCGCACCGACAAAGCCGTGACCGAACTGGGATACCGGCCCATCGTCCCGCATGCCGCCGGTTTCGCCGCCGTGAAGGAAGCGCTCGCCTCCGACGCTGCGTGACGGCCTCACGGGGCGGCATCTGACCGCGGTGTCCGCCCTACCGGGTGGTGGAGCCAGTGCAGGTGGGTGAGCGCGGTGAGCGCACCCTTCCTCGACTTGGCGCCGGGTTCCCGGACCGAGGCGCGCTCGGCGCCGCGGCGGGCGATCGGCGGTTCACACCGATATCCCGGACCAGGCGACGGTACGTCTTGTGGTCACAGCCGGAGTCGGCCTCCGATGCCGGCGATGAGGACGAGGGGCTGCCGTCCGATCCGTTAAGCACTGTCGTTCAACGGGCCATCGCGCCACGCCCTTCTGCGTGCGGAAGCGCGATGGCCCCGGTACGACCGCAGGCATGGATACTGGCCCTGCTTCAGTGCCCGGCCATCCTGTGTGGTCGGGCGCGCCGGTGTGGGGCGGTCCAGTCAGCGGCGGACCTGAATGCAGGGATCGCCGGACCGCTCCGCGCGGCGGCCTCGCCGGCCGGGCCGGAACGGGGCAAGCATGAGAAAGAAGGGTGCGGTCGCGTGATGCGTCTTGCTGTTCTTGGTCCTGTCCGTGCATGGCGGCGGGACGAGGAGGTCGACCTCGGGTCTCCACAGCAGCGTGGACTGCTCGCGCTGCTGCTCTTGCATGAAGGGCGCCCAGTGGAGACCGAGGCGATTGTGGAGGCCTTGTGGGGTGAGCACGGGCCTCGAGGCGCTCGGGGCACCGTTCGCACCTACGTCTACCGTCTGCGCCCGATTCTCGGCGACATGGCAGTCATCGAATCGACCGGCAGTGGCTACCGTCTCACAGTTCGTGACGGGACTTTCGACTTGAGAAGGTTTCGGGAGCTGACCGCCCAGGCTCACCGGGCGCGCCGCGCCGGCGCTACGGCGAGTGCTGCCGATCTCCTGCGTCAGGCCCTCGGCACGTGGCAGGGACCGGCTCTGTCGGGTGTCCGGGGCCCCTTCTTCGAGCTCGAGCGTGACCGGCTGGAGGAGCTGAGGTTGGCCGCCTTGGAGGAGGTGTTCGATCTTGAGCTGGAGGTCGGCGGGCAGTCCGATCTGGCGTCCGAGATACGGGCAGCCGTGACGGAGCACCCACTGCGTGAACGGCTGCACGAACAGCTCATGCTGTCGTTGTTCCGTGCCGGCCGCCGGGCCGAGGCTCTGGCCGCCTTCCAGCACACACGGCGGCTTCTGCGCGAAGAACTGGGCGTGGACCCCGGGCCCTCCCTTCGCTCTCTCCACGACCGTATCCTGCGCGAGGGTGAGGATGCGCCCGCCCGTGCAGGCCGTGGGCTGTCCTCGGCCCTCGCGCCGGTTCCGGCTCAGCTTCCGGCGGACCTGGCAGTGTTCACCGGGCGCCGCGCAGAAATCGCGGAACTGTCCTTGACGCTTCGTGAGGCTGCGCACGCTCCGGTCGTCGGCATCACCGGCCTGGGCGGGATGGGCAAGACGGCGCTCGCCGTACGCCTCGCGCACACCCAACGCCACCTGTTCCCCGATGGGCAACTCTTCGCCGACCTCGGCGGTTTCAAGGATCCGGCCGGCCCGCTGGAGGTGCTCGGCCAGTTCTTGCGTGCGGTCGGGGTGTCCCGGCTGCCGGCATCGCTGGACGAACGCGCCGCGCTGTGGCGTACGACGGTGTCCGGCCGTCGCATGCTGATCGTCCTGGACGCGGCATCCAGCGGTGAGCAGGTGCGTCCCCTGTTGCCGGCCTCCCCGGGCTGTGCCGTCATCATGACCAGTCCGCGCCGCATCATCGACCTGCCCGGCATCCCCTGGCTGCGTCTGGGCGTTCTGCAGCCCGAGGACGCGTTGCAACTGCTCGCCGCCATCTCCGGGACCCGGCGGATGTTGGCAGAACAGGCAGCGGCCAGTCGCTTGGTGTGGGCCTGCTCCTGTCAGCCGCTCTCGGTGCACGTGGCGGCCGCGCGGTTGGATGCCCGGCCGTCGTGGACGATCGACCAGATCCTGGCCCAGCTCGAGGACGATCTGCGCCAGCCGGTCGTCATGCATGAGGACTGCAAGATCGTGGACAGGCCGTTCCGTGAGGCCCAGGCGCGCATGGACACCTTCCACCGCAACGCCTTTCACCTCGCCGCCGTTCCCGACTGCAGCCGGCTGGACGCCGCCATGGCCGCGGCAGTGCTCGACCTGCCGGTCAACGAAGCCACTGCCGTCATGGAAGCCCTCGTCGACGCTCATGTGGTGGAGATCGGCGAGAACGGTGACTACCACTTCCTCGGGCTCGTCAAGGCGTTCGCGCGGCGTCAGGCCCTCAACGGGCTGGGGCACGAGCACTGTCAGCAAGCGCTGCACCGGCTGCTGCGCCACTGTCTGACCGGCAAGAACACGGTCGGCGAAGAGGACCTGCGCGCGGTGGTCGACCAGATCACTGATCTTCCGGACGCTCTCGCGGAAATGGTGTCACTTTCGCTGCCCTGACCCCTGCCGCGGCCGCGGCCGCACGAGGTGACGCACCCGCACAGGCCCCGCACCACACGCGGCGAGAGTCGTGCGGAAGACGACCTGCGGCCCGTGGGCGAAACGCCCCGTCGACGCACCATCGACGCCCCGTCGACACGCGCCCGATGCAATGCACACATGCTCGATTCACTCACGCGCGCCGCTCTGGCAGCGCAGATCACCGGCCCCGTACTCGGGCCGGAAGACGAAGGGTTCGCCGCGGAGTGCGCGCCCTTCAACCTTGCCGTGACCCACCGCCCTTGCGTCGTTGTCGGAGCCGCGAACAGTACCGACGTGCAAGTCGCCGTTCGCTTCGCCGCACAGCGACGTCTGCCGGTCGCCGTCATGGCCACCGGTCACCAGGCGACAATCCCGGCCGATGACGCGGTCCTCATCACCACTCACCGCATGGCGCAGGTGAGCATCGACCCCGCAGCCCGCACAGCCCGCGTGACGGCGGGAGCCCGCTGGCAGCAAGTGATCGACGCGGCGACCCCGTTCGGGCTTGCCCCGCTCAACGGCTCCTCACCGCTCGTCGGAGTCATCGGCTACACCCTCGGCGGGGGCCTGAGCCCCACCATGGGCCGCGCTCACGGATGGGCAGCCGACCACGTCACCTCCCTGGAGGTCGTGACAGCCGACGGCGAGTTGCGCTGTGTCGACGCCGCGTCGGAACCCGACTTGTTCTGGGCGCTGCGCGGCGGCAAGAGCAACTTCGGTGTCGTCACCGCCATGGAGTTCGCCCTCTTCCCGGTGGCACAGCTGTGGGCGGGCGGGCTCTTCTTCGACGGTGCCGACGCAGCAGCCGTCCTGCACGCCTATGCCCAGGTCACGGCCGGGGCCCCGGATGATCTGAGCTCATCGATCGCCCTGCTGCGCCTGCCGGCCCTGCCCGGCGTGCCCGCCTTCCTTGCCGACCGGTTCGCCGTGCACGTCCGCATTTCCTACCTCGGCCCGGCAGTCGAGGCCACCCGGCTGGTTGCGCCGCTGCGGGCGGCCGCACCCGTCCTCGCGGACACTCTGGGTCCGATGCCGTACGCGTCCTTCGCCCAGATCCACAACGACCCGGCAGATCCGGCACCGTTCATGGAACGCACCGCGATGCTCCGCTCACTGACCGCCGAAGCCGTCGAGGAGATCCTGGCCGCCGCGGGCCCGACGGCCGACTGCCCGGTGCACTTCGTCGAGTTGCGTCACCTCGGCGGCGCCTTGGCCCGGACCGCGGACAACGCCGTCGGACACCGGGACGCCCAGTTCGCACTCTGGGTCGTGGGGGTCGGGGCACCCGATGCCTTCACCACGATGAACACCTACGCCGATGGGCTTCTGCAGCGCATGCGCCCCTGGTCCACCGGCGGACGGTACCTGAACTTCATGGCCGCCCAGGACACCGGCGCCTCCGACGTGAGCGCCGCCTACGACGAAGCCGACTACCACCGGCTCCGCAGCATCAAAACGCGCTTCGACCCGGACAACCTCTTCCGCCTGAACCACAACATTCCCCCCGAGGAGCGCCCGATGTCCGACGACAAACTGCAGCTTCTGATCGACCACGCCGCGATCGCCGATGCACTGCACCGCTACACGGCCGGACTCGACCACGGCGACGCCGATCTGCTCGCCTCATCACTCACCGAGGACGCCATGGTCGACCTGACACCCGCCACGAGCAAGATCGGCCTCGACTTCCCCGCGCTCAAGCCACGCGACACCGTCGTGGGAGCGCTCATCCCGGCGGTCGGCCCGCTCGACACCAGCCACGTGATCAGCAACATCCGCGCCGCCGTGCACGGCGACACCGCCCACGTGAACTGCTACGCGATGGCTCAGCACTACCTGCCCCAAGAAGGCCCCAAGCCGGACCGGACCCGGCACGCACTGATGATGAACCGCTACGACGCGGACCTGAGGCGCGATGGAAGCACATGGCGCATCAGCCGGCTGACGATCGACAACGCCTGGTTCGAGGGCGACGAGACCGTCCTGCTTCCCGGCGACTGATCTCAGGGCGAGACCGTCCGACCGGGGTGGCGCCCCTGCAGCCGCAGAGCGCCACCCCGGTGCTGCGGGCCACAGCCTCACTGCCGCGGACCCGACCGCACCGCCCTGACTCACCCAACCGCCACCGGCTGACCACACCCATACCCCACGACGCCCGCACTCCAATATCCGCTTGGGAGCGTTCTGCATGTCCACCACCCCTGATGAGCCCCACCCTCGTGCGCACTCACACCTCGACAGCGCCCGAGAACTCGCGGCGCTGATGCGGGACTTCCGCCACGGCGCATGGCAGCCGACCGGCCTCGAGCATCGCCTGGCCGAGCTTCTTGCGCAGTCGGCCGCCGGGACCGGGTCACTCACCGCGGTCAGCGTCCGGGCCGCGATATGGGAAGGCTCGATGGCGGCCGTCCATGAAAACGGCGGACGCTTCATCACCCTTCTGGCCGACCTGCTGCCGCAGATCGAGGCCCCCGACGCGGCCGCGCTGCACACCGCCGGCCTTGCCCTCGATCTCGTCGAGACGATCACACAGACGGCACCGCACCCACAAGCTGCTCCCCCGCCGCGCGCCTGCCCCTGTCCGGGCAAGGCAGGCAGCGCTCAGAGCGAAGGGTCACCGCCCCGGTCACCGCAACCTCGCGAGGACAGCAGACCCCTGCGCGTGGACGCGGCACGCAATCACGCCCGTCTGCTGAACGCCGCGGCACGGATAGCGCGGGAGCGTGGACTGAAGCACCTCACCATGGAGGCGGTGGCCACCGCGGCAGGCGTCGGCAAGGGCACTGTCTTTCGCCGGTTCGGCGACCGCGCAGGTCTGTTGCAAGCCCTGCTGCAGCGCTCCGAGGAGACGTTCCAGGCCGCTCACCTCAGCGGCCTGAAACCAGAAGACGGCCGTGACCAGGCCATCGAGCAGCTTCACGCATTCGGGGTGGCCGCTATACGGCGCTACGCCAAGGAGATGGAGCTGCACATCGCGGCCGAGGCCTCCCCCCACCAGCGCTACCAGCGCGCACCGCGCCGCCTGTATCACGAGCGGATCAGCGTCCTGCTCAGCCTGGCTGCACCGGAAGCAGACGCAGAACTGCTCAGCCACGCGCTGCTGGGCTACCTCGAGCCCGCCCTTCTGTGGCACCTGAGCGACCAGTGCAAGGTCCCGCTGCAGGGGCTGGAAAACGGCTGGCTCGAACTGGTCTCCCGACTGACCCAGGAGTCACAACCCCACACGGCGTGACCCGAGGACTGTCCCCGGTCTCACGTAACGTCCGCACTGCCGGACAGCTCCGCGAAGCTTTGCGCAGGCCAGTGCGCCGCTGGCGACTCATGACCGCACGCTCCGCCTCCGTCGGTGTCGGTTCACACATCCAAGCGGTCGGGCAGGTCAAGGCCGACGACCCTGGCGCTCAGGCCGGCCCAGGTGCGTACATCGAACCCACGCCCCAGGTCCATGCCGTTCACGAAGAGGACCCTCGCTCATGATCCCCACCGGCGTCCCCGAGCGGCAGCGCCGGCGCGGCGAGTCTGCCGAGGCTGGCTTCGTTCACTTCTGAAGGGTGTTGCAGAAGGCCTTGGTCACGCAGCCTGAGGCGGGCGGCTGGCCTGTCTGTTCATGTGGCGAGGGCAAGGTCGTGCATGCGGACGACGGCCTGGACGGCGCGGTGGAGGCCGTCGCCGCGCTGCCGGCAGTCACGGAGGATCTTGTAGCTCTTCATGCGGGAGAAGGTGTGTTCCACGCGGGCGCGGACCTTGCGGTGGGCGGCGTTGTCCTCTTCCTCGCCCCTGAGCAGGGGCCGTCCGAGGCGTTTGCGGTGCGGGACGATCAAACCGGTGTTGATGGGTCGGCTCGAGTGCGAGCAGCGGGCCAAGCCTTTGGATCACCCTGCACACGGCCGCCGGTGAGACGCCGAACAGCGGGGCGAGCTGCCGCATGGTGAGGTTCGTGGGGTGTACACGGCCAGCGGTAACCGCCACGGACGACCCCAGCCACACCCCTCGCCACCACGTTCACGGACCGCCCTCAGCAGCCGGCTGAACTGATCGACCCGCAGCCCGGTGAACGTCTCCACCCACACCCGCTCGGCCCTCAACACCCCAGCCGTACCACGGAGATGCCCAGTTCACGGCGTTCTGCAACACCCTCTGGTGCTGCACCGCACAAGTTCCGCCGATGGCTATCGGGCGGTGAGGTGCATGTTGATGGCGTCGATGTCGAGGCGGTCATGCGTGGCGCTGGTGCCCACGGTTGCCAGCACGATGAGCGACGCGGGGCTGCCGAGGCCGGGGTGTTCCCGGTTTGTGTATCAGCAGGGTCGTTGCCCACCTGACCCAGCCGTCTGCCGGCCTCACTGCTGACCTGGCCCGGCCGGTGGGGGGTCAGTGACCGGCGCCGGCCTTGACCGCTTTCGTGGCGAAGTAGCCGGAGAGCCAGCCGGCGGTGGCCTCCGAGTGGTGCGGCGCCTCGACGAAGCCGGTGATGGCGAAGCCTGCCGCGATCTGCCCGCCGAGCTGCTCGGTGAGCGTGTGGCTGTACTCCACCGGCGCGTCGAGGCCCCACAGCCGTTCCCGCTCGGCGGGCTCCAGGTGGGTGAGGTCGCTGTAGGGCAGGCGGTGGCGCACCACCAGCTCGCCGCGCGTCTCCAAGGACTCGGCGTCGAAGAGGTAGACGTCCGGGTTGAGGAAGCCGGACAGCAGCGTCCCGCCGGGGCGCAGCACGCGGTGGCACTCGCGCCAGACCGGCGCCAGCTCCGGGATGAACAAGTTGGAGACCGGATGGACGACAAGGTCGAACGAGGCGTCCGGGAACGGACTCAGGTCGCGCGCGTCGCCGAGCACGGTGCTTAGGTCGAGCCCCTCCCGTGCCGTGACCATCTCGTCCTGCGCCAGCTGGCGGGGCGAGTTATCGAAGACGGTCACCCGCGCGCCCGCCGCGGCCAGCACCGGCCCCTGCTGCCCGCCACCGGAGGCGAGGCAGAGCACGTCGCAACCGGCGATCTCCGGCGGGAACCAGGTCGGGTCGACCGGCTCGTACCCGATCAGGACGATGGACCACTGGCCGGCCCGCGCCTTCGCGATCACCTCGGGGCCGACCGGGCGTGACCACTCGTTGCCCTCCTCCACCTCGCGGTCCCAGGCGAGGCGGTTGTGCGCGACGGGGTCGACGGGAGTCTGGCTCATACGCCGTACCCTAGTTGCTGCACCGCACAAGTTCCGCCGATGGCTCTCGGGCGGTGAGGTGCTTGTTCTCCATCAGCTCCAAGGCCCACAGCATCGGCTGGACGCCCTCCAGCTTCGCCAGGCCCGGCGTCGGTCCGAGGCGGAATCCGCCCGGCTGCGGCTTGCCGAACGCGGCGTAGGGGTGGAAGTCCAGCGGGCTCGCGCCCTGCGAGGGGTGGACGACGCAGTCGGAGAGCACGGCGAGCGGGAACAGCCCGGTCATCTTCGCCATGTTGTCGAGCTTGCGGTGCATTTTGACCCGGGCCTTGCTGATGACGGCGGCCCGGATGTCCAGGCGGCCGCTCCAGGGCCGGCCACCGCTCGCCCTCCTTGTAGTGCTTGCTCTGCGGGCGCTCACGGAGCTTGCCGACGCCACCCTTCACGGTGGCCTTGCTGGCGGACAGGACGGCGGCCAGGGCCGGGGCGACCTGCTTGTGCTGCTCCATCGCGGCGAGGAACTGGCGGTCGTCCAGGTCCTTGGTGACGCCGAGGTCGGCGAGGGTGTCGGCGTAGGCGTTCTTGAGGCGGTCGTGCCACGGGTCCAGGCAGGCGCCGGTCTCGCGGCGCAGGTACGCCTCGATCGGGTGGACGTCGTAGCCGAGTTCCTGGGCGTAGGCGACGCTGTGCGTCTGGTACCAGGCCGGGCCCGTCGGCCGGGAGCCGTCCGGCGTGAACGGCGAGGGCACACGCGGGTCCAGCTCGATGTGGGACAGGTCGACCAGCCAGGAGCCAGGGATCTTCGGGGTGAACTTCGGGGCGTGGAAGTGGTCTGGAGCGCTGAGACCGACGACCGGGCCGGCTGCGGCGGCGAGGAACGCGGTGTTGAGGTCCAGGCCGGCCGCGAAGGGCATCATGCAGCACCCTGTCCCGCTGACACCCACCCAATGCCACCAACGTGCCCGCTCACAACGGTGCCTCGTGCCGGTGGCTGCCCAGGAGCCGTTCGGCGAGCTCCGTGCGGAGATAGAGCACGCTCCGGCCGGCCCGGTGCGAGACGGCCAGGCCGGCCGCGCGCAGAGCCGTGAGGTGATGGGAGACGGTCGGCGTCGGCATGCCCGTGCGTGCGGCGAGCTCCGTGGTGGAGGCCGGGGTGCCCAGCTCCGTCAGCAGCAGGGCCCGGGAGCGGCCCAGGACGCCCGCGACCGCCTCCGGCACCGGGACGCGGCCGCGCTCCCAGAGGGTGCCGATGCCCCGTGCCGGATAGACGAGGCCCGGCTGGTTGGGCGGGGTGCTCTGGGAGAAGACCCCTGGCCACACGAAGACCGAGGGGATCAGCACCAGGCCCTGCCCGCCGTTGAGGGCGCGGCTGGCCTCGTACCCGGGGTGGGCCACCCGCAGGATGCCGTTGTCCCAGCCGACCGACGGATGGAGGTCGGCGAAGAGCGCCTCGGTGCCGCCGCGGGCGATCAGGCGCCCGCGGCGCAGGATCTCACCGTCCAGGAGGCGGACGATGCGCGGCCAGTGCGGCGCCAGCGCGGTCTCCCAGTAGGCGCGGATCTCGTCGGCGAGCCGGGCCAGACCGCGGGCCGGGGCCTCGTACAGCTCCGCGACCTCGGGGGGGAACGGGGCGGAGATGCGGTCGAGGTCGGCCCGCACCGCCTCCGGCCCCGTCCGCAGCAGGCGGTCGATCTCGTCGTCCAGCGTCGGCTCGCCGGACTCCGGGACCGGCGTGAGGAAGTCCGGCACGTGGGCGGCCGGTACGGGCACCAGTGCGGTGAGCAGCGGGAACCGGATCCGGTCCGTGGCGAGCCGGTCGCCGACGTCGCGGGCCCACGCCAGGTGCAGGGCGTGCCGGCCGGGGTCCTTCAGTGACTCGATGCTGGTGACGACCTCCCACAGTGGTGACCGGGCGAACCGTGAGCGGGCGAGGTCGCCGGCGGAGAACTCGAGCGTCAGCACCTTCCCTCCCCGCCTTCCGTGTTCCGCCCGTGGATTCGACTCAGATGAAATCTATTGGCCTGCGTTCCGGACGCCCACAGGCTGGTCGGCAGATCGCCACCGCGCCCCCGTCGGTCCACGCCTCATGCGACCGCGCCCCTCCCGTCCCGTGCGCCGCCCCCGCGCGGCTCCGCCCGAAAGGCTTCCACACCCATGCCCGAAACAGCTGCCCCGGAACGCGAGGGCTTCCTGCGGCGCAGGCTCGCCCTGCCCGACATGCGCGCAATCGGAAGATGGTCAACGCCGCCGTCATCGACAGCATCGGCTCCGGCCTTGTCCTCGCCTTCATCCTCGTCTACTTCGCCAAGACCACCGGCCTCTCGCTCCCCGCGATCGGCGGCGCGCTCACCATGGCCCGGTTCCTGGCCGTGCCCACCGCGATGGTGGTGGGGCCGCTGATCGACCGGTGGGGGGCGCGGGTCGTCGCTCTGGTGGGCAACCTGATCTCGGCCGTCGGCTACGCCGGGTTCCTGGTCGCCGAGGACCTCTGGCAGATCGTCGCGGTGGCCTTCCTGACGCAGATGGGCGGGGCGGCGTACTGGACGTCCAGCAGCGGCCTGGTGGTGCTCGCCTCGACGCCGGAGCGGCGGCCGCGCTGGTTCGCGCTGCTGCACATGCTGCGGAACAGCGGCCTGGGGTTCGGCGGCGCTCTCGGCGCCCTGCTGGTCGGCTTCGACGGCACCACCGGGCTGACGCTCCTGGTCGTCGCCAACGCCGCCAGCTATCTGGTCGCCGCGCTGCTGCTCGCCCTGTGGCGGCCGCCGCTCGCCGCCGTCCAGGCCGCGGCGCGACAGAAGGAGGAGCAGGAGCAGGAGCGGAAGAAGAAGCGGCAGGAGGGGGTGGAGGACGCGGCGAAGCCCAAGGCCAAGGGCGGTTACGGGACCGTGCTGCGCGACAAGCGGTACATGCTGCTCGTCGGCATCAACATCAACTTCGTGTTCGCGGCGTTGGTGCTGAGCCTGCTGATCGCGGTGTTCGTGACCGAGGGCCTGGGGCAGGCGGCGTGGATCGGCGGTGTCGTGCTCGTCCTCAACAGCGTGCAGGTCGCGGCGACCCAGACGCTCGTGAACCGGCGCCTCGAGCGCTACCGGCCGATCCGGGTGATCGCCGCCGGCAGCCTGATCAACGCCCTCGCGTTCGGGATCTTCGCGGCCCTCGGCCTCGCCCCCACCTGGGCGGGGGTGGTCGGCCTGTTCGTCGCCATGGTCCTCTACAACTTCGCCGAGACCGCCGCGACCCCGTTCTCCGAGGACCTGTCGGTGTCCCTCGCCCCCGAGCACCTGCGCGGCCGCTACCTGGCCGTCTACCAGCTGTCCTGGACCTTCGGGCAGACGGTCGCCCCCCTGCTGCTGACCCTGCTGCTCGATCTGGGCGCCGCGTGGCCGTGGGTGTTCCTGATGACGCTCGGCCTGCTGGCGGTGCCCGCACTGCTGCTGCTCGAGCGGATGGTGGAGGCGGCCAAGCCGAAGCAGAGCGAGGGGGACGCGGGCCAGGGAAGTACCGGGGCGCCCACCGACACGTCCAAAGGCTTTGTTAGGACCAGTTAGAGGTGTCCCTGGGAGCTGGCCGCCCCGTTGCTGCCGTCGTTCGGTGCTCGTCCGCAAGGTGGTGGGACCGCTCCGTGTGACGGGCGTGCCGAGTTCGCGGCAGTGGTGTACACGCTGACCAGCGGCTGTGCCTGGCGGCATCTGCCGTCGACGTTCGGCACGTCGCCCGCCACCGCGCATCGCCGCTTCACGGAGCGGGATCGCTGACTGACGGGCCGAGCCCGGTCGATCGCGGCAAGAAGGGCAGCAAGCTGCACATGCTGTCCGATGCCCAGGGGCATCCCGCTCGCCGTCGCCGTGTCCGGCGCGAACAAGCACGACAGCCTCGCCTTCAAGCCGCTCATCCGCGGCATACCCGCCGTCCGGTCCCGCCGGGAACCACGACGGCGCCGACCCGTCAAACTCCGCGCGGACAGGGCGTACCTCTCCGCCGAACACCTGGCCTTGCTTCGCGAGCGCGGGCTGGTCGCGCGCATCGCGCGGCCCGGCATCGAGTGCTGCGAACGCCTCGGTCGGCACTTGGGTGATCGAACGGTCGATCGCTCGGCTCTTCTGCCACTGACGCCTCACCGTCCGATACGAACGAAAGTGGCTCGGGCTTCCTCGCCTTCCACGGCCTGGCCGCCCCCTGACCTGCTGCGAGAAGCTCGAGACACCTGCCACGGGAGACAACCTCTTAAGCCAGGAGAATCTCGACGGTGATCGCCGTTGCCAGCACAACATAAACGGCGCACGCAGCATAATTCAGCACAGCCGTCGCCTTTGTTGAGCCGGTGAGTCGTGCATGAAAAAATCCTGACAACACTCCGATGCACCCGTAGAGAATTACCTCCATCAGGACGTTGATTGCGCCGAGAATGGTCATCTGTAATTCGGGGTTTTTCGCACCCCCAATGAACTGCGGGAGCACCGCGAGGTAAAAGAGAATTATTTTCGGATTCGTCAGGCTGACTAACACTCCTCGCAGATACCACCTACCCGTCGCGATATTGCCGTGTCCGTTGATAGCGCGACGCGCACTTCGCATTGCCACGTACGCCAACCACAGCAGATACGCTGCACCCAGTATTCTCACCGCATCAAGCACTGATGGGTAGGATCGGGCGATCTCTCCCATCCCGGCAACGACGGCGGCGGCATAGACGCTCATACCTGTTCCTATGCCGAGGATGGCTCTCAGCGCGGACAGGCGACCACCTTCAAGGCCCACTGCGAGCATGTAAGCCATATCAGGCCCGGGCGGTGCGAGAAAGAGCAGGATCACTGCCATGTAGCTCGGCAGTACCGCTAAATCCACCATCGTCATCTACCTCCGGATTTGACATGGCGTGCCAGTGGCCCCTCGACGCCGGCGGTGATCGATCCATGCCGAGTCGCCCCAGTCGGTGGCCCGATACCTGCCGCTGACCTCGGAGGATGCCATGAGGTCCCGGAGGCGATGCAGAACCACCTATGACGGTTCTAACATGCCGGCACTTCAGGCGGCAACCGGCTAAGGTGGTTCCGTAGCTACTCTTCATTTCCCGGGTAGAGTCTGGCGACCAGTTTCACGGGAACCCTGTCAGAGCGTTACGGTGAAAAACTGGAGCGGATTCCTGTGGCCGGAATGACGATTGAGCTCTACTTCCGCAGAAGATGCGCTCTCAGCGTGATCGCCGTCGATGCGATCAGTCTCCTTGCGGGAGAGTGAGAGGGGAAGATCTCGTTGTGCGCATCGCCCACGCCGAGCTGTTTTCTTGGACACCAGTCGAGGCGGCACACGGAAATGGTGCGACATGAACACGTGTGGAAATTGCGAGAAGAAGGCCCGCTTCCTCGCCAACAAGCGCGATAGCTCAAGGCCCCGCAAGTTGATGAACGCGGCGCGGGCGGCCGGTTCGCGGGGTGTGGAGAACTTCGGCAGGGCCTTGGCGTGGGCACTGACGCCCCCGGATCCCTCGCCGCTCCTGCTTCCCCTACGTGCGCCTTCCGCTGGCCGAGTCGGTGGCCCACTGGCGGGAGGCGACCCAGCAACTGGCGGACGAATGCGCGGCGCTCGGCCGCAGGGCACACTTGGAGACCATTGGCGGCTGTCTGCTGGGGCAGCTGTGCCCGCCCTCGCTGCTCATCGCCGTCAGCCTGCCGGAGTCCCTGTTCTTCGCCCAGCAGGGCATCCGCAGCGTCTCCCTCAGCTACACGCAACAGAACCACCCGGTCCAAGCCTGGAGGCGCTCGCCGCGCCGGCTGGCCCGACACCTACCTGCCCGAGCATGCCGACCGGCACTTGGTGCTCTGCACGTACACGGGCGTCTTCCCCGCCACCCGGGCCGATGCCGAGCTGCTGACGGACCGCAGCGCCGAACTGGCCGCCCGTGCCGGGGTGGAGCGCCTGATGGTGAAGACTCCCGCGGAGGCGCACCGGATTCCCACGGTGTCGGAGAACGTCCGCTCGCTGCGCCGCGCCTCCGACGCCGCCGTGCCCGGGCGTGCACCACCCACGATCTGCCCTGGGCGCACCAGACGGACCACAGCGAGGTGCTCGCCGAGGCGACCGCGCTGATCGAGGCGGTCCTCGAGCTCTCCGACGACGTGGGCAGCGCGCTGCTGCAGGCTTTCCGTCGGGGCCTTCTGGACGTCCCGTTCTGCCTGCATCGCGACCACCGGGCCGCGACCCGCAGCGCCGTCGACTCCGACGGGCGGCTGGTCTGGGCCGACCCGGGGGCGCTGCCGCCGCCCCGCCGGGCGCGGACCGGAGAGGGGAGCGTCACCGCCGCCCAGCTGCTGACCATGCTCCGGCACGCCGCCGGGCAGTACGACAACCTGGGGGCCGTGGCAGGGCCCCAGGACGCCCTGCCCGGTACCACCCAGGGCGCCATGCCGGCCGCGTCCTGACCGGCGTACGACAGGGGCGCGACCGTACGACAGAGGGGCGGGGAAGGCTTCGTGGATGTCGCCGCGTCGTTCCCGGCGGATGCGCAGGCGGCGGAAGCCGTGCAGCCAGGAGATGGTCCGCTCGACGACCCACCGGAAGGTCCCCAGGCCGGTGCCGTGAGGCTGGTCTCGTTCGGCGATCACCGGCCGGTTGCCCCACTCGCGAAAGAGCCGGCGGACGCCGGTGGCCCGTCCTTCAGGCGTACCCGGTGGTGGGTGGCAGGAGTGGGAGGACGCATACTCGGTGACCGTTGCGATGCGGTCGAAGCTGAGGCTGCTGTCACGCATCGAGTGGCTGACATGGGCGTCGGTCGGGATGGAGCGGATGGTCTCCAAAGGCTGGACGACGCCTACCGGGCCTCGGTGCGGGGCCGGCAGAAATACAAGGTTCGTGAGACGAACGGGGCGGGCGGCCACCCGGACAGGTGGCCGCCCGCGCGCTGTCACAAGCTGAGGTAGAAGCGCACGGTCGTGCCGTCGTCGCCGGTGTGCACGCGCACCAGGTCGGCCACGTAGTGGACCAGCATCAGACCCCGGCCGCCCAGCTGGCCGCGCTCCGGCGGGCGGCGGCCGGCCAGCGGATCGGCCAGCCGGCCCGCATCGCGGACCTCACACACCAGCTGCCCCTGCTCGGCCCAGACCGCGAGTGTCCCGCGGCCTCCGCCGTGGACCACGCTGTTGGTCGTCAGCTCCGCGACCGCAAGCTCCACATCCATCAGCCGCTCCCCCACCATGCCCAGCCGCATCGCCTGAGCGAGAGCGAACCGGCGGACCGCCGGAAGGTCCTCACCACCGTAGGAGAAGACCGCGGCGTCCGATGCGGGCGCAAGCGCCTGGTTGTACCGATCGACGACCGCCTGCCAGTCGTAGACGTCGCTGACCGACTCACGGCCCTCCCCGCTGATGAGGATCGGGTGGGTAACCCGCGCATCAGCGATCACCTCCGGGTCCAGCCGCACCTCGTCGTAGGGGCACAGGATCGTCACCGCCCGGCCCTCGAACGCGGCGTTGATCAGCGCCTCGTGCTGCGCGCACGCCGGGTACTCCACCGCGCTGCGCCCGGCCCAGATCGGCTCGCCGATGATCCGCACACGCCCCTTCGGATGGGCGTCTGCGAATCCGCGCAGCACCTTGGGGATGATCCGCCCGGGGTTGCGGCCGGCCTCGGTCATGTCCAGGAACAGGATGCCCTCGGCATCCCCGCCCAGACCTGCCTTGATCAGCTCCAGGTTGGGGCCGGGCACCGCCACGGCCATCGGCTCGCCGTTGGTCAGGCCCCCGCGCAGGAAGGCCACCGTCTGCTGCGTGTACTCCTGCTCGGTGCGGTAGAAGAGGGCAGGGTGCACGAACGCCTCGTGGGTGGTCACCGTGCTCATCACAGAGCCACCTCGATTTGGTCCAGGCCCGGCCAGAACATCTCCAGAACCCGCGGCAGCTGCGGCGGGGGATTCTCGACCACAACCCTGCCGTCGGGCAGGTTCATGGCGGTGACCGCCAGCGCGGTCACCCCGGCCACGTCGACGAACGCCACATCCGACAGCTCCACGTACGACACGTCCGCGTGCCGCCGGACCAGCTCGGACAGGGCCTGCTCCCACGACGGGCGAGTGAGGGCGCTGATCTCACCGCGGGCACGTAGCCCGGAACGACCGGGCAACGGGCTCACCTCCAACGCGGCCCTCCCCGACTCCGCCGGGGTGGGCCCGCGCACCACATGTGGGGCATCCACGCTCGGGCTCCTTCATATCAAGCCGCCTGCCGGCCCTCCCGGCACGGGCAGAGGAAAAGTCCCACCCGACGGGGCAGTGTATCCAGGCGGCAGACACGCTTGGTTCTGTAAGTGGGAGCGAGCACCGTTCATCGACGGTTTCGCATGCGCCAGGGGATCACGGAGCCCGAAAGCGTCGATGAGAACCAGCAGCATTCCGAGGGGACCGGACGCTGACGTCGGCCGCAAACGGCCCCTGTTGTGAGCGTCACGGGTGAGGGGACGCCGATCGTCACACTCGGCCGTCACCGGCAAAAGGCGACCGCAGCAGGGGGGTGTCGTGTCATGGCGTATCCCGGGCGCGCCAGATGGGTGACGGCTTGCCCCGGTGCCCGTCGTTGGTCCGACATGAAGAGCACAATCAGCCCGCGCCGTCAGGGTGCGGTGATCCGGTGCTGTCGCTCACAGGGGCGATTTCGCCCGGGGCTGCTGGGCGAGGGAAGAAGAGGTCCTCGAGCGCATCTGCCGCGAAGAGGAAAGCCATCATCACAGCAGGTAGAAGCAGGGCAAGCAGAATCACAGAACCTCCCGGCAGGTCGGTCCGTGGGCTTCGAGGCCCGGCCTTCAGCATGGGCCCGAATGGCGGAACGCGCACGGCGGGCTCCGGTGCAGTCGATACCCAGGGCGGGCCTGGGCGGCAGGCGGGCGGGGGCGGGGTGGAAGGCTCGCGGTGCCTTGCACACCCTGCCCCGACGCGACCTCGGCAGGCCGGGTGAGCGAGCCGCAGGCCGACGCATCCGCCGGCTGAGCAGGAAATGACCGACGCAACCGAGTCCGCCAGGCCGGAGTGAATCGCCCGTCTCGGCATCGGAGCCACACGCCCCCGATCAGGTCCACGTCGGTGACCACTGCGCCGGGCAACGTCGCGCCATCGGCCGGCACTGCGCCCGCCGACTCCTGGCTTCCGGACTGGCCCTCCCCCACTGCCAGCCCGGCATCAAGCTCCGCATCCTGGACTCGCAGTGCGGTCCGTCCCGCGTCGGGCCTGGTGCGAGACTCCTCCTGCGGTACGGGTGCCTCACCGGATACGGCGGCTCCCTGGCATCGACGGCCGCGGCCGTCGTCTCCGGGCCGACTCCGACCGAGTAGTCCAGGCGTATCCGAGCGCGGAGGCCTGCCATCACGGCGCCCAGCGAGGTGGCACGCAGTGGTCCGTGGCGATGCCCGCCACGTCGACGTCCTCGACCCCGCGGATGGAGTAGGCATGAAGGCGGGGGGAAGGGGTAAACGCGGCTACGGCGAGTTGAAGTGGGGTCGGCATGGCCCACAGGGGAGGGAAACATGGTTACGGATACGGCAGTGACGACGGCTCGGGCGCAGTGCGCTGAACTGCCGGAGGTGGCCGACCCCTCCAAGGTCGCTCCGAAAGACGCGCGTGAGCTCACCCGCCTGTTCTTCCAGCAGCTGGATCTGCTGGAAGAGGGCACGCCGGAGTACCAGTACGCGCGCAACACATTGATCGAGATGAACATCTCCCTGGTCCGATACGCGGCCTCCCGTTTCCGCAGCCGGGACCAGGAGGAGATGGAGGACATCGTCCAGGTCGGCGTGATCGGTCTGATCAAGGCAATCGACCGGTTCGAGCTGTCCCGAGAGGTGGAGTTCACCTCCTTCTCGATCCCCTACATCGTGGGGGAGATCAAGCGGTTCTTCCGTGACACCACGTGGGCCGTGCACGTTCCGCGCCGTCTGCAGGAGGCCCGCGTCCAGCTGGCGCGCGCGACCGAGGAGCTGAGCAGCCGCCTGGGCCGCACGCCGACCGTGGCGGAACTGGCCCAGCTGATGAACCTGGAGGAAAAGGAAGTCATCGAGGCACGGGTGGCCTCCAACGGCTACCGCTCCTCATCCCTGGACGCCGCCATCGGCAACGGCGAGGACGGCGAGACGGCCCTGGCCGACTTCATCGGCAACGACGACGGCGCGCTGGAACTGGTGGAGGACTTCCACGCCCTCGCCCCGATGATCGCCGACCTCGACGAGCGCTCGCGCAAGATCCTGCACTGGAGGTTCGTGGAGGAACTGACCCAGGCCCAGATCGCCGAACGGCTCGGCGTCTCCCAGATGCACGTCTCCCGACTGCTGTCGCGCACCCTGGCCCAGCTCCGGAAAGGCATGCTCACCACCCACTGACCCCGCCACCTCCCAGCGGCACCTTGGTCGTCGTGAACCCGTGTACCCATGCACTACCCTGTGCACGGTCGGTTCGGAGCGGCCCGACCGGCACGATGTGCCGGGCGATCCGGACAGAGCCCGCCTGAGATCACGCATCTCCTCTTTTAACCGCTCCTGCTGCTGTGCCAAAGCCACGGCAGCGGCCTCAGCCGCATCATCTTCGCTCCGGGCCACAGTCGAAGCGGGGCACCGCGTCTACTTCACCACCGCCGCGGAACTGGCCAAGTGCCACAAGCCGGCCCCTCGAGGGCCGCTGGAAAGCCTGCACGAACGTCTTCGTCGCCCCCAAGCCGGTGGGCTCGCTGGCTTGGGCCTGTCTACGCGATGTACAAGATCATGCGAGACCACCTGGGCCTGTGACGCCGAGAGCTACGACCCGGTTGCTCCGCGGAGCTCGCGCAACAGGCCTTAGACACCGCGGGCAGAGAAGGACTCCGCGTCGTCCAGGGCGGACCTTTCGCCGTACGCGACCCCACGCCCGCCCCACGGCGACCGTCGGCTCAGGCCCGGCGCCGCTGAGAGCGCTGAGAGCAGCGCTTCGGTCTGATGCGGACAGGGCATTCAACGCTGAGTGGAGCGTCAGCCGAGTGAGGCGGACGGATCGTCGGCCGGGCGGCCACCGGCTGCAAAAACACGGCGCGGGCCCCGGGGTGCCTTTGTTCGCACTTCGAACAGACCTCGGTCCCGCAGTTCGTCAAGGTCGGGGATGCTGGCGACACCGCGCCGCCCGGACCAGCATCCGAACGGCGCGTCACATCATCAGAGGGCAAAGGTCAGCCTGCTATCGGGCTCTGCGGAACCTACGCTCGCGTGAACCCGTGGCTCCGCTCCACTTTCGCCACATGCAGCGTGTAGCTCTGGTACCACTCGGCTTGCCCACGCTCTTGCGCCGCGCGGTGCTCGGCGTTGCTCCGCCACTCCGTGAGGGCGTCGGCGTCGCGAAAGTACCCGACGGTGATGCCCAGGCCGCCAGGAGTCTGCGCGTGGTCCATCCCCAGGAACCCAGGGACGTCCTTCACCAGGTCTTCCATGCGTGCGTTGGTCTCGCTGTAACCGCTCTGGTCCTGGGTTCGCACCGTAGTGAACACAGCCACGTAGTAGGGGGGTTCATAGGCCTCGACAGGCGCGACAGGCGCTTCCGAGTGATCGCTCATGGCGCCACCGTAAGGCGGGATGCGCCCAACGATCCAGCGTCTTTCCTGAACGGGACACATCTCGCGCAGCCCCAGCGGCCAATACTGCGTCGCCGCATGCGGCCCAGCCGCGTGCGGCGACGGAGTGCCTCCAGTCGCCCCCCTCCCCGAGCGCCGTGATGAGGCATCCGGGTCGGAGGGAGGCGGCAAGGCGCTCCCCGTTGTCACAGTGATCGCCACCGTAGTAGCTGCCGTGGCGGCGATCGGAGGGCTGTGGGCTCAGGCAGTGACCACGTACGTATCCGCGTTGGCCGACTCGGCGGCGGGCGTCCCCGCACCCGGCGGGATCATCTCGGCACTGACGAGTGCCTACTCCTCGCACCGTAACCGCCGCTACCTGCGCCGACGGCAGATCAAACACACCATCCCAACCGGGCAACCAGCGGGCCAACCGAAAGCGCCGCTGCAATCGCGGCGGCCGGCCCAATGGCTTCGACAAGACGATCTACAAGCGAAGGAATGAAGTCGAGCGGACAATCAACGCAGTCAAGAACTTCCGGGCCGTGGCCACGAGGTTCGACAAGCGTGCCTGCGTCTTCCAGGGCACCGTGACTGTCGTAGCGATGACGCTCTGGCTTCGGCGGTAGATCCATTATCCCCGTGCGGGGAGGTGCCTGTCACCGTTCTCCGGAATGATCTTTACGCCTGGATTGCGCCTTTAGGCTTGCGGGCAACGGGCACAACGTATGGATCTGACATGGGAGTTGAGAGTGGCACACGACGTTGCCGCGCTGGCCGTGGAGCTCGCGGACATGGCTGCGGCCGATCACCAGTCCGCAGTCCGCGCGAACAGCGATGACCTTGCCGAGCAGCTGGCCTGGCGGCGGCTGACCGCCCGACACGGTGACCGGCTGAGCGAGATCATGGACGAATACGGCTGGCCGACGGCAGAACTGGTCGGTGAGGAGGCCGCACGCGCGGCATGGCTGATCGCCCAGCACGCCGACCGGCAGCTCGATGTTCAGCGGCGCGCGCTCCATCTGATGCAGCAGGCGGTGTCGGCAGGCTCGGCCAGCCCGCGCGAGCTGGCCTTCCTGCGCGACCGCACGCTGGTCAATGAGGGCCGCAAGCAGGTCTACGGCACTCAGATCGCCGGCGTGAAGGACGGGGCACCGATTCCGTGGCCCTGTGAAGAGCCCGAGCGCATGAACGAACTCCGTGCAGAAGTCGGCATCGAGGCCTTCGACGAGTACGTCGCCCAATTTTCCCAGGCCTGACACGCTGTTCCCAGTCGCGTACTGCGCATCGCTGCCCGGGGCTCACTTGCCGCAGGTAATGATCCGCCGGACGGGGCCTAACCGCAGCCCACCGCCGACTTGTCCGTGCGGACGGGCAGGAGCAGCCAATGTGAGGCTTCCACTAGCATTTAGGTACCGAAGGGCGTGATCGCCAGCTCGCTCTCGGTGTGCGAGGCATCACCTTCCAGCGCACCAAGACCTGGAAGGAGTCCCCGACCCCCAGCGTGACGCCAAGCTGGACCGCATCGAGCACGTCCTGGAGTACTTCCCCGACCGGGTGTTCGCGTTCGACGAGTTCGGCCCGCTGGGTATCCGGCCCACCGCCGGATCCTGCTGGGCGAAGAAAGGCAAGCCCAACCGTCTGCCGGCGACCTACCGCCGCACCCACGGCGTCACTTACTTCCACGGCTGCTACGCCGTCGGCGACGACCGGCTGTGGGGCATCAACCGCCGCCACAAAGGCACCGCCAAAAGCCTCGCCGCACTGAAGTCGATCCGCGCCGCACGGCCCGACGGCGCCCCGATCTACATCATCCTAGACAACCTCTCCGCACACACCGGCGCGGACATCCGTCGCTGGGCGAAGAAGAACAAGGTCGAGCTGTGCTTAACCCCGACCTACGCCTCCTGGGCCAACCCGATCGAGGCGCACTTCGGCCCGCTGCGGCAGTTCACCCTTGCCAACTCCCGCCACCGCGGCCACCCCGCGCAGACCCGGGCCCTGCACCGCTACCTGCGCTGGCGCAACGCCAACGCCTGTCACCCCGACATACTCGCAGCACAGCGCAAGGAACGCGCCCGCATCCGCAGCGAGAAGGGCATCCGCTGGGGCGGGGCGCCCCCTCGCAACCGCAGCGTGACCAACCCGGCGAACTGATGGGGTGGCAGCATCAGGTCGCATCTGTCAGGGGCAGCCCAGGGTTGTGATCAGGGTGATCACTGATGGGCGACGGGCGGCTGCACGCAGCAGAGTTGGCGTTGTCACAAGTTCCATCAACGCCGTGGAGGAGAAACTTCGATGCGCATCCGCCTCGCCGTCACCACCCTCGCCCTGGCTCTCACCGCCGGCGCGGCCCTGCCCACGGCCGCCGCCACGCCTGCTTCCAGCGCCCCGGCGTCCGCGAACCCCACCGTTCAGGACATCCTCGACCACCTGCCCGACGACGTCGTTGCGGGCGCGCTGATCAGACGGGACGGCGTGGACGCCACCGCCGGCCCGGTCACCGCTGACGCCCATGTCCGGATCGGCAGTGTCACCAAAGCGTTCACCAACACGGTGGTGCTCCAACTCGTCGCCGAGCACCGGATCGGCCTGGACACACCGGCGCGGAGGTACGTCCCCCAAGTGCTGCCCGAGAACTACAACCGCGTCACCGTGCGCCAGCTCCTCGACCACACGAGCGGCCTGCCCAAGCCCGCCCCGACCCCTGGCCCGGCCGACGGACCCGGATGGCAGCTCAAATCTGTGACGCCCGAAGACTTCCTGCGCGACTCGTTCGCCGCAGCCACCGACGCGCCGCCCGCACCCGGCTCCGAGCAGCAGTACAACGGACTCAACTCCTTCGTCCTCGGCCTGATCGTCGAGAAGGTCACCGGCCACTCCTTCACCAACGAACTGCAGCGCAGGATCATCCGGCCGCTGCATCTGAGGCACACCAGTCTGCCCGCCGCCGACGACCCGACGATCCCCTCACCTCACACGGAGGTGTACCTCGATGGGCAGGACGTGACCGAGCAGAGCCCGTACCCGTGGGCCGAGGGAGGCATGATCTCCACCGCCGCCGACCTGGACCGCTTCATCACCGCACTGTTCCGGGGCAGCCTGCTCCCACCCGCCCAGCAGAAGCTGGCATTCGAGGTACCGAGCGTGAAGAGCGCCGCCGACAACACGAACTGCGTCGGCCAGGGGGCCTGCTACAGCATCGGCGGACTCCTGCGCTACCAGCTCCCACGCGGCGAGTACGCGTGGGGCAAGACCGGTTCCCGCCCCGGCTGGGACAACGGGCTCTTCGCCACCCGCGACCTCCGACACCGCGTGGTGTACTCCCTGAACCCGACGGGGACCGGCAATGACCTCCCATACATCAAAGCGATCGTCAACGCCGCGCTCGCCGACTGACAGCCGGACCTCATCCAGTCCGGTGCATGGTGACCAGCGACCGACGCCCGGGCAACCCGGCGAACCAATGCGGTCACAGCACTAGGTAGCCGGACACCAGCTCGATCTCAACCACGCCATGCCTCACGAGTGCACCTAGGTTGTCGTAATACCAGGCCAGTTCGCGAACCAGGACCTGTCCGTCGCCAGGAAGGCCAGCCAGCCCCTGGGACGGTCGCAGGCAGGCAGCTCCTCATGCACGAAGGTGCGCGCCTGTGCCAGGCGTACGCTCCGGTGTTCTCGGAACAGATCCACCACCATCGGCAGCGTGTTGGCGTGCTCCGAGAGCCGCAACTGCCGCCACGCCAGACACCCCGAGCGCCACCAACGACACCACCAAAGCCGCAATCTCCATCCCGCCCCCATGTTCAGCCCCGCGCCCCCACCGTTCCCCACCATGCGTCGCACCACACTGCCGTCGGGGCACGGCGCGTCCCGAGCCCGGGCCGATACTGCTGCGGCCGGGCACCGGCAACGGCCGCCATGCCGCCGCGGAAAGCGCCGCCTTTGGTGCCGACCCAGCAACTGCCACCGCTTCGTGGCACGACAGGTCCTCCTGAGGCCTCGAGGATCGCCCGCTGGGCCGCGACGACCGCCTCCACAGCCTGCTGCCCCAACGGAGAGACCCAAGCTGCACCAATGGGTCGGTCCCTCTGGCAGAAGGCAGAAAGCGGACCGCGAATGACCCCCCTGCTCACCAGCGCTTTCGAGACGCCGGTGCCGGGCGTGTCAGCGTTTCGCGGTGCCCATCTGCTCGGGGATCCTCTGCCGATGCTCACGGTCGACTCCTCTGGACGGGCCGGGAGCTTGCGGGGCAGGCGGCCTTCTGTCCCAGACGGAAGGGTGCTCCCCGGCGTGAGAAGGCTGTTGATGCGGCGGGCGAACTCAACCCCGGGCAAAGGCAGCTCGGTATCGGGTTCAAGAAGGTAGCCCGCAGTGACGGCTGTGGGGATGTGGGCCATGAGCTTGCTGACACCGGCGGGCCGGGAGCGGACCGTGTGCTTGGCGAGGTGGCGCAGGATCCGCATGAAATGGGCGGTGGATGTGCTGGTGATGCGGTGGTCTGTCGGGTGCCAGGTGCCGGCATCGTCGAAGTCAGGGCGCTGAGGTGAGGGCTGGACGTCGTCGTCTGGCGTGCCATAAGTCGGCGGTCTCCCGCTCCCCCAGTGCCAGGTGGTGCAGGGAGAGGCAGTAGGCGGCGGCTTATCCGGCGCCGGCGGCGTACTGCCACCAGCAGCGGGCGCCCTCGTTGGTGTCGGTCATCTGCAGGACGCAGACGAGGATCAGGGCGGCGCGGAGTTCGGGAGCCTGGTGGGTGACGAACCTCGCCATGGTGAGTGGCGGGCTGTGCCTGCGAGGGCTTCGCACAGGGCGCGCAGGTCTTCGGTGGCGGCGTGGTGGCTGCCGCTCGGGGTGTGCTGGGCGGCTTGGGCAGCGGCGTCGGGTGGGCTAAGAGAGGGCTGCGGGAGGCCGTGCCGCCGGTGCGGCTGGCCGGGATCGTCGGCGCAGACGGCACCTGCCGGGGATGCCGGATCGCGGTTCGGTTCGGTCAGGCCCCGGCGACCGCTGCCGACGAGCCAAAGCCCTTCCCGGCATGCCTCACGCCTGCCGGGGCGTGCGTTCCTCCGGTTCTCCCGTCTGGGCTCCCAGCCCCATGGGGAAATGGGCAGCCAGTTCCTGGCGGAACGTGTCGGTGTCGCCTTCCAGGGCAACCGCGGCCAACCGCTCGTGCTCGACGACCAGTTGCTGCGGGTCGTCGCTGTATGTGCGGTGATCGACGCTGAGGTGGAGACGCAGCTTGGTCTCCCAGCCGTTCCAGAGACTCTGCAGGACGCCGTGCCCCGAGAGATCGTAGAAGAGCCTGTGGAATCGAAGGTGCGCGTCGATGCTGGCCGGGATGTCGTCCTTCTCCATTGCCCGGCGGAGATCCTCGACGGTTTGCAGCAGCTGAGGGCGCTCGGGACCGCGCAGCGCTTCGGCCGAGAGCTCGGCGGCGTACGGTTCGACACGCAGCCGGACCGAGTCGATCTCGGCCACCTCACGAGCGCTCACCTCTACGACGAACGCCCCACGGTAGGGGATCTTGACGACGAGCCCTTCCTCCTCCAGCTTGGTCAGCGCCTCGCGCAGCGGGGACCGGCTGATGCCGAGATCCGAGGCGATGTGCGCCTCGCGCAGCTGGCCACCAGGAGGTACGGCCCCGTCGAGGATGGCCGCCCGCAGTGTGCGGTAGACGCCGTCCGGCGTCGTCATCCGCTGCTCCTGCCACTCGAACTTGTGGTCCACCCCGTTGCTCCCTTGGCACTTGTCGACCACTTGGTCGTTTGTCGACTATACCTCTGCCGGTCACAGCCGCACCTCAACTTGGTTGCCTGTCAGGGTTCCCCGAACTCGCAGCGCACCCGAACCGGCTCAGGTTGTACGGATGCGGATCAGCGCCGGCCTGCCCTAGGCACTCCTTCGGCACTGTTGGCAGTCCGGACAACTTGGTCTCCGAGACCGGATGGTCGTTCGGCCAGGAGCCGGACTGCTCAACTGAAGCACTAGGAGGACCCAGTGGGGTTGGACGCCAAGCCGAAGTTCGTGACGTTCGACATGAACGAAACGCTGATCAAGTTCAGCATCAACGACACGATGCGTGAGGTCCTGGGCGACCGGTTGCCGGCCGAGGTCGCCGATGAAGAGCGACGGTGTCCTCTGGCTCCGCGCTGGCGACAGCTGGATACATATCGACGCTTGAGTCATCAAGGCTCGACAGCCCCATCGCGCCACTCCTCGCGCCCTGAAATGCCGGCTGAGGGCGGATGTGGATCACGGCTGCGTGATACGTCGCCATCAATTGTCCGATGCGGAGTGGGGGGCGTCCGGCCGCTGCTGCCGGAGTCGCCGCGGGGCCGGAAGCGGCTGGATGACCGGACGATCCTCAAGGGGATCGCGTGCTGGTTGTGGGGCAGGGCGGCCTGGCGAGATGTGTCCGAACGGTACGGGACGTGGGCCACGCTGCACACCCGCTTTCGTCGGTGGCCAAGGAGGGCACGTTCACCCGGATGTGTCAGGCCGCACAGGCGGGGCGGAAGCGGCCGGAGACATCGACTGGCCGGTGCTGGTCGTCTCCACCATCATCCGTGCCCACCAGTACGCCGCTGGCGCCCGGAAAGGGGTGCCGGGCACGCGGCCGCCCACGCGCGCTCGTGGTCACGCGCAGTACCACCAATGACTGCACCCGGTTCACCAGGGTGATGAAGACGATCCGGGTGCCTGTATCGGCCCAGGTCGACCCCGGATCAGGCCGTCTCACGTCATCGACGACGGGGTGGTTACAGCTTCAGGTAATCCGCACCTCGCTCCCCCGGCAGGGGCATCACTCACACGATCCGCGAGCGGACCGACCAGGTCCGCAACCGCCTCAAGCGCGGCAGCATCGGCGGCCACCCCCGGCCTCGACCGGCGGCTCCACGAGCGGCGAAACGTGATGGCACGGTGCTTCAACCGGCTGAAGCAGTGGCGGAGCATCACCACCCGCTACGACAGGATTCTCGATGATCACCGATCCACGGCTTTCGCCGACTGCGCATCCGCTGGGAGTGACGCGACGACAACCACGAGGCCTTCCTCGGCCTCGCCATCTGCCTGATCACCCACCGCCACGCCCAACGCCATTGTTTGCACCTCTTACGAGGTCCGCGGCCGGCGCTTCAGTGTTCGAACACCGCCGTCGCCACGGGCACTGCCAGCAGCAGGCTGAGTCCGAGAAGGGGGAGGCGGTCCAGCCACAGGATGGCGGCGAATTCGCGCAGTGTCGCGGCCAGCCAGTAGGCGGGGGAGGTCGGCGCGCCCACGACGTGCACGGGCACGCCGACGCGGCGGGCCAGCAGGGTCGTGCGGTAGACGTGGAAGCCACTGGTGACCACCGTGGCACGGTGGCCGGGATTGGTGCCGTCCACGAGGGCCGCGCTGAAGCGGAGGTTCTGCCCGGTGTTGACGGAGCGGTCTTCCCGCACGATCCGGTCGGCGGGCACTCCGCGTCCGCGTAGATAGTCGGCCATCGCGTCCGCCTCGGAACGGACCTCGTCGTCGCCCTGGCCGCCCGAGACGACGAACACCACACGAGGCGTGTCCGGTGCGCGGGCGGCGTCGATCGCGAGGGCGCGCTCCAGCCTGCGGGTCAGCAGCGGGCCGGGCCGGTCGCCGTTGAGCCCGGCGCCCAGGACGACGACATGGGTGGTTTCCGGCAGGGGGGTGCTACGGCCCCGGACGAACACGTAGCCGGCGAAGACCAGGAAGAGCAGAGTGAGGTAACCCGCGGTCGCGTTCACCGCGACCACGAGGGCACCGAACACCTCGCCGCCGACGGCGTGGAAGACCGCGTCGAGGCCGAGCACCGCCAGCACCGCGCAGCCGGCGGCCCCGGTCGCCAGCAGGGCCGCCTGCGGTCCGTAGCGCCGGACCAGGAGGACGCCGTCGGCCAGCAGCAGCAGGCCCAGCGCGAGCGCCGGGAGCAGGGCGGCGACGGCGAGGACGGTGGCGATGGCCGGGTGGGCTGCCGCACTGCGAGCGGCCACGCCGAGTCCGGCAGAGGTCACCGCGAGGCAGAACAGGACGGCGGTGGAGAACCGGTGCGGTGCCAGCAGGGCGTTGACGACGCCGCCCGCGGCGAACACGACCGCGGCGAGGTACTCCGGGTACTCCGGCATGTGCCGCACCGCTCCGCTCTCCCGCCCGCCGGGCCGCTGCCCGTACCCGCCAGCCTCTCACCGCCCGCGGTTCCCGGACCCGTGCAATACGGCGGACCCGGTACGGACGGCCGCCGGCCATCCTCCCAGACCCGCTGTGATGCGCCGAACGCGGGCAGGCGGCCGTGCGCTCGGCGGGACCGGCACGTCGTACCGGTGGTGCTGCCCGGCGGCCGCGAAGGACGCACAGATGGACGGTGTGCCCTACAGCCCGGTGCAGATCCACCAGGTACGGAAGCGCGACGCGGTGGACCGCTCCTTTGGGCGACGCTGCACCGATGGCCATCATCTTCAACGCGATCCGGTAGCCGGTGCCCTCATGTTCGACCGTCCCCACTCGGACGAGCATCCCGAAGGCGCGGTAGGCCGTCGATTTCGGCAGACCGGCGCGGCGCGCCACCTCCCTGGGGTTGCGCCATGGCGGGCGGGTGGTGCTGCACTCGTCGACCACCTCGCGCAGCGCCGCGACCTCGGTTTCATGGACGCCAGCACGTCAACGGCGTATGCGGAGTGCCTGCACCAGGCAGATAACAGCCATCAAGCCGGAGAGGATTGCAACGAGGTAGAGCGGGCCGCTCTTGGATCCCGGTGTGAGCAGGCACAGGACGCACGCGACAGCACATAGGGCCGCGACGGCGAACGCAGCGGTGCGGGACATAGTTTTTCCCTTACATGATGTACGGGATGGGGCTCCGGGGTCGTGAGCCCGGAGCCCCACCCCGTCACTTAGGGTGCTGATGTCGGCCGGTTCGAGGGTTGCAGCCGCGGCCATGACCGCTGCGTGCGCGGACGGGGAAATGACCAGGACTTCCGCCCGCCGGAGCAACTCGGGGACGGCATTGTTCATGTTGGACGCGAGCGTCATCCGCCCCCACCGGTTACCGTCAGGCACCGCTGAGTCTGCTCCCGCAAGCGGTGCGCCGCCCGTGCCGCAGCCGCCGCGGTCCACTGCCCGCTCCTGTCGCTCTGCGCTCCCGCTTGCCCCGGCTCGCCTACCCACCCCGAAACCCCCTCCGCATCAGCCAGTCGCCGAAGCCGTACCCGACCAGCACAGATACAACACGGCATGATCCAGCCGGCAACCTGCCGCCACCGTGGCTGCGCACGGACTCGATGAGCGGGAGACCGCGGGGTATCCGGGAGACGACGACGCTGTCCCGACTCCCCTTCGAGGAGGTCTGCGCTGTGCTCTCACTCAAGCGCTTACTCGACCGCAGTCTGACCGCGCAGGCGACGCTGGTCTTCCTGCTGGCACTGGGCACCACGGCCCTGCTCCGCAGGGACGAACACCCGGCTGTCTGGGTGTTCCAGAGCGCTCTCTACACCGGGGTCGCCATCGCGGTCCTGGCCGTCCAACGCTATCGGGCCGCCCGAGTCGTGGGTACCGACGCAGGCGGACTCGCCGATCTGAACCGGAAGATCCGCCACCAAGAGGTGCCGCAGGACCCCGAGGAGCAGGCGGCCATGCGACGGCTGGTCACCGAGCAACTCGGCCAGGTGGAGCGGGCGGGCAAGTGGCTGCCGTACTGGCTCGGCGCCATGGGCCTCATCGCGGTCGGCATGCTCGTCCTGGGGGCCGTCAGCGGGTCCCTCGTCTTCCCCCTTCTCTTCTTGGTCGGCATGGCCGCGTTGTGCTCCTGGGTCCTGTGGACGCGCCGTCGCTCCCTGGCCCGCCTGTGCTGGATGCGCCAGGCCCTGCGGCCAGAGTGAGCGGCCAGACAGGGCAGGGACGCTGAGCAAGTCCCCGAAATCGGCGGCCTTGCGAAAGCGGTGAAGTCGCGTAGCGGGGGTACCGGCAGGGCAACGCGTGAGGACACGGCCCGGAGGGGTGACGATGGGTTCGGTCAGTCAGTTGCGACAGCTCAGGGCCGTGTATGCGGGCGGTGTGGTGGCCTGGACCTTCTGCCTGTTGCTGAATCTGGTCCAAGGTGGGGGATCGGCGCGGCAGATGGTGGTGCTGCTGGGGCTGCTCGCCGTCTTCCTCGTCCTGCTGCTGTGGTCGACCTGGTGTCTGTGGGAGACCGGGGCGCACCGTGGGGCCGAGCAGGCCGGGCGCACGGCGAACGCGCACGCCGAAGCGTCCTGACGCGAGCAAGGCTCCGGGAGCGAACCTCGACGGCGGCGAACCGACACAGAAGCTCTGGGACACCGCCATGACAATCTCCAGGCCGTGCTGCCCGATCCGTTCTGGGTCGGCTGCTTGGACCGACGGCAGCGTGGTGCTGCTGTCCCACACGCTCATCTGGACGGCACCCTCGCCGATCTCCAGGTCCGGTCGCGTACGTGCGGGTGTTGGTCACCAGCTCGCTCACGACCAGTTGCACCCTGCCCATCGCCCGCGCCGACACCGGCAGCCCAGTCACTGCCTGCACGGACACCAGGAAGTCGCGGGCTATGTCACGGGCCTCCCACGAAGGCGCGGTGGCAATGGCCAAGACGGAGAAACAGAAGGCGCCTTCCACGACGCCAAGAAGATGGCCCACGCCATCATCACCTCGCAGACCGCCGAGATCACCAGGATGAACGACCTCCTCGGCAAGAGCTGACCCACACTCCAGCGGTAGGGGTGTTTGTGCCTGCGTAACTCGCACGCCTCCACGGCTGTGCCAGGCAGCATCGGGATGCTCTTGGTGAAACGTACTGGTCATGCGACAAACCCGCACTGCCGTCAGCCGCCGGTTGCACGACTTCGTCGGCCGTCAGACGGAGCCGCATCAGCCCTCAGAGCGATGCTCGGAGCCCCTGTGACTGGGATCTTCAGTACTGAACGGGCCGAACAGCAGTTCACCGAAGCCGAGGACCGCCAATGCAGCAGCTCCTGCACGCCAAAGAACCCACTACCGTTCACCCCGGACGATTACGCGTCGCATGGCGGGCGGCCCACGAGCCCGTTGTCGGAGTGTCACGACGGATTCGACTCGTGGCCTACGCCGTGCCCTTGGCCGTCCTGCCTTCCAGTATCTGGCGGCTCCCGGCCGCGTTCAGCGACGGTCGCGGACTCGGTGAACGGGCGTACATCGTCTTCCTGTCGGTGCTGTCCGAAGTCCTCGCGTTCGCTGCGATCGGTCTGATCGCCCTCTGGGGTGAGGTGTTCCCGCGCTGGATCCCGATCCTTCGCGGTCGCCGGGTTCCGAGAAGCGCAGCCGTCCTCCCGGCCACCATCGGAGCCGCGAGCCTCACCCTCCTGTTCACCCTTTTGTTCATCACCTCCGAGATCAGGGGTACCACGATCCGAGGTGGCGACCTGCCGGCCGACTCCCCCGGCCAAGCCGGCGGCTGGGAAGCTGCCTGGTTCTATGTCTGCTACGCACCGCTGACGCTGTGGGGGCCACTGCTGGGCGTGCTGACCGTCGCGTACTGGAAACGCCGTTCCGCGGCCGAGAGGACACCTGCGACGGCGTGAGATCGCCGTCGCCTTCCGATGCTCACTCCGGAGATCAGGGCCGTAGGCGCGCGGTGCCGAGAAGTCGGCTCGGAAAGCAGCGTCTGCCGACGGGCTACTTGTTCTCCGGTCTCCAGGGCCCACGTGTGGCATGCGATATGACCTTCGCAGGCCAGCCTGACGGACGGCTGGCTGCCCCGCGTTCGCGGCCACGACAGGACCGTCATTCGTCCTCGGCATCCATGTGTCGGCTGATCACCGACTGGCTCCAGAACCCGTCGACAAACGCTGCCTCCAAAGATGAACGCAGCCAGAGCCCGATTCCCTGACCCATGCGAGACACATGCGCGGCGCGAGGGCAGTTGTCCTCCATGAGGCGGAGAGGAGGCCGATGCGGATCGCGCCGCACCCGGCGGACGACGTGACCTGCAGTCCGGGAAGGCCGCTCAGACCCGACGACGAGTCCCTGCCACGGCCGCAGCATGACACCATGCAGCGGATCTACCACCGATCGAGAAGAACCTCACCCCCACCGCCCCGCCTCGATTGCAAACCCTCATCCGGGCGTCTGGCACGAGCATCCCCGCTTCAGCGCCGGCAACCACGGAATGCGGTCCTTGACCGGATCCGCTTGTCGGTACGGGCGTGACCCCGGGCGCTCGCGCAATCGGCCGCGATCAGACTTCGTTTGAGTGAGGTGTCGCTGCGCGTCCTGGGAGAGCGGCTGCATCTGGTGACCCTCAAGTATGTCGGTCGGTGACGTCGAGAGGACTGGGGTCTGCTCATGGGTCCGGACATGCGCGTCGGCGAAGAGGCGTATTCAGCCAGCTCGCGAACCCGCACGCTGACGATCGCCGGCGGGCTCATGGTCGGGGGCTTCCTTCTCAATGTCATCTTGACCGCAACGCTTCACCCCTCTGGCGAGGAAGACGACCACCCTGAAATCTTCACCAAGTACGCAGACAGCGGCGCCTGGATCGCCGTTCATCTTGGCCAGTTCATTGCCGTCCTGGTAACGCTGAGCGGCCTGCTCGTGCTGTACCGCGTCCTGCGCGGTACCAACGGGTCCTCCCTGCTTGCGCAGCTCGCGGCCGCAGCAGCCGTTGCGACCGCCGCGATCTGGGCTGCCCTGCAAGGGCTGGACGGCGTGGGGCTGAAGCAGGCAGTGGACTCATGGGTCAGCGCGTCGGGCGCGGAGAAGACGATCCGCTTTGCCAACGCCGAGACCGTGCGCTGGCTGGAATGGGGACTCCAGAGCTACTTCCGCATCCTGCTCGGGCTGACCCTCGCGCTCTTCGGGGCTGCGATCCTCACCAGCCGCCGGGTCGCCGGCTGGATGGGCTGGACGGCCGTTGTCGCAGGTGTGTGCTCTGTGATTGTAGGAGTCGACGTGGGCTACAGCGGCCTGGCCAGTGGTCTCCAGGACGTCCTGGGCATCGCCGTTTTCATCCTCGTCCTGATCTTCGCCGTCGGAGTGCTCGTCACCGGAGTACGCGAGCACAATCGGCGCGACCGCTGAACCGATCGGTGCTGCAGTATCGGCCAGGCACTCGTCCTGGCACCGCACCCGACCGCCCTCCAGCCCTCCGACATCCGGGTCGTTTGAACCACACCCCGGGCCCCGGCCGACGCACTGCGACAGAGCGGTGCCACTCCGGTCCCAGAAGCCTGATCCCGGGGTTCCGCAGCAGGTCAAGGCGCAACGCATCCGCTGATGCACTGCGGTGGTGCAGTGCGGGCCGGGATTTTGGGGCGGCTGGCAGCTACCGGCGGCGACGTGCGGTGGCCCGGTCCTCCGCCAGGACGACGCCGGTCACCAGGTCGCGGTACACGGGGATGTACAGGCCCCAGTCGGCGGCGCCAGCGGTGAGCCAGCCCCCAGCCCACGGGCCCGAGGTCGACCGTGCACGGCCACCGAGCGGGCCGCCCACGAACCGCACGATCACAACGGAATCCTCCATCCGGCGGGACTCTCCCACCCTCACCCCTTAGCGGGACTCGGCAGCAGTAGGACAGCACCGGACCACTCGGTGGAAGGGATCGGGTGTGACGTGGATGCTGCCGGAGCCGATGTTGAGTACTCCTGTGCTCGGACCGATCCGCCGCCGGGGCAGGGCGGGGGAACCGAAGTGGCTTCGAGCGGTTGCAGAACCGGCTGCCTCGCAGCGCTCCTGACTGGCTTGCCCGATCATCTGACCGGGTACCACTACCGCTTCGGAGCTGGTCGGCGCGGTGTGGTCCCGAAGGTGACTAGGGCGGCGAGTCCGGCAATCAGTGCCAGCAGTCCGAACAGGTGGGGGTAGCCGCCCAGAGGCGCGGCCAAGGCGGCGCCGGCGAAGGGGGCCAGGGCGGAGGCTGCTGTCGTGGGCGCGGCGAGCAGTCCGGACAGGCGGCCGTAGTGGGTGGTGCCCCAGCGGTCGGTGATGGCGGTGGCCTGGAGGAGGGTGAGGTTGCCGCGGACCATCCCGGCCGCGACCGAAAGGGCAACCAGCAGGGCGTACGGGCCCGGTACGAGCGCGAGGGCCGCTGTGGTCAGCGCGCCGAGTGCGATCAGCGCGATTGTGCGGGTCGTGGTGCCGGTGCGGCGGGCGAGGGTGGCGTACAAGGTGCGGCCGAGGGTCTGTCCGGCGCCGCCGAGGCCGAGTGCCCAGGCGGCTGCGGTGGTGGAGTAGCCGCGTTCGAGGAGGAGGGGCACGAGCGCGACGACGACGGCGGAGACCGCGAACGCGGAGAAGGTCAGGGCGGCAGCCAGCATCCAAAAGGGGCGGCTGCGGGCCACCGCGTCCGCGCCGCCGGTGATGTGGGCTGGGGCGGGCGGCGCTTTTGGCCATGGTGCCTTGAGGGCGAAGGCGTGTGCGGGGACGGTCACGACAGCGAGCACCAGGGCGAGCACGGCGTACGTCGCACGCCAGGACAGCTGCTCGGCGAGCGCCGCGGTCGTGGGCGCGAAGACGGTGGAGGCGAGGCCGCCGGCCAGGGTGACGATGGTGAGGGCGCGGATGTGATCGGGGGCCCACCAGCGGGTGATCGCGGCGAAGGCGGGCTGGTAGAAGGTGGCCGCCATCGAGAGTCCAGCGAGCAGCCAGCCAGCGACGAAGACGGCCAGGTTCGGGGCGGCGGCGACGATGAGGATGCTCAGCACGCCGAGGACCGATCCGGCGGTCATCACGGTGCGCGGCCCGCGGTGGTCGATGATGCGGCCGACGCGTATCCCGGCGATGGCGGAGACGAGCAGGGCGGCGGAGAACGCGGCCGTGGTCGCTGCGGCCGGCCAGCCGGTGGCGTGAATGATCTGCGGGTTCAGCACGGGGAAGGCGTAGAAGACAATGCCCCAGCTGGTGACCTGCGTCAGGCAGAGGGCGACCAGCGCGGCGCGGGGCCGCGACCGGTCCCCTGTTCCGGTCGCGGCCCCGCGCTCGGGGGCGTCAGGAGTGGTCACGAGCCGCAGCAGCCGCCCGCCGGCGTCTCCTCGACGACGACAGCGGCGGCGGGCGCGCCGGCACCGAGCTGGACGAGCGCGGGCGCCTGGGCGCAGCAGCCGCCGCCGTCGGCCTGCCCGGCGTTCGGGTCGTCGAAGAGGCCGGCGCCGCCGCACACCCCGGTTTCGGGGAGGGTGAGTTCGACGCGGTCGGCGGACTCGAGGTCGCCGGCGATGGCGGCGGTGACGGAGCGGACCTGCTCGTAGCCGGTCATGGCGAGGAAGGTGGGGGCGCGACCGTAGGACTTCATGCCGACCAGGTAGACGCCGGGTTCGGGGTGGGACAGCTCGCGGTGGCCGTGCGGGTAGACGGTGCCGCAGGAGTGCTGGTTGGGGTCGATCAGCGGTGCCAGCTCCACCGGTGCCTGGAGCCGTTCGTCCAGGCCGAGACGGATCTCGGAGAGGAAGGACAGGTCGGGTCGGAAGCCGGTGAGCACGATGACTTCGTCGACCGGGTCGAGGCGACGGCCGTCTTCACCGGTCAGGACCAGTCGGCCTTCACCGTCGCGTTCGATGGCCTCGGTGCGGAAGCCGGTGACCGCGTCCGCGTATCCGTTGTCGACGGCCGCCTTCGCCGCTAGCCCGAGGGCGCCGCGGGCGGGCAGCTGGTCGGCTTCGCCGCCTCCGAACGTGGAGCCGGAGATGCCCCGGCGCAGGATCCACACCGCGTGCGTGCCCGGCTCATTCTTGGCCAGGTCGGCGAGGGTGGCCAGCGCGGTGAACGCGGAGGCTCCGGAACCGATGACGGCGGTGCGCTTGCCGGCGTACCGGGCCCGGAGGGCAGGGTCCTTCAGGTCGGGGACGCGGTAGCTGATGCGGTCGGCGGCCGCGTTCTCTCCGAGGGCGGGCAGTCCGCTGGCGCCGGCCGGGCTGGGGGTGGTCCAGGTGCCGGAGGCGTCGATGACGGCCCGGGCGAGGACGCGCTCTTCGCCGTCGGCGGTGGTGAAGTGGACGACGAAGGGCTGGGCTTCGCGGTCGGCGTCGACGATGCGGTCACGACCGGTGCGCGAGACGCCGGTGACGGTGGCGCCCACACGGATGTGATCGCCGAGGACGTCGGCGAGGGGCTGCAGATAGAGCGTGGCCCAGTCACCACCGGACGGGTAGGTGGTGACGTCCGGCTTGGTCCAGCCGGTCGGGGCGAGCAACTTCTCGGCGGCCGGGTCGGTCAGCTCACCCCAGGTGGAGAACAGGCGCACGTGCGACCAGTCGCGCACCGCGGCGCCGGCGGTGGGCCCGGTCTCCAGGACGAGGGGTTCGATGTCCCGGTCGATCAGGTGGGCGGCGGCGGCCAGACCGGCGGGTCCGGCCCCGATCACGACGACGGGCAGCTCGGTGGTGGCGGGCGCGTTCACGGCGACTCCTTGGCGTGGTTCGACATCCGTCGATGGCTTGTGCGGCCCAGCATGGCACCTGTATTGATGAGCGTCAACATAGACATCTATCGAAACCAGGGGGTTTGCTGATGGAGCACATCGACGTTGCCGTGATCGGCGGTGGCCAGTCCGGACTCGCCACCCGCCCACGCCCTGCTGCGCCGCGGGCTGCGGCCGGTCGTGCTGGAGGCGCATCATCCAGTACGCGTCCGACGCGTTCGACGGGCTGACGATCTTCAGGCCCGCCACGTTCCGGACGTGCTGCCGGATCATGGCCGCGCTACTACGACAGCCTCACGCTGTTCTCGCCCGCCCGGTACAGCTCCCTGCCCGGGATGCCGTTCCCCGGCGCCGACCGCGACCGCTACCCGCACCGCGACGAGGTCGCCGCCTACCTCACCGCCTACGCCGGTCACCTGGACGCCGATATCCGCACCGGCCAGCGCGTCACCTCCGTACGCCGCACCGGCGACGCCTTCGAGGTGGAACTGAAGGGCGGCGCCCGGCTGTCCGCGCGGGCCGTCGTGGCCGCCTCCGGGTCGTTCGGACATCCGCATCGGCCGGTCCTGCCGGGCCTTGTGCAGTTAACCGGCCAGGTGCTGCACGCCGCCGAATACCGCAGCCCCGCCCCTTTCGCGGGCCGCCGCGTGGTGGTCGTGGGAGCGGGGAACTCCGCGGTGCAAATCGCCGCCGAACTCACCCAGGTCGCCCGGGTCGCTCTCGCCACCCGGGCACCGGTGAAGTTCGCCGCTCAGCACGTCCTGGGACGGGACCTGCACTTCTGGTTCGCACGCAGCGGCCTGGACATCGCACCGCTCGGACGGCTCCTTCCCCGCCCGCCGGCGCAGCCGGTCCTCGACGACGGCCGCTACCGGGCCGCCCTGGCCGCCGGACGGCCCAATCGGCGACCGATGTTCACCGGAGCCGACGGGGCCAAGCTTCTCTGGCCGGACGGGGAGCGGGAGGAGGTCGACGCGGTGGTACTGGCCACCGGCTACCGCCCTGACCTGCCCTCCCTCGCCGGCCTCGACGGCGCCCTCGACGCCGCGGGCAGTCCCCGACACCGGGAGGGGGTCGCCACCGGTGTGCCAGGGCTCGCGTTCGTCAGGCTGGAGTGGCAGCGCAGCCTGTCGTCGAACTCGCTGCGCGGTGTAGGCCGGGACGCCGTCCGAATCGCCCGACGGCTTGCCCTCGGGCTCAACCAGGCGCCCGGCCCGGGCCGGAGTTGATGTTCACCAAACGGGATGTGCCCGGCGACTGACTTCCATGAGCGGTGGGGGTGCCGCGGGTTCCAGCGTGGTTGACCTCCTGGCGGCCCCGCCGTGTCAATCGTGCCGGGCGAGTTTGGCCGCGGAGGCGAGCAGGATCACCGCCAGGGCGGGGATGAGGACCCCATCCGGGAACACGCCCAGACACAGTCCGCCCAGTATCACGTCGGCGGCGGAACCCGCGGCCACGATCATGGTGAAGCAGAGGTTGGCGCCCAGGAGGGCGAAGCTGCCGTCGCGGCTGTAGCGGGCGAACTCCGCCAGCATCGTCGGCAGGGAGACCAGCCAGGAGAGGCTTCCCGCGGTAAGGAAGGGCTTCCCGCGGTCTTGATGTCCTCCCCGAACAGCAGCACGATCGCCGGGATCAGCAACTCGCCCCCGGCGACGCCATGATCACGGCGACCCCACGATGCCGAAACCGGCCACGCCCCCGCAGGGCACCTGGACCCAGAGCGGCAGCGCGAGCGTGCCCAGGGCGGTGGTGTGGGTGACCACCAGGGCGGCAGCCATGAGCACCATCAGGGCGGCCAGCACCTTGTAGAGGATGGAGGTGCGCATGCGCACCGCCCACGCGGCTCCGGCACACGCACCGAGCAGCCCGCCGGCCAGCCGATTGACCGCGACCGGCCGGCGCGCGGCCACCTCGGCGGCCGGGACCGCCACCAGACGGGCGGGCAGCGCGACCAGGACCACCACAAGGCTCAGCGCCTTGTTCAGGATGACGGCGGACAGCGCGGCGAACCCGAACAGGCCGATCAGCAGCGGCAGGCGGAACTCTGCCCCGCCCAGGCCGATCATCTCGCCCAGACCACCGATGACCGCTCCCGCGCCGAACACCACGGGAGCCGAGCGCGTCGGGCCGAAGGGGGCGAGGTTCTGGCAGCAGCCACGACGGGCATCCTTACTGAAAGCCACCCCGCCCACTACGGCACGCCCCCACCTTCGACCCAAGACACCGGGCGTCTGCACCGGGTTCGTCTGGACCTCCAAGCACCTTGGCACATCCCGGCAACCCTTCCCACCTTGGTTCGACGTGTGTCAACATAGACGTATGTCGAATGCGAAGACGTTGCCGCTGCTCGCAACCGGCGGTCAGGGTGTGGCGCCGTGCTGCCCGCCGCTGACCGAGCGCCCGATGAGCGCCGAGGAGGCCGAGACGGCCGCACGGATGTTCAAGGCGCTCGGCGACCCGGTGCGCCTGCGGCTGTTCTCCGCCGTGGCCTCGCACGAGGGCGGGGAGGCATGCGTGTGCGACATCTCCGACGTCGGCGTCTCCCAGCCCACGGTGTCCCACCACCTCAAGAAGCTGAAGGAGGCCGGGCTTCTGACCTCTGAGCGGCGTGGCACCTGGGTGTACTACCGCGTCGAGCCGTCGGTGCTCGCAGCGATGGGCAAACTGCTGACCCTGCCTGACGCGGCCTGACGATCAACCGGCAGAGGGTGCTTTGTATCTCAGCGCGTTCTGGCGGACAGATTCAACCGGCGCGTGGGCTCCCGGGTCTGGAGGGTCGGCGCCGGGACGGGAATGCCGAGATAGAGCGTGCCCGACTCGGTGGTGTGAGTATGCATCCGCATCGCCCACGACGCACCGGCCCGGGCGCCCAGCAGGCTCCCGGAGAGCAGGTTGGCCGCGTCCGTCCAGTGCGCGCTCAGGCCGGAGAAAGGCACGGTGGCCAGCCGAGCAGGCAACGCGGTCAGCACGGCGATCAGGCCCATCGCCTGCCCGGCCGTATCGCCACTTGGACGTCAGACGACGCTGCACTCGTGGGCAGGGCCGCCGCGCCACTCCATCCTCTGCGGTTCGTCCAGGAAAGCAGACCGGGGGCGATCAGCGTCCAGGCAGCGAGCCCCAGCAGCCACACCGAATCAGCGAGGGCTTTGGCGGTTCCCAGGACGGCTGTGGCCGAAAGAAGGGCCTACGGGGTGCGCCGAATACTGCCGTTCGGGTCACCGTAGTGGGCACCGTCTACAACGACCACGACTTGGCCGTGTTCCTCGAAGGCGCCGGCGTCGCCGAACCCGAGGTTCATAGCGCCTGCCTCTTTCTGTCGATGGCGCTACAGCCTCTTGCCCGCGCGGAGGTGATGCACTATCCGCCGACGTAGATGCCGGGGCGGCGGTCGGGGTTGGGTTCGTTGCCGCGGATGATCGCGCGGGTGACTGGGGCGGTGTCACCGCGGCCGAGCAGGAAGTAGCGGAACATGTGCTTCAGGGGGCTGCCCTCGACCCAGGCGAAATAGCAGCGACTGCAGACCGGTGGCGTCCCGCAGGGCGAGCAGGACGGCGGCGATGGCGTTGGGCGCGGCCGGGGCTCGGGCGCGCATGAGGCGGTAGCCGTGGACGGTGAGGGTGTCGCTGAAGTCGGAGGGGTCGACGACGTCGATCTCGAGGAAGAGCACGTCGGCCAGGCCCGGGCACGGCTTGGTGCCGCGCTGTTCGCGTTCTTTGGCGCTGTACTCGGCTTCGTCGCCGGCCTGACGGCGGTTGGCGATGATGTTGATGGACTGGTCGTGGGCGAGGGTGTCGGTGATGAACCGGCGGGCGGCTTCGTCGAAGACGAGGCGGTCGGCGCGCAGTTCGGTCGTACGCGCGACACGTGAGATGAGCGACACGGTGATGATGCCAACGATGAAGAAGCCGGAGATGGCGATGCCGTCGGGCTTGTCGACGATATTGGCAATCAGGGCGTACAGCAGGACCGCGGTCAGCGCAGCGAAGCCTGTGGTGTCCACACGCCGGCGGTTGCGGGCGACGAAGACGGTGACGGCGGAGACGCCGGAGGCCATCATCGCCAGGATGCCCGTGGCCTAGAGCGTGTCTCCTTGTTCGTGAACCGGTGCCAACTGCACTGGCTGATCGAGAAGTCAGACGACATGAGGGAACTGCTCGGATACGGTCGTCGCGGAGGTGGAAGCTCATGTCCTGGCCGTCTGTGATCGTTCTTGCCCCTGTCGAGCGACGTCCGTTGCTTGAGGGGCTAATCCGTTCCTTTGATCTTGTGCCGGACGCTGCGACGGGCGACGAGCGGCTCCACTGGCAGGGACACTCGTACTACCTCGACCTCTCAGGGAGGATCCTGGCGGACTACGAGCCGGACGAGCTTGAGCAGGTGAGATCCCAGATCGGTGAGCCGTACGGAGTCTATGTCTCGTGCGAGTCCATGGACGCGGCCCGGGTCTTCCTCCGTCGCGTTCTCGATGGTTTCGACGGTCTTATCGACACCAACCACTACGAAATCCTGCCAGCGCATCAGTTCCTCACGCTGCTGGACCATCACCCGGGATGGGACTGGCGCCGCCAACCAAGCGCGGAGTTGCGGTAGTACGTCTTCACCTGCGGGCCCAGAGGTGAATGGCGGCGAAATGAAGTGCGGCCTGGTAGGCGAGGGCGAGTTCGTCGTTTCGCTTGGCCAGACCACGCCACTCTTGAGCCGATTGCTGCACCGTTCGACGGCATTACGCTGCTTGTAGGCTCAGGCCGCCTCGGGAGCGGCCGAGCGCATGGTCCTCAGGTTCGGCCCGACCGGGAACCCCTTTGCTCCTGGCTCCGGTGGCGTGCTGGTGGGCCCGGCAGATGGTGAGTCCACCGACACGGTCGAGCCGATGTCGTCAGCACGATCGGCCGCTGCCAGGAGCGCGGCGAGGATCCGTTCCCAGGTACCGTCCACGGCCCACCTGAGCAGCCGTTTGTGAGCGGTCTGAAATGAGCCCAGCTCGTCGGGCAGGTCCCGCCAGGGCGACCTGGGCGTGTGGACCGGGAAGCGATGGCCAGGTGCATCGAGCAATGCATCACCTTCGTGCTCAAGCGCCAGATGTTCGGCCGGGCCGGCTTCCAGCTGCTGAGGAAGCGAGTCCTGCTCGCAGGATGAGCTCTGGTGCCGTGCGATAGATTGCGGGCGACACGAGAGAAGAGCTCGCATGGACTCCCGCATCCCGCGGTTGCGACGCAAGCTGGCACGCATCCCCTACGCGCCCAACCGAAGCCACTCCTTTGGGGAGGAGCGGCACGAATTTCGTCTCGGCCCCCGCCTCACCAAAGGTCAGGCAGATGCCTTTCAGGCCGAGCATGACGTGGAACTCCCGCAGCCCTACCGAGACTTCCTCATCAACATGGGCGGCAGTGGTGCGGCTCCGTACTACGGACTGATCCCGTTGGAGGACTGCACGCTCTTCACGATGAACTCCAGAGACGCCAGCACGGGCTCAAGAGGATTCAGCCGGGCCTACCGCCCCACCCGCCGTGGTGACCTGTTCCTGCACGTCATCGAACGCGGCTGCAGCGATCTCGTCCTCATAGGCATAACCGGCCCTCTCACCGGGCGCGTGCTCATCGGCAACGCAGACGGCTTCTGGGGCCCGAACGTCTCCTCAGCCCCGGACTTTCTCGCCTGGTATGAACGATGGCTCGACCACATGGCTGCCGGACAGGACAACCGGGCTCTGGAGCTCACCTCACCCCAGCTCCGAGCGCATCCGATTCGGCAGCGGCTCGCTCACTCGCCGTGGCCACTCCACAGAACCTGAGCCAGAACCCGAGAAGCGGCAGCACGAAAGAAGACCTTGCACGCCTCCTGCCAACCATGTGCAACGGCTGCGTGACGCACAGTCAAGAAATACGTGGGGCCACCAGACCGGACTCGTAGGCGAAGACCACGAGTTGGGCACGGTCACGAGCCTGGAGCTTGGTCATGGCCCGATTGATATGGGTTTTCGCGGTCAACGGGCTGATCACCATCCGGTCGGCGATCTCGTCGTTGGACAGACCCTGGGCGACCAGGACAACGGCCTCGCGTTCGCGGCTGGTCAGCTCCCCCAGCCCAGCGCCGGTGTCGGTAGGGAGCGGCTCGGCGACGTACCGGTTGATCAGCTTGCGGGTGATCGAGGGCGCGAGCAGGGCATCGCCACGAGCGGCGACGCGTACAGCGTGCAGGAAGTCCTCCGGCACCACGTCCTTGACCAGAAAACCGGCAGCGCCGGCGCGCAGGGCGTCGAAGACGTACTCGTCCAGGCCGTAGTTGGTCAGGATGACCACGTGCACCCCGGCCAGGGCCGGGTCCGCGGCGATGCGCCGGGTTGCCTCGATGCCGTCGCTGACCGGCATCTGGATGTCGATGAGCGCGACGTCGGGCAGGTGCTCTTTGACGAGTTCCAGGCCCTCACTGCCGTCGGCGGCCTCGGCCACCACCTCGATGTCGTCCTCGAGGTCGAGGAGGGCGCGAAATCCGCTGCGAATGAGGGGCTGGTCGTCGACCAACAGGACACGGATCATGACGTCCTCTCCACGGGGAGCTCGGCCTGGACGGTGAAGCCGCCCCCGTCACGTGGTTCGGCGCGTAGCCGGCCTCCGAGGGCGGTGACGCGTTCGCGCATGCCGAGAAGCCCGAGGCCGGGCAGCGGTGCGGTGGCCGGCGTCGCCATGCCGTCGTCGTCGATGCGAAGGGCGAGGGCATCCGGTAGGCAGTCGATGTGGACCGTCGCGGTCGTGGCGTCGGTGTGCCGGGCGATGTTGGTGAGCGCCTCCTGCACGATCCGGTAGACGGTCCGGTCCACCGCGGCCGGCACGTCGTGCTGCCGCCCGTCGATCGTCAGCGTGGCGTCCAGGCCCAACGTCCGGGATTTTTCCACCAGTTCCACCACGTCATCGAGCCCACGCGGCGGGGTCGTGTCATCGTCGCGCAATGCCTCCAGCGTGGCCCGCAGTTCCCGGCTGGCCTCGCGTCCGGCCTCCTGGATCGCAAGCAGCGTTTCCGGCACCTGTTCGCCGAGTCTGCGGGCCACATGGACCGCGACTTCGGCCTGCACCTTGATGACCGAGATCTGATGAGTGAGCGAATCGTGCAGCTCCCGCGCGATGCGCAGCCGCTCCTCATCGGCGCGACGCCGCGCAGTCTCCTCCCGGGTCCGCTCGGCCTCCTCCGCCCGCCGCTCGGCCTGCCGCACCGCCTCCCCCGCGGCGAAGGCGGCGATCAGCCAGGCGATCTCGAGCACGCCGCCGCCCCGCCCGAACGCCTCCCGCACCGGCTCGTCCTGGAAGACCAGCGCCGTGAGGTGGAGAGCGACCAGCAGGGCGACGGACGCCGCCGCGGTGATGGCGCGGTGCCCGGCCCGCACCGCGCTGTACACCGCGACCAGATACGAGACGGCGAGCACGTCGAAACCGGCCGCCTGATACCCCACCGCACACAGCCCGGTGACGGCCAGGACCAGAAGCGGAGCCCGGCTGCCGGCGGCCAGCGCCAGCCCGCCGCCTGCCAGGAGCGCATAACCGAGCAGGTCGCTGTTCGCCGTGGAGCTCTCACCGGACAGCCCGGTGCCCACCAGCAGCGCCGCCACGCCGACGGCGACCGCCCAGTCCCAGACACCGGCCGGGACACCTAACCGTCCTCTGTCCATACGCGCACCCTAGCCGGACGCCACCACGGGCGAGTCCCGCTCACGAACGAGCGGGCGACTACCGCCCCCGCAGTACCCGCGCGTTGTCTACCGCACCCACAGCAGACGTATGAACCACCGGCAGCAGCGCGAATTGCCTGCGTCCGCTGGACGACTGACGGCGGGGCCGCCGGACATGCTGGGCCGACATCGCATCGCACTGAGGCGACATCGACTCGCAGGAGACAAGGAGGCCTCTCATGGCAGTCCAATCCGTGCTCGCCGTACCGGCAGCCGCGCACATCGCAGTCCAGTCGGCTGCTACCACCGGCCTGACCTCCGGGCGACTGGTGGGCACCACGGCCGCTGTCGTGGCACTGGCCGGCGTGGTCATCGGCGGACTGGCTCTGGCCCGCTCCACCGATCGTCCCGGCACGAGCAACGGGCGAAACAGGGCCATCATGGCCATGGCGGCGGGACTGGTCGGCCTGACCATGGGCGTAGTGAACCTGGCCGTCGCCGACGGTGGCCCCGGCACCGGCAACGGAGTGATCGCCGGCGCCATTGCCCTGGTACTGGGGCTGATCGGCACGGCCCTCAGCGGCTTGGCACTGACCCGCGATCGGCGCACCGGGTGACGGTGGCGGATACAGGCACGCGTTCGCCCTGCCTGAAGACCATCAGACGCCGCCGAGTACAGCGCAGTCGAAACTCGGGCTCTGGATCACATTCCGTGACCGGTTACGGTGCGTGTTGGCCACTGGGACCCGGCGGTGGTGCACTGATGGCCAGACAGCAGATGTCCACCACTTCGGGGGGCACCTGGATGGTCCCGGAATCGAAACGCGTGAGCCTCGGACATGGTTGTGAGCCTTCGCGGCAGGCGTCACAACACGTCGGGTGCACTCTTCTGGGCGGGATCCTTGGGTGCCGGGTGATGCGGACCGCCGGCCGGGGCGGCGGCACGCAGCGCCGCTTCGACTCGGCGGTTGTTGGTCATGGATGCCGTGACGGCCGTCATCGCCAGGAGGAGCACGGCGGCGGCGTAGAGCGGGGTGCGGATGTCGTAGGTGGTGGCCAGCCAGCCGCCGAGGAAGGCCCCCATGGGGGCGGCGCACATGGCCAGCATGCGGGAGGTGGAGGCGACCCGGCCCATGAGGTGGGCCGGGACGATCGCCTGCCGGAGGGAGGGCCCGAGCACCATCGTGGCGCCCATGCCGGCCCCGCAGACGGCGAGCGCCAGCCCGGCCACGTACGGGTTCGGGGCGGCGGCCAGGCCCAGGATGGCAAGCCCTTCGACGGCGGCCGTGCAGGTCAGCGCTGTGCCCGTGCCGAGTCGTCGGCCAAGGTAGGAGGCGATGCCTGCGCCGAGCAGACCGCCGGTGGCCTCCGCCGTGAGAAGCAGGCCGAAGCCGTAGGTGTCGATGTCGAGGCGGTCGTGCGCGAAGAGGGCCAGAACGGTCTCCACAGCGAGGAAGGCGACGTTCCCGACCGCCGGGCGGAGCGCGAGCCCGAGCAGCAACCGGTCCCGGAAGACGTACGATGCCCCGGCCCGCGCCCGCCGAAGCAGCGACTCGCGGACCTCCGGCACGGGCCGGGGCGTGGCTGGGAGCGACCGTACGAGCAGTGCGGAGAGCATGAACGACACCGCGTCGGCGAGCAGCGGAACCGCCCGCCCGAGCGCGAGCAGCGCACTGCCCGCCGGCGGCCCCGCGAAGCCGGACATGGCGGTCTGGGCTCCGCGCAGGCGAGAGTTGGCTCGCTCCAGGAGTGCGGGGTCGCGGCCGAGCAGATCCGGCAGATAGGCCGTGGCGGCCGTGTCGAAGAAGAGTCCGCCGAGGCCGAGCAGGAAGGCGACGGTCGCGAGCAGCGGAATGCTCAGCACGTCGAGCGCGGCGGCCGCCGCCGGTAACGCGAGCAGCACCGCGCGCGCCGCGTCCACGACCCACATCGTGCGCCGGCGGTCCCAACGGTCCACCAGCGCACCGCCGAGCACCCCGAAGAGCAGCCAGGGCAGCGTCCCGGCGGCCGTGACGACGGCAAGTGCCATCGGATCCCGCGTCAGCGTCAACGCGAGCAGCGGCAGCGCGGCATGCGACACCCCGTCACCGAGCGAGGACACCGTCTGCGCAGTCCACAGCCGTCCGAACCCTGTCGGCAACTTCCCCACAGCTGAGGTCACTTGGCGCCCTCCTTGGCCTGCTCGCGCGGTGCCGGGTGGAACAGTGCGAAGACGAGTGACGCGTCCGGCAGCGACGGATCGGACAGCTCCCGGTACTCGTCCGCCAGTGCCTGCAGCCGCGCCCCCAGTTCCGTGAACTGCTCCTCGGTGAGCCGTAGATGCGCCATCCTCACGTGCCGCTCGCCATCCACCGGCGACGCCTCCAGGTCCGCCACCGCATGCCGCATCAGCACATCCGGCCCTCCCTCGCCCGGATCCGGCAGCACGATCGACCGTGCGGCCATCGCGTAGTACCGCTCGGTGACACCCCGCACCTTCCGCGTCCGTACCACCTTCACCAGGCCGGCCCGCTCCAGCAGCCGCACGTGATAGCTGGAACTCCCCTTCGCAAGGCCCACCCGCTCGGCGATCTGCGTGATCGTCGCCGGCTCGAAGCGGAGCACGGCCATGATCCGGTGGCGGGTGAGATTGGAGACGGCGCGCAGTTGCTCGTCGGTGGTGACGTGAAACGTCTCAGGTAGCTCGTCGGTAGGCATGCAGGCAATGGTCAACGATCCTTGACCATTGAGCAAGGGGATTTCGCGCGGACTTCCAGAAGACCAAGATCAATCTCAGCGGCACTTCCGTTCCTCACCATGCCTCGGCAGGCATCGAACGACCGCTGGCCGTCGTGCCTCCCGAAGTGGTGAACCTCTGCTGTCGGTTCTCGTGAAGTGCGGCGCCCGCGCCGGTAGGTCCTAGGGGGCGGGCCAGTGCCAGTTGAGTGGCGGTGATGTGGTCGGCGGCGGACTTGCTGCCCGCCTTCCCCGCCCTGAGCAGGCCGACGACCGGCTCACCGGCGCCGCCCGCCCGTGGTCGACGAACCCCGTGATCGGATGGTGGCCGAATGTCCGCTTCCAGGTCGCGGTGGCAGACTGCTTGCATCGCCGGCACCGGCAACCGGTGCCCGACGGTCATGAATCCGGGCCGCATCGGCTCGGCCCGCGGCCAGCGCATACGCGAGGCCGGAACACCCGCCGCCGAGACCTTCACCGCCCGTCCGTGGTGCTCGGCTGGCCTTGGTGCAGCTGGCTGGAGAACCGCACCGGGGGCAAAGACCCATGGGACGAGCCGTGCTTGGGCTTCACGGACGCCGTCACGGAGACCAATCGCCCCTTGCGGGAACTGATCACGGGTGCTGCCGGGTCGCGGCCGGCACGGGATGACCTGTTCCGCCACCGGCCGTTCATGACCACGCCACACCCGCACCACCCGCCGTCGATGACCACGGCCCACCCGGAGCCGAGCCGGTACGGGTCCGTGTCAGATCACTCCAAGGAGTCCGTTGCCGCCGAGGAGGGTGTTCTCCCGCTGGGAGAAGCCCACGGAAGGGGCGGTGATCAGGTAGCTGCCTCGGGCGGTGGGACCGCCCGCGCCCCCAGGCAGAACCCATACCGCCCCCGTCGCGGTGTTCTCTTCGGCGGCGCTGAGGAACAGTTCCGGCTTGCCGTCCCCGTTGACGTCGCCGACGGCCACGCTGGTGCCGAACGAGTCCCCGGTCTCGCCGGCCCCGGGGATGCTGGCGGTGTCCTGCGTGTAGGCGTAGGCGCCGGTTCCGAGGGAGCCGGTGCGGCGGCCGGGGATGACCGTCACTTGCCCGGCATTGGCCTTGCCCGTGTCCTCCAGCGGCGAGCCGACCACGATGTCCGCCAGCCCGTCCCGGTTGAGGTCGGCCACGGCGAGGGCGGCGCCGAAGTTGTCACCCTTCTCGCTCGATCCGGGGACACCGGGGGTGTCCTGCGTCAGCCGCACCGGCTGGGCCTCCCACGCGATGCCATGTGTCGAGCCGTACCAGACGAGCAGGCGGCCGCCGAGGGCACCGTCGGCGGCACTGTGCGGATCGTCGGGGTCGCCGACGACGAGGTCGTCGTGCCCGTCGCCGTTGACGTCTCCGGTGGCCGCGATCAGGCCGTTGCCCTGTTGCTGCGCACCTGCGTACACAGGGTTCACGTCCACCTGGCCGCCGCTCAGCTCGCTCAGCCGGACGGTGACGACCACTGCGTCCGGTCGGCCCCCCGCGGCGAAGTCGCCCAACGCGACGCTGTTCACGGACGCGGTGTCCCGGTTCTCGACGGCCTCACCGTAGGTGCCGCCGCGGGTGAACGGCCCGGCGAAGCGCATCGACCCCTCGTACCCGCCGACGAGCACCTGGGTCTCGGCACCGGGGCCGGCACTCAACGCCGCCACGTCGATGCCGTAGTACGCGCCGGGGCTCGTCGCCGGCAGGTCGGTGCCGGACGTCAATCCGTTCTTACCGCCCCACAGCACCGTCACCGTGCCGACGTCCCGGCCCCGCGTGGTGTCCTCGAACGGGGTGGACACCACCAGGTCCGCGTACCCGTCCCGGTTGAGGTCGGCCGTCGCGGTGGCACCGCCGAAGCCGTCGTGTGTCTCGGCCGAGCCCGGCACCCCGGCGGTGTTCTGCGTGATGACGGCCCGTCTGGACGTCGACAGGCCCGACTTGGATCCGTAGTGCACGACCACGGCACCGGCTCCCGCCTTGCCGGCGACGTTCGCGCCCGGCGCGGGCAGTACGGCATCGCGGTACCCGTCGCCGTTGACATCGCCCGGCACGGCCCCGTGCCGGGCCGCCGCGGGCGGCGCCGCCGACAGCGGCGCGGCCACGACGACCGCGATCAGCAACGCCGCGGCTCTCCACCCGCCGTAAGAGAAACGTCTGTGCACCACGAACCGGATCCCCTCCCACGCGGCGCACCGGTGTGCACCACAGTCAGAAGATCTTAGAGGCGGAACCCGCCTATGGCGCAGGCCAATCCGCACAGGGCGGGGACAGGCTCCCCGGTCGTTCAGTCGATGCAGAAGTTGGTGAGTCGGTTGCTTTGATGCCGGGCTGGTTCGTTCGCTGCCTTGGAGCGCTGTGAGCTGCTGATGCCGACCTGCTGTCCTTTTGATCTCAGGCAGCGTGAGGCCGCTTCTGGCTTTCTTGGATGCCGAGTCCGCGAAACGGGCGACTTGCAGTTGGGCGGGCTTTGCCGTGCAGAGGAGAAGACTCATCGGCTCGGCGTTCGCTACTGGTGACAGGAGGCATGATCGCTGGCCGTACGAACTCGCGTAGGTCCCGCGTGCATCCCGTGAATGCGGCTGTCAGCGTCTGCTCATCGCTGCGCCCCAGGCGCCGCCAAACCGCCGCGTCCGCGCCCCGCTCGCGCAGCTGCTCCGAGGTGGTGACGAGGACGGGGACGGCCTGGCTGGTCCGCATACCGCCCGAGATCGGTGCACGGCCAGCCTGGAGGAGCTCACCCCCTGCACCTCGTACCAGCTGCACTGGTTTCCCTATGAGACCACCAGGTGCTCAAAGCCGTCATCTTGCTCCATGACAGGACCGGTTGTGAGGAGCTGGTCTCCCTCAGTCGTTGAGTAGCCGCCATGTGGTGAGGGCGAGCCCCGCTCGTATCAGACCGGTGGGCTCAGTGAGCTCGATGCCCAATGTCTTGCCGATCCGTTCGAGCCGGCGGGCGACGCTGCTGTGGTGCAGGTGGAGGAGGTCGGCCGCTCTGCGCAGCGAGCCGGTGGTGCAGTAGGCGTCCAGCGTCTCCAGATCCAGATCTTGCGGGCCGTCGGCGATGCGGGCGATCGCGGCCACGTCGGCGTTGCCGCACGCACTGTCCCGGGGGACCTGCGCGAGAAGCGCCAACGCCCCGAGTTCGACGTAGGGGACGGTCGGGCGGTGTGGGGTGGTGAAGCGGAGAGCTGTCCGGGCTTGTTGCCAGGACAGCTCGGGGCTTCCGGCGGCGCCGATGCCCGCGCGTGCGCCTGCCGGAAACCGGGCTTGGTCCACAGTGGTCGCCAGGATGACGCCCACGTCGGCGAGCGGTGCCGCCTTGACCGTGTGAGCCGGGCAAATCAGGGTGCCGACCTGGTCGAGTGGAAGATGCGAACGTACGGCGACGACTCGGACCGGCAGGTCGGCGGCGAACCCCAAGAGCCGTAGCGCCCGGGTTCGTGCCGCCTCGTCGCTGTCGGAGCTGATCGCGAGCTCGACGAGGGCGGGATCGGCCATGGTGGTACGGGCCGGGCCGTACCGTTCGACGACCGCTGCGGCGGCGATAGCGAGCCGGTCCAGGAGCACTTCGTCGAGCGGGCTGGGCGGGCCGGGTCGTTCCAGCCACACCGTGCCGATTTCCTCCTCGTCGAGTGTGATCGGCACGGTGGTGGATGTGGGGTGCGGCGGAGTGGATGCCTGCCTGCCGTCGGGCGAGATGCGGATCACTCGACCCGTGCCATGGAGCCGAATCCCGACCACACACCCGGCCAGGCCCGCCGAGGCGCGGGCGAGCGCCGGGAGGTCCACCCTCCTGCACATCAACGTGTCATAGAACGCGATGACGCGGATCGCGCCTTGGGCGTGCGGGTCGAGGTGCGACAGCCGTTCGGCGAGGGCCTCCATGGCGCAAGCATACGGACCGTTGGGTGCGTCATTCGGCGCGCAACTTGATCCGTAAGCGCGACAGTTGGCGGATGCACCCAAGGGGGACGACAACGAGGATGGTCGTCATGGATCCCGAACTCGAAGCGTTTGTCCCCCTGCTCGTGAAAACTGACCTGACCGATCCGGTCGCTGACCGCAAGAGATACGCCGAGCGTGCCGCCGCGGCACCGGCGCCGGACACATCAGGCATGGAGATCGAAGATCGTACCGTGCCTGCCGATCCGGATGTGCCGGTGCGGATCTACCGCCCGAATGCGGCGCGGGGCACCATCGTCTGGCTGCACGGCGGAGGCTGGGTCATGGGGGATCTGGACTCCGATCAGCATTTTGCCGCCCGGATCGCGGCCAGCACCGACACGGTGGTGATCTCTGTGGACTACCGCCGATCTCCCGAACACCGGTTCCCGGCCGCCCTCGACGACACCTACGCCGTACTGACCTGGACGGCCGAACACGCGGCCGAGCTGGGCATCGACTCCAACAAGATTGCCGTCGGAGGGCACAGTGCCGGCGCTGGGCTCGCAGCCGCGGTGGCATTGCGGGCGCGTGACGAGCAAGGACCCGCGATCCGCTTCCAACTGCTCAATCAACCGTTGCTCGACGACCGTCAGGAAACGTGGTCGCAGCGGAACTTCACCGATACGCCCCTTCACGATCGCACCACACTCACAACAGTGTGGCGGCACTACCTGGGCTCCCAGCCCGCCACACCGTACGCCGCCCCGGCCCGGGCCGACGACCTGTCCGGCCTTCCCCCTGCCTACGTGGCCACCGCGGAGTTCGACCCGCTCCGCGACGAGGGCATCACCTATGCGCTGCGCCTGCTGCAGGCGGGCGTCCCGGTCGAACTACACCAATGGCCCGGTACTTTTCACGGCTCGCTGGCGGTCCTGTCCGCCGACGTGTCGCAGCGGCAGTTCGCCGAACTCGGCGCAGCCCTGCGTCGTGCCCTTGCCCCGTAGGCGGCCGGGCCGACCAGGCTGGTCCCTAGCCCCACATCACCACACCACCACACCACCACACCACCACACCAGATGAACGATGACCGCAGAATGGATGTGTCGGCATGACTGTTACCCCGATCGATCTCTTCGCCTCCTTCGTCCACCTTGACCAAAGCGGTCAGGTGCGCGCTGTGCAGCCCGTGTTCGACCCCGAGCGGGACGGCTGGCAGCTGATGACCTTCCATGTGGAGACCGACGCCGACGTCCACGCTGACCATTGGGAAGTCCACTCCGCTGCGGACGAAGTCGTGTCCTGCCTCAGCGGCGGGATACGTCTCTGCTTCCGCCCGGAGCAGCCGGGCGAGAAGGAGGAGGAGATCAAGCTGGCGCCGGGAACGGCGGCCATCGTCCCGAGCGGGCGATGGCACCGCATCGCACTGGACGGCCCCAGCGACATCATGTCCCTCACCTTTCCACGCGGCAGCCGCCTGGAGAAGCGGAGCGAAGCCTAGCCGCGCTCTCGCATCCGGTCGCAGCTCTGCACACGGGGGCTGGCACCTACCCGTCTTCGCCCTCGTCGTCATCGTCGTCCGGTTTCGACCGCGTCCGCGTCCGGGTCCGGGACAACAGTTGGCTGTACGGCGACTGAATCACGAGCGCCCGGCGCGGGTGCTCAGCGCGGCAGGCGACGGGCGAAGTTCAAGCTTGCCGCGCTGCCAGACGCTCGCGTAGCCACCGGGTGACGGGCCCTCGCGACGCTCGGCGTCCCCTGAGGTGACGGACGGCGCCGCAGCCTCGTCACACCATCGGCACGGGTGTCGTCGTCCCGCAGTCCGAGACGCCGTCCAGCCACGCCGGCCCCTTGATGTAGATGTTGCTCACCCACGCCCGGTAGTCCGGCAGGTACGACCACACGTCGTTGTCGTAGCCCTCGGCGCTGACCATCTCCGCGTGGATCTGGCACTGCACCCGGATGGTGGTGGAGTACGGGAAGGCGTACACGCGCTCCGCGCCGAGGGAGGGCTTCGCCTTCGTCCACACATCGGTGCCCCAGGTCTGGTGGATGTGGCCGGTCACCTGGCCGGTGTTGACGCGGACGGCTCCGAAGTAGCCGTTCATGCGGACGTCACTGACCATGAGCCGGGTGCCCGACTCCTTCGCCTCGACCATCTTGCCCGCGCCCAGGTAGATGGCGATGTGGTGCAGGTCCTTCGACGTGCCCCAGGCGAGCAGGTCGCCCGGCAGCAGCGGGGCGAGGCCCTGCGCGGCGGTGAAGCGGGCCGCCGCGCGGTGCGTGTAGTACTGCTGGCTGGCGATGCCGTTGAGGATGTCGGAGCCCGTCGCCTTGGCATAGGCGTGCCGGACCAAGCCGGAGCAGTCGAAACCGAGCCGCTCCGGGTCGTGCGCGCTGTCCGGGTCGGTCGGGTCGACCTGCCCGTAGGTGGCGCCCGGCTGGGAGCCGTGGCCGCCGCCCCACGTGTACCAGGTGCCGGCCGCCACCTCGGCGCAGGCGGCGGCGATCGCCCGCTCGGCTGCCGGGGAGGCCCCGGGCGCGAGGGCGCCGCACGGAGCGGCGGCCGCCCGTGGCGCGGACGCCGGGCCGGGCGCGGCGACGGCGGACACCGGCGCCCAGAACATCAGGGTCATGAAGGCGATCAGTGTGCGGATGAGACCGGTCCGGCGGACCATGCCAGGACCCCCGTTTCCTGTAGGCGGTGAGGAAGTGGTCGCACAGCAGCCTGCTGGCCGTGCCCCGCGCCCGTCGACATCCCGCCCGTCGACTCCCGCCGACGGGCAACGGGAAACACCTGGGAAACCCCCTCCGAGCAGGGACGCCGCATCAGTCCCGGCCGTCGCAGGAAGCCCCGTTGGAGAGCGGGACCCCCGGCAGGAGTTCGGCGCGTTCGTCGGCGCCCAGGTCCGCGCGCAGTCGGCAGATTTCCGCCAGCCGCGCCCCGGGGTCGAGGTCCCACAGCCGTACGGTGCCGTCCGTGCTGCTGCTGGCGACCGTGTGCCCGTCGGGGGCGAAGGCCACGCTCCACACCGCGTTGGTGTGCCCGGTCAACGTGGCCCACGGACGCCGTCGGGCCACGTCCCACAGGCGCACCGTACGGTCGTTGCCGCTGCTGGCGAGCGTACGGCCGTCCGGAGCGAAGGCGATGCCCCGGGTGGAGCCGGTGTGCCCGGTCAGGACGGCCTGCGCACGGCGCCGGCCCACGTCCCACAGCCGTATGGCGCCGTCGTTGCCGCTGCTGGCCAGGGTCCGCCCGTCCGGGGCGAAGGCGACGCTGCGGACCGCGCCGGTGTGGCCGTCCAGGGTGCCGAGCGGCCGGCGCGTGGACACGTCCCACAGCCGTACGGTCAGGTCGTCGCCGGCGCTCGCCAGGGTTCGGCCGTCGGGGCTGAAGGCGACGCCGTTGACGTAGTCCTGGTGGCCGGTCAGCGTCGCCCGCGGCGTGCGTTCGCCCACGTCCCACAGGCGCACCGTGCGGTCGGCGCCGGCGGAGGCCAGACTGCGGCCGTCGGGCGCGAAGGCGACGGAGAGCACCTGCCCGGTGTGGCCGGTCAGCGTCCTCAGCGAGGAACGGGCGGCCACGTCCCACAACCGGATCGTGCCGTCGGAGCCCGCCGACGCCAGGGTGCGTCCGTCGGGTGCGAAGGACACCGAGAAGACCGTCTCGGTGTGGCCCCGGAGCGTCGCCAGCAGCCGCCGCCCGCGCACCTCCCACAGGCGCACGGTGTGGTCGGTGTCGGCGGTGGCCAGCAGGGACCCGTCGGGGCTGTACCGGGCCTGCCACACCTCCGTGAACGGACGTGGCGTCAGCACCGGGCCGCCCAGGTCCCACAGGACGACGGACCGGTCGAACCCGGCGGTGGCCAGCAGGGCGCCGTCGGAGGTCACGGCCGCGCCCATGACGTAGTCGGTGTGACCGGCCAGCACGGCGGTCTGCCGGCCGCTGCGGACGTCCCACAGGCGGGTCGTGCCGTCGCCGACCGCGCCGATGACCGTGGCGCCGTCGGGCGTGTACGTCACGGCGTTGATGTCGTCGCTGCTCCCGGACAGCACGGCGGTCTGCCGGCCGCTGCGGACGTCCCACAGCCGTACTGTCCGGTCGATGCCGCCGGAGGCCACCTCGCGGCCGTCCGGGGAGAGTGCGGCGCCCAGCACCTCGTCGGCGTGTCCCTTCAGCACGGTGAGCTGCCCCGCCCGGTCGGTGTCCCACAGCCGCACCGTCCGGTCGGTGCCGGCGGAGACCAGGGCCCGGCCGTCCCGGGCGTACCCCAGGGCGTTGACCGCTCCCTCGTGTCCGGTCAGGGTGGCGGTGATCCGCGGGGTGCGCGCGGTGTCCCACACCTCGATCTCCCCGCGCGTGGTCGCGACGGCGAGCCTGCCCCCGCGGGGGTCGAAGGCCAGCTTCCGGGCGCCGTCGGTGCCCTCACCGAGCACGGCCGTCCGCCGGGCCCCGGCGACGTCCCACAGACTCACGGGACCGTGTGCCGACGTCGCCGCCAGGAGGCGGCCGTCGGGGCTGAAGGCGACCGAGCGGACCGGACCGCGCACCGCGAACGTGGCGGTCGTGCGGCGGTCGTGCACCCGGCGCAGCGTCACCGTCCCATCGGAACTGGCCGTCGCCAGGGTCCGGTTGCCCGGCGCGAAGGCCACCGCGTTGACCGGGCCCCGGTGGCCGCCCAGCCGACCGGAGAACGGCTGTGACTGTGTGCTCAGCAGCGCGCCGCGCGCCTCGGCGGTGGCGTGGGTCCGGTAGGCCTCTCCGGCCAGCAGCATCGATGCCTCCGGCTGGCCCCCGGCGAGCGACGCGGACCGTACGGCGAGGGCCTGGGAGCGCGCGACGCGTTCCTGGTCGAGGGCGCTCTCGCGCTGCTGGTAGGCGAGAGCCCCGGCGGTCAGGGCGAGCCCCAGCAGCACGACGAGGGTGGCCAGCATGGACTGCCGCAGCCGGACTTGGCGTCTGGACTGCCGCTCCAGCACCTCCCGCTCGGCCAGGCTCGCCCTGAGGAACGCCTCCTCGCCGGGACTGAGCCGGCTCCACCCGTCCAGTTCGTCGGCCCAGGAACGCACGGTGTTCAGCCGGGTGCCGCGGTACAGGGCGGACGGATCGCGGCCTTCGCGCTCCCACTCCGCGGCGGCGTGCGCCAGCTGCTGGTGGAGCAGCAGTCCGGCACGGTCGGCGTGGATCCAGTCGCGCAGCCGCGGCCAGGCGTGGAGGAGGGCCTCGTGGGTGATCTCGACGGTGTCGCTGTCCATCGTGATGAGCCGGGCCCGTACGAAGGCGTCGAGTGCGGCGGTCGCGCCGTCCGCGTCGGCGAGCTGCTCCATCAGCGCCGCCCGGCTCATCCGGCGGCGGGTCGCCCGGGCTCCGTCCGCGACGTACACCAGGCGGGACAGGACACGGCGGAGCGTCTTCTGCTCGGCCGGATACAGCCGGGCGAAGACGTTCTCCGCGGTGCGTGCGATCGCGCCCTGGATCCCGCCGGCCCGCTCGTACCCGGCGACGGTCAGCGCGGAGCTCTCACGCCGCTGCCAGGTGGCCAGCAGGGCGTGGGAGACGAGGGGGAGGGCGCCCGAGGGCGTCTCGTCGGCTCCGGGGCGGGTCCCATGCGCGGCGCCCGGGGAGGTGCCGCCCGGTCCGTCGCGCAGTCCCGCGTCGCGCAGGAGCAGGGGCACGAGGCCCGGCTGGAGGGTCAGTCCGGCGAGTTCCGCCGGGCGCGTGATGGACTCCCGCAGCTCCACCACGGACATCGGGGGCAGCACGAACAGCCCGTCGGTGAAGACCGGGGCCAGTTCGGGCAGTTCCAGACAGTTGCCGGTGAAGTCGGCCCGCATGCCGAGCACCACCACGGCGGGTCCGTGCCCGCTGCCCTCCGGCCGGGACGCCGCCAGCGCGCGAAGCACCCGGACGAAGGAGCGCCGCTCGTCCTCGTCCGCGCAGAGCGTGAAGAGTTCCTCGAACTGGTCGACGATCAGCACCGGCCGGCAAGGCGGGGGCCGGCGGTCCCCCGGAGCCGCGGACGGGGCGTCCGTCATGGCCCGTACGGCGTCCAGTACCGCGTCGGGGTTTCGCCGGGCTTCCTCGACCGTGACGCCGAGGTCCCCGCCCACCGCTTTCGCTGTGCGCTCCAGCAGCTCGTCCAGGGGCCGCGAGGTGGGCGTGAACGTCACCACCGGCCACCGGTCGGCGCCCGGCATCGGGAAGTCGCCACGCCGCAAAGCGGGCACCAGTCCCGCGTTGAGCAGCGACGACTTGCCCGCGCCCGAGGGAGCGACCAGTAACAGCGGGCCGTCGCCCACCCGTTCGAAGACCCGTTCCACGAGGGCGGCCGTCGCGCGTTCCCGGCCGAAGAACCACTCCGCGTCCTGCGGGGTGAACGCCGACAGGCCTCGATAGGGACAGGCCCCGTCGGACTGGCGCTCGGTGAGCGCGGCCTCGAGGGCGTCCCCGCCGTCGGAGGGCGGCCTCTCCTGGACGAGCCTGAGCAACTCCCCGTCCGCACCGAGCACTTGGTCGCACAGGCGGGCGACGTCGAGGGTAGCCCGCTTCGTCCCGGTCTCGATCTTGCTGAGGTAGCCCTTGCTGTAGTGCGTCTGCCGTGCCAGATCGGTCAGCGACAGGCCGCGCGCCTGTCGCAGCCGTCGCAGTTGTGCGGGGAAGGAGTGCGTGGTCAGCGCGTTCCGGTCCCGCCCGTTCCGGTGGTCGGTGTCATGCCCGTGCTGCGGATCTCCCACGGTGTCCCCCATGGCAGTGCGTCCGTGAGACGGCGGATGCCCAGGCTACTGCGGGGGCGCTCAGGGCAGCCAAGCCTTTCCCCGTTGTGGCGAAAACGCGAACGTCCGGAACCGTGGGGCGGTTCCGGACGTTCTGTGTCGCTCGCTGCGCCAGGTCAGGTCAGGTCAGGTCAGGTCAGGTCAGGTCAGGTCAGGAACGCTCCGCAGGCGGTCCCGTTCACCCACCGGTGCGCGCTGATGGCGTCGTTCACCACGGTGCCGTCGCTGAACCGGTTGTCGGTCAGGTCGTCGGCGTACCCCTCGCCCGGGGCGAGGCAGACGTGTCCGCCGGCGTAGGTGGGCTTGTCGTAGAACGCCACGTGGTCGAAGCCACTGGTGTAGGCGCGGTTCATCACGGACGCGGCCCTGTTGTCGGCGTCCGGCCCCCAGCTCCCGCTGTGCGGGACCGGCAGCAGGGCGCCCAGGCAGTCCTGCTCGTCCCAGGCGTACATCCGCCCGTTGGGCGGACCCCACTTGCCGGCGCAGCCCGGCCCGGCGACGGCGTCCTCCGCCGCCTCCGCGGCCGCCGGGGTGGCGAGGCCGAGCGTGGTCAGGCCCAGCACGGCGGCCGTGACGGTGATCTTGCGCATGATGTTCCCCCTGGCGGTGAGGACGGGTCACCGGAAGGGCGGGGCGGCTCACGCAGTCGCGGGCCGCCCGTTCCTCACCGGTCCGCGGATCAGGTCAGGAAGGCCCCGCAGGCGCTCCTGGCCACCCAACGGTGCGAGGTGATGTTGTCGTTCACGATGACGCCGTTGGTGAACCGGTTGTCGGTCAGGTTGTCGGCGTACAGCTCGCCCGGCGCCAGACACGCGTGGCCGCCGCCGTGGTTGTCGTTCTCGTAGAAGGCGACGTGGTCCAGGCCGCCCGTGTAGCCGCGGTTCATGACGGAGGTGGCTTTGTCGTTGGCCGCCGCACCCCAGTTGCTGCTGTTGCCCGGCGTGGCGATCAGCAGGGTGCCCCCGCAGTCCAGGTCCTGCCAGGCGTACATGTTGCCGTTACGCGGTCCCCACTTGCTGTTGCACCCGGGGCCCGGAACGGCGCTCTCGGCCGCCTGTGCGGTGGCGGGTACGGCGAGAATCAGGGCGGCGAGCCCCAGGACCGCTGCGGTGACGCTGATCTTGCGCATGGTGTTTCCCCTCGTTTCCTGTCACTGTCGGTGTGTTGCCGGTCGTGCGGAGGTACGGGTGCGGGTACGCGGGCCGGCGGCCTGGCGCACCGCGCCGCACCGGTGAGCGGTGTCCGCTCCGGAGCGCGGAGTGGTCAGCGGCGCTCCGGAACGATCCGCACCGCCCGGTCGTAGGCCTGCTGACCGAGGTGCCGGTAGGTGTCGATGTCCTTGCCGAACCGGTCACGCATGCGGTCCAGGTAGTACGTCTCCCGGGCCGTGGCCACGGCCCGCAGGGAGGTCTGTTGGGCACAGGTGGCGTCCGCGACGGCGGTCCTCCGCTCGGCGGCGAACGCCTCGTCCGAACGGGCCGGTCCCAGCCGGCCGGTATGGACGCGGACGGCATCGCGGGCTGCCTGGGGATCCTGGTAGGACTGTCCCGCCCGTTTCATGCACCACGACCATGCCCGTACCGCGGAGCCGAGCTGACGGTCCTTCATGAGCTTCTCGCTGTAGAGGGCGTTGAGGCCCGTGACGACTTTTCCGGTGCGGAACCACGCGACCGGATCGCCGTAGAGCCTGCGCTCGACCTCTTCCATACAGCCGCCCAGACGCTTGCGGATCTCCCCGCCGCCGGGCAGGGTCACCGTGAGCACGCGGGCGTCCGTGCCGCCGTCCAGCGCGGCGTCGAAGGCCGCGCGCCGGCCTGCGGAGAGGCTCTGCCGGTAGGTGCCGACGGGGTTGCGCGCATGGAGGGCCTGGCCCTTCGCCTCTATTCGGCCGCCGTACCCATGGGTGCGGGCCCACGCCACGTCGTCCTGCACGAAGCGAACCGGCCGGCTCTCGTCGAGCGAAAGACCGCGGTCCTCCCAGAAGGTGAAGCCACGGCGGTTCATGCACTGCTTGGTCAGACGCTGCTGCGCGTCGGCGACCCGCAGTTCCTGCTGCCAGGTCAGCGCCGCGGGACGCGAACGCGGGTTCTGCGCACGGCCGTCGTCGTCACCGCCACCGGTGCACCCGGTCGTGATGGCCGCGGTGGCCGCCACCGTCGCGTAGATGGACACCAGTACCCGTCGCATGGACTCCGCCCCCCTTCACCGCCGCCGGCTGACGGATCCAGAGTTGCCCCGCCGCCGGCCGGCGGTCGACGGGTTTCCTGTTGCCCACCGGCCCGGCGACCGGGAAACCTGGGATGAGCAGGGGGGACGCCGGGGTGAAGGCAACGCGTGGGACGGGGCCGAGAGAGGGGCTGGGTGGTGAGGGCCTGGGCCGCTCGCGGGCCGGGTTCACATAGCGATCGGCCGGTACGTCAGGGCTTGATCGACTACCTCATCAGCCGAAAGGCCCCGCGTCGGTCGGCGGCCAGAAGATCAAGTCGCTGACGTGACCGGACGGGCATGCCAGTGCTCTGTCGAGCCTGTCCAGCCAGCCGTCCACCTCGTCCTCCGAGGTGTAGTCCGCTTGCATGATCCGCTGCACGAGCGCGACGGCATCCGCACGACTCATCTCCACCGCACTCATCGGGTCCTTCCGCCACGTCATCCTGACGAGATGGGTGATCGCCCGGACAGTTCGTAGGCGGCCACGACGCGGATCAGCCCCGGTTCACCTTCGCCTCGCTGTCCCGAGCGAGGCGAAGGTGAGTCCACAGCCCCCGGCGCCCTGTCCTCGTCAGCCTTCCACGTGGGGGCTGACGAGGGCGGCGCCGAAGTACCCCTTCATGTCGCCTACGGTGATGCCGGCGCTCTTGCCGCACAGGTTGACCGAGCCGTTCAGCACAGGGCCGGACGCCGAGCCGCGGGCCAGCCAGAGGCAGCCGTCGGCATTCTCGGTCGGGGCGCCGACGACGACCTCAGCCTTGCCGTCCTTGTTGAGGTCGGCGATGTGGACTGCCGTGCCGAACCAGTCACCGGTCTCCGCTGTGCCGGGGACGCCCGCGGTGTTCTGGGTGTAGCCGGCCGCCTTGGCCGTCGTCAGGCCGGAAGCGGAGCCACGCAGAAGGACGGCTGTCCCTGCCGAGGCCTGCGACCCGACGGACTCCTCGGGGGAGCCGACCAGGACGTCGGCGTACCCGTCGGCGTCGACATCGCCGACGCTCAGGGACTGGCCGAACCAGTCGCCCCATTCCGCAGTGCCGGGAACGCCCGCCGTGTCCTGGTGGAAGACCTTCGGTTTCTGCCCTGCGGTGATGCCCTGGGGGCCACCGTAAAGGACCTGGATCTCGCCGCCGCGGTGAGCCGCCGGAGTAGGTGCGTTGGAGCGGGAGTCGTCGTCGGCGATGCCGGTGACGAGGTCACCGTAGCCGTCGCCGTTGATGTCGCCGATCTGCCCGGCGTGACCGTCGGCGTACGGCAGCTCGATGCCCCGGTTGACGAGCGGGTCCTCCAGGTCGGGGGCTCCCGCGTCGAGGGTCACCGGTCCGCGGATGTCACCGTCGGTAGGACCGGCCAGGTAGAAGCGTTCGGCCCTGCCGTCGCCGTTGACGTCGCCCATCACCACCCCACGGGCGTTCTCCCGCCATTCCAGGTAGCGGGAAGCCGCCTGGCCGGTACGGGAGAAGGGACCGCTGTATGAGGCGACGTTGCAGCCCGAGCCGACCCCGACCTCCGGGGCGCCGTCGCCGTTCATGTCGCCGGTGGCGATGGACATGCCGAACCGGCAGTAGGTCCGACCCTCGCCGTACTTGGCCGGAGGGGCGATGTTCGCGCCGCCCCTCAGGCCGTTCGGCCCGCCCCACACCACGGTCACCGAGCCACGCGACTCGGCCCCGTCGACGTCCTCACCCGGCGCGCCGACGAGCAGGTCGGCGTAGCCGTCCCGGTCCAGGTCCGCGCTCGCCACCGTCCTGCCGAAGCGGTCGGACTCCTCGGCGGTGCCGGGGACCCCGGTGGTCGCCTGAGAGACGACCGTACTGCGGGTGGTGCTCAGCGAGGACGCGGAGCCGTACATGACCACGACCGAACCGGCCTCTTCCACCGTGCCGTTGGTGGCGCCCGGAGCCCCTACGGCCAGGTCACGGTAACCGTCACCGTTGAAGTCGTCCTGCACGGACGCCGTGTTGGCACCCTTGAACGGCGAGACGGCGGACGATGTCACGGGCGTGAGGGTGACGGCGGCGGAGGCGGTGAGCACGGCGGCCGCCGCAACTACTCGATGCAACGAAACTCCTTGTCTCGACAGCGGATCGCCCCCAAGACACGCGAGTCGAAGGAAAGGTTGTACTTCAGGCACACCAATGTCGCGCAAGTCGGGCTGTTGTACAGCCCGGACGAGCACCCCATGTGCCGTCGGACGGTACCGGAGCCGGACAGGAGGGTCGATGACGGAGCGGCGGCGGCCAGAAACCCCACTTATCTGGGATGGGATACGCCTGCCGACCGCGGCACTCTTTACCTGGCCGATGGCGGCGAGCCGCCTCCGGCCCATTCGTGACGACAACAAGGGGGAAGAGATGTCCGTACGAAGAAACGCCATCGGGATGCTCGCCGCAGCCGCTGCCGCCGCCGGCCTGACGGTGACGGGAGCTCCGGCTGGCGTCGCGGCCCCAGCCGAGGCGGGCCACGCGGTCACGGCGTCTGTGTGGCGGAACATCGCCCTGACCGGCACCTACACGATCCGCGACGATGAGGGCGTTTTCGCCGCCGGTACCTACTGCAACGGCAACATCGCCTCAGAGGGCTGGGTGAACGAGGTCCGCACGCCGTCCGTGTGGTGGGAGACCACGTGCGGGGGCGAGATCCGTGTGGAGAAGCACGTATCCGCGCAGACGGACGCCGCCGGCGGAGTCACGATCCACGTGACCCTGCGGTTCTACGAAGGCACGAACGACACCAACACCGACCTCGACGCCGAGTACAACTTCAACCGCTACGTCCCCGCAGGACAGACCTCGACGGTCAGCGAGATCACGCTCCGCAACGGGGAGAACGGCGGCAAGGACTGGGCGAAGCTCAACCTCGTCCTGCACAACAACCGCTGACCGGTATCGAGGCGTCGGTCTCGCGTCCCGGGTACATCCGGTTCCCGGGCACGGTAAGCGGAGGCACACCTACCTGCGCAGACCGGGCTCGGGAACTGCTGTACACGCTTAGCCTCGGACCATGAGGCGCTACGGAGGAGTGACGCGAGTCGGCGAGATCGGGGACGCTGCGGCCCGGGCGGCGCAGTCCGCGCGCAGCGTCGAGGAATTCTTCGAGGCGGTGAAACGGGTCATACGGCCTGCGCTGCGGTTCGATGTGTGTGCCTGTGTGACCGTGGATCCGCAGACGTTGATGAACACCGGCGGTGACTACCGAGACGGCCTGCCGTCCGCCATGATGCCGCGCATGCTCGACATCGAGTACCGCGAGGGGGATGCCAACGACCTGTCGGATCTGGCGGCCAGACCGACGCCGGTGGGCCTTCTCAGCCGGGAGACGAGCGGGAACCTCGACCGCAGTCCCCGGTACCGCGACATCATGCGACCCCTTGGTTTCCGCGACGAGTTACGTGTGCTGCTGCGGGACCGCCACGGGGCCTGGGGCGCCCTGGTCATGGGTCGTGCGGACGACGCGCCCCCGTTCGGCTCGCCGGAGCTGGCCGCGGCGGCGTCATTGGTCCAGCCGCTGGGCAGTACGCTGCGCCGGCTGCACCTGACGCGGCTCGCCGAGGAGAATGCCTCGGGGGTGGCGCCGGGACTGGTGCTGCTGGACGGCGACCATCAGGTGGTGCATGTGACGCCCACCGTGGCCATGTGGTTCGACGACCTGACTCACGCCGACGGCGTGCCACCCGGTGACCACGGACTGCCTCCGGCCGTGTATGCGATGGCGGCGGCGGTGCAGGCTGCAGGGGCCGCGGCCTCCCACGCCTCGTGGATGCACAGTCGCAGGCATGGCCGGGTGCGGTTGCACGCCTGGCGCTTGGACGAACCCACGGCGACCTCGGCCCACACCGCCGTCGTCGTCGAGCGGGCCGGGCCCGCCGAGCACATCTCTCTGATCGTCGCGGCGTACGGGCTGACCCCTCGTGAGAGGGACCTCACGGTTCTGGTGCTGCGGGGGAAGTCCACAGCCGACATCAGCCGGAGCACCGGCTTGTCACCGCACACGGTCCAGGATCACCTGAAGGCGGTGTTCGACAAGACGGGAGTCCGCAGCCGGCGAGATCTGGTCGCCGCTGTCTTCGCTCGTCACTACTTGCCGGACATAACGCCGGCAGCATCCGAGCCACAACGTCGTCCTCAGGGCTGGAAGGCAAGTCCTCGGCAGTCAGTGCCACGAACTTCCTGAACACGGCTGTGCGCGCGGACGGTTGGCTCCCCCGCGCCTGAATGCTCGCGGTCTGATAGAGGTTACCGCCCTCGTCCGGCGCCTTTTACCAGACGACGGTGTCGAAGTCGCCCTGCCTGAGGTGCGCCAACTCCCGGCCCACGGCGGTCCTCCCGCTCCCCGCCATGCCGTGCAGAGTGTGCCGGTACGCCCGCTGCCGAGCCTCAGTCCTTCGTTCACCCGCGTCATCAGCGCCACTCGGCCCACGAACAGCGGGGCCGGCGCGGGCACTGCGCTCACGGCCGCACCGCCCCTTGTCCGTGGCTCGCGGGGAGGCGGTGTCAGGCATCCGGTCCGGCTCCCTCACCCTGACCCCGCTGAGGAGTAGCGGTCAACGACGAGCTGACGCATCTTTGTGCGCGGAAAACGTTCCGTTCGCGGAGGTCAAAGGGGGTTTCCCGGCGCTACTCTCACGGCGTGGCCCCGTCAGCGGTGCAGTGGCTGCCCACGATCTGGAGCCGGTGGCCGCTGACGATGTCCAGCTCGTCACCGTCGGTCCAGATGTCCGAGAGCTCCTCGTGCCCCGGGGCCGGGGTGAACCGCCAGTGCTCCTCGCGGTAGCCGGGTGCTTTTCCAGTTCCACCGTGGCGTACTCGAAGTCGTTGCGCAGTCGAGACGGCGGACCGGGCCCAGCTTGCGCTGTTGCCGCAGGGGGCAGACCTGATCCTCCACTGCTGCAGGGGTGCGGTGCCGCGTCGTGCGGGGCCGGCTGGACCGGTCATGCAGTCCGGCCACGCCCTGGGTCCGCCATCGGCGGATCCACTTGTGGGCTGTGGCCCGTGACAGGCCATCTCGGCAGCGACATGGCGACCGGACGGCCGCAACGGGCACGCTCGATCAGCAGCCGCCTGCCGTGCACGGTCAACCGGGCATCACGGTGGGACACGAAGATTCCCGTGCGTGGTGGCGGCGTTCCTCGAGGACCCGCCTCCAAGGGGGCGGCCAGCCATTTCGTATCTTGACCGCATGGGCGTGTGCATGGAGGTTCTGATCGTCGATTGGGCCCATCTGAAGTCGGTGCCGGCTGGACAGAGGGACGAACTGGTGGAGGAGGCCGCGTTCGGCCCGGACGATGCGTATGACTACCTCCCTCCGCCGGGGTGGACATGGCCCGACCCCATGGAGGCGCGGTGGTGGGGGCGCTACGAGTTCCTCGACACCATGACCTCGTACAAAGCGCACTTCTGGGCTGGCGAACGCTGGAACGAACTGCGCGCCTTCGTCGACACGCCGCTGCGGGACGCTCTCGACCAGTTCAGCGCCCCACTGTTCTGGGACGGCTCGATCTACGCGTCCCCGACTTCAAGCGTCTCCCCGAGCATCGAGTCACACGCCTGTGACTGGACCTCTCAACTCGATGTCATGCTCTGGCTGCTGCCGGAGGAAGTAATGGCGCTCCATCACTTCTGGGGGCAGGTCGAGCCGCACCTCGACACACTGCGCGATCCCTTCGACCGCCACCTCACCGACCCCTTGGGCTGGATCCAGGATTTCGCATCGTTCTCGCAACTCGTCACCGAATGGGGTGACGTCGTCGGCCAGGCCGCCCGGCGCAACTGGGCTGTCATCGGTCTGCGGTGCTGAGTACTTTCGGCCGCCAGCCGCTCGAGCCCACAACACCGAACCATGTGCCGGTACTGCGCACCGGCCGGAGTGTCACCTTCGACCGCGCGGGAGGCTTCGCGCGCGGCCGGGACGGTGCCAGGCGGGATACCTCTCTAAGACGTCCTAACAAAGGCGTTGGACGTGGCGGTGGGTGATCAGGCAGGTGGCGAGGCCGAGGAAGGCTTCGTGGATGTCGTCGCGTCGTTCCCAGCGGATCCGCAGTCGGCGGAAGCCGTGCAGCCAGGCGATGGTGCGCTCGACCACCCAGCGGAAGACGCCCAGGCCCGAGCCGTGTTCCTGACCTCGTTCGGCGATCACCGGGGTGATGCCCCGCGCCCGGACAAGGCGCCGGTACTTGTCGTGGTCGTAGCCCCGGTCAGCGAGCAGGGCATCAGGGCGCCGGCGCGGGCGGCCGACGACACCGGCGACCGTCGGGACCTTGTCGAGCAAGGGCAGGAGTTGGGTGACGTCGTTGCGGTTGCCGCCGGTCAGCGACACCGCGAGCGGGATGCCCTGGCCGTCGGTGAGGACGTGGTGCTTGCTGCCCGGACGTGCGCGGTCGACCGGGCTGGGACCGCTTTTGGGCCCCGCCGGGCCGCCCGGACATGAGAGGAATCGATCACCGCCCGCGACCAGTCGAGCTTCTTCGCCACCCGCAGCTTCTTCAGCAGCACCAGGTGCAGTTCGTCCCAGACGCCGGCCTCGTTCCAGGCGGCCAGGCGCCGCCAGCACGTCATCCCCGAGCCGAAGCCCAGCTCCTGCGGCAGGTACTCCCACTGGATGCCGGTGTGCAGCACGAACAGGATCCCGCACAAGGCCTGACGGTCCGGGACCCGCGGCCTGCCCTCGACCAGCTTCGGACCCGGCTCGGGCAGCAACGGCTCGATCAGCGACCACAGTTCATCCGAGACGATCCACGGACGCGACTCCCTCTTTCCCACGACCAGACCAACGAGCAACCAAGCCGACAGTCACATGATCAACAGCTTCTGTTAGGACCTCTAAGGGGCGTCCCGAAAATTAGGGGCCTGGCGGGACGCCAAGCATCGGTTGGTAGGGTTGTCCGTATTTGGGTGGCCAGGGCATTGAGCCGGCCTCAGATCTCATGGAGGCCGGGCGGTGCAGTTCGTCTGCCGGAGCTTTGGACTGTCGGACCTGCCCCGGCGCGGCCTCACACTGCAGGAGGCGCCCCTGGAGGTGCTGCTTCTCGACATCGAGGCAGAGCTGTCCATCTGGGAGCAGGGGCGGGAGGTGTGGTCCGAGGAGGCGTTCCCGGTGGCTGAGCTGGCGTACTACCTGGCGCTCTGGCTCCAGAGCCCAGCTGTCGGTCATGAGAACTTCGAGCTTGATTCGATGCAGGCTGAGAAGGGGATGATCGGCATCGTCCACTCCGATGAGGGCTGGCGGGTCGGTTCCATCTTGACGCCGGACTTCTGGACCTCACCCGTCGCTTGGGACGTTCTCGTGGCAGAGATCAAGCGGTTCGACCGTGCCGTGCGCGAGGGCATTGCCGGGATGGGCATCGACCCACGTTTCATCCCAGAGCTCTGATACTGTTCCGGCCCGGCCGACCGGTTGGGATGATCAAGGTGTGGCTGGTGTGATCACGGTGTCGCAGCCGTCCTGAACAGGCCCGTTCACCGGGCTGAGCCCGCGCTGTTTCCGTAAGCTCCTGACCGCGCTGCGCCGCAAGGGAGCAGACGCAGTCCGGCGGGGCCGGCCGTGGAGCCTCACCGGTATCCAGCCCGAGTGTGTGTCAGGTGCCGGCAGCCTCTTCCACACACCGTCGTGGTGGTGCTGGAGGACCTCCGCGACGAACGCCACCAACTGCGCGTGTATCCATACCCAGTCGTCCTCTTCGAACTGCTGCCATGGCATACGGAGGACGAAATCGTCCATGAGAGGCAGGGCTGAGAGAGGATCATGCTGGAACGCGTCCAGATCCCCGCCCAGAGCGTCGATCATGTCTCTGATGGCGGCGCGCCCCTGGCTCTCCCACGTGGCCATGTCTATGTGCATCGCCCCGGCGTAAGCACCTCCGCGAACGCACCGGACAACCGAGGCAGCTTGCGCGGCGCTGAGGTTCATCAGGGCACCGCATGACGTGTGCTGCGCGTGCCGACCGGCTGGATACGGCCCTCCAGCAGCCCGCTGAGTACGTCCGTCTTCAGCCGCGACACCGCGCACGAACCCCGGCTGCTCTACCCGGTCGAGTGAACACGCACCGGACCGGGGATCCACAGGATCACGAAGGTGTCGAGCCAGACATGAAGCCGATCAGTGAAGCGCACGTGGCGCAGCGAGGACTGGCCGCCGTTGACGTTGCGGCGTGCGACGACCAGACCGCGTTCGTCATCCAGGAACTGCTCGCAGGCGGTGGGCGACCGCGTCGGCGGTCCGGAGACCTCGATGCCGGGCGAGTCCGGTGCACGGCCGCTGCTACCTCGATGTGCGCCAGGAACTCAGGCCACAGCGCTGAGACCTTTGCCTACGAGACCGGTTCGTACGCGACGCACTGCAGCGGGCAGTCGCCTGCCATAGCTCCCGCAGGGCGGCCAGCCCGGGGCCGTCCGCGGTCAGGCTCCAGCGGAGCTTGGTGGCGACCCACTCCGCGGCATAGCGACAGTGCACATCCGCGGCGGGCGGCAGCCACTGGGCGGGGTCCTGATCGGCTTTGCCGCGGTTGAAGGGGTCGACCAACTGTCCTTGGGGACGGAGTCGCGGATGGCTACACCCGTGAGGGCTTCCGCCACTGGAACGCCGGCGACACCCCGACGGCGGGCATCGGCGACCTGTGGCGAACGTGCAGGGGCCCCACAGGTCGTGTTCCGCGGGGAGACCGGCAGAGGCGGCTGGCTCGGCATGCTGACTGTTGGCTTGTCCTTCCACCCGCTTCGGGATTGGGCACCGACCACTCCTATGGCAAGCGAACGGTCGGCACACTCCTTCGCCGAGCTCCAGCAGCCGACGTCCTGTTCGCCAGGACGAGGACGGCGAGGCGGGGCAGAGCCTGTGGGAAGTCCGGCGGGCTGGCCCCTGCCGGTCCGTGTCCTGACAGGCGCCCTGCAAGGGCCCTGTCTCTTGCGTGGGCTCGGCAGGCCCGCGCCCTTGTCACTGGTGGGTGCGATGATCGCCGTCACCGGCGTGAGGACGCTGGTCTCGCAATCCAGGGGCGGCTCGTATGGACACGTGGCAGGAAGTTTCGGAGTCGGTGGAGAAGCGCCTGGCAGTCGCGTCATCCGGTGAACGCATGGTGTTCGCTGCTGGCATCGCGGAACGGCTCATGAGCTGGCATGAAGCAATGCCCGCAGAGGAGCGGGCGCCCTTCACGATGAGCCTGCGGCCCCTGCTGAACTCCGTGTGGGAGGGCGTACTCGGTGACACCACTGCCTTCACGGCGGTGAAGTGTGGTGTCGCCGAATACATGCTCAGCGACTACTGCCACAACGACGGCCAGGACGGCCCCGACGATGCGGACGAGCACGCCGCGGCAGCAACGCTGTATGCCGCGCACGCGTATCTGTTCGGCTGCAACGACTTCGCGGTCTGGTCCAGTCGACGGGCCGTAGAAGCGATCGACCATCACCTGGAATATCTCGCCGAGCAGAACGAGGACCTGGCCGAACCCGACGAAGCACTCCTGGCTGAGCTTCAGCGCCAGCTGCGAGATCTCGACCTCATCGCGAACTACTCGAAGGACCTCCGCTACTCCGGCACGGGGCTGCCGATCGACACGTCGATCCGGCTCCGGGTGGAACTTCGGATTCCTCTCTCCAGCCGGGACTGACCACCCCAGACATCGCACCGCTCAGAGGTCTACCCTGGCGTACAACGCGAACGCCACTCCCGTGTTTGAACGCCCCCGCGGGTGACCACGTCGTGCTGTGCCTCTTTAGCGCGCGCCAAAGGCTCGAGGCGTTCATGCGGCCGCGACCGCTGGCCGAAGGCGCGAACCAGTCGGGACCCGATCGCGGTCCTGCAACGTCGTCTTCCACGCCCTGTGGCACGAGCACTTGACGGCACCGCCGGATATACCGCTGCACCAACGCGTCCTGCCGGGCCGCCCGGGAATCGAGCGGCCCGGCAGGAGGGGAAGCGCCAGGTGAGCGCGCGGTGCCATGCCGGGCCGACGGTGAAGGTCGGGGCGCGCACGTCCGCTTCAGCGGCGTGAAGTGGCACGTGGTCGCCCTGTCCGGGCAGGACATCCATCTCATCGGGCCGGACGGCGGAGGTGAGGCCGTGCTCGCCAGGCATCATCCGTTCGCCGCCCCCCGGCTTCACCGTCATCAGGGCAGGCCGATGTGCCCCACGCAGCCCCGCTGTGGGCGCACCGCACCGCCCACCGCCGCGCGCGAGACGGCTCTGGCGCAGCAGCGGCAACGGCAACGGCACGTCAGGGAAGTCGAATGCGGGCTTGCCGACGGGCCCCGGCAGCAAAGCGGTGGTGCGCCGTACGGCCCCGCACGGCACTCGGGCCCCGAGCGGGACCAGGCCAAGCCGCGCTACTCGTCGGTGGCGTCCCGGGTGTCCTCCTCATGGCCGAGCATCTACGCCTGCTTGAAGGGGCCGGCGGCGAGCATGCCCTGACGGCACCCAGCGCCAGACCGACCGGCTTGTAGGCGATCTCCGGCGCCTACAGCTCACCTCTGCCGACGGCGGCGGACCAGCCACACCAGGACGGCCGCACCGGCTGCTGCCAGCAGCAGATTGCGGTTGTCCCGCGCCAGCTGTGCCCCCTGGGCGGTCTTCTGCCGCACCGGTTCGGGTGCCTTCTCTTCCCACAGCTGACCGGCCTGGGCAGCCTTCGCCTTGGCCTGCCCAGCGGCTTGGGCGGTTTTGTCCTTGACCGGGTCGGGCAGCCTGTCCTGCGCCTGGTGGGCCAGGCCAACAGCCTTCGTCTTCAGTTCCCCGGCCTTGAGGGCGGCTTGCCCCTTCAAGTCGCCGGCCTTCGCGGCGGCCTGTTCCTTGACCTCGGCGGCCTTCTCCTGGGCGCGGGCCTTGACATCTGTCTTGGCCGCCAGCGCCTCGACCGTCTCCCCGAGCTCGGCGCGGGTCTGCTCGACCTGCTCGCGCAGTTCCTCGGGGCTGGAGGCGGTGGGCTCGTCGTGAGGCGGCTGGGTCATCGCTTTGCACTCTCCTTGATCTCGGCCACGTCGGCCTTCACGCTCTCGACCGTCTGCTCGGGCGTGGGCGGCGCGGCCTGGTCGACCTGCTTCTTTCCAGTCATGGCCATCACTGCGGCGATCACACCCAGGACCGCGGTGACGATCAAGGCGGCGGCCCATACCGGCAGCGGCACCGACAGCGCCGCGATCGCGGTGGCGACCAGCGCCTGCAGCATCAGGAAGCCGACGATTCCGGCGCCGCCGAACAGTCCGCCGCCTTTGCCGTACCGCTTGCCTTTCTCCTTCATCTCCGCCTGCGCCAGCCTCAGCTCGCCGCGCACCAGCTCCGTCAGCTGCTGCGAGGCCCGCTGCACCAGTTCGCTCACCGGCTCATCGGTGCTGTGAGTACTCCTGCGGTCGGGGCCGGCAGGGGGTGGCTGCATGGTCGACACGACGATCACCTCCCGTCCGTCTCGGGTTCACTACGACGGGCCGTGGTGCAGCCCGTCTACTGGTGAGCACGCGAGTACCCCGAACAGACCAGATCAGAGGTCCGGCTCGGTGCGGTGCTCGAGGAACGGGTTGGGTCACGGCTCGCGGGTTGCCCGCACGGTGCGGTCTTGGTGCGTCGCGGCGGCGGCCTGGCCGGCTTGTCCGCGTGTGCCGGGGTAGTGGGGCTGCCCGGTACGCAGCGCCGACCCGCTCGTGCGGGTTCCGAGCGGGCCGACGCGTGCAGGCGACGCAGGCGCGGCTACGTGCCGGTCTTCCTGGATGCCCTCGGTGCCGCTCTGTTCTTCGCGGAGCCGGCTCGCACCGTCCGGACAGACCGCCCCGACGCCGGGCGTGGCGAGCCGGCGTGGCGAGCCGCCCGCGGTCTGCCCGGCGGCCATTCCCGATGGCATCCTTTCCGTGCACCCGGCCCAGCCGCGACGATCTCTCTTCGTGGCGTGTGCGGTGGGCTGCTGGGTGTCAGCTGCCGGCTGGCGTCACGCCGAACATCAGGGTGTGGCGTGGGACGTCGTATTGGACTGTCTGATTATGCTCCAGTAGATCCTTCAGGACGTCGGCGTCGTCGGCGTCGACCGTGAGGACCTCTTCCCCGGCTCCTTCGTCCAGGACCAGTTGCAGGGTGAAGGTGCCGCGCTGGCCGGGTTCTCCGGCCACCCAGCTGAACTGGTAGTGGTTGACTTGGCGAACTTTGATGGCGGCGTCTGTCAGGGGCTGCTCGACCTGTGTCATGACAACCGACTCCTTTTCTGTTCCCGTGCTCTTGCCCACGCCTTCCCGGCCGCCTGAAGTCCACTGTCTGAGGCAGCGTCTCGACGTCGCGGTGCTGCTGACCTGCCGGGCCCCTCTCCGCGTCTGCCGGGTGGCAGCGCGTGGACGATGCGGGCTCGAATACCTGGCGCGCCGGTCTTCGTCGACGCCTTCTGTGTCGATCTCTTCCTTGCGAACCTGGCCGCGCACCGTCTCCTCGTCCGTCTCTTCGGCCGTCGTCAAACGCACCCGCTCCACCGGTACCGCCTAGGTCTCTGCCGCAGGTTCCTCGTGCAGGGTGACCTGACGCTCGGCCTCACTGATGTCGGGCCCGGTCAGGGCCGCATCCGGCCTTCTCCGTGATCGGCTCGCGTTCGACGCGGGCCTCCTCCCGGCGTACCGGCCCGGTCTGCCGTACGTCTTCCCCGTGCGCTCCCCCTCTCTTCTCGCGTGCGGCTCGCTCCGTGTCCGGCTCACCACCCCAAAGGGTGTGAAACCGGAAACACGCATGTTGAATAGCGAAGCGACAAGCCCTCACTCCGGGTCCGCGCCAGATGGCGTCCGCCTCGTCGAGCTCGTACACGCGTTTGGTAGCAGGTGGTGGGGCTACTCGCCCTTGCAAGCCTGCGTCGCAGCGAGGAACAGCGCCGACGGGACCGCGCAGAGACAGACGACAAGGAGTTGGTCGCGATGACCGTCGCGACACAGCAGGGCGGCGGGGGCGGTTCCAGCGGCCTCTACGACGTTCTGGAACTCATTCTCGACCGCGGGCTGGTGATCGACGCGTACGTGCGGGTCTCCCTTATCGGTATCGAGCTACTCACGATCGACATACGGATCGTGGTGGCCAGCGTCGACACCTACCTTCGGTTCGCCGAGGCGTGCAACCGCCTCGACCTGGAAGCGGGGCCGCGCAAGCCGGCCGGGCTTACCGAGCTCACGGGGCAGGCGACCGAGTCCGGCGCGCGCGGCAAGACCAAGGGAGCCCTGTCCGGCGCCGCCGAGACAATCTCCGACGCCTTCCAGCAGGCGCGTGACGACGGCCGGGGACGTCAGGTGGAGCGGCCCGAGGCGCGCGGCAGAAGGGAATGAGAGATGATCACCCTGACTCGGCGATGACCGTCCGGGCCGCGACAACGGCGGATCTTCGCCGCCCCGGCAGGAATGCAGGAACGGCATAGTCCGGCAGACATCTTCAAGCGCCACGGTTACGCCCAAGGCCCCGCATTACGTCCGGTACTGGCACTTCCCCAAGGACGGTACTGCGGTCCACAGTGAAAGCAGCACTACTTCCCACCGGAGGCGGTCATGCTCCTCCTTGGCATCATCCTGCTGGTAGTCGGTCTCGTCACCGGCATATCGATCCTGTGGACGATCGGGATCATCCTCGTGGTCATCGGCGCGGTCCTGTGGATCATGGGCTCCATGGGACACGCGGTCGCCGGCCGCCGGCATTACTGGTAACGCTGCCTCAGCAGGCAGGACGACACCCTCGTGCAAGCTGACGCACGAGCCTGCGTCTGGCGTGTGCCGAATCGCCGTGTTCAGCTGCCCCGAGGCACCGCCACCTCCAAGGTCGGACGGTGGTTGGCCCACCGCCTACCGCGAATGGGATCGACAGGCATCCGCGGCGCGATCCGGTCCCCCATCGCATCAGTAATCACTCGTCGAACGGACATAGCCGATCAACGGAAGACACGCTGTGGTCGCCAGCAAGACGTCCTGCGTCCGCAAGGCACAGGAGGGTCCGTGCCGACTGCGTGACCGGCACGGACCCTGATTCTTCGACCTTCCGCAGCACGTGCGTGCCCGAGCGCCGGAACGTCGCGTCGGTCTTCCGCTCCCCGCACAGCGAGCGGCCGGCCAAAACAGGCCAATACCGAACGCCACCGCTTCGACGGACTCCTCCACCTGGGCCGAACTCCGCCAGCGTCATCGGCCGTGCCCTTTCGGTATGAGTCCCGGCATCTCACACCCGGAAGCGGACTGACACCACGACCGTCAAAAGCGCGGGCCCCTGGACAGAGTCCGGCGATGCGCGTCGCACCACGGGCCCGCTCCTCCGGTGTGACTCAACGCCCCTCTGGCCACGTCGAGCGAAGCTGGCCACTCGCTCCCCTCTAGTGCTCTGCAGGACGGGAAGGGCGTCGAAGCGCTGTCGTCTTCCCGAGGGCGTGGATGCACTGAGGTGTGCCGTGCTCTTCGATCTTGTCGACGACGATCTTGTCGATCGACCAGCGTGCGGCACAAGGCCTTATGAGCTCGTAACACGATCACGATCCGGGCTTCTTGAGGCGTGTCCACGCACACGCGGGTCGTTGGCGGTGCGCGCCCCGAAGGCGCGATGTCCTTCGGAGCGCGCGGCAGGGGTTCGGGTTCAGGCGTTGTAGCCGCCGTGGGCGTCCAGCACTGCGCCCGTGACGTACGACGCGGCGGGGCTCGCCAGGAAGGCGATCGCCGCGGCGATTTCGTCAGGGTGCCCCATGCGTTGCAGGGACAGCGAGCTGACCAGGGCCTTGAGGGTCTCGGGGTCCGGCGGTTGCATGCCGCCCTCCATCAGTCCGGCCTCCACGACATTGGCCGTGATGTTCCGGGGCCCGAGGTCGCGTGCGACGCCCATGGTGTACCTCTCGATCCCGGACTTGGTCGCCGAGTAGTCGGCAAGGCCGGGGGCGCCGACCCGGGAGCCCAGTCCGGAACTCACTGTGATGATGCGGCCGCCCGCGCGCAGCACTCGGGAGGCGGCCCGGATGACGGCGATCACGCCGAGGTAGTTGGTGGCGTGCATCCGGTCCAGTGCGGCGGTGTCGGCATCCGGGTCGTCCACCGTGCCAGCCACGGAGATCGCCGCGTTGTTGACGAGGATGTCCAGGCCGCCGAAGTGCGCGACCACGTCGTCGATCAGCGCCGGCGCCCGGCTCGTGTCCGCCTGGTCGGACTGGAAGGCGACGGCCTTGGCTCCCTTGCCGTGCACCTCGTCGACGACGGCCTGCGCCTGTTTCTCGGAGCTGACGTAGGTGAAGGCGACGTCGGCGCCCTGCTCGGCCAGCAGTCGTACGGTCGCGGCTCCCAGTCCGCGCGACCCCCCGGTGATCAGGGCGACTTTGCCCGTGAGTGGCTTGCTCATTCTTCTCACCTCGTTGATTGACCCTTCCCGGCAGTCGCAACGTTAATTGTTACGACAGGTTGTTGCAACCTGCACTGTTACGACTGCCGTAACATGAAGCGTTGCGGCCGAGAGGAGGAGTCCATGAGTGCCAACAGCAGGCTGACCATCGCCGCCCACGCGCTGGCCTGGATCGGCCTCTACCAGCGCCAGGGCCATGAGGTCGCCACCTCCGAGCAGATCGCGACCAGCGCGAACACCAACCCAGTGGTGATCAGACGGCTGCTCGGCGAGCTGCGCAGGGCCGGGCTCGTGGAGTCCCGGCGGGGCGTGGGCGCGGGCTGGTCGCTGGCACGCGAGCTGGAGTCGATGACCCTGCTCGACGTGTACGAGGCAGTGGAATCCGGCCCGCTGTTCGCAATGCACCGCACCACCCCGGACCAGGGATGCGTGGTGGGTCACGGCATCCAGCCGGCGATGCAGAGCATCTACGAGGGCATCGAGAAGACCCTGAGACACGAGCTGGCCCGCGTCACGCTCGCGAAGGTACTCCGGGACGTACTCGCGGCACCTCGCTAGCCTCCCCGTTACGCCCTGACATCACCAAGACTCCCATCCATGCCCAGGCCAGCGAACAGCCTGGCAACCAGTCACGCCGAAGACCGTTGCGGTATCAGGCCGTGTCCTACGAGCTCGTAACTTGATCTTGTTGTAGTGCCCGGGTCCGGCGTGACCGATGTGACGATTCCGCCGTTCGGGAGGATGTGAGCACCCGGCCTTGGATCGTGGACGACGACTTGTGGGCGCTGATCGAGCCGCTGCTGCCGCCCTGGCCAGAGAAGTCGCCGGGCCCACGGCCGGTACCGGACCGGCTGTGCCTGCAGGGCATCCTGTACGTCCTCTACAACGACATAGCCTGGCAACTCCTGCCGCTGGAGCTGGGATTCGGCTCGGGACAGACCTGCTGGCGGCGCCTGGACCGCTGGCAGCTGGCCGGAGTCTTCGACCAACTGCACCGCATCCTGCTCACCGAGCTGAACGCGGCCGGCGAACTCGACTGGTCCCGCGCGTGCGTGGACGGCTCCCACATCCGCGCGAAAACGGGGGCGCCGACACCGGTCCGTCGCCGGTCGACCGCCGCAAGACGGGCAGCAAACACCACCTGATCTGCGACGGACGCGGCACCCCGCTCAAGGTCATCACCACCGCGGCCAACGTCAACGACGTCACCCAGACCCTCGCCCTGGTCGATGGCATCCCGCCCGTGGCCGGACGGCCCGGGCGGCCGCGCCGCCGCCCCGACTCGCTCCTCGGTGACAAGGGCTACGACTCCAACCCCGCCCGCCGGGAGTTGCGCAAGCGGCGGATCCTGCCGGTCATCTCCCGCAAGGGCGCCCCGAAACATCAAGGGCCTGGGCAAACTCCGTTACGCCGTGGAGCAGACCCTCGCCCTGCTCCACCAGTTCAAACGCCTTGCCGTCCGTTGGGAACGCCGAACCGAACTCCACGACACCTTCGTCTCGTTGGCCTGCAGCCTCATCTGCTGGAGACGCCTCAATAAGGCCCACCCATGATCGTGTTACGAGCTCTATGGGCTTCCTGCGTGGCCGCGACGAGCGGGCCGCTGCCATGGACCGGTCGACCAGAGTGCTCGCCGATTACGTCTCGGCCTCGGCGAGCTGCGGTGCGGAAAGGGCGGGCGATCCGGCTGCGCGCCCCGGACGCCGGACCTGTCGTCCGCGTTCGCTGAACTGACGTGAAATCGCCCTTCCGGGAAAAGGCGCCTCCCCATAAATGCCAGTACCAAACATGTTGATGAGAGAGAAGGGTGACGCTACGCTCGCAGACACCGTGATCGCTCGTATGCCATTCACGACCGGAATGACAGACGACGTAGCGGGGGAAGAAAGCCGACGTAGTGCGGCTTGCATTTCGACGGGTCGACTGACACGGGGGAAGAATTGGATACGCGGCATCTCGAGGCATTCCTGGGCGCCGTGGACGCGGGAAGTGTGACACGGGCTGCGAGCATGCTCCGGGTGACCCAGCCCACGGTGACCAATCGCATCAAGGCACTGGAGCGGTCGCTCGGTCTGCCCCTGCTGGAGCGCTTACCGGGCGGTGTCCGGCCGACGAGAGCTGGCCGCTCCATCCTGGAACAGGCCCGCGAGATACTGCGGCTCAGCGGTCACGTCCGGCGCATCGCGGACGCGTCACTCACGCCGCAGGGGAAAATCTGCGTCGGTGCGTCGGAAAGCCTTATCAACCACCGACTGCTCCCGCTCATCGAATACTTGCTCCTGCGCTATCCGGACATGGACGTATCGCTCCGGCTGTCCACCCCTCAAGAGGCACTCGTCATGCTGCACAACGGGGAGATGGACTGCGTGTTCATGATAGGAAGCGGAGCGTCGCACGAGGATCTGGAGTACTCCGATCTCTGCCCCGAGCCGTTCGCTCTGGTGGCCGGAGAACGACCTGGTCCCGGCCGCCCGGGCACCGAGGAGGCGGTGTCGTCGATTCTCGTCAGCGCCGACCTCGACATCCGTCACTGCGGCGGGCTCCTGAACGAGGTCGAGTCGACCCTGCGGCCGGGGCGGACGCTGAGGCTCGATTCCATCACCGCGGTGAAACGCATGGCCGAGAGCGGCATCGGCATGGGACTGCTTCCCGAGGTCACCGTGGCCGAGGACATCGCCGACGGCCGGCTCCGCAGGGTCGTGGACTGGCGACCCGCCACCTCCACCTACACGCGGGCCCTGTGGCGGCGCGGCGACGCCGGGCACCCTGCCCTCGACGCCGTGCTGAAGGCCGCCTCCGACGTGGTCAGCGCAGACTGAACGGGCTCCGGGCCCGTTGCGGGAGCCACGGAGCCCGTGGGCCGCTCAGGCCGCGTCCGTGAGGAGCTGGGCGAGCAGCCGCCGGTGGTCGGTCTTGCCGTGCTGGTTGACGGGGAGGCTTTCCACGATACGCACCACGCTGGGTGCCATGTACGCGGGCATCGAGCGCAGGCAGAACGCGAGCAGATCGCTCTCGGCCGATGGGGCCGCTCCGTCGGCCAACACGACGAACGCGCTCAACTCAGCGTTACCGTCAGGCCCCTTGTACACCACGACGGCCGCCTCACAGACCTCGGAGTGGGCGAGCAGCCGTCGCTGCACCTCGGCCGGTTCCACGCGGTTGCCGCGGATCTGCACCTGGGAGTCCCGACGCCCGCAGAAACGCAGCGTGCCGTCGGCGGCCCGGAAGGCCAGGTCACCGGTCCGCAACAGGCGCTGCCCGGAGCGGGGCTCCAACGGGTCGGTGACGAGGACGGCGTCCGTGGCCTCGGCGTCCCCCCAGTAGCCGGTCATCAGGGCCGGGCTGCGCAGGTACATCTCGCCGACGACGCCCTCCTCGCACACGGGTGAGCCCTCTGTGTCCAGCAGGAGGATGTCGGTGCCCCGGTGCCCGTTGCCGATCGACAGGTGCGTCACGTCCTCGGGGAGCGGGTCGGGGACCTCGGCGAAACTGGCCGCCATGGATTCCGTCGCCCCGTAGCAGTTGATCAGCCGGATGCCGGGCCGCAGGCGCTGGAGGTGGCGCAGTTCGCCCAGCGGGAACTCCTCCCCGCAGAAGAGCACTCCGCGCAGATCGGGCAGGTCGGCCAGCTGGTCGGGGATGTGGCGCAGCGACTGCCGCCAGATGGACGGCACGCCGTTGACCTGGGTCGCCCGGGTGACGCGCAGCACCTTGAGGAACCTCGTCGGCCAGCGCAGCAGAGCCCGCGGGACGGGGGCCACCGCCGCTCCGCTGCCCAGCGCCATGCCGATGTCCAGCAGCGAGAAGTCGAACTGGAGTGGGGACGTCGACGCCACCCGGTCGCCCATCGACACGAACCCCTCGGCGATCATGCCCCGGTAGAAGGCGACGACGGACCGGTGACTCATCACCACGCCCTTGGGCCGGCCCGTGGTGCCCGACGTGAAGATGATGTAGGCGGTGTCGGTCGGCGTCACGGCGCGCCTCAGCCGCTCACGGGGCACCGGCGGGCGCGGCACCTCGATGCTGCCCCCGCCGAACCGGCCGTGGCCCACGGCCGCACCGGGTTCCCCGTCGACGGTCAGGCAGAGCGCGGGCTCGGCCAGCCGCTCGATCGTCTCCCGCCGTTCGGCCGGCGTCTCCGGGCTGACGGGGACGAAGGGCAGCCCGCGCGACGAACACGCCAGCACGAGGGCGACGGCCTCGGCGGACGTGTCCGAAACGATCATGACGCGGTCGCCGATCCGCAGGCTGAAGCGGTCCAGTTCAGCGGCATACCGCTCGGCGGCCTCACGCAGGCCTCGGAAGGTCGTCACCCGTTCCACGCCGTCCGCGTACTCCACCACGGCGGGATGGTCGGGGTGCGTGGCCGCGGCGGCCAGGAGGAACTCGTCGAAGCGTTCGTCGGGCCGGTGGGTCACCGCAGGTGCGGAAGTCGCTGGCATGGTCTCTCCAGGTCAACGCAGGTTGCCGGCCGCGGCCGGGGCGGGCGGTACGGGTGTGGCGATGTGCGGTTCCCCGGTGACGAGCACCAGCGGGGAACCGGGGGCCGTGCTCAGATGGCGTACGGTGCCGACGACCAGGACGTGGTCGACGGAGGTGAAGGTCTCCGCGACGTCGCAGGTCATCACGACGGCGGCGTCGTGCAGGACGGGAACGCCCCGGACCACGGCGTGCGGCGTGTCCCGGAAGCGCTGTGCCGGGGTGCCGGTGGCGAAGCGCCGGACCAGCGGCCCCTGCGTGTGGGACAGCACGTTGACGGCGAAGCGGCCCGCGCCGAGCAGGTGGTCCAGGGTGCGTCCGCCCGTGCCGAAGGCCAGCAGCACGCTCGGCGGCGCCACGGACAGCGACATCAGCGAGGTCGTGGTGCACCCCACCGGCCCGTTCGGTCCGAGGGCGGTGGTGACCGCGACGCACTTGGCCAGACCCGTCATCGCCGCGCGGAAGAGTGCTTCGTCCACCCCCGTCTCGGCCGACGGGGCCGCCTGGGCAGTCGAGGTCTCAACCCCGAGCACGGCTCACCTCCATGCCGGTCGTGAGCCCGGCGAGGGTGTCGAGCGCCCGCTCGACCACACCCGTGCGGGGGCGTCCGCGCTGTGCGGAGTCGGCGGCGAAACGCAGGGCTTTGGGCAACTGCGTCCAGGCGTCGGCCAGGTCCGGGTCAGGGTTCGGCCCCAGGCGGTGGAGCTGGTGCCGGGACGCCGCCCACAGGTCGTCGACGTGCCGTTCCAGCAGGTCCCCGTCGGAGGTGAGGCGGTCCCGCAGGTACGCGAACACCTCCCGCGGCTCGCGCAGCCAGGTGCCCGGCCACTGCGCCGGGGCGCCGGCCGGGGGCGTGACGGCCCGGCGCAGCCAGCGGTAGGCATCCATCGGGCCGATGTCCACCGGTTCTCCCAGGGCGTGCACGTCCCGGTTGCGGACGGCCGGGTCGAGCCGACCCACCGGCGTCAGTGCCCGGCGCAGCGAGTCGTCGTCGAGGACTCCGGCGTAGGGCAGTTGCTCGCCGCTGGGCATCAGGGCGTGGAACGGGTCGGCCACGAGCCACCCCTTCGTGTCGTGGGCCCGCAGCAGGAACCAGTGGGGGACGGTCCGCACCCCGTGGTGCGGAGACCAGGGCAGGTGGAAGGCGTTGCCCGACACGATCACCTGCCCCTGCTCGGCGAGCAGGCCGGCGAGCGCGGCACGGGCCGAAGGCCAATCGGGGCGATGGTCGTGGACCAGGGTCCCGCCGTCGATGCGGTCGTGGTGGGAGAAGGCGAGCGTGCCGCCCGGTTCGTCGGTGCGCACCCACAGGTGCACCGCCGACGCCAGACGGTCGGCCGCCGCGCCTCCCAGGTACTCCACCAGCGTGGTGGAGTAGCAGGACAGGGCAGGTGTCATGGTGTCGCCTCCCAAGCACAGGCCACGGGTACGTCGATGAGGTCTCGCACCTTGCGCCAGCGCAGTCCGCGCCAGTCACCGTGGTCGAGATGCGGGGGCACGTCGATGCTCCAGGGGCGCCCCCCGATGCCGGTGCCGTGGGCCTTCACGCAGGCCTCCTGGACCGTCCAGATCTCCGTGAAGACGGTGTGCCGCAGGGGCGCCGGCATGCGGTACAGGTGGTTCGTGTACGGGGCGGCGCACCGCCGGACCATCGAGTGGCCGACGTGCTCCGGCGGCACCTGCACGTCGACCCCGACGCGGCGGCCGGACGCGACGGCCACGACAGTGTGCTCCCCGTCGTGGGAGATGCTGATGCCGGGCCGGGACCGGCCCGGCAGGAGCGGCTTGCCGTTGTGGCCGGCCACGACCGGCTCGCCGGCATCGTCGGGTGCCACCTCGGCGAGCAGCCCGCGCAGGAGTGCACGCCCCGCCAGGATCTGGCGCGCGCGCCAGGCCGGCCGGCCTTGTGCCGTGGCGAGGTCGGCGGGGGTCAGGCGGCCGGTAAACGCCTCACCGGTGGCCACCCACACTCCCGGGGTGATCTCCAGGACCCTCACGGCAGCTCCCCCGGACCGCTCTGGGCGGCCGTTTCGGCGACGATGCTCAGAACGACCTCGGTCGTGCCGCCGCCGATCCCGAACAGGGCGCCCTGCGCCCGCAGGTGCTGGGGGCCGCCGGTGCGGAAACCGTGCGCGCCCTGGAGGTGGGCGCACACGTCGAGGACGTACTCGACGGTCTCGGCGGCGCTGGCCTTGAGCAGCGCGGCGGCCGAGGTGTCACGGCGGGCGGCGACGGCCTCGGTGAGGCTCTCGGTCAGGGCGCGGTGCTGACGGGAGCGCAGCAGTGCGCCCGCCCAGCGCTGGCGTATCCCCTCCCGCTCCCACAGGACCCCGCCGCCGTGGCGGCGCCGCCCCAGGTAGCGGGCGGTATCGCGCAGCACCCGCTCGCACAGCGCGACCGCCCACAGTGCCCCGGCCAGCCGCTCGGTGGCGATGTGGGCCGCGAACGCGCTCAGTCCCCGGCCGGTACCGCCCACGACGTGGTCGCGGGTCAGCCGGACGCCGTCGAAGGTGAGGTGACCGGTCCCGGAGCCGTCGAACAGTTCCGTCTCGGCCGGTTCCGCGCGCACGCCTGGCGCGTCGGCCGGTACGAGCACCCAGGTGAAGTTGGTGAAGTGGGGTCCCGGCCGGTGACGCGCGAGGACCAGGGCGGCACCGCACGTCGTCGCGTTGGTGATCCAGCGCTTGGTTCCGTCGAGCCGGACGTGGTCCTTGTCGAAGGAGACGCGCGTGTCCAGTGCCGCCAGGTCGCAGCCGGAGTCCTCGTCGGTGGCGGCGAGGGCCACGACGGTACGCCCGTCGAGGCTGTCGGCGAGCGTCCGGGCGGCCGGGCCGGTCCCCCCGGCCAGCAGCGGCAGGCAGGTGGCCAGCGGCACGGTCACGGCCAGCGTCGAGCCGACGCCGAAGCGGCGGTCGACGTCCGTCAGCAGGGAGCTCAGCGCGGCCGCGTCGACGCCCCGGCGTGGATCGTTGCCGCGGTAGACCCCGGACAGCCGGTTCTCCGCTCCGAGGACACGCCAGAGGTCGGCGCCGCTCGCGTCGGCGGGCAGTGTGCCGAGCCGGGAGCCGGCCGCGGCGGCGGGATCCCGCACTGCGGAGACGCTCATGCCACCGCCCTGCGGTCTCCCTCGGCGGCACCCTGCGCCCGCTGCACCGCGGCCCACAGACTGCCGGCGGTGGCGAAGGTGGTGTCGTTGAGGTCCTCGTCCGGAAGGGAGACCCCGAGCCCGTCCTCGATGGCGAAGAGCAGGTCGATGGCCTTCATGGAGTTCATCCCGAGGTCGTGCAGGCGGCTGTCCTCGGTGAGGGGACGGTCCCCGAGGTTGGGGAGGAAGGGCGTCAGCAGGTCGATGAAGGGCTGGTTCACGGCTTCTCCGTCGCTTGGGTGGTGGTGAGGATCGGCAGGGTCAGGGTCGGTGGGGCCGCACGGCGAACACCTCGCGATCGGCGGTCAGCAGGGACGCCAGTTCGGGCAGGAGGGTCCCGGGGGCCGGCCTGCCCCGTTCGGCGCGCCGCTGGGCGATGAACGCGGTCTGGGTGAGCCGGTCCCAACGGCGCAGGTGGTCCTCCGCGTCCAGCCGCTCGCCGAGGTGCTCGCGGTAGGCGGCGTGCAGGTGCCGGGCCCGCGTCAGCAGCCAGGTCTCCGCGGTCAGCCGGCGCAGAGCGGCGAGCCCGTCGGGGTGGGCGGTGTAGGCCTCGACGTATGCCGCCGGATCGTCCAGGGACAGCTCCGGCCGGGGCACGCGGTACTCGGGCACCGGCGACAGGGTGCACGCGAAGGAGGCGGTGGGCAGGCGCTCCCAGGGGAACGTCCACCGGCCGGGCCGGGCCGGCCCCCACGCCGTCTCGTTGTCGTACGCGTCCTCGACCTCGGCTCCGTCCCGGTGCGCACCGGCCAGGAAGCTGTGCTCCATGCGCGCCCGGCCCGCGTAGGGCAGCCACGGCATGTCGTAGGAGTCGGCTACGGCGTAGACCACCGACGCCCGTTCGGCCATGGCGCGCAGCCCGTCCGCGGGGACGCGGTGGGCGAAGGCGTCCGGCCGCAGGCCCACGAGAGCGGCTCCGTCGCGCAGGTGCTCCTCCGGCGGGGGGTCCACCGTGGGCAGACCGTCGGGGCCGGGCCGCGGCCGGAAACGCAGCCGCGCCCCCAGCGCGAGATGCCGTCCCGGCCCGTGCCGGCGGTCCGCGAGGACCGCCAGGTTGACCTGCACGCAGTCGAGGATCCCGGTCCGCACGGACGGGGCGGCGGTGGCCGTCACGGGCGCGTCTCCACCCGCGTCAGCCCGGCCACCGCACGGGCGAGCGCTTCGTCGGGCGGGGACTGGTCCTCGACCCCGCCGTCGAGGAAGTGCTCGTAGGCCCCGAGGTCCAGGTAGCCGTGGCCGCTGACGCACACCAGGACCCCGCCGGTGGCGTCGGGCGAGGTGGCGATGCGGGCGGCGGCCGCCAGGGCGTGGCCGGACTCGGGCGCCGGCAGGACGCTCTCGTGGCGGGCGAGCAGCCGGCCCGCGTCCAGGGCGTCCGCCTGGCTGACCGCCATGGCGTCGATGTCCCCGCTGTGCCGCATCGCGGAGATGAGCTTCGCCGCGCCGTGGAAGCGCAGGCCCGCGGTGTGCGCGTCCGGGATCCGGTAGTCGCTGCCGATGGTGTACATGGCCTCCATCGGGCCGCTGCCGGTGGCGTCGGTCTTGTCGTAGGCGTAGACACCGCGGGTCAGCTTCGGTGTGCTGCTGGACTCGGCGGCGACCAGCCGGGGCCCCTCCCTGCCAGCCGCCCTGGCCGTGGCGTGGAAGGGCAACGCGATGCCGCCGAAGTTGGATCCGGCGCCCACGCAGCCGACGACCGCGCCGATCTCGGCGTCCAGCTCCGCGAGTTGCTCCTCCGCCTCCAGGCCGATCACGGACTGGTGCAGGATGCTGTACGTCTCCCCGCTGCCGATGCAGAAGGCCACCCGGTCGTGTTCCGCCGCGTACTCGACGGCCTCCCCGATGGCCAGCGAGAGGCTGTTGCCGGCGGCCGGGCCCTCGTTGGCGGAGACCTTGGTCATGCCGCTGGGGCTGGCGTGCACCTCGGCGCCCAGCATGCGCATCAGGACCCCGCGGTAGGGCTTGCGGCGAAGGCTGGACTCGACCATGAAGACCCGGCAGCGCAGTCCGAACAGGGCGCACGCCGCAGCCATGGCGGTGCCCCACTGGCCCGCCCCGGTGCCCGTGACCAGCTCCTTCACCCCGGCCTTCCGGTAGTAGTAGGCCTGCGCGAGAGCCGTGTTGAGCTTGTGGCTGCCCGAGATGTTGACGCCCTCGTTCTTGACGTACACGGGGACGCGGGCGCCGACGGCCTCCTCGAAACCGCGGGCACGCCACAACGGGGTCGGGCGGTACTGCCGGTAGCGTTCGACGACCGGCGCGGGGATGTCCCAGTACTCACGGGCGGAGATGCTGTGCCGGATCAGCTCGGTCGGGAGGTTGATCTTTATCTCTCCGGCCTCGTCACCGGGGCGGGGCGGGGTGCGGTCCGGAGGCAGGGGCTCGGACAGATGCGGGAGGACGCTGCGCCAGCGAGTCGGGATCCCGTGCGTCACCGCCCTACCTCCGCGGCCGTCACGACGTCGATCAGGTCCCGGACGGTACGGAAGCTGCGCCCCACGAAGAGGTCGTCGGGGAGGGTGACGTCCAGCTCGTCCTCGATCCGCACGAGCATGCCGACGAAGCCGAGCGAGTTGACGTTCAGCAGGTCCCCGACGAGTGGTTCGTCGTCGCTGACGCTGTCGGGGGGAAGGGACAGCCGTGACTCGGCGATGACCACCTTCTTGACGACGGTGGCGACGGCGTCCCGGTCGAGGGACAGTTCCTGGGGCATGGCAGGCCTTTCGGGGAAGAGGGGAGGCCGGACGTCAGCCGCGCAGCGCGCCGGCGCCGTCGGTGACGTAGCTGTGGGTGACCAGTGCGCCGAGCGTCACGGGACCGCGCACGTGCAGACGGCCGGTGGCGATGGCGATCTCGGTGCCCAGACCGAGGGTCGGACCGTCGTGCAGCCGCAGAGAGCCGTTGACCACGACCATCGCCGCGTCGGCGCGGCGGCGGAAGGCGTCGATGACGTGCCGGTCCCGGGCGATGACGCCCTCGGTGTGCCCGGAACCGTGGCGGCGGACGTGGTCCAGTGCGGCGTTCTCGTCGTCGACCGGCACGACGGCGACGACCGGGTCGAGGAACTCCCGGCCCAGATCGTGCGCGGCGAGGGGTTCGGTCTTGAGCGCGCTGGGGACGAGAGCGTCCAGTTCGGGGGCCGTGTGCAGGGTCAGCTCCGCCTCACGGCCCGCCAGCCCGCGCGCCAGGGCCTCGAGGTAGTCCCGGGCGACGGCGCGGTCGAGCAGCAGTGTCTCCACGGAGGTGCAGCCGGCCGGCTCGGGCAGCTTGCTGTCCAGCGTGGCACGCACGGCGAGGTCCAGGTCGGCGCTGCGGTGAACATAGAGGTGGTTGACGCCGCCGCCACTGGCGATCAGCGGGATGGCACTGGTACGGCAGTGCTCCACGAGCGCGGGAGAGCCGCGCGGGATGAGCACGTCCACCTCGTCGGGCCGCTTCAACAGGGCCCGCAGCAACCGGCGCTGCGGGTCGTCCAGCACCGTGACGAGGCCCGTGGGCAGTCCCGCTCGGGTGAGCGCGGCGTGCACGGCCCGTTCGACGGCGGCGTTGGTGGCGGCCGTCTCCTTGCCGCCGCGCAGCAGTACGGCGTTCCCGACGGCGACCGGGAGCAGGGCGCCGTCCACGGTGACGGTGGGCCGCGCCTCGTAGACCATCAGGACGACGCCGAGGGGCCGCGGGACGCGGTGGACGTGCCGCGCCGCACCGGAGACGGGCACCTCCGTCTCGCACACCTTCCGCAGTTCGTCCCGGGTCATCGCGGTGAGCTCGACCATCCGGTCCCGGTGGACGTCGGTCAGACGCAGCCGCTCCACCAGCGTGGGCGGCATGCCCAGCCGCTGGGCCGTGGCGACGTCCGCCGCGTTGGCCCTGGCGATCTGCGGCCAGTGGGCGACGAGTTCCTCGCCGAGGGCACGGCAGTACCGGTCGTAGGCGGGGTCGCCCACGGGCGGGGCCGCGTCGAACGCCGCGCGGGCCCGGCTCAGGAGACCGTCAGGCATGCTGCTCCTCCGTTGTCGTGAGGAAGGCCCCGAGGTGGTCCAGGAGAAGGGGCAGCCGCTCGCCGTCGAAGGCGGTGAAGTGGTCGCCGGGCAGCGGCCGTACGGTCAGGTGCGTGGCCACCTCGCGCCAGGCCGCCAGGTGGTCGTCGTTGTCCTCGTCCGCGCACGGCATCAGCAGTGTGGGGCAGTCGTGGCGCGCCTCGGCCCGGTAGGAGACGACGGCGTCCAGGTGCGCGTCGGCGGTCGCGGCGACCCGGTCGGCGGGGACGCCGCTGTCGTCGGCGGCGAGGGAGGCGTGGACCCGCTCGCGCCACCGTCGTGCGGCCGCCGGGTCACGGTCGATGCGGGCGGCGGGGCTGTCGACCATCACGACCCGTGGCCGCTGTCCCTCCTCGGCCAGCCGGGCGGCCAGCTCCCAGGCGAGCACGCCGCCGAGTGACCAGCCGAACAACAGCTTCGGTGGCTCGGGGAGTTCCGCCAGCAGCGACCAGTAGCGGTCCGTCATGGCGGCGACGCTGCGGTCCGGCTCCTCCCCCGGCGCCAGCCCGTACCCGCGCAGGGCGACGACCGGGCCGGACCGGCGCAGGGCGAACCCGACGCCCGTGTAGGCCCCGACACCACCGCCGGCGGCGTGGACGAGGACGCTGCACCTCCCGGGCCGGGGCCGGCCCATCGGCATGAGCACCGGCTGGGCGACATCCGGGCGGCTCATGGTGTGCGTCCGCGACGCGGGCAACGGATCATCAAGGATCTTTCCTTCCGCACTCAATGGCACTGACGAGAAGCGACTTCCGCGCCACCCACCTTTCAAACGAATTCCGTTCGCACCCCATAGAGGGCTCTTATCTTCTTCGACTGCGGGCATTATGAAAGCAGGTCAGGGGCGAAATTAGGCACTCTTATCGACGCCATGCGAAGCATTTATGGCTTCGGAAACGACCTCGAATCAACGAATCCCAGCGGGGTAATCGGCGCTCGACGCCACGACCGCCGACAAGGGCCGGCCTGCCGTCGCCCAGCTATTCCGCCGAATTCAGAGGGACCCCGCATGACACTGATGCTCGACCAACCGGTCGGCACTACCCGCTTCCGTGCCTTCGGTCCGCGGCAGATCGACGACATCGCCCGGCGCTACGGGCTCTCCCCGCAGATCCGGGACGGCATCGCCCTGCTGGCACACGTCCTGCCGTTCCGCGTCAACGAGTACGTGCTCGATCATCTGATCGACTGGACGGACCCGGCGCAGGACCCGCTCTTCCGCCTGGTCTTCCCCCAGCGTGGCATGCTCCCGGAAGACGACGAGCGCTCCCTGGAGTCGCTCGTGCGCTCCGGGGCGACCAAGCGCGAGATGGCCGCCGAGGTCGCACGGATCCGCGCCGGACTCAACCCCCACCCCTCCGGGCAGCGCGAGTACAACGTGCCGGTGCACGAGGGCGAACGGCTGGCCGGCCTGCAACACAAGTACCGCGAGACGGTGCTGTACTTCCCCACGCAGGGACAGTCCTGCCACTCCTTCTGCACCTACTGCTTCCGGTGGGCGCAGTTCGTGGGAGACCCGTCCCTGCGCTTCGCCGCCCCCGGCCCGGACCGGCTCGTCCGCTATCTGCACGACCACCCCGAGGTCAGCGACGTCCTGGTGACGGGGGGCGACCCGATGGTGATGAGCACCGACCGCCTCACCGGGCACCTGGAGCCGCTGCTCGGCGTGGAGAGCGTCAACACCGTCCGCATCGGCACCAAATCCCTGGCCTACTGGCCGCAGCGCTTCGTGAGCGACGCGGACGCCGACTCGCTGCTGCGGCTCTTCGAGCGGATCACGGCCGCGGGCAAACAGGTCGCCGTCATGGCCCACTTCACCCACCCCCGCGAACTGCGCACCGCCCGGGTGACCGAGGCCGTGCGGCGGATCCGGGCCACGGGAGCCGTGGTCTACTGCCAGGCCCCGATGGTCGCGCACATCAACGACGACGCCGAAACCTGGGCCTCCATGTGGAAGTCCGAACTGGCGCTCGGCGCGGTCCCGTACTACATGTTCGTCGAACGCGACACCGGCCCCTACGACTACTTCAAGGTGCCGCTGGCCCGCGCGATGGAGATCTTCCACACCGCCTACCGCACCCTGCCGGGTCTCGCCCGCACCGTGCGCGGCCCCGTGATGTCCACCACGCCCGGCAAGGTCGTGGTGGACGGCGTCGAGACCCTCGGCGGGGACCGGTACTTCCAGCTGCGGCTGGCACAGGCCCGCAACCCCGCCCTGGTCGGCCGCCCGTTCCGGGCGCACTACGACCCCAGTGCCACCTGGCTCAGCGACCTCGAGATCGCGGCGGACACGCCGCAGGACATCCGGGAGGCGCTGCGGCCGTGAACGCCTCGATGTCCCCCAATCTCGCCCTCAACGAAGAGGTCGCGCGGCTGCGGGCCCAGGGCCGGTCCGTCGTCCACCTCGGCTTCGGCGAGTCCCGGCTGCCCGCCTTCGCCCCCCTGGTGGAACAACTGCGCGCCGGGGCCCACCGCAACGCCTACGGGCCCGTGGCCGGAGCGCCCGACGCCCTCGCCTCGCTCGCCGGCTACTTCGAGCGCCGCGGCCTGCCCACCGGCCCGCGGGACGTCCTGCTCGGCCCCGGCAGCAAGCCGCTGCTCATGGCACTGAACCTGGTCCTGCCGGGAGACGTGCTCCTGCCGCGCCCCAGCTGGAACTCCTACGAACCGCAGGCCCGCATGGCCGGGAAGAAGGTGTACGGCGTCCCGATCCCCGCCGAATGCGGCGGCATCCCCGACCCGGACGCCCTGCCGGAGACCATCGAGCGCGCCCGCCGGACGGGAGGCGACCCTCGCATCGTCGTGCTCACGCTCCCCGACAACCCGACCGGCACGCTCGCCACCGCCGGGCTGATCGAGCGGGTGTGCCGGATCGCCGAGGCGGAGGACCTGACCGTCGTCTCGGACGAGATCTACCGCGACGTCATGCACCGGCCCGACGCCCCCTTCCTCAGCCCCGCCGAAGTGACCCCCGACCGCACGGTGGTGACCACCGGGCTGTCCAAGTCCCTGGCGCTCGGCGGCTGGCGCATCGGCGGCCTGCGGGTGCCCCCCGGCGCCCGGGGACGCGACCTGCGCGACCGGCTGGTCGCGGTGGCCAGCGACATGTGGTCCACGCTGTCGGGCCCCATGCAGCAGGTCGCCGCGTACGCCTTCGGCGACCCGCCCGAGATCCGGCAGCGGCTGGCGGCGAGCGCACGACTGCACGGAGCCGTGGCCCGTGCCGTGCACGCCGCGGCGATCGCCGCCGGAGCCACGTGCCGGCCGCCCACCGGGGCGTTCTACGTCTACCCCGACTTCGAGCCGCGGCGCGAGGCACTGGCGCAGCGGGGGGTGGCCGGATCGGCGGCGCTGGCCCGTCATCTGCTCGACGAGCACGGCCTGGCCGTCCTCGCGGGACACCACCTCGGCGACGATCCCGGCGCGCTGCGCTTCAAAGCCGCCACCAGCATGCTCTACGGCGACACCGACGAGGAGCAGGAGGCCGCCCTCGCGGCCCCCGACCCGCTCGGCCTTCCGCACGTCGCCGACGCCCTCATCCGCGTCGCAGAAGGCTTCGCCAAACTCGGCGCCTGACCACACCCGGGAGACATCAATGGAGACACCCGACGTCCACGCGGTCGTCACCGGCATCACCGCCGAGGTCCTCGGCGTCGACCGGGCCGACCTGCACAGCACCAGCGTGCTGACCGCCCTGCCCACGTTCAGCTCCTTCCGCATCGTGGAGATCGTCGAGCGGGTCGAGGAGGAACTCGACACCGAGGTCGAGGCGAGCGAACTCACCCCGGACAACCTCAGTCGCCTGGACACGCTCATCGCCCTCTTCGAGCGGACCCTGCGCACCAGCGGGGTGCCCGGATGACCGTCACCGACCTCCCCCGCACGACGTGGCGCCCCGCCGACCTCGAACGTGCCGTCTCCGAGGTCGAGTCGGAGGCCGCCCGGCACGCCGAGGCCTGCGACCGCGAGGCGCGCTTCCCCGCCGAGGCGCTGGAGGCCATGCGCCGCACCGGCCTCCTCGGGCTCCTGGTGCCCGCCGAGGACGGCGGTCCCGGCGGCGGCATGGACGAACTGCTGGCCGTGAGCAGCCGTCTTTCCCGCACCTGCATGTCGGTCGGCATGATCTTCACCATGCACTGCCAGCAGGTGGCCGCCGTCGTCCGGGACGGCGGCCCCCTCCGGGAGCGGCTGCTGCCCCGCATCGTCCGCGGCGAGCTCTACCTCGCCTCGGTGACCACCGAGGCCGCCACCGGCGGACACCTGCTGTCCTCCGGTTCCCCGCTGGCGGCCGGCGACGACTCCACCGTCCGCGTGGACCGCTTCGCCCCCGTGGTGACCGGAGGCAGCCACGCCGACGGTTTCCTCATCACCGCCCTGGCCCCGGACGCCACGTCCCCGTCCCAGCTGTCGCTGGTCTACGCCGAGCGCGACCAGCTCACCGTCACGGTACGGGGGGACTGGAACCCGATGGGCATGCGCGCCACCCACAGCGCGCCCCTGCACCTGGCCGGCGAGATCCCCCGCGACCAGGTCATCGGTGAGCACGGGGCGTTCCGGGACATCGCGGTACGCACCTTCGCCCCGCTGGCCCACCTCGGCTGGGCGGCGTGCTGGCAGGGCGCCGCCGACGGCGCGCTCCAGCGCGTCGTGACCCTGCTGCGGGCCGAGCGGCACCGCTACGACCTGGACTCTCCCCTGCTGCTCACCCGCCTCTCGCGGGTCCGCCAACGCCTGGACACCGTCCACGCGCTGATCACGCACGCCGCGTCGGTCCTCGCCTCGGCCGAGGACACCACGAGCGCGCCGGTGCAACTCCTGATCAACGCGGTGAAACTGACCGCGTCGGAGCTGTGCCCGGCGGCGGCCGACGAGTTGACGGACCTGATGGGCATGCGCCACGGCTACCTGCGGGACTCGCCGACCGGCCTCGAGCGGACGCTGCGCGACCTGCGGTCCGCCCCGCTGAACTACAGCAACGACCGACTGCACGCGGCGGACGGCGTGCTGGCCCTCATGGACCGGGAGGTCCGCCATGTCTGACTCACTGTTCGACCTGTTCTCCGCAAGCGCACGACGGCACGCGGACCGGCCCGCCCTGAGCGCGGCCGGCGCGACCCTCACCTACCGGGAGCTGGCCCGGACCGCCGAACGCCTCGCGGCCCACCTCGGCCCGGTCCCACCGGGAGCGCGCATCGGACTGCTGGCCTCCCGCTCACCGCTGGCGTACGCCGGATACCTGGCCATCCTGCGCACCGGGGCGACCGTGGTCCCGCTCAACCCGATCTTCCCCGCCCAGCGCAACGCCGCGATCGCCGCCCGGGCCGGCCTGCGGACCGTCCTCACCGACATCGCGCTGCGGGATCTGATGCGCGAGAGCGCGGTCCCGCTCGCCCTGGCGACGGCGGACGGCACGCCGTCGGGGCAGCCCTCCTCGGCGGCGTCGGCCGACGGGACCACGGCCGGGACGGGTGGCCCGGCCGCGTCGCCGCCCGCCGGCGAGGCCCCCGCGTACATCCTCTTCACGTCGGGCTCGACGGGTGTCCCCAAGGGCCTGCCCATCGCGCACGGCAACGTGCTCCCCTACATCGCCCACCAGGTGGAACGCTACGAAGTCGCTCCGGGCGACCGGCTGAGCCAGACCTTCGACCTGACCTTCGACCCGTCCGTGTTCGACATGTTCGTCACGTGGGCCGGAGGCGCCACCCTGGTCGTACCGCAGCGGGAGGACCTCGCCGACCCGGCCGCCTTCGCCCGGGAGCATCGGCTCACGCACTGGTTCTCCGTGCCGTCGGTGGTCTCGCTGGCCGCACGCATGCGCAGGCTGCCGGCCGGGTGCCTCCCCGACCTGCGGTGGGGTCTGTTCGCGGGGGAACAGCTGACCCTCAAGCAGGCGGCCGCCTGGCACCGGGCGGCACCACAGGCGGTCATCGAGAACCTGTACGGCCCCACCGAACTCACCGTCACCTGCACCGCCTACCGGCTGCCCGCCGACCCCGCCGACTGGCCGAGGACCCGCAACGCCTCCGTGCCGATCGGCCACCGCCTGCCGCACCTGGAGCACGTCGTCCTGGACGAGACGGGCAGCCCCGCGGCCGAGGGCGAGCTGTGCGTACGCGGCGTGCAGCGCTTCGCGGGCTACCTGGACCCGGAGAACAACGCGGGCCGCTTCCTCGACTGGGAGCCCGGCGCCGGGGCCCGCGTCCACGACACGCACGACGTCCCGCCGGCCCGGCTGTGGTACCGCACCGGCGACCGGGTCGTGGAGGAGGACGGGGTTCTGACCCACCTCGGCCGGCTGGACGCCCAGGTCCAAGTCCACGGCTACCGCGTGGAGCTGGGGGAGGTCGAGGCGGCCCTCGGCAGCCACCCCGGTGTCGAGGACGCCGCCGTCCTCTTCGACGGCACCGACCTGAGGGCCCTCTATGTGGGCGCCTCGGTGCCGGTGGCGGAACTGGCCGGATGGGTGGCGGGCCGGCTGCCGGCCTACATGGTCCCCGGCCGGTTCCTGCGGGTGGACCGCTTCCCGCTCAACGACAACGGCAAGCTCGACCGCAAGAAGCTGGAGACGCTGGCATGCTGAGGAACGACCACGACGCACTCTGGCACAACTCCCTCACGCCGCAGACCGTCCGGGACGGTGGCTTCGACGCCACCGCCGTCGTGCACGGCAAGGGCTGCCGCGTGCAGGATGCCACCGGCACCTGGTACCTGGACGCCCGGGCGGCGATGTGGAACACGACCCTCGGCTACAGCTGCGAACGGATCGTGGACGCCGTCACCGAACAGCTCCGCCGGCTGCCGGTGGCCCAGATCATCCGCTACGAGGAGCCCTCCGAGGTCTCCCTGCACTATGCCCGCCGACTGGTCGCCGAACTGCCCGACCCTCTCAACCATGTGCGCTTCGGCAGCACCGGCTCCCAGATGACCAGCGCCGCGGTGCTCATGTCGCGCTTCGTGCGCAAGGTCCGCGGCGAGACGCAGCGCGTCAAGGTCCTCGCCTTCACCAACGGCTATCACGGCACCGGGGGCCTGGCCGGCGCGCTCACCGGCGAACGGCAGATGCACGCACTGCAGGCCCCGCTCGCCCCGGAGGTGCACCATGTCCGGCCCTGGGATCTGGACGCCCTCGAACGGGCCGTGCAACGGCGCGGGCCGGAGAACATCACCGCCGTGATCGTCGAGCCGATCATGGGCACCGACGTCGTGCCCGCCCCCGAAGGGGCCCTCGCCGCGATCCGGGAACTGTGCGACCGGCACGGCATCCATCTCATCGCTGACGAGGTCACCACGGGATTCGGCCGGACGGGCGCGATGTCGGTGATGGCCTCGCAGGGCGTCCTGCCCGACATGCTGGTGCTGGGCAAGGGCATCACCTCCGGCTACTTCCCGCTGGCCGCCCTGGTCTGCTCGGACGCCGTCTTCGACGAGGCCGTCTCCCGTCCGGAGTACGTCTTCCCGCACGGCTGCACCGCCGACGGCCATCCTGCCGCCATGGCCGCCGGACTGGCCGTCCTGGACGAACTGGCTGACGGCACGCTGCTGGAGCGGGTGCGGACGACCGGGGCGGAGATCCGCCGGCGGGTGCGCGCGGCGGCCGAGGAGATCGAGCTGATCCACGACGTGCGCGGCGAAGGCCTGATGATCGGCGTCGAGCTGCGCCGGGAGTCGGGCCGGCTGGGTGAGAGCGAGATGGCGCAGGTGCGCCACGCCTGCAAGGCCGCCGGTCTGCTGCTGACCAGCACCAACAACACGCTCGTGCTGATGCCGCCGCTCGTGCTGGGAGAGGAGGAGGCCGACGAACTGGTGGAGCGGCTGACAGCCGCGCTGCGCACCGTCGTCGGGCACGGCTCGTGACCCGGCGTCCCGCCGTCGCGGTCGTCGACGGCTTCGGGTCCGCCGCCCGGCTGGCGAAGGCGTTCGACGACGCCGGGCACGACTGCGTGCGGGTGCAGAGCACCGTCGACATACCCGCCCACTACCGCAGCGAACTGGACCTCGGGCTGTACGCCGACAACCTCGTCCACACCGGCGACGTCGAGGCGACCGCCGCGCGGCTGGCCGACTACCGGACGATCGCTGTGATCGCGGGAGCCGAGCAGGGCGTCGAACTCGCCGACGCCCTGTGCGAGGCCACCGGCCTGCCGGGCAACGGCACCGCGCTCAGCCACGCCCGGCGCACCAAGGACGTGCAGACGCGGACCGTGGCGGCGGCCGGCCTGCCCACGGCACGTCAGCTGACGGTCGAGGACGCCGCGCAACTACAGGCGTGGCATGGGCGGCTGGGCGGGCGGGTCGTGGTCAAACCGGTCCGCAGCGCCCGCAACGACGGGGTGAGCGTCTGCGACAGCCCGGCCGAGTCCGTCGCCGCCTACGAGCGGGTCCGGCGCGCCGTCAACGACTTCGGCCTGCGCAACGAGGGGGTGGTGGCGCAGGAGTACCTGACCGGCACGGAGTTCGTGGTCAACACCGTCAGCCGGGACGGGCGCCACCGCGTCACCGACACCTGGCGCTACCAGAAGATCGACGTCAACGGCGTCCGGGACCGCATCAACGGCATCCTCTCGCTGCCGCCGTCGGACCCGCGCTGGAGCCGGCTGCGGGAATACGCCTTCGCGGTGCTCGACGCCCTCGGCATCGCCCACGGGCCCGCCCATCTCGAGATCATCATGACCTCCGACGGCCCTCGCCTGGTGGAGCTCGGCGCCCGCCTGTGCGGCGCGGACGTGGCCCGGTACGCCGTCCTCGTCACCGGTGAGTCGCAGATCGACCGCACGGTGCAGGCGTACACGGACCCGGAGGCCTTCCTCGCCGACGTCGACACCCCCTACCGCAGGGACGGCCACGCAGCGATGGCGTTCCTCGCCTCCCCGCTGGAAGGCCGCCTCAGGTCGTACCCGCTGCTCGGCGAAGTGGAAGGCCTCGACAGCTACCAGGGCATGGCGCTGCGGGTCACCCCGGGACAGCAGCTGCGCCGCACGGTCGACGACGGCACCGAACCCCTCGCGGTCGGTCTGGCGCACGACGATGCCGCGACGGTCGAGAAGGACCTCCAGACCGTCTGCTACCTCGACGGGTACGGCTTCTACGAAGTGGAGCAAGGACACCATGGCTGACCCACGCACGATCGCCCTCGTCGATCCCTACGGCGCCGTCAACAAGGTGGGCCAGGCGTTCCGCGAGGCGGGGCTCGACTGCGTCCGTGTCCAGTCCACACCGCAGGTCCCGCCCTCCTACGGACCGGCGGACCTCACCGGCTACCGGGACAACCTCGTCCACGACGGGACCTTCGAGGACATGGTCGAGCGGCTGGCGAAGTTCGACCCGCGGGCCGTCGTGGTGGGCAGCGAGCTGGGGGTGGAGTTCACCGACCGGCTCAACGAGGCCCTGGGCCTCCCCGGCAACGGAACCGCGCTCAGCGAGGCCCGCCGCGACAAGTACGTCCAGATCGAGGCGCTCAGGGCGGCCGGAGTGCCGACCACCCGGCAGGAGCGCGTCGACTCCCCGCAGGAGCTGGAGGCGTGGCACCGGTCGATGGGCGGCCGGATCGTCGTGAAGCCGGTGCGCAGCGCCCGCAACGACGGGGTGTCGTTCTGCGACGCCCCCGAGCAGTCGGTCGCCGCGTACCACCGGATCATGTCCCGGGACAGCGTCTTCGACGTCCCCAACGAGGGCGTGGTCGCCCAGGAGTACCTCCGGGGCGTGGAGTTCGTGGTGAACACCGTCAGCTGCCGGGGCCGGCACCGGGTCACGGACGTCTGGCGCTACCAGAAGATCACGGTCAACGGCATGCGCGACCGGATCAACGGCATGACCTCGGTCCCGAGCGACGACGCGGACTGGCACGCCGTCGCCGAGTACTCCTACCGCGTCCTCGACGCCCTCGGCATCCTCTGGGGCCCGGTGCACCTGGAGGTCATGCTCACCGGTGCGGCACCGCGCCTGGTCGAGGCCGGCGCGCGGCTGTGCGGGGCGGACGTCGCCCGGTACGCCGTCCTGCTGACCGGCGAGTCCCAGATCGACCGGACCGTGCAGGCGTACGCCGACCCGGAGCGGTTCCTCGAGGAGGTCGACGCCCCGTACGCCGTGGAGAACCACGGCGCCATGGCCTTCTTCGCCTCGCCGTACGAGGGCGTCCTGCGAGGCTACCCGCACATCGGTCTGATCGAGGAGCTGGAGAGCTGCCGGGGCGTCACCCAGCGTTTCAAACCCGGCGAACGCCTCGTGCGCACGATCGACGACGAGAGCGAACCGGTCACGGTGGGTCTGATCCACCCGGACCGCTCCGTCCTCCTACAAGATTTCGCCACTGTCTGCTATCTGGACGGCTTCGGCTTTTACGACGTGGAACCGGGGCACTGAGAAGTCTCACCGCCGTTCCCGGAACCGATCGTCCGGGGGCGGCGGCGCCGGTGCCGACCGGCACCGGCGACAGGACCGAGATCTAGGGAGCATCGTGGCCGAAGGCTGGCGCAGGGACTTCAACTTCGTCTGGGCGGGCGAGACCGCCTCGCTGGTCGGAACCCAGGTGTACCAGCTGGCCATGCCACTGACCGCGGTTCTCACCCTCGACGCCAACCCCGCACAACTGGGGCTGCTGGGCGCGTTGACGTTCGCCCCGTACGTCGTCCTCGGTCTGCCCGTCGGCGTCCTGGTCGACCGGTGGCAGCGGCGCGGCGTGCTGATCCTCTCCAGCCTGGGGCAGGCGCTGTCGATCGGCGCCATCCCCCTGCTGGCGGCGCTGGACCTGGTGACGTTCGGCTGGCTGCTGACGCTGGCCTGCGCGGCCGGGACCGCGCGCGTGTTCTTCACCATCGCCTACCGCTCGTACCTTCCGGCCATCGTGCCGCCGGAACACCTGACCGGCGCCAACTCTCGTCTCACGGCGAGCGAGTCGGTGGCGGAGATCGGCGGCCCGGGGCTGGGTGGGGCCCTGGTGCAGGTCGTGGGGGCGCCGTTCGCCCTGCTCGTCGACGCGGTCTCGTACCTCGCCTCCGCGGTGGGCGTCTCGGCGGTACGCAAGCGCGAGAAGGCCGTCCGCGCCGATCCCGCGCCGTTACGGTCCCAGGTGACCGAGGGTTTCCGCTTCACCTTCTCCAGCGCCTACCTGCGGGCCACCCTCGGCGAGGCCGCCAGTTACAACCTGTGCTGGCAGATCGTCCTGACGATCCTCACCCTGTTCGCGGTGAAGGAACTGGACATGAGCCCGGGGACGCTGGGGCTCGTGCTGTCCGTCGGTGCCGTGGGCGCACTGCTCGGCGCGGCGTTCACCGACCGTCTCGCCCACCGGGTGGGCCTGGGCCGCACGCTGGTGATCGCCGCGGTGATCGGCGACCTGGCCCCGCTGCTGCTGCCGGTCGCGCACCGCGGCACATGGGCGGCTCCCCTCCTGGCCGTCACCTTCTTCGTGCAGGGCTTCGGCATCACCGCCTGCAACGTGCACACCATGACGATCCGCCAGACGGTGACTCCGGAGCGGCTCCTGGGACGCACCAACGCCGCCTACCTCTTCGTCGCACTGGGCATGAAACCGGTCGGCTCGCTGCTCGGAGGCTGGCTGGGCACCCACCTGGGGCTGCGCGGGGCGCTGGTGGTGGGAACCGTGGGGCTGCTGAGCACCAGTCTGTTCCTGATCCTGTCCCCGCTGCGCAGGGTCCGCACCCTGGACAGCCTCAGGCCCGAGCCCCCCGAGGAGGCCCGGGCCGCCGCGCCGACGAGCACGCCCTGAGACGGCCGGTCCGGCGCCCGCCCCGGGCCGGCCGTCTCAGGCCACGTCCACCCGCAGGGCATGCCCCGCCTTGTCCAACGCGGCACGGCAGGTGTCCGCGTCGGCGGCCAGGGCGATCGCGTAGGCGACCCGGCCGTCCATCAGTCCGCGGGGCGGGGGCGACTTGACCTCTCCCGCCGCCGCCAGCGGGCCGCAGCGCACCACCTGCTCCGGCAGCGCCGACGTCTCGAAGCGGACATCCGCGATGACGGAGTCGTCCTTGGGCGGGTAGTAGAAGCGGATGGCGGCGACCCGGCGGTGTCCGGTGGCCGCCCGCAGCCTCGGCGGTCTGCCGCACGCGACGTCGGCGGCGGCGAGCGCGAGGTCCGGGCCACCGCCCATGAGGTGCAGCAGGGGGATCATGCCCCCGCCGATCCGGGCGTTGACCTCGATGACCTTCGGCCCGGTCGGCGTCAGCCTGATCTCCGTGTGGGTCACGCCGTCGGTGAAGTCGAGGGCGGCGTGCGTCCGCACGACCACGTCCGCCAGTGTCCCGTCGGACCACAGCGGGTCGCCCGGGTCGACGACGTGCCCGGTCTCCTCGAAGTAGGGCGCGAAGCCGACCTCCTTGCGGGCGAGGCAGACCGGGGTCACGGTGCCGCGATGCACCACACTGTCGACGCTGACCTCCGGTCCCTCGGCGAACTCCTCGACCAGGATGTTCCGTTCGTGCGTCGGAAGGTCGGGCGCCCACGCGCCGCTCGCGTCCGTGAACTCGACGGCCTCCGCGAGGTCGGCGGGCGAGTCGGCCCGCACCACGCCGAAACTCCCGGCCAGGGCCCGCGGCTTGACGACGACCGGATAGCCGATGTCCCCGGCCACCGCGAGGGCCTCCTCGCGCCCGGAGACGAGCACCGAGCGCGGCTGGGGCACCCCGTCGGCATCGAGGGCCGCACGGGTGCGGTACTTGTCCCGGCAGCGCTCGACGCACAGCCGGTCCCCTCCCGGCAGTCCGAGAGCGGCGGCCACCTGCGCGGTCTGCTCGATCCATGTCTCGTCCCAGCAGATGACGCCGTCCAGCGCCTGTCCGGCGTCGACCGTCCGGGCGACCCGGACGAGGGCGTCGACGTCGGCCAGGTCGGCCACCACGGTGTGGCCGGCCACGTACGCCAGTTCCCATGTGGGGGGTTCGGTCAGCACCAGGTGGATGCGGAAGTCGCGGCTGATCGACTGCAGCAGGTACTCGCGGTATGCGCGGATGCCAGGCGTGATCACGAGCAGGTGTCCCATCGTCATGGGCACCGGATACCCGTGCACCGCCGGGCGAGTCACGGCGGGCGGCCCCTACCGGCTTCCGCCTGCAGGGGCCGCCCGCCGCCGTCCCTTACGGTGCCCTCGGGCTACGTGTCTCGCTCGGCGACGAAGATGCAGAACGGGTGGCCCTCGGGGTCCCGGTAGACGCGGAAGCGTTCCTCGTCATCGGGATCCGGCCGGTCCCGGTTGCTGAGCAGGCTGCCGCCGAGGGTGAGCACGCGCTCGTGCTGGTTCCGCAGTTCCGCCAACGAGGCGACGCTCAGATCGAGGTGCATCTGCTGGGGCACCGGGCCGTCGGGCCAGTCCGGTTCGCGCAGGCGCTCCACCTGCTGGAAGGCGAGCTGCGGTCCGCCGCCAGGATCGCGCAGGACGAGCCAGTCCCTGCCGCGCTCGTCCTGCTGATCGGCCGGAGGCGGCTCGTCCCCCTCCGCGTATTCGAGCCCCAGCAGGGACCGGTAGAACTCGGCGAGTTTGCGGGCGTCGGTGCTGTCGATGACGGTCTGCACCAGCCGGATGCGGCTTGCGTCGTTGGTCATGGACTCCAGGTGCCCGGCCCGGCCTCGCCCGAACGACCCACTCGGGGGAACGCCCGCCGGTCACCTCCTACGAAGCGGAGGTCGGTCGGCCTACGGAAACCGCGCGGCGGACTGGAGCATGGCCGGTTCCCGATCAGGCGGCAGGCCACGGCTGTAGCGTGCTGGTCGTGAATGCCGCTGGGGTGGTGGTCTCCGTCCGCAAGTACGACGGCAGCCTGCACTGGCACTACCCCAGCCTCAGCTGGGCCGGATCGAACGTTTCACCACCTCCAACCGGCTCACCGGTCCCGGCCGCGACCAGCAACCCGGTGAACCATCCGGTCACAACACAAGTGACTCGGCTCGGAACGCTGGGCGGCCTTCGGCGAGGGCTCACATGATCGGAGGGTGCTCAGTTCGGCAGGTTCGCTGCGTAGATCCAATCGAAGCCGTCGTATCCGGTGCCGTCGAGGTGTTCTGCCCGGATCAGGCCGGCACGTACCGCCACGCGCTGCGAGGCAGCGTTAGCCGGCCGGACTCGGGCGATCAGCGGGAGGTCGGTGACGTGGCGGGATGCCCAGCTGGTGACTGCGATCGCGGCCTCGCCGGCGAAGCCCTGGCCCCATGCTGAGGTGGCGAACCGGTAGAAGAGGTTGAGGACCTTCATGCCATTCAGCTCCATGGGCTTGACCCCGCAGAACCCCAGTTGCCGGGCGGAGTCGTGGCGTCGGACAACCCAGTACCCGTATCCGCAGCTCTGCCATTGGTTGTTCCAGCGCTGATAGAGCTCCTCGGCCTCTTCGGGCCGGGCGAGGGCGTCGGAGGGATTGTGCAGGCAGGTTGCGGGGTCACTGTGGATCGCGAAGATCGCATCGATGTCGGCTTCGGTCGGACGCCGCAGTGACAGTCGGGCGGTCAGCAGCTCTTCGCCTGCCGGGCTCCGGTCGCTCATACGAAGATCGTAGAGCTCTCTCAGGCAGCCCTGACGGGGTATCCGGTCCCCTTACGGATGGGTGAGTCGGGCGCGAAGTCGGTTCTCGGTTCGGCACGGGCGTTGCGCCAGGTTATGTATGCGCCGACGGCCGCGTTCTGCTCGTCGGGGCTGCGGTGGTCGGTGCCGTTGAGGGCGAAGCAACGCAGGGCTGGGCGGGCCCTTGAGCGTGCGGTCATGGAACGCACCCCGCTGCCCGAGCGGCAGGCAGTCCACCAGCTCGGACATGCAGCGCTCCCCCGCGGTGAGGCGGCGCGCATCAATCAGCCCCGTCACCGGTGCGGAAGATTCGGTTCAGATGGTGCTCCAGGACTGCGGCGGCGGACTCCGGGCTGCGCTGGCCGACGAGGATGCTGGTGCCCAGTCCCGCAGACATGGCAAGCAGGCCGGACGCTTCCAACTGTGCGTCCACACCGGGCTCGAGCAGAGCCGCTTCTTGCGCCTGCCGAATGAGTGAGGTCAGGGCGTGTTCGGCGGCATCAGGGTTTCTGATGAAGGGCTGGGCCGCGAGCGCCCGGTCGTTCACGGCCAGAACAGCGTATGACGTGTAGACGTGGTGGAAGCTGCGGCTCTCCTCGTCTGTCGGCAGCGCCGCCATCAGCAGCGCCTCGACCATCGCGCGCGGACCAGGGCTGTCCCCGGCGGCCCGTACACGGGCGGAGACCCGCTCCCCGAATTTCTCCGCCAGATGCTCCAGCCCGAAGAGAAGCAACTTCTCCTTGGTCTGGAAGTAGTACTGCACCAGCCGCAGCGATACGCCCGCCTCCGCTGCCACATCGCGCATTCCCACGGTATGCAGCCCGCGTCGTGCAGCGACCCGGACGAGCGCCTCGGCGATCTCGGTGCGCCGTTCTGCGTGGTCCACGCGCTTGGGCATCGGCCGGTTCTCCGCTCGTCGTTCCTGCTATCGCTCCCGGGGACCTTTTGATGATACAGCTGTACCAACTTCGTGGTACGTTCGTATCACAAAACCGATACGCCGGAGGTGGCCATGCCCGAGACCGTTGCCCGCACCCAGGCCGACGTCGGCCGCTACGTAAGCGATGCCTGGCGGGAGCGCTATTTCACGGCCTGCGACGCGGTCTACGCGCTGGGAGCGCCAGCGCTCGCGGAAGAGGACGTGGAGACGTCCTTCGGCACCACGCACGTCTACCGCTACGGCCACGCGAACGAGACTGCCCGGTCCCGCACGCCCGTCGTCCTGGTGCACGGAGCGGGCTCCTGCTCCGCCATGTGGTACCCGAACACCCCCGCCCTCAGCGCAGACCGCCCCGTCTACGCGATCGACACCCCGGGGGATCCCGGCCGCAGCGTGCAGCGCGAGCCGATCCACCACCCAGAACGCGCCGCACAGTGGCTGGACGAGACACTCGCCGGACTCGGCCTCGATCGCGTACACCTCGTCGGCACCTCCTACGGTGGATGGCTTGCCCTGAACCAGGCGCACCGCAGGCCCGGTCGCCTCGCCTCGGTCACACTGCTCGACCCCGGCGGCCTGGAGAAAGTGGGCCTGCGCTTCTTCGTCTGGATCTTCGCCGGTCTCTTCGCGACCTTCGCACCCAAGGCGCTCCGCCCGCGGCTGGCGGCCTGGCTGGAACAGCCGGTCCTCGTCATGCCGGAACTGCGCACGATGGTCAGAACGGCAGTCAGGGCCTACCGCATACGCCGCCCGGCGCCGCTTCCCCTGTCCGAGGAGGAGCTGTCCACCATCCGCACCCCGCTCTATCTGGTGCTCGGCAAGCGAAGCCTCCTCCTGCACCCGCAACGGCAGGCCGAGCGCGTGCCACGCCTGATTGCCGGCGCTCGAGCCGAGATCATCTCCAACACAGGCCACGGTCCGCAGATCGACCACGCTGAGGAGATCAACCGCAGGATGCTGAACTTCATGGCCTCCGTCGACTGACAACCGCCCACACCGACGGAGCCAGGACAGCGCCGAGGGTCAGGGAGCATGGTCGCGGTCTTCTTGTAGTCAGTCCGCCGCAGGACCGGCCGGTGGCGTCGTCGTCCGGTTCGCCGGCCCGAGCCCCTTCGTGTGAACCCCGGCCGAGTGCTGGTGGGCCCGCCCGCCCAGCCCCGGGATCAGCACCGCCGCCACCGCCAGGTGCATCAGAGACAGGGATACCCGGGTGCCGCCGTCCATGCCGTCGCCGACCAACGGCAGGAAGGACACGGCAAGTACGACGCCGGCCGCCCCGGTCCAGATGGCGCGGGCGCGCCGCACCCCGAAACGTTCCAGGGCGGCCAGCAGTGCCCAGCCGGAAAGCGACGCGAGCAGTGCGACGACCGCCACGGGCGCGGCGCCGATGTCGAGCGTCTGCTCGCCGTCGGCGATCCGCAGCCGGTGCCCCAGCAGCGGGTCCGCGACCAGCCACACCAGGACGGGCGCCAGGACGGCCAGGGCCGTAACCCCCAGGCGTCTTCTGCGCGCACTCACTTGGTGCCGCCCGACAGTGCCCCGTCCAGGAAGACCTCCACCAGCTCCTGCGGGGTCAGGTCGGGCTCGTCCTCCGTGCGCGGCTGAGTGAAGAGCAGACCGAAGAAGAGGGCCGCGATCTGCTCCGGCGGCCGGCGCAGGGCGGACCTGTCCGGCTCCAGCAACTCCGCGAGGGCAGCACGGATACGGGCCGTGGACTCCTCACGGCCCGCGCCGCGCACCGTGCCGGGGTGCTTCCCGCCGCGATGCCCCAGCGAGCCGACGATCGCGCCCATCCTGGACATGTGAGCCTGCAGCGCCTCGGCCGCCTCCGCGAGCCGGTCGGGCAGCGGCTGGGACACGTCGATCGCGTCGAGCTCGCGCACCGCGTTCTCGGGTGAGAGCGCCTCGGCCACGCAGGCCTGCAGCAGCTCGTCCTTGTCGGCGAAGACCCGGAAGATCGTGCCCTCACCGATCCCCGCGGCGCGGGCGATCTTCGCGGTCGTCACCGCGGCGCCGTACTCGGCGATCAGCGGAATCGCGGTCTGAATGATCATTTCGCGGCGCCGCTCCGGCGACATGCCGGGTGCGCGGCGGCGAGTGGTCTGGTTGTCCTTGGGTGCCGTCATGACCCCGAAAGTACGGAGTGAGGACTCACTCCGTCAGTGAGTGAGTCCTCACTCCGCACCATTTCCGCCACCGCTGACATGGCGGGTGAAGGTAACTGCCGAGGCGGCTGTCCGGCGCCGTCTGCCTGCCGTCTTCCTGCCCGCCGACTTCCTCGCGACCGTCGGCCGCGAGGATCCGCCACGGGGCCGGGGCGTCACCGCAAGCATCCCGAGCACTCCACAGACGCGCCGCCATCGACGTCCCCCGGGACGCGGCCGGGCGGTGGCGCCGGCCAGCCCGGGCACACCACGTCCGCACAGACGTCCATGTGCTTCAGGTGCCTCTCTTCGGCGAGTGACCAGTGGGCGGGAGCCGCAGCACGGCGCCGGGTGAAGCTCGTGGCGATCCGTCGCCGTCGCATCCCGGAGGGGGGTGCGGAGCACGGGTGGCGGTTTCGTCGAACGACCGGTGAGCATCCATGGGAGCCGCATACGGTCACCGATTCGCAACAGACGGAGCGGAGCGGAATCGGATGTGGCGAGTGTGGCTGAATATGGTCTCTCAAGCTGACGCGGCTACGCAGTAACCGCTGCCACCACAACGGGGGACACACCATGATGATCACACGCCGCTACAGACCGATCGTGTTCCGGACGCTCACCCTGGGCGCCTGCGTGGCTGGCGTCGTGGCGCTCACCGGCTGCTCCTCGGACTCCCCCAGTTCAGCAGGCACAGCAGCGTCGGCCGCTACTTCCTCGCCGACTCAGACCGAGCAGGGCACCGGCGGGGCCTCGACCCCCCAGGCACTGCCCGCCGGCAAGGTCTCACCGTCGGCGGGCAGCAAGGTGTCCCCTCCCCCGGTACCAGCGGGAACACCCGCGAAGCCGGCCCCTGGCTCGACGGCTCCCACGGGCGCCGCCGGTGAGGACGACGGCTGCGACCACAAGATGCCGATCTCGCCGGATGAAATCGCCGTGTACCGGTACACCCCCGAAGGCGGGTCCCTGAGTCTGATCATCCGACACGGCAACTGGGGTTGCGGCACCCCGGATTCCGACGGCGCACCGTTCGAGACGGTCGGCAAGGAGACCTACCTGCCCATGGACCAGGCCGCGTACGTCACTGTCACCGACCCCATCGTGGCAAGCACCGAGAACCAGCCCATCGGCGTGCAGGAGTTTCTCGACTGGCTGGAAGCACACCCCGACAGCGGCCTGGTCTTCCGCTACCACCTGGGCGCGGACGGAGCCATCGACCGTCTCGAGCAGGTCTTCACCCCCTGAACGGACAGGGGCACACGTCTGTGCCGAGAGCGCCCGTCACCCGCCGCGAAGAGAACTCATGCGCTGCGCTGCAGCCGCAGATCGTCGTGTGCGGGCGGTGCGGCACCCTGTGCAGCCACATCGCAGGTGGCGGAGACGTGAACGGAGCCCACGGGGCCACATCGAGGAGGGCGCAGGTGTGCCGGTCACTGTGCGCTGTCCTGCGTCGTGAGTCGGTCCGGGCTTGAGGTCGGCGGGGGCGGTGCGGTGCCGTAGCGGCGCTCGCGTTGGGCGTAGTTGCTGATAGCGAACCACAGGTCGCGTCTGTCGACGTCGGGCCAGTACTTATCGGTGAAGTGGAGTTCGGCGTAGGCGGATTGCCAGAGGAGGAAGTTGGAGATGCGGTGCTCGCCGCCGGTACGCCAGATCAGGTCGACGTCGGGGGTGTCGGGAAGGAGCAGGTGACTGGCCAGGTCGTCTTCGCTCAGGCGGTCGGGGTGGAGGTCGCCGGCGGTGGCTGCTCGGGCGAGCTGAGCAGCGGCCTGGGTGAGCTCGGCGCGCCCGCCGTAGTTGAGGCAGAGGGTGACGGTGAGGCCCGTGCGGTGCCGGGTGGTCGACTCGGCTTGTAGCAGGCTGTCGACCAGTTCTTCGGGCAAGCCCTCGTTACGGCCGGCCCAGCGCAACCGGATCCCATATCTGTCGTGGGTGACGATGTCGCGCAACTGGTCGCGGACGGTTTCGAAAAGGTAGGAGATCTCCTGGCTGTCGCGTTTCCAGTTCTCGGTCGAGAACGCGTACAGGGTCAGGTAGTTCAGCCCGATCTCCGCGGCGCCGTAGATGACGTCCCGCACGGCACTGTCCGCGCCGACTCGGTGGCCTTGGTGGCGGGGCAGGTTGCGGCTGGTGGCCCAGCGGCCGTTGCCGTCCATGATGACGGCGACATGCCGGGGCATGTGGTCGGCGGGGATGGTCGGCGGGCGTGCGCCGCTGGGGTGGCCCGGTGGTGCCTGCGCTGGGAGCGGAGAGCGGGCCTGGTGGGGGACGGGGCAGACCGGGCCGCTGCGACGCGGGGGTGGGGAGAGGGGGGCCAGGCGCCAGGCGAGGGCTGCCCTGGCCCGGGCGGGTGCGAGGATCTGCCACCGCGTTTTCCGTGGGGGCAGGACGGGACGCGACAGCAGGACAGGCCCTGCCTCGTGGACCGCGTCCAGACGGGCGTGGAAGAGGCGGGTGGCGGTGCGCAGCATCTCGGCCGGGCCCGGGTGGAGCGCGCCTGTGAGGTCGAGTTGATTCAACCAGCGGTGGGCCTGTGCCGTCAGGTGGGTGACCAGTTCGCTGACGGCGGGGCTCCAGCGCCGCTCGCGCAGGTGATCGGCGGCTTGTGGGAAGAGGTCGAGGACCTCGGCGGGCAGGCTGATGTCGCCCCGTTCCAGATCCTGCGACAGGTCGGTGAGGGTGTCGGTGAGATACAGGCCGTCGAGGTAGCGCTGGTAGGTGTCCTTGCGGCGCAGCCAGATCGGCACCGGCACCCCGGCCCGGGCCAGCAAGGTCATGCTCTGCGAGGCCCAGGAGAAGTTGGAGTCCCCGACCCGGGCACTCCACTCACGCCACGTCTCCAGGCGGCGTCCGCGCGCATCTTCCTTCAACGCGGCGAAGGACAGTTGCAGCTGGGCAAAATCCAGATGCCACCTGCGCACGGTGTCGATCAGCGCGTGGCGAACGGGATCGGCGCTGTGTCCGGCCACGAGCTCCCTTTCCAGGGCGGCTGTCCACGCGTCGAGTCGTGCGGCACGGTCGGTGAGGGGGCCTTCCGCCGCGTCGGCGATGTCGTCGGCCGCGCTGAAGGCTGCCCACATCGCCCAGCAGGCCGGGCGCAGCACCGGTGGCATCAGCTGCATGATCGAGTATTCGACAGTGTCGCGTTGCCGCACCCTGGACCGGCAGTGCGTGTAGGCGATCCGCAGTGCCGGGTCGTTGATGGCGGCAAGGCTCAGGATGTCAGCCACTCAGAACGCCCCCGTTTCCCGCGACGTGTGGCGCCCAGGCGCGCTGTGTGGCGAGGGCGGCCTCTTCGAACCCACTGCGCGGGTATCGGAGACGACCACCGTGGTGCCCGGCCGGTGGCGGTGGACTCGGGGAAGCGAGCCGGACGACAAGCGTCCGGGGCGACGGTGTGCACCGGGCTGGGTGATAGGGACGACGCGGCGGTGGGAGTGCGCGTGCGCTGTTGCGGATCGGATGTGGCTGTTTGTCACGGGGTAAATGGGCAAGTTCGCTCCTTCAACCAACAATTGCCGTCGGCAAAGACGTTGAGTGGGTGGACATGCAAGGGCCCTTCTGCTTCCCGGAAGGATGCTCGGACCATGTGCGGAGGACGCCTGATACGTGTGGTCGAGGAGGAGTTCAGGCGCTGGTTTCGCCGGTGGGAGGTCTCCAGGAGAAGGCGAGGCTGCCGCCGAGAACTCCGCACGCCGTTCCGATCAGCAGGCCGCCGACATTGCAGGTCAGCAGGGCCAGGATGGACAGGCTCGTGGCAACAGGTCCGACGATGGCGTGGAGAGCGGGCAGACGTAGCAGCACCGGGCCGCAGGCCAGCAGTGGGACGCTGATCCCCAGCCCGGCCGAGCCGGCCACGCCCGCCTGCAGCAGTGCCCCCGGCGTACCGAGGAAGGGGAGCACGATCAGCCAGGCGCCGGCCGTGGAGATCAAAGCCGCGGAACCGGTGGGCCGTGTTGCGCACCAGCGGCGGGCGGCGGCCCGTCGGGACGACGGGTGGGCTGGGATCCTCAGAAGCACTCGTGGTCTCCCTGCTTCATCCGCACGCTCAGGTCATGCAGGGTGAAAGAACCGGCGGCGCCGTGCCAACCGGTGAACCTGGGGTTGACGGCCACCAGGTGCGAGACGCTGCCGGCCAGTCCACCGAGCCCGTCACGGTGCCCGCCGGCGCCACTGCCGGCTTGTGCTTCCACCTGTCTGAACTGAAGATCGCCGAAGGCCTCGCTCGCCTCGACCGACAGACCCCTGGCCTGGACGGGCCGGGAGGTACCCGCCCTTACGACGACCGTCATCTTCCCCAACGGCGTGGGCAGCAGCAGACTCACGCACAGATTCCTCAGTTCGGCCTGGCGGGCCGTCACGACCAAGACCGCGTGCCGCTGTCCCCCTGGCTCGGTGTTCACGCCCGGCATGACGGTGAAGCCGTCGCCCTCCAACCGATCACCGGACACCTTGAACGCGGACCCCGACGCAGCGACCGACGCCGCCAGCGCACCCTGTGCCACCCCCAACAACACCGCCCCCGACGCCACCACCGCAGGAACAGCCGACAACCAGAACCGGCGCCAACGCCGACCGCACCGCGGCACCGCTGACGATCCGCAAATCTCATGTATGTCATTCACGTCAACCCACAACGAACCGCGACGTGAAAGGATGCGACACAGACTCACAGGATCAGCCAAAACAGCGCGTCGCGAAGATCCTCGCACCGCCCCCAGTGGTCGGCGCACTATCGCTTTCCGCCTGATCCACCAGGGCGACACCGACCTGACCGGCCGGCCGTACCGGCGGCGGCGCGCAGCCTGAGTCACTGGTTACCGATCAGGGCATGGCCGCGCAGCTGACGCTGTGGCCGTCGATCACCGATCCAGCTGTTGCTGCGCGGCGGCTGGCGTGGACGGTGTCGGACTGGAGGGGCTTCCCAAGGTTGGGTGTTGACCGGTTGCTCACGATGCTGTGGGCCCGTAGCTATGCCGCCTTCAAAGGAAACTACGTAAGACACTCGTCATGGCTGCCGGCACGCTGATGCTCGCCGGCGGAGCGGTCACCGCCGCTCAAACCAGCGCGTTCGCCGATGACACCGACCCCGGAGACGAACTGGTGGAGGTCGGCTCCAGCGGCGTCTGCACCTACAGCAAGTGGGGCGGACGCTTCCTGTGCGGGTCGAACAAGGCCCACGGGCTTCCCAACGGCCACACCCAGGTCTTCGTCATCGGCACCAACAACGTCGCGTACACCAAGTGGAGTTCGGGCAGCGGCCTGAGCGGCTGGAAGTCGATGGGCGGCAAGTGCTACAAGGGCACCAAGTCGATGGGGGTGGAGTGGGCCAACGGCTGGAACTTCGCCGTCACCTGTATCGGAGGTGACGGCAACCGCTGGTACAACGAGCGACCACGGCCCCGCCCCCTGAGAGGGGCGGCGGGGCCGTAGACCTGGTTCAGGCCTGTGGCAGGGCAGCTCGTCCAACACAAGCCCCTCCCCCGACGCGGAAGGTCCATCTCCTGGTCGGTCGGTGGGGATCACTTGACGCTACCGCCGGTGATGCCGGCGGCGATGTACTTCTGGGCCAGGACGAGCAGGATCGCCGCCGGCACCGCGGAGAGCACGGACGCGGCCATGACCGAGCCCCAGTCGCCGACGTGCGCACCGATGTACTGGTAGATGCCCAGGGTGACCGGTTTGACGTCGTCGGTGGTGTTGAGGGTGAGCGCGAACATGAAGTCGCTCCAGGAGAACAGGAACGCGAACAGCCCCGAGGTGATCAGCGAGTTGCGGCTCATCGGCAGCACCACCGTGAGAAACGTGCGCACCGGGCCGGCGCCGTCCATCTGCGCGGCCTCGATGACCTCGCCGGGGATCGACACCATGAAGGAGCGCATCAGCACGATGGAGAACGGGATGCCGAGTGAGGCGTCCGCCAGCATCAGGCCGAAGTAGGAGTTGACCAGGCCCAGGTCGACGTACGAGTTGTACAGCGCGTTGGCGATGACGATGCCCGGCACCATCTGGGTGATCAGCGTGCCGAACACGATGGTCTTCGAGCCGCGCAGCGCGAACCGCGCCAGCCCGTACGCCGCCGGCGCCGCGATCACCAGGCAGATCACGACCGCCCCGAGCGACACCGCCAGCGAGGTCAGCAGGTTGCCGCCCTGGTCGCTGACGGCCTTGGAGAAGCCGGACAGATCGAGGCCGCCCGGCACCGGGTCGACCTCCAGCAGGCCCGACTCGGGCTGGAGCGCGGTGTTGAGCATCCAGTACAGCGGGAAGAGCATGACGCACAGGATCAGCACCCCGGCGACGGTGGAGCCCCAGCGGCGGCGTGCGGCGGTGGGCGTGTGGGAGGCCATCGACGTCACTTCCCCTCGGTGCGGTTGGCCCGCAGGTAGAACACCGCGAACACCGCGGAGATCAGGATGAGTACGTTGCCGACGACCGCGCCCGCCCCGAAGTCCAGCTGCACGAAGGAGTTCTGGAAGGTGAGCGTGCCCAGGGTCTGGGTGGCATCGGCCGGGCCGCCGTCGGTGAGGGCGAGGATCAGGTCGAGGATCTTGACCGTCGACATGAAGCCCAGCACCAGCACGACCGTGATGACCGGCTTGAGCATCGGCAGGGTGACGGAGCGGAACGTCCGCCAGGCGGAGGCGCCGTCGAGGGAGGCCGCCTCGTACAGCTCCTTGGGGATCTCCTGGAGGCCGCCGTACAGAATGACCATGTTGAACGGGATGCCGATCCAGATGTTGACCAGGACGACCGACAGCAGGGCCATCCGCGGATCGGTCAGCCAGGGCGTGTGGCCGCCGAGGCCCAGCGTCTCCAGGAACGAGTTCAGCACACCCGTGTCCTGGTCGAGGATGCGGCGCCACACGATGCCCGACACCACCATGGGTACCAGCCAGGGCAGCAGGATCAGCGACCGCAGTACCCCGTTGAGCGGGAAGCGGCGGCCGAAGAACACCGCGAGGGCCAGGCCGATGCAGAACTGGCCGAGCAGCGAGCCGGCGGTGAACACCAGTGTGTGCCACAGCGCCTTGCCGAACAGGGCGTCCTGGAGGACGTCGGCCCAGTTGTCGGTGCCGTTGAACGGCGCCTCGCCGGTGAAGAACGTCTTCGGCGTGTAGTCCTGGAAGCTCATCACGACGTTGCGGACGAGCGGGTAGCCGAAGAACAGCAGCATGAAGACGACCGCGGGGGCGACGAATCCCCACTGGGTGAGCCGGCGGCGCAGCCGGGCCGGGTCCGGCGCGGCTGCCGTCTTGGGCGCCTGGCCGGCGGCCGGGGCGGGGACGGTGGACGTGGTCATGTGCGCGTACCTCAGTTCCCGCTCGTCGCCCGCTGCTGGGCGCGCCCCAGTGCGGCCTCGCTGGACTGCCCGGTGAGGGCGGACTGGAAGGCGCTCTGCAGGGCGAGCGACGCTCCCGACCAGCCGGCGCCGAGCTTCGCGGTCCTCGACCGGGCGGCGGCCACCTGGTCGGCCAGCGCGTCCAGTTCCGGCACCCGCTCGCGCCACACGGCGGCGGCCTTGGAGTTGGCCGGCACCATCCAGCTGTTGAGCGCGTAGGTGAGCTGCTCCTTCTCACCGGCCAGACAGGCGACGATGCGGCCGGCCGTCCTCTCCCGCGTCTTCTCACCGGTGTTGGGCACCGTGAGCACGGCTCCGCCGAGCGGGCCGACCGAGTCCGCGCCCGGCTCGGGAACCGGGATCTGCGCGATGCCCCAGTGCAGCGACTTCTTGGTGTTGAGCGTCTCCACCTGCCACGGACCGTTGATCATCATCGCCGCGTTGCCGGCCATGAACTGGTCGTTGACGTCCGCCTGCGTCCAGTTGACCGTCGACTTCGACAGGGAGCCGTCCGCCAGCAGGTCCTTCCAGTAGTCCAGCGCCTCGACGACCCGCGGGCCGTCCAGCTTCGTCTCGTCGCCGCCGTTGGACCACATGAAGGGCGTGAACTGGAAGACGCCGTCCTCGGCGCCGCCCGCGCTGAGGGCGAGGCCGTAGCGCTTGCCCTGGGTGAGCTTCTCCGCCGTCCGGCGCAACTCGGCCCAGGTGGTGGGCACCCGCACGCCCGCCTGGTCGAGGAGGTCCTTGTTGTAGAAGAGCGCGAGGGTGTTCACGGACCGCGCGGCGCCGTAGTAGGTGCCCTTGTAGGAGCCGAAGTCGACGATGCCCTCGGGGATGCCGTCGGTGGTCAGCCCGAGGGACTTCAGGTCCACCAGGCCGCCGGCGTCGGCGAAGGTCGGCATCTCGGAGGCGTCGAACTGGACGATGTCCGGGAGCGACTTGGAGGACGCCATGCGCAGCGCCTTGGTCATCACCTGCGCTGCCGGGACGCTCTGCTGCTCGATGGTCACACCCAGCCGCTTCCCGCAACGCGCCATCGCCTCCGCGTCCCAGCGGTGGTACGACTCGTCGGTCGAGGAGTTCATCACGGTGTACACGTCGGCGTCGCGTTGCTGTCCGCAGCCCGTCAGGGACGCCCCGGCGACCAGGACACTGACGGCGGCGAGCGAGGTGAGGGCCCTGCGGGGCCGTCCACGACACAGGAGTTGAAGCGCTTCAACCACGTGCGACTCTTGCTGCGGCACTGCCGGCTCCTTCGCCGGTCGGTTTTGTTTGGTGGGATGACTAATACGTCACGGCCCGGCTTTCGCGCTAGCCCCCGAGCCCCCGTCTCCACTGGGCAGGATGTGATGATGCCGGCTTGAACCGTAATCAGTGCTGTTCAGGGCGGTAAAAGGCCAGCTGCAACCTCTGGGAGGCGTTGTGGTTCCGAGTACGATCAAGATACGTCCGAGACGCCGGCTCTCCCATCCGACCGCCCTCGCTCGACCCAAGGAAGATCATGAAGTTCACCGACGGCTTCTGACTCGTCCGCGAGGGTGTGCAGCTCTCCTACGCCACCAAGGTCCGTGACGTACCTGCCGAGTCGAAGCGCTTCACCCCCCATGTCTCCCTGAAGCGGGTGACTCGCAGGGGCGACACCCTCAACGCGCCGCTGCTCACCGCCGAGTGCCTATCCCCCGCCGAGGGCGTGATCGGCATCAGGGTGACCCACCACGCCGGCAAGCGGCACCCGGGCCCCCACACTTCGCCCTCACAGGCGCGGACGACGGCACCGGCGAGGTGCGTCGGGAAGACCCCGTCACGGAGCTGACCAGCGGCCCCCTCACCTCGCGCCTGGACCGACGGGCTGGGAGATCCGAGCCTGGGTGAGGTGGAGGATGAGGAACGGGTTGACCATGACCAAGCTCCCGGGCTCTGCGGCGCAACCAGGGCGGCCCGCGGTGCATCCGTACAGGCGCTGCCCTGACATGTGTCAGGAGCTCGGCGTCCGCCGCCTCGTTAGGGTCGGTCCACGACGCTTCCACAGGTCAACACCGTTGTTCAGACACGAGGGGGACCTCCCATGAGTCGCTCCATGGACCGCAGAACACTGCTGAGGTCGGCCGGATCCGCTGCGGTGGCGGGATCGCTGGGCGCGCTGGGGGTCGCGGCGCTCGGCACACCCGCGCACGCGGCAGTCGAAACGATCAACACCGACCAGGTGATGGCCACCACCAACCGCGTGACCCACGCCCCGAACCAGCGTGGAACCATCGGCATCGAGCTCCGCTCCGGCTACTACAACGGCTCCCAGTACGGCTGGGGGCGGCTCGTCGGATCCGGCTGGGACGCGCGTGGTTGGATCTGGCTGGACATCAGCCGAGACGGCGGCCGCACCTGGGACTTCGCCGACGCCACCTATCTCTCGGACGGCACCGGCTACGCGCACACCTCCGGGTGGCTCACCCGATCCGACCCGAACTACGTGTTCCGGGCCAGTTACGACAGCAACCTCCGGGCCGTCAACCCGTACGTGCGGAGCGGCGTCTGGTAACGACGGTCCGGCCGGCGGCCCGCGACACAGGCAGCCCGCCGACCGTACCGTCCGCAGCCGCGGAGCACACTCGACCGACACCTCACGCCAAACGGCAGGAGCATCTCCGGATGGATATCAAGAAGACCATGGGGACGGCCCTCGCCGCCGCGCTGATGGCGGCCGGGGCTGTGGTCACAGCCTCGCCGGCGCACGCGGCCGCAGGCTGCTCGGGGGCGGGCCCGAGGGTCACCGACTACGCCGGGACCACGTGGAACACGACCTACTGCTACAACTACCAAAGCGGCGACATCGCCCGCGGCAGCAACAGTTCGTACTTGAAGACGGGTTACCTCTACGCGGGCACCAACTGGTTCGCCTGTCAGAAGCGGATTCCGGACTGGGAGAACCCTGCAGTCGGAAACGCCCGCAACAACTGGTGGCTGTGGACCCAGGGCGACGAAGCCGTGCACTACGGCGGTTGGGGCTGGTTCCCCGCCACCAAGGTCTCGGGAGGAAACAACTACGAGCCGGTTCCCGGGCTTCCTCTCTGCCCCGCTCAAGGCTGAACGCGCCGCAGCCGGTGCCCCGACGAGGCCTGTGTTCGAGTTGTTCGCGGCACTGGCTGCCGTGCTCGCCCTAGCGCCGTTCGCCGACGCCGGGCAGACCGAGTTCTCGCCGGCGCGGCCACTCCCCCGGCCGGTCCAGGCGGGCTCTCAGCGACCGAGGGCCGCGACGTCGTCGGCGTACGACGGGAACTCCGTCCGGGCAGCAGCGGTGATCTCGCGCGCCGTCCGGCGCGGGGTGCTCGCGTGCCGCTCGGCCGGCGAGACGAGAGCCACGTCCGACGGCCGGACGCAGCGCCGTACACCGGCTGCCAGGGCGGTGCGGAACCGGCTCTGGGAAGCCTGGCCCATGGAAGATGGTCGCTTTGCGTGCCGCGGTCGCGTTCATCGCGACCTCTTCGTGTGCTCGCCGGCTCACCCTGCCGGTGGCATACGGAGCGACGCAGGAGAGGTGCCGGACGGGGGGCGTGTGGCGGCTGCCCCGCGACGGCCGGCGCAGGCGCCGAATGGGCTAAACATCTCGAACGCATCTGTTCGGCTGGGTATGACGGAAAGGGGTTGGAGGGAGCCGCCCAGACGGCGCGGCGACGGAAGCGAGGACGTATGAGGGAGATTCCCGGGTCAGGGCGGCCCCGAGGGGCGGCCGGCTCGCCGCTGGCAGGGCGGGTCGCGGTCGTGACCGGCGCCGCCCGCGGTGTGGGCGCGGCCCTCGCGCGGCGTCTGTCGGACGCCGGGATGATGGTGGCACTGATAGGACGTGAAGAGGCCACCCTCCGCAAGGCAGCCGACTCCCTGCCCGGCAGGAGCCTCTGTGTCGAGACCGACGTCACCGACCGGGACGCACTCGCTCGGGCCGCCCACGAGATCAGCGAGACGCTGGGGCAGGCCAGCGTCGTCGTCGCCAACGCCGGGATCGCCACCGGCGGGCCCTTCGTCCACACACCGGCCGACCTGTGGCAGCGGGTCATCGACGTCAATCTCACCGGGTCCGCCAACACCGCCCGCGCCTTCCTGCCCCACCTCACGCACACCCGCGGCTACTTCCTCCAGATCGCCTCCACCGCCGCCTTCGGCTCGTCCCCGCTGATGAGTGCCTACTGCGCCTCCAAAGCCGGGGTGGAGTCGTTCGCCCTGGCGCTGCGCGGCGAGGTGGAACCGGACGGGGTGGGCGTCGGCATCGCCTACCTGCACTGGACCGGCACCGACATGATCACCGGCATCGACGACCACCCCGTCCTGCAGGCCCTGCGCCGCAACCAGCCACGCTTCGCACGCAAGGTGCACAGCACCGCCGAGGTCTCCGCATGGCTGACCTCCGGCATCACACGCCGTGCCCGCCATATCTACGCACCCCCCTGGCTGCGCTGGTGCCAGCCGCTGCGGCCCGCCTTCCCCGCCCTCGTCTCCCGCCTCGCCCGCCAGGAGCTGCGCCGGCATCCCCCGAGCGGGCTCACGGTGAAAACCGGGGTACTGGGTGCGGGCGGCCAAGCCGACCTCGACGCCCACCTGGCAGCCACGCACCCCACCCCGCCCGAGCGCCCCTGACCGGCCGGGACACCCTCACGTGTCGACTCTGCCTCTCCGCCTCGCCGTCGATGGGCCGTGGGCACCATCCATTCCGGCACGGGGGCGAGCTGCAAGCCAAGGGTGAACTGCCAGTTGCAGGTCCGGGCCGATGCGAATGCCTGGTCATCGGGGACAGTCACGATGTCTGCGGCTGCATCACGTCGCTGATCGCGGCGGCGAGTTCCGGCAGGTTCCAGTACACGGAATGTGTCCACAGCCCCGCGCTGGCGGTATGAGGCAGCGGCAGGTCGACCGGGGGTGTGCCGTCGGCGAGGCGAAAGACCCGGGCAGCGGCGAAGGCGAGTACGTCCAAGGGCTGCCACAGGTTGGTCCAGCGGGCCAGGGAGTCCGGCAGGACGACCGGGGCCTGGCCGGTGTGGGGCGAGAGTCGGCCTCCGCGCGGGTCACAGAGGTGGAAGTACGCGGGCTGGGATCCGAAGGTGAGCAGCGCCGAAGTCCACAGCGGTTCCTGTGCCGTGGCCATGTCGACGGCGATCACCCCGCCGAGACTGTGCGCGACCAGCCGTACGGGTCGGTCCGGACGGCGCCCCAGTTCGGGGTCGACGGCGGCGATCTGTTCCCGCACCCGGGCGTGGATCTGCTCGCGATGGCGTTGATAGACGAGGACGTCACCGAGGAACCTGGTCGCGCCCGGGCCGAGGTGATGGCGCAGGCTGTGGTTCATCCTGCCGGCGACGGCCCGCATCGCCGCACCCGCGACGCGGTCCAGGTCCGCGAGCCGACGCCTGATCAGGGGCCGCAGAGGGCCGCGGGCGGGCGCCGGGCCGCGCAGCCCGGCCCATGACGCGTCCGGCTCGTCGGTGTCGGTGACCGCACGGGCGATGGCCTTTCCCGTCTCGTGGAGGAGGGACGGGTCATCGGACCGTGAGAGCCACTGGGTGGCCGGCCATTCCTCCGTGAGCGTCGCGAGCACTTCCTCCGCGTCCGGAGTGTCGCGGCCGTCACGCAGTCCGCTGTCCCGCGACGCGTCCAAGTGGTGGTGGACCGCGTCGCACACGGGTTCCGGCAAGCGCCCCGGGGGGAACTGTGCGGCTCCGGTGCTGTCGAGCAGGGCCGCCAGCAGTGCCTCGGACGGTGGGGCATCGGTCTCGGGTGTGTCCCGCAGTCCGGCGGGGCGGGGCGGAAGCGCCAGGTCGACGAAACGGTCGTCCGCACCGAGGTCCCCCCAGTAGACCGGTACCAGGGTGGTCCCCGCTGCGGCCTGCAGCGCCGCGACAGTGGCGGTGAATGCGTGCGGGTCTCGGTTGCCGACGCCGTGAATGACGAAGACCGGCTCGTCCATGCCTCTCCTGTCCGGGTGTGTCCTTGGTGTCATCGGTGGCTGGGGGTGGCGGCGCGGGCCGCGGGACTGCCGTACACGGCGTACGCCAGCCAGGTGGGGTCACCGCCGTGGTCGCGGATCGCCCGTCGTGCGTTCAGGGACGCCTGCCCCAGGCTCTGGCCCCCGGCGACCAGGTGCTCGTAGAAGGTTTCGGCGAAGAGCAGCGCGGAGTCGGACCGTACGGGCCACAGTGTGCCGATGAACGCCCCTGCGCCGGCCTGGAGGAACTGCGGCGCCCAGCCCAGGCTGGTGGAGAACCAGTCGATCTGTCCGGCGCTGCGGCAGGCGTTGAAGAAGACCAGCGGATGGGTGGTGCGCAGGGCTCCGGAGTGGGTGGCGTAGGCGAGGTCGATGGGGTCGAAGGGGCCATCCGCCATCGTCACGTGGGAACCGGCGCTCGTGAAGGAGTTGTGGCAGGCGAAGTGCAGCAGGCCGTGGAGTCCTGCTTCGATGAGGTCGCTCACGGCGGCGCGGTGGGTCAGAGTCCCGCCGTCGGTCACGGAGTCGCCCAGTCTGGCCCGGAGCGCGACCACTTCACGCTCGGCTTCGGGAGGCGAGCCCGGCGGCACCACGAACGCGGCGGAGGACAGGGACAGTTCGCGCACCCGGTCCTGCCCGAAAACCCGGCGGACCACCGGGAGCCACTCGGCGAGGAAACCGTCGCCCTCCCGTCGGCCGTCGAGGGGGTACAGCAGCTCCCAGGGAACGACGTCGTGCTCGCCGAGCACGGTCAAGGCGGTGACATGCCCGACCACCTCCCAGAACTGCTCGCGCACGGCGTCCGGCACGGCCGTCGCCCACAACTGCACCCCGAGATTGATCAGCCGGCGTCGGGCCCTGCCCTGATCTCCGTCTCCCGCCTGCCCGGCCGCGGCCGCGGTACGCCGCAGTTCGTCGTAGATCCGTTCCCGCGCACCATGGGAGTCGCCTGCCAGAAGGCGGAAGGACTCGGGGGCGTAGGTGGTTTCGCTGAGGAGCTGAAAGCTGTAGGCCCCGTCCGCGCCCTTGAGGACCTGAAGGGTCACCTCTCCCGGATCGAACGCGAGCGAGGTGAGGGGTGCCGTGCGCGGGAGACCGTCCCGCGCCGGGGTGTCCGGCTGCACGGAGATCTGCGCGCGCAGTTCACCGAGGAAGGAGCCTTTGTGGAAGGCCCGCACGGTGACGGTGTGCAGTCCCGGTGTCATGGTGCGCAGGCCGAACTGAAGCCAGTGCGAGTCCTGGCCTGGGGGAACGGTCAGCACTTGCTGCAGATCCCCCAGGGCCAGCAGACCGGGAGCGTGCACGGTGATGAGGAGCCGCGCACCCGCCGCCGGAATGGGAAAGCCGCCCAGTGCCACGCCGGGGCCACCGGTTGCCCTGGTGACCCGCACGTGCAGGGGCACCTCGCGCCCGGGAGACGCCTGCTCGACCAACTCCGCTTCCAGGAAGCGCGGTTCGCCGCCGTGCCCGGCAACGCCGGCGCCCTGCGCCCCGGGCCGGCCGTGATGGCCCGCGCCGAGCTTCGGCGGGGCGGCGATGTCGCCCAGCGCACCGGGGGGCCGAACCGCGCGGACCCTCGTGGTCGACCGGGTCTCCAGAGTCATCTCGTCGGCGTCCGTGACCTCCGTCTTCAGCCGGACGGTGCCTGTCGCGGCATCGACCACGTCCACGACTTCGGCCAGCAGTCGCGCCATGTCCTCGTTGCCCAGCGTGCCGGCGAGCTGCACCGCGCGGCCCAGTTCGGCCCTGGCGCCGTCGTCGTCACCGGCCCTGCGGGCGTCGAGGCCCTGCTGGATGGCCGATGCCAGTTCCTCTTGTCCCGTGTAATAGGCGACTTGCGGGTTGATCGAGGTGACGGCCTCGGTGTCGTCGGTCCACACCGCGCGGATCAGCCCGTGGGCCGTGGCGTCCGCGCTGCCGTCGCTTCTGCGGATGATCAGCGAGACACGGGCTGCCAGCATCTCCTGGCCGATGTCCGCTGCGGGGACACGGACGCGGACGTGGTAGTCGCGGGATTCATCACCCCAGGAGCCCGTGGGATAGTCAGCGGCGCGCGGGCCCACCTCGGTACGCCGGTCGGTCAGTTCGACGACGGTGGGTGCGACCTGTCTGACGAACACGGCCTCCGTGCCGACGGGCGTCCACAGGCGCAGGGCCACCTCACCGACCTTCTTGCCCATCGCCTTCGCCATCGACTGTGTGAAGTCGTCCACCAGGCCGGCCGGATCGGCCACGATGTCGGCGCTGCCCAGCAGCGCCGAGGCGATGCCCGTGATCTCCTTCACCGCCCGGTCCGTACCCACCCCGCGCACATCGCAGGTGAACCGGCCGGAGCAGGCATCCAGCACGGCCCGCAGTTCCTCGGGCGACTCGTACTCGTTGCGTCCGTCCGTGAGCAGGATCCCGTGCCGGATCTCCACGTCGGCGGAGTGCAGGAGCCGGTCGGCGAGCCGCAGCCACGTGCTGATCGCGGTGCCGCCGCCCGCGGTGAGCGTGCGCAGGGCGCGCTTGGCCTCTTCCCGGGTGCGGGCGTCGGCGACCGCGAGGGTGCCACCACCGGGATATACCTCTTCGGCCCGGTGGGTACCGGCCACGACGGCGAAGTGCACGCCGTCGCGCACCGTGTCGATCGCGGCGGCCGTCGCCGCCTCGACAGCGTGCATCTTGGCAGGCGGAAAGGCCATCGACCCGGAACAGTCGACCATGATCGCCACCGCCACGCCCTGGGCGGACGCCGTCCGGTTCGGGTGCGGTCCGGTGAGGCGGCCGGCGGCACCGGTCGCCGTGACCGTGACGATCGCGTCGACCTCCCGGCCGCCCTCCGGCAGGTGCTCGTTCTGAGAGACGTCGACGACGAACCGCGGTGCGGCGGGTCTCAGGAAGCCGGCCACGGGGCCCGCTTTCCCTCGCACATCCGGCGTCGACCGGGTGCCGTCACCTCGCCGGTGGTCATCGCGTCTCCCCATCCCGTCAACGGCCGTACCCGAGGCCCTGGCCGAGGCAACGGGCAGTGGCCTTTGGGCTCTTCAGGTCCCTGGACGATACTGCCCCCGTGGGCCGGGGCGAGCGGAACCCCCCAAGAGGGCTCTGTGCGGGAGGCGTTGGGCGGTGGCAAGCCGCGAAAGGCTGAAGGCCGGGAAGCGGTGACCAGGTGTCGCCTCGCCGAGCGCGTGGAGCACCCGCCAGCCGGTGCTCCACGGGTCCTTCGAGGGCGAGGACGCCATCGTCGCGGCCGTCGCCCGGGGAGCCTTCACCGAAGTCGCCGAGTTGCTCGGCGACGCACGCACAGCCACGAGGAGGGCGAGCCGGCAAGCGGCGCGTCCGCCTGCCGCATGATGCTCAGTCCGCGCCGCCGGTCTCCTCGACCGGCGGCATGAACGCCCGCAGCCACCGCTCCGTCTGGGCGACGTGCGCCTGCGCCGCGCCGGCCGCCGCGACCGGGTCGTGGTCGGCGATGGCGGCGGCCAGGATGCGGTGGTCGTCGTCGCTCTTCCTGCGCAGTTCGGGACCTTCGGGCAGGGTGAAGACCTGGTACTTGCGGGAGCGGGCACGGAAGACCGCCAGGAGGGTGGCCAGGGTCGGGTTGCCGCCCACGCGGGCGATCTCCGCGTGGAAGCGGTGGTCCAGTTCCGACGCCTCGGTGGGGTCGCTCGTGGCCTCCATGTCCTCGATGAGGGAGAAGAGCGTGTCCACCGTCTCCGGGGTGCAGCGGGCCGCCGCCTGGGCGGCGACGTGCGCCTCGAGGACGCGCCGGATCTCGTAGACCTCCAGCAGGCCCGACAACGGGAGGAGTTCGAGGGTCAGGGAGAGGCTGCCGATCACGTCCTGGGGTCTCAGCTGCGAGACGTACGTGCCCGAGCCGTGCCTCGGCTCGATGACGCCCAGGGCGGCGAGCATCCGTACCGCCTCGCGCAGCGACCCCCGCGAGACACCCAGTTCCTCGCAGAGATCCCCCTCGGGCGGGATGCGGTCGCCCGGGCCGAGGCGTCCCGTCCCGATCATGTGCCGCAGGCCGTGGAAGGCCTTCTCGACTGCGGACATCCGTCCCCTTCTTCCTTGCCTGACAAGCCGCGATCAGGCCGCGTCCCTCGGAGCACTGTAGCGAGGCCCAGCGAGCCATCAGATGCGTCGGGGACACTTCCCAGGAAAGTCATCTGATGACTTTCACTGTACGACCCTTGTTTCCGCCCGAGAAGCTGGGCAGGATGCCGAGTCATCAGATGTGTCCGGCGGAGTCAGACCCTCCGCAGGACCACCCTGCCCACATGTGGAGTCCTGTGAGCGAGATCGAGGTGACCACCGCACCGCGCCCCCTGCTGCTGGCGGACGGCAGGACCGCCGACCGGGCCTGGTCGCTGGACCCTGTCCTCAAACACCTGAACCACGGCTCCTTCGGGGCCGTTCCCCTGGTGGCCCAGGAGCGGCAGGAACTGCTGCGCGCGGAGATGGAACGCTCCCCCGTGGTGTGGTTCCCGGCGCTGCCCCAGCGCCTCGCCGCCACTCGGGTCGAGCTCGCCGACTTCCTGCGGGCCGAAGCCGGCGATCTCGCCCTCGTGCCGAACGCCAGCGCCGGCGCCAGTGTCGTCTACGCCGCCCTCACCCTCCGTCCGGGTGGGGAGATCCTCGTCACCGACCACGGCTACGGGGCCGTGACGATGGGTGCCGAGCGGTTGGCCCGCCGCTGGGGTGGGCGGGTCCGTACCGCCCGGGTGCCGCTGGACGCGGACGAGGACCAGGCGTACGAGGCGGTCACCACCGAGCTCGGCGACACCACCGAACTCGTCGTCGTCGACCAGATCACCTCGGCGACCGCACGCCGGCTGCCGGTGGAACGCATCGGGGCGGAGGCCCGCCGGCGCGGCATCCCCGTCCTCGTCGACGGCGCACACGCGCCCGGCCTGCTCGAAGCGCCCCTCGCCGGAGCCACGTACGACTTCTGGACCGGCAACCTGCACAAGTGGGGATGCGCCCCGCGCGGCACAGCGGCGTTGATCGCCCGTGGCCCGCTGCGCGAGCACCTCTACCCCCTGATCGACTCCTGGGCCGCGGCCGATCCCTTCCCCGACCGCTTCGACCAGCAGGGCACCGTCGACGCCACCGCTCAGCTGGCCGCGCCGACGTCCCTCGCCTTCGTCGAGCGCACCTGGGGCTGGACGGCCGCCCGCCGCTACATGGACGACCTGGCCGCCTACGGCGCCCGTGTCATCGGCACCGCGCTCGCCGAAGCGACCGGCGTGAACCCCTCGGTCGACGTCGGTATGCCCGTGCCCGGCATGCGCCTGGTGCGCCTGCCGGACGGTCTCGCCGCCGACCGGATCGAGGCCGACGCCCTGCGTGACCGGGCGGCCCGGGAACTGGGCGTGGAGGCGGCCTTCACCAGCTTCGACGGCATCGGCTACATGCGCTTGTCCGCCCACGTCTACAACATCGCCGCCGACTACGAGTACTTCGCCGAGGACTGCGTCCCGGTCCTCAGCACGTGGGCACGAGAGAACTCAGGAAAGAGGTCAGCACAATGAGAAGAAGGACGGCAGTTCTCGCGCTCGGCACCGCCGCCGCGACCCTCCTCACCGGCTGTTCCACCATGAGCCCCGAGGCGAGCGGAACGGTCACCCTCGACATGGTCGAGAGCCTGACGAACCCGACCCGTACCGCCCTGCTCAAGGACCTCATAGCCGACTTCGAGCAGCAGAACCCGAAGATCAAGGTCAACCTGGTCTCCCCGCCCACCGAGCAGGCCGACCAGAAGCTCCAGCAGATGCTCCAGTCCGGCAGCGGGGTGGACGTCCTGGAGGTCCGGGACATCACCGTCGGCCCCTGGTCGAACAACGGCTGGCTGTACGACATGAAGAAGGACCTGGACGGCTGGAAGGGCTGGCAGGCCATGACGGAGAACGCCGTCAACGCCTCGAAGGACGCCGAGGGCCGCACGTACTTCGTCCCGTACGGCTTCTACGGCCTGAGCCTCTTCTACCGCACCGACCTGATCGAGAAGGCAGGCTTCGACAAGCCGCCGGCCACCTGGCAGGAACTGCTGGAGCAGGCGTCCGCCATCCACGACCCGGCCCAACGCCGTTTCGGCTACGCCTTCCGCGGCGGTGCCAACTCCAACAGCAACGCCACCGCCGCCATCGAGGCCTACCTCGCCGACCAGGTCGACCCGGCCAACGGCTTCAAGCTGAAGAACGGCCGTACGATTTTCTCCGCTCCCGAGGCCGAGGACGCGATCGAGACCTACCTCAAGCTCTTCAGGCAGGCATCCCCGAAGTCCTCCGTCTCCTGGGGCTACCCGGAGATGGTCGAGGCCTTCTCCAACGGCTCCACGGCGTTCCTGCTCCAGGATCCCGAAGTGATCGCCACGGTCTCGGAGTCGAAGTCGATCTCCAAGGACCAGTGGGCCACCGCCCCGCTGGTGGCCGGCCCCGAGGGCAAGACCGTGCAGCCGCTGGCCACCGCCGGCTGGGGCGTCGCCAAGGGCAGCGGCCACAAGGCCGAGGCCGTGAAACTGGTCGAGTTCCTGTCCCAGGGCGAGGCGTCGACTTCATTCACCAAGAAGAACAGCCTGGTGCCCATCCTCAAGTCCGCGATCAGCGACCCCTTCTACAAGACGGGCCCCTGGTCGAGCTACGTCACCATGACCGAGCAGCCGGACAAGTACCTGGTCGTCACCCAGCCGCGCGGCGTCAGCTGGTGGGCCGAGTGGCAGCAGAAGGCGGACACCGACGTGCAGAAGCTGATCCTCGGCAAGACGACGCCGAAGAAGCTGCTCGCGGGCTGGGACGCGTACTGGACCGAGAAGTGGCGGCAGGAGCAGTAGGCATGTCCGTCACCTCCACAAGGACGTCGAAGACGCCGTCGGGCGCGGGGGCGGCCTCCGGCGGGAGCGGCCTGCCCCGCGGAGGCAGGCGCAAGCGCGAGTTCACCACCCGGCGCGGTCTCAGCATCGCCGCTTTCATGGCGCCTGCCGCGGTCTTCGTGGCGATCTTCACCTACTACCCCGTGATCGCGGGCGGCCAGATGGCCTTCCGCAACTGGAAGTTGACCGACCTGACGGACACCTCGTGGGTCGGGCTGAAGAACTTCCGCGACGTCTTCGCCGACCCCGCCTGGGGGACCGTACTGAGCAACACCGCCCTGTGGGTGGTCGGCTCGATCGTCCCGCAGCTGGTGATCGGCTTCGCGCTCGCGCTCTGGCTGCGCCGGCGCTTCCGCCTCCGCGGCCTGTACCAGGCACTGATCTTCTTCCCCTGGGCCATCTCCGGGTTCCTCATCGGCATCCTCTTCCGCTGGCTGTTCAACAGCGAGTTCGGTGTAGTGAACGACCTGCTGCAGAAAGCCGGTCTGATCGACGAGCCGATCGCCTGGCTTGCGGATCCGGAGACGGCGATGGTGGCCGTGCTCATCGCCAACATCTGGTACGGCGTCACTTTCTTCACCATCATGATCCTGGCCGCACTCCAGTCGATCCCCGACGAGCTCTACGAAGCGGCGGCGCTGGACGGCGCGGGCAGGACCCGCACCCTCTTCCAGATCACCATCCCGTACATCCGCACCACGCTGGCCCTGACCGTGCTGCTCCGCGTGATCTGGATCTTCAACTTCCCCGACCTGATCTTCGGCATGACCGGCGGCGGGCCGAACAACGAGACGCACATCGTGACCACCTGGATGATCAAGATCACTCAGCAGGGCGACTACGGCAGGGCCTCGGCGCTCGGCCTTCTCGTGGTGGCCGCGCTGCTGGTGTTCGCGGTGTTCTTCCTCATGGCCACGCGTGAGAAGAAAGGGGTGAGGTCGTGACCGGCAAGGGGTCCGCGGCCGGCCGGGCCGTCAAGTTCACCTTCCTCGGAGGGTGGCTGCTCTTCACCGTCTTCCCGCTCTACTGGATCGCCGTCACCTCTCTGAAGGCACCCGGCGACATCTTCCACTTCCCCATCGCCTACTGGCCCGAGCGCTTCTCCCTGGAGAACTACCGCGGCCTGTTCGGCACCGCCGACTTCGGCACCTACCTCACCAACAGCCTCATCGTCTCGACCGTGGCCGGCGTGACGGCCACGGCGATCTCGATGCTCTCGGCGTACGTACTGGCCCGCTTCGAGTTCCGCACCAAGTCCGCGCTGCTGATGGCCGCGCTGGTCACCCAGATGATCCCGTCGTTCATCGCGCTCGGACCGCTCTACCTGCTCATGACCGACCTGAAGCTGGTCGACAACCGCCTCGGCCTGATCCTCGTCTACATCGCGGTGTGCATCCCCTTCTGCACGGTGATGCTCCGCGGCTTCTTCGAGAACATCCCGGACGCGCTGGAGGAGGCCGCCATGATCGACGGTCTGTCGCGCTTCGCGGCGCTGTTCCGGGTCCTGTTGCCGGTGATGCGTCCAGGCATCATCGCCGCGTTCATCTTCAACTTCGTCAACTGCTGGAACGAGCTGTTCCTGTCGGTGACCCTCATGAACAGCGACAGCAACAAGACCGTTCCCACTGCCCTGAACGGCTTCATCTCCAGCTTCAACATCGACTGGGGCTCGATGTCCGCGGCGGCCGTGCTGACGATCGTGCCCACGATGCTCTTGTTCGCCTTCGCCAGCCGTCACATCGTCCAAGGGCTCACGTCGGGGTCGGTGAAGGGCTGAGAGAGAAGCGGGCCGTGGCGGCGCACGCCGCCTCTGACGCCCAGCGGCGCGCAACTGGTGACGTCACCACGCCTGTGGACCGAAGTGAGGTGTGTCGACGGAGGTTTCGGTGACGCTACCTCCCCCGGCGGTGAAGGGCGCCTACGGTGAGCTGCGGGGCGGCGGCTAATGTGCGGGCATGGCCAACACGGGGAAACGACGGGTCTTGTACCGGCAGAGCAGCGGATTCTGGCGGATGACGGCGAAGTGGGTTGTGGTCTTCGGAGCCCTGTACCTGCTGGACGGCGGGCTGCTCCGGTCGTGGGGTGACGCTCTGGTTTGGCCGATGATCGGGATCCTGCTGTGGGTGCCGTTCGGGATCGGTCTCGTCTGGTACCCGAAGAAGGACCAGCGCGTCGAGCTGACGACGCGTGAACTGCAGGTGCGGCGCAATCGGTTGCCGATGGAGAAGGTGAACCTGCTGCACGTGGCGCGGCTGTGGCTGGAGGGGCGGTCCACCGCGGACGACCAGCCGGTGCTCGAATGGACACGCTCCGACCGGGTGGTGTGGGTGCCGCTGCGGGACGGCCGAGCGTTCGGCGTGGAGTTCCGCGACCCGGCCGCATTCGCCAAGATTTTCGGCGACTTCGCGGTCGCGGCGTGCGGCGGTCCCGACATCGTCCGCGTGAGGGCCGCAGCGGAGACCTACCCGGATCCGCTCCCGATGCGGCCCCGCCCCGCCGACGACGCAGGCTCCCGCGTGGACCTCCTGGACATCTTCGACTGACAGCCGGAAAGGCCGGCAACGCGCAGCGGCTCTGCTGATGGAGCAGCACAGCCAGAGGACCCTCAGCAGCAGCCGGCTCGGCGAGTGGGGGCCGCCAAGCTCCCGCACCAGTACGGCCGGTTCCGGCCGTCCCAGCGGATCGGCCACCTTCAGGACCTGCAGCGCGAGCCACCCTTCACTCGATGCCTGAAGTCCGCTGGCGGCGACCTGCGCCGAGGCCGTGACGCGACGCAGGAAGCCGGCGAAGTCGGGCCGCGTGGGCGCGAGCGCCGGGGCGCGCGACTCGACGGCCCAGGCACGGCCGGTGTGGTCGATCAGGGTGGCCTTCGCTCCCGCTGGTATGGCGCATCCGGTGTCTGCCGTCCAGACACGTTGCACATCTGGGCCAGCGCGGGTGCCAGGGCCTCGAGGAGTTCGGCCGCTTCATCGCGGAACGCGCGCCAAGAACACCAGCGACACGATGAAGCCCACGAGGCCGCCCATCGCCGCCACAGTCGTGATCATGCTTCTCCCCCCTCACAGGGCTGGAGCACTCCCACGCTGTCGCCGAGTGGCACCGGAGGGCCGCTGGACGCCGGTCAGCGCCAGGCGGCCAGCTCATTGGGTGAGGCCGTCGCGCCCGCGGCCCCGCTCGGGCGTGGGGTCAGGACGGGCGCCGTACTGCAGGCCGCGTCCGTTGGTGCCGACGTAGACGCGGCCGTAGGTGTCGGGGTCGCCGGTGATGACGCCGACGCCGCCGATGGCGCCCCATTGGTGGGCGTTGTCGTTGACGCGGAGCCAGGTGGCGCCCTTGTCGGTGGAGCGGAAGACGCCGGTGACGTCGTTGACGGTGCCGATCAGGTACAGGGCCTGGTAGTTGGTGCCCGGCTTGGCCTTGCCGAAGCCGAGGGCGGAGGCGGACCGCACCGTTTTGAGCGTGGTGAAGGTGCGGCCGCCGTCGGTGGAGTGCAGCAGTCCCTTGGTGCTGCCGGAGATCCACAGGTCTCCGGTGATGCCGGGGACGGCCGTGAGCCGGCCGGCGGGCAGGACAGCGGCAAGGCGCTCGACGTCGACGGCTACAAGTCGGGCCGTGCGTGATGGCCCCGGGCCCAGCCGAACAGCGGGTCGAGTGGGTCGCCGTCGTAACCGACGACGAGGCATGCCGCCGCCACCGGCCCCCGGGAAAGCGCCCCGAGTCGAGACAGGACCGCGGTCGGGGAGGGCAGTCCCGCCGGGTCGAGACCAAGAGCCCGGGCCGCGCGGTCGCGTCGCCTGTCGAACTCGCGCACGTCCTGCCGGTACTCGTCGGCGAGTGCCCGGAGTTCAGCGTCCGTGCGACCGGGTGCGTCCCGCCACCACGGCACTACGAGACACAGCCGCACCAACTCAGGCAGCCCGCTGGCGATCGGGCCGGCCTCGCCGTCGAGGCTCACGTACACCACCGGGCGTTCCTCTCCGCCGTCGCCGACGAAGCAGTACGCATCCCCCGAACCCGCCCGCGCGAACTGCTCCAGTCGCGCCCCGGAAGCGAGCCGGACGCCGTCCTCCAGCGCATGGGACTCCGGATCCGTCGCGTCGAGGTCCGCGACTCCGGCGAAAAAGGAGACGGCTGCCTCGTCGGTTCCCAGCAGGCGCAGCAACGCACTCTGTGTGTCCGGGTGGGCGGGTGCGCCGGGTCCGGTCGGGGCGTTCGATCCGTTCACGCGGCCACCGTATCGGGGCCCGACAGGGCTTCGAACCCCCTCTGGTCTGGTCGGCCGACCACGACCGTGCGCACCGGGACTGCTCCGTGCCGTCCGCCGGCGGGTGCTCCGGCAGCCAGAGCTCAGGGAACTGGCCGCTGCGCAACTCGACGATCTCGGTGATCGCCGCGCAGGTTCCTCCAGAAGGACCCGGTTCAGCTGGTGCTCGGTGCTCCCGCCCGACCGAGAAAACCGGGCGGTGCCATCACGCGGTCCCGTCCGGAAGTGCTTGCATTGAATACGAGACACAGCCAGAGTCGGGAGGGGGGACGGGAGGCAACTGTGACCGTCCTTGCGATCTTTCTTCTCGTCATCGGAACAATGTTGATCCTGCTGGGGACGATGCTGATCGTGATCGGGGCAGCCTTGATCCTCATGGGGATGATCCTGGTCGCCATCGCGATCTTCTTGCTGATCCGGAGAGCGTTGAAGCGCCGAGAGCAGGAAGAAGATTGATCAGGGTCGGGCGTCTGAGCGCCACGACCCTGATCCGAGCTGGTGATCATCTGGCAGGTGTCCCAGCGGGGGCCTCCTGGGGCCCCGCTGGGCCCCGTGTCACGCCGGTCGGATGTTCTCCGCCTGCGGCCCCTTCTGGCCCTGCGTGACGTCGAACTCGACTTTCTGCCCCTCCTGCAGCTCGCGGAAGCCCTGAGCGGCGATGTTGGAGTAGTGGGCGAAGACGTCAGGTCCGCCGCCCTCCTGCTCGATGAAGCCGAATCCCTTTTCGCTGTTGAACCACTTGACGGTGCCCTTGGCCATGGCCTGCTCCTTCGAGGAAGACCGGGCACGCACCCTGCGGGCCCGGGAGGTGATCGCCTTGGTCCGGAGCGGCGCTGAACAGCAAGAACGCCCATGATCGTGATCACGGGCGCACGGGACTTCGGAACCACGACTGCTGGATATCGACGCTACACCGCGCGGTCGGAAACTGCTGGCGACACGGCCGTCGATCGCGGGAGCCGACCATGATTCACCCGGACGTCAGCTGCCGGTTCGCAGGGCTGCTCCCTCAGCCCGGGCGCCGGGAGGCCACGAAACAGTCCCCGACGTGCCGCGTGACGTAGGTGCGGGTGATGCTGTACCGGATCCGTGCAAGACCTCACGGCGCCTCCCGTTCTCCCCTGCTCCCGGGGCGGCCCGCACCGGCGTGGGGTGGAGTCGTCGCCCGGAGACTCGAGGAACGCAGAACCGGTCACGTAGTGCCGTCAGTTCAGCTACGGGGTCCTGGCGAAGATGACCGAGCCTGTCCGGCGGGGTCAGGCGGCGCAGCCGAGCACAGGAGGGCTCGCCGGGTCCGGGGCGCGGGTCACCGTCGCGTGCAGGGGACGGGAGGCGCGAGTAGTGGGCGTGGTCTGTGCACGGTTCCGTGCGAAGACGACGAGGCGCAGGACCGCGAACCGGGCGACACCGGCGAGCGCGGAGGCGGACAGGTAGACGACCTGCTCGAGCAGCGCACCGGGCGCCGCCACCAGCTGATGCAGGATGAGCATCGCCACACAGGTCACGGCGTACGCGGCGGCTGCGGACCCGGCCGAGTGCGCATGCTGGCGCCAGGTCGCGTGCCCGCCCGCACCGAAGGTGAAGCGGGCGTGCAGCTCGGTGGCGAGGAGCGTGGAGACCACCGTGATCAGGGCATTGGCCAGCACCCAGGGAATCCGAGAGGCTAGGGCCGTCACCGCGAAGCTGGAGGCGACCCCCACCCCACCGCCCAAGAGCACGAAGCGGGCGAAGGCCATGAAGGCGGGGGGTGCCTGCTCTTGGCTGTGCGCTGCCTCCATGATCCGACCTCTCTCTCCAGCCCACTCCGCAGCCCACTCCGCCGACGCGGACTCATCGGTCGGGAAACCAACGACGCCGCCAGTGGTGCCACTATGGCACATCATGGCGCCATCGTGGGTGGCATTTAGTGTCGTTGCGCCACCCCTCTCACAAGTGGGCAGGTCAGGGGCATCGACGCGACTATGTTCGCGCCGCGAGGGCGGCACCAGCCTTGGCCGCGCCCGGCCGCATCCGCCGGGCCCAGACCTGGGGCACCACCCCCCATGGCCGACCAGGAGACGATGCGGGCCGGCTTCCCGCGACGCTCCATGGGGCCCCATGGATCACGATGGCACCGGATGGCATGGCGGGGCGTCACACCACTCCCCCAAGCACGCGTGAGCACGCATGGCACCGCGACGACTCCGGGCACGCCTTGCCGCATCCCTGCAGCTCACGACGATTTCTCGGTCGACTTGCCGCCGGATGACGTCACTCGTCTTGCACATGACGCCACGATGGTGCCATCATGGCGTCATGGACCTCACCCCGTATGTCGACGCCCTCCGCCGCGAACTGGCGGTGGCCGCCGAGGCCGGCGGCGACGAAGCCCGCGAGCTGGCTGAGCGACTCACCGCTCCGCTGGAGTCGGCGGCCCGCCTGACCATGCTGAGCGTGCTCTCCGCCGCCATGGACGAGATCACCCGCGAACTCGCCCCCGGTTCGGTCGACGTACGACTGCGCGGTATCGACCCCGACTTCGTGGTGACACCGCCGCCCGCGGACGACATCGCCTCCATGGAACCGGCCGTGCCCGCCGAACCGTTCACGGCGCAGGCGCCCGCCGACGGTGAGGAGGGCGGTACGGCCCGTGTCAACCTGCGCCTGCCCTCCCACCTCAAGGCTCGCGCCGAGGAGGCCGCGAGCCGCGAGGGCCTGTCGGTCAACGCGTGGCTGGTGCGCGCCGTGTCGGCCGCGGTCGACGGCGGCACCAGGCCCCGTACGCCGGAGAAGGCCCAGACCGTCGGGCAGAGCTTCACGGGCTGGGTGCGCTGACCGCGCCTTCGCCAGCACCACCTCACCCTCGCGTCCCACCAGTGGGGACGTCTCCAGACTCAAGAGGACGGGACAGCCATGCCTTCTTTCGACACTCCTGAAGCGATCTCGGTCACGGCTCGCGTGGAAGCCGGTTCCCTTCAGTTCACCGCGAGCGACCGCTTTGACACGGTCGTCGATGTGCGCCCCCGCGACCCGAAGAAGGACCTGGACGTACGAGCGGCCGAGCAGACCGAAGTGGCCTTCTCAGGCGGCGTGCTGACCGTGAGGACCCCCAAGGGCAATCTGCTCGGGCTCGGCCGCACCGGCACCGTCGACGTGACGGTCGAACTGCCCGCGGACTCGCGCATCGACATGACAGGCGCCTGGGCCCAGGTGCTCGGCGAGGGCCGGCTCGGCGAGGTCAGCGTGAAGACCTCGTCCGGCGACGTCCGCCTCGACACGACGGGCCCGCTCCGGCTGACCGCGTCCCATGGCTCCATCACCGTGGGCCGGGTCGAGGGCAGGGCCGAGATCACCACCAGTTCCGGCAGCCTGCGCGTCGGCCTCATCGACGGCCCCGCCGTCCTGAAGAACTCCCATGGCACCACGACCGTCGACGCCGCCATCGGCGAGTTGCGGGTGAGCGGCGCCAACGGTGACATCGAGATCCGGCGCGCCGAGGACTCCGTCACCGCCACCACTGCCCACGGCACCCTGCTCGTGGGCGAAGTGGTCCGTGGCACCGTCCAGTTGGAGACCAATCACGGCTCCATCGACATCGCCGTCCGCGAGGGTACGGCCACCTGGCTCGACGTCAGCGCGGGCTCCGGCCAGGTGCGCAACACGCTCACCGCGTCCGAGACCCCGGAAAAGGGCGAGGACACCGTCAAGGTCCGCGCCCGCACCAAGTACGGCAACATCGACATCCGCCGCGCCAAGGTCTGACCTCGGAACCACCCCGGCCTCAACTCGCCCACCCCTGCCACTTCACGCCTTCGGAACGGGAGGACCCCGTGTCTTCTTCTGTCATGCCCACATCACAACAGGCCGATCACGCGTCACCGGCCGCCGTCTCCACCGTCGGCCTGCGCAAGTCCTACGGCGACAAGCTCGTGCTCGACGGCATCGATCTGCACATCCCCGCCGGGTCCGTGTTCGCACTGCTCGGGCCGAACGGCGCCGGCAAGACCACCGCCGTGAAGATCCTCTCCACGCTCATCACCGCCGACGGCGGCCAGGCGCGGGTCGCCGGTCACGACGTCGCCACGTCACCGGACGGGGTACGCGCCGCGATCGGTGTCACCGGGCAGTTCTCCGCCGTGGACGGTCTGATCACCGGCGAGGAGAACATGCTGCTGATGGCGGACCTGCACCACCTCCCCAAGCGGGAGGGCCGTCAGGTCGCCGCCGAGCTGCTGGAGCGGTTCGACCTGGTCGAGGCGGCGAGGAAGCCGGCCTCCACCTACTCCGGCGGGATGAAGCGCCGCCTGGACATCGCCATGACCCTGGTCGGCGGCCCGCGGATCATCTTCCTCGACGAGCCCACCACCGGTCTCGACCCGCGCTCCCGCCACAACATGTGGCAGATCATCCGCGGGCTGGTCGCCGACGGAGTGACCGTCTTCCTCACCACCCAGTACCTGGAGGAGGCCGACGAACTCGCCGACAGGATCGCGGTGCTCGACGACGGGAAGATCGCCGCCGAGGGCAGCGCCGAAGAACTCAAGCGGCTGATCCCCGGCGGGCACGTCCGGCTCCGCTTCACCGACCCGGCCGCCTACCGGAGCGCGGCCTCCGCGCTGCGTGAGGTGACCCGGGACGACGAGGCGCTGACGCTGCAGATCCCCAGCGACGGGAGCCAGCGCGCACTGCGGGCCCTCCTCGACCGGCTCGACACCGCCGGCATCGAGGCCGACGAACTGACCGTGCACACCCCCGACCTCGACGACGTGTTCTTCGCCCTCACCGGCGGCACCGACCAGCCCAAGGAGGCTGTGCGATGAACTCCCCCCTGGCCCCCGTCCGCCCGACCGGGATCTCCCTCGCCGTACGCGACTCGTCCACGATGCTGCGCCGCAACCTGCTGCACGCCCGGCGCTACCCGTCGCTCACCCTGAACCTGCTGCTCACGCCGATCGTCCTGCTACTGCTGTTCGTCTACGTCTTCGGCGACGTGATGAGCGCGGGCATCGGGGGTGGCGGCGCCGACCGCTCGGAATACATCGCCTATCTCGTCCCCGGCATCCTGCTGATGACCATCGGCGGCACCCTGGTCGGCACCGCGGTGTCCGTTTCCATGGACATGAGCGAGGGCATCATCGCCCGCTTCCGCACCATGGCGATCCACCGCGGCTCGGTGCTCATCGGGCACGTCATCGGCAGCGTGCTGCAATCGGTCATCAGCGTGGTTCTCGTCGGGGCCGTCGGAGTGGCCATCGGCTTCCGCTCCACCGACGCCACAGCCCTGGAGTGGCTCGCCGCGTTCGGTCTCCTCACGCTGTTCGCCCTTGCCTTCACCTGGATCGCGGTCGGGATGGGCATGGTCAGCCCCAGCGCGGAGGCAGCCAGCAACAACGCGCTGCCGCTTGTCTTCCTGCCACTCATCTCCAGTGCCTTCGTCCCGGTCGACGCCATGCCGGGCTGGTTCCAGCCCATCGCCGCGTACCAGCCCTTCACCCCGGCCATCGAGACCCTGCGCGGGCTGCTGCTCGGGACCGAGATCGGCGACAACGGGTGGATCACCATCGCCTGGTGCCTCGGACTGGCGGCGCTCGGCTACCGGTGGTCGAAGGCGGTGTTCAACCGCGACACGAAGTGACCACACCAGTGGTGGTCGAGGCCGCCGGTTGGGTCTCTGGGCGTGGTTCCGGACGCGGTGCGGCGTCCGGCTGGCCGGCCGGGCGATCCGAAGCGGATCGTGCACCGCTGCGCCGTGCCCGCCTCACCGAGTTGTACGCGGTGGGGCGCCGGCCGTCCCCTGGCCGTCACGTCGGCCCGACGCCAGGGGAGAACTCTGCGCCCGTGTGACCGGGGTGGTCACGGCCGTCATGCCGTGTGCCGGCGCACACGGGCGGTTTCCCTTCTGACCCAACATGAGCGTGATGCATGGCCGCCGTGATGGAGTCCGCCTGAACCGGCGGGCTCGGCGCTGCCGGTGCATGTGAGGCAGGAAGCCGCGCAAGGCGCGGTCAGGCCGCGCCGCGCAGGCGCTCAGGAGCTCAGCTCGACCGTGGGCGACCGGTCCGGTGAGGAACGCAGGACGCCGGCCGCGACGGCGGCGGTCGCGCAGAACAGGGTGAGCAGCAGAAACGTGTGGTTGAGGGCCATGACGTGGGTCATCCAGCCGATGACGGCGGGGCCTGCCAGCATGCCGATGTAACCCAGTCCGGCCACCCGGGAGACGTTGGTGCCCGCGGCGGCGGGATCGGCGTGTCCGGCGGCGCTGAACAGTTGCGGGATGCAGCCGGACAGACCCAGGCCGAACAGCGCCCAGCCGGTCAGCGCCGCCCAGACCCAGGGCGAGAGGGCCACCGTCGTGATGCCGACGGCGGCCAGAGCCGCGCCGTACCGCAGGACGGCGACCGGCCCGAACCGGGCGGATATCCGGTCCGCCATGAGCCTGCCGGCGGTCATGGTGGCCGCGTAGGTGCCGTAGGCGAAGGCGGCGGTGCTCTCCGGCGCGTCCAGGACATCTCTCAGGTGCAGGACGCTCCAGTCGTTGGCGGCTCCCTCGCAGAGCATGACCAGCAGAGCCAGGACGGCCAGGAGCCAGATCCGGGCGGGAACGGCACGCTTCTTCACCTCGGGCTCGCCCGTCGCGTCGTCCACTGGGGCGATCGACGGGGCGGGCAGAAGACCACGAGCCGACACCAGGGCGACGATCGCGCCGGCGCCGGCAGCGGTGCCCAGTGTCGTGGCCGGTTCCCAGCCGATGTCGAGGGCCGCGGCACCGGCGAGCGCGGCCAGGCTGATCACCGACGGCGAGACCGTCCTGCTCGACAGCGGCACGACCTGTCTGGAAGTCGCACGCCTGCTGCACGGTCGCCAGGTGACCGTCATGCCCCTGTCGCTGCAGGCGATCCACTCCCTCAGCGACGCCCCCGAGCCGACCTCGCTCCTGGTCCCCGGAGGCCGGCCCCGCGCCGGCGAAGGAGCCCTCATCGGGCCCCTCACCCTCGCCTCCCTGTCGGCGCTGCGTTTCGACACCGCCGTCCTGGGCTGCTGCGGCTTGACCGCCGACGACGGCATGACCGCCTACGACCTCGACGAAGCAGCGGTGAAGAAGGCTGTCATCACCTCGGCGCGCCGCGTCATCGCCGCCGCCGACGGCAGCAAGCTGGGCCGCACCGCTCAGGCGTACGTCGGCCCCTCCGCCCTGGTGCACATCCTCGTCACCGACACCACCGCACCCGACGACGAAACCACCGCACTCGAGAACAACGGCACCACTGTCGAGATCGTCTGAGCCCGGCTGCCGCTGCCTCGCAGAACGGCATGCCAGGGACCGGGTCAGACGAGGGTGACCTGTGCCAGGACAGCCGGCCAGGTCAGCGGACGTTCGCTCGGACCGCCTCCTGAACGGGCGTCGACCCCTCGTTGAGTTCGAGGATCTGCCGGCCGATCCGGGGCTCGTGGAGCAGTTCCGCGAGGGTGGCGGCCACATCGTCGCGAGTGATCTCACCGTGGAGCTCTGCCGGGCCGAGGGACACGGTGCCGGTTCCCGGACCGTCGAGAAGGAGTGACGGACGCAGGATCAGCCAATTCAGATCGCTGCGGCTGACCGCGACGTCTGCGCCCTTCTTCACGGCGAAGTAGTACTCGACCTCCTCGCCCAGGTCGCGTTCCCGCCAGGATTCCGGAAGCACCGACACCAGCACGAAGCGCTCCACACCGGCGACGCGGGCAGCTTTGATCGCTTTGACGACCCCATCGCCGTCGATCGCCGTCGTGACTTCCCTGCTGCCGCCGTTCGATCCGGCACTGAACACGATCACGTCGACGTCACCGAAGGCCGCCGCGAGTTGGTCCACGGTCATGCGGGAAAGATCGCCGACTCGTGCGTTCACACCTCGCGTTGCGAGTTCGGCCTGCTGGTCCTCCCGCCGGACCAGCCCGTGGACGGCGTCTCCCCGAGAGCGCAGTCTCTGCGCCAGCAGACCACCGATACCGCCGGTGATGCCGATGATGAAGACGTCCACGCCGGATGCTCCCTTCTCTCGATGCAGTTCTTCGGCTCCGGCGTCGGACCGGCGCCTCGATGATCAACGAGCCGTGTCCGCGCGGCTATTCCAGGCATGCGGAGGCCGCGGTCCCGGCCCTTCACCCGAGGCGGAGGCATGGGCCGCACGACGATCACGGCCACCACCGAGCAGGCCACCAGGCCGGCACGACACCTCTGCGGGACGGGAGCGAGAGCCATGAGGTTCGCCGGGAAGCCGTGTCACGGGGCAGGCAGTGGATCATTCCAGCGGGCCCTCCGGTAGCGTCGGGGTATGAGTCATCCGCACCCCAATTTGAAGGCCGCCCCTCCCCTGCCGGCCGGAGGCCTGCGCGTCGTCGCCCTCGGCGGCCTCGGCGAGATCGGTCGCAACATGACCGTATTCGAGCACGAAGGCAAACTGCTGATCGTGGACTGCGGAGTGCTGTTCCCGGAGGAGAACCAGCCCGGCGTGGACGTGATCCTGCCGGACTTCACCTCTATCAGGGACCGCCTCGACGACATCGTGGCCATCGTGCTCACCCACGGCCACGAAGACCACATCGGCGGCGTGCCCTATCTGCTGCGGGAACGGTCGGACATTCCCGTCGTCGGCTCCAAGCTCACCCTGGCCTTCCTGGAGGCCAAGCTCAAGGAGCACGGGATCAGGCCCCGCTCGGTGCGTGTACGCGAGGGCGACCGGCGTGGTTTTGGTCCCTTCGACTGCGAGTTCGTGGCCGTCAACCACTCCATCCCGGACAGCCTCGCGGTGGCCCTGCGCACCGCGGCCGGGCTGGTGCTGCACACCGGTGACTTCAAGATGGACCAGTTCCCGCTGGACGACCGGATCACCGACCTGCGTGCCTTCGCCCGGCTCGGCGAGGAGGGGGTGGACCTGTTCCTCACCGACTCCACCAACGCCGAGGTCCCCGGCTTCACCACCTCCGAACGTGAGCTGAACCCCGCGATCGAGCAGGTGATGCGCACGGCCCCGCGGCGGGTGATCGTCTCCAGCTTCGCCAGCCACGTACACCGCATCCAGCAGGTCCTGGACGCCGCCCACGCGCACGGCCGCAAGGTGGCCTTCGTGGGCCGCTCGATGGTCCGCAACATGGGCATCGCCCGCGACCTGGGCTATCTCAAGGTTCCGTCCGGCCTGGTCGTGAACGCCAAGGAGCTGGAGAAGCTGCCGGACCACCGGATCACCCTCGTGTGCACGGGCTCCCAGGGCGAACCCATGGCGGCACTGTCGCGGATGGCCAACCGCGACCACTCGATCCGCATCGGCAAGGGCGACACCGTCCTGCTCGCCAGTTCCCTCATCCCCGGCAACGAGAACGCCATCTACCGGGTGATCAACGGCCTGACCCGGTGGGGCGCCAACGTCGTCCACAAGGGCAACGCCAAGGTGCACGTCTCCGGCCACGCCAGCGCCGGGGAGCTTGTCTACTGCTACAACATCGTCCGCCCCCGCAACGTCATGCCCGTCCACGGCGAATTCCGTCACCTGCGGGCCAACGCCGACCTCGCCATCCGGACCGGTGTGGATCCCGAGCGGGTCGTCGTCGCCGAGGACGGTGTCGTCGTCGACCTCGTCGACGGCCGCGCCGCCATCACCGGCAAGGTGCCCGCGGGCAATGTCTATGTGGACGGGATGGAGGTCGGGGGCGCGACGGAGGCCTCGCTCAAGGACCGTCTCACCCTGGCCGAGGAAGGCGTCGTCACCGTCGTGGCCATCGTCGACGCCGACACCGGCGCCTTGGCCGAGGCTCCCGACTTCCTGGCCCGCGGCTTCGTCCACGACGAGACCACCTTCGAGCCGGTCATCCCCGTCATCGAGAAGACGTTGGCCAACGCCGCCCAGGAGGGCGTCGGCGACGCTCACCAGCTCGAACAGCTCATCGCCCGGGCCGTGGCCAACTGGGCGTTCCGCACCCACCGCCGCAGGCCGCTGGTCATCCCGGTCATCATCGACGCCTGAGCCGGAACGCCATCACGAGAGTCGCCGACCCCGACCGGGCGCGGAGGAGGAGCACGAATGAGCGCGCGCTTCGAGGAGATCGACTGGCAACCGACACCGATCGGTGAGATCAGTCTGCGCCGGCGCCGCGACCCGGTGTCGGGCGACGACGTGTACGAGGTGAAGCTCGGCGACGAGTTCCTGATGTCCAGCCTCTTCACCACCGGTGAGACCGCCCTGGCGGAACTGGCACTGGCCGAGCTGCCGGACACCGAACTGGATGTCGCCGTCGGCGGCCTGGGGCTCGGCTACACCGCCCAGGCCGCACTGGAGGACCGCCGGGTGCGTTCGCTGACCGTGATCGACGCGCTCGCCGAAGTCATCGACTGGCACCGGCGGCACCTGGTGCCCCTGGCGGCCCGGCTGACGTCGGACGCCCGCTGCCGCCTGGTGCACGGTGACTTCTTCGCGCTGGCCGCCGACCCCGGCGGTCTGGACCCGGAGCAGCCGGGCCGCCGCTTCCACGTCATCCTGCTCGACGTCGACCACTCACCGCGCCATGTGCTCCACCCTCGGCACGCGGCGCTCTACCGGCCCGCCGGGCTCCGCGCCCTCGCCGGCCACCTCCGTCCCGGCGGGGTCTTCGCCCTGTGGTCGAACGACCCGCCCGACGAAGAGTTCACCACCGCGCTCACGGAGGTCTTCGCACACGCGGCGGCCCATGTCGTCGACTTCGACAATCCCCTGCGCGCAGGCACCTCGGCCAACACCGTCTACCTGGCCGGCAAGGCACCGGACACTCCGTAGGACGACGGCTCGCCCGGGTCCGCCGATGCCCGCTCGTCGTGTCCCTTGCCCCGGGCGCGCAGCCGGTTGCCGGCCTCAGGTCACCGGCCCCGCGGCCGGCGGCGTGGGGTCGTAGGCGGCGGACCGGGTGAGGTCCCGCAGGTGGAGCGCGGCGGTGAGCAGGTCCCGGTGGCTGGTGTAGAGGGCGTTGACGCCGAAGCGCAGCAGGTCGGGCGCGCGCATGTCGGCGATGACGCCTCGCTCCGCGAGAGCGGCGACCAGTCCGCGGGCATGCGGGTGGCGGAGGGTGACCTGGCTGCCGCGGCGGCCGGGATCGGCCGGGGTGACGGCAGCGAAGCCCAGAGGGGACAGGAGTTCGTCCGCGCAGCGCAGGAAGAAGCCCGTCAGGGACAGGCTCTTGGCACGGACCTGGGTCAGGTCGACGCCGTCGAAGGCGGTGAGGGCCGCTTCGAGGGCGAGCAGGGACAGGATCGGTGGGGTGCCGATGCGGGCGCGGGCGATGCCGGGGGCGGGCGTGTACTCCCGGGCCAGGGCGAACGGATCGGCGTGGCCGGTCCAGCCCGGCAACGGCGTCTCCAGCGCGGCGTGGTGGCGGTGCGCCACGTAGAGGAAGGCCGGGGCGCCGGGGCCGCCGGAGAGGAACTTGTAGCCGCAGCCGACCGCCAGGTCCACGCCGAGGGCGTCGACGTCGAGGGGCAGGGCGCCGGCCGCGTGGCACAGGTCCCACAGCGCGAGGGCCCCGGCGTCGTGGACGGCCCGGGTCAGCGCCCCCATGTCGTACAGCTCTCCGGTGCGGAAGTCGACGGGCGCGTAGCTGACGACGGCGACCCGGTGGCCCTCGGCGGTGAGGAAGCGAGGGAGGTCCGCCGGTGGCACCCGCCGTACCTCCAGATCGCGGCGGCGGGCGACCGCGTCGGCCAGGTAGCGGTCGGTGGGGAAGTGTCCGGGGTCGGTGACCAGCAGCGGGCGGTCCGGGCGGAGCGCGGCTGCGGCGTCGAGCGCGGTGAAGAGCTGCACGCTGGTGGAGTCGCCCGCGACCGTCTGCCCGGGCGCGGCCCCGAGGAGCGCGCCGATGGCGTCCCCCACCCGCAGCGGCGCCTCCCACCAGCCGGACGCGTTCCAGGAGCCGATGAGTCCGGTGGCCCACTGGCGCCGCACGACGTCGTCGATGGCCGCCGGTACGGCTGCGGGCAGCGGGCCCAGGGAGTTGCCGTCGAGGTGGACGACGTCCGGCGGGAGCAGGAAGCGTGCGCGGAGGGGGGCCAGGGGATCGTCGGTGTCGAGTCGCGCGGCCCGCTCGCGCAGGGCGGCCGGGGCGGAGAGTGCGGTGGTCATCGGTGTGCGGCCTCCTCGCGCGCGCGGCCGGGGTCGCCGGGCGGGAAGGCGGCCGCCATGTCCCTCAGGGTGTCGGCGACCGCGCGGGCGCCGGGTGCTCCCGGTTCGATGAGGGTGTAGTGGCCGGTGCCGGGCAGGACGACCGTCCTGAGGTCCCGGTGCACGGCCGCGTAGTCGCTGAACTGGGTGAGCGGGACCTCCTCGTCGGCGGCGCCGTGCAGCAGCACCGTGGGAACGCCGGTGGTGCCGGCGTCGCGCAGCAGGGTGAGGGGGTCGACCTCGGGCAGCCGCTCGGTGAAGTGCTGTTCACCGCCGAGGAGTTGCAGCGCGGCGCCGTTGCTGAGGTCGTCGCGGCGGGTGGCGGTGAGGTCGGTGATCGGGGCGAGGGCCAGCACGCTCGTCGGCAGGGTGCGGGTGTGCCAGCGCGAGCCGGGCGGCAGCAGCCCCCGGGCGGCGCACCACAGGGCCAGGTGGCCGCCGGAGCAGTGGCCCGCGAGGACGTACGGGCGTCCCTCCGGCAGGGTGTCCACGATGCGGGCGACATCGTCGAAGGTCTCGGGGTGGCCGCCCGCGCCGCCGGACCGCCGGAAGCCGGGGAGCAGAACGCTGAACCCCTGCTCGGAGAGGTAGGCCGCGAACGGGGTCAGGTGCATCCGGTCGTAGCGCCAGTAGCCGCCGTGCAGCAGGATCACCAGCGGGGCGTCGGGGTCGTCGGACGGCCAGGCGTCGTAGGACTGGTGGGGGTGGTCGCCGTAGCGGCCGTGCACCGGTGCCAGCACCGGCTTCAGGCTCAGGACCCGCTGCTCCTCCTCGGCCGCGAAGGCGGAGATGACCCTAGAGGTCACCGCGCACCTCCCACAGTTCGGGGAAGACCGGCCGGGCCGCCCGCTGCTCCAGCCAGGCGAGTCCGGCGGATCCGGCGCTGCCCGGTTTGGCGCCCATGGCGCGGCGGACCACCAGGACGTGGTCGAACCGCCAGCGGGTGACGAGTTCGGCGATGTCGGTGAGCAGTTCGCCCAGCGCCAGGTGGGGGTGGTGCTGCGGTCCGGCGTAGACGTGACGCCAGGCCTCGGCGACCCCGGGGTCGCCGGTGTAGGCGCTGGTCACGTCCCGCTCGCGGACGTGGTCCGGGACGGGTAGGCCCTGGCGGTGGAGGTAGGCCAGCACCTCGTCGTACAGGGACGGTTCGCGGTAGGTCTCGGCGAGCGCCTCGTGGACGGCCGGGTCCCCGCGGTGGGCGCGCAGCAGTCCGGCGGACTTGTCACCGAGGAGGAACTCGATGTGCCGGTACATCGCCGACTGGAAGCCCGACGCCTTGCCGAACGCGGCCCGGAAACCGTTGAACTGGGCGGGGGTCAGCGCGGCGATGGGCGCCCAGGCCCCATTGAGGGCGGTCAGCGCGCGGCGGCTGCGCGTCAGCGCGTCCATGGCCGCGGGCAGGTCGTCCTTGGCGAACGCCACCCGGGCCGTGCGCCATTCGTACACGATCAGGGTGAACCACAGCTCCATCACCTGGGTGGTGACGAGGAACCCCATCTCGTCCGGGGCTTCGGTGAGCGGGTGCTGCAGCGAGTTGAGGACGAAGGCGTGCACGTAGGTGTCGTAGGGGCTGGCGCCCGCGAAGGGCCGGGTCAGGGCGTCGTCCGTCACCGGCTCGTCGAGGGTGGTCGTACGGTCGTTCATCGCATCTCCTTGGGGTGCGTGCGGTCACACACCGAGGTGGGCGCCGCCGGAGGCATCGATCCACTGGCCGGTCACCCAGCGGGCGTCGTCGCTCGCGACGAAGGAGACGACGTCGGCGATGTCCACCGGGTCGCCGAGCCGGCCGAACGTGGAGGCCTCCGAGTAGCGGCGGCGGATCTCCGGGACGGCGAGGGTGGGGTTGATCTCCGTCTCGGTGTAGCCGGGTGCGACGGCGTTGACGGTGATGCCGCGGGGGCCGAGTTCCTGGGCGAGGGAGAGAGTGAGGTAGTCGAGGGCGGCTTTGGTCATGGTGTAGGAGACGATCGCCGGGAAGGCGACGCGGGTCGCGACGGAGGAGATGTTGACGATCCTGCCGCCGTCCCGCAGGCGGTCCAGGCCGCGCTGGATGATGAAGAACGGCGCCTTGGTGTTGATGGCGAAGACGCGGTCGTAGTCGGCCTCGGTCACCTGGGTGATCGGGCGGGGGACGGTGATGCCCGCGTTGTTGACGAGGATGTCCAGGCCCGCCGGAGCGTCCTGCTCCGCCATGGCCTCGTCGAAGGCGGACCACAGGGTGTCGGCGTCGCCGGGGACGCCGAGTTCGGCGTGCACGGGGACGGCGCGTCCGCCGTCGGCCTCGATCTCCTTGACGGTCCGTTCGGCGGCCGTCAGGTCGTGGCCGTAATGGACCGCCACCAGGGCGCCCTCGCGGGCGAGACGGCGGCTGATGGCTCTGCCGATGCCCCGGCTGCCTCCGGTGACCAGGGCGGTCTTGCCCTCGTGCCGGGCGGTGACGGTCATCGTGGGTCTCCTTCGCTGAGTGGTGGCGTGGCGGTGCGGAGGTGGGGTGGTGTGGGGGTCAGGCGTCGAAGTCGAGGGTGATCTCGGGGGTGCGCGGCCGGGCCCGGCAGACGAGGGTGTAGCCGGCGTCCCGGTCCCGCTCGTCCAGGGCGTGCTGGCGGTCCGCCGTCACCTGTCCGGACAGGACCTTCGCGCGGCAACTGCCACACACGCCCTCACGGCAGGCGTACGGCACGTCGGGGTGGGAGCGCAGCAGCGCGTCGAGGAGGGCCGGGTCGTGCGGCTGGACGGTGGCGGTCCGGCGGCGCCCGTCGAGCAGGGCGGTGACCCGGGCCTCCCCCGCCTCCGGTGCCGGTCCGGTCGTCTCCGGCGGCCGGGGTGCCGTACCGGCGGCCGTGAACAGCTCCCAGCGCACGAGCGACGGATCGGCTCCCGCGTCGGCCAGGACCCGCCGTGCGGTGTCGATGAGGCCGGGCGGTCCGCACAGGGCGAACGCGGTGTCCGGACCGGGACGGGCGTCCACGGCCGCCAGCAGCCGGCGCAGCCCGGCCACGTCCAGCCGCCGCGCCGGCAGGTCTCCCCCGCTCCCCCGGTCCTCACGGGTCAGCACGTACAGGACGGTGAGACGGCCGACGAACTCGTCCTTCAGCTCGGCGAGTTCGTCGGCCAGTACGGCGTCGGCGGAGGTGCGGACCGAGTGGACGAGGCTCACGCGGCAGGCCGGGTCCCGGCGCAGCACGTGGGCGGCCATGGGGGCCAGGGGCGTGATGCCGGTGCCGCCCGCGAGGAGGACGTGGTGGGCGCCGGGCAGCTCCGGCAGGGCGAAGGTGCCGGTGGGCGGGGAGAGTGCGAGGTGGTCGCCTCGTGCGAGCCGGGTGGTGGCGTGGTCGCCGAAGCCGCCGGGACCGCCCCGTTTGATCACCAGGCGGAGCGTCTCGGGTGCGTGCGGCGGCGGGCAGATCGAGTAGGTGCGACGCAGTTCGGCGCCGGCCCGGCGGTGCCGGACGGTGACGTGCCGGCCGGGGTGGTGGGTGAAGACGTCGCGCAGTGCGGCGGGCACGTCCAGGGTGACGGCCACCGTGTCGGCGGTCAGGTGCCGGACCTCGGTGACGTCGAGCAGGTGCCAGCCGGTGCGGCGGGGCTGGGCGGCCGGCACCTCGTCGAGGGGGGCGGGGGGAACGGCGGTCGTGTTCACGGTGTGTCTCACAGTGCGGTCAGGTAGGGGAAGGGCTCGCGGCACGCCGTGCACCACAGCACCGACTGGCATCGCGAGGGCCCGAAGTCACTGTGCGGCCGGGTGGCCCGTGAGCCGCAGTGCGGGCAGGGCACCGCGCCCAGTTCGACGGTGACCGGGCTGTCCGGGGCCGGGGACACGGGCGGGGCGATGCCGTGTGCGGCGAGCGTGCGCCGTCCCTCGGGGGTGATGCGGTCCGTCGTCCAGGGTGGTGTCAGGACCTGCCGCACACGGCCGTCGGGGTGTCCGCAGGCGGCCAGGACGTCCCGTACCGCGGCGGTGATCTCGGGCAGCGCGGGGCAGCCCAGGTAGGTGGGCGTGATCTCCACCTCCAGTACGCCGTCGGCGCCCGGGGCGACGGAGCCCACCACGCCGAGATCACCCAGGCCGATCACCGGCAGTTCCGGATCCGGGAGCGCCTCCACCTGCTCGCGCACCTCCTCGGCGGAGCGGCGGGTCGTGGCCGGTGCGGGCCCGTTCACCACGTGCCCCCGGGGAACTGCCGCCGCACCGACTGCAGTTCGGCGATCAGCGGACCGAACTCCTCGGTGTGCAGGCCCGAGCGGCCGCCCTTGGCCGACCAGGTGGGCGTCGGCACGGTGAGTCCGGCCTCGGTGACGACGCCGGTGACCCGCCCGAGCCAGGCCTCACGCAGAGGTGCCGGTGAGGGCACGGTGCCGGACGCGGCCAGGCGGCGCAGCACGTCGTCCTCCTCGAAGAGTTCGCCGGTGTACGGCCACACGCGTTCCAGGGCGTGTCGCATGCGGCGGGCGCTCTCCTCGGTGCCGCGTCCCAGGGTCACCGTCCAGCGGTTCGCGTGCAGCCGGTGGAAGGCGACCTCCTTGGCGGCGCGTGCCCCGAAAGCGGCGAGATCGGTGTCGGCGCAGTGGGCGAGCGTCTCGTAGTACAGGACGGCGTAGTGGCTGTAGGCGAGCTGCCGGGCCACGGTCGTCGCGAAGTCCCCGTTGGGGAGTTCGGTCAGCAGGACGTTGGTGAACTCGCGTTCCGGGCGGGTGTAGGCGAGGTCGTCCTCGGTTCGGCCGGTCCCGTCGAGCCGTCCGGCGCGGGTGAGCAGGGCGCGGGCGTGGCCGATCAGGTCGAGGGCGATGTTGGACAGGGCCAGGTCCTCGTCGATGGTCGGCGCGCGGGTGATCCACTGGCACAGGCGCTGTCCGAGGACGAGGGCGTCGTCGCCGAGGCGCAGGAGGTGCCGGGCCAGGTCGGGGTCGGCGGACGGCGGTTCAGCCGGCAGGAGGCCCGGGCGCACCGCCGGGACATCACTCGTGGTGCTCACCTTCGGGGCCTTTCTCGGTCAGCGGCGCGTAGTGCTCGGGGTAGCGGTACGGCTTGTGGCAGGCGCCCGCGAAGTAGGGGTCGCGTTCGTCCGGGGAGGCCGTGTGCACGGCGTCGGAGCGGACCACCCACAGCGACAGCGGCTCGCCCCGGCGCGTGTACAGGTCGCGGGCGGCGGCCAGCGCCGCGTCCGGGCCGGCCGCGCGCACCGACCCCACGTGCTGGTGGGCCAGGCCCCGGCGGGCCCGCAGGAAGACCTCCCAGGACGCCGGCGCGCCCTCCCGTGTCCCGCTCATGCGTCCTCTCCTGCCGTCGCCTCCGTCCGGGCGGCATACGCGGCGGCGGCCTCCCGGACCCAGGCGCCGTCCTCGTGCGCGGCCCGGCGGTGCGCGATGCGCTGCCGCGCCCAGTGGGTGTCGTCGCCCAGGGCCTCGCGGTAGGTGTCCCAGTCGATCGGAGTGAAGTCGTAGTGGCCGCGCCCCTCGTTCCAGCGGATCGCCGGATCGGGCAGCGTCAGGCCGAGCCGTTCGGCCTGCGGGACGCACTGGTCGACGAAACGCTGACGCAGTTCGTCATTGGTGTGGCGCTTGATGCCCCAGGCCATCGCACGGCGGGAGACCGCGGCCCCCAGCGCGGCCGTCCGCGCGTCGGCGCCGCCCGCCTCGGTGTCGGGCGGCCCGAACATCAGCGCCACGGCCGGCAGCCACCAGCGGTCCACCGCGTCCTGCGCCATCTCCTTCTGCTCCGGCGTCCCCTCGCACAGGGCGCGCATCAGGTCGTAGCCCTGCCGCACGTGGAAGGCCTCCTCCTGGCAGACGCGGCGCATCGCCCGGGCGTACGGCCCGTAGGAGGTCCGGCACAGGGGTGCCTGGTTGATGACGGCGGCGCCGTCCGTCAGCCAGGCGATGGCCCCGGTGTCCGCCCAGGTCAGCGCGGGGTGATTGAAGGTGGCGGAGGCGCGCTGCCGGCCGTGGTGCAGGGCGTCAAGCAGGTCGGCGCGGTCCACGCCGAGCGTCTCGGCGGCGGAGTACAGGTACAGGCCGTGGCCGGCCTCGTCCTGGACCTTGGCGAGGAGGACCGACTTGCGGTGCAGGGACGGGGCACGGGTGAGCCAGGCGCCCTCCGGCTGCATGCCGATGATCTCGGAGTGGGCGTGCTGTGCGATCTGGCGGACCAGCATGCGGCGGTACCCGTCGGGCATCCAGTCACGCGGTTCGATCGTTCCGCCGCCCGCGATGAGCGTGTCGAAGTGGGCGAGCAGTTCGTCGTCGGCGCTGTGGGCCGCCTCGGCGCCGGCGCCGGAAGGGGCACCGGCCGCGGTGATCGGGGCGCGGGCCTCGGTGGTGGTCCGCGCGGTCACCGGGCACCGCCCGTGCGTCCGGGATCCGTCGCGGCGGTGCGGCGCTGCGGGCACCGTCCCGGGGCCCGGACCCGTACCGGCTGCCTGGGCACTCGCATCACTCCTTGGGCTCGGCCCGCCCCCGCCCGGCCGGGAGCGGGCCGGGCTGAGCGGGTGGCTTCGTTGCGGTAAGAGGCCGGGCCCGGGCCTGGCTATCCCCGCCGCGCGAGGTTCGGGCGCGTGACAAAGCTCACGGGCCGACGCGGGGAGTGGGACCGGCCGTGCCCGCCTCTTCAGGGGGTGACAGTCGTACACCGCGCGGCGGCCGGCACGCCGAGGCGAAAGGGGAAACCATGAGCACCATCAGGGAGTTGCTGGTCGAACTCACCGGCACGCCCGAGTACGCCGACGGGATCGGCGACGACGTCGACCTGGCCGCCAGCGGCATCGACTCCGGGGACCTGGTGCGCCTCGTCCTCCTGGTCGAGCAGCGGCTCGGCGTGGAGATCACGGCCGAGGACATGGAGAAGCTGCACACGATCGGCGACTACGAGCGCTTCGTGGCCGAGCACTCGGTCGCCGGCGCGAGCGGCGGTGCGTGATGTGGCTGACGCAGCTGCTGGAGCGCAACCGCCAGTGCCGGCCCGGCAGGACCGCGCTGGTGGACGAGGAACGCAGCGTCACCTGGGCCGAATTCCACGACCGCACGGTGGAACTGGCGCGCGGCCTGGCCGAGTTGGGCATCGAGCGGGGTGACCGGGTCGCCGTGCTCTCCAAGGACCGGATCGAGGTCCTGGAGAGCTACTTCGCGCTGGCCCGGCTGGGCGCGCTGTTCGTGCCGCTGAACCACAGCCTGGCCGAGCCCGAGGTCGCCGGGATCGTCGAGCGCGTCGGTGCGGTGGCCGTCCTCGGTGAGTCCGAGCTGCTGGACCGGCACACCGGGCTGCCGGCGTCGGTGCGGATCCGGCTGGCCCTGGACAAGCCCGCCTTCGCGGCGCTGGGCACCCTGGCCGCCGAGCGAGAGCTGCCGGACGTCGCCGACACCGACCCGATCGCCGTGCTGCACACCTCGGCGACCACCGGGCAGGCCAAGGGAGTCACGGTCGACAGCGCGTCGTTCCGGGCCATCGCCCTCGGCTGGCTGGTGATGGCCCGCCCCACCGACGACATCGTGATGGTCAACTGCTGCCCGCTGTACCACGGCAGCATGGTCGTGTCGCTGACCTACCTGGCGGCCGGCGCGACGGTCGTGCTGATGCCCGGTTTCACCCCGCAGCGGGCTCTGTCCGCGGTGGAGCGGCACCACGCCACGCACATGTGGCTGGTGCCGCAGATGCTGCGCTTCATGCTCCAGGCCAAGGCGTCCCACCGCGCCGACCTGTCCTGCCTGCGGGAGATCCTGTACGGCGCCGCCCCCATGCCGCTCGACGTCTACGCCGACGCGGTCGAACGGCTCGGCTGTGGCTTCCGGCAGGTGTACGGCATGACCGAGGTGGGCGGCCCGTTCGTCACGCTCGGCCCCGACGAGCACCCCGCCCCCGGGGACGTCACCGCCCGCATCCCGTGCGGGCGGGTCGTGCCGGGCATGTCCGCCCGCGCCGTGGACCCGAGCGGCCGGGAGCTGCCGCCCGGCGAGATCGGCGAGATCGTGGTGCGCGGGCCGGGCGTCATGCAGGGCTACTGGAACGACCCGGAGGCCACCCGGGAGATCTCCCTCGACGGGTGGATCAGAACGGGCGACCTCGGCTTCATGGACGACGAGGGCCGCATCAGCCTGGTGGACCGCACGAAGGACGTCATCATCCGCGCGGGCCAGAACGTGTACCCCTCGGAGATCGAGCGTGCCCTGGCGACCCACCCGGCGGTCCGGGACGCGGCGGTCGTCGGGATGCCCGACGAGGACTACGGCGAGGTGCCGCTGGCGTACGTCGCCCTGGAGCCGGGAGCGGAACCGCAGGCGTCCGCGCTGCTCGCGCATGTCGCGGGTCTGCTCGCGCCGTACAAGCGCCCGCGGCGGGTGGAGTTCATCGAGCAGGTGCCGCGCAACCCCGCCGGGAAGATCATCAAGAAGCTGCTGCGGGTGTGAACGCGTGCGGCGCACGGTGATGACCGGGCGCCCCGCGCCGACCGGGCCGGCCACGACGGAGACGTCGTGGCCGGCCCGGTCCGGTCGGGGGCCCGCGGGGGCAACGGAAGGTGACGTGTCCGCGCTGCGTCCGCTGCTGGCCGCCGCCGGGCTCGGTCTGGGCGTCGCGGCCGTCTCGGAACCGTGTCCGGAGCCGGCCGGGCCCGCCGAAGCGGCCGCCGCCGCGGCCATGCCGACGCGGCGGCGGCTGGAGTTCCTGGCGGGGCGGCGGGCCGCCCGGCGGGCCCTGCGCGCGGTGGGGCTGGAGTGCGGGGAGATCCCCAGGTCGGGACGGCTGCCGGTGTTCCCTCCGGGCCGTGCGGCGTCGATCTCGCACAGTGCCGGGATCGCCGTCGCCGTGGCGCGTGTGCCCGGCCGGGACCTGCCGCTCGGCTGCGACCTGGAGCTGCGGCCCCTCCCCCGCACCGCGAGCCGGCTGGTGCTGCGGGCGGACGAGGAGGCACTGCTCGACGACGAGGCGACACCGCTCGGTGCGGGCACGGCCTGGTCGGTGACGATGCTGTTCTCCGCGAAGGAAGCCGCGTGGAAGGCGCTCACCGCGTCGGAGGGTGAGCGCCGGGCCGGACCGGCGGGGAGTCTGCGGGACCTGCGGGCGTTCCCCTGCGGGGACGACCTGCTGGTGCGTCTGCGCACGGAGCCCGCCGACGCGGTGCGGGTGCGGGTGGTGCGCGTCGGGGCGGGAGTGTTCAGCTACGTCCTGGGCCGGGCCGGCGACCGCCTCTGAACAGGCGTTTCCCGTCCCCGGCGCGTCGGGGACGGGAAACCGTGGCGGGTCAGCGTTCCGGCGTACCGCCGCCGTCCCGGTAGGACCGCCGCACAGCGTCGCCGGCCTTGTCGGTCTTGGCGTCGTACTTGTTGCCCGTCCGCTCGTCGACCGTGCGCTCGGCGCGCGAGACGCCCTTGTCGGCCTGGTCGGGGTGACCCTTGGCCATCTGCTTGGCCTTGTTCATCATGTCGCCCAGCTTGCCCATGGATACCTCCCGGGAGTGACGTGCGTCGTTCCCCGCCGTGGGTACCCCTCAGGCCGGGCGCGAATCACCCCTGGTCCCCCACCCGTGCGGCCATGTTCCCCGCCGGGTGCTGGTTGTCGTGGATGAGCTGGTGGGCGAGGCCGATCTCGTCGAAATCGAAGGTCCGGGACAGGCACGGGTCGATGATGCCCTGGTCGATCAGCCGGGTGACCTCCCGTGCCTCACGGGCGGTGGCGACGTGGGAGCCCTGCAGGCGCTTCTGCCGCATCCACAGGAAGCGCAGGTCGACGTCGCCGTTGTAGCCGGTGGTGCCGCCGCACAGGACGACCATGCCGCCGTTGTCGCACAGGTACAGGGACGTGGGGATGGTGTCGGCGCCGGAGTGCTCCAGGACGATGCGCGGGCTGCGGCGCTCGCCGAGCACATCCCAGAAGCGTCGCCCGAAGGCGCGGGCACCCGACAGCCAGCGGCCCATCGCCGCCTCGTCGGAGGTGTCCGGCAGCCGTCCCCAGTGGTCGAACTCGCGGCGGTCGATGAAGCCCTCGGCGCCCAGCTTGAGGCAGAACTCGCCGCGTTCCTCGCTGGAGACGACCGCGACGGGGATGCCGCCGACGTGCCGGACCAGCTGGATGGCGATGCAGCCCAGGCCGCCGGCGCCGCCCCAGATCAGCACCGGGTCGCCGGGGCGGACCGTGTGCGGGGGCCAGCCGAAGAGCTGGCGGTAGGCGGTGGCGGCGGTCGCCATGTAGCAGGCGGCCTCCGCCCAGGACAGCCGGGCGGGCTTGGGGTGGCACATGTAGTCGTCGACGACCGCGAACTGGGCGAAGGAGCCGTAGTTCTCCTCGTAGCCCCAGACCCGCTGGCTGGTGGACCAGGTGGGGTCGCCGCCGAGGCGGATGTCCTCGGCCTTCTCGTCCCAGCGGTTGGCGAGGACGACGACCTCGTCACCGAGCCGCACCCCGCGCACGTCCTCGCCGACCGCCCACACGATCCCGGACAGGTCGGAGCCGCCGATGTGGAAGTCCTCGGTGGCACCGGCCTTCTGCCGGGCGGCGATCACGTCGAGCGGCGAACCCAGCGCCGCCCAGACGTTGTTGTAGTTGATGCCGGCGGCCATCACCTTCACCAGGACCTGTCCGCGGCCCACGGGCGGGACGTCGACCACCTCGGTCCGGAAGGCGTCGACGGGCTGCCCGTAGCGCTCACGGCGGATGAGCGAGGCGTACATCTTCTTCGGGGCGGCGCCGATCTCCGGCGCGTCGCCGAGTTCGTAGAGGTCCTGGGTCGCTCTCACGCTGGTCTCCTCAACGCGGGTTCAAAGGGAAGGGGATGTGGTGGCCCGGTCGCCGAGGCCGCGCAGGGCCTTGGCGACCGTCTCGCCGATGCGGGCGATCGGCTCGGGTTCGGTCATCTCGTAGTGGCCGCAGGGCACTTGGTGGTCGTGCAGCGTGCCGTCGACGTAGGGCCGCCAGCTGTCGGCCTTGCCGGGCAGCACCGCCGGATCGGCCGGGAGATCCGTGGGGCGTTCCTCGGCCGCGCTGAAGAACAGCACGTCGCCTCGGTAGACGCCGGGGGCGAACTGCGGTGCGATGCGCAGGTTGTTGCGCATGACGGCGGCGATGGCGGCGGCCTCGTCGCGGGTGACGGGGACGCCCGCCGGGTCGGCCGTGACGCGGGCGTCGATCCGCTCGAGGACGGCCTCCACAGGAGCGTCCGCGTCGACGGGCAGTCCGGCCACCCGGGACAGCAGGGCCGCCACCTGGCGTTCGGCCGCGTCGGCGTCGTGGGCGGTGCCGTGCGGCTGAGGGGCGTCGAGCATGGCGAGGAGTTCGACGCGCTCACCGTCGCGCTGGAGCGCACACGCCATGGCGTGGGCGACGAATCCGCCGTAGGACCAGCCCAGCAGCCGGTACGGCCCGTGTGGCTGCACCCGGCGCACCAGGTCCAGGTAGTGGGCGACCATGGCGGCGGCGTCCGGCGCGGGCGGCCGGGTGCCGTCGAGACCGGCCGCCTGGATGCCGTGGACGGGCTGGTCGCCGCCGAGGTGCGGCAGCAGGCCGGTGTACCGCCAGGACACGCCCGCGCCGGGGTGGACGCAGAACAGGGGTGTGGCGGTGCCCTCGGCGCGCAGCGGCAGCAGCGGGCCGAGCGCGGTGGGGGCGGTGTCCGGTGTCTTCCCGTCCTGCTCGTCGGCCGCGGCGAGGACCCCGGAGACGGTGGGCGCGGCCAGCAGGGTCGCCGCCGGGACGTCGAGGACGCCGGCCTGGCGCAGCCGGCCCGCCAGCAGCACGGCGCGCATCGAGTCGCCGCCGAGGTCGAAGAAGTTGTCGTGCAGGCCGATGCCGCCGATGCCGAGGGTCTCCTCCCACAGCCGGGTCACCGCCTGTTCGCGTGCGGTGCGCGGCGGTACGTGCTCCGTGGTCAGCCGGGGCCGCGGGGCGAGGCCGGCGTCGGGCTCCGGCGCTGCCGGGGTGTCGTCGGGGGCGGCGGGAGCGGTGCGGGTGCCAGGGGCGTCGATCCAGTGGCGTCGGCGTTCGAAGGCGTACGGGGGCAGCGGCACCCGCCGGGCCGCGCCCGGCACCGGGGGGAGGGCGCTGTCGACGCCCGCGCTCCACAGCCGCCCCAGTGCCTCCGCGAGGACGAATCCGTCGGACGCCTCGGCCTTGGCGTGCCGCATGGTGGTCACCGTCACCGGTGTCTCGTCGGCGAGCCGGCCGGTGGCGAGCTTGGTCAGGGTGTCGCCCGGCCCGATCTCCACGAGGACGGGGTGCATCCGGTCCCAGAGGGCGGTGATGCCGTCGGCGAACCGCACGGTGTCGCGGGTGTGGTCGAGCCAGTGCTGTACGGAGGTGGCCTGGGCGTCGGTCACCCAGGTGCCGGTGACGTTGGTGACGTACGGGATGCGCGGCGGGCGCAGGGTGACCCGGCCGAGGTGGGTCTCGTAGGCCGGCAGGACCGGGTCCAGGACGTGGGAGTGGGCCGCGACCGGGATGCGCAGACGGCGGAACGGCACCCCGCGGCGGGTCAGTTCGGCCTCGAAGCGGGTGACGGCGTCGAGGTGTCCGGCGACGGTGCAGGCGCCCGGGGCGTTGACGGCGGCCAGGGAGAGTTCGTCGTCGAGCAGCGGCCGGATGTCCTCGGCCGGGGCGGCGACGCCGACCGTGGCACCCCCGGCGGAGCTGATGAGCCGGATGCGTTCGGTGACCAGGGGGAGCATGTCCGCGAGGTCGATGACGCCGGCCAGGCAGGCCGCCGTGTACTCGCCGAGCGAGTGGCCGATCAGCGCGTCCGGGCGCACGCCCTGCTCGATGAGCGTGCGGGCCAGGGCGTACTCGGTGACCACGAGCCCGAGGAACGCGCAGGTGTCGTCGGGACGTTGCTCCTCGAAGAGGGCGGTGCGCAGGTCGGTGCCGAGGACGGGTCGCAGGATGCGGGCGCACTCGTCGACGGTGTCGCGGTAGACGGCTCGGTCGCGGTACAGCTCCGCGCCCATGCCGGGGTACTGGGTGCCGCCGCCCGGCAGCAGGAACGCCACCCGGACCGGCTCGTCGGCGGGCAGCGGGACGGCCGGGGCGGCGGAGCGCAGGGCGTCGAGGGCCTCCTCGCGGGAGGCCGCCGTGACGGTGAGCCGGTGGCGCAGCGCGGGCCGGTCGGTGCGCAGGGCGTGGGCCACGTCGTCCAGGCGCAGTTCGGGCCGGCGTTCGAGGTGCCGGGCGAGTGCCTCGGCCTGGCCGCCCAGCGCACCGGCGGTCCGCGCGGACAACGGCAGCACCAGGCGGTGGTCGCCCTCGGGCGGGCGGGGTGCGGCGGGGGCTGCGGGCGGGGCCTCCTCCAGGACGACGTGGGCGTTGGTGCCGCCGATGCCGAAGGCGCTGACGGCTGCGCGGCGGGGGTGGTCGCCCGCGGGCCACTCCTCCAGGGTGGTGGGCACGCGGAAGGGGCCGGCGTCGAAGTCGATGAGCGGGTTGGGTCCGTCGAAGTGCAGGCTCGGCGGGATCTGCCGGTGTTCCAGGGCCAGGATCGCCTTGATGAGTCCGGCGATGCCGGCGGCGGCTCCGAGGTGGCCGATGTTGGTCTTGACCGAGCCGAGCGCGCAGAACCCGGTCCGCTGTGTGCTGTGCCGGAACGCCTCCGTCAGGGCGGACACCTCGATCGGGTCGCCGAGCCTGGTGGCGGTGCCGTGCGCCTCGATCAGGCCGATGGTGCCGGCGTCGACCTCCGCCTGGGCTTGCGCGGCGAGGATCACCTCGGTCTGTCCGGCGGCGCTGGGCGCGCTGAAGCCGACCTTGCGGCGGCCGTCGTTGTTGACGGCGCTTCCGCGGATGACGGCGCGGATGCGGTCGCCGTCGGCGAGGGCGTCCTCCAGCCGTTTGAGCACGACGGCTCCCACCCCGTCGCCGGAGGAGGTGCCGGCGGCGTCCGCGGCGAAGGCGCGGCAGTGGCCGTCGGGCGAGAACGGCCCGTCGGGCACGTGGCGGTAGCCCAGCACGGCGGAGGGGTTGACGGAGACGGCCGCGGCGAGCGCGGTGTCGCAGCGGTGGTCCAGCAGGTCCTGGCAGGCGGTGTGCACGGCGACCAGCGCGGTGGAGCAGGCCGTCTGGAGGGACACGCTGGGGCCGGTGAGGCCGAGTTCGTAGGAGACGCGGGTGGCGAGGGTGCCGAGGGAGTTGGCGGTGGCCGCGTGGACGAGTTCCACCGAGCCGGGCTGACCGGCGAAGCGCGGGTACACGTGGGCCGGGTAGTAGCGGCTGTCGCCGGCGCCCGCGTAGACGCCGAACGCCTCGCCCGTGCGGTCGCCGCCGAGGCAGCCGGCGTCCTCCAGGGCGTGGTAGGCCGTCTCCAGCAGCAGCCGCTGCTGTGGGTCGACGACTGCGGCCTCGGCGGGGCTGTAGCCGAAGAAGCCGGAGTCGAAGCGGTCGATGCCCTCGACGACCGACGCCATCCGGATCAGCGTCGGGTCGTCCAGGTCGCGCGGGTCGCCGCCCGCGGCGAGGAACTCCTCGTCGGTGACGGGCCGTACGGCTTCCCGGCCGGCCGCGAGGTTCTCCCAGAAGGCGTCGAGGTCGTCGGCGCCGGGGAAACGGCCCGCCATGCCGATGACGGCGACGGCGGGGAGGTCCTCCGCGTCGTGGGGTGCGGTGGTGTCGTGCACGGCGTGTGCCTCGTCCTTTCCCGGATCGGTGGTGTGCGGCACGGAGTTCGCCCTGTCAGGCACGGCCGCGGTCCCTGCCCTGCCGGGCGGAGCGGCGCGCGCGGGCGGCCCGCTGCCGCTGTGCTTGTTCCTTGGCGCGGTCCAGACCGGCCGTCTGCGGCCGGGGTGACGGTTCGGCGACCGCCGTGGGGCCCGCGCCGGTGGCCGACAGGTGGCGTGCCAGGTCGCGCACGGTGGGGTGAGCGAACAGGTCGACCACCGACAGGTCGGTGCCGAAGGCGCGGTTGACGGCGGTCTGCGCGGTGACGAGCAGCAGGGAATTGCCGCCCAGGTCGAAGAAGTTGTCGTCTCGGCCCACCCGGTCCCGGCCCAGGACACCGCACCAGACCTCGGCGAGCCGGCGCTCCAGCTCGCGCAGTTCCTCGCCCGCCTCGGCACGGTCCGGGCCCGCCGCGGTGCCCGTCGAGCGGATGACCCACGCGTCGGACAGCCCGGCAGCGCGGGCGTCTTCTCCCGCCGCCCGGTACAGGGCGCCCAGGTCGGTCCCGTCCTCCAGGCCGACGCGCCCGGCCAGTCGCCGCGTCTGGCGCACGGGGGCCACGACATGGCTGCGGACCCAGGGGGCGGTGCGGTCGGCGCCGATCAGCAGGTGCGGCTCGTCCAGGGTGCGGGCCAGGTCGAACGAGCGCAGCGCGGCGGGGGTGTCGAGCAGCCGGTAGCCTCGGGCCTCGCTGAGCGCGGTGAGCCCGTAGCCGCGGCTCATGCCGCGCTCGCGCCACATGCTCCAGGCCAGGGACTGCGCGGGCAGGCCGAGGCCGCGGCGGTACAGGGCGAGGGCGTCCAGGTAGGCGTTGGCGGCGGCGTAGGCGGCGTTCATGGCCCCGCCGAAGAAGCCGTTCACCGAGGAGAAGGTGACGAAGGAGGCCACCGGATGGTCCTCGGTGAGCCGGTGCAGCGTCCACGCGCCGCGCACCTTCGCCTCCAGCGCCCGGCGCCAGGTGGCGGTGTCCAGTTCAGCCACGGGGCGTTCCACGAGCGTGCCGGCCAGGTGCAGCACCGATCCGAGGGGCACGCCCCACGCCTCGGCCGCGGCTTCCACGGCCTCGCGCAGCTGCTGTTCGTCGGTGACGTCCGCCGGGGCGTAGCGGACCTCGCCCAGCTCTTGCAGGTGTGACAGGAGGTGGCCCTCGGGTCGCGGTGTGCGGCCGACGACGAGCAGCCGGGTGCCGGGGGTGCGCAGCAGATGGGCGGCGATCTCGGCCCCGACACCGCCCAGGCCGCCGGTGAGCAGGGTGAAACCGTCGCTCGAGGGCTGTGCGGCGCGGGGCGGGGTGTCGAGCAGGGGCGCGAGACGGCGTACGTACCGCTGCCCGTCGCGGTAGGCCACGTCCGCACCGTCGGCTGCGGCCGCCGCCTCGGCGGGAAGCACGAGCAGCGGGTCCGTGCCGCTGTCCGGGGGGAGGTCGAGGTGCGTGGCGCGCAGCCGGCCGGACTCCTCGCTCAGCGACTTCAGCAGCGCACCGGTCATGGCGTGGGCGGGATCGGGGAGTTCGCCGGGGTGCACGGCCTGGGCGCCCGCCGTCACGTACACCAGGTCGACGGGGCGCGACGGTCCGGGACGTGCGGCCAGGGCCCGGGCGAGGGCGAGCAGGTCCTCCGCGCCGGTCGTGTCGTCGGGCTCCGGGCCGCCGGTGCCGCGCAGCGCGCCGAGGTGCAGCACGGCGTCGACCGGCCGCTGGTCGCGTTCCAACCGGTCCAGCAGCGCGGCGTAGTCGCTCTGCTCGCCGGGCCGGACGCGGTAGTGAGCGGCGTCGAGGCGTGCGTACGCCGTGCCCGCTGCGGCCACGGTGCACCGGCCGCCGCTCTCGCGCAGCGCGTCCGCCAGCCGCAGGATGAGAACGTCATCGTCCTGGGCTAGGACGAGGGTGTGCCGGCCGGGTGCCTCAGAGCGGGCACCGGGGCGTTCCGCCCGCTGCCACACGGGCCGCAGGAACCAGTCGGGGACGGTGGCCGCGGTGCCCAGCAGCAGTTGGGTGCGGCGGACCTCGGCGTCGAAGTCGCCGGCTTCGAATCGCTTGCGCAGTCTGGTGCGCTGGATCTTGCCGATCTCCGTCTTGGGGACGCTCTTGCGCGCGACCGGGATCAGGAAGGCCGGGCTGATGCCGATCTCCCGGGTGACCTTGCCGGCGATCTCGCGCAGGGCCCCGGCGGTGACCTCGGGCCCGAGGTGGAAGAACAGGGCCAGTTCGTCGGTGGGCGACGCCGGGTCGGAGCGCACCGCGACCGCCGCGGTGAAACTGCGCTCCACACAGGGCAGTTCCTCGACGCAGGCCTCTATCTCGTGGCTGTAGTGGTTGACGCCGTTGACGATGATGACGTCCTTGGCGCGCCCGGTGATGTACAGCTCTCCGGCCCGCAGGTACGCCAGGTCACCCGTGTCGAACCAGCCGTCGTCGGTGAACGCCTCCGCGTTGGCCGCCGGGTTGTCGTGGTAGCCGCCGGTGACGGAGGTGCCTCGGACCTGGAACCTGCCCGCCTCGCCCTCGTTGAGGACCGTGCCCTGCTCGTCGACGACCCGCATGGCGAATCCGGGGTAGGGCCGGCCGCAGCTGACGAACATCCCCTCGTCCGCGCCGGGTTCGGCGGGCAGGACGGCGTCGGTGACCACGGAACAGGTCTCGGACATGCCCCACCCGGGGTGCATCACGTCCTGCGGCAGGCCGAACGGCTTCAGCGTGTGCAGGAACCGGCGGGCGGCCGAGGCCACGACGACCTCGCCGGCGTTCATCACCAGCCGCATCGGTGACAGGTCCCAGGCGCGGTCGGTGAAGCGGTGGGACTGCTCGGCGAGGAGCCCGAAGGCGAAGTTGGGCGCCCAGGTGACGGTGACCCGGTGCCGGTCGGCGAGGTCCATCCAGCGCAGCGGGTCCTGCAGGATCCAGGTGGTGGGGGCGTGGATCTGGCGGCAGCCGAGGTACACGTCGCGCAGGTGGAACATCACCACGCCGGTGACGTGGTCGAGCGGGATCCAGTTCAGGGACACGTCGTCGGCGCCGAGCCCGTTCATCTGCTCGGTGGCCGCGGAGCGGGTCAGCACGTTGCGGTGGGTCAGGCGTACCGCCTTGGGCAGGCCGGTGCTGCCGGACGTCATGAGCATCAGCATGAGGTCGTCCGGCCCTGCGGGGTGCCAGGCGTGGTCCTCGGGCGCTTCGCGCAGGGCGTCGGCCGTGGTGAGCCGCAGGCCGGGCCAGTCCTGCCGGGCGGCGACATCGCGCAGCCCGGCCTCGCGGGCGGCGGAGCACACGACCCAGGGCCGGCCGAGCATCCGCCAGATGCCCTCCAGTTTCGTCAGTGCCGCGGAGGGGGTGTCGTAGGAGGTGGGGACGGTGAGCGGGACGGCGACGAAGCCGCCGAGGACGCAGCCCCACAGCACGGCGAGGAAGTCCTCGGTGGCATCGCACTGGAGGATGACCTGGTCGCCGGGGCGCAGGCCCGCCCGGCGCAGTCCGGCGAGCACGCGGGAAGCCTCCGGGATCAGGGAGGCGTAGCTGCGCCGGTGTTCGGTGCCGTCGGAGTGGACGTGGACGATGTCACCCCGGTCCTGTTCGGCGGCACGGCGCAGGGCCTGGGCCCAGCTCGGCACCGAGGGTTCGGTCAGTGCGGGGCCCTCGCTGACGGCCGGGACGGTGGAGCCGGGTGCTGTGCGGGCTGCGGCGGGGGTGGACTGTGTGGTGCGGTCGGGCAGGCCGGCGTGGCGGCGGCCGAGTTCCTCGGGGGTGTTCTCCGGCGAGACCTCGGCGGCCGTGACGCCCGGAATCCGCGCCAGCCGTTCGCGCCAGTCGCCGGCGGCGGTGCGGTCGACGGCGGGCAGGGCGCGCAGGACGGCGGTGTCGACGGTGCCGTCCTGCGCGCGGGGCAGCACGTTCACCGCCGTGACGCGGACGGTGCCGTGACCCGCACGGTCCAGGGCGGTTTCGAGGCGTTCGGCGGCGTCCGCCCGTCCGGGCACCACGTACAGGTGCGGTGGGACGCCGTCGGCACCGGGCAGGCCGTGGGCCTCGCGGATGCCGGGCACCACGAGGGCGGCCTGCTCCAGTTCCGAGAGGTCGGGCGCGGCCTCGGCGGGGGTGCGCTCGGGGAGCGCGGGCAGTTCCCCGACACGGACCTCGGGATGGGCGCTCACCGCGCGCAGGGTGTCGTGCAGGGCGTGGGCGAACGCCTCGGCGGTGCCCGCGTCGTAGAGGCCGGTGGCGTACTCGACGTGCAGGGTCAGGCCGTCGGGGGCGCCCTCTGGGGTGTGGCGTTCCAGGACGTCCACGAAGAGGTCGAACTTGGCGGTGCCGGTGGCGGTGGGCCGCAACTCGGCTCGGGTGCTTCCCAGTTCGAGGACGGCGGGTGCGTTGTTCTGCAGGGCCAGCATCACCTGGAACAGCGGGTGCCTGCCGGGTGTGCGGGGCGGGTTGAGGTCGTCCACCAGCCGGTCGAAGGGCAGGTCCTGATGGTCCAGGGCGGCCAGGTCGGTGGTGCGCAGCCGGGCGAGGAGGTCCCGGAAGGCGGGGTCGCCGGAGGTGTCGGCGCGCAGCACCAGGGTGTTGGTGATCAGGCCGATCAGCGGGTCCAGCGCGGGTTCCGTGCGGCCCGCGACGGGGGTGCCGAGGACGATGTCCTCGCCGGCGCCGCAGCGGGTGAGCAGGGCGCTGACGGCGGCGTGCACCACCATGAACAGGCTGGCGCCCTCGCGGTCGGCGAGGCGCAGCAGGGCGCGGTGCAGGGCGGCGTCGACGACTGTCTCGACGTGCGCGCCGCCGCCGCGTGGTGCGGTGGGACGCGGCCGGTCGCCGGGCAGGGTGCACTCCTCGGGCAGGCCGTCCAGCGCGCCGCGCCAGTGGGCGGTGAGCCGCTCCAGCCGGCCCGGGCCGTCCGGTCCGGGGGCCAGCAGGGCACGCTGCCACAGCGCGTAGTCGGCGTACTGCGCCGGCAGCGGGGTCCAGACGGGCGCCCGGCCGGTCCGGCGGGCCGCGTAAGCGGTGCTCAGGTCGGCGGCGAAGGGGCCGAGCGACCAGCCGTCGGCCGCGCTGTGGTGCAGCACGAACAGGAGCACCCGCTCGGTGCCGGTGCCCAGCAGCCAGGCGGAGAGGGGGCTTTCGGCGGTGAGGTCGAAGCGGTGCCGCAGCGCGGCGGTGACGTGGGCGGCGGTCTCCGCGGCGGGGCAGTCGACGCGCCGCAGCACCGGGCGCAGCTCTCCCGGCGGCAGGATGCGCTGGTAGGGGGCTCCGTCGTGCTCGGCGATCACCGTCCGCAGGCTCTCGTGGCGGTCGGCCAGGTCACCGAGGGCCGCCTGGAGCGCCTCGGTGTCGACGTCGGCGTCGAGCGGGACGAGGAGCGGGATGTTGTAGGTGGCCGCTCCGTCGTCGAGCCGGTTCAGGAACCACATGCGTTCCTGCGCGAAGGACAGCGGCACCCGCTGCGGGCGCGCGACGGCGCCGAGGGCCGGCCGGGGCAGGGCGCCGCCCGTGTGTTCGGTGAGGCGCTGGGCGAGGGCGGCCGGGGTCGGCGTCTCGAACAGGGCGGTGATGGGGATCTCGGCGCCGCTCTCGTGCCGCAACCGGGCCAGCAGACGGGTGGCGAGCAGGGAGTCACCGCCCAGGTCGAAGAAGTTGACGTCGGTACCCACCGTGTCCCGCGGCAGCTTCAGCACATCCTCGAACAGGGCGCACACCAGGGCCTGTTGCGGTGTCGCGGCGCGGGTGCCGGACGCGGCGGCGGTGAAGTCGGGGGCGGGCAGGGCCTGGACGTCGAGCTTGCCGTTCGCGGTCAGCGGCAGCGTGTCCACCGGGACGCAGACAGCCGGGACCATGTGTTCGGGCAGGTGTGCGGCTGCGTGGGCGCGCAGTTCCGCGGGGCGCACGGTCGTGTCGCCCGTGGGGACGGTGTAGGCGACCAGGTGCAGGGCGCCGTTGCCGGCGCGGTGGGGTACGACGGCGGCACGGGCGACGTCCGGGTGGGCGGCGAGGACGGTCTCGATCTCGCCGGGTTCGACGCGGAAACCGCGCAGCTGTATCTGGGCGTCGGCGCGGCCGAGGTAGTCGAGCGTGCCGTCGGGGCGGCGCCGGGCCAGGTCGCCCGAGCGGTACATACGGGTGCCGGGCGGGCCGTAGGGGTCGTCGAGGAAGCGTTCGGCGGTCAGGTCGGGCCGGTTCAGGTATCCGGCGGCGACACCGGCGCCGGAGACGTACATCTCGCCGGTCGCGCCGGGCGGCACCGGGCGTCCCCCGGCGTCCAGCAGGTGGACGCGGAGGTCGGCGAGCGGGGTGCCGATGATGCTGCCGCGACGCGGGTCGTCCAGGTCGGCCGGGGTGAGGCGGTGGTGGGTGACGTGCACGGTGGTCTCGGTGATGCCGTACATGTTCACGAGTGCCGGACGGTCCAGTCCGTGCCGTTCGGCCCAGGGGCGCAGCCGCGCCGGGCGCAGGGCCTCGCCGCCGAAGACGACGTAGCGCAACGCGCCGGTGTCCCCGGCCCGTTCCAGGTCGGCGTCGATCAGCTGCTCGAACGCGGACGGCGTCTGGTTGAGGACGGTCACGCCCTCGCGGTGCAGCAGTTCCAGGAACTCCCGCGGTGAGCGGCTGACGGCGTACGGGACGACGACGATCCGGCCGCCGTGCAGCAGGGCGCCCCAGATCTCCCAGACGGAGAAGTCGAAGGCGTAGGAGTGGAACAGCGTCCACACGTCGTCGGCACGGAAGTCGAAGTGCCCGGCCGCGGCGGCGAAGAGCCGTACGACGCCTGCGTGCGGGACGGGCACGCCCTTGGGACGGCCGGTGGAGCCGGAGGTGTGGATGATGTAGGCGATGTCGGACGGGCTCACCGGCCCGTGCCGGTCGGCGTCGGTCAGGTCGGCGGCGGAGCGGCGGGCGAGGTCGGCCGTGACCTCGGGGTCGTCCAGCAGGACGGTGGTGACAAGGTCCCCGGCGAGAGGGGCGTGGGCGTGCTCGGTGACGAGGACGACGGGCGCCGCGTCCTCGACGACCAGCCGCAGCCGTTCGGCCGGGTGGCCGGGGTCCAGGGGCAGGTAGGCGGCGCCGGTCTTGAGGACGGCCAGCAGGGCGGGCAGCAGCCGCACGCCGCGCTCCAGGGCGAGCGCCACCACCCGGCCCGGGCCGGCGCCGTGTTCGGTCAGCAGCCGGGCGAGCCGGTTGGCCTCGGCGTTGAGGGCGGCGTACGTGAGCCGTTCGTCCCCGCAGGTGACGGCGGTCCGCTCGGGACCGGCCTCCGCCCGTTCCTCGAACAGTTCCGTGAGGGTCCGTTCGACGGGATACGTGTGGACGGGGGTGTCGCGGGGGTGTTCACCCGGCAGCAGGACGTCCAGGTCGCCCAGTGGTGTCGTCGGCTCCGCCTCGGCCAGCCGACGCAGCACCGTGAGGAACCGGTCGCGGTGCAGGGCGAGTTCGTCCTCCTCGTACAGCGCGGGGTTGGCGTCGAAGGCCAGCCACAGTCCGCCGGGGCGGGCTGCGGGGCGCACCGAGATCTGGAGGTCGTCGACGGCTCCGCCGGACAGGTGGTGCCAGGTGGTCGGGTGTCCGCCGAAGACCGGGGACTCGTCGAAGGGGACGATGTTGAGCACCGGCCCGTACAGCCGTCGTCCGGTGCCCAGCAGGCCCAGGTCGCGACGGAGGAACTCGCCCCGGTAGCGCTGGTGGCGGCGCAGGGCCTTCAGTTCGTCCGCGACGGCCCGCGCCAGCTCCGCGACGGGCGTGTCGGGGGCGGCGGCCACGCGCAGCGGGAGGACGTCGGAGGCGGTGCCGGGGGTGCGCAGGGCGGCGCTGCCCAGCCGGCTCATCGTGGCCATGCCCAGCACCAGGTCCCCGGCGCCGGTCATCCGGTGCAGGTGGACTGCGGTGGCGGCGGTCAGCAGGTCGGTGCGCTGCACGCCGAGGCGGGCCGCCGCGGCGTCGAGGGCGTCGGTCTCGGCGGGTGTCAGTTCGGCGGTGTGGCGCAGGAAGGGCGCGGTGGGGGCGGCTGTACGGGAGGTGAGCCGGGCGGGCTCCGGCAGGCCGGTCAGGCGCCGCGCCCAGTGGTCTCGGTCGCGGGCGTACGCGTCGGAGGCGCGGTAGGCCGCGTCCTCCTCCTGGAGCCGGCTCACCGGCGCGAAGCCGCAGGGGCCCGGCTCCCGCCCCTCGGCCAGGGCGTTGTACGTCTCGGCCAGGCGCCGCCCGAGGAGCTTGTAGCTGTAGCCGTCGAGCAGGAGGTGATGGGCCCTCAGCAGCCAGAGGAAGCGGTCGGGGCCCAGGGTCAGCAGGGTGTGCGCGAACAGCGGGCCCTTCTCCAGGTCCACGGGGGCGGCGAGGTCGGTGCGGACGTGGGCCCACGCGGCGGCCTCGGGATCCTCGGTGCCGCTGACGTCGACCCGGTGCAGGGGCCAGTCGTCCGCGTCCGGAGCGCAATGGCAGCGCGGGCCGTCGTCGCCGTCGGCGAAGCGCAGGGCGAAGGTGTCGGCCTCACCGACGGTGCGCCGCAGCGCGGTCTCGAACAGGGCGGTGTCGAGGGGACCGTGGATCTCCACCGCCTCCGCGGTGTTGTACGCGGCGCTGTCCGGTGCGAGCCGCCCGGCGTACCAGAGGCCCTCCTGGGCTCCGGACAGCGGTCGACGTGCGTCCTCCTGGAGTGACATAGCACAACCCTCACGTGGCAAGCCGTAATGTCCCGGACGGCGAGGCCCGGCCGGATCGGACGGGTGCGGCCACCGCTCCGTGCCGTCCTCGCGTGTGTGTACGCGCCGGGCCGGTCCACAGGGCGGAAGAGGAGGCCGCACGCCGAGGGCAGGGGGATCAGGTCACCCGCCCCGGTTTCACGGCACAGCACGGTGGTGCACCGGAACCGGCCGGGTCAAGGCGGACCGGGTTCCGGGGACGCCGATTCAGGGGTTTCCCTGAAGAATGCGGAGCCGGGGATTGTGCGCCCCGGTTCAACTTCTAGGGAAATCACGCGACTTCGCTTCACGCCGGGTTCTCGGCTGGATTCGGCCGCGTTCCGCCGTGCACTCTCGAATGGCCCCCTCGAACCCCCGCGGCCAGTCGCGGCGGCCAACCGATCCCGGGCCGTGGAAACCCCGAAACCGAACGACGGAAAGAAGGCTGACGGCATGCACCGTGCGCTGTGTCCGGTCGAGACGCTCTACGTGGGCCAGAGAAGCAGAGCCGTTCTGTCCTGCACCCTGCGCGGACCCGTGGACGTCGCGGCACTGTCGGCCGCGTTCGACGCCATGACGCAGGCGAACCCGCCGCTGCGGTCGCGCATCGAGCAGGGCGGCGCGGGCCACGTACTGGGCGTTCTCGGTGAGGACGAACGGCCCCGTCTGGTCACTCGGACCGGTGACGAGACGGAGGCCTACGCGGCGGAGCTGAACAGGCCCCTTCCGGTCGGGGGCCCGCTGAGCCGTGCCGTCCTGGTCAGCTCGCCGGACGGCGAGAGCCACCTGTTCGTACTCGTGGTGGACCACACCATCACCGACGGCCACAGCAGCATCGCGCTGCACAACGCGCTGTGGGACCGCTACCGGGCGCTGGTCGACGGGGAGTCCACGGCGGAGGCCGCCGATCGCGACCTCCCGCGCTGGCCCGAGCCCGTCAGCCGGCTGCTGCCTCCGGCCGACGAGGCCGACACGGCGAAGTACCTCGACGGTCGCCTGGAGGAGATACGACGGCACCCGGTCGAACTGGTGCCGTACGACGCCGCCACCGGCAACGCGGACGGGCACATCGAGGCCGGCAGGCTGACCCTCGACCCTGACGTCACCTCACGGCTGCGCCGGACGGCGCGCGACTCGGGCGTCTCCGTGCACGCCCTGATCGCGGCGACACTGCTGGCGACGGCCCGGCGGCGCCTGGACGGCGACGGACCCCGCACCCTCGGCTGCCTCTCCCCCATCGACCTGCGCTCCCGGCTGTCCCCGCCACTGCCCGCCTCCGCCCTGGTGCCCGCGGTCACCACCCACCTGCAGACCCTGGACGTGTCAGAGACCTCCGAGCCGTTGGAGCTGGCCCGCGCGGTGCACGCCCGCCTGGGCGACTTCCTCTCCCGCGGCGACCACTTCCACGAGATGCGCATCACGCCGGAGATCCCCCGCACCCCCGCCCTGCAACTGGCCACGGTGATCGCCACCAACATGGGCGTCGTCCCCGGTCCGCGGCTGCCGAGCGGGCTGCGGGCGGTCGACGTACGTCTGGTGCCGGCCCGCGAGCACTACTTCCCGCAGGCGGGACGCAGCCCCGTCATGGCGTGCGTCGTCTCCTTCGAAGGCCGGCTCTCCATCGAGTTCCCCCACTCCACCGCCTGTTACAGCCCGTCCTTCATCACGGCGTTCCGCGACGACGTGCGCGCCGGGCTCCTCCGCTTCGCGAGCGCGACGGAACCGGGGCGCGCCCACGCCGCCACGGGCTGAGCACGGCCCCTCCCCCGCCCCGCACCCCGCCCGGCTGCCGTAAGGAACCTGCCCGACATGACCACCGTCAGCGAACTCCCCTCTCCCCTGACGCTGCTCCCCCGAGCCCAGGCGGGCGACGAGCAGGCGTTGAACCACCTGCTGACCGGCATCACGCCCTACGTCGCCCGCATCTGCCGGTCCATCACCCACGACGACGGCGCCGACGCCACACAGGAGGCGCTGCTCGCCATCTACCGCGGTCTGGGTTCCCTGCGCGAACCGGCGGCGTTCTACGGCTGGGTGCGCTCGGTGACGGTCCGTGAGGCCGTCCGCACCGCCAAGCGCTTCGGCGAGGAACGCTGCTGCTCCCAGCTGGAGTCGCGGCAGGAGGCGAATCCCATGGACGCGGTGCACATCAGCGATGTGCTGGAGCGTCTGTCCCAGGCGCACCGGCAGGTCCTCACCCTGCGTGCCTACGGGCTCAACGAGGAGGAGATGGCCGAGGTGCTCGCCCTGCCCGTGGGCACCGTCCGCTCCCGTCTCTTCCGTGCCCGCCGCCGGTTCCAGGAGGCGTGGCAGCCCTCGGCGGCGTGAAGCGGGGCCGGCGCCCCCGGGTGCCTGCTCCACGACGAAGGCGGCCGTGTCGGCGCGGGTCACCGCCACGGCCGCCGCCCGGGCTCCGTGGAGCCCGGTTCCGTACTACCGCACACGCTCCGCGAGGACACGCGGGGGCCACTGTCCGGAGGCGAACATCCCGAGCGCGTGCGCCCGCGCCACCAGGGCGGGACGGTTGGGCGCGTCGAAGCGCCGCAGCATCTGCCCGACGCGGTACTCGATTCCCTGACGGCTCAGATAGAGGCGGGAGGCCAACTGCACCGTGGATTCGCCACTTGCGACACCTTCCAGAACCTGCGCGTCGAGGGCGCTGAGCACGGGACCGTCGGGAACCGCGTCGTCGGCCCGGCGCAGAAGGACGACGACGCCGACGATCTCACCCGCGGGTTTCCCGATGGCGATTCCGGTGACTTCCGCCGGGAAATTCCGGCCGGTGCCGTCCCGCCCCGTCACCCTTTCCGTGAATCGCCGGCAGTGCCCCGAGGAAAGGGCGGCGAACTGTTCCCGGAGTCGTGCGGGAACAGGTGAACGCAGAAGGTCGAGCAGGCCACGGCCGCATATCTCGTCGGCACTCAGGCCGAAGTGGCGGGCGAATTCGGGGTCTGCGGCCGTGACGGCCAGGTCCCCGGGGGACACGTGGGCCGTGCAGGCGCCCGCCGGGGCGGCGCCGCCCGGCGCGCCGCTTCCGGCGAGGGTGCGGCGGGCGGGGGAAACCGGAACAGCGGCTTTCTTCTTCTTGCGGGGCGAGGCGTCGGGGAAACTCGTGGTCGCCACGGACGTACCGTCCTTCTTCCTGCGCGTGGGGGCTGGGAAGGCTGAGCGAACGCGGAGCGGACCGATGCGCTGTGCCTGGGTGTCGACGAGCGTCCGGTGTCGGCACGTCACCTCGTCGGTGGCCGGGCCGGGTGTCCGCGTCGTCCCGGGCCGGCCGGCAGCGGGGCGCCGGACTCCCGGGGCGTTCAGGGGAAGCAGAGGAAGCGGCACGGAGGCGGCCGGCATCCGACTGTCGTGGATAACGTTGTCATGGCCATTCGATCTCGGTGTCCGGATTCGACGGGAAGCCGCCGGGCGGACCGGCGGGCCGCACGTCCGGCCGTCGCGAGGAGACCGGACGGGACATGTGCAGCACGAAAACCTCCACACACCGAAGAGGGGATCGCATCAAGGGGACGCCTTCGAGATTAAGGGTCGGCAACCCCTGTGGCAAGGGTTTGCCAGGTGACCTCGGTAACCTGTCAACTCCCTTGCAAGCGGACTGTTTTCGGGCAGCGCGAGAATCGATCCAAACATTCCCCGCGAGGCCGGAAACCGCCTCGACGAGGGCCATGTGACGTGGTTTTAACAGCTTGTCGCCCCTTGCCGCGGTTCATAAGGTGTTGCCAATCCACGCGCCCGACCGGGCAGGCGGGGCGCGCAGACCCTGCCGATCGCGCCACGGAACCAGAGGGGGGAGATGCTCGAGCAGCCGCATTTCGGCCGTCGGCTGAAAAAGCTCCGGCTGGCACGGGGCCTGAGCCAGGCCGGTCTCGTCGGCGAAGGCATGTCGACGGGGTACCTGTCACGTCTGGAGTCCGGTGAACGGCCTCCCACCGAACGCGCCGTGTCCTACCTCGCCCACCGCCTCGGCGTCGACCCGTCCGACCTGACCGCCCCGTCGGACGGCAGGTCCCTGACCGGGGTACTGGCCGCCGTGGTCTCGGCGCCGCCCGGCATGGACGGCACAGCGGCTCTCAGCCGCGCGGTCGAGGAGGACGCGGGCGACGATCCCGCCGCCCGCTGGCAGGCCCTGTGGCTGCTGAGCTGCGCCGCAGGCCGCGACGGCGACTACGAGCTGGAGCGCACGCGACTGCTGGAACTCATCCGGTTGAGCGATCTGCTGGAAGCACCGGAACTCCGGGCCCGGTCGCGCGTCCGGTACGCCCGCTGCACCCGCGCCCTGGGCGACCTGCGCACGGCGGAACCGGCGGCCGTGGAGGCGCTGTCCGTCGCCCGCGCCGAGGAGCTGTGCGTGTCCGACACGCTGGCCGCCCTGATGGTGCTGATCAGCGTCGAGACGGAGCTCGGCAAGCTGGAGACGGCCGGCCGGCACGTCGCCGAACTGGAGCGGGATCTGCTGCCCCGGGCCACAGCCGCCCAGGCGGCCGAGGCGTTGTGGACGGCCGCCGTGGTCAGCAACCGCCAGGGCGACGACGCGACCGCCCGGGCCAGGCTGGACACCGCGCTGGGATTGCTGAAGAGCCAGGACGACCTGACCCTGTGGACCCGGCTGCGTGCCGCCGCCACCGCCGCCGCGCTGCAGATGTCACCACCCCGGGTGGACGCCGCCGAGCGCTGGCTGGACGAGGCCGCCCGCGTGCTCGGCCTGATCGGCACCCCTCTGCAACTCCAGGAGCTGCGGGCGCTCCAGGCTCATCTCGCCTTCCATCAGGGGCGGTTGGACGACGCCCGGGCCCTCGGTCAGGCGCTGCTCACCGAGGAGGACCTGCGTCTCTCCTACCGTGACCGGGTACGGCTGTCGGTCCTCGACGGCCGGCTGATGATCCTGGCAGGCCGCGCCGACGAGGGCATAGCCGCCCTGCAACAGCTCGGACGGCAGGCGGCGGAGTCCGCACACCTCGACCTGGCGGCCCACATCTGGCAAGCCCTTGCCACGACCCTCGCCGACGTCCGCTCCCCCGAGGCGCGGACGCAGGCACCGGAGCGGGACGAGCACGGCCCACGCCGCACCTCCGCTTCCTGAACGGCCCGCACACGCCCGGCGCTTCGGGGCTCGTGGGCGGTGTTCCCGGCACCACCTGGCCACCGAACCAGGAGTGGCCGGCCTCGCAGCCGACCACCCATGGCAGCCTTGCCCCCAGCTCGCTCCGGCCCAAAGCGCCGATCCCGCCGGGCGGGAGGCCACAGCCGGCGGATCCACGACCGGGCCGCGTCGCAGTGCGGCCCTGGCACCGCGCAGACCGCCGGCACCGGATCCGCGGCCGCCGCAGTGCCGGCAGCCCGAGGAGATCTCCTCCTACGTGGCTACTGTCCACTGTCCTGCCACGCCGACCTCGGGCGAGCCGTCAGCCGCTGACCTCTTCGCGCTCGGTACGATCGTGGCCCGGGCCGCTGGTCAGTGATTCCAGTAGTCGCGATCCGGCAGTTCGACCCACACGTCGGGAGGTCCGACGACGGCACGCCTTTCGGTCAGCCGCAGTCCCGCGAAGGCGCAGCAGTAGGCCACGGCGTCGTGCTGGTAGAGGTACGAGGCAAGCACTTCCTCAGAGGTGTCGTTCTCGTACGGTCCTCCGCCCGGGTGGAGGTCCCAACCCTCGACCCTTCCGTGCCGGGCGATGCTGCCTTGGTTACCGCTCTTGGGGTTGGCGTACAGGCCGTAGCAGACCGTGTCGGCGGACAACCGGGTCAGTACGCCCGGCATTTGCGGCGCGTATCCCCAGGGCTGGGTGACGACGCAGCCGCCCGGCACGGACGTCACACCGATGATCCGCAAGCTCTCGTCCATGTCGTACTCGTACGGACCTTCCAGCAGTTCATCGATGACTTCGTCGTCCACCGGCGCCGCCTCCAGACGGCGCACCGCCTCGGCCGCGTCGATTCCGGCCACGCAGGCCAAGCCCGTTCCGTCGTAGTGGAAAGTGCCCAGTGCCGTGGTGAGCCGATCGGCCTCCTCCGCTGCCGCTCGCTCCGTGTCCGTCAGGCGCACCCCTTCCGGTACCGGGAACAGGTCCGGCGTCGGTCCAGCCAGGCTCAGACGCCCCGGCGACCAGCCGCCGATCGACAACCGCCAAGGATCCGCCCCGGCAGCGACCAGAGCTCGTGCGTTCTCCGGCTTCCTGGACAAGACGGCCTCCCAGAGCGCCGTCACCCCGTCCTCCAGTGCGTCCACGTCCGCTACGCGGCCGGCCAGCTCCGCGACGACTTCGCGGGATCCGGACACCGCTGCGCGATGCAGTGGCCGGCCCCCGCTCCATTTCTCTGGGTCGGCGCCCGCGGCGAGACGCCGGCGAATGTCGTCGGCATCCGTCCAGTCCCAACCCATGCCGGCCCAACCGTCACTTCCTGCTGCCACCGATCCCCCTCCATCGTGTCCCATACCTTCCGGCTCCACGCTCGCACACGAGTCCGACATCAGGACCGGCCGACCACGATCGGAGCGGCCTGACCAGAGACACATCAACGCGTCCGGTCAGGCACTCGATGGTGCGCCGATCGAGGTGCGGTGACGGCTTATCAGTCGCGTCGTGGCTCATGCTCTGACCGGGAAGGTTCGCCGGGGGCGACAGCCTCGCCTCGATAGTCTGCGCGGCGTGATCAACTCATATGCGAGTTCCGACGATGCCGCGGTCGCGATAGCCGGGGCGCGGGCCGGCGCGGACGTGGTCCGCACCATGTACGGCCGGCGACTCAACCGCATCGACAAGGGTGCCGGGGACTTTGCCACCGCCGCTGATGTGGAGGCCGAGAAGGCGATCCTCGGCGTCATTCGTGCCGCACGGCCCGAGGACGCGGTGCTCGGCGAGGAAGGCGGACAGCAGGGCGCCGCCGGCGCTGTGCGTCAGTGGCTGGTGGACCCCCTGTGCGGCACGCTGAACTACGCCGTCGGCAACATGCTGGTGGCCGTCAACGTTGCGCTGCGCGATGGAGCAGCGGCAGTGGCCGACCCCTTCAGCGGCGAGGTCTTCTTCACCGACGGGGAGACCGCCTGGGTGCGGCATGGCGGGGCCGACGACGCCCTACTGACGCCCTCGTCCGCTGCCCGGCTGGTGGATGTCAACCTTGATCCGCCGTTCCCGAGTGCGCCCGGATTCCGGACCGTGGATCTGCTGGCCCACCCTGGATTCGTCAGATCCTTCCGGCCTCGGGTCGTGTCCACGACCCTGGCGCTGGCCTGGGTGGCTGCGGGCAGGCGCGCCGCGTATGTCACCGATGGCGGCGACCTCTCCAGGAGCGTGCACTTCGCGGCCGGCATCGCTTTGTGCAGGGCTGCCGGCTGCGTTGTCACCGGGATCGACGGTGCCCCGGTCGGTGAGGCAGGTCGCGGGCTTGTGGTCGCCGCCGACGATGAGACCCACGGGCTGCTGATGTCGATGATGCGCAGCCGAAGCTAGTGCTCCGCAAGGCTTTCGCCGGGCTGAAAACTGTCCGGCAACGGCCGAGAGCGCCCGGGGCCAGCAGACGCTCGTGGCGTGCGTCGACGTCGTTGATCTGGAACGGCGTCGGCAGCCAGAGCCTCCTCCGCCACGTCGTCGGAGACGTCGCAGGGCGACACTGGCTGCTCGTGAGCCTCACGCTTTCGAGCGCCGCGCGGCGGGCAAGGAAACACCCCCGACCGTCGGCTCACGGCCGGCACCGGCTTCTTGTCGCCGCTACCCGCCGCGACGGCCCGTCGCCCTGTCAGGCGGCCCGCCGTCCCACGGTCCCGCCTCCCCGGTGCCGTCCAGGAAGCCGAAACCACCCGTGATGACGATTCTCAGGCGCCTTCCCGCCGGTGGCTCCGGTAGTCGTTCAGCCAGCGGAGACCTTCGCTCGTGCCGGCGCGGGGGGTGTACTCGCAGCCGATCCACCCGTCGAAGCCCAGCTCGTCGACCACGTCGAACAGGTGGCGGACGTTGAGCTCACCCCGGTCGGGCTCGTGGCGGTCGGGCACGCCCGCGATCTGCACATGACCGACCCGGCCGGACGGCAGGTCGCGGCGCAGGGTCGTGGTGAGGTCGCCCTCGACGATCTGGCAGTGGTAGAGGTCGAGCTGCACCTTGAGATTCACGGCTCCCACCTCCTGCACCACGGCGTGGGCCTCGGCCTGGGCGCTCAGGAAGTATCCGGGCATGTCGCGGCCGTTGATCGGCTCGATCAGGATGTCGACGCCCACCGCGGCGGCCCGCTCCGCGGCCCAGGCCAGATGGGTCAGGTAGGTGCCGCGGTGCGCGGCTCGCTCGACCGGTGTCGCGTCCGGCCGGACCAGCCCCGCCATCAGGTGCACCCGCGGGCAGCCCAGCGCCGCCGCGTACTCCAGTGCCCGGTCGACCCCGGAACGCACCTCCGCCTCACGTCCGGGCAGTGCCGCCATCCCGCGCTCTCCGGACTCCCACGCTCCGGGAGGCGCGTTGAACAGCACCTGTTCGAGGCCGTGGTCGTCGAGCCGGCGGCGCAGCTCGGTGGCGTCGTACGCGTAGGGGAAGAGGTACTCGACGGCCTGGAAGCCGTCGGCCGAGGCCGCGGCGAAGCGGTCGAGGAATTCGTGCTCGTTGTACATCATGGACAGGTTCGCTGCGAACCTCGGCATGCTGGCTCCTGGGTTCCGGCCGGGGACGGCCAGGGTCAGTGGTTGACGACGTGCTTCTTGGTGGCGAGCACCGCTGCGGCTCCGACGACGAGGGCGAGCGCCGCGACGTACATCGTGATCATCGCCGAGCCGGTGTCGTCTTGAGCGCGCCGATCACAGGTAGCCCGCGAGAGCCCACAGGGCCACCGGGCCGAGGGTCCTCGGCCATGAGGTCCCGGCTAGGCCGTCTCTGTGGCATGAACAGGTCCGGCCGTCTGCTCGTGCAGGACACGCACCGCGTCCTCCGCTCCGCTGCGCGGGCTGGAGAGCACGGGCTTGCCTACGGCTTCGGCGATCGCGGGAGCCAGCCGCGCCATGGACGCCTGGGCCAGCACGATCGCGTCGACCTGCGTGGCCAGCGCCCGCGCCCCGTCCAGCACCATCGCGTCGTGGCGGTCTCGGTCACCGGACATCAGCACCGAGAAGGCGCCCTCGCAGAGCCGCTCCTGGACGGTGATGTCGCGACCTGCCACCCGCGCCTTCTCCTCCACGAGGGAACGGGTCGGCGGCAGCGTCGTGGGGACCGTCGCCAGAACGCCGATGGCGTCCGCGGTCTCGACCGCTGACGCGGTCATCGCGTCGTCGATCTTGACGATCGGGACGGAGACCAGGCGTCGGGCCACGTCGATGGCCGGACCGACCGAGGAGCAGGCGGAGAAGATGACGTCGGCCCCCGCGGACTCCGCCGCCTGGGCCAGGTGCACCATGCGCTGCGTGCTGGCAGGTGAGACCTCACCGTCGCGCACCACGGCTGCGAGCACGTCACTGTCGACGAAGTGCAGGACCTTGGCGTCCGGCGCGAGTTCCGCGAGGTACTCGTTGATGACCGAATAGGGGTTGATGAACAGCAGGCTGGTGTGCAGTACGGCGATCGAAGCAGAGGTGGACATGGTGGCGCTCCAACGGGGTGCGGTATCGGCCCGCGTGCCGAGCAGGGCACGAGAGCGCGAGACAGAGCAGTGCGAACCGCGCGCAGCGCGCACGGCCGGGGGAACGTACGACGGTCTTGTGCCCGTCGGTGTGGTGCGACTCGGGGGACGCGGGGCTGAGTTCAGGTCACGCGTGTCCCCCCTCGGCCCGGGGGCTCAGGCGGCCGATGACCTCCAGGGCGGCGTCCCGGACCGCGTCGCGGCCCGCCGCCCACAGGGAGGCGATGTCGGAACCGGGCAGCGCGGACGGGAGGGTCGCGCGGACGGCCTCCAGACAGGCGCGGCGCAGTTCGGCGTTGACGTTGACCTTGGCGACGCCTCGGGCGAGGGCGCCGTGCAGCTCCTCGACGGGCAGACCGCTGGCGCCGTGCAGGACGAGCGGGACCGGTACGGCCTCGTGGATCGCGGCCAGCCGTTCCAGGTCCAGGCGGACCGGGTGCGTGGTGAAGCCGTGGACGTTGCCGACGGCGACGGCGAGCGCGTCCACGCCCGTCGCGGCCACGAACTCGGCCGCTTGCCGCGGATCTGTCATCGCCGCGGCCTGCGCGACGGCGTCGGTGGAGACGTCCTCGTCGCCCGGCAGGGCACCGAGCTCGGCCTCCACCCAGGCACCGTGGTGACGAGCCCGCCGGACCGTCTCCTTCGTCAATGCGATGTTCTCGGCGAACGGCAGATGGGAGCCGTCGACCATGACGGAGGTGTAGCCCGCCTCCAGGCAGGCCGTGATCTCGTCCAGGTCCCGGCTGTGATCGAGGTGCACCCCGAGGCGGGCGGCGGAGTGTTCGGCCGCGTCCAGCGCAAGCCGCATCAGGGCGTGGCGCCCGGCGTGCTTGAAGGGGCTGGAGCCCGCCTGGATGACGACCGGCCGTCCGGCGTCCTCGGCGGCGGCCGTGATGCCCTGGACCGTCTCCAGGTTGTAGGCGACGAACCCGGCCAGGGCGTGACCGGCGGCCGCTGCCTCCTTCAGGGCATCGGTTCCGTGCAGCAGCATCAGGCGCTCCTCAGCAGGTCGAGGGCGTCGGCGAGCGCGTCGGTTCCCCCGACGTTCCCGGCGAAGACGATGTAGGGGATGCCGGCGGCAGGGCCGTCCGCGGGCTCCCAGAGCGAGACGATGCCGGGGAGCAGCGTGCCCCGGGCCCAGGCACGGCGGATCCGAAGGCCGTGGGTGGCGGTGTCGCTGGAGGTGATACCGCCCTTCGCGACGACGAAGGCCGGCCGCCGGGTGGCGTTGACCTGGCGCACGGCCTCCACGAGCGCGGCGGAGACCCGGCGGGAGATCGCCAGGCTGTCGTCCGCGTCGGCACCCGTCACCAGTACGCGGGAGGTGCGGATCACGGCGTCGGCCGAGTCCAGCGCGCCGGCGGCCGCGGCCGCGACGTCGGCGATGTGGGCGTCACGCCGCTCCTCGTCGAGCAGGAGAGCCACGTCCAGCTCGTACTCGGCGATCCCGCCTCGCTCACGCAGCCGGTCCAACTGCCGCGTCGTCAACGCGACATGCGACCCCACGGCGATGAGACCGTGCGGGGCGTCCCCGCGCAGCGGGCGCAGCTGCGCCGGGGTGAGCGGTGCCCGCGCCGCCTGTCCGGCGCGGGCCCTGACGAAGGACGGCCCGACCCGGTAGAGCAGCCGCGTACCGTTCTCCTCCGCCTCCGCGAGGGCAAGGGCGAGCACCCGCAGGTCGTCGTCGCACACCGCGTCGACCACGGCCGTGCGTCCGCCGCGCAGTGAGGACAGCAGCCGCGCGGTGTGCGCCGGGCCGCCGCCGCGCAGGTCGTCGAGGGTGACGCGCAGGACCTCGTCCGCGGGCACGCGTCCGCCCGTCCTCTCCTCGACCCACTCGGGCAGCGACGAGCTGCGGTAGCCGAAGGTGGCGTCGCGGGCGAACTCGCTCTCGCCGACAGGCAGCAGCCCGTCGGCCGTCCGCATCCAGTGGCGGGAGCCGACGGTCAGCCGCCCCGCCTCGATGTAGGCGGGGACCAGTACCACTCCGTCCGGAGCGCCGACGTCCAGCTCGGCCAGCTCTTCGGCGAGGACATCGGTCTCCAGCGGGAAGTGGCCGCGCAGTGTCGAGTCCCCCCGGCTGGCCAGGACGTAGCCGGTACCCTCGGCCGCCGCCGCGGCGTGCAGGGCGCGGACCACCTCGCGGTTGCGGGCGGTCGCGTCCGCGGGGGACAGGCTGCGGGTGTTGGTGAGCACGAAGAAGACGGTGCTGTCCTGCCGCAGCGCCCAACGCAGGTCGTCCACCGTCCAGGACGTCAGGACGGGCACGTCGGCGACCGTCTGGGTGCCGGTCGGATCGTCGTCGAGGACGACGAGACGGGGGCCGCCCGACACGCGGGCGGCCACTTCCGCGGCGCTCACCTCGCGGACTGGAGGCAGCCCTCCCAGCACCGCGGCCTCGGGTACGGGCCGCGTCTGGGCATGGAGGGGTAGAGACATGGCGAATTCCTGACCTGTTACGAGTAGGTGCGCGGGAACGTCAGTCGAGGTCGCGCTTCATCACGTCACACGAGGCTTTGCCCGGGTCCCCCGACGACCTCGGGACGGAGCAGCTCGGCGAACGCACGGGCGAGCAAGAGGACCTTCTCCAGGGAGAGTTCGGCGAACCCGCGTCCGGTGCTGAGGGTCTCCTTGGCGATGCCGGCCACCGCCTCGTAGCCGAGCGCTCCAGGTGCGTGATGCTCTCCGGGGAACGGAACGCGCTGAGGTAGGGGTGGGAGGTCCTTGAGGGCTGTCCGGGCGGGACGAAGTGCGTCGGCGTCAGTGCCGAGCATGGTGTTTCCGCAAGCTGGTTTTTCTGGACCGCGGCTGCGACCCGGTGACGCACGGATACGACTACGTCACCGTAGTCCCTGGAGGAGCTCAAACCGATTGGGGCCAGGGCCGGCCCGTTCGGACATGACCCCATGACAGAGATGTCGATGTGGGGGTGATGTGTCGTGACCGCCGGGGATCAAGCGGCGCCGACTCCTGCCGGAGCGAGGAAGTCGATCGGGTGATCAGTGGTGCCGTCGAGTGCCAGGTCGGCGGCGATCTCTCCCATCGCGGGCGAGAACTTGAAGCCGCTGCCGGAGAATCCGGCCATGACGATGATGTCGTCCTCGCCGGGGAGATGTCCGACGAGCGGGTACCCGGACGGCGAACCGGGCGGATTCGTGTAGCCCTCCATGTAGGCCGACGTCCTGATGGGGTCGGGGTTCAGGTCGGGCATGAGTTCACGGATGAGCTCGTGGAAGACGGTGAGTTCCTCGGGGCGGACCGTACGGTCGAGCCGTTCGGGCTCGGGCACCGACGCGTGGTACCTGAAGGACAGACCGAGCTTGACGGAGATGCCGTCGGGCGACGGGATTCCGAAGCAGTCGTGGGGTGTGCCGCGCAAGAAGGCGGGAGCCCCGCCCGCGAACCAGTCGTGGCGGGTGGGCAGGTGCCAGGAGCAGATCACCCGGCGGACCTCGACGGCCCGTGGGAGGTCCGGGAGCAGGGTGTTGATCCAGGGGCCCACGGTCACCACGGCGGCGTCCACGTGGTCCGTGCCGTGGTCGGTGACGATCTGCACGCCGCCCCCAGCCGCGGGGACGACCTCCCGCACCGGGGTGTAGCGGTGCAGCCGGGCGCCCAACTGCTCGGCCCGCCCCGCGGCGGCCTGGATCGACGCCTCCGGCCTGATGATGGAGCCCTGCCGGTCGAGGACGGCGGTGTGTCCGTCCGCGAGACGATGCTGCGGGTAGCGACGGGCGAGGGCGTCGTGGTCCAGTACCTCGTGATCCAGACCATGGGCGGCGCTGGCGGAGAGGAGGAGTTGCATGTCCCGTGAGGCGGTCTCTCCCATCACGAGGCAGCCGCTGCTGCGTCGCAGCGAGCGGCCGGTCTCCGCCTGGAGCCGCTCCCACAGCCCGTCCGCGAGCTTCAGCAGCGGGGTGTATCTGGCGTCGCCGAGGTGGACGGCTCGGAACATGCGGCTCTCGCCCCCGGCCGCGCCGCGGTCGTGCCCCGGGGCGTATCGGTCGTAGCCGATGACCTCGGCTCCGCGGGCGGCCAGTCGCCACATGGCCTGGCTGCCCATGCTGCCGGCACCGATCACGGCGACGCGCTTCGGTATGCGCATGAGGTCGCTCCTTTCGATGGTGTGGTCTGGGTGGACGGCTCAGAGGAGTTCGATCAGCTTGTCGGTGAACTCGGCGGTGGTCGCGGTTCCGCCCAGGTCACGGGTGCGGGTATCGGTCTTGGCCAGGACCGACGCGATCGCGTCCGTGATGTCCCTGGCCGCGGCGGGATGGCCGAGGTGGTCGAGCATCATGCCTGCGGACCAGATCGCGCCCAGCGGGTTGGCGATGCCCTGGCCCGCGATGTCGGGCGCGGAGCCGTGCACCGGCTCGAACATCGAGGGGAAGTCGCGCTCGGGGTTGAGGTTGGCCGCCGGGGCGATGCCGATGGATCCGGCGACCGCGGCCGCGAGGTCGCTGAGGATGTCGCCGAAGAGGTTGGAGGCGACGACGACGTCGAAGCGGCCTGGTTCGAGGACGAACTTGGCCGCGAGCGCGTCGATGTGCTCCTGGTCCCAGGCGACCTGCGGGAACGACGCGGCCCGCTCGGTGACGAGCTGGTCCCAGAACGGCATGGTGTGCACGATGCCGTTCGACTTGGTCGCGGAGGTCAGACGTCCGCCGCGCTGGGAGGCGAGCGTGAAGGCGTAGTCCAGCACGCGTGTGACGCCGGCCCGGGTGAACACGGCCTCCTGCACGGCCATCTCCTCCGGGAAGCCGCGGTTGAGACGGCCGCCGACCTCGCTGTACTCGCCTTCCATGTTCTCGCGCACGACGACGACATCGACCTCGCCCGGCCGCGCGCCGCGCACCGGACTGTCGATGCCTTCGAAGACACGGATGGGCCGGAGGTTGACGTACTGGCGGAAGCTGCGCCGGATCGGGATCAGCAGCCCCCACAGCGAGACATGGTCGGGCACCCCCGGGTATCCCACCGCACCCAGCAGGATCGCGTCCTTGTCGCGCAGCTGGTCGATCCCGTCGGCGGGCATCATGGCGCCCTCCCGCAGGTACCGCTCGCACGACCAGTCGTCGTACGAGGTGTAGGACAGGCTGAAGCCGTGGCGGCGGCCGAGAACATCGAGCACCTGCCGTGCCGGGGGCAGCACCTCGGCGCCGATGCCGTCGCCGGGGATCAGGGCGATGCGGTGGTTCGTCGTCATGCCGACCATTGCAGCGCGGCGGTCCGTGGCGCGTCCAAGACGCAGAACGGATCTCCCTTATAAGGGGCGTCTATCAGCTGTCGGTTGCCGAGGTCGCGCTCGTGACGAACGCGGCGGCTGCGGGCGACAGACTGCCGCGGCGGCTGACCAGGGCGATGTCCAAGGTGGTCTCCGGCTCGATGTCCAGGACTCGGGTGCCCAGTCGCCCGGCGAGATCCCGCCAGGAGTCCGTGACGACCGCGAGCCCGACCCCGGCCAGCACCAGGGGCATGAGCGACACGCGGTGCTCCGTCTCGGCGGCGACGGTGAACTCGATGCCCTGCTCCCGCAGCGCGTCGACGTAGGCGCGCATCCCGGTACCCGGCTGCCCGACGATCAGCCGCTGTCCCGCGAGCTCCCGGCACTCCACCGCCGTCCGGCCGGCGAACGGGCCGTCGGCCGGCACCACCAGCACGAAACGCTGCCGCCCCAGCGCATGCGAGACGACCTCCTTGTCGGGGACCGGACCGGCGGACGCCAGGAGCCCCAGCTCCACGGCACCCGTACGCACCATGTCGATCACATCACGCGACGTGAACGCCGCGTTGATGGCCACGGAGACGCCGGGATACCGGTGGCAGAAGGCACTCACCAAAGTCGTCAGTGGCTCCACCGCCTGCGACGGCATCGACGCCACATCCAGGCGCCCCTCACGCAGGTCATGCACCGCCGCGACACTCGCCCGCGCCGTCTCCAGACTCCGCACTGCCTCCCGGGCAGGCTCGATCAGGGCCCTTCCGGCCTCCGTCAGCACCGCCCTGCGCCCGATGCGATGGAACAGCTCGGAGCCGAGATCACGCTCCAGCGCCCGCACGGCCTGCGACAGCGACGGCTGCGACACGTACAGAGCCGAGGCCGCACGGTTGAAGCCTCCACGATCAACGATCGCGAGGAAGTATTGCAGCTGCCGAACGTCCATACGCGCCCTCTGCCCTCGGAGACCGACCGACGACTCGGTCGGTCCCGCCCATGGTTGCGTGAAGGATCGCCTCGACCAAGTACGGACCGCCCAAGCACTGCCGAAATCGTCTCCGAGGTGCGGTCACAGCCGGCTCCGGCGTTTATGCGCGAGGGCATCTCGATGATCTCGTCCGGCTGCATGGTCCGGCTCCGCCTTTCAGCGCAGTTGCTCGGCCAGTCCGACGATGATGCCCTCCGGTCCGCGGACGTAGCAGAGCAGATAGCTGTCCTCGAACCGGGCGATCCGGCCGAGGAGTTCGGCGCCGTGAGGGTGCAGGCGGGCGACGGTGTCCTCGATGTCGTCGACGGCGAACATGACGCGGTGCGTGCCCAGAACGTTGTGCGGCCGGTTGCGCGGAACGGGGCTGATCACCTCGGGGCTGCGGTACTTCGCCAGCTCGAGCCGGCTGTGACCGTCCGGCGTCCGGAGCATCGCGATGTCACAGTGGACGCCGTCGAGTCCGGTGCACTGGTCGGCGACGGGGCCCTCGACCTCCGTCCTGCCCTCCAGCTCCATACCGAGTTCCACGAAGAACGCGATGGCGGCATCCACGTCCTCGACGACGATGCCGACGTTGTCCATCCGCTGAATCGCCATGCTGGCTTCTCCTTCTTCCTGGTGCAGCCGGTGGCGGCCGCTGATGTCCCTGGGACGGAGCCGGTGGCACGTTCTCAACATCTTCAGCCTGCCGGACTGCGAAGAATCCGGCTCGCGCCTCAGCACCGCTGCAGCAGAGCCCGCGAGCCGCAGCATGCTGTCCCGGAAGGGGAGTGGTACGAGGTGCGGGTCGCCGGATTCATCGCCATCGCACCAGCCGGCGTCCACACCGGGCCTATGCGGTGCCGTCAGCCGGCAGGCGCTCCGGCAGCCCGAGCCGCGGGAACCGGTCGTCGTGGAACGTGATGATCTCGGTGATCGCCCCGCCGGTGACGCGCAGGACGTCGATCGTCAGCGGCAGGTACGCGCCCTCCCGCTTCCGCCAGAGGTAGAAGGCGACGGCGGGCTGCCGGTTCACGGAGGTGGGGACGCCCCGCAGGCCCTTCATGCCCTCGAAGCCGCTCTCGACCCAGTCGTTCACCACCGTGTCGCGGCCCACGTACAGGCCCGGTGTGGGCGGCATCGAGCAGCGGACATCGTCCCGCAGCATCGCGGCGAGCACGCCGACGTCCGTGGCCACGCTGGCGTCGGTATAGCGGCGCACCAGCTCGCGCGTCCCGGCGTCCTGTTCACCGCCGGTCCAGTCCTGCCGTTCGGCGGGCAGGTGCTCCCGCATCCCGGCGCGGGCCCGCTGCAGCGCGCTGTTCACCGAGTTGACGGAGTCCCCGAGACACTCGGCGACGTCCTTCGCCGGCCAGCCGAGCACGTCCCGCAGGATCAGCACGGCCCGCGGGCGCGGCGCGAGGTGCTGGACCGCCACCAGGTACGCCAGCTCGATCGTCTCCCGCGCCACGGCGACGGTCTCCGGCTCGTCCGCGTCGCCCGCGGGCAGCTCGTCGAGCAGCCGGTCCGGGTAGGGCTGCAGCCACAGCACCTCGCCGCCCGTCGCGGGCTCCGGGCGGCACTTGGCGAGCAGGTCCAGGCAGGCGTTCGTGGCGATCCGGTACAGCCAGGCCCGGAACGTCGACCGGCCCTCGAACGTCTCCCGCCGCCGCCAGGCACGGAGGAACGTCTCCTGCACGGTGTCCTCGGCGTCCTCGAACGACCCGAGCATCCGGTAGCAGTGCACGTGCAGCTCCCGCCGGTGCCGCTCCACCAGCCCCGAGAACGCCGGCTCGTCGGCCTCGTCCAGCCCGCTCGCGCCCAGACCGCTCACGTCCAGCTCCTCCAGCCGCGTGTCCGCACTCATCACGTCATCCTTCCGCGTCGTCGTGTCCCCTCGTAGGTGTGACGGGTTCGGGCGCGAAAACTCATCAGAACGGCCCGGGCTTCATCGTGCGAGCCGGCGCAGTCGACGGCGCAGGTGGTTCGGGGGCATGGCTCCTGTGCGGGGAAACGCAGGGGGCGGTGGCGGAGGGGTGCATGGGCCGGGCGGCGCCGCGTTCGTGGCAGCGGGGCACGCCGGACGGGCTGCCGAGGGCGGGAGGCGCTCGCCTCACAGGGTCGGCGTCGAACCTGGCATATACCCTTTTAATACTCTTCAGGCTGATCCGCGAGGATCGGGCAGTCTCCCGGCAGGGATGAGAATGCGGTGACGAGGGAGCAGCGGACGCCGGGGCTGTCTGGCGCGCGTCGCGCGGAGCGGGTCGACGGCCTGCCGTTCCACCCTCCTGTTCTCGGCGCCGTACGTACCGTGGCCGGGGCCGCTGCCCTGACGGGTGGTCTGCTCGGGCTGGTGAGCCTGGCCGGATGGATCTCCGACACCGACGTGCTGAAGAAGGTGCTGCCCGGTGCCGCGGTGTCGATGAAGCTCAACACCGCCGTGGCGCTCGTGGCACTCGGCTTCTCCTTGTGCGTGATCGCCCGCGGTGCGGTCCGCCCGCGCGCCCTCGCCGCGGCCCGGGCGGCGGCGGCCCTGGCCGCCGTGCTCGGCGTGCTGACCCTCGTGGAGTACGCGACGGGGGCGGGCCTGGGCGTCGACGAGCTGCTCTTCAAGGACTCCACCGCCGGGGTGGGAACGGGCACGCCGGGACGGATGGCGCCGAACACGGCCGCGGCGCTCACGCTCGCGGGGGTGGCCGCCCTGTGCGCCGGGGCGTCCCGGGTCCCCGCCTGGGTGAGTCAGATCCCGGGCCTGGCCGTCGGAGCCCTGGGCATGCTGCGGCTGTACGGGTCCGCCTACGCGGTGCCCGAACTGGAGCGGTTCGGTGCCTACACGGGCATGGCCCTGCACACCGCTCTGGCTCTCGTGCTGATGGGCACGGCCCTCTTCCTGACCCGCCCGGACGAGGGTCCCGCAGGGCTGCTGTGGAACGCGGGTACGACGGGTGCGCTGGGACGATGGCTGTTCGTCACGGTGGTGGTGGTGCCGCCGCTGCTGGGCTGGGGTGTCCTTGCGGGTGAGGACGCGGGCGTGTTCGGGGTGCGGCTGGGTACCGCAGTGCTCGTCTGCGGTCACGTGGCCGTGTTCACGTCGGTGATCTTCACGACCCTGGCGGTGGGCCGACGGGTGGAAGCGGCTCACGCGCGGCTGGAGTGGCAGGTACGCCAGAACGAACTGCTTCAGGCCTTCATGGATCACACGCCCGCGGTGGTGTTCATCAAGGATCTCGACGGACGCTTCCTGGCGGTCAACACGACGTTCGAGCAGAGCCTGGGCCTGCGCCGGGAGCAGGTCCTCGGCCGCCGGGACCAGGACGTCATGCCGTCCGATCTGGGACGACGAGCGCGGGCCGCCGACCTTGCGATGCTGGCGGAGGGCAAGCCGGTGCAGCGAGAGGAACTGCTCGCCCTTCCGGGGGGCCCTCGGGAGTTCCTCTCCACGCTCTTCCCGCTCACCGACACCTCCGGCATGCCCTACGCCGTCTGCGGCGTGGTCACCGACATCACCGACCGCGTCGCGGCCCAGCGCGAGGCCCAACGGTCCCACCGGCGGTTCCGGGCGCTGCTGGAATCCGCGCCCGACGCCACCCTGATCACGGACGGCGACGGCACCGTGGTCATGGCCAACCCGCAGGTCACCCGCCTCTTCGGCCGTTCGCCGGGCGACCTCGTCGGCACCGACGTGGTCCACTTGGCGCCCGTCCCGCGGCGACGGCGGCACGGCGCCCTCCTGGGCGCCTACCTCCGCCTGCGCGATCCGAGGCCCGTGGTCTGGGACCGGGACCTGTACGGACTGCGCGACGACGGCTCGGAGTTCCCTGTCGAGGTGAGTGTCAGCAGCCTCGAGTCCGAGCAGGAGACCCTCGTCTTCCTGACCGTGCGGGACATCACCGAGCGCAGACGGGCGGAGACCGAACGCGCCGAGCGCTACGAGCAACAGCGCCGGATCGCCTACACCCTGCAGCACAGCCTCATGGGGCAGCCGCCCCGCCTCGCGTACCTGCCCAGCGCCCACCGGTACCTGGCGTCCGTCCAGGACCCCGGCGTCGGCGGCGACTGGTTCGACGTCATCCCCCTCGACAAGCGCCGCACAGGCGTCCTCGTCGGCGACGTGATGGGCCGGGGCCTGGAGGCCGCGGCCGTCATGGGGCAGTTGCGCGCCGCCTCCCACGCCCTGGCCCGCACGGGCGCCACGCCCGGTGTGCTCATGACCGGGCTGGACGCGTTCGTGAGCGACCTGGCGGACCAACTGGTCACGTGCGTCTACCTGGTGATCGACCAGGAGGCGAACGAGGTCACCCTGTGCTCGGCCGGACACCTTCCCGTCATCGCCCTGCCGCCCGGCGGACCGGTCTGCCGGCTGGGAGCCCCGGTCGGTGTGCCGCTGGGTGTCAACGACTCGTCCGGCATGTCACTGCCGTTCGAGGACGCCAGCCACCCGCTGCCGCCGGGCAGCACACTCGCGCTGTACACCGACGGGCTGGTCGAACGTCCCGGTACCGACATCGAGGCCCAGATCGACGTCCTCGCCCACACCCTCGACCGCGAACTGAAGGGCGTTCCCCCGGACCCGGACACGCTGGACCGGGCCGCGGACCGGCTGCTCGGAACCCTCGTCCCGGACACGGCCACCCATGACGACGACGTGACACTGCTCCTGCTCGGCCTGCCGGACGCGGCGCAGTAGCGGTACCGAAGGGAAACATCCCGTTCACCCGGCGGGTCTGTCACGGTCCGGGCACGCCTCGCGCATACTTCTGGCCACGCAACCGCAGTGGCCGAAAGATGTGTCTTCGAGCACGGGGCCGGCCGCCGCCGAACGGCGGCCCAGGGGGGAAGCGATGAACACGTGGGAAGTGCCCGGGTACACCGGGTCGCTCGAACTCGGGGAAGGGGCGAGCGGGCGGGTCGTCCTGGCCGTCCACGAGGAGACCGGCATTCCGGTCGCGGTGAAGTACCTCAGCGAGTCCCTGCGCACCCGGCCGGGCTTCGTGCACGACTTCCGAGCTGAGGCGCGCCTGCTGGCCGGGCTGGAGAGCGCCTACGTCGCCGGGCTGTACGAGTACGTGGAGAGCCCGGACGGCGCCGCCATCGTGATGGAGCTGGTCGACGGCGTCTCGCTGCGTGCGCTGCTGAAGCGGGAGGGCCCCCTCGACCCCGAGGCCGCGCTCGTCATCCTCAAGGGATCGTTGCTCGGACTGGCCGACGCCCACCGGATCGGTGTCGTTCACCGCGACTACAAGCCGGAGAACGTCCTGGTCGCAGCGGATGGATGCTCCAAGCTGGTCGACTTCGGGATCGCGGTGGACGCGGGCACCAGCTCGGGCGTGGCCGGAACCCCCTCCTACATGGCCCCCGAGCAGTGGACCGGTGCGCCGGCCTCCCCCACCGCCGACGTGTACGCGGCCACGGCCACCTTCTTCGAATGCCTGACGGGCCACAAGCCGTACCTGGGCGACAACCTGGCCGAACTCGCGCTCCAGCACGTCGACGCGCCCGTGCCGGCCGAGCAGGCCCCGGAGGCGCTGCGGGACCTGGTGCGCCGAGGCCTGGCCAAGAACCCCGAGGAACGGCCCGCCCGCGCCGAGGATCTCGTCGCGGAACTGGAGGCCGCCGCCGGCACCGCCTACGGCCCCGACTGGGAGGAACGCGGCCGGGACCGGCTGGCCGCCCTGGTGGCCCTGCTGCCGCTGCTCCTGCCCTCGACCCGCGAAGCACCCCGCAGCACCACGGACACGGCACGCACGGTCCTGCGCCGTCAGCCGGGACGAGGCCCGGCGCAGTCGTGGCTACCCGGCCGGCCGGGACTGCTCGTGTCCGCCGTCGCCGCGGCTCTCGGTGCCCTCCTGACCCTCGGGGTCCCGTTCGACCCGGGGACCGCCGCGCAGCGGTCGGCCCAGGCCCTGGCCACCACCAGCCCGCAGTCCGGCCGGGGGCCGGCGGCTCCGCCCGCTCCCAAGGACTCCCCGCCGTCGGCGTCCACCACGCCCACCGAGTCGGCCGGGCCCTCGCCGTCACCCACCGCATCGCCCTCGGCCCCGACGACCACCGGTTCGGATGCACCCCCGGCCCCCGCCACCCCCTCCGGCGACCAGGAGACCACCGCGCCCGGCGGCCCGGCCACCGCGGCGACACCCACGACCACCACGCCCGCCCCGCCTGCCGCGCCCGCCGTCAAGGACGTCGTGGTGTCGGCGTTCCGGCAGACAGGTCCCACGACCGCCACCGCCACCATCGGAATCACCACGGAGGGCACCGGCCCGGTCTCGATCACGATCTCCTGGTTCACGGGCCCCGCGGCGGGCCGGCTGGGCACTCAGGACGGCGCGTCCCAGACCTTCGAACGCAGCGGCGCCACCCAGTACACGCTCACCGTCGACCACACCTTCCAGACCCTGGACTGTTACTGGGCGGTACAGGCCACCACGACCCCGGCCGCCGCCGACGGAGGCGCCTCGCAGCAGCTCCTCACCAGGCGGTGCGACCTCCGATGACCGCATACGACGACCACGCTCCCCCGCCCGCCTGCGAGCCCACCGAGACGCCGGGACCGGTCGACGAGCCCACCGAGGTGCTGCCCACCGCCGGCCGGCCGGCTCAGACGCTGCCATCCATGGACGAGCGGACCGAGGTGCTGCCCACCGCCGGCCGGCCGGCTCAGACGCTGCGCTCCGTGGACGAGCGGACCGAGGTGCTCGTACCGGCACCCGAAGGGGGCGCTGCCACCCGCGTCCCCGGCACGACCCGGGACCTCCGGCCCGCCGGCAGCGGCGCCCCGGGCGACGGGCCGGGCCCGGCCGACGCCGAGTACAGCGCCACTGTGCTGGCCAGCCACTGGGTCGAGCGCCCCGAACGTGACGAGACCCTCGTCGAACAGGCGGCGCGGAAACGGCCGGTGCCGCCCGACCGCGTCGAGGGCACCGTGCTTCGGTTCGGTCCGGGCGTGACCGCCACCCTCGCGCACCGCACCCACCGGATGCTCGCCGCCGCCCCGGCTCCCCCACCCCGGCGTCACCGGCCTCGCAGACACGCACTGCCCGTGCTCGTCGTGCTCTGCGTCCTCGCGTTCCTCGCCTGGCAGCGGCTCGGGCCGCCTCTCACGGTCAGCGCGGCCACGGTCACGGCCCGGCCGACAGAACTCGGCTGCGACGGCACCGCGTCCGTCGTCGCCCTCGTCACCACGAACGGCCGCCCGGGCACCCTGTCCTACCGTTGGGTCCGCAGCGACGGCACCGCCTCGGGCGTCCTGGAAGAGGTGATGGTCCGGGGACAGAAGCGGGCACGGCTGCATCTGCGGTGGACCTTCCAGGGGCCGGGGCACCGCACGGCCCGGGCCGAACTGCGCATCCTGTCCCCGGCCGAGCGCACGGCCACCACCCGTTTCACGTACGCGTGCCCCTGACCGCTCGCCCCGTCCGGCCCCGGAACCGATCAAGAGCGGCCCACGCACCCAGCCGTCTCTCACAGCCGGGATCTGTACATTTGTACCGAAGGCAAGACAAAATGCCAGGCGTGCCGATGGCCATGCCCCTCCCATGACCCTCGCAGGCGAGGACCACATGTTCGATGTGAGTGCGCCGATCCTGACCACGTTCCTCGTGTATGTGGCCGCCATGATCGGGATCGGCGTCTGGGCGTACACCCGCACTCGTACCTTCACGGACTTCGCCCTCGGCGGCCGCAGACTCAACGCCTTCGTCGCGGCCCTGTCCGCAGGCGCCAGCGACATGTCGGGCTGGCTGTTCCTCGCCTTGCCCGGAGCGGTGTACGCGGCGGGCCTCGGTGCCAGCTGGATCGCCGTCGGCCTGGTGATCGGCACCTACCTCAACTGGCTCTTCGTCGCCCCACGGCTGCGTACCTACACCGAACGCGCCGAGAACGCCGTGAGCCTGTCGGCCTATCTGGAGGAGCGGTTCGAGGACCGCACCCGGATGCTCCGAGTGGTGTCGGCCGCCGTCACCCTGGTGTTCTTCACCGTCTATGTGGCCAGCGGCCTGGTGGCCGGCGGATTGCTGTTCGAGCAGGTCTTCGACATCCGCTTCGGCCTCGGGGTGACCCTGACCGCCCTGCTGATCGTCGTCTACGCCTGCCTGGGCGGCTTCCTCGCCGTGAGCATGACGCATGTGATGCAGGGGAGCCTGATGTTCCTCGCACTGGTCGTGCTCCCCCTGACCGGTGTCACGGTGCTCGGCGGTTTCGGGTCCCTGGAGGGCGCCCTCGACCGCAAAGCCCCGGAGCTGCTCGACATGGGAGCCCGAGTCGGCTACGCGGACGGTCAGTGGTCGGCAGACGGGTCGCTCGGAACCGTGGCCACGGTCTCGCTGCTCGCCTGGGGCCTCGGCTACTTCGGCCAGCCGCACATCCTGGCCCGCTTCATGGGCATCCGCAGTACCCGTGCGATCCCGGCGGCCCGCCGGATCGGCACCGTCTGGGTCGCCGTCGTACTCGCCGGCGCCACCCTCGTCGGCCTGGTCGGCATCGCCCAGCCGGGCGCTCCGCTCGGTGAACCGGACACGGTGTACATCACCCTGGCCCGGACCCTGCTCACTCCCTGGGTCGCCGGTGTGATGCTGATCGCCGTCCTGGCCGCGATCATGTCGACCGCCGACAGCCAGCTGCTCGTGTCGTCCACCGCCCTCACCGAGGACTTCTACCGCGCGTTCCTCCACCGGCGGGCCGGGGACCGGACACTGGTGCTGGTCGGCCGATGCGCCGTCGTCGTGGTGATCCTGGTGGCCTACGTGATCGCGCTCAGGGGCGGCGGGCTGCTGGACATCGTCGGGCAGGCCTGGGCGGGCTTCGGAGCCGCCTTCGGCCCGGTGGTGCTCCTCTCCCTGTACTGGCCGCGCATGACGTGGGCCGGTGCCATGGCCGGAATCGTGTCGGGCGCGGGCACGGTCCTGTGGTGGGACCAGATCAACCCGCTCCTCGGCCCCCTGGAGTCCGGCATCTACGAGATGGTGCCGGGCGTCCTGGTCGCCACGGCCGCCGCACTGCTCTTCGGCAGATTCGTCGGCCGGCCGCCCAAGCGCGCCTTCTGGCGGATGCCGAACGGAGGCGTGAGCCAGCTGATGGTGACGCCGTTCCTCAACGACGCGCCCATCGGCATGGCCGTCCTGGACGCGGACCTGCGCTACGTCTGGGTGAACGAACCACTGGAGCGTCTCGTCCCCCTCGAACGACGACTGGGACGACAGGTGAGGGACGTGCTGCCGCGGTCGGAGGCCGAAGCCTTCGAGGAACGGATGCGCAAGGTCCTCGAGACCGGGGAACCGGTGCTGGACCACGAGTACCGCGCCCCCAGCCAACTCGCCCCCGACCGGATCCGCGCCTGCTCCGCCTCCTTCTTCGGCATGAAGGACCGCAAAGGCCGCACCGTCGGCGTCTCCTACATGGTCGTCGACGTCACCGAGCGCTGGCGGGCCCAGGAGCGCCTGGCTCTGCTGAACGACGCCGGTGCGCGGATCGGCAGCACGCTGGAGGTGACGCGGACAGCGCAGGAACTGGCGGAGGAGGCGGTGCCGTCCGTCGCCGAGTTCGTCGCCGTCGATCTGCTGGACTCGGTCATGAGGGGCGAGGAACCCGCGCCGGGCCCGGTGGGCATGACACCCGCCATCCGCCGCGCGGGCCAGCAGTCCGTGCGCGAGGGCTGTCCGGAGGCGAGCCTGGCCGTGGGCGAAACGGTCAGGCGTGCTGCCTTGTCTCCGGTGACCCGGTGCCTGCAGGAGAGCCGGACCCTGGTGGAGCGGATTCTCGACCTTTCGGCCAGCGCCTGGGTGACCGAGGACGAGTCGCTGGGCTCGACCTTCCGCGACTTCGGCTTCCGCTCGGTGATGGTCGTGCCTGTGCGGGCGCGTGGCGTCACCCTCGGGGTGGCGACGTTCGCCCGCACCGACCGCACCGGCCCGTTCGAGGACGACGACGTGCGTCTCGCCGAGGAACTCGTCTCCCGGGCCGCCGTGTCCGTCGACAACGCACGCCGCTTCACCCGCGAACGCACCGCGGCCCGCTCCATGCAGCGCTATCTGCTGCCACAGGAACTGGCCGGAGGCTCCGCGCTGGAGGTGGCCTCCTGGTACCTGCCCGCGGACGCCCCCAGCGGTGTGGGCGGTGACTGGTTCGACGTGATCCCGCTGTCCGGTGCCCGGGTCGCCCTGGTCGTCGGAGACGTCGTCGGGCACGGCATGAACGCGGCGGCGACCATGGGCCGCCTGCGCACCGCCGTGCGCACGCTCGCCGACCTGGACCTCCCTCCGGACGAGCTGCTGGCCCACCTCGACGATCTCGTCATCGGCCATCTGGGCGCGTACGACGGCAAGGGTCCGGCGGCGGCCGGTGACGAGAACGCGGGCGCCGCGTTCCTCGGGGCCACCTGCCTGTACGCCGTGTACGACCCGGTCAGCAGACGGTGCACGCTGGCCAGGGCCGGCCACCTCCCGCCCGTGATCGTCGGTTGCGACGGCACCGCCGGCGTTCTCGAGCTGCCCGCCGGACCACCCCTCGGGCTCGGCTACCTCCCCTTCGAGTCCACCGAAGTGGAGCTGGCCGAGGGCACACTCCTCGCCCTCTACACGGACGGCCTCATCGAGACCTACGACCGGGACATCGACGTGGGTCTCAACCGGCTGGGCGACGCCCTCGGGGCGCGCGGGCCGGCGCTGGAGGAGATCGGCCAGGGCACGGTGGACGCCCTGCTGACCGGCCCACCGTCCGACGACGTGGCCCTGCTTCTCGCCCGGACCCGCGTCCTGGCCCCGGACCAGGTCGTCTCCTGGAACCTGCCCGGCGATCCGGCCGCGGTCGCCCACGCCCGGGGTCTCGTCGGCCGGCAACTGGACGCGTGGGGCATGCCCGGCCTGACCTTCACCTCGGAACTCATCGTCAGCGAACTGGTCACCAACGCCATCCGCCACGCGACCGGACCCGTCGAACTGCGCCTGATCCGGGACCGCGTCCTGATCTGCGAGGTCTCCGACGGCGCCAGCACCTCACCACGGTTGCGCCATGCCCGGACCACCGACGAGGGTGGGCGAGGACTGCTGATCGTGGCCCAGCTCGCCCAGCGCTGGGGGACCCGCTACACGACGACCGGCAAGGTCATCTGGACGGAGCAGGCCATCCCGACCGACGCGCTCGACTGAGGGCGTGCGGCCCGGAAGCCGGCGGCGCGCCCGGCCACGAGATCCTCGATCCGTACGGCCGGCACCATGCTCCGGTCGAAGACGGCGGCCGGGGGGAGGGACATGTCCCGGCGTGCGCCAGGCCGTGACGGCCTCAGTCTTCCGCGTGAGCCAGCCACAGGTCGGGGGCGCCCGATCGTGCGTGCCCTCATCCTCGGGCGTACGGCATGACCGGACCAGGACCGACCCCACTCGCCAGCTGATCGCGCATGAACTGCTGGACATCTGAGGCGATCAACCTGTGTGCTCCGATCATCCTGGCACTGGCGCCCCGGATCGTGGCGTACATCGGCGAGCCGTTCGGCTCCGACAAAGCACAGGCTCTCTTCCAGGCGTTCGGGCTGTTCTGGCAGCACGTCAGCGCGGCCGTCGACTTCAACCAGGACGGCCGGATCACTCCGCTGGAATGGCGCACAGGGCTGCGCCGCGCCTTCGCGGACGACGAGGCCGGCTTCACCGAGGGCCTCCGGCCGCTGGCCGAGGCCCTGTGGGCGCTCGACCGCGGCACCAACCGGCACCTGGCCTTCGGCCACGGCATCCACTTCTGTCTGGGCGCCCACCTCGCCCTGGCCGAATTCACCACTGACAGTTGTCAGGACCGTGCTGCTGTCAGGAGCGTGCGGGGCGTCATCGGACGGCGAACTCGGCTCAGACCGTGCCGGGACCGGGTCTGCGCCTTCGGCGGTCTCAGCAACTGCCCCGACTCGTCCGCGAAGCACGGCCACGCGTCCCGGTCCCTCACCGTGCTTCCACCCGCGGCCACGTCTCCTCGATCCCCGTGGCCACCGCATCCGCGTCACGCTCGACCGCCCGGCGCTGCGGGACCCGCACGCTCCAGCCCTGCAGCGCAGGATGCTCCAGGTCGGCGCGGAGCTGAAGCGGACATGGAAGCGCCGCGCGATCACCGTGGCGATGCGGTCCGGCGTCCACCGCTGGTCCTCGACCCAGCCGTGTGCGGTAGGCCCCTTCTCCCTCTCGGCTGCCAGCCAGTGCCGCCAGTGGGCCTTCATCCGCGACGGCCGCCCGGACGGCCCTTTGGACCGCACGGCTACGGCGGCGCTTGACTGACGCTCTGAGCGCACACGCGCGTGGCCTCGCACAAGCGCCGCCGGCCCGGGGCGCTCAGCTGGTGGCGCGCGTGTAGGTCAGGAAAACCGCACCGCTCTTGAGGGTGGTCTGGTCCTCGAGTGTCCAGGTGCGCGGGTCGAAGGCTGCCTTGCGGGAGAACAGCGGGATCCCGTCGCCGATGGTCAGCGGGGCCACTTTGAGGATCATCGCGTCGATCTCGCCGTACAGGGACCCCGCCAGCTCGGCGCCGCCGAGTAGCCAGATGTCCTTGCCGTCCTGTTGCTTGAGCTCCCGCACGGTCGCCGCCGGGTCGTTGGCAACCAGTTCGACGGCCGGGTCGGGGATCTCGGTCAGGGTTCGGGAAAACACCAGATGCCGCAAGTGGGGGTAGGCGTCGGTGATTCCAGCCGCGAGACCGATCTCGTAGCTGCGCCGACCCTCGAGAACGGTGTCGAAGCGCGTGCCCCCCGCCGTGACGGACAGTGCCTGCCGCGCCTGCACGGGCAACGTCTCCGGGTATTCAGTGACGAGGTGTTGTATGTAGTCCTCCTGAATGGGCCAGAAGCCGTTGGGCCCGGTGGGATCCGCGCCGTCCGGCCCGGCGATGAAGCCATCGAGAGTGGTGGCAATGTAGTAGACGAGTCTGCGCATGCACGTTCCTTCCGTCAGCCCGCTGTCGCGGGGCGGCCCATCGCCTCCGCAGGCGTGGCCAGGGTGCGGGGTCGCTGAGCGATCATGACACCCGATCGACCGGGCGAACCACTGGGTCGCCACATCTCAGTGCACCTTCACATGCGGACCGGGACCGACTACTGCTGCAAAGCAGACTGCTGACGGTCTGTCATTTATGACAGACCGTCACGCCGGGGCAATGGCCCTCGTCGCAGCAGTCTCCATCAGTAGACGATGGACACGAGCTGGCAGGCTGCTTCGGCGATCTGGTGGTCTCCGCTGATGCGGGCTCGGGCGAGGGCGGTGCCAGGATCGATGCCGCGGGTGCAGAGTCGCCAAGCGGTCTCCGGGTCCAGCCGTACTGATGCGGCCGGCCGGCCGGTGGGTGCTTCGGCCAGTGACCAGCGGTCCGCTGTGGCGGTCACGGTCCAGGTGCCGGCGGCTGGCTCATCGACGACTACCTGGAGTTGTGTCCCGGAGGGTGCGGGCGTGTGACGAAGCGTGTGGGGGCAAGGCCCGCATGAAGGTGTCCAGCACCGTCCTCAGAGCGTTGGGTTCCGGGTCGGTGGCCTTGCCGATGGCGTGGCGGATCTGCTGGCGGTGGGTCCAGTACTCGGTGAACTCCCTGGCGATGTCCAGCCACTTGGGTGCAGGGTCGGCCCCTGCCCAGGACACTCCGAGGCCCGTTGTGTCGAGGTTGGTGCCCTCGAATTGACGGGCGACCTGGGTCCCGGCCAGTTCCAGGGCCTCGATGAGCTCGGCGGGGCTCAGATCGGTGTGGAGGTCGATCCAAACCTGGTTGATCCGGTGGAGGAACGCTTCCAGCGTCTCTCCAGCCGCCATGGCGCGTTGGTGGCTGTCTGTGCTCCAGCCGAGGCGGCCGTGGTAGTCGCCGAGGATGTGGGTGGCAAGATCGTGCACCCTTCCCGCCACCGCTGCACCGACTCGGAGGACCGAGAGAATTGACCGGCTTGTCCGCTTTCCCCTTGCCCTTTCAAACGTCCCGTTCCATAGCGTTCGCGGCACCCCGAACGCTGCGGGAACTCCAGATGATGCAGTGCAGCGCGCACATCCGGGCGAAGCCAGGATGGTTCAACAAGATGAACGACCCCGCCATCGTCGCGAGATGGACGCAAGAGGCGGTCGCTCAGGGCCTCACCGAAGCGCAAGTCCGCTACGTGCTTGCCGAACTCGTGCATTACGCGGGGTTGCGGGACGGGCGAACGGGCGTCGAGGTGTCCGCCGTCGACGGGGTGTGGCAGTCGGACACACTGGTCGACGATGAGCTGAGATCGCGGCTGCGCAAGGCGGTTCAGGTGTTGGAGGAAGACCCCGAAGCAGAAGAGGACTGGCATCCCGGGTCCGACGGCCAGGTTTTGGATCTGGTCCACCCCTCCCTGTTCTGCCTGGTGAGAGAGGTGAGCGGCGCGCCGGAGCGGGCCTGGCAGAACCCGACAGACCGCTACTCGAAGTACGAATTCTCGGAGAAGTTCCAGTGGCTGCCCACGGACGTCGACGTCGCTGAAGACGGCGATGTCACCTTCTGCTCGTATGTCAACAACGTCCACCCCGAGAAGCATCGCGAACTGGCTTCCGTCCTACCGGACGTGTTCGCGCGTTTTCGCCCGCTGCTGGAGAACGTACTCACCGATTTGCGCCATCCGCGGCCACTGCGGATCGAGGCCGATCCTTACGGATGGTACGACTCGGAGCCGGAGTATCCAGACAAGTCCTCCTACAGCGATGACGGGGCCTACGCAGAAGCCCTCCGTGCATGGGAACAGGCTCAGGACGAGTGGTGGGAAAATCGCCGCCCGGTCATCCCGGACGCCCCGGCCTTCACACCACCCCAGGTGCCCGATGAATCCGCCCGCGTCGACCTGCGCGGTCGCCGTCTCCAGGTCATCGTCAAGCTTGCCACCATTCACCTCACCCCGGAGAAGCCCGAGTACGCCGGCGGTTCCTGGCATGTCGAGGGGATGTTGAACGAGCGGATCGTCTCGACCGGTATCTATTACTGGGACAGCGAAAACATCACCGAGAGTCGGCTGAGTTTCCGCGCGGCGCTCGACGACCCGAACTACGAACAGAACGACGACAACGGTCTGCGTGAGGTCTATGGCCTGGAGGACGAAGACGCACTGAACCAGGTGCTGGGATCGACAGTCACCCCAGCGGGCCGCTGCCTGGCGTTCCCCAACATCCTGCAACACCGTGTCGGCTCGTTCCGCCTCGCGGACCCCACCCGCCCGGGATATCGCAAAATCCTCGCGTTCTTCCTGGTCGACCCGTCGGTAAAGATCGTCTCGACCTCCGATGTGCCGCCGCAACAACCATGGTCCGACACCTCGACCATGACGCTTGAACAAGCCAAGAACTACCGCGAAGAACTCATGCAGGAACGCAAGTTCTTCGTCGACGAACACAACGAACAGCTCTATGAACGAGAGTTCTCCCTTTGCGAGCACTGAACATCTTCCATCCCGGAGGCGCGCAGGTCAGAAAGGTGCGTACGGCTGGGGCATGGCCCAGCGCCCCTACCTGCTCCCCACCTCGCTGACAGTGGCCGACGCCGCGGGCTCCCCCGCCACACTGCCATGGCTGGCGATCGTCATCCTGGTGCCCTGGTGCTGGTCGTTCCGGCCGTCGTCCTCCCCTACTGGCTGGACACCCGTGGCGAGCTCCAAGAGCTCACCGACGCCGAACTGCGAAGAGGCGACGGTACGGCCTCCGGTCTCTGACCGCCGGTTCGCACTCCCCTGGACGCCCCCGCACCGGGATACCGAGGAAGGAAGCCGCTGTGACCGACGACGAGATCTTTCTCGGACTCGCCCTGACGGTGGTGCTCGCCACCGGATCGCAGATCCTGGCGAGCAGGCCGCGCGTCCCCGCCCTGATCATCCTGCTCCCCGTCGGGTTCGCCGCCGGTGCCCTGACGGACATCATCCACCCGGACAAACTGCTGGGGCAGGACTTCTCGGACCTGGTTGACCGAGCCGATTCCGAAGCCGGGCAGGGCCGTGGAGGAGGCCGGCGTGCCGGCGGTGACGGCGACGGTCACGCCGGTGATGCCTCGACCATCCGGAAGAGGACCAGACCGCCGCGGGTTCTGAAACGCCCGGAGGGGTGCCCGGGACGGTTCCGGAGGGTGCCGGATGTCAAGATGGGGGCATGACTATCAAGGTTTTCTTCGACATCACCATCGACGACGTTCCCGCCGGCCGGATCAACATGAACCTGTTCGACGACGTCGCCCCCAAGACCGTGGAGAACTTCCGCGCGCTGGCGACCGGCGAGAAGGGCTTCGGCTACAAGGGCTCGTCCTTCCACCGTGTCATCCCGGAGTTCATGCTCCAGGGCGGTGACTTCACCCGCGGCGACGGCACGGGCGGCAAGAGCATCTACGGCGAGAAGTTCGCCGACGAGAACTTCACGCTCAAGCACACCAAGCCCGGCCAGCTCTCCATGGCCAACGCCGGCCCGAACACCAACGGCTCGCAGTTCTTCATCACCACGATCGTGACGTCGTGGCTCGACGGCAAGCACGTCGTGTTCGGTGAGGTCGCCGACGAGAGCAGCATGGAGGTGGTGCGGAAGATCGAGAGCTACGGCTCACAGTCCGGCCGTACCTCGGCCACCATCACCATCGCCGACTGCGGGACTCTCTGACCGTAAGGGGGCATCTCCTTCGGGCTGGTTCGGCAGTCTGGTGTGGTGGGGATCGTTGAGCGTCTCGTGCGAGATGAACTGCGGGAGCTGTTCGAGCGGGTGGGTGACGCCCGCTCCCTCTCCGCCACGGGGGCAAGGCCGGCGGCCGTCGCCGGTGCGGAGACCGTGACGTCCTGGCGGCGGGCATCTTCGTGGCGCCGCCGGGCCACATGTGACGGCTGTTTCCCCTTCGTTCGGGCCCTACGGGCCGACAGCACACCGGCGGTTCGTGTACCTGCCGCCCCGTTCCGGTAGGTGGAAGACGGTTCACGACCGTCGGGCCCGCGCAGCCTCACATGCGGGATCTCAGCACGTCGACCTCACAGCCCGGCGCGAACGGGTCGAAGCCGTGCTCGATCAGCCAGCGAACTATCAGCAGGCTTCGCAACGACCACCACGCGTGGATCACGTCGAGGTCGATGTCGGTGCCATAGCCGGCTATGACGTCGTCGAGGTGCTCTTCGTGCCCGAGCGTGAAGGTGGCGAGGTCGTACAGGGCATCACCCTGGCCCGCCTCGGACCAGTCGATGATGCCCGTGACGTCGTCGCCGTCGACGAAGACGTGGTCGATCTGCAGGTCGCCGTGCGTGAACGCCGGAGTCCACGGACGGAGCGCGGCTTCGGCGACCTGTCGGTTGCGGGTGACCAGGTCGGCGGGCAGGAGGCCGTTCGTCACGAGCAGCTCGCACTCGTCGTCGAGTTCCGCCGCCAGCGCGACGATGCTCCGGCCGGCCTGTCCGGTCCGGGTCGGCAGGGGCGCGTCGTGCAGCTTCCGGATGGCGGCGCCCGCCGCGGCCCACGCCGCGGGCGACCCGGTCGACGGCCCGCCGAGGCGCCCAAGCGTCGTCCCCGGGAGTGCGGCGGTCGCGAGCACGGACGGCTTGCGCCACAGGACCTCCGGTGTGGGGACGGGCGCGAGGGACATCGCCTCGACCTCGGCGTCGATCCGCGCCTGATCGGCGTCCACCTTCAAGAACACGTCGCCGACGCGCAGAGTCGCGCGCTCGGAATGGGCGACGACGACTTTGACCTCATCCATGGGCTATCAGTATTCCGGGGATGGTCGCCGACGTCGCCGGCTTTATCGCGTGCGATGACGCGGCTGACGGCGGCCCGCTATCCAGCGGCCTCGTGCACGACACCGACTTCTGACGGTCAAGCCCATCACTTTTGCCACCGTGTGCGTATGCAGCTGACTCGTGGTGTCGGCGCCATGCCGGAGCACTGTCGGTTGGTTGTCGGCGGCTCATAGGTGGCGGCTGGCACCTTTCCGAAGGAGGCCCGCCGGGGTTCACCGGGCGGTCCGATCCCGAAGGAGCCACCATGCACACACCCGTCACGATCATCGGCGCCGGACTCGGCGGACTCACGCTGGCCCGCGTCCTGCACGTACGCGGCATCCCGGTCACGGTCTACGAGGCGGAGTCCTCCCCCTCGGCGCGCGCACAGGGCGGATTGCTCGACATCCACGACTACAACGGGCAACTCGCCCTCAAAGCAGCCGGATTGCTGGACGAGTTCCATGCCATCGTCCTGGAGGGCCGGCAGGCGCTGCGGGTCCTCGACCGGGACGGGACCGTCCTGCTGGACCAAGCCGACGACGGCACCGGCGGACGCCCCGAGGTGCAGCGCGGCGACCTGCGCCAGGTCCTGCTCGACTCCCTCCCGGCCGGCACCGTGCGGTGGGGGCAGAAGGTCAGCCGCACCCATGCCCTGGGTGACGGGCGTCACGAGCTGACGTTCGCCGACGGCACCACCGTCGTCACCAGCCTGCTGGTCGGCGCGGACGGCGCATGGTCACGGGTCCGGCCGCTGCTGTCCACCGCCACACCCGAGTACATCGGCAAATCGGTCGTCGAGACCTACCTGTTCGACGCCGGCACACGGCACCCGGCCGCCGCGAAAGCGGTCGGCGGCGGGATGCTGATCGCTCCTTCGCCGGGCAGGGAGATCTTCGCCCACCGGGAAAAGGACGACACTCTGCACGCTTACGTGGGACTGTCCCAGCCGCAGGACTGGTTCGCCGCCATCGATTTCACCGACGCCGCCACCGCCACCACGCGGATCGCGCAGGAATTCGACGGCTGGGCACCGGAACTCACCGCGTTGATCACCGACAGCGACGTCGCGCCGGTTCTGCGTCCCCTCTACGCCCTGCCGTCCGGGCACCGATGGGACCGGGTGCCGGGAGTGACCCTGCTCGGCGACGCCGCCCACCTCGCGGCTCCCAACGGGGAGGGCGCCAACCTGGCGATGCTCGACGGCGCCGAACTCGGTGAAGCCCTCACCGCGCACCCGGACGACGTCGAGACGGCGCTCATCGAGTACGAGCGGGCCATGTTCCTCCGCGGCGCCCAAACCGTCAGCGACGAGATGCCCGGGATCGACTCCGCCGACAACACGGCCCACGGTGTGATCGCCATGTTCACCGAGAAAGCCCGATGAGCCATTCGAGCCTCCGAAAGGAGGGTTTCTGACCGCCTGAGCGCCTGCAGAATCTGCACACCGTCGCTTCGAAGATCGCCCTGCGAGACCCCTCCGGGCCCGCAGGGCCTTCTCACGTCCGTTCAAGAACCCGGGGTCGGCGCACGGCACCGCGCCTGCCGACGTCCGCGCCGGTCGGGGCAAGCAGCCGCAGGTCCCTGTCAGTGCCTGATGGCAGCAAACAACTCGATGCGGCCGGCCCCCTGGACCCGGACCAGCAGTTGCTGCGCGCCCTGCTCGACGACGACCAGTCCGTCTTCGAACAGGCGCTGGCCGAGCGGCTCCTGAGGCACCGCGCTGGCATCGGCCCCGATCCGACGCCTCGCACCCTGCTGCCGGTCAGGACTGTCGCGGTGGCCGCACTCGCCTCCCTCGCGCACGGATGGCAGTTGGGCGTCCGATCCGGCTACCTGCCCGGCTCCCTGCTGCCCCCCCCCACTGACCGAGCGACCGCCGGACTGTTGGGCTCGGCCTGCTCGCCACAACGGCTCCGGCAAGAGCGGTTGTGAGGTCGTCCGCGTGCCTCAGTCCTGGGCCGGCATCACGCGGGTCACCTTGCCCTTCAGGTCGGCGTTCAGATAACCGGTGACGTGTTCGTCGGCGAGATAGACGGCCAGTTCCAGCGGGGTGCCGAACGTGTCGTCGGCAGGGCGGACCAGGACGTAACGGTTGGTCGGCCGCTTCACGTTCAGGTCCTTCTCCGCCCGCTTCAGCAAGGGGGGAAGGACATCCCAGTCGAAGGCGTCCAGGCTGAACGGGCGTTCGCCGCCGATGAGCGAGCTGCTGATGATGCCCTTCTCGACGCCCCGGCCCGGTCGGTAGGTGTAGCTGTCGTACTTGGTGTCGCTTCCCTCGACCATGATGTCCACGGACACATAGCCCGGATAGACGGTGAGGTCGCACGCTCGGTCCGTGCCTGTTGCGTCTTTGATCTCCTTCAGCGCCGTCCGGATGCCGTCCGGGGTGAGCAGATCGGTCTTCTCGCCGGCTTGGGACGCCGATGCAGAACGGGACGCCTGCGGCGTTGCGGGCGTCGGGGCCTTCGTCCCGGTCGAGGCCGAACTGGGTTGGCCGGCTGAATTTCCGTCGTCGTGGTCGCCGCCGTCCGGAAGCAGGGTCCACACCAGGACTCCCGCCAGCACGGTCCCGACGACGGACGAGGCGACCGCGATACGGCTCTTGGCACGGCTGCCCCCTCGTGGCGGCGTCGGCCGTGTGGGGCCCGCCGGATACGGGGTCGGCCGTGTGGGGCCCGCCGGGTAGGGGGTCGGCGGCCCGAGCGGGCCAGGCGCGGCGTCGCGCGGTCCCGCCGGTCCGAAGCCGGTCGGCGGCCCGAAGCCCGAAGGCGGTCCGAAGCCGGCCGGCACGGAAGGTATGGGTGTCTGCCCCGGCGGAGACGCCAGGTGGTACGAGGTGGTCGTCGAACCCGCCCCGGCCGGAGCGCCCGGAGCCGTGTTGCGGCCCTGCGCCGCGTCTGCCAGCATCCGGTCGGCCGTCTCCGCGTCCGGCCGTCCGGCCGGGTCTTTGACGAGCACGGCGTTCAGGAAGCCGGTCAGCACTCCGGCCTGGCGGGGCGGCGGAAGCTCCTCGCTCAGGACAGCCGCCAGCGTCGCGAGGGTGGTTCCCCTGCGCAGCGGGTGCTGCCCTTCGACCGCGACGTACAGCATCATCGCCAGCGACCACAGGTCGGAGCCCGGACCGCCCTCGCCGCCGGAGATGCGCTCGGGCGCCATGTAGTCGGGTGTGCCGATGATGGACCCGGTCACGGTCAGGACGGTCGACTCCCTGATGGCCGCGATGCCGAAGTCGGTGAGGACGGGACGCCCGTCGGGCCTCATCAGGACGTTGGCGGGTTTCACGTCCCGGTGCTGGATGCCGACGTCGTGCGCGGCGCGCAGCGCGGCCAGCACCTCGCGGCCGAGCCGGGCGGCCTCGACGGGCGCCAGCGGCCCCTCGTCCAGCCGGTCCTGGAGCGATCCGCCGGTCACCAGCTCCATGACGATCCAGGGGTAGGCGTGTTCCTCGCCGTCCACCACGTGGTGAATGGTCACCACGTTGGGGTGGTCGACACGCGCGAGGGCCCGTGCCTCGCGCAACACCCGGGCCCGGAGCATCGCCGCGGCCTCCGGATCGTATTCGGCAAGACCCGGATCGGACGGCCGTACCTCTTTGAGCGCCACGGCTCGGTCGAGGATGAGATCCCGAGCCCGCCACACCATGCCCATGCCGCCGCCACCGAGCCGCGCCTGCAGTTCGAAGCGCCCGTCTATGACCCGTCTGCCGGATTCCCCGTCGTTCATGGCCGGGAGCCTACGGGATGGTGGTGACACGGCCCCGCACAGGTGAGCGGCGCCGAAGGCGGGGGGTCAGCGCGGGCCATGCAGGAACGACTGGGCGGGCGGCGACCTCGTGTGGTTCAGCCTTGTCTTGCCGCCGCGACTGCCCTACGCAGCGCTTGCAGGAAGAATTCGCCGTCGGCGTCGGCTCCCAGCGCGACATGGCAGGAGCCCTGCTCGGACTGGCCGGACCAGAGGGCGGTGATGCTGACACCACTGTCCTCGGGTAGGTCCCTCCCGGGGAATCGGTCGATCAGTGCGCTGTGGTCGGCCAGGGTCATGCCGTCCAGGCGCGCGGACAGGACCGCCGTTCCGGTCGATGCCCTAGTCACCGCCACGACGAACCAGTGAGGTGTGAACAGTGCGAGGGTTCGATGCTCCGGGTCCGGATCTGCCATGCCTTTCCAGCGGGAACGCAGACCCGGTTTGTACAGGCGGGTGCTGACGGTCAGGCAGCACGCGACCGCGTTCGCCAGGACGTCCCCGAGCGAGCACGCTTCCGCGTGGGCGGCGATCGCCTCACGCGTGCCCGGCTCGATGTCCTCCGGTTCGCAGTAGCTGCTGTCACGCTGGTACAGCCGCGCCATGGCGCCCTCGCTTCAGGTTGAGATCCGGGCCACGAAGGCCACGAGGTGATCCTATGCAGGGCAGCGTCGGCACGAATGAGCAATAGGACCGCCGGGATATGCGGCGCTCACCAGGGTTCGCCAGGCAACTCGGTTACCCCTGGCCGCGGAGTCGCGGGACCTGAGCGCTGGGAATGCCGCGCTGGGGACCGCCTGACAATCCGCGTCGGATCAGGCCGGGCGCGCCTGATCCGACGGGCCGCCCTCACCAGGCGTTCGGTGGCACGAGATCCACTGTGCTGCAAGCGGCGCGATGCAACGAGCGAACAGTGATGGGACGACTTCGGCACGGACCACTGCCGTTGGTACGTCTGGCAGTAGCAGCAGAGCGGTCCGACCGCCGGCGGTGGCCGGGTGGGCCGTCACAGCGGCCGTACGGTTCGCGCACCCGAACCACCGCCTGGGTCCGAATCGCGTGGCAGAACGGGCGACTACGGAGTGCCTGCCAGGAGGGTGTTGCCTACGGTTTCCGTGCCCCTCGTCGTAGCCGACGGCCGCCGACCGGTTCGGGCCCGGGTGAAGCCCGGGCCGAACGGCCACCCTGGGATCGCGCCGCGCAACTCCGCGGGGCGACCGCTCAGGGAGAGGTGACGGCTGCGTGTGCGAGGGCGGCGGTCTCCTCCGGCGTACCGTCGATCGGGATGGCCGCCCCCGCTTCGTCCTCCCCCATCGGTTCGAGGTCGGCGAACTGGCTGCGCAGCAGCTCGGGTGCCATGAAGTGGCCCCGCCTGGCGGTGATCCGTGCGGCGATCAGCTCGGGCGAGCCGTCGAGGTGCAGGAAGAAGGTGCGCGGCGCGGCGGAGACCAGCCGGTCACGGTAGCGCCGCTTCAGCGCCGAGCAGGTCACCACCCCTCCGCTGTCCGCATGGCCGGCGAGCCATCGTGCGATCTCCTCCAGCCAGGGGCGGCGGTCCTCGTCGTCCAGAGGGTGGCCGGCCCGCATCTTCGCCACGTTGTGTGGGGGGTGGAAGTCGTCCCCCTCGGCGTAGGGAACACCCAGACGCCGGGCCAGTGACCGGCCCACCGTGGTCTTCCCCGAGCCTGACACGCCCATGACCACAACCAAGGGAGCCCAGTCGTACGACATGCAGAACCTTCCCTTCGAATCTCGTCTCCGCGGTCTAGAACTCGATGACTACCTTCACGTCGTCCGGTTGCTCCCTGAACGCCTCCGCTGCCCGCTCCAGCGGCACCCGTCGGGTGATCACGCGCTCGAGCCATGTCAGATCGGCTTCGGCCAGGGCGTCGGCGGCCTGTCGGTAGTGGCGCAGGTTGGCGTTGACCGAGCCCACCACCGCGTCGTTCTGCAACACGATCTCCCTGTTCACGGCGCCGGCGTCCACGGTCGCCCTGCGGCCGGCGGGTGACACCCCGGTCAGGCACACCACTCCGTAGGGGGCGGTGCCGGTGAGCGAGGCGAGCACGGGCTCGTTCGCGCCGGTCGCTTCGATGACGACGTCCGGGCATAGGGCGGAGATGACCTTTTCGATGTCCTCGGCGTGGTACGTGGCACCCAAGTCCCGGACCAGACCGGGTTTCGGGCCCTCGGTCACGCGGTCCAGCACATGCACGTCCAAGCCCCGCTGGACGCCCAGGAGGGCGGCGAGCAGGCCGATGGGCCCGGCACCGGTCACCAGGACGCGCTGCGGCTCGAACCACGAACGGGCGCCCACCCGCTCCACCTGTTCCCACGCCTTCGCCACCACGGTGGTCGGCTCCATGAGCACACCGACGCGGTCCAGATGCGGCTCCAGCTTCACCGCGTAGTCGGCCTCCACGCACCACGCCTCGGCCCCGTAGCCGTCGATCTCCTTGATGCCGCGTTCGGTGTAGCGGCCGTTGCGGCACATGTCGAACTCCCCACGGGCACACGCCCCGCACGGCTCGGGGTCCGGGCGGCGCACCACCCCGGCGACCAGGTCACCGGCCGAGAAGCCGCTTCCGGGTGGCGCCTGCCGCACCCGCCCGAGGGACTCGTGCCCGAGGATCAGCCGCTCACCGCCTGGTGGGGCCGCACCGTACTCGCCCCGGACGATCTCCTTGTCCGTCCCGCACACTCCCACCGCCAGGGCGTCCACCAGCAGGTCTCCGGCGGCCGGGACGGGGTCGGCCACCTCCCTCACCTCTACGGAGTCCTTGGCGCCGGGCCGCACCGTCACTGCACGCATCGCCCACCTCGTCCCTCTCTCGGGCGGCGCAGGATGGCGAGGCGCCGCTGTCTGGCCGTCTGTCCCTCTCAGAGCGTTTCAGTACCTGCCGGCCGGCACCGGAAACACGACGGTGTCACCTGCGATCAGGACTGCGATCAGGACCGAGCGGCCCATCGGCCCCGGTGACCGGCGGCACACGCCGAGGACCTACCAGGACTTCACCCGCCCAGTCCCGGCCCGGCGCCGGGACTGGGCGGGTGGCCTCTTCGGCCCTCGCCGCAGGCAGACCATCCCCGTCCATGCTCCCGACCTGCATGAAAGGGCTCCGGTCGGGGCAAGCGGTTCTCCTGGAATTTGGAGGATGCCATGACCATGACGGAGCGGCCGGTTCAGCTGCCGGAACGGGACACCGCCTGCAGCGCATGCCACGACAGCCACAGCTCTGGGCCCGGCGCCGACGCGCCGGAAACCGCGCGTGAACGGGTCAACCGGCGGTGGAACGAGATCCTTCAAGAGACACGGGTCACCCAGACGGGCGTGCAGATCCTCTTCGGGTTCCTGCTCAGTGTGGCTTTCACTCCGCTGTTCCGGGAGCTGGAGACGTTCGATCGCGTCATCTACGTCACGACCGTGGTGCTCGGTGCGGCAGCCACGGGATCGCTGATAGCACCCGTCTCCATCCACCGCTTCCTGTCCGGCCAGCGTATGAAGGACGAGGTGGTGGAAGCCGCCGGCCGCTTGATGATGTGCGGCATGGTCCTCCTCGCACTGACCATCGGCTGCACCCTCCTGCTGATCCTGCGTGTCGTCGTTCCCGGCGTCCTCGCCGAGGTGCTCGCCGGCGGGGTCATGCTGTGGTTCGCCCTGTGCTGGTACGCGCTGCCGCTGCGTCTGCGACGCCGCGCCGCTCGGCGCTCCCGGCCCGACGGGGCGTAGCGCGCCCTCGGGGTTGGGATGGGTGAGGCTCCCCGGCCGGATGCCGTGACGGGGCCGTGCCTCGCCCGGGCCGCGGCACCCTGGGGCGTGGCGGGCCGGCCCGACGGCCGGTCCCATGTGACGCGACACCTCCGTGCGGCGATCGGTGGCCGAGCGTGCCTGTAGCGGTACGGGGGACACAAGGCGGTATGGCGAGAAAAGGGAACAGAGTGGTGGCGGAGACGGGGGAACAGGGAGGGACTCAGGAGGGGACAGCGCTCAAGCGTGCGATGACGACCCCGCTGCTGTACTTCTTCATTCTGGGTGACGTGCTCGGCGCCGGCGTATACGTCCTGGTCGGCCAGGTAGCGGCCGACGCCGGCGGAGCGGTGTGGGTACCGCTGGTCGTCGCGCTGCTGCTGGCGCTGCTGACCGCTGCCTCCTACGCCGAATTGGCGACGAAGTATCCGCGGGCGGGCGGAGCCTCCCACTACACGACGCGCGCTTTCGGACCGTTCGCCGGATTCGTCGCGGGCTTTTGCATGCTGGCCGCCGGCATCGTCTCCGTGGCCGCGCTCGCCCGTGGTTTCGGCGGCGACTACTTGTCGGCCTTCGTGACGCTGCCCGTGGGGCTCGTGGCCGTGCTGTTCCTGGCCCTGCTCGCCCTGGTCAACGCGCGGGGCATCAAGGAGTCGACCCGCGCCAACGTCGTCGCCACCGTCGTCGAGGTGGGCGGTCTGGCCGTCGTCGTCGTCCTGGGCGCGTGGCTGCTGCTGCGCGGCGACAGCGACGTGGGGCGCCTCACGCAGCTGGGGACGCCGGAGAAGGGAGCGGCGGCGGCCGTGCTGAGCGGCTCGGTACTGGCGTACTACTCCTTCGTCGGGTTCGAGACCTCGGTGAACGTCGCAGAGGAGACGCGCGATCCGCGGCGCTCCTACCCGCGCGCCCTGTTCGGCGCCCTCGCCACCGCCGGGGCCGTGTATGTGCTGGTGGGCATGGCCGCCTCCGCGGCGGTACCGACCGCTCAGCTGGCCGGGTCGAGCGGGCCGCTGCTGGAGGTCGTCGAGGAGGCGGGCGGTGTGCCGCCCCGTCTGTTCAGCGCCATCGCGCTCGTCGCCGTGGCCAATGGCGCACTGCTGACCGGCATCATGTCCTCCCGCCTCGCCTACGGCATGGCGAGGGACGGGCTGCTGCCCGCCGCCCTGACCGAGGTGCTGCCCGGCCGTCGTACGCCGTGGGTCGCGATCGCTGTCACCACGCTGCCGGCGATGCTCCTCGCGCTCACCGGCAGCGTCGCCACTCTGGCGTCCACCCTGGTCCTGCTGCTGCTGGTCGTCTTCCTCATGGTCAACACGGCGGTGCTGGTCCTGCGCCGGGACCCGGGCGAAGCCGACCACTTTCGCACCCCGACCGCGCTGCCGGTGCTGGGCATCGCGTCCTGTGTCGTGCTCGCCACGCAGATCGAGGCCCAGGTGTGGCTGCGCGGACTGACGATCGTGGCCGTCGGTACGATGCTCGGCGCAGTCAGCGCCGTTCGGCGAACCAGGCGGGCGGACAGGGACGCGCGGGACCCCGACTGAACGGGCGCCTCTCCCCCGGCCTGCCAGAACGACGCGGTCAGGCCCCGACGTTCCCGCTGCCCGGCGACCAAGATCTCGACTGTGCGGGCTGAGAAGTGCCATAGCCGCTGAGAGACTCTGGCCGGGCGGGGTGGACGAGCCGGTCGATCTCGACGAGCACGCGGTCCACGAGCGGACGCACCTGCGCCCGCAGGGCATCACTCCAAGTCTCCTCGGAGTAGGGGCAGTTGAGCCAGAGCTGCCTGGCGTGTTCCAGGGCGGGGCGGCGCTCGGGCGGGAGCTGGGCGAGGACCCAGTCGGCGGCGGCGTCCTTCGACTTGATCCGGCCGGTGGCGTGCGTGGTCCAGATGCGAGCGAAGGTCAGCAGGACGTTGCGGGTGTCGCCGTCCAGGTCGTCGAGCAGGCCGGAGATACCCGCCACGCTCGCCCGGACCGGGTCGGTCCGCGGAACCGGGTCGAGAACCTGCGCCGGGAGCGGGCCGGTGAGGGGGTGGTCGCCGGTCAGCGCCATGGTGATCAGCAGGGCCAGATCGGGCATCGGCCCCGGCTGGGGTACCTCCCCGGCCTCGTATGCCGCGCGCAGCCCCTCACCGGACCAACACGTCCACGTCGCCGGCGGGCCTCAGTCCGCCGAGCACGGACGAGCCGTGGAGGTAGGTGCCGATGACATCTCGGCCCAGCACGCCGCCGGCCAGCCGCACGATCTCCTGAACCTGATTCACTTCGTCTGTGTCTCTGCCGTCCGGCGGACTGCACGGCATCAGCGAGTTGGGGAGAACTCACGGCCTCTCGCACCGAGGCGCTTGAGTCTCCAGTGGCTGGAAGGTCCAGGATCTCACCCATGGACGATGAACGCCCCGAGGTGCTCACCATCGGCCGGCTCGCGGACCGCACCGGACTTCCGGTGCGTACCCTGCGCTTCTGGTCGGACGAGGGAGCGGTACCGCCCGTGGCCCGCTCCGCGAGCGGCTACCGGTTGTACGACGCCGAGTCCGTGGCCCGCGTCGAGCTGGTCCGCACGCTGCGGGAGCTGGGCCTCGGGCTCGACGATGTGTGCCGGGTGCTGAGCGGTCGGACGACGATCGCCGAGGTCGCCGACGCGCACGTGGCGGCACTCGACGCGCAGATCCGCTCCCTCAAGGTGAGCCGGGCCGTTCTGTCCACCGTGGCGACACGTGGTTCGACCGCTGAGGAGACGGCATTGATGAACCGATTGGCCCGGCTGTCCGCCGCCGAACGCGAGCAGATCGTCGACGAGTTCAAGGAGGAGGTGTTCGGCGGCCTCGACATCGAGCCGCGTTTGCGCGACCGCCTGCGCGCCGTCAGCATCGAGTTGCCCGACGATCCCACACCTGACCAGGTCGACGCCTGGATCGAACTGGCCGAACTGGTGCGGGATCCCGGCTTCCGCGCCCGGTTGCGCACCTGGATGGAGCTCAACACGCCCGCCCCGGGGCAGGATCCTCCTCCCGGGGCGTCCATCTGGTGGGCCAGGCAGGTCGTGCAGACCGTCGCGGAGGTCAGAGAACGCGGGGTGGCCCCTGAGGGACCGGAGGCGGCCGGCACGCTGTCCGAGCTGTTCGGTGACGCCGACCGGGCCGCCGTGCTGCGCAGCCTGGACGCCGGGATCGAGGCGGAAGCGGAGCGCTACCGCAGGCTCGTCGCCCGCGTCCGCGGACAGTTTGCGTCACCCGACGCGACCGAGGAACTGGAGTGGCTGGCGCGGGCCCTGCGCACCGCAGACCAAGGCTGACCGAGCAGTCCGCGAAACCACCGGGGCAGCCGGTTCCGAGGTCGGGCACACCTTGGAACCGGCGACGCGGCAAGGGTGAGCCGCCCAGACGGTGGCCCGGCGGGCCCGAGGGTCTGATCAGCCCGCCTCGCGCCACCACGCGGGCGACACGCTGAGGCTCCAGACCTCACCCGCCGGCCCCTGGTCGTCTTCGTCGGCGCGCACGAGGATCCGCACGCCTGACTCGGGCACCCTGTAGCGGTGGATGTCGCCGACCGTACCGGCCTCGTCCGGTTCGGGTTCGATCGAGCAGCCGAGCCCGGCGATCGCGGTGGCCAGTCCTCGAAGCGCGTCGAAGAGGCGAACTCGCCGTACGCGCCGCGCAGGGCCGCCGGTACGGACGACTCGGTGTCCCACCGCAGGCGGTGCGCCCGCACGCTCACGCCGAGGCAGGGCCAGGCGCCGCCCTCCTCCTGGAACGACAGCTCCACGAGCCCGTAGTCCCGGCGCAGCAGGCTTCCGTCCCCGGTGTCGAAGCAGTCGGCGCCGAGTTTGTTCTCCCACTCGGCGAGCTGCGCGCCGATACCCGCGCCCAGGACGTCACCGTGGGCGGAGAAATGGAGAACTCCCCCTGAATTACCGGGCGGTAGCTTACTTGAGGGGCGGCACCGTCCACGCCCCGTCTCCGCCTGGAGCAGGGGGTGTGTACCGACCGCACACTCATACGGTGTGATCGCCCGTTGGTGAGTTCTTCCCTCTTCTCCCCCCGGCGTGACGGAACGCTGGGGAAGGCGGCGCGGGACCGGCGCCGGAGGTTTTTCTGCGGGTGGGGGTAGGCATGGCACTGGAAACGGAACGCCCGGGAAATCTGGAACGGCACACGGTGTTGCTGGTGGCGGGTCTGACCGATCTGGCCGTCAGCAGCCTGGGGTCGGCGCTCGGCACGGTGCGGGGGCTGCTGCGTCGCTCGGACACGGCGGAGCTGGCGGCCGAGGCCGAACAGGAACTGATCGCGCGCGGGCGCTTGGCGCTCGACCGGTACGCGGCCGCACCACCGGCCCATCTGGAGGTGCTCGCCCGTCACGCTCTGGCCCGGCGGGCCGGCCACGGTGTCTGAGCGCTGGGAGGCCGTTGCGTTCAAAGCCCGTGTCGATGAGGTGCTGTGCTCCTTCGTCGCCGATGAGGCAGACCGGTTCGCGGCGATCGATCCGGCTCTGGATGTCGTGGCCCGGCAGGTGGAGCAGTCGGTAGCGGGCGGTAAACGGCTGCGGGCGGCCTTCTGCTACTGGGGCTGGCGTGCGGCTGGGCAGCCGGACAGTGACGCGCTGGTGCGGGCCGCGGGATCGATGGAACTGGTGCACGCCGCCGCGATGGTGCACGACGACCTCATCGACGACAGTGCGCTGCGCCACGGCCGTCCCACCGCGCACATGGCCCTGCGGAGCGCGCTGCGGCGCCGCCCGCGGGCGGCGAACGCGGCCCGCTCGCTGGCGATGCTGGTGGGGGACCTCCTGATGTCTCTGGCCGGTCAGCTGTTCGCCACCAGCGGTCTGCCCGCCGCCTACCTCGGCCGGGCCCGCCCGCTGTGGGCGGCGCTGGCCCGCGAGCTGATCGCCGGCGAGTGCCTGGAGATCCTGCACACCGGAGCCACTCCGGACACCACCGCGTCGCTGAAGGTGATCCGGTACAAGACCGCCAAGTACACCGTCGAGCAGCCCCTGCTGATCGGCGGCGCCCTGGCCGGCGCCGGTGAGCGGCTGCGGGAGGGCTATTCCGCCTACGGCTTGCCGCTGGGCGAAGCATTTCAGCTCAGGGACGACCTGCTGGGCCTGTTCGGGGATCCGGAGCGCACCGGCAAGACCAACCTGGACGATGTGCGCGGCCACCGGCCCACCGCCCTGCTGGCAGAGACCTGGCGTATCGCCAGTGGCGAGGAGCGTGAGCAGTTGCGTGCCCTGCTGGGCCGACGCGACCTCGACGGAAACGGTCTGGAGGCGGTGCGCGCGGTGATGCGGCGGCTCAAGGCGCCGGATCGCATCGAAGAGATGATCACCGCGCGGGTCGAAGATGCCACCCGCTGCCTGCACGACCTGGATCTTCCCGGGCATGCCACCGCTGCCCTGACCGTGCTGGCCCGTTCGGCGGCGGTCCGCCACCACTGACGCCCTCGCACCACGGCACGGCCGCGCCGCACCGCCTCCTGCCGGATATGGCCACCTCGCCCCGCACGACCTAGGAGCCCTGTGATGAGCTACACCGAGGCGTCGATGGACGCCCTGCGCCAGGCAGGTGACGAACTCGCCGACGCCACCGTCGCCACCTTGTTCGAGCGTGACGAGGTCGGCACGTTCAACACCCTCATGCGGTACGTGTCCACCGTCGGCGCTCCCCTGCCCGACGGGCTGCCCGACGTGGCCCGGGAGTACCTCCAGGTCACCAGCGCCCCGCCGACCTGGGTGGACTGGGGGGAGATGGAAAGGGCCCGCCTGTTCTTCATCGACAACAACGTGCACATCTCCACCGCGCTGTCCTTCGCCTCCATGCCGGCCTGCTACGTCGTCCCGCACGTGGCGCGGCTGTTGTCGGCCACCCACGGACTGAAGTACCCCGCCAAGCGGATGGCGGAGACCGGCCAGTTCACCGTCTACCTCATGCAGCCCGGCGCGTTCGAGGCCGGCAGCCGCTTCATCCCGGCCGCCCAGAAGGTCCGTCTCCTGCACGCCTCCATCCGCCACCATCTCAAGCGCGACAACCTCTGGGACACCACCACGCAGGGCGTGCCGATCTGTCAGGAGGACATGATCGGCGGGCAGATGTTCTTCTCCCTGCTCGTCCTGGACTCCCTGCACCGCCTCGGCATCCACATGTCCACCGAGGGCGCCGAAGCCTACTTCTACGCCTGGCGAGTCGTCGGCGCGATGCTCGGCGTCGACCAGGAGACCGTCCCCGAAACCCTCGACCAGGCACGCGAGTTCCTCGACCTGTACATGATCCGGCACATGGCGCCGTCAGAAGAAGGCGCGCACCTCACCCGGCAGTTGATCGATCTGTACGAGGAAGTCGTCCCCGGCACGTTCTTCGACCCGATCGTCTCCGCGCTGATCCGTCACCTGATCGGTGACACCTGCGCCGACTGGCTCCACGTCCCTCGCACCCCCTGGGACACCGTGGTCAAAGCAGTTCCCCAGCTGCTCGGCATCCTGGAGACCATCGAGGACCGCGCACCGCTCGGCGCCTGGGCACTGGACCGGCTCGGCCATCTCACCACCGTCCTCGAACTGTCGTCCCTCACCCGCGGACGCGTCATGCACTACGCCATCCCCGAACACCTCAAGCACGACTACGGCGTGACCGGCACGGTGCTCCGCACCCGCCGCTGGACACCACCCGCGCCCAGCATCACCTGACGCAGGACCCGGCCGGAACGCCACGATCACAACGACCGCGACGCAAGCGGCACCGGACCTGTGGGTCTCATGGCGAGGCCGCCGTCGCCTCGCCCGCTGTATGACGCTGAGGCACTGGCCGTCGTCGGGGGCGTCCTTGGAGACCGGACCCGCGTAACCGGCGCACGAGCCGGAGTCCTGGCCTCTCCGCTGCTGCAGGGCCACGTGTCCGGTGGCGGTGGGTCGCCCTGCCGCGTGACAAGGTGTGACCGTGCTGCTGCTCACCGCGCCGACGGTGCGCTGAGGGCGTGTCGACCCCGACCGTGGGCGTCAGCGCAGCGGCTTGTCCAGGATCGCCTTGCGGTGGCTGAAGGTCTCGATGGAGTAGCGGCCGTGGTAGTTGCCCATGCCGCTCTCCCCCACCCCGCCGAAGGGCAGGTCGGAGACGGTGAGATGGGCGAGCGGCAAGCCGTACCCCAAGCCTCCCGAGGAGGTCTCGGCGGCGAACCTGCGCCGCGTTCCCTCGGACTCAGTGAAGACGTACAGGGCGAGCGGCTTGTCCCGGTCGTTGATGAAGTCGATCGCCTCGTCGAGGCCGGGGACCGTGACGATCGGCAGGACGGGGCCGAAGATCTCCTCCCGCATGACGGGCGCGTCGGGGTCGACGTCGGCCAGGACGGTGGGTGCGAGGTACTTCGCCGTCCGGTCACTCGTGCCGCCCACGACGGTGCGACCGGAGTCGAGCAGGCCGACGAGCCGGTCGAAGTGCCTTTCGTTGACGATCCGCCCGTACTCGCCGGAGGCGGCCGGGTCACTGCCGTACAGCGCCTTCACGGCGTTCGCGAGCAGCGTCTCCAGGGCCGCCGCGGTCTCCGGATCGGTCAGGACGTAGTCGGGGGCGACGCAGGTCTGTCCGGCGTTGAGGAACTTGCCGCGGGCGAGCCGGTCCGCGACGACAGCCAGGTCGGTGTCACGGTCGACGAACGCCGGTGACTTGCCGCCGAGTTCGAGGGTGACCGGGGTGAGGTGCTCGGCGGCGGCGCGCAGCACGATACGGCCGACCGTGCCGTTGCCGGTGTAGAAGATGTGGTCGAAACGCTCGCCCAGCAGGGCCGTGGTCTCGGGGACGCCGCCCTCCACCACGGCGACCGCGTCGGCGTCGAGGTAGGCCGGCAGCAGCCGGGCCAGGGTGGCGGAGGTGGCCGGGGAGAGCTCGCTCGGCTTGGCGACGACCGCGTTGCCCGCGGCCAGGGCACCGACGACAGGGGCCAGCAACAGCTGGGCCGGGTAGTTCCAGGGCGCGATGACGAGCACGACACCGAGCGGGTCGTACTGCGTCCAGACGGCCACGTCCGCGCCGAGGTGGGCCGGGGCCGGGGCGGGCTCGGGGCGCAGCCAGTCGGCGAGGTGGTCGAGAGTGTGGTCGATCTCGCGGACGGTGAAGTCGATTTCGGTGCGGTAGGCCTCGGTTTCGCTCTTGCCCAGGTCGGCGTGGAGGGCGGCGGCCAGGTCCGCGCCGTTCTCCGTGAGCATGTCGCGCAGTCGACGCAGTTGGGCCGTGCGCCACTCCACCGGCTTGGTGCGGCCGGTGCGGAAGGTGGCGCGCAGGCGGGCGACGACGTCGGCGGGCTGCTCAGGGGCGGAGTGGTTCACGGGTACCTCACAGGCTCACAGTCGGATGTATATGCCAACCATCTGGTCGGCGCCCTGCATTCCACCGTTCCCGCACCACATCCGTGCCGTGTGTCACAGCCGCAATGACCTGGGCGGCTCGAAGCCTGACCGAGACGTGGGAGTGTTCGTGCCGCGTGGGCGCGCCGCGGCATGAGTGAGGCGGCTGCCGGTCCGGCAGCCGCCTCACTTCGCGCTAGTGGTGCCCGCTCAGCCGCGGACGATGTTCTGCGCCTGCGGCCCCTTCTGTCCCTGGCCGATGTCGAAGGTCACGTGCTCGCCCTCGGTCAGCTCGCGGTACCCGTTGCCCTGGATCTCGGAGTAGTGCGCGAAGACGTCCGGGCCCCCGCCGTCCTGTGCGATGAAGCCGAAGCCCTTCTCAGAGTTGAACCACTTCACGGTGCCGCTGGCCATACCATCGATCCTTCGTTCAAACCAGGGAGCAGCCCTTCACCGCGGGCCTGCTCCAGCCCCTGCAACTGCACGAGCCAGAAGCCGTTCTACCCCCGATCACCCTGCTTATCCGACCGACGACACACCTCAAGCCAAACCCGCCTCCCACGCGCGGTTTTCCAGGGCGAGGGAGACGGGCGGCGGGGGCCAGCGGGTGCTGGGCCTACTGCTGGAGTGTCCGACGGACATCCGGCGCGATACGGCGTCAGTTCACGCCGATACCGGCGTCCGGTCAGCGGGTGGCGAGGAACTGCAGCGTGTCGATCACGCGGTTCGAGAAGCCCCACTCGTTGTCGTACCAGGCGACCACCTTCACGTGGCGGCCGTCGACGCGGGTGAGAGCCGAATCGAAGATCGACGAGGCGGGGTTGCCCACGATGTCGGAGGAGACGAGCGGGTCGTCGGAGTACTCCAGGATCCCGGAGAGCGGCCCCTGCGCCGCGGCTCGGTAGGCCGCGAGCACGTCCTCGCGGGTCACGTCGCGGGCGACCGTCGTGTTGAGTTCGACGATCGAGCCGACCGGCACCGGAACGCGGATCGAGTCGCCCGACAGCTTGCCGTCGAGGTTCGGCAGCACCAGGCCGATCGCCTTGGCGGCGCCGGTCGTGGTCGGCACGATGTTGACGCCGGCGGCCCGGGCGCGACGGGCGTCGCGGTGCGGACCGTCCTGCAGGTTCTGCTCCTGCGTGTAGGCGTGCACCGTCGTCATGAACCCGTGCTCGATACCGGCGAGGTCGTCGAGCACCTTGGCCAGCGGGGCGAGTGCGTTGGTGGTGCAGGAGGCGTTCGAGACGATCGTGTGCAGCTCCGGGTCGTAGGCGTCGCTGTTGACCCCGAAGGCGAGGGTGACGTCGGCGCCGTCCGAGGGCGCGCTGACGAGCACCTTCTTCGCGCCCGCGTCGAGATGGGCGCGGGCGGCCTTGGCCGAGGTGAAGCGGCCCGTGGCTTCCAGGACGATGTCGACGCCGAGTGCGGCCCAGGGCAGCTGAGCCGGTTCGCGCTCGGCCAGCACCGTGATCCGACGGCCGTCGACGACGAGGGCATCCCCCTCGACGGTCACCGGACGCCCGAGCCGGCCGGCCGTGCTGTCGTAGGCAAGCAGCCGGGCGAGCGTGGCGGGCTCGGTGAGGTCGTTGACGGCGACGACCTCGAGGGAGCTGTCGCGCTCCAGCAGGGCGCGCAGCACATTGCGTCCGATGCGGCCGAATCCGTTGATGGCGATGCGAGTCATGAGTGATGTCCCTTCCCTTCGCCACCAGGCTCGCCCGCGGCTCGCGCCGCCGACAGTGGCGCGATCGCCACGGTTCAAAAGGATCCCGCCACACGATCCGTGACAGGCGCTACTCACCCCGGGTGAAGGTGCGCCGGTACTCGCTCGGGGTGGTGCCCAGGATGCGCTGGAAGTGCAGGCGCAGGTTCGCCCCGGTACCGAGTCCGACGTCGGCGGCGATCTGTTCGACGCTGCGCTCGGACCGCTCCAGCAGTTCGCGGGCCAGGTCGATGCGGGCGCGCATCACCCACTGCATCGGTGTGTAGCCGGTCTCCTCGACGAAGCGCCGGGAGAACGTACGCGCCGACACCCCGGCCTGCCGCGCCAGTACGTCGAGGGAAAGGGGCTCGCCGAGCCGGTGCAGCGCCCACTCACGGGTGGCGCCGAAGCGCTCACCGAGCGGCTCGGGGACACTGCGCGGCACGTACTGCGCCTGGCCGCCGCTGCGGTAGGGGGCCGCCACCAGACGGCGCGCCGCGTGGTTGGACGCGGCCACCCCCAGGTCGCCACGCAGGATGTGCAGGCACAGGTCGATGCCCGAGGCGGCGCCGGCCGAGGTGAGCACGCTGCCCTCGTCGACGAACAGGACGTTCTCGTCGACCTGGACGAGTGGATGCCTGGCCATGAGCGCCCGCGTGTAGTGCCAGTGCGTCGTGGCGCGCCTGCCGTCGAGCAGACCCGTGGCGGCGAGAGCGAAGGCACCCGTCGAGATGGCGGCGAGCCGCGCGCCCCGCGCATGGGCGGCGATCAGGGCGTCCACGACGGCGCGCGGCGGGTCCTCGCGGTCCGGGTGCCGGTAGCCGGGGACGAAGACGATGTCGGCCCACGCCAACGCGTCCAGGCCGTGGGCGACGGAGTAGGACAGGCCATCGCCGCCGGTCACGAGACCGGGGGTCGCCCCGCACACCCGCACCTCGTACGGCATGCTCGCGCGGGTCGTGAACACCTGTGCGGGAATACCGACATCGAGCGGCTTGGCGCCCTCGAGCACAAGGACGGCGACGCGATGCAGTCGGGAGGCCGGCATGGGAAAGAGGCTACGTGGGACGTGACGTCGTTACGCTCACGGCCCGCGCCGACTTCGCAGTGCGGTCCACCGCTGGTTCCGCCCCCGGCACGAGGGCTTCCCGCCCGGTGTGTTCCGGTCGCCGGCGAACAACCTGGCCGGCGACGGCGTCATCGGCGTCCCGGCTCCCGCATGCCGCCTGGGCGCTTCCTGCCGCTACTTGGCGTGTGCCGGCTTCTTTCCTTTCTGGTCCTTTCGCGCCAGACCCGGCGGTTGGTCGGCGCCCTTTGCTTCGCCTTGCGCGGCTGTGTCGGGCGCGGTCTGCTCAAAGGTGCCGGGGGTCCGGGCGGGGTGTGTGGCGGGCCTTGGGCCGCCGGAGGGCGGACGAGCGTTGCGCGTGGAGGGGGAATCCTTCAGCGGCTGAGCGGAGACGGAGGGGCTGCGCGAGGGCGGGGTAGCCGATGCGGAGGGCGTCTCGTCGTCGTGAACGGCGGTGTCCGGGAGCGTGGAAGGGGCCACCGGATCAGAGGCGGACGGGGCGGCTTCGCCTGTGGCGTCGCGGTGCGAGAAGCCGTCGGTGACCACCAGACCGGCGGCGATGAGGGCGGCCAGTGCGGCCGCCGCCCCACGCGTTCGGATGCGGCTGCGGATGGGGGCGGACCGTGGCACCCCCTCGGCTTTCTCGGCGGGCGACGAGCTCCGGTGTGTCCTGTCGGCGTGCTCCGCGACGGCGGGAGGTACGGCGCTGAGAACGGGCCGGGCCACGGATGCGGAAGGGTGCGCCGTGCTCGTTTCGGCGAGACCGGTCAGGGCTTGGGCGCAGTCGCGCGCCATGGGGCGATCTTGTTCTTCCAGGCTGGTCATGTCCCGTAGGAGGGTGGCGAAGCCGTCGGGCAGGAAGTCCGGGAGGACGGGCCGGCGATGGAGGCGCGCTATCGCGGCCTCCAGAGGGCCGCCGTCGTATTCGAGCCGGCCGGTGACGCTTTCGAGGAGGACCAGGCCGAGGGCGTAGATGTCGGCGGGTCGGCCGACGGGCCGGCCAAGCACCTGTTCCGGGGAGAGATAAGCCGCCGTCCCGGTCAGGGTGCCGGTAGCGGTGCGGGTGGTCGCGTCCAGCAGCCGGGAGATACCGAAGTCCGTCAGATGAGGATGGCCGGAGGAGTCCAGGATGATGTTGGACGGTTTCACGTCCCGGTGGACGATGCCCACCTCATGGGCGTGCGCCAGAGCGTCGGCCAATGCCGCCCCGAGCGCAGCCGCGGCTTCGCACGACAGGGGGCCCTCGGCGATGCGGCTCTTCAGGGTCTGCCCGTCGATCAGCTGCATGACCAGGAAGGCGTCACCGTCGTGCTGTCCGGCGTCGAAGGCGGTCACCAGTCCCGGATGCTGCAACCGGGCCAGGATCACGGCCTCGCTGCGGAAGGCCTCCTCCGTGTCGAAGCCGGTACCGGCGCGGAACACCTTCACAGCGACCGGCCGCCGCAGCCGCAGGTCGAGACCGCGGTACACGTCAGCGGCGCCACCCGAACCGATCAGCGCATCCAGACGGTAGCGGCCCGCCAGAATCCGCGCACAGCCTCGAAAAGCCCGGGCCTCCCTCGCCTCGCGCAATCCCACCTCGATCTCCCCACTCCGCACACTCGCACCGCTCGGACGCCCGTCGTCGACGAGCCGCCGCACGCAGGTACCCATCCATCCGCTTCTTGCACACAGTCGTGGTGCCGTCCCGCGCAAGCGCCCCGATGGCCGCTGCCAGGATCTGCGCCGGGTGCGCCTCCATGACGTGCGGCGGCGGTGCGTGCACGCCGGCGAAGCGGCGCGCACCGTCGTCACTCCACCAGGAGTCAGGTGCCGTACCGCAGGGGGTGACAGGCCTGGTACTGGCTTCCCGCGGTCAGACCGGGCCCTGGGGTTGGGGGGCGTCCGTTGTCAGCCGTGAGGCAGGGCGCGGCGCGCTGCGGGGTCTGCCGGTGTGAGCCGGGCCGCTGGACGGGGCTTCCCATTCGGACGGTCGTGGTCCCGGCGTCGGGTCGTCGCAGCGGTCCTCGCCGCTGTCGTCGCGGGCGCACGCGTGACGGGCCTGCTGCTCCTGCTCTCCCCGCAGGGCGGTCCGAGTACGACGCCCGCGCAGGACGCCGCAGCCGGAGCAAGCCCGGGCGGCAGTGCGGGGCTCCTCGTCCACAACGTCGAGAAGGCATGCCAGGAGCCCCGCACGCACAGATGCGCACTGTCGCTGGCATACAACCCGTACCGGCCCTACACCACCACCAACGCCGCCGGCCGCGTCTGGCACCGCGACCTCCTTCAAGCCCGCTGCACCATCGCCAACGGCGTCACCGTCACCGACGAGAACCACAAACACACCAGCATCTGGATCCAGGTCACGCACGACGGGCAGCGCCTCTGGCTTCCCGGGACCCGCGTCCGCCCCGATCACCTGACCCAACTCACCACGGTTCTGCCCGCCTGCGCCCCAGTGGCCCAGCGCCCAGCGTGTCCCACCAGGGGCCTCAGGTGAACGCCGCTGCCGGAAGCTCCGCCTCCGTCTCCTCGAAGGGGAGGTGGATGCCGAGCTCACCCTCCAGGAACCGCAGGAACGCCACATCGCCCGGCTCGTCACCGCCGTGCACGAAGCCGAGCGCCACCTCGGCGAGGGCACCGTTCGTCAGGTGCGGCAGGCCGGGCTCGAAGGACGTCACCACATCCCCGAGGCGGGCATGGCCGACGGTGCTGAACCCCTTGGCGTTGCGATGCACGGAGAACGCCCGCCCTCGCTCGGACAGTGCTGCGAGGTACGTGCTCGTCCGGGAGCAGAACTCCTCCAGCGCATACGCCCAGCCCGCCACCGAGCCCGCTCGGACGATGGTGCCCGGCGGGGCGGGCAGAAAGCCGGCGCTTGTCAGCCGGGCAACCGCGGCTTCGTCTTCCCAGTCCAGGAAGTCGAGGTCAGTGATGGGGTCCGCCTCATCCCTCAACAACAGTTCGTGGGCCGCGTCGCGGCTGAGCGGGACGATATGGCGCTCCTCGGCGCCGACGCGACACAGCAGTTCGTACGGCGAGAGACCCTCGCCGAGTGTGAGCGTGAAGCCGATGCTGTAGGCGTCCGCCATCCACCGCAGCCCGTTTTCCGTAGGTTCCCGGTTCATCAAGCCCCTCCCCGCACGGCGGCGCGCGATGACGGGCGCGCCCCTGTCAACAACTCGACGCGCAGCAATATCACGTCATGCGAAGACACACCCGTCGCTGCTCTGCCAACGGCAGAACACTGGTCCCACCCGGTCCGACGATCACTATCGTCCCCCTCATGACGACGACGACAACGCGCGCGGTGGAGTATCCGGCCGACGGCCTAACCATGATCGGGCACCTCGCTGTCCCTGCCGGTGCCGCACGCCGGCCCGCGGTGCTGATCGGACCGGAAGGCCCTGGCCTCAGCGACGTTGAGCGCCGCCGGGCCGACGCGCTCGCCGAACTGGGGTACGTCGCGCTGGCCTTCGATCTCCACGGCGGGCGCTATCTGGGCGACCCCGGAGAGATGCTGGCCCGTTGCATGCCCTTGCTCGCCGACCCCGACCGGATGCGGGGCATCGGCCACGCGGCGCTCGACGTGGTGCGCGCCGAACCGCGGGCCGACCCCGACCGAATCGCCGTCGTCGGCTACGGCACGGGAGGCGCGATCGGGTTGGAACTCGGACGCGACGGCGTCGACCTGCGGGCGATCGGGACGGTCAACGGGCTGATCACCGGCCGGCCCGGCGAGGCGGCGCGCATTCGCTGCCCGGTGTGGGCCGGGGTCGGGTCGGAAGACCCGATCATGGCGCCCGCGCAACGCGAGGCGTTCACCGCCGAGATGCAGGCGGCCGGCGTCGACTGGCGCCTCGTGGTCTACGGCGGCGCCTTGCACGCCTTCCACCACCCACCGGTCGACCATGTCGTGCTCCCCGGCGTCGGGTACCACCCACGACATGCCCAGCGGGCTTGGCGCGACGTCGTCGACCTGCTCGCCGAGTGCGTGCCCGTGACGGAGTGATCGCTACGCGGCGGGCTGATCCGTGTCCACGTCGACGGACCTGCCGCAGCGGTTCGGGCCCTGGCAGCGGCTTCCGGCAGCGCCCGGGATCAGCTCGACAGTTCCATGAGGCGGTGCATCAGGCGCTGCTCCTTCTCGGCGGTCTCGTGCACGATTTTCGACGCGCTGTGGAGGGATTCCCGTGACGACGCGACTCCCGCCTCGTGCAGAAGCCCGGCCACCTCGGTCCATTTCTTCGACACTTCGCGGTACGACCCCGAAACCTCCTGGTATGCGCCGATCCCGGTGATCTCGGCGGTCTCCGCCAGGAAGTCCGCCCACATCATGCGGAACAGGCCCCCGCCGGTTCCCGCGTCCTCCATGATCGTGCAGATCTCGGGAAGGCTGTCTGCGGGCGATTCGAGGTCGTCGAGCCACTGCGGCATCAGGTCGGCGACTTTGTGCATGCCTTTGTAACCGAAATTCGAGATCGGCGGGTTCAGAAAATTCTCCGCCGCCGTCCTGATGCCCTTGCGGGCCGCTTCCCCCAGATCAGGGAGCCCGCCCTTCGGGAGATCGAGGGTGAAGGCACGGTTACGTGAACTCATCGGGCCGCGAGCGTTTCGTGCGGTCGTGAGGGATTCGCCGGTGGCCCATTGCAGGCCGAGCGGTCGCGTTTCGACCAGAGCAAAGCGGTCGTCGTCGTGCCCGACACAGGCGACATAGTGGGCCGCGAACCGGAAATCGTCGGTGGAGTAGTCGAGGAAGTAGCGGTCGAGCTTGAGACCGACAACGGTTCCGGAATCAAGCTCGGCCAGCAGATGTTCCCTCGCCCGCTTCGCCGACGACGTCTCGTGAACGGACAGCCGCAAGTTCAGCGCGTTCGCGAGGTTCTCGGACAGCGTGTCGGGCTTGATCCGGCCACCGACGAACGGCGTCGGCATCTGCTTCGTCCGCCAGTAGATGAACGACAAGCCACCGGCGAGCCCGAAGATGAGCGGCTCCGACAACTCCACCTCTCGCTGCCGCAGCAAATTCACGAGAGTGGTCGACTCGCAATGGTTACCGACGTACGGATCCGCCTCTAATAGCGACACTTGGCCTCGTCTCCCTTCCGTCGCGTAGAGCGTAGCGCAACCCCCTGAAGTGCGATTGCGGACGCCCCCATCAGGGAGGCGTTCACTCGCTCAGATTCGCGAAACCAGGAAGTTTCCGAGGAACAGATGATCCATCTCCGTCTTGAGGAAGCAGGACAGGGCATCCACGGGCGAGCAGACGATGGGTTCGCCGGCGACATTGAACGAGGTGTTGATCAAGCAAGGAATCCCGGTCAGCTCGGTGAACTCACGCAGCAGCCGGGCGAGCAGGGGATTGCTCTGCTCGGTGACCGTCTGGATCCGCGAGGTGCCGTCGACGTGGCAGGCGCCCTGGATCATGTCCTGGTACTCGGGGCGCACCGGAACCACGAAGGTCATGTAGGGCGAGGACTTCTTCTTGCCGAGCTCGAACACGTCGGGCGCGAGATGCTCCAGGACCACGGGGGCGAAGGGCCGGAACTGCTCGCGGTGCTTGATGCGTTCATTGATGATGTCCTTGATGTCGGGGAACTTCGGATTGGCCAGGATGCTGCGGTTGCCCAGCGCGCGCGGTCCGTACTCCATACGCCCCTGGAACCACCCGATGACGCATCGCTCCCGCATCAGGGTCGCCGCCTCCCGCGGCACGTCCGCAGGGGCCAGTTCCCGCCACACGACCTGGTCGGCGTACTGCTGGAGGGCCGCCTGGAGCTCCTGGCCGTCATAGCTCGGGCCCAGGTACGGCGACGTGCTGATCCGGGGCGGCGTGCCGGCCTGTCCGCTGGCGAACAGAGCCGCCCCGATCGCCACCCCGACGTCGCTGGCGCCGAAGCTGACATCCATCGAGGTGAAGCGTGAACGCTCCAGCAGCTTGCTGTTGTTGACGCAGTTCAGGGCGAGTCCGCCCTCGAAGATCACGCGGGGGAGGTCGCTCCGGGCTTCGAGCGTCCGGATCTGGCCGGCGGTCACCGTTTCGAGCATGTGCTGTGCGGCACTGGCCACGCGTACGCGGTAGTCGAACTCCTCTCGGCCCTCGGCGTCTCCGCCGAAGATCCGATCGAAGAGTTCGTAGTAGGCGGGTACCGCGTTCGCCGGATAGGGAATCCTGTAGGTGCCGTCGGGGCACCTCTCGACCACGTGCGTGAGGAACGGGTTCGGCTCGGGCGGCGCGCCATAGCCGGCCAGGCCCATCACCTTGTACTCGTCGTTGTTCGGGACGAATCCGAGGTATCGCGTCACCACGGAGAAGAGCATCGCCAGCGAGTTCCGCGAGTCGATGGTCATGTCGTCGAAGATCTTCACCTCGCCGTCGCGCACCTCGCCCATGATCGACGACAGCCATTCGGCGCGACCGTCGCTGACGAGGAATGCCGCGTCCTGGCCGCCCGACAGGTGATACCCCGTCATCAGATGCGCCATGTGGTGCGGGACCCGGACCAGTTTCTCCGGGTTCAGCCTGTGTCCCGTGTGTTCGAGGAAGTCGGCTTCGGTCGCGGCCTGGCTGAACATCGCCTCATGCGTCTCCGCCAGGCGCTGCAAGCGCGCGAACTTCTGCTCGACGGACGCCGCCGGATCTTCGGTGATCTCGGCGATCATCTTGTTCACCACGTCCTGGGAGAACTGCCAGGAGAAGGCGAAGGTATCGACGTCGTCGAAGGATATCCCGGCCGATTCCAGGCACCAGCGCATGGCGTGGACCGGGAAGCTCGACGTCTTCTTCTCCCGGTTGAGCCGTTCTTCCTCCACGGCGGCGACCAGCTTCCCGTCGATGACGAGGGCGGCGGACGAGTCATGGCCGTACAGCAGGTGGCGGTCGATGCCGGTGGCGCGAAAGAGGCGTCCGAAGATTTCCGCGGACCTGCCGAATCCGTTGTAGCCCAGAACGATCATGAGAGCTCCTTTCGCTATGGCCAGATCGTGAGGTAGTCCGAGATCACAGCAGTCCGCCGGAAGCCCGGGTCGAGCACCGCGCCGGTCAGATCGGCACCGCTGAGGTCCGCGCCCTCCAGGTTCGCGCCCACGAGGCGGCAGCCGTTCAGCTCGGCCAGGATGAGATACGCCTCGCACAGATCGGCGCCTTCGAGATTCGCGCCCCTCAGGTCCGCGGAGATCAGGTAGGACTCGGTCAGCACGGCGTCAGTGAAGTCCGCGTCGGCGAGCTCGGCGCCCTGCAGATCGGCGCCGTGCAGCACAGCCTTGCGCAGGTCGGGCCGGAAGGGGCCCCGCGCCCGGCGCCGGCGGGCGTGCTCGTTCCAGCGTGCGGGACCCTGGAGCAGTACGGTCTCGTCCTCGGTGGGCATGTCTCGACCTCGCGTCTACAGAGGGGTGAGCGCGGTGAGCGCCCGTTTCTCGACGTCCATCGCGGACCGCGCCGTGTCCGCCACGGCGTCCACGAGCGTTGTGAGATCGTCGCGGGCGGTGCCGGTCCCCGCTGTCAGCAGTGCGGATCCCAGGTTCGACCACAGCCGCCCGCTGTCGAGGAACCGCTCGGCCGCCTCGGCGTAGCGCGCCTCGCCGGTGCTGTCGGCGACCCGCGTCAGGTAGCGGCCGAGCATCGGACGGAACAGCCCGCCGCCGGTGCCGAAGGACTCGATCTGCCGCCCCAGGTGCAGCAGTTGACGCGCCAGTGCGTCGGTCCGCACCACGTTGCCCTTCAGGTCCACGTCCTCGACTTCACCGTGCTTGGACCGCGGCCATGACGCCGCCGTGGTGGCCAGCAGCTTCATCCCGGGGATGCCGAGGTTCCTGCTGCCCGGCTTGAGGACCTCGCGGCACAGGGTGCGCACGGCCACCGGGCCGACGCGGTCCAGGTGCGGAGTGCGCCGGGGCGCGCCGAAGACGTACACCTTCCAGTCCGGGTTCAGCGGTGGCGAGTTGCGGCTGGACCGGGCCGCCTGGAGCTCGGCCGCGCTGACGGAGACGGGTTCGTCGAACGCCGGGTCCGACACTTCGAACGCATCGGCCCCCAGGGGGCGGACCACGTTGACGAAGTACCCGCCGAAGGAGGAGCGCCCTTCCAGACCCCAGTACGGAAGCAGGCCGAGGTCCACCCGGGTCATGACGGCCGGCGCCGACTCCAGCAGTCTGGTCAGGCCGGCCCCGGACTTCGGCGTGTGCGTGGCCACCTCGACGCCCATCAGCCGTGACGCCCGAAGCGGCATGATCGCCTGCTTGCCGACGACGATGTCCGGCGCGTTGCCGTTCGCCGGGAAGAACGAGAAGCCGAAACCTCCGTCCAGGCCGAACACGATCTCCTCGTCCACGTCGTAACCGTCGGCCGCGAGAACGGCGCATTGGCAGGCGGACTCACAGTGGAAGCCCCGCCGGTGGGCGTAGCGGCCGGTCGCGTTCATCGCGTCACCCCTGTCCCCGTTCCATCAAGGACCGTCGAAGCCGCGGGTCCATCTTCTCCACCGCGTACCGGAACGTGTCGCGGGGCATGTCGGCGTGCCAGGTGCGCAGGAACTCGGCCACCTCGTCGGGATGGGCCTCGGCGGTGACCTTGAGCAGCCAACCGGAGCCCTTCTGCACGTAGGCGTCGTCGTCGTGCATCAGCCGGACGCAGTTGTCGAAGACGTGCGACAGCGGCAGTTCGAAGACCGTCCGGCCCACCTTGCGCCGGACGAACTTCACGACTGCCACGTTCGCGGCACGTCTGGCCCACGGCGAGGACGAGGCGACCCAGTCCCGCGTTCGCGGGATCAGCTCCAGGTGCCCGACGAAGAACGGGTACAGCAGCTTCAGGCACATGTCGTCGCACTGCGCCCAGTTGGACACGTACGTCTCCAGCCAGTGCTCGCAGCGGTCCAGCAGTTCGCCACCGAGCCCGGACCGGGCGACCTTGTGCAGGACCGCGAAGCCCAGCAGCACCTCCTCGTGGTACGAGGCGCGCGCCAGCACCTCCTCCGCCAGGAGCAGCCGCGTCGCCGCGGGGGTGTCGCGCCGCTCGCGGAAGTAGTCGGTGGCGATCTCGACGACCGCGGCGTTGCCGACCCCGAGGGCCCGGATCTCGTGCGGGAAGTACCGCTGCATACGCAGCGCGAAGTCCGGATCGGCCCGGGCCGCGAGCGTCTTCGACAGCTCGTCGGCGGCGGCTGGAACATTGATCACTGGGTGCCGATCGTGAGTGTGAGCGGCTGGGTCGGCAGCGGTTTCGGTGCGCGTTCCAGCCGGGGCTTGCCTTGCATGACGTACTCGTACTCCTGTTGCATGTCGGCCACGGCCTGGATGGTGTCCCTCGAACGGTCCGTCAGGTTCTGCCCGCCCAGGCCCCACCACAGGTACCAGTTCTTGTGGCTGAGGTAGGCGTCGCGGACGAAGTCGAGCGTGTCCCGGTCGGCGAGGATGGCCGGCTCCACGTAGAAGGCGGGGACGAACGTGCCCTGGCCCTCCCGCAGGATCCCGGCCTTGACGGCCTGGCGCTGGAGCTTGGTGCCGCTGAGGATCCGGATGCCGAGGTTGGCGTAGATCTGGGCCGGGTTCAGGAACCGTTCGGTGAAGCGGATCGACTCCCTCAGTGCCTGCGGGGTCTCGCCCGGTCCGCCGAGGAAGATGCAGTGGGTGTGCTCGATCGGGCTGGCCGTGAAGAGGCGGTCGATCTCCAGGACCCGGGCCATGTCGAAGCCCTTCATCAGGTCCGCCAGGGCCTCGTCGGTGAGCGCGTCGGTGCCGAGGTCCACCCGGATGCAGCCGGCCGCGTGCAGCAGCTTCACGAACTCCGGCGAGACGGCGTTCGGCGTCAGCTGGCAGTACCAGGGCACGTCGAGCTTGGCGCGGATCATCTCCTCGCACACCTCGGCCGCGTACTCCATCGGGTAGTTGAAGGTCGCGTCGACGATCTCGAACTCCCGCACGGCCGGGTTCTCCGCCATCGCCCGCTGGATCTCGCCGACGACCTCGGCCGGGTCCTTGAACCGGTCGCCCTTGCCTTCGGTCTTGCGGATGATGCAGTAGGAGCAGAACAGCTTGCAGCCCCGCTTGGTCTGCAGGGTCTCGATGGCCGGCTGGTGATCGCGGGTGAGGTCGGAGGCCGCCGAGACGCCCTCCTCGAAGTAGCGGGGGTCGTAGACGGACCGGTCGGGCTCCAGCGCGCCCAGGTCGAACGCCGAACTCGACTGGTTCTGGCGGAACTTGCCGTTCTCGTCGAGGTAGCAGAGTCCCGAGATCGACTCCAGGCGCCCGCCGGACTCCAGGTAGTCCATCAGCTGGACGATGCCGGCCTCGCCCTCACCCGCGATGCCGTAGTCCGGCTGGGCGTACTCGAAGAACGACAGCGGCTCGACCGAGAAGCCGGATCCGCCGAGGACGACCTTGGCGCTGGTGTACTTGCGCACGCACTGGACGATCTTCTCGGTCATCGGGCCGAAGAAGACCGGGTCGATGAACGTCAGGTTGTCCAGGTTGCGCACGGCGACGCCGACCACGTCGTACGTCTTCGCGGTCAGTTTCTCCCGGACCGCCTTGAGCTCCCGGGACTCCCAGAGCAGGTCCAGGACGTCGACCTGGTGCCCGGCATGCTTGAGCGCGGCGCTGATGTAGGCCATGCCGATGGGCAGCGCCGGCCGCGGTACCCGGATCTTGTTGGTGGAGATGAGCAGTACACGCATGGGCCTTCACTCTCGTCAGGACTGCCAGTACGTCGCCGGCTGCAGGTCGCCGCTCAGGGTGGCCTTGGTGCGGTAGCGGCGCATGCGGTCCAGGTCGACCTCGACGACGCCGACGCCCGGCTCCTTGCCGAGGTCCACCATCCGTTCGTCACCGTCGACGAAGTCGAATCGCTCGGCTTCGAGGAACAGCGGGTCCGCCAGGATCTGGCTGCGCCCCATGTAGCCGAATCCCGCGTACAGGTTGGTGCCGATCCCGGAGGCGAACGCGATGATGCATTCGGCGTCCACCGCCCTGACCGGCAGACGCATGTTCGCCACGTACGCGAACATCTCGGGCACCAGCGCGGAGCACACGATGACGTCGACTCCACGGCGGCAGTACTCCCGCGCGACCTCCGGGAAGTTGATGTCGTAGCCCTGCATCAGGCCGATGCGCCCGAACCCGACGTCGAAGACCGGGTACTCCGATCCCCCGGAGAGGTAGCGGGCCTCCAGTTCGTGGCAGTGCACGCGCCGGTAGTGGCCGAGGAGGGTCCCCTCCGGGCCGCACAGAACCGAGGTGCTGTAGTACTCGCCGTCGTCGCCGCGCTCCAGCAGACCGGCCACGATGTGCACGCCGGCCCGCTTCGCCCGCTCGCACAGGAAGTCGGTCTCCGGCCCCGGGACGGGCACCGACACGTCCGCGACCTCGAGGATGTTGCCGGAGGTGGAGAACGCCTCGGGCAGGCAGATCAGCTCCGCCCCCTGCTCGACGGCCTCGTGGATGTAGTGCTCGGCACGCCGCAGGTTCTGGGCCGGCTTGCCGAGCTTCGACTCCATCTGGACGACGGCGATCTTCGTCCCGGGCATCACGGGCTCACCGGTTCGAGGGGACGCGAGGAGATCACCAGGCCGAGGTCCTCCTCCACAACCTGCCAGTCCGCCAGGCCCGCCTCCCGGAGCAGCTCGGCCGCCTCGTCCCGGGTGTAGGCGGCCTGCAACGAGCGCATGAACTCGTCGCCGCCCTCCTTCACGAACTGCAGGATGAAGGTGATGTGCCCCTCCTCGGCGTGCCGGTTCATGTCCTCGATGATCACGACGCCGTCGGGCTTGCAGATGCGGGCGCACTCCTTCAGCGTCTCGACCGGCCTGCGCCAGCGGTGCAGCGAGGAGAACGAGAACACGATGTCCGCGGAGTCGTCCGGGAAGGGCAGCCGGTTCAGCTTGGCCATCTCGAACTCCACGTCGCCGGCGCTGTTGGCCCACACGGCCAGCGTCAGGTTGTCCTCGGCGACGTCGACGAGGTTCTGGTTCTCCTCCACCCCGGACACGGCCAGGTCCGGCAGTCGGCCGGCCACGTGGAGGGACAGCAGGCCGGTGTTGAAGCCGACCTCGACGAGGTCGGTCATCCCGTCGCGGACGTGGGCCAGGATGCGGTCGCTCGGCCGCTTGTACGCCATCAGCGCGGAGCGGCGCATGCCGAGGTCGTAGAAGCGCACCTTGTCGATGTCGTCGTGCGGCGATGCCTGCGGCACGCGCTCGCTCAGGTTCAGCAGTCGGGTCTCAGTGGTCACAGCCGGCCTCCTCGTCCTTCGGCCGCGAGGTGATCTGCAGGGGAATCGGCCGGCTGGAGATGAAGTTGGAGATGTCCGCTCCCAGGTGCTGCGGGTAGCGCCGGTACTCCGGCGAGTAGAACGCCTTGGAGATGTTGTCCAGGTAGTACCAGCCCTTCGGGCCGGTCACCTCGATGCCGTTCTCGTCGGCGGTGACGAGTTCCTTCTCGATCAGGTCGTCGATCTCGGCGCGGAACATCTCCATGAAGTCGACGCCGTGGATCCGGCGGAACCGCTCCCGGTTGACCCGCCCGGCCTTGACGCCCAGGACCATCGAGCGCCGGATCGCCTCCGCCTTGGTGATGTGCTTGCCCATGGAGATCGGCAGCCGGCCCTCCATCACCGTCTGGATGTAGCGGCCGATGTCGGGCTCGTTGAAGTACCAGTGGTCGCGCAGGTGTCCGGTCGCGGTGGGGCCGAGGGGGATGATGGGGATGTCCTCGCTCCAGGACGTCTCGCCGTACTTCGGCTGATAGCCGGGCTTGGCGAAGCAGTCGCCGTAGTAGCCCAGGAAGCCGTTCTCGGACAGCTTCTCGGCGGCGAACAGGAACATGTCGTCGACCACGGCCTTCTCCGGGACCGGCGGCAGTTTCCTGCGCTTGGTGGAGATCTGCGCGAACTCCATGTACGTGTAGAACGAGATGCAGGTGACGCCGAGTTCGATGGCGACGTCGAGGCTGTGCTCCCAGCTCTCCATCGTCTGCCCGTTGATGCCGTGCATCAGGTCGATGTTGATGTTCTCGAAGCCGCACCGGCGCAGCAGCCGGATGCTCTCCTTGAGCATCTCCGGGTCGTTCGGGCGGCCGATGTTCTTCAGTTCCTCCGGCACGAAGGTCTGCACGCCGAGGCTGATGCGCCGTATCCCGCGGTCCAGCAGGACGGTTGCCTTGCGTTCGGTGATGTCGACCGGGGTGGTCTCGATGGAGAAGTCCGCGCCCTCCTCGACGTTCAGGCTGCTGAACATGTGGCCCAGCAGGTCGTCGAGCTGGGGGGCGGTCAGCGCGGTCGGGGTGCCGCCGCCGATGTAGCCGAGGGTGATGACGTGGTCCTGGATGTAGGGCCGCTCGGCGTAGTTGGTGATCTCCGTCTTCAGCGCTTCCAGGTAGGTGCGGGTCAGGTCCCGGTCGGTCTGGTGCTTGATGTACGGGCAGCTGAAGCAGAGCCGGTTGCAGAACGGGATGTGGACGTAGACGCCCATGGGCTTGCGGGCGAACACCTCCTCCTCGTTCACCGGCACGTGCTTCGTCGGGTACTGCCGCACCCACTCGCTGTCGCGTTCCGGGTACTCCTTCCAGAACGGCATGCTGGTGGTCGTGGTCGTGATGCTCATGCGATGTCCTCCGGTTCGACTCGGTCGACGATGGAACGGACGACGTCCGCCAGAGTGGGCTGGAAGTAGGACGCGGAGCGCAGGGCGAGGCCGGCGGCGTGGGCCCGGGCGACCACCTCGGCCAGAGTGCCTTGGTGGTCGCCGTCGGCCAGGTCGAGCCGCACGCCCTGATCGACGGTGCGGACGGAACGGACCAGGCCGCTGGTCTCCGCCTCCTGTCCGGCCCAGGAGTGCAGCCGCGTCAGGTGCGCCTCGGTGAAGGCCTCGATGATCAGGCTGGAGCGCTCGCCCCACCGGGTGACGGCGTCGAGCGAGGCGTCCTTGATCTGCCGCCCCTGGTGGAGCACCACGACGGAGTCGGCCAGCGCGACCAGTTCGTCGCGGTGATGGCTGGCGAACAGCACGCCGACGCCGTCCTTCTTCAGGCTGCCCAGCATCTCCAGCAGCGTCTCGCGCGCCGTCGGGTCCAGGCCCGTGGTCGGCTCGTCGAGGATCAGCAGGTCGGGCCGGTGCGCCACGGCGCAGATGACGTGCAGTTTGCGCTGGCTGCCGCCGGAGAGACTGCGCACGTACTGGTGGCGGTACTGCTCCAGTTCGGCCAGGGCGATCAGCTCCTCGTACCGGCCGGGGTCGGCCCGCCGGAGCTTGAGCTGGTGCTTGACGTAGGTCTCCACGCTGACGCCGTCCGGGAGGTCCTTGGTCTGCTGGACGTACCCGATGTGGCGGCCGACCTGGCCCCAGCGGCGGGGCGGGGTGCCGCAGATGCGCACCTCGCCGCCGGAGGGGCGCAGCAGGCCGGCGACGAGCCGGATCAGCGTGGTCTTGCCGGCGCCGTTGGTGCCGATGATGGCCACGCCCTCGCCGGCGTGCACGGAGAAGGTGAGGGAGCGCAGGGCGAAGTCGGGGCTCACCCGGTGGTCGAGCCGGGAGACCGACAGGACCGGCGCTGCGGTGCTCGTGCTGTCAGCCATGGCCGATCCTCCTGCGGAAGGCCCACGCGGCGATGGAGAGGGCCAGGAACGAGTAGGCCACCGCCAGCACCGACGCCCCGGTGGCCGTGACGTCCGGCGAGGTGGCGGCGCGGAACATGTCGACGTGCACAGCGAGGGGGAGCTTGTCGAAGACGTCGCCCAGCGTGCCGAGGTTGTCGAGGGGGAAGAAGATCCCGGCGAAGTACATGAGCGGGATGACGATGATGTTCACCACCGCCGGGAAGGAGATCTCGTTGGTGTAGGTGGCGATGAGGATCCCGAGCCCGGCGAAGGCCGTGCACGCGGTGAAGAAGCCCAGTGTGAACATCGGCAGCGACTCGATCCGGGCGTCGAAGACCCCGACGCCGAGCAGGAGCACCAGCACGAACTGGAACAGGCACTTGAGCACCACGCCGACGATCCGGGCGAGCAGGAACCCCGAGTACGACAGGGGCGAGAGGATGAGGTCCTCGATGGTGCGGCGGTTGCGGTCGATGATGACCGTGTAGCCGACGGTGTAGGTGCAGCTGAACATGATGCCGGCGCCGATGATGCCGGGGAAGACGAAACCGAAGTAGCTGGCGGCCGTCGGCGCCGGGCTCACCATCTGGTCGGTCGCCGCCCCGAAGGCGAGCACCATCGACACCGACGTCAGCAGGGTCGAGACCGCGAACAGGCGGTTGTCGAAGAACTGCCGCATGTCCATGACGACAAGGCCGAGTACGTCGCCGAGCCAGCCGGACTCCGGCTGCATACGCGTTGCCCTCATCAGGCGCGCCCTCCGTGGATCGTGGTCCAGGTCGAGCGCAGGTCCTCGTGGAACGGCAGCCCGGCACGGACCTTCCGCCGCTGCCGCCAGTGCAGGTCCGCATCGATGACCGCTTCCTGGCTGCCCGGGGCGGCCTCGGCGAGGACGTCCGCGTCCGGGTCCTGCCGGGCGTCCTGCACCAGACCGTCGACGATCATGCTGCGGCCGACGTAGGTCATGTTCGCGAAGCGGTTCTCGCCCACGCCGCTGGCGAACACCAGCGCGCACTCGTTGTCGGCGGCCCGGGCCCGGCACAGGGAGCGCACAGGGTGCGAGAACGGCCCGAAGAGGTTCGCCACGCAGACGACGAGGTCGGCGTCCTGGGCGAGGTACTGCCGGCTCGCCTCGGGGAACCGCAGGTCATAGCTCACTTGCAGGCCGATCCGCCCGACGGGCGTGTCGATCACCTCGCCGGGTGAGCCGGTGGAGATGTACTCGGACTCGCCCGCCCACACGCAGGCGCGGTGGTACCAGCCGAGCGGGTCGCCGCCGGGACCGACGAGCACGGCGGCGTCGAAGACGTCCCGCCCGGCCGACAGCAGGACGCCCGCGGCGATGTGCATGCCGAGGGTGCGGGCCTGCTCGGCGAGGAACTCGACGACCGGGCCGTCCTCGGCGGTCGCGTCGGTGCGCAGGGTCGGGAAGTTGAGGCCGGTGGCGAACGTCGCCGGCAGGCACGCCAGATCGGCCTCGCGTTCTCGTGCGGTGGACAGCAGCTTGGCGGCTCGCGCCAGGTTCTCGTCCCGCTGCCCGGGCTCGATCCGCATCTGCAGGGCGGCGAGCCGGGTTCGCGGGCCACGGAAGAGGCTCATCCCGGCGCCACCTCGGCAGCGACGTCCTTGCACGCCCGCTCCAGCTCCGGAAGGAACTCGTCCACCATCTCGGGTGTCACATGGCGGGTGACGACCAGCCGCAGGGTTTCGCCGAACCGCTTGGAGGTGGAGACGATCCAGCCCCTCGTTTCCAGCAGCTGCGAGATCCGCACCGCGTGCGGCATCCTGACCACCACGATGTTCAGCTGCGGTGCGGCGAACAACTCGTGCCCGGCCGCACGCAACCCGTCCACCAGGTACTTCGTCACCTCGTAGTTGGTCCGGGTGAGGTCGAGGAAGCCGTCACGCCCCAGGTGCTCCAGCACCGCGTAGGTCGACACCGCGGCGGCGCCCGGACGGGTGCCGAGCAGGGTGTTGTGCACCGGCGTGTCGATGAAGAACGAGTCGACCGCGAAGCGTCCGGCGTCCTGTGCGCCCCGGAACAGGACCGCTCCGGCCGGGACGTTGGCCAGTCCGTACTTGTGCGGGTCGATGGTGATCGAGTCGACGCCGTCGACGGTGAAGTCGAACTGGGGCAGGTCGTGGCCGAGTGCGCGCGCGAAGGGGATGATGAAGCCACCGGTGGCCGCGTCCACGTGCAGGTGCACGCCCCGTCCGGCCACCACCGGTCCGATCTCGTCGACCGCGTCGACCACGCCGAACTCGCTGCTGCCCGCGGTCGCGACGACCGCGACGGTGTGCTCGCCGATGCGCCGGGCCACCTCACCGGCCGGCAACCGCAGGGACTCGTCGACCGGCACGACGACCGGGGTCAGCCCCAGCAGGCCGAAGACCTTGGTGAAGGAGAAGTGCACGGTGCTGCTGACGACGACTTCGGGCCGGTCGGTCAGCCGCCCCCGGGCGCGCGCCGACTCGCGGGCCACCAGCATCGCGATCAGGTTCGCCTCGGTCCCCCCGGACACCAGGCTCCCCGACCCGCCGGGGTTGGCGAGCAGATCGAGCAGCAGCTCGACGACCTTGCGCTCGATCCGCTTGGTGCCGCGGAAGATGCGCACGTCGCCGAGGTTGGTGTGCGCCGCCGCGGCCGCCATCTCCACACCCAGCGGATGCGGTTCGGTGCAGATGGAATTGAGCACCCGGTTCCACGGCACGTCGTCTGCCAGCTCCGTCGCGATCCGTCGTCGGACGTCGGAGGCGGGAGCGCCGGCATCACGCATCTCACACCACCCGTGCCGTGAGGTCCGTGTACAGCTCCGTCCGGCGGGCCCACAGCCCGAACCACAGGGTCTGCTGGAAGCGCAGGTCGGGTTCGCGCAGATGCCGGATCCGCTCGACGTCCCAGGGCGCCTCGATGACACCCTCGCCGGTGCCCGCCTCGGCGACGAACCCCTCGGGCACGGCCACGGCACTGCCCCCACCGCAGCGTTCGCTCAGCGAACCGGCGAAGGCGACCGCGACGGTGTTGAGCGTCGCGATGCCCCAGACCGCGGCGCGCTGCGCGGCCTGCTGCGCGCCGTCCAGGGACCCGGCGACCAGCAGGAGTTCCGCGCCGGCAAGGCATTCGATGCGCGGTGGTTCGACCAGCCAGAAGTCGGGGCCGAGCAGAACCCCGACGTGGCCGAACGGCGTCTCGACGACGGGGAAGTCGTCGCCGGTGCCGGTCGTCCCGTCGGCGAGGACGGGACGCTCCACCCGGGCAGCCTCCGAGCCGTTCGGGTCCAGCAGCCTGGCCACCTGCACCAGTTCGCCGCCCGGCCGTTCCTCCGCCCACGAGCCGGTGAGCACGTAGGTACCGCGGGTCCGTGCCAGTGTCGTCAGGCGGCCCAGGCACCGCTCACGCAGCCGCGGCGACAGCGCCTGGGCGTCGCCGCCCGTGGTGAACGCGTTCTCGGGCAGGACGACGAACAACGCCTCGTCGGTCACCCGGCTGTCGAGGCCGTCGAGCACGGCGTCGGCCGTCGCCTCGGCGGTGGCCCGGCGGGCGTGTTGCGCTACGAAGATGGTCACGAACGAGTCCCCTCATGTGCACTGGTGGCGGCGACGGGCCGGCCACGGTCCGGGCCACCGCCCCCGGTGAGGCTCGCCCGCAGTTCGGCCGCGAGATCCCGGTCGGCTCCGGCGTACGGGGTGAGCAGCGCCTGATAGGCGTCGGGCCTGCGGAGCCGCTGCCAGCGGCGGCCGTCGCCCTCCACGGGCTCGTCGAGGTCGACGACGAGTGTCTCCGGTTCGTCGCTGCCGGCCTGCGCGATCACGCCCTCCGGGCGGGCGACCAGGCTGGTGCCGGCGAAGTGGATCTCCACGAGCCGGTCCCCGCGTTTTCCGCGGACGACGCCGACCGAACTCGCGTAGACGATGTTGACGTCGTTCAGGTACGCCGCCGTGCGCAACGCGTTCACCATCAGCGGCTGGTTCTGCCCCAGCGTCCCGCCCGGCACGAAGATCGTTCGCGCGCCAGCCAGCGCCAGCAGCCGGACGACCTCCGGGATCCAGAAGTCCGAGCACACGGCGATGCCGATCTGCCCGAACTCGGTGGACAGGACGCCGAGCGAGTCCGCCTGACGGCACACCACCATCTCGTTGCCGAAGGCGTGTGCCTTGACGGCGCGCCCGGTGATGACGCCCTGCCGGCCGATCAGCAGGGACGTGTTCCGGTACATGCCGTCCTGCATGTCCTCGACGAGCGAACCCAGCAGGATGTGCGTGCCGAGCTTGCGGGCCAGGGACTGGAAGCCGTCGACGACCGGCCCCGGGATGGGGGTGTCGGTCCGCCCCCTCAGGCCGTCCTGCCCCGGCATGTACCACGGCGGGCCGAGCAGGAACTCGGGAAAGCACACCAGGTCGACGTCGCCGGCGCCGCAGGCGTCCTCGATCGCCTGGTAGGCGTTGCGCAGGCCGTCCTCGTGATCGTCGACCCATCGGGTCTGTACTACCGCTACCCTCATACGTCTTGTCTCCTCGGGATGCCACCGGTGGATCGGCCGCGGCGGCTGCGCGCCACGGCCGGGTGCGGGTCATGACGTGGCGGTACTCCAGTCCTGCACTCCGACGACCGTGACCTCGGCCTCGACACCGAGCGCCTCGCCGATGCCGCTGCGGATCGCCCGCCGCATCGCGTTCACGTCGACCGCGCGAGGGTCGGCCACCGCGCAGGTCACGTGGAAGGTGCCGTCCCGGAGGGCGCAGGCGAAGTGCGGTGCGAGCCTCCTGTGGCCGAACACGATCCGCTCCACGTCCAGCGCCGAGACCAGCCCGTCCGGACCGCGCACCGCCGACTCCGTGCTGCCGAGCGGCACCAGGACCCGGTTCGCGGAACCGCAGTCGCAGCCGCGGTCCGCCGGCCACAGCTCGACGAGCTCCCCGGTCGGTGAGCCGTCCAGGAGCAGCTCTCCGCGCAGGCCACCGCGGACCTCCGCCCGCAGCCGGTGATCGCACAGGTGCAGTGCGCCGTACGCGCAGGCGACGGCGACCGTCGGTGTCGACGGCGTCCCGTACAGGGCGGAGGTCCTCGCCGCCCAGGCGGCGCCGATGCGGTCGAGGCGCTCGGTGGAGCAGGCCTCCCCCACGCAGACGATCGCCCGGATCGTCGAGTCCTCCGGTCGCCGTCCCAGCAAGACCGCGAGGCTCGCCAGCTCCGCGGCGAAGCTCGGCGAGCAGACCAGGGCCGTCACTTCGTACTGCTCGATCAGCCCGAGCAGCCGGGGCATCGGGCAGATGGTCCCGCTCGTGCCGACGCTGATCACCGAGGCGCCGACCATCTCGATCACGCGGTCCACCTCGGCGCCGATGAACGACAGTTCGTACGGCACGGCCGAGACCACGACGTCGTCCTCGGTCAGCAGCCCGCCCAGCGCCAGCGTCAGGTCGATCTGGTTCCGCATCCACTCGTCGCGGGTCATCAGGATCGGCTGCGATCCGCCCGACGGGTCGACCCGTTCGCCGTACCGCGCGCGGAGCGCGTCGCGGCCGTCCGCCGTGTCGCGGGTATCGCGGGTATCGCGGGCGAGCAGTTCCAGGAACTGCTCGTAGTGCGTCGCGAGGGACGTGGTCGTCCTCACCTGGCCTCCGCTTCCCGGGCGAATCGGCGCCACCCGTAGTCGTCGAGAGCGCTGTCGCCCCGTTCGGCCCGGAGCAGGGGCCCGCGGTCGCCGCCGGCCTCCATGTCGACGCTGACGACCGTCGCCAGGACGAAGTCGTGGTCGCCGATCCGGTAGGCCGACTTCAGACTGCAGTCGATGGTGCCGACGGCACCGGACAGTCGCGGGCAGCCGTTGGCGGACGGCGTCCACGACAGGGCGTCGAAGCGGCTGTCCGGCCTGCCCTGTGAGAAGGCGTCGGACACCTCGTGCTGATCCTCGCCGAGGATGTTGACGCAGAACCGGCCGGTGTCCGCGATGGCGTTCCAGCTGGTGCTGCCCGAGCGCACCAGGAAGCCGATCAGGGCGAGTTCGTCGGAGACGACGGTGAGCGAGCCGATCACCAGTCCGTACGGTGTCGGCCCGTTCCGCTCGGGCTGCCGCGCCGTGCCGGCGACCACCGTGACGGCCCGCGGCAGAAGCTCGCCGATGACCCCGAGGTCCGGCGCCGCACTCGGCCGCCGGCTACCGGCGGGCTCGGGCACCGGCATCACCGCACCGGGTTCGTCGCGCAGCCGGCGTACGAACCGGCCGGTCACGCTGGCCGCGTTGTCCGCGAGGTCCTCCGGCGGCCCGCTGTGCACCACCCGGCCGCCGTCGCGGCCCGCGCCGGGTCCCAGATCGATCACCCAGTCGGCGATGGCGATCACCTTCACGTCGTGCTCGATGACGACGATGGTGTTGCCGGTGGAGATCAACCGCTCGAACAGGGCCAGCAGATGGCGGATGTCGGCGGCGTGCAGACCCCGCGTCGGCTCGTCGAAGATGAACAGTGTGCGGCTGCGGCGCTGCTTGAGCAGCTCGCCGGCCAGGTTGAGCCGCTGCGCCTCGCCGCCGGAGAGCGTGGTCGTCGAGCAGCCGAGCTGGAGGTAGCCCAGGCCGAACTCGCTGAGCACGCCGAGCGCTTGGACGACCTTGGGACTGCTCTTGGCGTCGAACCATTCGAGTGCGTCCTCGACGGTCATCGACAGCACGTCGTGGATGTTCTTCTCACCCAGCCGCACGTCGAGGACATGCTCCTGGAACCGGCGGCCCTCGCACTCGGGGCAGACGATGAACTCGCTCTTGAACAGGGTCATCTCGATCTCGGCCAGCCCGAGTCCCTTGCAGGACTCGCACCGCCCGCCGGCGACGTTGGGGCTGAACTCACCACGGCCGAGTCCGCGCTCGACCGCGTCGGTGCTGGCGGCGAAGGCGTCGCGGATGTGGTCGCTGATGCCGACGTAGGTGACGAGCGTGCTCCGGCTGGAGCGGCCGATCGGGCGCTGCTCGACGTAGATGACGTCGTCCAGGGATTCGGCTCCCCGGATGCCGGTGCTCCCGGAACCCGCACCCGTGGACCGCTGGGCGATGGCCCGGGAGACCGAGGCGTGGATGCCGGCCACCAGTGAGCTCTTGCCGGCGCCGGACACGCCGGAGACACAGGTCAGTCCGCCGAGCGGGAACTTCGCCGTCTGGTCCACCACGTTGTTGCGCGTGATGCCGCGCACCTCGAGCCAGGACGCGCCGGTGAGGTCGGCCCTCGCCCGCGACGGCCCGTCCGACACCATCGCGGTCGCCGTCGGCGAATCGCCGGAGTGCAGCAGGTCGGCGAAGCGGCCCTCGAAGACGATCTCGCCGCCGCGGGATCCGGCTCCGGGCCCCAGCTCGACGATCCAGTCGGCGGCACGGATCACCGACTCGTCGTGCTCGATGACGATGACCGTGTTCCCGAGATCGCGCAGCCGTCGCAGTGAGTCGAGGATCCTCCCGGTGTCGGCCTCGTGCAGACCGGCGGTCGGTTCGTCGAGGACGTACATGACCCCGGTGAGGTCGCTGGCCAGGTGCTGGGCCAGCAGCAGCCGTTGCAGCTCACCACCGGAGAGGGTGGTGACCGGCCGCCGCAGCTGCAGGTGCCCCAGGCCGACGTCCTCGATGTTCGCGCTCTGTTTGACGATCGCGGAGGCGAGCTCGCGGACCTGCGCCGGCACGGCACCGGAGGAGAGCCCCTCACGCAGGCGGGTGATCGAGCGTGACAGCTCGTCGCTCTGGAAGTCGGGGAAGGTGTGCCCGGCCACCGTCGCCTTGAGCGACTCGGGACGCAGCCTCCCTCCCTTGCACGCGGGGCAGACTTCCCGTCCGAGGTAGTTGGTGAAGGCGTTCTTGCGGGCGGCCGACGACGCGTTGCGGTACGCGCGCTCCAGGAAGCCCAGGATGCCTTCGAAGCGGAAGTCGTTGGTGACCTTGCGGATCTTGAGCGTGTAGACGGTGTCCGAGCCGTGCAGCACCCGCTCGGTCTGCTCCGGGCTCAGCTTCTCGAAGGGCAGGCCGAGGTCCAGACCGATGTCCGCGGCCATCGCCTCGAAGGCCTTGCGCACGTTGGGAACGGCGAACGTTCCGGGGTCGGCGCCGTCCCAGATCTCGGTGAGCGTCTTCGACCGGTCCGGAATGATCTTGTCCAGGGAGAAGCCGACGAGTTCGCCGATGCCGTCGCACTGGAGGCACTTGCCTTCCTTGCGGTTCGGGCTGAAGTGCTTCGCGGAGTGTGGTTCGGCGAAGCAGCCGCAGTCGTCGCAGAACAGGTCCGCACCGGTCGGGCCGAGACAGGCAGGGCACACCGGCCGTGAACCGGCGCCGAACAACAGCCGGTACAGACCGTCGAGGCCGGTGAGGGTCCCCACGGTCGAGCGGGGATTGGAGGAGCCGCCGTCGCGCTGACGCAGAGCCACCGGCGGCTGCGTGCCCGCGATCCGGTCGAACTGGTAGTCGCCGTCGCCCATGTCGAGGGACTTGCTGGACAGGGCCCCCAGGTAGAGCGTCTTCGAGTGCTCGAAGAGGGTGTCGATGACCAGGGACGACTTGCCCGACCCCGAGACGCCCGCGGCGACGACCAGCTTCCCCTTGGGGAAGGAGACGTCGACCGACTTGAGGTTGTGGGTCGTGACGCCCTCGAGCCGGATGCTGTCGAGACTCATGTGGTGTCGTTCCGCCCTTCCGCCAGGTTTCGGGCCTGGGTTTCGCAGCGCTGCAGGTCGGGATACCGGGCGTAGAGCATCGAGCGGACCCGTGCGGGATCGCCGCGGTTCCACGTCTCGTAGAGCTCCTGGCGCATGCCGAACCGGTCGACGGCCAGATCGGCGGCGAGGCGGAAGATCCGGGACTTCTCGTCCACGCCCATCTCGCGCCCGCACATGTAGGTGTCCAGTACCGCGCGCAGCCCGGACGTGCCCAGGTCGGCTTCCGAGGGCTGCATGATCAGGCCCGACGCGCCGATCTGCCGGATGATCTCCGAGCCCCGGGTGGAGAAGCGTCCGGCGACGGCGTCGAGCGCTGCCGTCGAGCCGGGGGCGAGCAGGCCCGAGGGGGTGGGCCGGCTCTCGGCGTCGATCGCGGCCAGGCCGAGCCGGACGATCTCGACGTACGAGGTGAGTTCGCCGAGAAGGTCCGTGACCTGTCGGAACTTGTCGACACCGATCGCCTGGGCCAGCAGCGACGCGACACCGAGCATGGTGCGCAGCCGGTGGTAGTAGCGCAGTTGGCCGGTGTAGAGCGACCACTTGTTCAGCTCGCCGAACCCGCGGACGGCCGCCTGGGAGTCGTCGAGCAGGAAGACCCGGTCCCTCGGGATGAACACGTCGTCGAACACCAGCATCGCGTCCTGCTCGTCGTAGCGCGCGGAGAGGCCGCCGGAGCCCTCGGCGTACGACGCGCGGCACAGGACGCGAAGGCCCGGCGTCGCCAGTGGAGCGGCGAACCAGCAGACGTAGCTGGGGTCCTCGCGCAGGTAGTTGGCGGGCGAGAGGTAGATGAGCACCTCGTGGGCGTACGGCGCCAGGGTGGCGATCTGTTTGGCTCCCCGCACGACGATGCCGTCGGCGCCCCGCCGCACCACCCTCAGTCCCAGTTCCGGCCGGTCGGCTGGGGTCGCGGACCGGTCGATCTGCGGGTCGCCCAGGCCGTGCGTCAGCGTCAGGTCGTTCTCGCGGCAGTAGCGGTAGTAGTTCTCCGCGTTGGACCCGAACTCGGGGTCGACCTCGGCCAGCTCGAACCGGTAGTCGTACAGGCCCACCACGACGTTCGACATGAAGTCGGGTATCCGGGAGAGCTGGCCGTAGGAGGCCTCCGCCCACCGGTGGGAGTTGGCCCACTTGCGGCTGAGGTCGTCCCGGTCGGCCGGCGCCAGGTACGACAGGCTGACGAGGTTGCCGGAGGTGTCCGACCGGTGGAGCATCTCGTCCGCCCGGCCGGGCCGGTGCTGGGCGTCGTAGAGACCGGCCAGGGTGGAGAGCATGGGCCGGAAGCCCGGGTCGCCGGTCACGTCGACCCGGCGTCCGTCGCACCAGACTTCCCGCTCGTCCTTGAGACTGGCGATGTACTCGGCCCCTCGCCAGGCCCCGCCGGAGGTGCCCGGCAACAGGGCGGTCCGGTCGGTGGGCATGACACTGTCAGAGGCTGTGGATCCTGTGGTGGTCACCGTCCGCGCTCCTACGGGTTCCGCTCGGCCGCGCCGGACCGGAACGGCTGGTAGCTCTGCTCTTGCACCTGGGGGAAGTACTCGCGTGTCGCCTCGCCCACGACCCGCATCAGTTCGGAGTCGAGGGAACTGGGATCGGTGATGAGCTTGGCGAGGGGTGAGTCCGGCACGGCGTTCGCCAGGCTCGTCCGGCGTGCCCGGTGGATCACGGCCAGTGAGTGCTGGGCGTTGGCCGCGTCCCGCATCTTGTAGACCGCCTGGGGCCCGTCCGGAATGCCGATCATGGACTTGGTGCCGCCGCTGCCCAGGCAGTTGCGGGGCATGTGCAGATGCTCGTGCCGCCACTGCTGGTGGGCGGAGTGGAGTTTGAACGCCTGGTCGACCACCGTGTGCCGCAGCCATGCCTCCGGGTCGTCGTGCCGGCGTGCGTCGATGTCCCGGACGGTCTCCTCGAGCGAGGACTCGCCGAGCGAGTCCAGCCAGGCCTCGAGGTCGTTCCACATGTGCTTGAACAGGTCCCGGAACATGTGCTGTTTGATCGACAGGGAGTGTGTGCCGCTCGCGGGCCCCAGATTGGTCCGGAACCCGTGGTACTCCCCGGTCGCCAGGTGCTCGGCCATCACCCGCTGCGCCTCGACGACCGGGTCGAGCAGCTCCCGGCAGGCCGTCAGGTGCTGCGCCGCCCGGCTCAGAGCCGATGCGCGGATGGCCCGGATGGCGACCTCCAGGTGGTCGTTCGCCTCGGCGCACAGGATCTCCGGGACCTGGTGCAGGGCGACGAACTCGCCGTGCAGGGTGTCCGCGTTCAGCTCGGTCGCGGCGACGGCTCGCGCCAGCGTCTCGGCCGAGATCAGCTCGTCGGTGCTCCGGCTCACCCCGATGGGCACGGCGGTGAGGTCGCTCTCCCACTTGGTCGCGTCGTGGCAGCCGGTCCGGATGCCGTGCAGCACGCGATACAGCGAGTCGTCGATGCTCTTCGTGGCGATGGTGGAGCGCGTCAGCTCGGGCGCTCCGGCCAGCAGCGAGCCCTTGGCGACGTCCTCCAGCTCCCGGAGCGCATCGACGTAGGCCGCGTAGCCGGCCGACTCGGAGATGCTCACGGTGGCGGTCCCGGCCGCCACGCCGGCTCCGAAGACGCTGTGGGCGTCGAACATCACCGTGCCGAGCCTGCGCAGCAACCGGTGGAACCCGACGGCCCACTGGACGTAGCGGGAGGCGGCCGGGATGTCGTCGGCCAGCAGGCACTCCTGGGTCCTGCGCGCCAGACGGGCCAGGTTGAGCAGGCACACCTCCGACGCCTGGAGGACGGCGCACACCGTCGAGTCGTACGTGCCCTCCGGCACTCCTCGTGCGGCCCGCGCCTCGCCGAGCAGGTCGATGCGGTGCAGCTGGTCGTAACTCTCGGCCACCGGTCCCAGTTCGGTCATCTGCCGCCGGCCGGCGCACATGTCGGCTTTCACTGGATCGTCCAGGCTGGACATTGCGCCATCACTCCCCGTCAGGTGCCGCTGAGTACCGGATCGATTCGGTGGGGCAGGAGTCGAATGCGTCGAGGACCCGCTCGAGCTCGTCGGGTGTCTCGGGCTGTTTGCACACGTAGTGGACGTCGTTGTCGAGGTCTGCGTCGAAGTTGTCGGGCGCGAGGTCGTTGCAGAGTTTGCAGTCGATGCACGTGTCATCGATCTCGAAGCGCCCGTCGAGCGGAATGCGCGTGGGAAGCGGCAGTTCAACCCTCACCGGCGGCCTCTCCTCCCCCGTAGGCACTGAAGTTGCGCATCGTCGGTTTGGCCGAGGTGCGCAGCGCCGTCTCGAACCGGTCGGTGTCCAGCGAACCGAATCGTGTGGACGCTCCGAGACGGTCACGGACACCGCACGCGATCGCTTTGCGGGTCGCGTCGTCCGCGCTCGACGGCGGCAGGGCGATCTTGAGGGCGTCCCCGTCGATGTCGAAGGCGAAGTAGTACGGCTCGGTGGTCATGGCGCTCAGGACGATGTCCTCGATCTCCAGTTGGGAGGTCCAGCGGTCACCGACCGGGATGCGGTCACCGATCCGGCCCCGGTGGCGCAGTCGGCGCAGCGGTGAGCCGCAGCCGCACGGCGCCGCCTCGATCTGGCACACGTCACCGGTCCGGTACCGCAGCAGCGGCATGGCCCGGCTCGCCAGCGTCGTCACGGCCAGTTCGCCGACGGAGCCGTCCGGCAGCCGCTCGCCGGACCGCGGGTCCACGACCTCGAAGAACGTGCGTGTCTCGACCAGGTGCAGCTCGCGTTCCCGGCAGAACATGGCCAGCGTGTTGGTCTCGGTCATGCCGAACATCGAGTACGCGACGGCGTCCCACTGATCGGCCAGGCGCCGCTTCTTGGCCGGTGACGCCCCCTCCCCCGCCATGAGGATCTTCGAGACCGCGAGGTCGCGCCGCGGGTCGATGCCACGGCGGCGAGCGATCTCCCCGAGGAACAGGGCACGCGTTCCGGAGCACACCAGGGTGGTCGCGCCGGAACGCAGCAGGGCATCGACCATACGGTCCGGGGTGCAGGACGGTGAGGCCGCACCGAGCGGCACGACCGTGCAGCCGAGGATCTCGATGGCACGGTCGAGGTCCTGGCCCACCCCGGCCAGTTCGTAGGGGACGGCGATGGCGGCGACGTCCCGCTCGTCCAGAACGGAGGCCAGCAGATGGGCGACGGTGAGGTTGTTCTCCAGCCAGTCCGCCATGGTGAAGAACGCCGCGATCGGGCGCCCGTTGCCGGTGCCGGAACTCTCGTCGAAGCGGATCACCTCCCGCCGCGGGACGGCGAGCATGCCGAGCGGGTAGGCGGCGGACAGGTGGTCCCGCGTCGTGAAGGGGAGGGCCTCGAACGCGTGTGGGCGGCCCTGCGCGACCGCTCGGGCGACATCGGCGGGGACGAAGTCGGCGTAGAACGGTGAGTTGCGGCAGGCGTGCTCGACGGTCGCGGAGAGCGCCTGCGCCGCCCATGTGTCGAGCGCCAGACGGTCCAGTGAGGTGACCGCGGTGACCTTCCGGGCGATGTCGACGCGGGAGACGAGGGTGTCGTGCAGCCTGCCGCGCGGGTCGTGGCCGGCCGGCCGGGCGAGCGTGGTCATCGGGACGCCTCCTCCAGCCGTGCCATCGCCGTGCGCTCCTCGGCCGCCAGGCCGTCGACGATCGACGCGGCCTCGTCGAGTGAGCGCCGGGCACCGGCGTCGTCGGCGTCGCGCAGCAGGTTCGCCACGTCCGTCCAGCGCTTGGCGATGCGGCGGTACTCGACGGCGAGCTCGTCGTAGGCCTCGATGCCGGTCAGCTCGTGCGCCTCTTCCAGGAACTGCGCCCACAGCGTCCGGAAGAGCCCGCCGCCCGTTCCGCCTTCCTCCATGCTGGTGCCGACGGCGGCCATCGCCTCGACGGGACGGTCGAGCCGCTCGTGCCATCCCCGCATGAGCGCACCGGCTTTCGCGATGCCCTTGAAGCCCATGTTGGTGATCGGCGGGTTCAGGAACTCCTGTGCGGTGGCCAGGACCGAGGTCTGACAGGCCTTCGCCAGGCTCGACTCGTCGTACCCGCGCGGATCGACCCGGACCGACAGATTGCGCGAGGACATCGGTCCCTTGGCGGACCTGGCCCGGGCCAGGCTCTCCCGCGATGTCGACTGAACGCCGAGTGACCGGGTCTCGACGACGACGAACCTGTCGTCCTCGTATCCGAGGCAGGCGACGTAGTGCGCGGCGAAGTGGTGGTTCTCCCGCGCGTAGTCGAGGTGGTAGCGGTCGAGTTTGAGCCCGACCACGTCGCCCTCGTCGAGAGCCTCGATCAGCGTGGCCTCGGCTTTGGCCGTCGAGGACGTCTCCTGCGTCCGCAACTCCAGGGAAAGGGCGTCGGTGACGTTGCGCATGAGGTGGTCGGGCTTGACCCGGCCGGCCAGGAACGGGCTCGGCATCTGCTTCGAGTGCCAGTAGAGGAACGACAGGCCTTGTCCCAGCCCGAAGATCAGCGGCTCGCTCAGCTCGATGTCGTGGTTGCGGAGCATGTTGAGCAGCGCGGTGGATTCGCAGTGCTCACCGGAGTAGGGAGAGATCTCAATGACCGCCATCGACGTGCCCCGATCCGCCGCGCGGCGCCTCGTAGACGATCTCCAGCACGGAGCCGCTGTCGTTGTTGCGCAGGTGCCCGTAGGTGTGGCCGAGTTCGTCCGCCTCGGTGAACGCGATGTTCTCGAGGTGGTCGACATCCCGGTCGAGGACGTCCAGGAGGTAGCGGACGTCGGCGTCGGTGTGCACATCGACGGCGACGTGCGACATGAGACGCCCGCGTTCGCCGGCGGGGCGGTCCGCCCAGGGGCCGAACCGGCGGCAGGCGAACATCTCGATGACACGTCCGTCGGAGAGAACGATCGAGTTCCACCATCCCGGTGTGCCGTACTGCCGGGGTGAGATGTACGACGGGCCCATCTCGACGGTGGTGATCCGGCCGGACGCCCGGAGGTCGTTCAGGTAGGCGTTCCAGCCGAACACCTCGTCGTCGCTGTCGTAGTCGCCCATGTAGACGCCGACGTGGTTGACCCCGGCGAACTTGGCGACGACGTGGTCCGGCGCGTATCCGCACCAGGCCGACAGGTACTGCCCGCAGTCGAGGTCCCGCCACATGCTCGACGTCTGGAGAAGCTCCTCCCAGGACCGGTCGAAGCCGGCCCGGCCGGGGAAGCGCCCGTCGCGTGTGGCGGTGATGGCCGGCGAACTTCCCGCGAGTGCGTTCATGGCGCTTCCTTCCTGCCCGTGATGACGATCCCCATCTGGACTTCGGTGACCACGGCCGTATCGAGCGCGGTGCCTCGCAGCAGCTCCTCGATCTCGCTCTTGACGTACGAGGACCGGATCGAGGTGCGAAAGCCCGGGCGCATGTCGGCCGCGATGTTCGCCTTCATGAACTGGAACGTCGTCCGGTCGACGTCCCGGCGCAGGTCGGAGACGCAGTAGCGTCCGCCCGGCCTGAGCACACGGTGCATTTCCGACAGGGCGGTCACCGGATCCGCCCATTCGTGCAGCGAGGACGCGCTGATGACGTGATCGAAGCGGTGGTCCTCGAACGGCAGGTCCAGCACGGTGCCGCATTCGTAGGCGCATCGCCCGGCGACGCCGTAGCCGTCCGCGTTGGCGCTCGCCCGCCGGAGCATCGCCGGTGAGATGTCGAGGCCGACGAGCCGGGCGGAGTCATCGGCCTGGGTGATCCATTCCAGGCCCAGGTAGCCCGGGCCGCATCCCAGCTCCAGGACCTCACCGGAGTCGATCTCCGCCGCGAGGATGTCGTCGATCTTCTCCTGGAGCCAGCCGTTGTCCCGGATGTGGCGTTGCATCTCGTCGTACTTGCGGGCCAGTTCGTCACCTTGCAGGCCCTCGTCGGTTTCCGGCACCCGGGCGGCGACGGTGCCCCGCGCGCTAGCCACGGCCTGGCCCGAGTCGCCGTAGTCCCACTGCTACACCTCTCATCGTCGCGCTCCCCATGTGCACGTCGGAACGGTCGTTGGTCGTCAGGAGATTGACCGAGGATCTGAGCGACTCGTCGATCGAGGGCTCGCCCGGATACCACCAGCCGGCGTCCGCCATCACGACGTTCGGTGCGACGGAGTCGGAGATCTTGACCGTCATGCGCACCCCGCGCGCACCGGCCCGCGTGAACAGGTCCACTTCTTCGCCGTCCGACAGCCCTTCCCGCTTCGCGGTGTCCGGATGGACGGTCACCCGTGCCGCCGTCTGGCTGCGCGAGGTGGTCGGCAGTTGGTGGAACTCGGTGTTGTAGAACTGGCGTGGATGGGCGCTGGTCATCACGTACGGCAGGGCCGGGTCCGCCTGTGGGGGGTGACGGTAGACGGGGAACGGCTCGTAGCCCATGGCCCGCAGGCCGCTGTTCATCAGGTTCACGCGCCCGGACCGGGTGCGGAATCCGCCGTCGCGGTACTTGCGGTACCGCTTCTCGTTCCGGATGTGGCCGATCTTCCTGAACTGTTCCCAGGTGAGGTCGATGCCGGCGAGTTTGGCGTCGAGAGCGGCTTCCAGGGAGGGGTGGAAGTGGCGGCTCAGGCCGAGCCGTTCGGCGAGTTCGAGGATGATCTCCTCGTCCGAGCGGCAGCCGTCGACCGTGGCGATCTTCTGCCGGGCCGCGATGTAGGAGTTGAACTCGACGATCTGGTCCCGTTCGAGCCAGCTGGAGGTCGGCAGGATCACGTCGGCGTACCGGGCGGTCGGCGTCATGAACAGGTCGCACACGACGACCAGGTCCAGCTTGGTGAGCGCCTCGCGGACCAGTTCGGTGTTCTCGTGCGAGGCCAGGATGTTGCTGCCGAAGATCACCATCGAGGTGATCGGGTACGGCGCCCCGGTCACGATGGCCTCGTGCAGGTCTCCCGGCGCGACCCAGCCGGACATCGAGAGGATCTTGTGCTTGTCTCCGCCGATCCGCTTCCTCGCCTGCTCCTCGGGGAGCAGATCCGGACGCGGGAAGGCACGCCGGCCCTCGATCGGCATCGGTTCCCAGATCACGTCGCCACCGGGGGCGTCGATGTTTCCGCAGATCGCGGCGAGGAGGGCGATGGCGCGGTGGGTGTCGAAGGAGTTCTCGTTCTGCGACAGACCGGTTCCGGCCTCGATGCACGCCCTTGAGGCGAGGGCGTAGGAGCGAGTGGCTTCGTGGATGAGCTCGGGTGTCAGCCCGGTGATCCGCGCGACCCGTTCGACGTCGAACGCCGTGACGTGCCGGGCGAGTTCGTCGAACCCGGAGGTGTGCGCGGCGACGAAGTCGTGGTCGTACCAGCCCTCGTCGATGACGATCTTGATCATGCCGAGTGCCAAGGCGCAGTCGGTTCCGGGCTGGATGGCCAGGTGCAGGCCGGAGCGGGCGGCGGTCTGTGTCCTTCGGGGATCGACCGTGATGAGGCGGCTGCCCCGTTCCACGGCTCGCAGCAGCTTGACACCGATCACACCGTCCGAGTGGGTGCTCGGCTTGTTGCTGCCCCAGAGCAGGACGACCTCGGGGTCACCTTCGTAGTCGCAGAACGTGAAGGCGCCGTACGTCATGATCGAGGCCATGACCCGCGGGTAGAAGCACACGTGCGCCGGGCCGGCCACGTTCGGCGTCCCGATCGCGTTGGCGAGCCGGAACACCCACTCCTGGTAGTTGCGGTCGGTGCCCTGGGCGAGGACCACGGATTCGGGCCCGTGCCGGCTGATGGTCGCGGCGAGCTCTCCGGCGATCCGGTCGAGCGCGGCTTCCCAGCTGACCGGTTCGAACGTCCCCGAGCCGCGTGGGCCGGTCCGTACCAGCGGCGTGGTCAGCCGGTCCGGGCTGCGCAGGAGGTCGAGTGACGCCTTGCCCTTGATGCAGAAGTAGCCCTCGCTCGTGGGGTTGTCCGGGTCGCCGTGGATGTCGGTGGGGACGCCGTCCACGAGTTCGACGATGGCGCCGCATCCGCCGTGGCACATACGGCAGACGGATTTCACCCGGGTGACGGTCAAGCCGACTCACCCGCCCGCTTGGTGGCCGACACGAGCAAGCCCTCGAAGATGGCCTGTTCGGCGTCGGCGATCGCGTCCAGCCGGGCCGCGACGGCTTGCAGCCGCTGTCGCCCGTCCGCGCCGGGGTAGGCCATCAGCATGTCGATCGCCTGGTCCCACTGCCGTTGCACGTCGTCGAAGTCCTCGACGTACGAGTCGAGTTCGCTGTCCCCGCACCGCTGCCGCGCCTCTTGCAGGAACTCGTGGTAGAGCTTGCGGAAGTTCGCTCCTCCGGTTCCCGCGAAGCGCCAGAAGCGACCGACGTCCGGCACCAGCTCGTCCGCTGAGATGAGGGTGTCGCTCCATCCGGTGATCTCGGCAGCGGCCCGCCGCATGGCGCGGATGCCGAATCGCGGTCCGCGGTCCTCGGCCATCCGCTCCGCGGTCAGCCGGATGGCGTTCCAGACCTGCTCGCGCAGAACCGCATCGGTGTCGGTGGCCAGCCGCGCCGGCAGCCGTTCGATGTACAGGTGCAGATGGGGCGACGGCATGAATCCTTCGTCGGAGGCGCGGGCACGGCGCAGCGACTCCGCCGGAAGCGTCTGCGCTCCCCCCTGCTGATCGGTGTCGACCACGTGGGCGAGGGAGTCGTCGAGTCCGTACAGCGCGATGTAGTGCGCCGCGAAATGGCTCCGGGACTTGAAGTAGTCGAGGTGGAAGATGTCGACGGACACTCCCACGACATGTCCGGCGTCCAGCAGTCGCGCCGCTGCTGCGGAGGCGGATTCCGAGTCGGGTGAGCGTGATTCACGCAGTTCCGCACCGAGGGCCGCGCAGGCGTTGCGTGACAGCAGGGCGGGCTCGATTCGGCCGGTGAGCATCGGGGTGCCGCGACCGGGGTCCGGAGCGTCCCAGTATTGGAAGTCGATCCCCTGGCCGAGGCCGAACAACATGGCTTCGGATATGTCGACGCCGGCCTGGTGGAGCATGTTGCGCAGGGTGGTCGTCTCGCAATGAACGCCGAGCTGGGGCTGAAATGTCGCCAAGCGCATATGGCTTCCCAATCGCAGGTGCGGAGATGCCGTGAACGAGGGTGCGGCTATGCGTCGAGAAGGACTTCGTTGTATCCCTGCAGATCGAGGAAGCCGGAGCCACTGGCGAGGACCACGATCACCGGTTCGAGGTTGTCCGCGTCGGCCTTGGCCACGACGTCCAGGGCCGCGGCGACGGCGTGACCGGCCTCGGGGGCGAGCAGCAGGCCCTCGGTCTGCAGCAGGAGCCGGCCGGCCTCGAGCGCCGTCCGCTGGTCGAAGGCGACGGCGTCCAGGACGCCCTCGCGCCGCAGCAGGCTGACCAGGGCGGAACTGTGGTGGTTTCGCAGGCCACCGACGTGATTGGGCGGTGGGATGAAGCTCTCCCCCATCGTGTAGCCGAGCACCTCAGGCGTGAATCCGCCCAGGTCGGTGCGGCCGTAGGCGTAGACGCCCCGGGTGAGCCGAGGCGCCGCCGTGGATTCCGCGGCGAGGAAGCGGAGGTCCGCGCCGTCGGCCTTGGCCCGCAGGTGAGGGCCGATGAGGCCGCAGAGATTGCTTCCGCCACCCGAGCACGCGATGAGGTGGTCGCCGCGCCCGTCGACGCCCAGGTCCTCGCCATGGATGTCCTGGAGCTGCTGCGCGACCTCGAGCCCGAGCAGCGTCTGGTGAAGGTACACGTGCGGCATTCCGCTGCCGGCGAGATACGCGGCGGAGGGATCACCCAGAGCATGCTCGATCGCGTCGCTGATGGCAGTGCCGAGACTGCCGGGGTGGCCCGGGTTTTCCGCGAGGATCTTGCGTCCGATCGCCGTGTGACGCGACGGCGACGGCCGCACATGGGCCCCGAGGAGCTCCATGTAGTGACGCCGGTAGGGCTTCTGCTCGAGCGAGCACCTCACCATGAAGATCTCGGCCCGCAGACCGAACATCTTGGCCGCCAGTGCGACACTCATTCCCCATTGGCCCGCCCCCGTCTCGGTGACGAGGGTGGTCCGTCCCTCTTCGGCTGCGTAGTACGCCTGGGCTATCGCGGTGTTCAGCTTGAAGCTGCCGCTGGGAAGGACGTCTTCACGCTTGAGGTAGATCCTCGCGCCCGTGCCGAGATGCTTTTCCAGGCGGTGCGCCCGGTGCAGCGGTGTCGGCCGGCCGCATTGCCGCAGCCGCTCCACCACGGGTCCGGGTATCGCGGTCCACTGCTCGTTCGGACCATTTTGTTCAATGAGGACTCGCGGCCGGACTTTCGCGGATATCTCCGCTGCGGTAGGGCTTCCGGAATCCCTGACTTCGGGCATGGGGCCGGGTAGATCCCCCAGGAAGTTGTACCAATGCGTTGGCATCCCCGATAATGATGGGCCGTTATGGGCAACGGGCTGAGCCACGGGCGACTGCTCATGCCCGGCATGGCTTGGACTATACGAAGTCACGTTCCCCCAGCTCCCCCGTTTTCAAAATTGTGAGAGTCAGCGTACAAAGCGTTCGAGCGCCGCGCAACCTTGCGAACCCCAAGTCGCGGATTCACAATTGCAGCCGCGATTCAGAAAGCCTTTTCCGTCCTTGACCAGGCCGACTTCGAAAAGATCAGCCGCCGGAATAGGAAGCAGCGCTCCTGCGTGGGCAATAGCCCCGGGTACTGCTGGATCTGTTGAACCAGCGTTTAGGTGCGCGTCTGTATGAAGCGCGGAGACGGCGTCGCTGAATTCCAACAGAAGGCGCCGGACCCGAGGCATGGGAAACGGCGCCTGATGAACCGTCCGGACAACTACACGTCAGTGTCGCGAGAATTGATCCGTTCCGTCAACGATTCCGCGAGGAGCTGCCAGCTCTCGGCGTGGTGCCGTGCCAGCTCGGCGATCAAAGGAGCGCAGTGGATCGGAATGCTGCTTGCCATCGCCGCCCAGTCGTGTGGCTGCGTGGCCGAAGGTTCCAGCGTCCGCAGCAACTTCCGGCCCACCTCGGTGAACCGAAGCGAGGGGTCCGCCCGCAACCGGCGGACCGCCAGTGACAGATCCGCGCCGGCCGGGTGCGCCCTGGGACGTTTCACACCGGCGGGGTGGCCGGCCCCGGATTCCGGGACCGGCACGTCGCTCGGCCGCACCGTCGTCCGCGGTTCGCCTTGATCTGTCCGCACCCGCTTTCGCGCATCCTTCGCCGTGGTGAGCGAGATGCCCGCGGCGCCCGCCACCTCCTTCGCGGACGCGTCGGGATGCGCGGCGAGGTACACCAGCGCGCGACGGCGGCCTTCGGCCGCCGCGAGCGGGTAGGCCACCCCGTCCCGCCCGAGTCGCACCGCGGTCGGGTGCGGAAGTTCCGCACCCGACCGCCGCCTGAGCGCTGCGATGGTCTTGTCCGACAGGCCGACGACCCCCGCCAGTCGCCGGTTGGACCACTCCGGGAAGTCGGCGAGCATGTGGAGGGCCGCGGCCTTGCGGTCGGCCAGGGAGAGCGGCAGTCCGTGGTTGCTGTTCAGCTTGACCGCGAGCACGAAGGCTTCTCGCTCGTCACCGTTGAAGAGCACGGCACTGATGTGCGTGGCGCCGCTGCTTTCCACCGCCCTGAGCCGGTGCACACCGTCGATGACGGTCATCGTCTTTCGATGGAGCACGATGGGCGGCAGTTCGGAGCACACTTCGGCGAGCGCATTGATGTGCCGTGGATCCTCCCCGACCGTGCGAAGTGAGCCCACGACCATGATTCGGCTTATCGGTACCTGGGTGATCTCCGACAAGAGCCCGCCGAGGTGCGAATCCGGACGGCGGAAGTGCTGTTGTATCGGCTTCTGCACGGATGCAGAGATGTGGTCCATCGCTCTTCCTCCTCAGCGAACTCCCGGTGGACCTGCCGGCTGTCGTACGACTCATCCGCCAGCGGATGACGTCAGGCAGCGCGGCGAACCACGGGCCGAGGAAGGCAAGAGCCGTCGTGGGCCATCGGAAAGGTGGACAACATCGAGTCTCCCCCGTGACGCAATGCCGAGAACCGACCCCCGAACACTGTCAGGAGGATCGAGCCGGTGCAAGGCTTCTGTCATGCGGTTCTGTGGGAGATGTCGAGTATTTCTTGATCGCTGATCGAGTGGCCGTGGGACTGCAAAGCTCCCTCACCGGGCGGAATGATCGGCTCCCCGAGGACGGCCGGAAATATCCCCGCTGCTGGACGCGTGATCTGCCGTGCCCGTCCGGACGACACAGCCTGTTCTCTTGGCCGGCGTGAAGAGCAAAGACGCCGGGAAATGTTCAACGCTTGACCAATTTCCCGCTGCATCGACAGTGAGTGCGGAATGCCTTCTTCGACGACGTGGGGAATACGACGCCGCCATCCGCCCTGTCGGCCTGTAGTGCGGAGGCACCAGGAGGGGAAGGCGGCCCGTCCCGGCGCACCAGGCCAAGACAACAGGTGATGACGAGAACGTCCCCATACCAAGCAGTGGTTTCCCCGCTCCGCGTCAGGCGGTTGTCGATCGGTGTACTCGGCATGCCGGCACTCGCCCTCGGCACCCTCCAGTCGGTGGTTGAACCTGCGCTTCCGTTGCTCCGACGTGAGTGGGGGTCAGTCCGGCCGAAGGGGCTTTGGTCGCAACACGCTCCTGATCACCGGCGCGGTCCTCACGCCCGTCGCGGGCAACCTCGGTGACCGGTGACCGGATCAGGCCCGGCCGACGGGGATGCGCGGCACCGCGGTGTCCGGAGCGGTCGCGTAGGCCGATCCTGCCGCAGGCTTCCGGCGCCTGGTCGAGCCGCCTCCTGGAGTTCGCCACCATCTCGGCCGGCGCCCGGGTGGGCCGCAAACCGCACCATTCCCCCGCCGCCGACATCGTCTACGCGGCACGCCTACGGCTTGTCGCCGGTGCGCCGATGGCCATCGAGCACCACCACATCCCCGCGGAACTGGTACCCGCGCTCACCGCAGCAGAGCAGGAGACGGGCGATCTGTACGAGCATCTGCGCGAGCGGCAGGGCCCGACGCCCTGAAGCCCTTCCAGGCAGCGGTGTCGGTCCGAGGGCCGGTCCTCCGACGGCCTCGTGGCTCGCCCTGGTCGGCCACCGCGACGGCCTGACCCCGTTCCCTCAGACGTGCAGGGTGGGCCGGTACGTAAGCTCCTGGATGTGGCCGTCGAGCGTCCTCTGTTCGATCAGTTCCAGGTCGAAGTCGGCCGCGCCCCGGAAGACCGGGTCCATGCCCGTCCGGCCGGTGATCACCGGGAAGAGCGTCACCTGCACGCGGTCGACGAGGCCGGCGGCCATCAGCGCCCGGTTCATGGACAGGCTGCCGTGCGAGCGCAGCGGTGCCTCCGACTCCGCCTTGAGGCGGGCGACCACGTCGACGGCGTCGCCGCTCACGACGGTCGCGTCCGGCCAGTCGAGGGGGCCTTCCAAGGTGGTCGACACCACCGTCGCCGGCAGGTTCCTCATGCGTGTGACCCATGGGTCGCGCACCTCGGACTCCTCGGTGCTCGATGCCAGCATCCGCGCGAACGCCCGATAGGTGTGGGCCCCGAAGACCATCCGCTGCTCGCCTCCGTACAAGGCACGACGGTGTTCGAGGAGCTCGGGGCCCTGCTTGCCCCAGTAGCCGGTCCAGTCGCCGCCGGCGGCGCCGAAGCCGTCGAGGCTGGAGAAGACGTCGAATGTGTACGTGGCGGTCATGGCGCGCTCCTGAGTCGGTCGATCCCGTGTCGGAGGTACAGACCGGCGACGGCGGCGAGAATCATCGGCCTCGCTCGTCCGCGCTCAGGCCGCCCCGTGTACGTCGGTCAGCCGGCCGGATTCACGGGCGGATCGGTGAGGGACCGGAGGCGGGCGCGATCAGCCAGGCGACCAGCGTGCGCCAGTGATCGGGCCGGTCGGTGTCACGAGGGCCGAGGAGGTACACCTCCTCGACGAATTCCTGTGCGGCCATGCCCTGCCGCCTGGCGAGGGACCCGGCGGCAGCGTAGGCGAGGTCCAGGTTGTCGTGCGGGCCGGTGTGGGTGGTGACGGTGGCCGTCCGCTCGGGCAGGTGCAGCTCCCTCACGCCGGCCGGTGCTCCTGGGGCAGCGGTGTCTCCGTGGGAACGGCACCTGCCCCTCGGGGGCCGTCTGGATCCGGGAATCGGCCGCGGCGGGATGATCGTCGCCGGTCATGACCAGCCGTTCACCATCGCCGCCTGCGGCTCCGATACCCCCGTCAAGGATGTGCGCGCAGGTCGGTCAGGCGCTGGAACGGGTGACCAGACGCGCGGGAAGGATCAACGGCGTGGGGTCCTGTCCGCTGATGAGCGCGACGAGCATGCGCGCCATCTCCCGCCCGAGAGCCGTGATGGGCTGGTGGACGGTGGTGAGGGGCGGATCGGCGACCTGGGCGACGGCCAGGTCGTCGAAGCCCACCACGGCGACGTCGGCGGGCACCGCCCTGCCGGCCGCACGCAGCGCGCGCAGGGCCCCCGCCGCCATGTTGTCGTTGGCGGCGAAGACCCCGTCCACCTCGGGATGGTTCGCCAGCAGGGCGGTCATGGCGGCGGCTCCGCTGGGCTCGGTGAAGTCCCCCTCCTGCGGCGGCAACGGATCGAGGCCGGCCGCCAGCAAGGCGTCCCGGTAGCCGCGGTACCGTGCGCGTCCGGCCTCGGTGTCCAGACGCCCGCAGATCGCCGCCACGCGAGTCCGGCCGCGCGACACCAGGTACTCGGTCGCCTCGCGCGCTCCGCCGACGTTGTCGACGTCCACGTACCACCGGGGAGCCGAACCGACCGGCCGCCCTCCGAACACGACGGGCATCTCCGCCTCCTCGGCCATGCGGGCCAGTGGGTCGCCCTCGCGCAGCGCCATCAGCATGACACCGTCGGCGCCCTTGGACCGGAGGAGCTCCTCCACGCGCTTGCGGCCCCGGTCGGAAGCTGCCAGACACAGCATCAGATGCAGCTCGGCCTCTTCCAGAGCCTGCGAGGCCCCCACGATCACCTGCGCGAAGAACGGATCCGCGAAGATCGACGGATCCTCCCCCGAGACGACCAGGGCGGCCGCTCCCGTCTGACGCGTGGCCAGCGCACGGGCGGTCGGATTGGGCACGTAATCGAGTTGCCGGACAGCCCGTTCGACCGCCTCGCGTTTGGAACGGCTGACGTGCGGAGCGTTGTTGAGGGCACGGGAGGCCACGGACAGGGAGACACCGGCGTGTTCGGCCACTTCCTGGAGCGTCGGCTGCCGACGCGCCGCACCTTCTGCCATGGACCACGACCCTTTCCCTCACGATCGGACGGGAAGCGTCTCACTCCGGCCCGCGGCAGTGCCACCCGCCGGGGTCCGTGTCGCCCACCGGCTGGAAGCGCTTCCAGTTTCGGCCAGAGATCTGTTCTCGCCAAGCGAACGGGGTTGTGCGGCGACCCTTGACAGCTCAATTACCCCGCCACACCATACCGAGCACACCCCAACGATATTTCCCCGTGCTGTTGGGACCGCTTCCAATGGGAGCGCTCCCATCGCATGCCGCTTCACCGCTCTGCTCAGGTCGCACGCTCGGGACCAGAGTGTGCGACACCCCTGCCAGGAAGTTGAGGTTCAGTCATGCGCCGCAGACTCCGTGCCGTCGCCGCAACGCTCCTCGCTCTGCCGCTGGCGCTCGCTGCCGCACCGTCCGCACACGCGGCCGACCCCACCACCATGACCAGTGGGTTCTACGTGGACCCCGACTCCAGTGCGAAGAGGTGGGCGGCCGCCAACCCCGGCGACGGCCGGGCCGCCGCGATCAACGCCTCCATCGCCAACACCCCGACGGCCCGCTGGTTCGGCTCCTGGAGCGGCGCCATCGGTACCGCCACGGGGGCGTACGCGGGAGCGGCGGACCGCGTCGACAAGCTGCCCCTCCTCGTCGCCTACAACATCTACAACCGCGACTACTGCGGCGGACACTCCGCGGGCGGAGCCTCCTCGCCGTCCGCCTACTCCAACTGGATCGCCCAGTTCGCCGGCGGTATCGCCAACCGCCCCGCCATCGTCATTCTCGAACCGGACTCCCTCGGGGACTACGGCTGCATGACCCAGGCGCAGATCGACGAACGCGAGAACATGCTCACCGGCGCCCTCGCCCAGTTCAGCCGCCAGGCCCCCAACACCTGGGTCTACATGGACGCCGGCAACCCGCGCTGGGCCGATGCGGCGACCATGGCCCGGCGCCTCCACGAAGCCGGCCTCCGACAGGCCCACGGCTTCTCGCTCAACGTCTCCAACTACATCGGCACCTCCGAGAACACCGCCTACGGCAACGCCGTCAACCGTGAACTGAGTTCCCGCTACGGCTACACCAAGCCGTTCGTCGTGGACACCAGCCGCAACGGCAACGGCTCCAACGGCCAGTGGTGCAACCCCGCAGGCCGTCGGATCGGCACCCCCACTCAGCTGGGCGGCGGCGCCGAGATGCTGTTGTGGATCAAGGTTCCGGGCGAGTCCGACGGAAACTGCGGCGTCGGAAGCGGGACCTCGGCCGGACAGTTCCTCCCCGAGGTCGCATACAAGATGATCTACGGCTACTGACCGCGCAACCGCCGGCGGCGATCGAACACACCGGGTGCGGCGCCTCGGGCCTCACCATCGTCCCGGCTCGCGCTGTCGCCCGCCTGAGGCGCCTCAGGCGGGCGACAGCGGCCCTGGAGCACCCCCGGCGCACGAGCGCAGCCGGTCGCCTGCCCGCCCCCGGCCGGGGCGCCGTGCGACGGGAGCGGATCTAGGCTGGACACACTGGCTGGAAACCAGCTCTGGCGGGCACCACTGTCCGGACGGAGGCATGGTCGCGTGGACATGGCCGACAAGCAGGACTTCCCCACTGCCGTCGTCGTCGTGGACCCGGACGGCGTCGTGAGCGGTTGGAGCGAGGCGGGGCGGCTGCTCCTGGGCTGGGCGGCGGAGGACACCGTCGGGCGGCCCGTGACCGACCTGCTGGTCGACCCAGGGCCGACCGGCTTCCCCGGGAGCTTCGGCACCGGCTCGCAGCCCACGGGGCCGATCGCCCTGCGTCACCGAGACGGTTCCACGATGGACGCCGTGGTGGCGACCCACCCGCTGTCCGCCTCCGACGGACAGGCCCAGGGACATGTGGTGACCGTCCAGTGCTGGGGACGCCGCCCCGTGATCGCCGACCGGGCCTTCGAGCAGTGCCCCTTCGCCCTCGGCGTCTACGACCCTGAACTGCGGTTCTTGTGGGTCAACGCCTCCGCCTGCCGGGTGATGGCGCACTCCGAGGAACAAGTGCTCGGTGAGAAGTACCGCGAGCTGTTCCCCGAACTGGACGACCAGGCGTACACCGACAAGCTCTCCGAAGTGGCGAGAACGGGCGAGCCCGCACGTCTCATCACCGTCTTCCGCCCGCTCGGCAGCGACTACGCCAATGCCTGGGCCACCAGCATGTGGCCCGTCCGGGACTCCCGGGGAAGGATCCGCGCGGTCGCGAACTGGGGATTCGACATGAGCGCCGAGTACTGGGCCCGGCAGCGCCTGCTCCTCCTCAATGATGCCGGCGCCGGTATCGGCCGGACACTCGACGTCCTGGGCACGGCCCGGGAACTGGCCGGTACCTCGGTGCCGGGATTCGCCGACCTCGTCACCGTGGATCTCTTCGACGAAGTGCTGCGCGGAGAGGAACCACCCACCTCACCCGTCACCGGCGACACAGTGACGTTCACCCGTGCCGCCGAGCACAGCGCCAAGCAGGACCCCGACCGGCCTCCCGGCCACCTGGTGCCGGTCCACCATGCTCCGGACTCTGTCGCCGCCCGTTGCATGACCACCGCGAGGTCCACGGTGCAGCTCGCCACTGAACCCGGCCCCGGCGGCGAATGGGCCTTCGGACCCGGGCTCGCCGCCGACCCGGCCCACTGGCCACCGGGCACCCCGCTGATCGACGAAACCATGACGGCGGAGGGGCTGACCGGCCGGATCACCGTCCCGCTCCGGGCGCGCGGCGCACTGCTGGGCGTCGTCGCGTTCTCCCGCAGCGACCGGCCCGAGGCCTTCACCGCCGACGACCTGATCCTCGCCGAAGAACTGACCGCCAAGGCGGCTGTCGCCATAGACAACGCCCGCCGGTACTCGCGCGAGCGCACGACCGCGCTGACCCTGCAACGCAGCCTGCTGCCGCAGCGGCTACCGAGCCAGGAGGCGCTCGAGGTGGCCTCCCGTTACCTGCCGGCCGGGGTCGGTTCGGAAGTGGGCGGTGACTGGTTCGACGTCATTCCGCTGTCCGGCGCCCGGGTCGCCCTGGTCGTCGGCGATGTGGTCGGCCACGGCCTCCACGCCTCGGCCAGCATGGGACGGCTGCGTACGGCGGTGCGCACTCTGGCCGATGTGGACCTGCCGCCCGACGAACTGCTGACCCACCTGGACGACCTGGTCATCCACCTCGCGAGCGACCTCCAGCCCGACAGCCGGTTCCAGTCGACCGGCGAGTCCGGAGCCACCTGCTTGTACACCGTCTACGACCCGGTTTCCCGGCGCTGCACACTGGCGAGCGCCGGCCATCCGCTGCCTCTGATCGTCTTGCCCGACGGCACCGTGCACCCTGAGACCGCACGCCCCGGGCCACCGCTCGGGATCGGCGGCCTGCCTTTCGAGGCGACCGAGTTCGAGCTGCCCGAGGGCAGCCTGCTGGCCCTCTACACCGACGGACTGGTGCGCAGTCGCGAGCGCGACGCGGATGAGGGAATCTCCGAACTGCTCCGGGTCCTGCACCAGGCGGACACCTCGCTGGAGGCTCTGTGCGACACGGCGATGGAGACCGTGCTGCCCGGCCACCGTACCGACGACGCCGCCCTGCTGCTGGCGCGCACCCACGCGCTCGAACCCCACCACGTCGCCGACTGGGACGTCGACCCCGACACCGCGCAGGTGCCGCATGCCCGGAAGTTCGCCGTCGACCAGGTGGAGGCCTGGGGTCTGGAGGAAGCGGCGTTCGTCACCGAACTGGTCGTCAGCGAGCTGGTCACCAACGCCATCAGATACGGGGAACCGCCGATCAGGCTGCGGCTGATCCGCGACACCTCCCTGATCTGCGAAGTGTCCGACGCCAGCGACACCGCCCCACACCTGCGCAGGGCGCGGGCCTTCGACGAGGGCGGCCGTGGCCTCCTGCTCGTCGCCCAGCTGACCCAGGGCTGGGGCACCCGGCACAGCACCCACGGCAAGACGATCTGGTGTGCGCAGACCCTGTAGGAAGCCGGGCCGCGGCGAGGACTGAAGCCGCCCCCTGACGCTGCGCTCCGGCCCACGGCCATCGGCCGGTGCGGGCTCGGCCGCTCTCGGCGTCGCCGGCCTGCCGAGCCGGATCCCCGGTTGTACCCGCCTGTTTGTCCCGTGCTGACGGCGCTCGTCGCCGTCCTGGCTCGTGGCGACGGGCGCACACCCGGCCGACCCACGCCGAGGCCCGGCCGGGGGCACTGAGGGCCGTTGCAGCGGTGGTGCTGTCACTCGGGTCGAGTCCTGGAGACGGCAGGTCCCCGATCCGGAGCGTGGCCAACCATTTGTCCGGCCGGGCGATTGAGGCGCCGAGGCCTCTTCCCTTGTCATGCCCACTTCTGAGATCTTGCGTCGACCCAATCGACCCACGGCCCGGTCGCCGTCACCCCTTGCGCCGGGCTCTCGGAGGATGCTGTGACAACCCCCCGCATATCCCGGCACCGTCTCAGACGGCCCCTGCTGTCCGTCGCCGCTGCCGGAGCGGCTCTCGCGTTCGCCACGCCCGCCGGCGCCGCCGACGCAGGCACCGGCCTTCCGCCCGGTCCTGCCGCGGCCCGCGCCGCAACGCCCGCCCAGACCGCCGCCGGATGGGCCGCGGGCACCCGCTCCTACCTCGTCATCACCGCTCCCGGTGACACCTCGGCCGCACGCAACGCCGTCGCGGCGAACGGCGGTTCCGTCTTCGCGCACTACGACGCGATCGGCGTCGTCGTCGCACACTCCGCTTCGGCCGGCTTCGCCACCGCCATGCGCTCCGTCACGGGCGTGCAGAAGGTGGGCGCGACCCGCACCTCGGACGTCCCCGCGGACGCCTACTCCCCCACCCTCCCCAGTGCTCCCCCTCAGTCGACCACCACGCTCACCGAGACCGCGCGGTGGGACATGACGAGGATCAACGCCGACAAAGCCTGGGCCGTCAGCACCGGCTCGCCGTCCGTCACGGTGGGCGTCCTCGACACCGGAGTCGACGACCGGCACCAGGACATCGCGCCCAACTTCGACGCCGCGGACTCCCTCTCCTGCGCCTACGGCAAGGCCGACACCCGTGCCGGCGCGTGGCGCGACGTCGGCACCCACGGCACGCACGTGGCAGGGACCATCGCCGCCGCCAAGAACGGCAAGGGAGTGGTGGGCGTCGCTCCGGGCGTGAAGATCGCCTCCGTACGCATCGCGGAGCCCGGGACGAGCATGTTCTTCGCCGAGAACACCATCTGCGGGTTCATGTGGGCCGGTGACCGAGGCTTCGACGTCACCAACAACAGCTATTACACGGACCCGTGGATGTTCAACTGCCCCGACGACCCGGACCAGGCGGCCATCATCGAGGGTGTGCGCCGGGCGCAGGAGTACGCGGAAGGCAAGGGCTCCCTCCAGGTCGCGGCAGCGGGCAACTCCAACTACGACCTGGCGAACAAGCGCACCGACAGCTCCAGCCCGAACGACTCCACCCCGGTCAACCGCACCATCACCAACGCCTGCGTCGACATCCCGACGGAACTGCCGGGCGTGGTGACCGTCGCGGCGATGGGCAACGGGAACATCAAGGCGTCCTACTCCAACTTCGGCCGGGACGTCATCGACGTCGCGGCCCCGGGCGGCGACGGAGCCTACGGCGTCTACTCGACGCTGCCCGGCGGCAAGTACGGGAACATGAACGGCACGTCGATGGCCTCACCGCATGTGGCAGGTGTCGCGGCCCTGCTGAAGAGTGCCGACCCGGCCGCCACCCCCGCGGAACTCCGCGCACGGCTGGGAACCCAGGCCACCGACATCGCGTGCCCGTCCGACAGCCGCTGCACCGGCACCACCGCGAAGAACGCCTTCTTCGGGGAGGGCCAGGTCGACGCGCTGAAGGCCATCGGCGGGACCGTGCCGCAACCCGGCCGGTACTTCGAGAACACCACCGACGTCACCGTCGCCGACAACGCCACGGTGGAGTCACCGATCACCGTCACCGGTGTGACGGGCAACGCCCCGGCCGCGCTGAAGGTCGGTGTCGACGTCAAGCACACGTACCGGGGCGACCTGGTGCTCTCGCTCGTCGCCCCTGACGGAACGGTCTACGCCCTGGAGGACTTCGCCGACAGCGACAGCGGGGACGACGTGGTGAAGACCTACACGGTCGACGCCTCGTCGGAGACCGCCTCCGGGACGTGGAAACTGCGTGTCCGTGACATAGCGACCCAGGACACCGGGCGGATCGACACCTGGAACCTCACCTTCTAGCACCAGGGTTCCGCCGAGTGCACGCACTCCTCGCGGTGGGGCGGCGTCACCGCCGCCGCACCGCGAGGACGGTGACGACCGGAGCGAAGGGCGGTACTCGCTACCGTCGCGGCTCCCGCCCCGGAGCGAATATGACCGAACGGCAACAGGAATCCGTGATGGGCGCTGAATGCCGCCCTGACGGCCGACGGCAAGACGCTTCCTCTCACCGCCGCGGCCGGCACCGAGGTCGGCACGCTGACGGTGGGCAGCGGGCCGCGGGCCCCGTCGGTCCCGGTGACGGTGCGGAGCCGGCTCGCGGAGCCCACGATCACCGACAGGCTCACCCGCCTGGGCTGACGGCCCCTTGGCCGACGGGCCCACCACCCGCGCCCTCACCACGTCACGGGCAGCTCCACCGGGAAGCGGCGGATGGTCCGGGTGTCCCAGGGCACGTCCTGGGCGGGTACGGCCAGGCGGAGCTCGGGGAGGCGGGTGAACAGGACCTCGATCGCCGTCCTGAGTTCCGCGATGGCGAGTGTGCTGGCGATGCAGTGATGGCCGCCCCAGCCGAACGTCATATGGGGATGAGAGGAGCGGTGGACGTCGATGACGTCGGGGTCCGCGAACACCGCCGGGTCCCGGTTGGCCGCGAGGTAGGAGACGTGGACGAAGTCACCGGCACGGATCACCACCCCTTCCAGTTCCACGTCCTGCAGCGCGACGCGTGGGATGCCGACGCCCTTGCGGAAGGGGATGTGCCGCAGGAGTTCGTCCAGCAGCCGGGGCAGCTGTTCCGGGCGGTGCCGCAGCAGGGCGCGCAGCTCGGGGCGGGTGAGCAGGGTGTAGGCGATGTTGCTGATCTGGCAGGTGGCGGTGTCGTTGCCGCTGAGGATGAGAGTCAGTGCGAGGACGGCCAGCTCGTCGTCGCTCAGGGGCTCCTCCCCTTGGTCGCAGGCGGCCATGGTGTTGATGAGGTCGCTGCTCCCGTCCTTCCGCCGTTCGGCGACCAGCGCGGTGAAGTAGGCGCGCAGGTGCTGCTTGGCCTCGGCCGCCGCCTGCCGGGCATCGGGCGCGGTGGCGAGCATCTGCTGTGTGCGGCGCAGCATGAGGGGCCGGTCCGGGGCGGGTACGTCCATCAGGGCGCAGATGGTGTGGTTGGGCAGTTGCTCTGACAGGCCTTGGGCCAGGTCGGCCGGCGGCCCGTGCTCGACCATCTCGTCCACGAGCCGGTGGGCCACCTGTTCGATGGCCGGCGTCATGCGCTTGACGCTGCTCTGTGTGAAGGCCCGGGCGGCGGCATGGCGTAGCCGGGTGCTCCGCGGCGGGTCCATGACGTTGAGCGACTCCGGGGAGACGATCGGCTCGGGAGTCATCCGGGGGTAGTCCCGCCCGACGATGGCGGCCCGGCTGAACCTCGGGTCGGTCGTCACCTGCCGTACGCCGTCGAAGGTGGTGACCAGCCACGCCTCGGCTTCGCCATAGGGAAGTCGGATACGGCTGACCGGGCCGCTGGCCATGAGCTGTGCGAGGGACGGGTCGAAGGCGAGGTGCTCGCTGAAGTCGAAGGGGCAGGCGGCGGTGTGAGCCATGTGTACTCCTGAGCGCGTGCGGCGGTGCGGCCATGTGGGCGGAACCGGTGGGCTCGGGCCACGGCCGCCCGGCCCGTGGGGGACATTTCGCATAGTGCGGCAGAGCGCCGCTCCATGCATCCAGTGCCGGTCAGACGGCAGAAAGCAGGGAGACGTGCCCGATCCCACCCTTCAGACGCCACGGCAGCCGACTGTGGACGTGCTGGTCGTCGGCGGCGGACCGACCGGCCTCACCCTCGCCTGTGACCTGGCCAGGCGCGGCGTGCGGACCCATGTCATCGAGGCAGCCGACGAGCTTTCCGCCGGTTCGCGCGGCAAGAGCCTGCAGGCACGCACGCTGGAGACGTTCGACGACCTGGGCGTCGACGACGCGCTGAAGGCAGCCGGCGCCGCCTTCCCGCCCATGCAGACCTGGCGCGACGGCGAACGCCAAGGCGAGTGGCAGCTCATCGAGCCGGACCCGGAGGCCCCGGTGTCACGTCATCCGCAGCAGTGGTTGGTTCCCCAGTGGCGTACGCAGGACATCCTGCGCGATCGGCTGCTCGAACTGGGCGGAACCCTGGAGTGCGGTGCCCGGCTCACCTCCCTCACCCAGGTGGACACGCACGTGACGGCAGAGGTGGCGCGGTCCGACGGTGGCCTCCGCGTGATGACAGCGCTCTACCTGGTGGGCGCCGACGGCAGCCACAGCACGGTGCGCGAGTCCTTGGGCATCGCCATGAAGGGTGAGGATCGTGGGCTGCGCTCGGCGGTGGTGGCGGACGTACGCATCAGGGGTCTGGACCGCGATCACTGGCACATCTGGCCCGACGACCCGCCCGGGGAACTGCTGCTGTGCCCGCTGCCGGGAACGGACGACTTCCAGTTGAACGCCAAGATCACCGGCGAGGAGTTCACCGCGACGCCCGAGACCGTGCGCAGTCTGGTCGCCGCCCGAACCCACCTGCCCTCGGACGCCGTCACGGACGTGCGGTGGTGCTCGTTCTACCGGCCCCGCACCGCACTGGCCGAACGCTTCCGCCAAGGGCGCGTCCTGCTCGCCGGGGACGCCGCTCACCTCCACCCGCCCGGCGGCGGCCAGGGGTTGAACATCGGCGTGCAGGACGCCTACAACCTCGGCTGGAAGCTCGGTCAGGTCATCGCCTGCCACGCCCCGGACACGCTTTTGGACAGCTACGAGGCCGAGCGCCGGCCCGCCGCGGCGGGCGTCCTGGACCTCAGCACCCGCCTGTACCGAGCCGGCCGCAAGCCCGAGGACAGCGACCAGTCCCGCTTCCGGGGGCGGGTCTGCCATCTGCTGTCGGTGCACTACCGCGACAGTGAGCTTTCCATTGACGCCCGCGAACGCCGTTCCCCGGCCGGTGTCCAGGCCGGCGACCGCGTGCCCGACCTCGCGTGTGTCACCACCGACGGCCCCTGCCGGAATCTCTTCGACCTGCTGAGAGGCCCGGACTTCACGCTGCTCGCGGTGAACTGCGCACCGCCCCGGGCGACGCCGGGTATCCGCACGCACCAGGTGACCGACGGGCCGCTCGCCCGGGAGCTGGGCACAGGACTGTTCCTCATCCGCCCTGACCACCACATCGGTCTGGCCGCCGACGGCCCGGAACAGCTCGGCCGCTACCTGGCGCGTGTCGGTCTGCGGAGCACCGAGACGTAACGAACGCTCGGCGCCGCTGCTCCAAGGCGTCGCGGGGCATGCGGGTAGGCGGTCTCAGTCCGGGCCGCGGCAACGGCGCCCGGCGGGGACCGGACGCCGCTGCCGCTCACCCTCAGCCCAGCGCGGTCACCGACCGGCCGAGATGCCGGGCGAGGAACCCGACCGCGCTGTCGGCCTCGAACCTGGGCAGTTCCATGTGCGTGCCCGCGTTGGCGTGCAACGTCTTCTCCTTGGAGGCGAAGGCGTCGAACAGCGCCAGGCCGGCCTCGCGCGGGATGCGCTCGTCGTCCCACTGCATGGCGAACTCGACCGGGACGGTGATCTGCTGCGCATTTTCGAGCAGGACATCGGGCCAGGTCGAGACGAAGACCGCGGCCGTGATCCGGGGTTCGATCGCCACCAGCGGCACCCCGACCGCGGTTCCCAAACCGATACCGACGTAACCGATCGGTTCTTCGGCGCCGATCTCCGGAAGTTGCTGCAGGGCGTCCAGGGTCGCCTGCCATTCGGGTACGGCGAGCTCCGCCAGGCGGGCGTTGTAACGGACGACGATCGGACCTTCCGGCTCGCCCGCCTCCTGCGCCTTGCGCAGCTCGGCGATTTCCTGCTCGTCTTGCGCGGTGCGCGGCCGGTCGCCGTGACCGGGCGCGTCGATGACGGCGACGTGGAAGCCGCAGCCGGTCACGAGGAGGTGTGCCCGGCCCGCCATCGCCGGATGCGTCTTGTGGGCGCCGCCGCCGTGGCCCATGAGGACCAGGGGGGCGCGATCGGTGCCGGAGGCCGGCGACCAGAGAACTCCGGGAATGTCACCCACGGTGAAGTGGCGTTCGAGCATGCCGTTCGACGACGACTGGGTGGTGAAGCGCAGAGGGTGCACAGGTGTTGCCCTTCGGGAGTGCCTTGTTGTCGAGGCGCTCCCGGCGACGCCTGTGTCAATCGCCGGCCGTGACGGGAAGGGGGAGCACCCACGTCGATACAGCGTTCATGGGTCTCACCTCCTCGGGCGGTGTCACGGGCAGCCACAGGGTACGGGCCCGGGCATCACCCCGTCCCATACTTTTCCCAGCCACGTGATCACGCCTTGTCGACGGGCCTCAGTACGACCGTGCATCACAGCTGCCGGGCACCAGGACGGTCACCCGTGTGCGGGTGGGGGTCAGGGTGGGGTCGGGGATCGCTCCGGGGCGCCCCCGATGCTCGCTCACCCACCCACTGACAGTGTGCGGGTCATGACCCCAACACGCATGTCCCGAAGGACCTTTGTGGGCGCCGCCCTGTCAGGAGCGGCCGCGTTGGCCGCCGTCACGGTACTGCCCGCGCGTGGCGCCGTCGCATCTCCCGCACCTCCCACGCCTCTCCCGTCCCTGGACAACGCCGCCCTGCGGGCGGCGATCGACGATCTGGAGCATCCGCCGTCGACCGCGGCCCAATTGCGCGTCGGCGGCACGGCCGGCTCCTGGCGTGGTACCTCGGGTGTGGCCGACATCAGGACACGGCTGCCGGTGACGGGGCGGCACATGGTTCGTATCGGCAGCATCACCAAGGTCTTCGTCGCCACGGTGGTGCTGCAACTGGTGGCCGAGGGCCGGGTCGGGCTGGACACGCCCGTGCGGCGCATCCTGCCGGGGCTGCTGCCGGCCAGGTTCTCGCCCGTCACGGTAGCCCAACTGCTGAATCACACCAGCGGGTTGCCGGACCACGTGGGCATCCCCGAACCGGTGACCGCGGAGGACGTCCTCCTGCACCGCTTCGACCATTGGACGCCGCAGGAGTGGGTGGCGACGGCGATCCACGGGCCGCTGAAATTCGCCCCGGGCACCAGGCAGGAGTACCGCGGCATCAACTACCTACTGGCCGCACTGATCATCGACAAGGTCACCGGCCGTCCGTACGGAGAGGCCGTCGCGGCCCGCATCCTGCGCCCGCTGGGCCTGGCCCACACCGTCGTGCCCGGCGACGATCCGCGCGTCCACGGCCGGCACGTGCACGGCTACCTGACGATGGCCGACGGCGGCCTGGCGGACATCACCGTCCACGACCAGTCGTCAAGCCGGGGCGAGGGCGACATGGTCTCCACCACGGGCGATCTCGACCGGATGCTCGCCGCCCTGTTCTCCGGCGAACTGCTCCCGCCGGACCTGCTCCAGCTGATGTTCACGCTGCCGCCGGACGACGTGCGCATGCTGGACGGCTCCCCGGCCCGTTACAGCAGCGGGCTTCAGCAGGCCACCGTCAACGGCGTGACTCTCTGGGGCAAAACCGGCGAGACGTACGGCTACAAGAACGCCGCGTTCTCCACTCGTGACCAGCGACGCCGCTTCGTGCTGGCCTACAACCCGACGACCGCCCGCAGCGGTGAGGAGAGCCAGATGATCGTTCGAATCGCCGACCTGCTCACCCGCACGTGAGTGATGCATGATGCCCTCGCGACACACAGCACCTTTGGGGGGACCATGCGCACCCGTACGACACTTACCGCAGTCACCGCGCTGCTGCTCGCCGCACTCACGGCCTGCGGAGGCACCGAAGCGGAGGCGGACCCGCAGGACTGCAGGAGAGCCATGTACGAGCAGTACAGGGACACGGTCAAGGCCGGTGATGACGCGCCCCGGGGCAAGGAGCCAACCGAGTGTGCCGGCCTCGACGACAACACGGTGAAGCGCCTGGCAGGTGAGGCGATCAGGGACTACCTGGCCGGCGAAGACGCCGAGAAGGCCGTCGACGATGCCGTGGAGGACGCCATCGAGGACCTCCCGTTGGAAGAGGTCATGCCGACACCTGAGGCATCGGACCTCGGCCTGGAGTTCGACGACGTCCAGGATGAGCTTGACCGCCTGACGGAGGGATCCGAGGACGCCCGGACGCCGTGAGCGAGCCTTGGGTGGATGCCGGTCGCGGGCGGTCGGCGGCCGACGCCCTCGGACAGTGACGTGGCGAAGCCCCCGCTCAGCGTTCAGAGAGTCCCGTGGTTCACCCGATGACGAGACCTCCGGTTTCAGCCTGCCTGCGGTCCGAACCGGCGCCTGTACGCGGAGGGATTGAGCCCGGTCTCGCGACGCATCAGGGCACGCAGGTTGGCGGCGGTGCCGAGCCCGGTGCGTCGCGCGACCACGTCGAAACGCGACTCCCCTCGCTCGATCAGTCGGCAGGCCAGGGCAACACGCTCCCCCGTGAGCCACGCCAGCGGCGTCGTTCCCAGTTGCGCCTGGAAGCGGCGATGCAGTGTCGCCGGGCTGACCGCCGCCCGTACGGCGAGTTCGGACACGGTGAGGGTCGAGTCGAGTCGTTCCTGCGCCCAGGCCAGTACGGGCGCCAGGGATTCGTCCGGCAGATCCGGAATCGGCCGCTCGACGAACTGCCGCTGTCCGCCGTCGCGGTGGGCGGCGAAGACCAGACGTCGGCTCACGGCGTTGGCGATCTCCGCTCCGTGGTCGCGGCGGACGATGTGCAGCCCGAGGTCGAGCGCAGCGGCGCTCCCCGCCGCGGTGAGGATGTCGCCGTCGTCCACGAACAGCACGTCCGACTCGAGTCGGACGGCGGGGAAACGCGCCCGGAAGGAGTCCGCCCACTGCCAGTGCGCGGTGGCCCTGCGCCCGTCGAGCACCCCAGCCTCGGCCAGAGTGAACGCGCCACTGCAGAAGCCCACCAGACGGGCACCACGTGCGTGGGCCCGCCGGATCGCGTCGAGCACAGCCGGACGTCGAGGCACCTCGGTGTCGGGCCGGTTGGGAACGATCAGAGTGTCCGCCGAGTCGGCCGCTTCCAGGCTCGCGACCCCGGTGAGCGTGAAGAAGCCGTCCCGCATCAGCGTCCGCGGCTGGGGCGAGCAGAGCTCGAAGTCGTAGAGATCAGGGCCGATCTCGGGCCTGTGCAAGCCGAAGACTTCGGTCGCACAACCGAGCTCGAAGGGGTTCGAGTTCTCATCCACGATGACGACGACGCGATGCGGGCCGGTTGTACGCGCTGCGTGCGAGGATCCTTGCGCCATATGCGATTCCTAGCACTCACGCCGCCCGTCCGGCAGCAGGAACGATGAGCCCATGAGCGACGAACCCATTGCCCTCGCCAAAGCCCTGGCCTCCTTCGACGCACTGTGGAGCCCCCGCATCGTCACGCGCGTCAATGACTACGACGTGCGCGTCGCCAAGGTCGACGGCGAACACGTCTGGCACGCCCACGACCACACGGATGAGTTCTTCCTGGTGCTCGACGGCGAACTGCACATCTCGCTTCGCGAGCCCACGGGAGAGCGCACGGTCGTGCTCGCTCAAGGTGCGGTCTTCACCGTCCCCCGAGGCACGGAACACAAGCCGTACGCCCCCTCCGGCGCCGCGATCCTCATGATCGAGCCCACCGGGACACCGACCGTCGGCGATCGCCACGACGAGATCCCGGCCCATGTGGACGCGACGACGGGACACCCACTCCACTCTTGAGCGCCCGCGGACGCTTCCCTCGCTTCTGCCCAGTCGACCGCTGCGGGGCGGACTGCCCATCCCCAGTCGGCCCGTCGACCTCGACCGCCCGGGCGTTTCTCGGCTGCCACCGCGAGCCGACGCCCGGTCGATGGATTGTTCAGGACGGGTTGCGGGAGATCGCAGAACCGCGTCTCAGGACAGCTCATTGCCGCCCTCGCCTTCGGGAAGAAGCCCGCTCAAAGCATCATTCGGGGACACGGTCCCGTTGACTCATCGCGGTGACGAGGGTGGAGGAGATGTGGGCCAGGGCGGGGTCCGCAGCGATGAAGAACGTTTCGATTCCCGCCAGTTCGTGGTTCATTCGGGCCATCGGCATTTCGTAGTCCAGGTCGGGAACACCGCGGACTCCGCGGATGACGACGTCGATTCCGACTCGGCGGCAGTAGTCGACCAGCAGACCGCCCGTGTGGGAGTCGACCGTGACGTTGCTCAAGTCAGTTGCTGCCGCGCGGAGCCGGTCCAGCCGTTCCGTGACGGGGAAGCGGCCAGTCTTGTTCGCGTTGAACATCACGCACACGACGACCTCGTCGAACAGGAGGGCAGCGCGCCGGAGTACGTCTTGGTGCCCTTGAGTGACCGGGTCGAAGGATCCTGGGAAGAGGGCTCGCATGATCGGAAAGAGTAACAAGCGGCCGACCCCGGTGGTGAAGTGCCAGGCCAGCCAAATCCACCAAGGTCAAACGCTTCAGTTGGCCGGCGGGAAACGCATTCTCCCCGACCAAGCCTCAGCGCAGGAAATACCGTTGGCCGCCTCCCCGAAGCATCTCTACTCTGAGCCGGTGGTCATTGGGAAAACCTCGTACGTCTGCCTCCCCTGCCGGGTCTCGTACAAGCAGCCTCACGACAGAACAAGGCAGCGAACCTGCCCGCGCTGTGCACGGACGATGATTCACGCGGGATCGGCGTTCGCGACGCCCCGTCGGCGAGACGTGGCTGCATGGCGAACCCTCAGCGTGCTGCTCAACGCAGGCGTGGGCTTCCACAAAAGCTGCTGCGGAGGACCGGGATACCGGCCCCGGAAGCTGCGCGAGATACGTGAGCGGATGACGTACGCGCAGCGCAGCGGCACACCGATCGCTGAAGCCCTCGCACGGCGTGACGTGCCATGACAGGCACCCCTGCATGCTCGACCGTGCTTCTGCCCCAGGTCTGCTGAGTCGCGCGCGAACTCATTGCTGAGCAGGTCGGATGCCGCACCCGCGGCGTTCGAGGCCGGCCTCGCAATCGACCACCCGCGGCTGTTCGCCGATAGCGCGGCCACGACACACCCGCAAGGGCACAACCCAGGGTTCCCGGTCTGGGTTGTGCCCGCGCGGACGTTCACTTCCCACTGCTGCAACTTTCCCGCAGCACCAACTGCTTGAGACGACCCCGCACCACATTCTGAAACGATCAGTCAGCAGGGCCTGACATACCAGACGGGAGTCCAGTTGTAACTCGGCTCACTGTAGGTAGCACCAGGCGTGGTGAAGATGACGTTGCGGTTTTGGTTCTTGAACAGTGCACGGGTGCCCGGCGTCTGATGGTTGTAGTACGAGCCGTCGCCGGTCCAGTTCTGCAGTGCGTAGTCCTGGCAGTGGTACAGGGCGAGTCGGTCACCCAAGCCGAGTTGCTGACGGAACAGGCAGAAGTACCCGTAGTCGCATTCCCATTGTGCCGCGGCACGACTTCCGGCCGACGTGCTCAACTCGCGCACGTACTTCTCACCGGGGACGGTGACCGTCAGTGTGGCACCGCCGGCCAGTACCATCTCGTTCGCCGAGACCTGCCGTCCGTCCTGGCGGGCAAGGTAGCGGTCCACCTTCGCCTGGAGAGCGTCGGCTTGGTCTCGGCTGAGCCCGGCAGCACGGGCCTGTTGGTCGAATGGCGCCCGGGGCTGTGTCGTCTCCGCGGATGCCGGTCCGGCCAATCCCACTGCCAGGAGGGCCACCGCTGCAGCCGCGAGCGATGCGTACCGCTTCAGTAGGGACATGCCATTCCTTTCCTGATGAAGCAAGGGCACCCAGGAACGTGTCCGGGTGTTGGTCCGGCTCCGCATGGGCGCCTCCGGCGTGAAGCGCGCCTGTGAGAGCGGTGTGCCGCATACCGATGCTCTGCGGTATTCCCGGGAACGTATCCGGACTGGCTTGCGGTGTCTTCCTGACACCTGTCAGGAAGACACCGTCCCTGTACTGGGGAGGGCTGCCGGCGGACTGACGGTCTGGCAGCGCCTGCGGGACTTGACCAGAAGAACCGTCACGACGTGACACAGCGGATGCCTTTTCCGGATGCGACCTCGCACTGCTGCAACTCCCCCGCGCATCAACGGTTTGAGACAACTCCTCACCTCATGCTGAAACGATCAGCAAGGGCCCGTCAGCTTGCTGACGGGCCCTTGGCGGACGCCCCTTAGCAGACCTTCCGGCCCAGGGGCGAGGTCACCGTCTGCGGCCCCAGCCGCCGCCGACGCCGGCCACCTGCAGAGCCAGGCACAGCAAGCCCAGCAACATGACGTTGGTCGAAGAGAACACATCGTTGGTGCTGATCTCTGCCGCGTTGATCAAGAACGCGAAGAAGAACAGCACCGCCGCGACTATGCCGAGCATGAAACGAGCTCCTCTCGAAGGGGGTGAAGCCCGTATGCCCCGCCTCCGCCCCGGCAGACACCAGACTTCCGGCCGACCCGTCCCCGTGGATCCCGGCCGCTGCACACGGGGGACGGACACGCACAGGTGGGGTGTGGCGAGACATCACGGCAGGGCCGTGGATGCGTGGCCAGAGGGGAAGACTGCGCAATCATCGGGGCGGTGTTCCCGCATCCCGGATCCCTGCGAGGATCAGTAGCACACACGAATCCGGACGACCCAGGCGAAGGATCATCATGGCGGCCAAGGCACTCCGCCCCCATCAGCGGGAGGCCGTGGATGCGGTACTCCGAGCGCTCGAGCTCTCCCCTGACTCGACCGTGCCCGAGCGCGGGCTGCGCACTCAGGTGATCATGGCGACGGGGACCGGCAAGACCCTCGTGGCCGCGCGGAGCGCTGAGGAGCTCCGGGCGGGCCGGGTGCTGGTGCTGGTGCCCTCGCTGGACCTGCTCACCCAGACCGAGGCCGCGTGGCGCGAGGCCGGTCGGCGCGGGCCGATGATCGGGCTCTCGTCCCTGAGCGGGGAACAGGGGTCCTTCCCCAACACCACGGACGTGGAGGAGCTGGTCGCCTGGGTGCGGCCCTTCGACAGGGTCACCGTGTTCGCCACTTACGCCTCGCTCGGTCTGGGCACCCTGGAGCGTGCTCACCAGGCCGGCCTTCCGGGCTGGGACCTGGTCGTCGTGGACGAGGCGCACCGGACGTCGGGGCGGCTGGGCAAGCCGTGGGCGGTTGTCCATGACAACACCCGCATCCCGGCCCTGCGGCGTCTGTACATGACGGCCACGCCCCGGTTGTGGCAACTGGGCGAGGACCAGGCGCAGGGTGTGCCGGGCGAGCTTGTGGCGAGCATGGAGGACGACCCCGGCTCCCCTTTCGGCAGCCGCTGCTACACCCTGACGCTTTCGGATGCCATCGACCGCGGGATCTGTGCCCCCTACCAGGTGGTGTGCCTTGACATCACGGACATCGAATTCCAGGCGTCCCGCCTCCTGAGCACCGACGGACGCTCCGACCAGGTACGCGGGGCGCGGCTCGCCGCGCTGCAAACCGCGTTGGTGAAAGCATCGGCTGAGGAAGGCTTCCGCAGGACGCTGGTCTTCCACCATATGGTCAAGGAGGCCGAGGCCTTCGCGGCCGGCCTCCAGGACGTCGCCGATCGGCTGCACGCCGGTGATCCCGGGAGGTACCCGAAGGGGGTCTGGGCCGAGTGGCTGTGCGGAGAGCACAAGCCCGCGTACCGGCGCCAAGTCCTGACAGAGTTCGCCGAGGGGATCACCCCCGCCGGCACCGTCGTCGACAAGGCCTTCCTGAGCAGCGTTCGCATTCTTGGCGAAGGCGTCGACACCCGACACTGCGACTCCGTCTACTTCGCCGACGTACGCGGCTCGATGCCGGATCTCGTCCAGGCCGTGGGCCGGGCGCTGCGGATGCAGCCCGGTGAGGGCAAGATCGCCTCGCTCGTCGTGCCGGTCCTGCTCGCCCCCGGGGAGACGCCGGACGACATGCTCACCTCCAGGGCTTACGGCGGTCTGGCCACCTTGCTGGAGGCACTCAGGGCGCACGACGCCCGCATCGTCGAACAACTCGCCGAGTCGCAGGCGCGAAGCCGTTCACGGGGCGTACAGAGCCGCAGCGGGAGCGAGGAGGACGACGCGGCCGGCAGCGACCGAAGCGACGGTGGGCTGTCCGTTCCGGCCCGGGCGTTGCTGAAGTTCAGCACCCCCCGTGACCCCGCCGCGCTCGCGGCCTTCATCAGCATGCGCGTCCTCAACCCCGAACACCGGCACTGGCGACGTGGGATCGAAGCCGCCTTCGTCTACCACCGGCTCCACGGCGACCTGAAGGTCCCCTTCACCTACCGCGTGCCCGATGACGGCCAGACGGCGGGAGCAGAGGGATGGCGGCCCTCCCTTCGTTCCTTCCCCCTGGGGCAGTGGATCGCCGACGCACGGAGGTTCCGCGCCCGCGGGGACATGAGCGAAGACCGCATCGTCCAGCTGGACAAGCTCGGCATGATCTGGTCTCACTACGACATCGCGTGGGAAGAGGGACTCGCAGCGGCGCGTGGGTGGGCAACCGAAGCGGGTCATCTGCTGGCACCGCTGGACGCCACCTACCAGGGCTACAAGGTGGGCATCTGGCTGAAGAACGCCAGGGCCGCCGCACGGAGGGCCGCCGAGATCGAACAGCGGCGTGCCGAAGGCCTGCCCGTTCCGTCGGAGGCCGGCGCCCTGTCGGGGGAACGACGCGAACAGCTCGAGGACATCGACCCGTCGTGGTGCCCGGCCTGGTCGGTGGAGTGGCAACGCGCCTTCCACCTCAGCCGGCGGCACCTGGAACAGGGTGGTGAGCTGCCCACGAAGCCGGGGGAGGTCATCCGTCAGGGCGAGGACCTCGGGCGTTGGGTGCGCTCGGTCCGGATCGGCTGGGACAAGCTCACCACCGTCCAGCAGTGGATGTGCGAGCACATTCTCGGGATCGAACCCGCCGGCGAGGACGAAAAGCCCGCACCGCGGACCAGCCAGGCCGACAAATGGGCCCTCAACTACGCCGCCGCGAAGCAGTACTACCAGCGCGAAGGACACCTGAAGGTACCGCGCAAACACATCGAGACGATCCTCATCGGCAGCGCCGGTGCCGAAGCGCGCGGTCGTGAGCACGATGAGGATCGGGAGGAACGGCAGCTCCGGCTGGGGGCATGGATCAGCAACCAGCGCTCGCGGGCGGCGACACTGTCGCCCGAGCGGGTGGAGCAGCTCTCCCTCATCGGCATGCGCTGGGCGTAACCGTTCCCTGTGTACCGCCGGCCCGGCTCGGCGTTCGGCCAGGGCACCTGTGAGCCGTGCGGGTGGTGCCGGCGGCTGGTGAGACGACGGGGCCGTTCGTCCGGCCCGGGGGTCAGCCGGCGCAGGCGTGGGCCGGAGAGAGCCCGTCGGCGGGTTGCGGCTCAGTGGCCGGCACCGAAGGGTCCGAGGGCAACGACGCCGGTCGGGTGTCCGCGGATTCCAGGCTGAGCATGGCCGTCTCGTCCGGCGTGCCGGGGGATGCCTGGTAGACCACCATGCGCTGGCCGCCCGTCCGGGCCAGCCGCATGACCTCGTAGGTCAGGGTCATGGGTCCCGCCTCGGGATGCCGGAAGGACTTCTGCCCGCCGCCGCGTTCACAGACGTCGTACCGCTCCCACAGGCGTGCGAACTGCGGTGACTTCAGCATCAGTTCGCCGACCAGTGCGGTCAGCTCGGGATCGTCCGGGTCGGCTCCGCCGACAGCCCGCAGATGCGCCACCGACAGCGCGACGGTTTCCTCCCACGGCTCGTAGAGCGTCCGGCCGACGGGGTGGAGGAAGACGTAGCGAGTCAGGTTCCGCTGTTCCTCCGGCCAGTCCCAGAGCCCGGGCATCAGCCGCCGGCCGGGCGGGTTGGCGGCCAGCACACGGTTGTGCCGGCTCACCACATAGGCGGGCAGCGGGCGCACCGACTCCAGCATCCGCAGCACCGAGTCGCGCACGGTGTGGTCCGGGCTGGCCGGCAGCTCGGAGGGCCGGCCGGAGGCCAGTTCCGCGAGCTCGTGCAGGCGCTCGTAACCGTCGCCACGCAGCCGCAGGGTGCGGCCGAGGGCGTCCACGACGGCTGGGGAGGGGTTGGTCTCCCGGCCGCGCTCCAGGCGGATGTAGTAGTCGACGCTCACCCCGGCCAGCGCGGCCAGCTCCTCGCGGCGCAGTCCGGGGGTGCGGCGCAGGCCCGCGCCGGCCGGGAGACCGACGTCCTCCGGGCGTACCTGTGCTCTGCGGGCCTTCAGGTACCGGCCGAGCTCCGTGCCCCTCGCTTCCGCTGCTGTCATCCGGTCATTGTCGCAGGCGGTCAAGAGGTGTGGGGGGCCGTGTCAGGGCCTGGAACGCCGCACCCGGGGCAGCGCGCGGTCTGCCGCCCGGCTGCGCGGGAGTGGAGAGTCGACGTCGGGACGGGTGGTCCGGCTGCCGGAGCCCAGGGGGTGCGTGACACCGGTCCGCGGCTCCGGTGGCCGCGGCCGCCCGCCCTGTCATCCCTTCCAAGCCCTTCGTACCGTTCCGGGAGTTCACCATGCCGGCCACCCCAGCCCCACGCGCGTCCACCGCCTCCGCTCCCGGGCACGACTCGCAGCTGTCCGCGTCTGAGCCGAGGCGACAACCGGCGGGGCGAGCACGACCGAGTGGGCCGCCTGCCGAGACTGCCGCCGCGCCGCGGCGCGGCGGCGTCGCGCTGGTCGCTTCGCTCCTCGGCTTCACAGTGATCACCATCGACGTCTCGGCCGTGAACATCGCACTGCCCGCGATTAGCGACTCCCTCGACAGCGGGATGTCCGGGCTGCAGTGGGTGGTCGACGCATACACACTGATGTTCGCGGCCCTGATGCTCTCGGCGGGCGCCCTCGCCGACCGCGTCGGCGCCCGCCGCGCCTACACCTGGGGCATCGCCCTGTTCACCCTGGCGTCCCTGGCCTGTGCGCTCGCGCCCGCCATCGGCGTACTGGTCGCCGCACGCGTGGCACAGGGAGCAGCCGCCGCGATCGTGATGCCGGCCTCGCTGGCCTTGATCCGGCACGCCTACGAAGACGCGCGGGCGCGTGCCCGGGCCATCGCGCTGTGGACGGTCGGCGGCTCGGTGGCGATGGCCGCAGGACCGGTGCTCGGCGGGCTGCTCACCGACTCCGCCGGCTGGCGGGCGGTCTTCCTGCTCAACCTCCCCGTGGGCGCGGTGATCCTGGGCCTGTTGGTCCGGGTGCCGCGCTCCCCGCGCCGGCCCGCCGCACTGGACCTCGGTGGCCAGCTCACCGCCGTGGTGGCCTTGGCCGGTCTGGCCTTCACCGTGATCGAAGGCGGCCACCTGGGCTGGACCAGCGGCCCCGTCCTGGGCGCCGCCGCGGTCGCCCTCGCCTCCGGGTGCGCCTTCCGCGTGGTGGAGGCCCGGCACCGCCACCCCATGGTTCCCCCGGCCATGCTCAAGGACCGCCGGGTGGCCGTCCCGCTCGCCGTCGGTTTCGCCGTCAACGCCGCCTTCTACGGCGGGATCTTCCTGCTCGGCCTGTACTACCAGCAGCTACGCGGGATGTCGGCGATCGCGGCCGGGCTGATGTTCGTCCCCATGTCGGCGGTGGTGACGGCGACCAACCTGGTGTCACCGCGACTGGCCGAACGGGTCGGGCGGCGCCGGGTGATCGTCGCCGGGCAGTTGGTCTTCATCGCGGCGATGCTGGCCATGCTGCCGCTGGCCGCGCACACCCCTGTATGGCTGGTGCTGATCCTGCTGCTGCCGCTCAGCGTCGGCGGGGCGCTCGCGGTACCGGCGCTGACCGCGCTGCTCATGGACACCGTGCCACGGGAGCGCGCGGGAACCGCCTCGGGGCTTCTCAACTCCCTTCGCCAGCTGGGCGGTGCGCTCGCCGTCGCCCTCTTCGGCAGCCTGCTCTCCGGCCCCGCCGACGGCGGCTTCTCCCTCCCGGGCATGCGCGTCGGCCTCCTCATGGTCGCCGCTCTCCTCCTCATCACCGCCGCCCTGTCCCGCCTCGCCCTGCCCCGCGGTTGATGTCATCTCGTGCGCCCGTGCGGCCGCTGCCGTCGGCCACTCGCGTTCGAGGCGTGTGGACGATGTTCCGGTGGCGGCGGCCGCCGGGAGGGCGTGCTCGTGGCCCGGGGAGACCGCCGCCGAGGTTCACCGTGGCGCGAGAGGATGAGGGCTTCCGAGAGGAGGACTTGGGATGAGTTACGACCTGCGAGCAGTGATCGCCGACGGGGAGGCACTGCGTGATGCCACGCGGGACCTGCCTGCCGCTCGGCCGGCATCGATCGGACAGGGCTTGTCGCTGATGCCGATGACGGACGCACTGCTGGAAACCGTCGGAGACGGCGGTACTGCAAGCGCCTGGGGGTTCCGGCGGTTGACAGGAGGGTTCGAGAAGGTGCTGGCCGACTGGTCGGTCCATGGCCCGGTGGCCTATGTGGAGGCAGAGTACTTCGGCGGTGTGGGCGAGCAGCGGGCTGCCGTTTGGGCCGACGGCAGCGTCGTGCTCGGACCGCTCCACGTTGAGGAGAACGAGCCCTTTCCACCGGCTGGCAGTCCGATCTCTCGAGCGCTGCGGCGACTTGGGGTGGTGACAAGCGCAGGAGAGGACGAGTTCTCAGCCGTCGGATTGAACCGGCATCGGCACACTGAGGCGTGGATCGCCTGACGCGCACGGTGCTGTCGGCGGCCCTGCCCCGGCCAGGGGTCACGCCGGGTCCGGCAGGTCCATGAGTGCGAGTTGGGCCGGGTCGACCAGGGCGGTGATGTCGGTGATGCAGCCGTCGTCGACGGTAATACTGCCGATCTCGCCGAAGGACACCGCGAAGACGTCGTGCAGCACAAAGGCCAGTCGTTCGTCAGGGCGCAGCGAGTCGAGGACCGTGACAAGCGCGAGGCCGACGGCGTCCCCGAGAGCCACGAGCTCTTCCGGAGCGGGATCGTCGTCGAGCGTCACCGTGAAGTCGGGCAGCCGGTCGTCGTAGGAGACTTCTGGGCGCGTCCGGCCCGACCGCAGGACATCGAGGCTGATGCGGCCGACCACCGTGGTCAGCCAGCCGCCGAGGTTGTCGATGGTGCCGATGTCCTGGTGGGACAGCCGCAACCACGCTTCTTGGACCGCGTCTTCCGCATCGGAGTGTGACCCGAGCATGCGGTGGGCGACGGCGCGGAGCCGGTCACGGTGGGACTCGAAGGCATCGACGATCGAGCCCGCGGGTTGGGTGCCGGTCATGTTGTTACCTCTCTGGAAGCTGCACCGTCATAGGGATGACGCGCACGGGCGCCGCAACGTAACCGATGAAGGAGAGCACTCCCTGATGGAAAACCGGCTCAAGGACAAGAACACGAACAACCCGGACGTGTGGACCGCGATCCGGCACCTCCAGAAGGCGATCGCCGCCGGGGGTGTCGACCCGAAGCTGCTCGCGCTGGTCCACCTGCGCGCCAGCCAGATCAACAGCTGTTCGGCGTGCGTCCACGCCGGTGTCGCCGGGGGGAGGAGGGCCGGTGACACCGAGGAGCGGCTGCACAACGTGGCGGCCTGGCGCGAGGCGCCGTTCTACACCGATGCGGAGCGCGCGGCACTGGCGCTGGCCGAGGCCGCCACCCGGTTGCAGGACGGTGCGCAGGGCGTCACCGACGAGATCTGGGATGAGGTCAACGCCCATTTCACAGAGGAACAGATCGGCGCGATCAACCTGGAGATCGCGCTGACCAACTTCTTCAACCGGATCAACCGCACGATCAAGGAACCGGCCGGAGGAACCTGGGGCTGAACCCGGCGCGGCTCCGGCCGTCGGCGCCTCCCGGACACCGGTGGTACAGGGGCGGTGGGCGGCCGGCTGGTCCGGCGCCGACGGTGAACTGCCGCCGGAAGCCGGCAGCCGCGTCGGTGTCGGTCACTTGCAGGACACGGACCAGGACCAGCACCAGGCCCTGCACCAGGGCGGAGCGCGGGACCAAGCGGCCGCGCACCGCCGTCCGGCCGCCCAAGTCGGCAACGAATGAGCAAAAGATCAACAGTGCAGCTCAGAAGTAGCTCAACACCTTTGCTTCGCACTGTGGCACCGGACCAGGGTGACCTTGGGACGTGCTTCCGGCTCGCAGGAGCCATCGAGTGCGGCCGGCTACGCCGTCCACTGTGCAACCGCGCCATGGGCAGGCACGTGATCTGGGGGAATAATGGACCGGTTCCGAGCAAGTCTGCTGTCTTCCACTCCAACTCGGCGCCGCACCACTCTCGGTGACGTGGGCTGCTGTCTTGCGGTCCTTGCAACCGGAGTCGCCTTGCTGATCACGGGTCCTTCGAGTGGCGGGGTCGGTGAGGGCTCCGCGCTCGACGGTGGCCTGCAGTCGGCCGCAGATGTCGGCTACGAACACGCGCAGGTCGGTGAGGAGTACTGGGCCGGGCTTCCCCTCCCCTGGAACACCTCCGGTCAGGACGTGGAGATCACCAAAGCGGAGTTCTCCCATGTCCCCGAGGGCGTCAAGGTCATCGAGTACCGGGCCGTCCACGGCAACGAGACCGACGGGAGCGTCATGTTCGCCCACACCGGCGGCAAGGGCAGCACGCCCGATCTGTCCAAGATCCGGAACCACGCGGGGCGCCCCTTCACGGTGAGGGCGAAGTCCGGCGGCGACATCTACTACGTCGCCCGGGTCAAGGTCACCGGACCCGTCAACGGGACACTGAAGGACTGCCGCTTCTGGTACCGGCAGGGTTCCCGGCAATACCGACAGCAGGTGGACTGCTCGACCATCATCCGCCTGGGATCCCCCATCGCGTACGAGAAGTAGGGGCCCGGGAGCCGCGGAACCGCATGACGTCCCGCACGTCATGAGAGCCTCATGCCGGACCGGGCGGCTCGTGCCCCATGGCGAAGTGATGCTCGGCCGCGGATCACTCCGCCGGCGATACCGGCTCGCTTCCCCTCCGGAAGGATCAGCGCGACCATTCCTTCTTCCCTTTCGAGGATCGCATGCGACTGCCTTCTTGGGGCCTTGTCGCCGCTCTGCCCCTGGCCACCCTCATGGTGCCGAGCACGAGCGCGTCGGCCGCCGCGCCGCCCCCGTGTCCTGGCGGTTCGGTCTGCTTCTTCAGTGAAGCGGACTTCCGGGCGGCACGAGCTGGGAATGGAGGGCCGGCAGCGCTACCGCGACCTGCCTCCTGAACTCCATGACAGCGTCGGATCGTTCGTGGCCGGCACCGACGCCTGCGGGACACTCCCTCCGGGCCGCGTCCCCTGCCGCGGACCAGGAACGGCACACCGACTTCGGACGCCGGGGAACGCGACAAGCCACTCACGTCGTCCGGCAGCACGCGGCCGGGCATAGGCCTAGACCTTTTCATCGTCACGGGCTAGGCTCTGCCGCGCATATCCCGAGAGCGCTCTCAAGCTCTGCTGTTCCACCCCCACCCTGCTGGAACAACGAAGGGGCATCCCTTGAGACGCACCACAATCCTGCGCACCGGACTGTCCGCACTGCTCCTGCTCGGCTCCTGGGCGACCGCGAGCGCCCTGCCGGCCACCGCCGCGGAGGGTCCCGCCCGCTCCACCGAAGCACCGGCTTCCGCCGAGCTCCTGACCGCGATGCAACGCGACTTGGGGCTGACCCGAGACGAAGCGGAAGCACGCCTGGCCGCGGAGAAGACGGCGACAGCCGTCGAACGCAAGGCGCGCGGTGCCGCCGGTTCGGCCTACGGCGGCTCCTGGTTCGACGCCGACAGCGGCAAACTCACCGTCGCCGTCACCCGAGCCGCGCGCCGACGCCGTACGCGCGAGCGGAGCGGCCGTTCACCTCGTGCGGTACAACGCCCGCCAACTCGACGCGGCGAAGGAGAGGCTCGACGCGCTGCGAGCCCCTGCCGGAGTCGGTAGTTGGCACGTGGACCCGAAGGCCAACAAGGTCGTCGTGAACATCGTCGCGTCGCACCGGGACGACAACGATGTCCAGGCCTTCCTCTCCCGAGCCCGCGAGGCCGGTCCCGTGGCGGTGCGACAGACCCCCGCCGCACCGCGCACGTTCGCCGCCGGCACCGTGGGCGGCGACCCCTACTACACCGGCAACGTCCGCTGCTCCATCGGCTTCTCGGTGCACGGAGGCTTCGTCACCGCCGGGCACTGCGGCTCACCGAGCGCGGCGGTGTACGGCTGGGACCGGTCCTACATCGGCACCTTCCAGGGGTCGTCGTTCCCGGACAACGACTACGCCTGGGTGAACGTGGGCAGCGGCTGGTGGACCGTACCGGTGGTGCTCGGCTGGGGCACGGTTCCCGACCAGCTCGTCCGCGGCTCCGCCGAGGCCCCGGTGGGTGCGTCCGTCTGCCGTTCCGGTTCCACCACCCACTGGCACTGCGGCACGGTGCTGGCGAAGAACGAGACGGTGAACTACAGCCAGGGTGCCGTCCATCAGATGACGAAGACCAGCGTCTGCGCCGAGCCCGGTGACTCGGGCGGCTCCTTCATCAGCGGCGACCAGGCCCAAGGGGTGACGTCGGGCGGCTGGGGCAACTGCGGCAGCGGCGGCGAGACCTGGCATCAGCCCGTCAACGAGATCCTCAACCGGTACGGACTGAGGCTGCACACAGCCTGACCGATCACCGGCACACCGAGCGGGCCCCGTCCTTGCAACGGCTGACGGTGCCCGCTCGGACACCACTTCCTCCTCGGAACTCAAGGCTCCTTCGCGCTGGAACCGACCGGCCGCACAGGGCAGGTCTTCACCGGCAGCGCGGATGCGGGGACCCGCCCGTCATCGGGCTGCGCGGCGACCGCTGACTGTCATGGGCCACTGCGAAGGTTTCCGGGGCACACGCGAGTCGCCATGGAGTTCGGTGAACGGCGCTGCCCTGTGGCCGTCTCCGAGAGCCGTCCCGCAAGCGCCTGTCGGCCGCCTGGCATGATCGGCGCGTGCCCAGTGAACCAGTCCGGCAAGGCCGGCAAGCCCGCACGAAGTATGTGCTGTTCGACGTCGACGGCACGTTGATCGACGCGGTGAGCAACCAGCGCCGGGTCTGGGCAACCTGGGCGATGCGGTACGGGCTGGACGCGGACGAGGTCTACCGGGTGGCTTTGCGAACCCGGCCGCTGGAGACGTTCGCCCAGGTCGCCGCCGACCGTGATCCGAGCGAGTGTCTGGCCCTGCTGCACGAACTGGAGGACGAGGACGTTCGCTCCGGCGCCTATGCGGCTTTCGACGGAGCGTCGGGCCTGCTGCACGGTCTGCCGCCCGGAACCTGGGCGTTGGTGACGTCGAACTACGAACACCGGGTGCGGGGCCGTTTCCTGCGCACGGGCCTGCCCGTGCCGGACGTGATCGTGGACGCGGCCGCTGTGGAAGAGGGCAAGCCCTCTCCCGTGCCCTATCTGCGGGCCGCTGCCCGCCTGGGCGCCGAGCCAGGAGACTGCCTGGTCATCGAGGACGCCCCGTCCGGAGTGCGATCCGGACTGCGCGCCGGGATGACGGTGTGGGGCGTGAACGGCGCTGCCGAGGTCGAGGGCGTGCATCGCCACTTCGTCACTCTGCGGGAAGCAGTCCCCCACATCCTGGCCCGCATGTCCGGCACACGGGGTACGGGCGCGGTCTGAGCCCTCCCCCGTCGGCACCGGACAGCACGGGGGTTGATCTCGTTCAAGATCACACGGAGGTTCGACGTCCGCTCGGCCCCGCTGTCCCTGCCGGCATCGTGCGGGTCCTCCGGCCGGCGACGGATCACCGGGAATCCGCCGGCCCAGGGCACCGTTAGCCTGACCAGCATGGTGTCCGAGGGGGCCGGAAGGCCGGTTGATGTGGTGTGTCCGAAGTGCGGCGGTGGCAGCGCCCGGACCGTTGAGAAGGCCCGCGGCGGTAAGGGTGCGATGCGGGACGACCTGTACGGCCGACCGGCGCCGGGGCCGGACAAGACAGGCGACGGGTGCATGCATCTCGCGCAGGGCATGGCGCTGACCGGAATGAGCATCGTCCTCGCGGACGTGGTGTTCAGCAGGACAAGCCGCTGTACCTGCTCGGCGGTGCCGCGCTCGCTCTGCTCTGCCTCGTCGGCACCTTCGTGGTCGTGCGTGGTGACGGACGGGAGAAGGCCGCGGCCGAGGCCGGCTCCGAGCGTGCCGAGCGCCTGGGGCGGCCGGCGTACCACTGCCCCGGCTGCTCCTCGGTGTTCTGCCCGGGCGACGCCCCATGGCGGGGAACACGCACCCCGGAACAGTTCAAGCAGTTCGTGTGGGCCGAGGCCGGCTACGCCGACCAACTCCTCGCCGGGGACCGGGCGAAGGACGCGAAGATACCGTCGGACGTCCTGCCGGGCCGGTGACCGAACCACTCGTCCCCGCTCGGCGTCAGGTGGGTTCCCGCTTGTGCGCCCCGTGCCACGACCGACCTCAGCTCAGGGACTGGGCCGCGTAGAGCGTGCCGAGGGCGGCGGCGAGCGTGCCGAGCAGGACGCGGAGTGCGGTTTCGGGCACGCGGGGCTGGAGTTGCGCACCGAGCCAGCCGCCGACGAGCCCGCCGAGGCCACAGGCAAGGCCCAGTGGCCACTGGGGCGCGACGGGGCCGGAGCTCGTGGTGGCGAGCACGGCATACGCGGCGGCTCCGGCGACGGAGGTGATGAAGGTCGCGGCGAGCGTGGCCGGTGCGATGCGGGCCAGGGGCATGCCGCGGGCGGCGAGGATCGGCCCGAGCAGGGAGCCGCCTCCGATGCCGTAGATCCCGCCCACGACGCCGACGGTCAGGGCCAGGGCGGCGAGTGTGGCCGGCGACGGCTCGGCGTTCGTGCCGGGAGGCGGCTGGATGCGGTTCGGCCGCAGAGTGCGCAGGCACAGCCAGGTGCCGAGCGGCAGGAGAAGGGCGGCGACCAGCAACCGGAAGACGTCCGGGCCGGGGAGGGCGTGGACGCGGACGGCGGCGCCGGTGATCACCCCGGGCAGCGACCAGCAGACCAGGCGCCGGGCCAGTCCGCCGCGCAGAGCGCCGTCGCGACGGTACCGCCACAGGGCGCCTGGCCCTGCCACCACGTTGAACAGCAGGTTCGTCGGCGTGACCGCGGGGCTCGGCACGCCGAGGAGGCTGAGCTGGACCGGGAGGAGGAAGACGGCCCCGGACACGCCGACGGGCGCGGTCACTGTCGATATCAGCAGCCCGGCCGCCAGCCCGGCCCAGATCGTCCACTCCACCACGGCCCCCGCTCCTCGACAGCCCGGCCAGTATCGAGGCAGTCGCCCGAGGAGGGGCGGGATGGCAACGTGATGTTCACGAACAGCAGGCGCAGCCCGGGCCGCAGCCGCCCCCGTCGCCCGCCCGGGACTCTGCGCGGGTGTCGGCCACCGGGCTCGCGGTGGGGGCGCAGCAGCCCTTGCCCTGCCAGGCGTCGCGGCCTTCCTTGACGGCCATGCCGGCGATGACGAGGGCGGCGAGCGGGTCGGCCCAGGACCAGCCGAGGGTGGCGTTGAGGACCAGACCGACGAGGAGGACTGCCGACAGGTAGGTGCACAGCAGGGTCTGTTTGGAGTCGGCGACCGCGCTGGCGGAACCGAGTTCGCGGCCGGCGCGGCGCTGGGCGGCGGACAGGAACGGCATGATCGCCAGGGAGAGGGCGGCGAGGACGATGCCGGGGATGGAGCGTTCGGCTTCTCCGGTGCCGGTCAGCGCCCTGACGGCGTCGACGGCGACGTAGACGGCGAGGGCGAAGAACGAGATCGCGATGATGCGCAGGGTGCGCTGCTCGCGCGCTTCCCGCACGGCGTGGTCGGCTGGGGAGAACTGCCAGGCGACCGCGGCGGCGGAGGAGACTTCGATGACGGAGTCGAGCCCGAAGCCGATCAGGGCGGTGGAGGAGGCGATCGTGCCGGCGGTGATGGCGACGATCGCTTCGATGACGTTGTAGGCGATCGTGCCGGCCACCAACAGCCGTATGCGACGGGTGAGTGCGTCGCGCCGGGCGGGGCTCGGGCCGAGGGATATCGCGGTCATCAGCAGCACCCCTTCGCGTCGGCGTCGGGGCAGGTGCGGTCCGTCTCCACGGCGACCACGGCGGTGCGCAGGTCGTCCAGTGCGTGTCCGATGCGGTCGTCGGCGAGTTCATAGCGCGTGCGGCGGCCGTCCGGGACCGCGACGACCAGGCCGCAGTCGCGCAGGCAGGCCAGGTGGTTCGACAGTCGGGTGCGGGAGACGCCGATCGTCTCGGCGAGGTCCGATGGGTAGGCGGGCGCCTTGCGCAGGGCCAGCAACAGCTGGCAGCGGATGGGGTCTGCGAGAGCGCGGCCGAAGCGCGCGAGCACCTCGACGTCCGGGGCAATGGTCAGCACCCCATGAGAGTACAAGGAATCCTGAATTCAGTAAATCCTGAACCATCTGGGGTCGAGGCCAAGGGGGCGTACATGGAGGGCGACCTCGAACGGAGGCCGCACGGCGGCACCTTCGGACGCGGAGCGGTTCGGGGTGCCGCACACACGCACCCCGATTGGCCTGTACCAAAGCCTTGACACGCGTTTGCGTCACTTCTTAAATCATGAACTGAGATAAGCCCCCCACTCACCCCCGCCGGCGGCCGACACATCCACGCATCCATGACCGACCTACAAATGTCATGCGCATGGCATTGGTGTCCGTGTCTCCCCCGGTAACGGGCCATCGGTGTCCCCACGTCATCGATGACCTCCCGCATCTCGCTCGCGGGCGGCGCCCGTCACCAGAAATGGACGTGACTCCATGACCAAGAAGCAAGCGGCCGGCCGGACCGGACGCCGGCTGCTGGGCACCGCCGCAGCGGCGTCCCTCCTCGCCGGTCTCGGCGGCATGCCCGCGAGCGGCGCCGCGGCGGCCACCGGCCAGATCACCGGGATCGGCGGAAAGTGCGTGGACGTCGCGGGCGCCGCCACGGTCAACGGCACGGCCGTGCAGCTCTACGACTGCAACGGCAGCGCCGCCCAGCAATGGACCGTGGGCAGCGACGGCACGATCCGCGCGCTCGGCAAGTGCCTCGACGTCGCGTCGGGCGGGACGGCCGACGGAACCCGGGTACAGCTCTGGGACTGCAACGGCAGTGCCGCCCAGCAATGGACCGTCACGTCCGCGCGGGACATCGTCAACCCGCAGGCCGACAAGTGCCTGGACGCGACCGGCAACAGCTCCGCCAACGGGACACGGCTCCAGATCTGGACGTGTACCGGAGCCGGCAACCAGAAGTGGACCGCGCCGAGCGGCGGCACGCCGACTCCCTCGCCCGGCGCGATGGCCGTCGCTCCCTACCTCTACAACGGATGGGGCAGCCCGCCGAACCCCGCCACCGTGATGAACGCCACCGGCGTCAAGTGGTTCACGCTCGCCTTCGTGCTGAGCAACGGTTACTGCAACCCGCAGTGGGACGGCAGCCGGCCCCTGACGGGAGGCGTGGACCAGCAGACCGTCAACACCGTCCGGGCAGCCGGCGGCGACGTCATCCCGTCCTTCGGCGGCTGGAGCGGCAACAAGCTGGAGAGTTCGTGCGCCAGCGCGGGCGAACTCGCCGCCGCGTACCAGAAGGTGATCAACGCCTACGGGCTGAAGGCCATCGACATCGACATCGAGGCGGCGGCGTACGACAGCCCGACCGTGCAGCAGCGGACGGTCGACGCGCTGAAGACGGTCAAGGCCAACAACCCGGGCATCAAGGTGTACGTCACCTTCGGCACCGGCCAGAACGGTCCGGACAGCAGCTTGATCGACAAGGCCGCCGCCTCCGGTCTCACCGTCGACAGCTGGACGATCATGCCGTTCAACTTCGGCGGCGCCGGCCAGGACATGGGACAGCTCAGCATCCGTGCCGCCGAAGGGCTCAAGACCGCGGTCGAGAACGCCTACGGCTACAGCGACGACCAGGCCTACCGCCACACCGGCATCTCCTCGATGAACGGCATCACCGACAACGGCGAGACCGTCACGGTCACCGACTTCCGCACCATCCTCGGATACGCCCAGCAGCGTCACCTCGCGCGACTGACCTTCTGGTCGGTGAACCGCGACCGGCCGTGCACCGGTGCCAGGGCCGACACCTGCTCGGGCGTCTCCCAGCAGCCGTGGGACTTCACCCGGGTCTTCGCCCAGTACGGCGGCTGACGCTCCGCACGAACGGCCACCCCACTCCCCCAACCCCCCACTCACGCCGCTTCGTCGGCACTGGAGAAGACATGCTCCGACTCCCGAGACCACCCATCGCCGGACGCTGGACCGCTTCCCTCGCGGCCGCGGCCACCGCCGTCTCGATCCTCACCGGCCTCCCGCCCGCCCAGGCCGCCTCCTTCGCCGCGGCAGCCCTGCCCACCGGCTGGTCCACGGTGGTGAACAACGGCAGCGGCAAGTGCCTTGACGCCAGGGCGGCCGCCACCGTCAACGGCACCGCGGTGCAGCAGTACGCCTGCAACAACAGCACCGCGCAACAGTGGAGCTTCACCCCGACCAGCGACGGCTATGTGCGCATCAACAACCGCAATGACGCCCAGCAGGTCGTGGACGTGAGCGACGTGTCGACCGCCGACAACGCGGCCGTGCACCTGTGGACGTACGGCGGCGGCGACAACCAGCAGTGGCGGGCCGTCGACGAGGGCGGCGGCGCCTACCACTTCGTGAACCGGCACAGCGGCAAGTGCCTGGATGTTCCGTCTGCCTCCACGGCCGACAGCGTCCAGCTCGTTCAGTACACCTGTAACGGCACGGCGGCGCAGCGCTTCCAGGTCGCGCCCGTGAGCAGTGCGCCCGGTGACGTCGACCTCGGTCCCAACGTGGTCGTCTTCGACCCGTCGATGCCGTCGTCCACGATCCAGAGCCGACTGAACTCCATCTTCCAGCAGCAGGAGACGAACCAGTTCGGCTCCCAGCGCTACGCGGTGATGTTCAAGCCCGGCACGTACAACAACGACGTCAACGTCGGCTTCTACACCCAGGTTCTGGGCCTCGGCCAGTCGCCCGACTCGGTCACCGTCAACGGCGCCGTGCACGTCGAGGCCGACTGGTTCCCGCCTCAGAACGCCACCCAGAACTTCTGGCGTGGGGCGGAGAACCTGTCGGTCAACCCGACCGGAGGCACCGACCGCTGGGCCGTCTCCCAGGCGTCCGGGTACCGGCGCATGCATGTGCGCGGCAACCTCGAACTCAGCGACGGCGGCTGGTCCAGCGGCGGTTTCATGGCCGACAGCAAGATCGACGGCCAGGTGCGCTCCGGCACCCAGCAGCAGTGGCTCACCCGCAACTCCCAGCTCGGCAGCTGGGCCGGCTCCAACTGGAACATGGTGTTCGTCGGCAGCCAGGGAGTACCGGGCAACACCTTCCCCAACCCGCCTTACACCACGGTGAACCAGACCCCCACCGTCCGCGAGAAGCCCTTCCTGTACGTGGACGGCGCGGGCGCCTACAAGGTGTTCGTCCCGTCCGTGCGGACCAACTCCTCGTCCACCACCTGGGCGAACGGCAACGCCGCCGGCACCTCACTCGGCATCGACCAGTTCTACGTCGTCAAGCCGGGCGCGAGGGCGACGCAGATCAACGCCGCCCTCGCCGAAGGGAAGAACCTGCTGGTCACGCCGGGCGTCTACCACCTCGACCAGACCCTGCGCGTGACCCGCCCGGACACCGTCGTCCTGGGGCTCGGCCTCGCCACGTTCCTCCCGGACAACGGCGTCACGGCCATGACCGTCGCCGACGTCGACGGGGTGAAGGTCGCGGGCGTCCTCTTCGACGCCGGCACCACCAACTCGCAGACGCTGATGGAGGTCGGCCCGTCCGGTTCCGCCGCCGACCACTCGGGCAACCCCACCTCCCTGCACGACGTGTACTTCCGCGTCGGCGGTGCCGCCGTCGGCAAGGCGACCACCAGCCTCGTCGTCAACAGCGACGACGTCATCGGCGACCACATGTGGATCTGGCGCGGCGACCACGGCACGGGCATCGGCTGGAACACCAACACCGCCGACACCGGACTCGTCGTCAACGGGGACGACGTGACCATGTACGGCCTGTTCGTCGAGCACTACCAGAAGCACCAGACCATCTGGAACGGCAACGGCGGCCGCACGTACTTCTACCAGAACGAGATGCCCTACGACCCGCCCGACCAGGCCGCATGGATGAACGGCTCCACCCAGGGATACGCCGCCTACAAGGTCGCGAACAACGTCACCAGCCACCAGGCCTACGGACTCGGCAGCTACTGCTACTTCAACGTCAACCCGAGTGTCACCGCGGAGCACGCCTTCGAGGTGCCCAACAACCCGAACGTACGCTTCCAGAACATGGTCACCGTCTCACTGGGCGGCACCGGGACCATCCGGCACGTCATCAACGACCGAGGCGGCCCGTCCAACTCCTCGACGAACGTGGCGAACCTGGTGAGCTACCCGTGACCCGGTTCGCGGCACAACTGCTGATCCTGCTGGCGCTGGTGCTGGGGCTGACCGCCCCGGCCCACGCCGGGCCCACGACGCCCGCCGCCCAGGCCCCCGCCTTCAAGGTCATCGCCTGCCACGGCGGAACCTGGGACGCCGCCCACATCGACTTCGTCAAGGAAGCCAACGAGTGGTTCCCGCGGACGGCGGCGCAGAACAACCTCACCTACACGGCCACCACCAACTGGAACCTGCTCGCGAACGGCGGCGTGAACGACCACCAGGTCGTCCTCTTCCTGGACGACGCGCCCAGGACCGCGGCTCGACGGACCGGTTTCGAGCGGTACGTCAGGGCGAGCGGAGGCTGGATGGGGTTCCACGTCTCGGCGTTCACCACCGATGCCGCCTCCTGGCCGTGCAACTGGCGCAACGGCCGTGCGACAGCTCGGCCTTGCAGAGCTTCCGGCTGACTGCGGGGTGATGCGTGGGCTCGATGGATGACAGCCCGATGGTCACAGTCGGGATGTTTCACGGTCCCGGACGGTGCCGAACGCGCCATTCCGTGGTGCAGTCGGGTCATGTCCTCACCGCCCGTGGACGACCAGGACTCCCCGGCGCCTCCTCGGCGCGAACGCCCTTCCCGGCTGACCGACGTCGTCGTTGCCCTGTTGCTCGTGGTCGCGGACGCCGTCATCGTGGTCGTCGGCGGGATACTGCTCTTCATGGTCGGCATGGGAACCGCGCCGTCGCCGCACTCCTCGCGGCCCGCGCACTCCCGCGACGCCCCTGTTCTGATCTGGCTCGTCATCTGGGGTATTCCGGCCGTGGCGGCGACCGGTGCCTTCGTGCACGCCCGTCTGCGGATGCCTTTCACCGCCGTGGTGCAGGGCTTGTTCACTCTCGCTTGCACACTCCTGGCCGTGGCGTGGACGCGCATGCTGCTGTCGTAGCGCCGGTCGCCCCAGCTGCGGCGCGTCGCGCGTAGGTGCGCCTGCGGTGGCGTCGACGGGTCGAGGACGCCGCCGCCGGCCATGATCACAAGATGCGGGCCGTTGACCTGCGGTGTCTCATGAGAGGGACATCAGGTGGGTATCGCCGTGGGACGGGCGCGGGCCGGATGCCCACCGGTTTCTCTGCGGTGAGGGTTGGGAGTGGGCGGTCATGGCACGCGCGATCTGGACCGGTGTGGTCACGTTCGGACTGGTCAGCGTGCCGGTGGGCCTGTACTCGGCGACCAAGGACCACACCGTCCACTTCCACCAGCTCCAGCGCGGCACCGCTGACCGGATCCGCAACCGCAAGGTCAACGAGCGCACCGGCGACGAGGTCGACTCCGGCGACATCGTCAAGGGGTACGAGGTGGGCGAAGGCGAGTATGTCCTGGTGGAGCCGGATGAGTTGGACGAGATCGCACCGGGCCGTTCGCAGACCATCGAGATCACCGACTTCGTCGACCTGGAGGAGATCGAGCCGGTCTACTTCCAGCGCACCTACTACGTCGCTCCGCGTGGCGAGGAGTACACCAAGGTCTACGAGCTGCTGCGGGCGGCCCTGGCCCGGACACACATGGTCGGTGTCGCGACCTTCGTGATGCGGGGAAGGCAGTATCTGACCGCGCTGCGCGCCGAGGACAAGGTGTTGGTGCTCCAGACCCTTCACTGGGCCGATGAGGTGCGTGACCCGCGTGAGGAGCTGCCCGAGCTGCCCGCCGGCCGTGCCGGGAAGGGCAAGGAGCTGGACATGGCGCTCCAGCTGATCGATTCCCTCAGCGGGCCGTGGGAGCCGTCCCGTTACCACGACAGCTACCAGGAGAAGGTGCGCGAACTGGTCAAGGCGAAGGCCGAGGGCCAGGAGATCGCCGCGGCCGAGGAGGCGCCGGCGGCCACCGATGTCGTCGATCTGATGCAGGCGTTGCAGGGCAGCATCGACCAGGTCCGAAGCGGCCGTGGGACGAGGAAGTCCCGCCCGGCGCGGAAGCAGGCCGCGAAAGGCGCCGAGAAGACCGCTCGGGGGAAGGGACCGTCGAAGTCCGGCCGTTCGTCCTCCGCTTCTCGGGGCCGGCGGGGTACGGGCAAGGACGAGCTGCGGCGGCAGAGCAAGGCCGAGCTCTACCGGCGGGCCACCGAGCAGAACGTGCCCGGCCGGTCGAGGATGAGCCGGGAGGAACTCATCGACGCCCTGGCCGGCGCCGGCCAGGGCCGCAAGAAGAGCGCCGCCTGACCCCTCGCGACCGGGCCGTGGAGCCTGCCGGAGCCGACGCTCCGCGCGACCGTGTCACCGCCCGATCCGCCCGGGCTGGGCGATCGCGACCCGTGACGTGTGGGAGCGGTCGGCCGGGGAGCCGGTTCGGCTGTCCGGGTGAGCCGGTTGCACCTGGACCCCGCCCGGCTCCCGGCCGTCCGCGGTGATCGTGGTGGCCGTGGGCGGAGACCCGACGAGGACCTGTGGTGTCCCGGCGGCACATCGTGCGGGCGGTCGTCCGCTCAGTCGGTGGTGGTTCGCTTTTCGAGGCGGGTGCCGTCACGAAGCGTGATCGACATCAGGTCGCTGGGGGCTTCCAGTTCCAGGCGGTGCCAGCGACCGCGGGGGACGATCACGGCGGTGCCTTCCCGCAACCGCACCATGTCCTCGGCGCCGCCGGGCCTGTCGGGACGGACGTAGAGGCGGACACCGCCGGCCAGGCAGCACACGGCTTCCTCGGCCTCCGGGTGCATCTCCCAGTGGTCGGCGTGAACGTCGGCGTCGGTCTCCACGTGGAACGTGGCGATCTGCCAGGCGCCGGAGCCGCTGCTCGTCATCTGCCGTTCGACGGCTCGGACGTCGCCGTCGGGGTGGAAGTGCAGTGCCGAGGCGAACAGGTCGACAGTGGTGGTCTTCATGACGGTGTTCCTTCCATCTGGTTCTCCGCGGGGGCGGTGGATCGTGGGAGGGGTGTGACGGCCCGGCGACGCGGCAGCGCGGCGATCGCCACGACCGCCGCGAGCACGAAGACGGCAGCGGCGACAGCCAGGCCCAAGGCGTAGCCGTCGTTGAGCGCGACGGGGTCGGTGGCTGTGCCGGTGTGGTGCGCGGCAAGGGTGGCCAGCGCAGCCAGGCCGATGGAGCCGCCGAGTTGGCGGGAGCTGTTCATGAGGCCGGAGGCCATGCCGGCCTCACGTGGAGCGACGCCGGTGGTCGCGGCGGCGGCGACCGGGGCCAGAACCAGTCCCGCACCGACGCTGGTGACGAGGGAGGGGCCGAGCACGTCGGTGAGGAAGCTGCCTTCGGGGCTGATGAGGGCGAACCAGGCCAGGCCCGCGGCGGCCAGCAGGGCGCCGGGCACCAGGGACACGCGGGGGGTGCGTGCCGCGGTGATGCGGGTCGCGACGACGGTGCCCGCGATCAGGCCCAGGGAGAAGGGCAGAAACGCGGTACCGGTCGCTGCGGCGCCCATGCCCAGAACCTGCTGCATGTACAGGGACACGAAGTAGAACGCCGTGAACTGCCCGGCTGCGGCCAGGAACACCAGCACGTTCGCGCCGGCGACCCAGCGGCTGCGCAGCAGGCCGAGGCGCAGCAGCGGTGCGGCGACCCTCGACTCGGCGAAGACGAACGCGGCCAGCAGGACGGCCGCGCCAGCGAGGGTCGCCCAGGTGACCGGGGATTCCCAGCCAAGGGTGTCGGTGCGGACGACGCCGAGCACCAGCAGCCCTACTCCGCCGGTCGCAAGGACGGCGCCCACCGCGTCCAGCCTTTCGCGCGGGGCGGGTGCCGTTCCGGCGGGCACCCCTGCGGGGATGAGCGCGAGAGCCGCCACGACGATGGGCAGATTGATCAGCATGACCCAGCGCCAGCCCGCGTACTCGGTCAACAACCCACCTGCCAGCACACCCAGCGCGCCACCTGCGGCGTTCACCGCGCTCCACACTCCGAGGGCGCGGACGCGCTGAGGGCCTTCGGTGAAGGTGGTGGTGAGCATCGCCAGCGCGGCCGGTGCGGCTGCGGCGGCGCCCAGGCCCTGCCCGGCGCGTGCGGCGATCAGTTGCCAGGGTGTCTGGGCCAGTCCGCCCGCCAGCGAGCACAGCCCGAAGACGGTGAGCCCGAGCACGAACATCCGACGCCGGCCGTACAGGTCGCAAGCGCGGCCTCCCAGCAGCAGAAACCCGCCGAAGGTGAGCGCATAGACGTGTACGACCCACGAGAGGTCGAGCGGCGCGAATCCCAGCGCGGTCCGGATCGCGGGCAACGCGACGTTGACCACGGACATGTCCAGGGCGACGACGAACTGGGCCACGGCGGCTGCCGCCAGCACCACGCCCGGCCTCTCTCGAGAGTTTCTATACATGTAAGAAAAATAGCGCCGGGTGTCGGCCGTTGTCGACACCCGGGAGATGATGGAGGCATGCCGCAACCGTCCACACCACGCAAAACCCCGGGCCGGCCTCCCCGCATCTCGCGCGAGGAGATCATCGAGACAGCCCGCCGGATCGTGAGCGAGGGAGGCGTGGACCGGCTGACCATGCGGCGGCTGGCCACCGAGGTCGGCAGTACGCCGATGGCCCTCTACCACCACGTCCGCGACAAGGAGGAACTGCTCGTCCTCCTCCTGGACGACTACGCCGCACGGACACTGCGCCGACCCGAACTGCCCGCCGACCCTCGCGAGCGGGTCATCGTCGCCGCCACCGCCATCCACGAGTCACTCGCCGCCTGCCCTTGGATCGTGGAGGTACTGACCGCCGACGACCTGATGTCCACGACAGCCCTGTGGTTCGTCGAGCAGATCGTCGACGGCCTGACCGAATGCGGCCTCCCCCTCGACCGGGCCGTGCACGGCTATCGCGCGATCTGGTACTACACCGCCGGAGAGATCGTGGTCAGGACGACAGCGGCGCGGCGGCGCGCAACCGGTGACCATGCCACCTACCGGGAGCAGGTCTTCGCCGATCTCGACCCGGGCGAGCTACCCCGCTTGGCACAGGTCGCGGACCGCTGGGCGCCGCTGACCGCCGAGGACACCTACCTGGACGGCCTCCGGGCCCTGGTGGACGGCCTCCTGACCACGCGCTGACGTCTTCGCCGCGGCGGTGTACTGCTGCCGCGGAGAGGGTTCGACGACGCCTCCAGACGCCTCCCCTCTCCGCCTGGTCAAGCGTGCGGAGAGGTCCCGCTCTGCCGGTCTGAGCGCACCACGCGAGGGGGCCGCCCGGCGACTCCGGGCGGTCAGGAGGAACAGCAGGTAGGACCGTGGGCAGGACATGGGGAAGGGCCGCTTCGACCTCCCCAGGTGTCGCGGCCCCTCCCGTCCAGCGGCAACCAGATACCCCGACTCGGGGATTCCACGCCTCACACTTCAGACGCCGCCCGGTGAGCACGGGCAGCGACCCTCGACGGCCTGGCGGCGGCCGTCCGGCACCCGCGCGCCGATCGATGGACGACGGCTTGCGCTCGACGAGCCCGCAGGCGGTCAGGGTGCAGCCGGATTGCCGGCTGTCGAGGGGGCTACTCGTAGCCGGGTCGCGACCTCGCGCGGGGCGAGAGCGCCGGCGTCGGGCAGGACCCGCAGGAGCCCGATGCGCGCCTCGGGAACATCCGGCAGATCCCCCGCGCGGCGGGTGCGAAGCGGCACAGCGCACTGAGCGAGAAGGAGGAGGCCCCGCATGGTCAGCCCCGGAGCGCACGAGACCACCGTCCGGAACCCCGTACCCCCGCAGCAGCTCTCCGGGATCGTCGGCCACCGGTTCATCTACACGTACGCAAACGGCTGGCAGTACGAGATGTACGTGAAGAACCCGACCACCATCGACTACCGGATCCACTCCGGCATGGTGGGCGGACGCTGGGTCAAGGACCAGGAGGTCGACCTCGTCCGGCTGGACGACGACCACTACAAGGTCTCCTGGCACGAGCCCACCGGTACGTCGGTCTGCGTGAACGTGATGCCCGGCAAGCGCCGCCTGCACGGCGTGATCTTCTTCCCGCGCTGGGTCGAGGAGCACGGCGAGCGCACCGTGCTGTTTCAGAACGACCACCTCGACGAGATGCGCGGGTACCGCGACGAGGGCCCCACGTACCCGGTCCACGTCGTCCCTGAATTCGCCAGGATCACCCTCTTCGAGTTCGTCGGCCCGGACGACGAGAGCATCATCTCCACGGCCCCGGGCGACCTCCCGCCGGGCTGGTCCGACCGCACCGACTGAGCCTTTTCCCACCTCGCACTGACGCTGCGAGGTGGAGCGTCTGGACGAAAACGCCTTGCGACCAAGGGTGGCGATCGCCCTACGGTTGCTCCCCGTGACCATCGAGATGCCCTACCAGCCACTTCCGATCGACCAGTCCGACGTGCGCTACATCCACGGACCCGATTCCGCTCTACAGCCGGGCGTCCCCGCCGGCGAGACGGTCGAGCTCGAGTGGAGGGACAGCGAGGTCTACCCGGGAACCTTCCGGAGGTTCTGGGTACACGTGCCCGCACAGTACGACCCGGCGAAACCGGCATCCCTGATGGTGTTCCAGGACGGATGGTGGTACCTGGACCCCGCAGGGGAGGTGCGCGGCGCGATCGTCCTGGACAACCTCGTTCACCGCGGCGACATACCCGTCACCATCGGCGTGTTCGTCGATCCTGGCGTCTTCCCCGACGCGGAGAACCCGAAGAACCGCAACAACGAGTACGACGCCTTCGACGACCGGTACGTCACCTTCCTCCTTACCGAGATCATCCCGCGGGTTGCGGAGCGCTGCACCATCGCCCAGTCGCCCGAGAGATGGGGCATCTGCGGCGGGAGCAGCGGCGGCAACTGCGCCTTTACCGCTGCGTGGATGCGTCCGGACAAGTTCCGCCGCGTCATCGGATACCTGTCCAGCTTCGCGCAGACGCCGGACGGCAACCCCTACCCAGACCTCATCTCCCGCGAACCCCGCAAGCCGCTGCGCATCTTCATGCAAGGCGGCCACCGCGACCTGCACTGGAATGAGCCACAGCGGAACTGGCTCGCCGAAAACCTGCGCGTGGCAGCCGCTCTCGCTGAAGCGGGCTACGACTTCCGCCTTGTCCTGGGAGACGGCGGCCACAGCCCCAACCACGGCGGCGTCCTGCTGCCTGACGCGCTGCGCTGGCTGTGGCCGCCCAACGAGGATTGACCGATACACGCGTCATGCAACCTGGTCTCGGCTGCGGTGAGGTGGGCTGCACTGCATGAATGCCCAAGTCCTCGCCGACCCGTTCGGCCACCTGCTGTGGGTCTCCGCAGCGCTGCCCGGCGCCGTGTACGACAGCGGCCCGCCCGCGGGCGCGGGAGCCCAGATCGATTGTCAGTGGTGGGTGAGAAGGTAGGGACATCAAGCCGGAACAAGGGGGAGCTGTGATGTCCGGAAGCCAGAATTACATCAATCACGTCGCTCTAGTGCTGGATGCGAGCTCGTCCATGTCGCACCTGAGCCGCAAGGTCGTCGAAGTCGCCGACCAGCAGATCGCGTATCTCGCCCGCCGTTCCAGGGAACTGGACCAGGAAACCCGCGTCACGGTGTACGCCTTCGCCGACAAGGTGGAGTGCGTCATCTATGACAAGGACGTGCTGCGCATGCCGTCACTGAAGCAGTTGTACCGGACCGGCGGGATGACGGCCCTCCTGGCGGCCGCGCTGAAGTCACAGCGCGAGCTGGCTCAGACGGCCCAACTGTACGGCGATCACAGCTTTCTGACGTTCGTGCTGACCGACGGGCAGGAGAACGCGAGCCACCGCTGTCCGGATTCCCCCACCAGGGATCCGCGTCAACTGGTCCAGGCGGTGGCCCAGATGATCGAGACTCAGCAGGACAACTGGACGCTGGCCGTCCTGGTGCCGGACCAAATGGGCAAGCGCGAGGCCATGCAGTGCGGTTTCCCCAAGGACAACATCGCCATATGGGACGCCACCAGCACGCAAGGCCTGGAGGAGGCCGGGCAGGTCATCCGGCAGGCCACCGAGAACTTCATGATGGGCCGCACCCAGGGCATCCGGGGATCGCGGGCGGTGTTCTCCACCGGCGCGGAAGCGGTCAACGAAGACACCATCAAGGCAGCCGGCCTCACCCCGGTCGAGCCGTCGCAGTACCAGCTGATCCCGGTGGCCCGCGACGCGGCGATCAGGGAATGGGTGACCGAGTGTGGGCACACCTACCAGACCGGCAAGGCGTTCTACCAACTGAGCAAGTCGGAGAAGATCCAGGCGCAGAAACAGATCGCGGTGCTGGAGAAGAAGACGGACCGCGTGTACACGGGGCCCGCGGCCCGAACCCTGCTCGGACTGCCCCCAACGGAAGTCCGCGTCAAGCCGGACCACAACGACCACTTCACCATCTTCGTACAGAGCACCAGCGTCAACCGGAAACTCGTACCCAACACGCGGCTGCTCCTCATGCTCTGACCATTCCTGAAACAGATGGGGTGCCGGAGCGTCGCCACTCCGGCGCCTCGCATACTGCCGTCAGCTGTTTCGCAAGCCCATGAGTACATTCGGGCAAGGCGATCTGCGGGCCACTCGACGCCAAGTCGGACTTCCCTTGAGCACCCGTCCCGCTACAGACCGAGTTCGCGATCGCCGAGCGGGGCGAAGAAGCGCTCGACATCGGCCTCGGTGACTTCGGTGAGGGTTTTCGGTGACCACCGCGGCCTGCGGTCCTTGTCGACGACCTGGGCGCGAATTCCCTCCACCAGGTCGGGTGTGTCCAGGGCGGCGCACGAGACGCGGTATTCCTGGTTCAGGACCGACTCCAGCGTGCCGAGCCTCCGGGCGCGGCGCAGCGAGGCGAGGGTGACCTTGAGGGCGGTCGGCGACTTGGCGAGCAGGGTCTCCGCGGCCTCTTTGGCGGCGGGGTCACCCTGCGCGAGCAGCCGACGCACGATCTCCTCCACGGTGTCGGCGGCGTAGCAGGTGTCGATCCAGGCACGCTGTGCGGCCAGGACCCCAGGCGGGGGTGTCCCCACACGACCGGCCAGGGCCTCTCCCGAGGGCATGTCGGCCAGGGCGTCGAGGAGGTCCGGCAGGGATGCCGTCGGCACGTAGTGGTCGGCGAGCCCGCACAGCAGCGCGTCGGCGGCGCCGATCTGAGCGCCCGTCAGGGCGAGGTGGGTGCCCAACTCCCCCGGGGCCCGGGCGAGCAGATGGGTGCCGCCCACGTCCGGCACGAAGCCGATGCCGGTCTCCGGCATGGCGACCCGGGACCGCTCGGTGACGACACGAACGCTGCCGTGCGCCGAGACGCCGACACCGCCGCCCATGACGATGCCGTCCATGACAGCGACGTACGGCTTGGTACAGCGGGCGATGCGGGCGTTGAGGTGGTACTCGTCGCGCCAGAACAAGGCGGAGGCAGTGCCGTCACCGTCGCGGGCGTCGTCGTGGATGGCACGGATGTCACCGCCGGCACACAGGCCGCGCTCCCCCGCGCCCGTCAGGACGACGGTCTCCACGCCCGGCTCCCGCTCCCACGCGGTCAGCGCCTCGTCGATGCGGCGGACCATGGTGTGGGTGAGGGCGTTGAGGGCCCGAGGCCGGTTGAGCGTGATGTGGGCGGCGCGCCCGCTGGTGTGGAAGAGGACGGATTCCGGTTCCTCGGCTCCGCTCATCGGAGCGCCTCTCCCGGGCCGTGGGCCACGATGACGCGCATGTCTTGTCGATCCTTCCCTTTCAGGTGGGGCACGGCGTCCGCCGCAGCGGGGCCGAACCACCCTGCCACGTGCACCCTACGTGCGTTGAGACCTGCCTGGCCGCCCGGTGCGATCAGGTCGAAGCCTCGTCGGTCGGCGAAGGCACGGCACACGGGCGGAGGACCATGAGCGAGTCCTCCAGGGTCGCCACCATGGCGAAGGGGAAGCGGTCCAGCTCAAGACAGAGTGCGATGTCATCGGGATGGACTCCCTGACGTACCCCCTCCGCCAGCTCGGCGGCGGCACGCGAATCGCCGGCGCGGCGGAGGAACTCGGCCGCATCCGTCTCGGCCCCGGTGGCCCTCCGGGCGATGTACTGAGCGCACGCCAGGTCTTCATCGGCCTGTCCGCCCTCGCCGGTGACCACGAACGTCACATGGTCGCACTCGCGAGCCCGCAGGAGCCGAGCCGTCGCCTCCGCCACCACGAAGCCGGCGCACAGCACCAGCGACGCCTCCTTGACCGCCAGGGCGCCGACCGTCCCTGCCGTGGTCTTCTGCACGACGGTCCGTCCGGCGAGGTCGACAGAGCGCAACAGGCCCGGCGAGTTGACCCTGTCGAAGCCGGGCGCGGGCGGCCCGTCCTTGAGCGCCACCCAGTGCGGGTGGCGGGCCTTCAGGGCCAGGGCTTCGTCCAGCGACTCGGCCAGAACGATCTTCTCCGCCCCTCGGGCGAAGGCCCAGGCAGCCACCGTGAAAGCACGCACGACGTCGACCACGACCGCCACGCGCGGGACTTGGGCCAGCTCGGCGATGCCAAGAAAACGAGCCTCCATCCGGCCATGATCGCGCATGTCCGGCCCGGACACCCGGACCGTGACACGCATCACCCTCGGCGCCACTGCCGCGCCCGGCGGCAACAGGGGTTGTGGACCATCGCCGTTGCGTCCCACGGAGGGGCGGGCGCCGTTCGGCGGGCGGCGTGTGTGCGCTACATTTTGCCTCTCCTTGACCGCGATCAGTCATGATCCCTAGCTTCGGAGTTGGCAACCCCATGAGCGACATCGTCAACGGACTCGGGCGGGCCACTGCGTACGGCGGTCTGGGCCTGGTTCTGTTGGTCCTCGGCATCGTCCTGGTCGATGTGCTGACGCCCGGAAAACTCGGCCGCCAGATCTGGGAACAGCGCAATCGCAACGCCGCCACGGTCCTCAGCTCCGCGCTGCTCGGCATCGGCGGCATCGTGTTCACGTCCATCTGGACGACGTACGAGGACTTCGGCAAGGGACTGGTCTCGACCGCGGCTTTCGGACTGCTGGGACTGGTGATGATGGCGGTGGCGTTCTGGGTGGTGGACCTGGTCACCCCGGGTCGCCTCGGTGCCACTCTGGTCGAGGCAGAGCCTCATCCCGCGGTCTGGGTGACGGCCTCCTGCAACCTCGCCGTGTCGGCCATCATTTCCGCGTCCATCGCCTGAACCACCGGCCCCTTTGGACGGCCTTCCCCTTGTCCGGCGGGCTGTCCACCTCCGCGCACGAGCGGAGGCGCTTCAGCAGGTCTTTCGACGCGGTTCGAACGACCTGGCTCGACTCCCGCAGCCGTCCCGCAGCGCGTACTGACGCCGCGGGACGGCTGCGTCATGTCGCACCCCGGGTGAAGCGCTTCATGCTGGTGTTGCCGTGAGGGTGCGGGCCATGTGGTCGCCGAGGTGGGGCAGCCAGTCGGGCCGGGCGTTGCCGAGGAGATGGTCACCGTGGGGGACGGACAGGTATCCGCCGAGCGGCGCCAGTCGCGCCAGGGACGCGCCGTTCGTCACGCCGGGGATCACGTCCCGGCCACCGTCCACGACCAGCAGTGGGGCCGCGATACGGGGTGCCAGGCCTGCGAGATCCACATGGTGGGCGAAGTCGCGGGCGGCATCGGCCCCTCCGGCACGGCGGATCATGATGTCCCGTACGGGCGGGGGCAGTTCCTCCCAGTCGAGGCGGAAGGGACCGCTGACGGTGGCGACGGCTGCCACGCGCGGTTCGAGCGCCGCCGTCCGGGCCGCGAAATAGCCGCCCAGGCTGAGACCGACGATTCCGACGCGTGCGACGCCGAGGGCGTCGACGACTCGCCCCACGACCCGCTCGTAGTCCGGTCTGAGGGAGGTGGCGGCCGCCAGCACGCCCTGTCCGGGGCCGTCCATCGCGAACACCGCCAGCCCTCTGGCCAGCAGCGCGGACGCCAGGTCGAGGAACTCCTCCTTGGCCGAGTCGAGGCCGGGGACGACGACCACGGTCCCCCGCCCGTCGGCCGGGCCACGCAGCCAGCCGGTGAATCCGTCGCCGCTCACCCGTCGCGCACCGGGCTCCAGCACCGCGAACGCGCGGCTCAAGGCGTGGTCCGCCTCGACGGCCGCACGAGGTGCTTCCGCGTACGGCGCCAGGGTGGCCAGGTGGAACCACCGGGCAGCCGTCAGCAGGTACTCACCCGCCGAGAGGGGCGATCCGGCGTCCTCCGCACGCTGGAGGTAGGCGCGTCCGGTGGCCCGGAAGGACGGTCCCCAGTCGGTGACGGAGGTGAGGCCGTCGGTGACCCGCCGGTATTCGTGTGGGTCCACGCCCGCACCGGTGGCGCGGGTCCACTGGGCGGCGGCGAACTCGGTGGGGTTCATCGTGCTCCTCCGACGAGCAGGACGGCCTTGCCGCGTATCCGGCGCTCTCGCAGGTCGACCAGTGTGGCGGCGGTCTGTGTCCAGTCGGCGATGCGGCCGACCTCCGGGTGCAGCCGGTTCTGTTCCACGAGGCGCACCAGAGTGGCGAGATCGGAGCCGTACGGGGCGCCGGCGTAGTGGAAGTGCCGGATCGTGACGCGCTCGGGGCCGCCGAGCAGTTGGAAGAAGTCGAGTGACACAGGGATGCGGCTCACCTGGCCGAACCAGACGAGCAGGCCTCCCGGGTGCACCTTCGACAGGGCGAGCGGCAGATCCGGCCCGCCCGTGGACTCCAGCACGACATCGAACGGCCCGCGAGCCGCAGCGACCTCGTGCACCACCTTCGCGCCCAGCTCCGCGAGCCGCTCGCCGCGCACCGGCGTGGCCGTCACCGCGGTCAGCTCGGCTCCGGCCCCGACGGCCAACTCGGTGACGTAATGGCCGACTCCACCCGAGGCGCCGGTCAGCAACACGCTCCGACCGGCCAGTGAACCTGCCGTGCGCAGCAGCCGCAGGGCGGTGATCCCGGCCAGTGGAAGGGCCGCCGCCCGGGCGCTGTCGATGCTGTCCGGGAGAACCGCGAGCGAGTGCGTGGGCACGGCGGCGAACTCGGCCCAGCCGCCCTGCGCCGGGTGCCCGACCACTCGGGTGCCGATGCCTGGGCCGGAACCATCGGCTGCCGCCTGCACGACGAGTCCTGCGACGTCCTTGCCGGGCAGCAGCCCCGGCCGGGGGTGGTCGAGGAGGAAGATCTCGCCCCGGTTGGGCGCGAAGGCCTCGACCTTGACCAGCGCCTCATCGGACTCCGGCACGGGAGGGGGAACCTCGGCGAAGGCGACCGGACGCGCCGCTTCCCCCGTGGGAATCAGTCTTTGCATGCCGCCGATGCAACCCCGGCGTCCGCACCGCGATCCAACAACGAACAAGCACCGCCGACAACCATCGGTTGTCACCTATGGTGGCAGCCATGGATCTCGACGTGGCGCAGGTACGTGCCTTCGTGCGCGCCGCCGACGAACTGCACTTCGGACGGGCGGCCGGGACGCTCGCCATCTCCCAGCAGGCGCTGTCCAAGAGGATCGCGCGGCTGGAATCACTGCTCGGCACCGCACTGTTCCTGCGCGGCGGCAACGGCGTGCGGCTCACCGAGGCCGGCCGGCGCTTCCTGACTCCGGCCCGTCGGACGGTGGCCGCCGCCGACGCCGCCGTCGCAGCCGCGGTCGGCAAGGACCGTCCGCTGCGCGTGGACGTCTGGGGGCATCTCTACGCCCCGATGCGGACGCTGGCCCAGGTCGCCGGACGAGCCGGGGAGCTGGCGTTGGGGCACGGGCGCGATCTGCCGTCGGTGACGACGGCCCTGCTGCACGGCGACATCGACGCGGCCTTCGGTCGCGTCCATCCCCCGCTGCCCCCCGGTCTTGCACACCGCCTCGTTCGCCTCGAACCAGTGGACGCCGTACTGAGCGCGGACCACCCGCTCGCAGGCGAACCGGCGTTGCACCCGGACCAGTTGCGCGAGAGCGTGCTGTGGGCGCCCGGTGCGCTGGACCGGCTCGACTTCCTCCACCGGTTCGCCGACCGATTCGGCATCCGGAACACGGCCACGAGCGTCAACCTGGGGCTCGCCCGCTTCCTCGCCGAGGTGACGGAAGAGCCACGACGTTTCTCGCTGATACCCGCCGACGTGCCGCTGCCGGAGGTTCCCGGACTGCGTTCCGTCCCCCTGATCGCTCCCACGCCGCTCTACGCCTGGTCACTGCTGTGGCGCGCCGGCGACGGCCACCCGGGGTTGGCCGGCCTCGTCACCGCCTGCGCGGAGGAGGCGGGACGGAGCCGGTGGCTGGAGTACGACCCGGCCCGCGACTGGCTGCCCGAACCACCCAGGAGCGGCGTCGACAGCCCCGTGTGAAGTAACTCCCACCGCACAGTGAACGCACGGCCGCGGTCCCTCCTCTTGCAGGGCGAAGCCCCACAACTGAGAGGAATGCGCCGTGCGTTCACGCAGACGTATACGTTCGCGCCTGTACCCGGCCGGGTCCGTGGTCCTGGCCATCACTGCCGCAGGATCCGTGCTGGCCGGGCCTGCCGGTTCCGCCGTCGCCGCCGAGACGGGCGGGCACGCCGACCTGCGGGCGGACGTCAACCGTGACGGGCGGGTCGACGTCACCGGTGGCAGCGACACCAAGGGGGAGGACGGCTGGTCCGTCGAGCGCGGGGCCGTGTATCTGCCCAACATCGACGACGATGCCAAGCGGTGTCCGGTGACCGGTCCCGGCGGCGCACCGCTGTCCGACGCGAAGTTGGCCGCGTGCAACGACGCCTCCGACACGAAGGTCAACGGCACTGAGGACGCGGCGGACCTCGCCCGGGTCCGTTCCGTTCCCCTGCCCGGTCTCCCCGCGGACGCCAAGGGCAGCCTGAAACTCGCCACGGGAGGCTCGCACGCGCACCTCTTCCTCAAGCGTGACGGGATGTGGATCCCCGTGACGTCCGGGACGCGGCTGACGGCCGCCGAGTTGCGCTCCGGTGTGGAGTTCGGTGTCGAGGCCACCGACGTCGTCCGGGACCGCGCGAAGTGGGACGGCCGTGCGGTGGTCCGGCTGACGGTGACGTCCGGGCAGAAGTCCACCTCCGACGCGGTGACCCTGCGCGTCGCGCCGTTGCTGACACAGCATCACCTTCAGGACACCCAGCAGGTGATGGTGTCCAAGGTGCAGGGTGACGGACCGGACAGCCGCCTTCAGCGGGAGTTCGTCACCGCCCTCGAGAAGGAGGTCAAGAAGGCGGGGGTCACCACGCCGCTGGTCACCTTCGAGATGTACGCCGACCGCTGGGCCCAGGACTTCGTCGAACCGGCCTACGTCAGCATGACGGGACCGGGCGGTCAACGGCACGTGATGCGTGTGATGCTGCGTTCCGCACAGCCGGACCGGGATGCCGGCCGGGAGCTGTTCGAGAAGGTGCGCGGCCGGGACGTCGGTGTCGTGCAGGTGACCGACCCGGCGGAGCCCGACGACTGGTCGCTCAACTCCATGGGCAACCTGGAGACGATCCCGCCCTACACGCACGGTGGCCGCTCCTTCCCGGCCGGGCGAATCATCATGGGCGAGCGCAAGGACAGCGGGGCGCGTCCGTCGAAGGTGATGCGGACGATGCTCACATCGCAGGGCTTGCAGGACCCGCTTCTGCTGGACACCTCCTGGCTGGGCGTGGGGCACGTCGACGAGTTCGTGCAGTTCCTGCCCGCCGACACCCCGCGCGGCTGGCGCATCGGCGTCGCCGACCCCGAGGCGGGGCTGCGGCTGCTGCGCGACGCCAAGCGCGACGGCCACGGCACGACGAAGATGTTCTCCGTCCCGGGCCGCAGTCACACCCCGGCCCCCAAGGAGACCATCGACCAGGCGCTCGCCTCCCGTCACCTGGTGGCCGACAACGAGATGGCCGCACGGCGCATCGCGGCCAACCTGGAGATCCTCAAACGCGAGACCGGAGTCACCGACGCGGAGATCGTGCGGGTGCCCGCGCTGTACACCCGTGACTCGGAGGCCCTGACCTCCGACGGACAGGAGATTCCCGTGCCGCGCCTGACACGCATGGGCGCCGGCTCCGACCTCGTGGACAGCCTCGGTGAACACGGTCAGCAGAAGTGGCTCGCCGAGAACCCGGCCGCCTCGCGTGCGGCGGCTCCGGCGACGGTGACGACCAGCGCATACGTTCCGGGTGCGGTCAACGGTGTGCTCCTCGGGCGCGGCCGCTACCTGGCCCCTCGCCAGTGGGGGCCCGTCATCGGCGGCAAGGACATCTTCACGGAAGCCGTCACCGCCGCTTACCAGCGGGTCGGTATGACGGTGTCGTACATCGACGACTGGTACACGTACCACCTCGGTATGGGTGAAGTGCACTGCGGCACCAACACCCTGCGCGACGCGAGCGCCGCGTGGTGGCGGCAGCCGGTCGTGGGCCGCGACGGGGCGTAGAGGCACCCCTGGCCGGGCCCCCTCGCCGGTGGGTGCAGCAGCGGGCCATGCTCCCTGCCACCAGGCGTACGCCTCGGAGGCCTCGCCTCCGGGGCCGGACCGGATCCCGTCCGGCTGCGCACCGAGGCCGGCCGCACCCCTGGTCGGTAGCGCCGCCTCCCGCCAACTGACCGCGCCGGCATTCGGCGCTCCACGTCGGTTCAAGGGGTCCGGGTGTGGTGGTCCAGGACGCGGGTGAGCAACTGCACGAACTGGTCGCGTTCGGCAGGGCTCAGCGGTGCGAGCAGTGTGTCGTGGAGGTCGTCCAGGGCCTCGTCGAGGCGGCACAGATGGCGGCGGCCCCGGGGGGAGATCGTGACGACGTTGCGGCGCCGGTCGCCGGGATCGGGGGCCCGCTCGACGAGGTCACGCCCGGCCAGTTCGTTCAGCACGCCGACCATGTCGCTGCGGAAGATCCCGGAACGCCTGCTCAGCTCCGCCTGGCTGGCCGGCCCGAACTCCTCCAGCGAGGCCAGCACGGCGTAGTGCCACCTACGGGCGTCGACTCGGGCCAGCCCTTCGGTGACCAGTCGGTCCGACCGCACGGTGAGCTGAGACAGCAGCCGGCTCGCCTGCCGACGCAGTCTGGCGGGCGTTCTGAGCGCGCCTTCGTCGGGCGGGTCCGCTGTTCCGGCTCCGATCATGGCCCCATCTCCGTTGCATTAGTCAGACTAACGATATACGTTCACTCGGACCGAAAACGTTAGTGGGACTAACACTGGCCGAAACCCCAGGTGAGGAAGACTTTGCCGATCAAGACGGTGCGGATCCCCACCGGGGACGGCCGGGCCGACGCATTCGCAGCCCTCCCCGCCCGCGGCGGGCGGCACCCGGGGGTGTTGATGTACGCGGACGGTTTCGGGATCCGGCCGGTGCTGCGGGAGATGGCGGGCGAACTCGCCGGGCACGGGTACTACGTGCTCGTCCCCCATCTCTTCTACCGTCACGGTCCCGCACCGGTGATCACACTTCCCGAGCACATCGGAGAAGAGGCCCGGCCCGCGATCATGGCGCGGCTGATGCCCTTGATCCAGGAGCACACGACCGAACGCGTCCTGAGTGACGCCGCCGCCTACCTCGACTTCCTCACCGCCCAGCCCGAGGTCAGCGCCGGACCGGTCGCGGTGACCGGCTACTGCATAGGCGGCCTCCTGGCGATGCGGACCGCCGCAGCCCACCCCGGCCGAGTGGCCGCCGTCGCCTCGTTCCACGGCCCCGTGATCGTCGACGGGCCCGACCGCCTGCACCTCTCCCAGCTCACCGCCCGGGTCCATCTCGGCCACGCGGAAACCGACATGACGCCCGAGGCCCTGGGCGAGCTCAACCATGCGCTGGATGCGGCGGGTGTCGACCACACCTCGGAGATCTACCCCGGCACCGTCCACGGCTTCACCATGTCCGACACCGATGCCTTCAACCCCTCCGCACTGCAACGCCACTGGGACCGCCTGCTTCCGCTCCTCGGTCGTACCCTGGCCGGCGGTTGACGCTCCTGCTCGCGAACGAACGCCAGGAGCAGCCGTCTTGGCGCTCTCGCCACAAGCGTCCGCCTCAGACAGACATCGCAGCGCGGTCGGACTCACTGCGCAGGACGCAGAATTCATTGCCTTCTCGGCCTGCGATAGGTTGCCCGCCATGACTGAACTCGGGCCTGTCGCCTGGCCACCCGCCCCCCTGAAGACCGATCGGCTCGTGCTCCGCGAGTCCGAGGCGCGGGACCGGGCGGCGTTCATCGAGCTGTTCTCCTCGCCGGAGGTGCACACCTACCTCGGCGGCCCTCGACCGCGTGCCGCGCTCGAACACGCACTGCCCGAGATACCCGGGCGGCGTCCTGGCCTCTTCGTGATCGACCTCGACGGAGCGATGATCGGCATGGTCACGCTGGATCGACGTGACCCAGAGCGTCCGGGGCACGTCCTTCCGGATGGCGGGGAGGCCGAACTCGGCTACACGTTACTGCCGGAGGCGTGGGGGCGCGGGCACGCCGCCGAGGCGTGCGCAGCCGCGCTCGACTGGTTCGCCGGCGCATGTCCCGGCGAGCCGGTGGTGCTCTGCACCCAGACCGCCAACATCCGCTCCATGCGCCTCGCGGTCAAGCTCGGGTTCACCGAGGTGGAGCGGTTCGAGGAGTTCGGCGCCGAGCAGTGGTTCGGCGTGTGGTCCTCGGTCGCTCCGTCCGGCTGAGCGGCCACCGCACGTCGTGCGGCACTGCGGTGGGTGCACAGGAGTGCCCAGGGCAAGCGTCCCGTAGGTAGAGAGGGTCCCCCTAGGGGATGTTCTGCGACTGCGGTGGGCCGTAGGGCCCGGGCCGCCCCTGCGGCATGTACAGGAGGCGACCCGGAGGCGGTGCCACTGACGCATCACTCCTGGCGCGGAGTGGCGAGCCAGCGTTCGTCCTGGAACTCGGCAGGGACCTCGTCCCCGAAGGGATCGATCCCACGGCTCTCCAGCTCGTCGAACCACCGGTCCCGCTGTGACGCGGGAAGGCGTCGTCCGCACCAGGGGCAGAAATCGATCGTGATGCTCGATCGGCCGCCGTCATGAATGATCAGCCCGTACTCCTGGAACCTGGCGCTGAAGTCGACCAGCGCGTCAGGACAGGCGAAAGGGTCGTCGTGCTGCTCGCAGCGGACGTCCACGCGACTGGTCATCACCTCGCAGCAATGGTCGGTCATGACTTCGGCTACTCCGTGACCGGAGATGCCGCGGTGCAACCGCCTGCGGTCACCAGCCCCTTGGCGCTCTGTTCATCGAGTACCTTGCCCTCGTAGACGATCTTGCAGGCCACCTGAGAACCCTCGGGGTCCGCGGCGACCGGTATGACGGCCGCGGGCATGATGCCCCGCAGGGTGACCGTCTTCTTCCAGGGCAGCTTCGGCTTGGAGACTGAATCGACCTTCGGCTCCAGGGCCTTGCCACCGCCGCCGTGGAAGTCGATCGAGTCGACGTTCTTCCCCGTGACCTCGTAGGTGACCTCGTACGTGGTGTCCACCGCCTTGTCGACCTGGTCGACCGCCTCGGAACAGGAGCTGAGGCCGAGCGCGAGACAGGTGACAGCGACGGTATGGACGGCTGCACGGACCGTGCGGCTCATAGGGATCCCCCCGGATCATGAAAGGTGAGGGCCGCAGCAAATCGCAAAGGGTAAGTAAAGTCAAACCAATTGGCGCCCCGGCCCGATGTGTTCGCGGGAGCCGCCTCCACGTCCCGTCTCCGATGCCCGAGGCAGGTGGACCCGACGAACGCCACGCGGAAGCGGAAACGCCATCAGCCAGGACCATCCAGGCCGTCGCCATCGAGTGCTGCCCGGATCCGGCCGAGCCACTCCGTGCCCAGTCGACGGCCGTCCGGGAACTGGTCGTCTCGATCCCAGCGCCACGTCGTGATCATCGCAAGTACGAGGATGCGGCACTCGTGCAGCAGGTTCCGGTCGACACCCGGATAGTGCGCGCCGACTTCCTCGGGAGCATGCGCGAGGTCGAATTCGACGGGCCCACGGCAACACGTCTCCAGGTCGACGAAGAGCAGCCCGTCCGCCGTGGAGAGCAGGTTTCCAGGGTGCGGCTCGCCGTGCAGCAACTGCTCCGCGCCGCCGCGCTCGCCGATCCGTCGTTTCAGGCTTCGTAAGGTGTCGCCGAGCAACTGCCGGTCCGTGTCGGCGAGCGCCGGAGTGCGGCAGCGGTCCGCCACGAGTCGCTGAGCCCGCTCCACTCGATCCGTGAAGCGCGGCGCCGGGACATCGAGTGTGCGCATGCCGGCATGCAACCGTTCCAGCGCACTGGCGTAGTCGGCCGGTGAGACCTCACGGGCCGTGACGGGCTCGTAGTAGGTCCACAGCGTGACCACGAAGCCATCACGCTCGTGAACCCGCGGCTCCACTCGGGGCGCGAGAGCAGCCACAGGGCACCCCGTTTCCGCGAGCCGCTGAGCAAGCTCCACTTCGAACTGCGCGACCTGCTGCGCCACGGGTGCCACCCGGGCCAAGACGTCGCAAGGCAGCAGACGCAGGGTGAGCTTGTTCGAGTCATGAAGAACGACCGCGTCATCGACTGTGAGGTCGAGTGAAGCGGCGATCGACGCGGCCACGGCCACCGCGCGCTGGACCTCTGACGCGTGCATCGTCGCCTTACCCCCTCACCGTGAGGGCGCGCGAGTATACGCACCTCATGAGGCTTGAGCAGTAACCCAGATCACGGTCGTATCACAGTGTAGATCATTTACGCTCTGGGCAGCCTCGTAGCGCTTCTCGGTTCAACTTTCGTTCTGCGAAGTTCAGTTCGATTGTGCGGGCGGTCTCGGCGGCCGCCTGTGTGCAGGGCCGGGGGGACTCTGCGGTCCGTCTCCCGAAAGGAAGCGTATGCCTCAGGACGTCAGGTTCGGCCCCCCGTCGACCCCCCTGTCAGCGGACGTCCTGGTCTTCCTGGAGCGGCAGCGCATCTGATGGGCCGCGAGTGCCTCCGGTAGGGGCGACCCGCTCCACCACCCCGGCCGTCGACGCGGCAGTCCCGCCCCTCGCGGCCGTGCCGTAGGAAGCGGAACCGGTCGCAGGAGCCCGGCTGTTCGGCGAAGTCCGTCCGCGGAAGGCACAGCAGATTCTCGGCACAACCGGCCAACCACCAGGCCGATCAATTCCGTTGGCAGGACCACAGCTTGAAGGGAGACCGGTGTGAAATCTCGAGTTGAAGGTGCTGGTCCGAAGGCACCCACCGACAGCGTGCTCCCGGCGCAGCCCAGCGCCCGGCTCCAGCGCGGGGAGGCCGGGAACGCCCTGGCCCGCCTCTTGGCGAAACGCATCAAGGGGAGCACCGAGCAGCACCGAAGGTGCCAGAACTCCGCTCAGCAGCGGCTGGACGCACTCAGATCCCCCCAGTCCGGCACCGCGCTGCACGTGGAGGGGGCCCTCCGTCTGGCACCGCGCGCGTTCCTCCCGCCCGACGAGGAGGGCTACGCCAGGTTGAAACGGCTCGACACCAGCCTGCGCGTGATCGAAGAAGCCTTCCCCCAAGTCAGCACCGATGTCGAGGTCTGCCGGCTGACCAGCAGGATGCTGGAAGAGGCCTGGAGAAGCCGGGCACTCGCCCCGCCGCGCGAGGAGGAGCAAGCAACCGACTGCGCCTGCCCGCTGTGCCGTCGGCTCCCCACGCCCCCCGCACGCACGCTCGGTGACTACGGTTGGCGGCAGAGCGCCGGCCGTCCCCTCACGGTCAAGACCTGGCCCTACCGCCGGGAACTCGACAGCGTCCTGACCGGTGGATGGTCCTGGACCCGGCAGATGAACGACCTCGAACGGGACCTCGGCCACCGCCACCGCTTCGAGGACGACATCCTCGTCTTTCACGAATACAAGCGCGTGATCGAGACCATCGACACCACGCGCCTCACCCAACTCGTGGAAGGCCGCTTGGCCGAGCGTTTCAGCACCAACAGCGCACGGGCCCTGGTCTGCGGACTCTACGCGGCCCACAAGCGCTCCGTCGACGAGTACTGGCTCCAGCAGCACCACGCGGGCAGTGTCGTACTCCCCCAGACCAACCCGCTCGGCCAGAGCACCTATTCGATCCTCCAGATGCTGGACTGCCTGTTCTGGCACGTCTCGCCCGACACCGAGCTCTGGCAGGAGGAACACCTCGCCTCCCTGCTGCTGTGCCGCGTCATCGACGACATGGCCGACGTACGAGTCGACGCCCTCACCGGCGAGATCAGCAACTTCTGGCTCGCCGACATGCCCACCCACACCAAGGCTTTCTACGCTGCCTGCGCCATCGCCCTCGTCAAGTACGGCTGCACGCCGGAGGCGCATGATCCGATGTGGAACACCTGGCTGATGACCACGACCATCGTCTGGATGGGGCTCACGGGCCGCCACGCCCTGTGGTTCGACGGCATCACCCAGGGACTCCCCCCGGCCGAGGCGTGCCCGCTCTGCGACCTGCAGCCCAACGCGTGCACCGGCATCCTCACCCACGGCACCACCCTCACCATCACCCCGCGGCCCACCGCGCCGGCACTGAGCACCCGGACCGCCGAGCTGTCCGCCCGCTGCCGAGCCCAGTACCCCAAGACCTGGCCGCTCTTCGACGCCGAGCTCCATGCCTTCGAAGCACTGCACGGCCCCTGGCACGGCAACACCGACAGCACATGGGAGATCCTGCGCCGCACCTACATAGCCGCCGTGGAGGCATCCAGCGCCGCACCGTCCAAGGACCGCGCTCGTCAGGTCCAACAAGACGCCGGCGCAGTCGGATCCGAAATGTTCCACACCCTGCACGACCCTCGAACCGGGAGGGAGGACACCACACTGCTCGCCTACATGTTCGCCTGCGCCCACCCGCATTTCCTCTGGAACGCCACGGGATACCGTCCCACGGACCTCGCAGGTGACTGGCTCGACGGCTGACACCGCGATCCTGTTCAGGAAGGACCAGCAGAAGGGGAACAGCCGGTGGGGGGGCGGTCGAGCGTGTCAGGACGGACGGTCGGGCTGCGCCCACGCCGAGCGGTAGGGGTGAGCGCCGAACTGCCTCTCGAACCTCTCGTCGGCGTGGAGGCTCGAGTGTCCACCCGTCAAGCGGGCGACCGCCCACCTGAGAGCCTCCGCCCACACCTCGGCGTCGGGATGGGGTGATCGCTCGGCAGCCGCGCCGAAGTCGCGCAGCACCTTCGTGGCGTCGTTCCTGCGTGCCTTGACGGCCGCACGGATCTCGAAGTGTTCCGTCGCCGTGCGGATGTGGTGGCACGGGCACTGGCGGTGTGTGGGCGCCGGTCCGCACGGACCGGCGCGGGGGGTGTCGAGCGGTGAGCCGGTGCAGGCGGCCGGGTCCGGATCGGTGCAGTCGCACCCGAGGAACTCGCGGACGGTGTGCCACTCCGTGGCCGTCAGCTCGGTACGGCTGTGAGGGCTGGGGGACGATTCCACGGGCAGGGCCTCCAGGACGGGGCGGTGATCCGGTCGCTGCCCGATGCGCGGTTGGGACATGGCCCCGGGGGAGCGATCAGCGGTGTGCGCTGCTGAGCTGCCGGGCCGTGGCGGCGGCCGTACGGCACCGCCGCAGCGGTTGTTACGGGCGGTGCACCGCAGACGGCTCGTGCTTCAGCTCCTTCCGGTCAAGGACGCCGGCCTCGTCGAAGGGGTGCTCGTCCAGCAGAACCACCAGTCCCCCACCGGCGCCGTGGGAATCCGCTTCCGGCGGGGTGCGGAATCCCGAGCAGCGTTTCGACGAACTCGGCCCGCACCTGCGGAGGGTTCCTCGCCGGCTTGCAACGGGGACGGCGTCGAGTTCGGCCGGCGGCTGCGGGCGCCTGTTCGGCGGGTCCGCACAGCCTCTTCGGTCGTGCGTGGCCCAGGACGCCGGGACGTCACGGAAGTCCTGCCGCTCGCCTGAGCTTCGCACGGCCGTCCGGGGCGATCAGGCCGTTCGGCAGCATCTCCACCACACTCGCGTAGCGCGTGAACACGGCCCTGCACCGCTCACGCTCCGGATGCTCGCCGTCGATGCCGTACCACAGCGCCATGGCCTCGTTGGTGGGATCGACCGGCTCGGAGTAGTCGGCGGCCATGATCAGGTGATCCAGCAGTCCGGACCGCTCGGGAAGTTCCGGGTCGCCTGCGAGGCGGAGCAGGAATGGCAGCAGTTCCGGCATCGCGGGGTTCATCTCGGCGAGGTCGAACATGGAGCTGGTGAGGACACGCTGGGCCTCGGCCGCGGCTGCCTGATCGAGCAGGCCGTACAGCAGGGCCGGGATCCCGGCCGGGCACCCGGGGAACTCCGCCCAGCGGATCTCCTCACACCCGTTGAGGGCGGGATGCTCACGGCCGGCCTCAGCTGTCCGCGGATACGCGTGGAGGAACCGATCGATCGCCGCCTCTTTGGCGGCCACATCCATCCTGCACACCGACTGCCCCCGTCCCGCCCTCAAGAGCCGACCTCCGGTCCACCGCACTCTTGCGCGACCGGGTGTCTCCACGCAAGCCGAGAGCAGGCCAACCACGGGTCACCCAGGACGACCTCGCCCGCTCTCGGCAGGGGTCGCGCGGTCGTAGGATGTGCCGATCCTCGCCGCCCCGTCGTCTCCTTGCCGCACAGCACCGGTCCGACACATCCGCTCGGTCACGCCTGGCTCACCCCAGCGGCTGCGCATGGGCGATGAGCAGTGCGACGTCGTCGTGGTCGGCGGGTTTCCGGAGCTGTTCGAGCAGTCGGTCGCAGGTCTCCTCCGCGGAGCTGCACGGCGGGGACAGCAGGCGCAGGAGATCGTCCAGACGCTTGTCGATGGGGTCGTCGCGGGTCTCCACCAGTCCGTCGGTGTACAGGACGAGTTGATCTCCGGGGTTCATGGCGAGCGCGGAGGTCTCGAAGAGGCCACCACCCACTCCCAGCGGGATGCCGGTGGGCAGGTCGAGCAGTTCCGGTGGTTCGCCGGACCGCACCAGGACCGGGGGCAGATGGCCGGCACAGGCCAGCTGCAAGCGGCAGTGCCGCGGGTCGTAGACCGCGTAGAGGCAGGTGGCGAAGTAGGGGTCCAGGCCCTGTGTGATCTTGTCGAGGTGGGTGAGGATCCGGCTCGGTGCGAGGTCGAGATCGGCGAGGGTGGACGTGGCGGTGCGCAGCCGGCCCATGGCGGTGGCGGCCGGGATACCGCTGCCCATGACATCGCCCACCGCCAGGGCGGTTCGGTCATCGCTGAGGGGGATGATGTCGTACCAGTCGCCGCCGACCTCGCTGAACGCCTGCGCGGGCCGGTACCGTGCGGCGATCTGCAGGCCCGGGCGGCGAGGCGAGGGCTGGGGCAGCAGGCTGCGCTGCAGGGTTTCGGCGGCGCTTCGGATGTGCTGGTGAAGGATGGCGTTGTCGATGCTCAGCGCGGCGGACGAGGCCAGTTCGCAGGCGAGGGTGAGGTCGTCCTCGTCGAAGGGCTGCGGGTTGCGGGCACGGGCCAGGCCCATCACGCCGATGATCTGTCCGCGGGCGATGAGAGGGACGGCCATGTCGCTGTGGACACCGGCTTGGGCGAGCAGGCCCGCGGCGGCGGCGTCGGCCGCGATGCGGCTGAGGTCGCCGCTGTCCAGGTGGGTGAGCAGCAGGGGCTTGCGGGTGCGGAGGCAGTGGGCTGCCGGATGGTCGGCGTGGTAGGTGGTGAGGTGCCCGGGCGCGATGATCGCCTCCGAGGCGTCGGTGGTGTAGGCGGTCTTCACCGCCAGTGCGCGGAAGAGCGCCGGGCCCTCGCCGCGGTCGGGGCGGCCCGTCCGCAGGACGGAGTCCAGGATGTCCACCGCGATCATGTCGGCGAGGTCGGGCACCAGGACGTCCGCCAGCTCCTGGGCGGTCCGCTCCACCTCCAGGGTGGTTCCGATGCGGGCCGAGCCGTCGGCCATCACGCGCAGACGCTGCTGGGCCCGGTCGGCCTGCCTGGCTGCTTCGTACCGGTCGGTGACGTCCACCACCACGCTGGCGATCCCCAGCACGTGCCCGCTCTGGTCCTCCAGCCTGTAGAGCGACACGGCCCAGGCGTGGTCGTTGTCCGGGTCGGCGCGGGTACGGCCCACCACCTGCTTGTCCACCAACGGCAGACCGGTCCGCAGGACCTCCCGCATCTGGTTCTCCGTGGTCGTGAAGGGCGCGCCGGGCAGGATTTCCCGGAAGGAGCGGCCCATATGGTCGGCCTCGGGTACGCCGTGCATCGAGGCCAGGGCCCCGTTGACGGCCACGTACCGCAGCGCGGTGTCCAGGACGGCCAGCCCGATCGGCGCCTGGGTGACCAGCTGACTGGACAGGGCCACCTCGCGCTCCACCTGCCGCACCGTGGCCCGGTCGGTGGCCAGTCCCAGCGCGTAGTGGTCGCCGAGGTTGTCCGTCAGCCGCATATTGCGGAACTCGACGATCCGGGTGCCGCCGTTCTTGTGCCGGACGGGGAACGACCCGGCCCAGCCCCGGCCCGTGACCATCAGCTCGGCGAAGAGTCTGATGCCCGCCTCCCGGTGTTCGGGATGGAGAAGCAGGGTGGCCGCGTACTGCCCGGCCGCCTCGGCGCCGGTGTAGCCGAACAGTTCCTCGGCCTGCGGGCTCCACATGTCGATCCGGCCGTCGGCCTCCACCAGCACCGCGGCGACACCCAGCAGATCCATCAGCCCGCTGGGACCGGAGGCGGCCTCCTCCGGATCACCCGCCTGCTCCGAATGCTGATTCGCTCGGCTCATCACATTCGCCCCTTAGACCTGTCAATCTCACCGGCGCACTCGCCTGCATCAGCAGACACGTACGGCGGTCTCCTTGCAGGTCAGCAACCCGCCCACGATGCGCCACGCCACCTGCGAACGGCCAGGAGACGCGCCGGGGAAGCCCCGTGCCCCGGCCGAACCGGACAGTCCGGGCCGCCAGCACGAGATCCACACCGGGATCGGATCACTGGGTCGGTCAACACTTCACTTCCACCCTTCCACACGCCGACGGCTCGTGACGGACGCCGTCCCGGCCTCGCTCACCGTGGCCGGCCAGGCATGACTCGCCCCGCGGTGAGTCGCGTGCGACGTCCGGCCGTGTCGGCCGTCGTCGGCCGGGCCTTCGTGCCCCCGGCCGCGTCACCCGTACGGCGGCCCCTTCACGGCTCTCACGACGGTGGAGACAGTCGGTGAGCCGCCGGTGGCCGACTGCCGATACCCGCCGTAGGTCTCCAGCCCTCGGCCCAGGCCGCGCCAGGGTCATCCGCGAGCCCGATGCCACCTTCCGGAACGACAGCCACCATGCTGGTGAACCCGCCGAGAGGAGCGCATCATGTCGTACCTGGAACACCTCGAGTACCCGGAGCCCCGCTACCACGGCGACAAGGGCGAAGTGAACGCCGTCTTCCGCCGGGCCGACACTCCGCCGGACATCTCGTCACCCGGCAGCGCCACGCACTACCTCGCCACCGACGAGTCGACCGGCGGTGAATTCGGCCTGTACAAGGTGGAGTTGGGTGCGCGATCCGCCGGCGCCAAGACCCACTTCCACAAGGCGATGTCGGAGTCCTTCTACATCCTCTCCGGCGAACTGGAGCTCTACAACGGCGAGAAGTGGGTCACGGGCCGCTCGGGCGACTTCCTGTACGTACCGGTCGGCGGCCTGCACGCCTTCAAGAACGTGAGCGATGAGCCCATGTCCATGCTCATGCTCTTCTCCCCCGGTGCCCCGCGCGAAGAATACTTCGAGCACGTCGCCGAGATGGCGCAGCGCGGTGGCGAGGATCTCAAGCGGTTCCGCATCCGGCACGACAGCTACTTCGTCGAAGACTCCGAGTCCGTGGCGGAGTAGCCCCGGTGTCGGCCCGTCGCCGGTACCGCGTATACGGAGAGGGGGCGGGGCGGTCGGATTCGAACCGACGTCCTCCGAGATGTCGTCGCGGCGCATTACCTCTGTGCTACGACCCCGCCTTGCCGGTGATCGTATCCCCCGTCCGCGGAGGTCGACCATGGAATTCTCCGGGTCGGGAAGCCGCGACGGAAGGTGCAGGGTCCCCGAACTGTCACCGAGCGGCGCCGAAGCCGTACCGGATTCTTCTCGTGCCCGCCTCGCGGCCGGCGCAGCGCTAGCGTGAGGCCCATGATCGTATGGCTCAACGGAACCCACGGCGCAGGCAAGACGACCACCAGTGCCCTCGTGCAGCAACTGCTCCCGGATTCGAGGGTGTTCGACGCCGAGAAGGTCGGCGAGACACTCATGGACATCAAGCCCGCGCTGCCCTGGACGGGCAACTTCCAGCACTGGCCGCCGTGGCGACCGCTCGTGGTCGAGACCGCCCGGCGCGTACTCGACTACGCCGGTGGCACTCTGGTGATGCCGATGACCGTCCTGGTCGAGCAGTACTGGCGCGAGATCAGCGCGGGCCTCGCCGACCATGGCATTCCGGTCCGGCACTTCGTCCTCCACGCCGATCAGGACACCCTCCGCGGGCGCATCGAGGGAGACACGGTTCTCGGCCCCTCCTCGTTCCGCCTGTCTCACCTCGAGCCCTACGCCGAGGCGGCCCGCACCTGGCTGCACAGCGAGGCCGAGGTCATCGACACCACGCACCTCACTCCCGCAGAGGCCGCCCTGCGGATCGCGGAGGCCGTCAAGAGGTGAGGCCGCCTGCCGCGCGAAGGGTGAGGTTCCGCAGGCCGGAAACCGGCGGATGGCCGAGAATCCCGGGGTGATCACGGGTGAGACGGGAGTCCGCCGGATGCGATACGCGCCAATGTCATCTTCTCGCCCATGGAGGCCGTCAGCGGCGCCCGACCCACACCACCGCCTCCGCCCCCGCTGACTGCCTGGGCAAACAGCCCCAGGGGCACCTCCTCACTTTCATCACACCGCATCCACGTGATGAGCACTTCCAGCCGAGCGGCCGACCGCGTCTTCCCCATGGGGCAGACGCTGCGTCGAGCCCCTGCCTAGCCTCCCAGGCCATGCGATCACCCCTGATGAGACGTTTCGGCCTCGGCGCCGTGCTCGCCCTCGCGCTCGCCGTGTTCGGCCTGGCCCCGGGCGCGAGCGCCGCCGACCCGGCGCCGGCGGAGCTGACCTTCGCCACCGACAGCGCCACCACCACACCCGGCGGCACGGTCAACCTGTCGATGACCCTCACCAACCACAACACCTACGACGTCTGGTTCGTGTACCAGACGATCGAGCCGACATGGCTGACCACGCAGCGCCCCGACCTGAAGTACAGCTTCACCGGGTGCAGCCTGGCCACCGCCAACGGCTCCACCCCCTGCTCCGGGACCGGTCCGGCCAACCTCGGCTCCAACTACGGCGCCACCATCCCGCCCGGTCAGAGCCGTACGGTCACCCTGACGCTGAACGTCGCCGCCGACTCCGGCTGTAACGGCAACATCGGCTTCTACTCGTATTTCTACGCCGAGTTCAGCGACTCGACGAACGTCAGCGGCGGCCCGGTCTACACGCCCGTGACGCGAGTGCTCTGCTCCTGACGCTCCGTCCGGACCCCGGCGCCCGTGACCTGAAAGCCTCCTTGCCCAGACCCCCGCCCCGGTCTGGACCACTGGCACTCCGACCGGCGGGCCCCACAGGCCCGCCGGTGCGCCGCAGGGCCCGGACCAGCCCCGGACCGGCGCGCCGGACAGGCGCATCCCCGGGTCCGGCCCCTCCCGGCCACCTGGAACGGCTCATTTCGCTTCCGGGAGTGCCCATTTCGTCACCTGCGCTTTTCCGTCATGTTCCGCAACATGACCGCTAAATCTCCACACAGACATCACTATGTGACACGAACGGATGCGTGACGAACTGGCTTCTGAGGGGGACGCCGGCGGCACGCAAGGGGGTGCGTCCGCTCCACGGGAGCCGTGCTCACCCCTGCCCGGGGAGGGGACCTCACCGCATGAAGCGGACCTTTCGCACCACCGTGCTCACGGTGGGCGCGCTCATCGCCGCACTGGGCCTGCCGGCCGGCGCGGCACACGCCGACACCACGCCCCGTATCGACCTGCGGGTGCTGGTGGTGAGCGACGGCGGCCCGTCCACCGACGCGATAGCCGCCGAACTGGCCGCGGCCGGCACGCCGTACACCCGGATCGACCTCACGGAGTCCGGCCGGACCGTGATCGACGCGGACTTCCTCGCGGACACCGTCGACGGCAGGCCCCGCGCCAAGTTCCAGGCCGTCGTGCTGCCCAACGACAACCCGTTCCCGGCCGGATCGTCCGAGATGGCGGCACTGGCGGCGTACGAGCGGACCTACGACGTTCCCCAGGTCGACGCCTACACCTACGCCCGTCCCGAAGCCGGTCTGCAGTACCCGGTCAACGGGGGCTACTCCGGCAGCATCGACGGCAGGCGGGCGGAGGTGACCGCCGCCGGCACGTCGGGCCCCTTCGGCTATCTCGACGGGCCGGTGCCCTTCGAGGACAACGACCCGGCCGTCGGCGAGAGTTACGCCTACCTGTCGAAGCCCGTGGTGGGCGCCGACTTCACCCCGTACGTGGAAGCGGCGATCCCCGGCCAGTCGGGCAAGGGCACGCTGGTGGGCGAGTACCGGCACGACGGGCGGCGCGAACTGGTCGTCACCTTCGTCTACAACCAGTACCAGCAGCAGTTCCGCCTCCTGGCCCGCGGCATCGTCGAGTGGATGACCGGTGGTGTGCACCTGGGCGCCTCGCGGAACTACTTCTCCGTCCACGTGGACGACGTGTTCGCCGCCGACGACCGCTGGAACAGTCAGCTCAACTGCACGCCCGGCGACGTCGACTGTGCGGACCCCGACGCGACGCCCGACCCGATCCGGATGACGCCGGGCGACGTCGACCACGCCGTCGACTGGCAGAACAGCAAGGACTTCACCCTCGACTTCGCCTACAACGGCGCCGGCAGCGCCGACCATCGCGAGGACCACAACGGCGCCGACCCGCTGGCCGACCGGCTGATCGCACGGCGGGGCGAGTTCCGCTGGATCAACCACACCTACTCGCACCCCTTCCTCGGCTGCGTGCAGGACACGACCGTGGTGCCCTGGAAGTGCGCGACCAACGCCGACGGCAGCACCCGGTGGATGAGCCGCAACGACATCTCCGACGAGATCGCCACCAACCGGGTCTGGGGCGAGAGGGCCGGACTGCCTCTGGTGAACGGCGAGTTGGTGACCGGTGAGCACTCCGGCATGAAGGTGCTGCCGCAGCAGCCCGTGGACAACCCCCACCTGGCGCTCGCCCTCGACGACAACGACATCACCTGGCTCGGCTCGGACAATTCCCGTGAGCCCGCCCAGCGGCAGGTCGGCCCGGCCACCACCGTGCCCCGCTACCCGATGAACGTCTTCTACAACGCCGGCCGGGCGGCCGAGCAGGTCGACGAGTACAACTGGATCTACACCAGCCGCGCCCAGGGCGGCAGCGGCATCTGCGACGACAACCCGGCCACCACCACCTGTCTGGCGGCGCCACTGGACGCCGCCACCGGCTACGCCGACCACATCGTCCCGCTGGAGACGCGGATCGCCCTCGGGCACGTCCTGGCCAACGACCCCAAGCCGCACTTCATCCACCAGTCGAACCTGGCCGAGGACCGCATCGCCTACCCCGTCCTCAACGGCGTCCTGGACGGCTACGAGGCACTGTTCGCCGAGGACACACCCGTGGTGAACCCGCGGATGAAGGACATCGGCGCCGAACTCCAGCGCCGGGCCGACTGGCGGGCCGCGCTCCGGGCCGGACAGGTCACCGCCTACCGCGTCGGCGACACGGTGACCGTCGACGCACCGGCCGGGCTGGCCGTCACGGCGACCCTGCCCACCGGCACCACACTGGCCGGCGCCGCGTTCGGCGAGGCGTACGCGGGGGCGGTGTCCGGCTGGACGCCCTCCACGGGTACCCCGCTCGCTCTGACCCTGCCGGCGTCCGCGACGGCTCCGGCCGCCGACGCCTCGAAGCCCGCCCCGGCCACCGGCCCCGCCCCGCGGACCCGGGTCCCCGCGGGCGTCACCGACCCGCTGGGCCACACCGCGGACGACTGAACGGCGCACCCGCCCAGGACCGACCCGAGGTCCTGGCCGCCCCCCGGCGGCCGGGACCGGACCGAACCACCCCACACCTCGGCCGTGGAGCACATCGATGCCCGTTCCCCAGGGCGCGCGACATACCGGAGCGACGCGCGTCACCCTGCTCACCGAAGGCACCTACCCGCACAGTCACGGCGGCGTCAGCGTCTGGTGCGACCAGCTCGTCCAGGGCATGCCGGACCTCGCCTTCGACGTCATCGCCGTCACCGGCACCGGACGTGAGCCGGTCGTATGGGACCTGCCCGCGCACGTCTCCAGCGTGCTGTCCGTCCCCATGTGGGGCGCCCCGCCCGAGGGCCGCCCGCCCCGTGGCCGGCCCCGCAACCAATTGGCCGCCGCCTACGAGCGGTTCCTCACCGCACTGCTCGATCCGCGCACCGAGGACGGGTTCGCGCCCGCCCTGTACGCGCTGGCACGGGCGGCAGCGGAGGGGACGCTGAGCCCTTTCCTGCGCGGGGACCGGGCGATCGCGATCCTCACCGCGCTGTGGAACCGCCCCGGTCTCGCCGTGCGCGAGGCACAGCCCACCCTGCACGACGCGCTCACCGCGACCGCCCTGCTGGAACACGCCCTGCGCCCGCTGGCAGCACCGGCGCCCGAGAGCGGGGTCGCCCACGCGGTCAGCGGCGGGGTCGCCGTCCTGCCGGGCCTCGCCGCCCTCGAACACCACGGTGTGCCGCTGCTGTTGACCGAGCACGGGGTCTATCTGCGTGAGCGCTACCTCGGCTACCGCACCGCGCCCTACCGCTGGCCTGTGAAGGCCGTGATCCTCGGGTTCTTCCGGCTGCTCGCCCAGGAGAGCTACCGACGCGCCGCCCTGATCACACCCGGCAACCGCTACAACCGGCTGTGGGAGGAGGAGGGCGGCGCCGACCCGGAGTCGATCCGCACGGTCTACAACGGCGTCGACCCCGCCGCGTTCCCGGCGGCCGGGCCCGAACCGGACGTGCCCACCCTCAGCTGGGCGGGCCGCGTCGACCCCATCAAGGATCTGGAGACCCTCATCCGGGCCTTCGCCCTCGTCCGCGACCAGCTTCCGCACGCGCGGCTGCGGCTGTTCGGCGGGACACCGCGAGGCGGAGAGGCCTACCGGGAACGCTGCGAGGCCCTGGCCGCCGAGCTCGGACACGCCGACGCCGTCACCTTCGAAGGGCGCGTCGACGACATCAAGGACGCCTACGCCGCCGGAAACGTCGTGATGCTCTCCAGCATCAGCGAAGGCTTCCCCTTCACTCTGATCGAGGCCATGTCCTGCGGACGGGCGACCGTCTCCACCGACGTGGGCGGTGTCCGCGAGGCCGTGGGCGACACCGGGCTGGTGGTGCCTCCGCGCGATCCCGAGGCGATGGCCACGGCCGCGCTGGAGCTGCTGGGCGATCCCGGGCGGCGCAGGTCGATGGGTGAGGCGGCCCGGCTACGGGTCATCGAGCAGTTCACCCTCCGGCAGACCATTGACACGTTTCGGTCCGTCTATCTGGAACTCGCCCATCCACCACGGAAGCCGACGGTCATGCCCACGACGGTCAGGATGTCGGCCCCGGCCGTCCACGGCACGGGAAGCCTCGCCCTGTGAGCGGGCCGATATCCCTCGAACCCGGGGGGCCCGAACAGGACACCCTGGCCATCCGCCTGGCCGGCACCCGCCCGCCACGCCGTCGGCCGCGCTGGGCGCTCGACGACACCACGCTCGCCATCAGGCTGCCCCGACGCGGCCCCGACGAGGAGGCGGTCAGTGAACTCGCCGCCGAACTCGCCGACCGCATTGGCCCCGCCGTCCACCCCTACGAGGTGGCCGCGCTGCTGGAGGCGGAGGGGCTGTCCGCCTCCCTGATCAACGAACGGTACGGCCACCCGAACCTGTTCTCCCTCGCCTCCGCGCTGTACGACCGGGTGCCGCGCACCTTCCCCGAACCCGCCCCCGGGCCCGACCCCTGGCGCCCCGACACCCTGCGCTGTCTGCTGCGGGGCGTGCTGTTCGCCCTGCCGGGCCTCGCCTACCTGCTGACGGCCCCGTTGTGGAACGCCGACGGGCACGCCCCCGCCCTCATCGTGGCCGGACTCGTGTCCTGGGCGTGGGGGCAGGCACTCGGTCACCGCGCGCACCTGCGGATGGCGACGGGACGCCGGGAGGCGGGCCGTACCCTTCTGGCCGGAGCGCCCGCGGGGGCGGTGGTGGCCACGGCGGTGGCCGCGCTGCCCGCCGACGGCGGACCGGTGACCCTGGTGGCGGCCGCGCAGTCCGCGTACCTGGCGGCCGCCGGCGTGCTGCTGGTGCTGGGGCGGGAACGGCTGCTGCTGGCCGCGCTCAGCCCGCTGCTCGCCGGTGCCTGCGTCCTGCCGTGGTGGGAGCCCGGCCCCGCGCTTCGGACCGGGCTGCCCTTGCTGGCGCTGCTCGCCACGCTCACCGTCACCGGCCGGGTCCTGCGCGGTGCCCTCGCCGTCCCGGCCGTCGCCGGTACGACCCGGCCCCGCCTGTCGCGGTCCCTGCCGTACGGCCTGTTCGGGCTGGCCGCCGGGGTGCTGGTGCTGCTGGAGGGGCGGGAGGAACCGTACGCGGTGATCGTGCTGACGCTGAGCATGGGGCCGGCGGAATGGCTGCTGTACCGCTACCGCGGACTGTCGGTCGCCGCGCTGCGCGCCACCGCCACGCCCGCCGGGTTCCTGCTGCGCTCGGCCGGCATCCTCGGCCTCTGCCTGCTCGCCTATCTCGCACCGCTGCTGCCGGCGGCCCTGCTCACCGGCGCCGACCCCGTCGCCCTGCTGCTGCTCGCCGCCGTCCTGTGGACCGCGCTGCTTCTCCAGGCGTTCGGAGCGGCCTGGTCCTCGGCGGGGATCTGCCTCGCGGCGGCCGGCGGTGCCGGAGCGGTCGTGCTGTTCCGGCTGCCACCGGGCACCGCCCTGGCACTGCCGCTCAGCTGCGGCGCCGCCGCCCTGTGTCTGTCGGCGTGCGCGCTGTGGCTGCTCGGCCGGCCCGCCCCGCACGCCTGACCCTGCTCGCCTCTCACCGCACCGAAGGGACCACCCAGTGACCTCCGCACCGCTCGCCGCCGTCACCGGAGCCGAGGGCTTCATCGGCTCCCACCTCACCGAGGCCCTGGTCGCCTCCGGACACCGGGTCAGGGCCATGGCCCAGTACAACTCCTTCTCCTCCTACGGCTGGCTGGAGACCCTGCGACCGGACGTCCTGGACCAGGTGGAGATCGTCCTCGGCGACGTCCGGGATCCCGGTTCCGTCCGCGGTCTCCTCGAAGGCGCCGACACGGCCTACCACCTGGCCGCTCTGATCGCGATTCCCTACTCCTACCAGGCCCCGCACAGCTACGTGGACACCAACGTCACCGGCACCCTCAACGTGCTGGAAGCCGTGCGCGCCCTCGGCACGCCCCGGCTGGTGCACACCTCCACCAGCGAGACGTACGGCACCGCGCAGACCGTGCCCATCACCGAGGACCATCCCATCAACACCCAGTCGCCGTACGCCGCTTCGAAGGCGGGCGGGGACCGGCTGGCCGACAGCTACCACGCCAGTTTCGACACCCCGGTCGTCACACTGCGGCCCTTCAACACCTTCGGTCCGCGTCAGTCCATGCGCGCGGTCATCCCCACCGTCATCGGGCAGGTCGCGGCGGGAGAACGCACGATCACCCTCGGCGACCTGCGCCCCACCCGGGACTTCACCTTCGTCAGGGACACCGCGCAGGCCTTCCTCGCCGTCGGTACCGCGCCCGCCGAGCAGGTCGTGGGCCGTACCTTCAACGCCGGCACAGGTGGGGAGATCTCGGTCGGCGACCTGGTCGCGCTGATCGGCAAGGTGATGGACACCGCACTCGACGTGCGCGAGGACGAGGCCCGCATCCGTCCGGCCAACTCCGAGGTGATGCGCCTGGTCGCCGACGCGAGCCGGCTCGCCGCCGCGACCGGCTGGCAGCCCGCCCACACCCTGGAGGAAGGCCTCGCGCACACCGTGGAGTTCTTCCGCGACCCGGCCAACCTCGCCCGCTACAAGACCGGCATCTACAACATCTGACGCCTCACAGCGGATCTCGTCCGTCACGTCCGCGCACGTCCACGAAGCGTTCACGAAGGAGGAGCCCCATGCACGCAGTGATCCTGGCGGGAGGCAAGGGCGTCCGGCTGCGGCCCTACACCACGGCGCTGCCCAAGCCGCTCGTCCCCATCGGCGACCAGCACGCCATTCTGGAGATCGTGCTGCGCCAGCTTTCCGCGGCCGGCTTCACCAGTTGCACCATAGCGATCGGCCACCTCGGCGAGATCATCCGCGCCTACGTCGGCGACGGCTCCCAGTGGGGCCTGGCCGTCGACTACGCCACCGAGGAGAACCCGCTGGGCACCATGGGCCCGCTGCTCACCCTGCGCGACCGCCTGCCCGAGACCTTCCTGGTGATGAACGGCGACGTCCTCACCGACCTCGACTACGCCGACGTCCTGCGCCGGCACCGCGCGTCCGGCGCCCCCCTGACCATCGCCACGTACGCCCGCAAGGTGCACATCGACTTCGGGGTGCTGACCACCGACGCCAGCAAGGTCGTCGCGTTCACCGAGAAGCCGAGCATGGACTACCGCGTCTCCATGGGTGTCTACGGCCTGTCCCGCGCCACCCTCGACGGCTACACGCCCGGTCTCCCGCTCGGTTTCGACGAGTTGGTGCTCGACCTGCTCGAGACCGACAACCAGCCGCACGCCTACGACTTCGACGGGTACTGGCTCGACATCGGCCGCCCGGACGACTACGACCGGGCCAACGCCGAGTTCACCAGCCGTAAGTCGCTGCTGCTCAAGGGAGCCTGAGCACGTCATGCGCATTCTCGTCCTGGGCTTCACCGGCTATCTCGGCGTTCACGTCGCCGAGCGGCTGCGCGACCTGCCGGGCGCGCTGGTCCTCGGCGGTGGCAGGTCGCCCTCCGCCGACCTCGACGTCGATCTCGCCCGTATCCTCCCGGAACAGCTGGCGAAGACCCTCACGACGGCCGCGCCCGACATCGTCGTCAACTGCGCGGGCGCCACCGGCGGTGACGCCGTCACCCTCGCCGAGGTCAACGCCCGCGGCCCGGCGGTGTTGTGTGCCGCGCTGCGCGAGGCGGCCCCCGCGGCCCGCCTGGTACACCTGGGCTCGGCCGCCGAATACGGCCCCGGCACCCCGGACACCCTGGTGACGGAGTCGGCGGCCACCCGCCCGGTCGGCCCCTACGGCGCGACCAAGCTCGCGGGCACGGTCGCGGTGACCGCCTCCGGCCTGGACGCGGTGGTGCTGCGGGTGGGCAATCCGGTGGGCCCCGGAGCGCCGCCCACCGGGCTTCCCGGGCGGATCGCCGGTCTGTTGCGCGAGGCCGGCCCCGACCCGGAGGCGCTGCTGCGGCTCGGTGACCTGTCGGCCCACCGCGACTTCGTCGACGTACGCGACGTGACGCGGGCGGCGGTGCTCGCGGCCACGGCTGCGGGCCCGCTGCCGCCCGTCCTCAACATCGGCGGGGGCCGGGCCGTCCCGGTGCGCGACCTGGTGCGGGGTCTGGCCGGCCTGGCCGGCTTCCGCGGCCGGATCGAGGAGACCACGGCGAGCTCGGCCGGCTCGGCCCGATCCGCGCAGGTGTCGTGGCAGTGTTCGGACATCACCGCCGCCGGGCGGGCCCTGGGCTGGCGCCCCGCCCACACCCTCGACGACGCGCTGGCCACGCTGTGGGAAGGCTGCCGTACACCGTGAACCTGCTGATTCCGCTGTACGTCCATCCGGCCGAGGACCCGGGTGCCTGGCACCGGCTGATCACCGCCGCGCCCCGCACCTACGGGGTCGTCCTCAACCCGGCGAGCGGCCCGGGCGAGACCCCCGACCCGGCGTTCACCGCCGCGGCCGGTGCGCTGCGGGCCGCGGGAGCGCGTCTGCTGGGCTACGTCGACACCGACTACGGGGTGCGCGACCCCGCCGACATCATCGAGGACGTACGCCGGCACCGGGAGTGGTACGCGGCGGACGGCTGCTTCCTCGACCGGGTGACGGCGACCGCCGACGGGCTGCCGGGATGTCGCCGCCTGGTGCGGACGCTGCGCCGCCTGGGCGTGGGCACGGTCGTCCTCAACCCCGGGGTCCACCCGGCCCCGGGGTACGCCCGCCTCGCCGATCTGACCGTCACCTTCGAGGGCCACTGGTCGACGTACGTCTCCGCCTTCAGCCGACCCGCGTGGACCGCGCGGCACGCACCCGACCGGCTGTGCCACCTCGTCTACGGCGTGCCCGAGGCACTCGTTCCCCTCGCCGTGCGCACCGCACACGAGCGAGGAGCGGCGGTCTGCGGCCCGGTGACAGGCGAACCACCCAACCCCTGGGCGCAGTTGACACCCGCCCTCACCGGGGCGGAGCGATGAGGAGGAAGAAGGGGAGGCGCCTCTCCTGCGCGGCCCTGCTGACCGCTCTGGCGGCCGCGGGGCTGACGGGCTGCTCCGGCAGCGCGGAGCGGCCCGCCGACGCGCACGGTACGACGTCGGCCGCACCGCACACGGCAACCCCCTCCCGATCGCCGGCACCCGAACCGGAAGGGCCGGCGACCTCGCCGGGCCACGCCCCTCCCCCGTCGCGGCCGCCCGTCTCCCCCTCACCCTCCAGAGCGGTGTGGAAACCCCGTCCCGGCCTCTCCTGGCAGTGGCAGCTCGACGGCAAGGTCGACGCCTCCGCCGACGTTCCGGTCTACGACATCGACGGATTCGAGAACTCCGCGGCGGACGTGGCCCGGCTGCACCGCGCGGGGAGGAAAGTCATCTGTTACGTCAACGTCGGCGCGTGGGAGAACTTCCGCCCGGACCGGGACGCCTTCCCGCACTCGGTGCTCGGCGGGCCCAACGGATGGGCGGGCGAACGATGGCTGGACATCCGGCAGCTGACCGTCCTGCGACCGATCATGGAACGTCGCTTCGACATGTGCCGCGACAAGGGATTCGACGCCGTGGAGCCCGATCTGGTGGAGGGCTACGGCAACGACACCGGTTTCCCCCTCACCGCACGCGACCAGCTGAGATACAACCGCATGATCGCGGCCATCGCACACGCGCGAGGACTGTCCGTGGGTCTGAAGAACGACCTCCCCCAAATCCCACAACTCGTGGCCCACTTCGACTTCGCGGTCAACGAGGAGTGCGCCCAGTACGAGGAGTGCGGCGAGCTCTCCCCGTTCATCGCGGCCGGCAAAGCGGTGTTCCACGTGGAGTACACGGAGCCGCGGAGCGGTTTCTGTGCCGAGTCCCGACGGCTGAGGCTGTCATCGATGGTGAAGAAGCCGGAACTCGGGGTGTGGCGGAGCCCTTGCTGAGCTGACGCGCCCCCGGCTGTCGAGCACCGCCGAGAACCGAACGCGGCCCAGGCGTGTGGGAGCGGAGCGAGCGGCTCAACGCCGGAAGCGAGGTGCGCATGCTTTACACAGAGGAGTTGGTGCCCCACAAGCCGGGCTCCGGTCACACGCTGAGGTTCACCACCGGTGTGGTCGGCCCCGATCTCTCGGCAGGGGACCCGACCGGCAGGGTGCCGAGCGCACCGGCGACCACAGGCTCAGTGGTGCCCCACAGGAGAGGCTGGCCGTCGATCGACGCTGTTACGCTGTCAGCGACGTCGACCGTGCATCGAGGAGTCACAGACGTGGTGGGTGAAGACGACATCTCCGGGTGAGACCCGGATCTGACGGCCACCGGAAGCGCTGAGGAAGCGCCGCCGAGCGGCCGTTTCGTCGTACCTCCTTTCCCACGCCTGCCCAGGGCAGAGCTCTCTCTGTCCGCAGTTCTCTCGAGGTCATCTCCATGTCCGACGCCGCCGTCGTGTGCTCCAACGTGTCCTTCGCCTGGCCCGACGACACCCCCGTCTTCAGCGACCTGTCCTTCACCGTCACGACCGGCCGCACGGGCCTGGTCGCCCCGAACGGGGCCGGCAAGAGCACGCTGCTCAGGCTGATCGCCGGTGAACTCAAGCCCGGCACCGGCTCGTTGTCGGTCGAAGGGACCCTGGGCCACCTCCCGCAGAGCCTCCCCCTGACCGGCGACCTCACCGTCGCCGAGGTGCTCGGCGTCGCCGCCGTGATCCGAGCCCTGGACGCCGTCGAGTCCGGGGACGTCAGCGACGAGCACTTCACCACCATCGGCGACGACTGGGACATCGAGGAGCGCACCCGCGCCCAGCTCGACCGCCTGGGCCTGGCCGGGCTCGACCTGGACCGCGGCCTGAGCACCCTCAGCGGCGGCCAGGTCGTCTCCCTCGGCCTCGCGGCCCAGTTGCTGAAGCGTCCCGACGTCCTGCTGCTCGACGAACCGACCAACAACCTCGACCTGGAGGCCCGGCACAAGCTCTATGACGTGCTGTCGGACTTCACCGGCTGTCTGCTGCTCGTCAGCCACGACCGCGCTCTGCTCGACCGCATGGACCGCATCGCCGAACTCGGCAGCGGCGAACTGCGCTTCTACGGAGGCAACTTCACCGCGTACGAGGAGGCCGTGCGCGCCGAGCAGGAGGTCGCCGAGAAGAACGTCCGCAACGCCGAGCAGGAGCTGAAGCGGGAGAAGCGCGAGATGCAGCAGGCCCGTGAACGCGCCGAGCGGCGCGCGAGCAACGCCGCCCGCAACCTCAAGAGCGCCGGTCTGCCCCGGATCTTCGCCGGCACCATGAAGCGGGGCGCACAGGAGTCCGCCGGCCGGGCCGGCCAGATGCATTCGGCCCGGGTCAGCGAGGCCAGGACCCGCCTCGACGAGGCCGGACGCGCCGTGCGCGAGGAGCAGCGCCTCACCCTGGACCTACCGGACACCCGGGTGCCCGCCGGCCGCAACCTCTTCCTCGGCGAGGGGATGCAGGTACGACTGGATGGCAGGCAGGTGTTCGCGGACGGCGGTGTCGACCTCACCGTCCGGGGTCCCGAGCGCATCGCGCTGACCGGACCCAACGGCGCCGGGAAGACCACCCTGATGCGTCTGATCACGGGCCAACTCGCCCTGGAAAGCGGGGAGGCCAGGCGCAACGACGGCCGTATCGCCTACCTCTCGCAGCGCCTGGACCTGCTGGACCTGGACCGCACCGTGGCGGAGAACTTCGCCGCGTTCGCCCCTGAGCGGCCCGAGGCGGAGCGGATGAACCTGCTCGCCCGCTTCCTCTTCCGGGGTGCCCGGGCGCACCTGCCGGCCGGGGTGCTCTCCGGTGGTGAACGGCTGCGTGCCACCCTGGCCTGCGTCCTGTGCGCCGATCCGGCTCCCCACCTGTTGCTGCTCGACGAACCGACCAACAATCTCGACCTGGTCAGCGTCGGCCAGCTGGAAAGCGCCCTCATCTCCTACCAGGGTGCCTTCATGGTGATCAGCCACGACGAGCGGTTCCTCGCCGAGATCGGGGTGAATCGCCGGCTGCGCCTGGCGGACGGCACGCTCACCGAGACGGGAGCCCCCGCGGTGTGAGCCGTCGGCATGTGCAGTGGCCCGCGTCCGCGGCCGTGCGCCCGGCGGGCCGACCACCGCTCACACCCTGGACGGAAACCCGTGCCCCAGCCTGCCCTGCTCGCCCACGACCTCGTCCGCTCCCTGGGCGGCCGACGTGTCCTCGACGGCGTCTCCCTGACCGCCTCCCCCGGTCACCGGATCGGCCTCATCGGGGAGAACGGCGTCGGCAAGTCCACCCTGCTGCGATTGCTCGCCGGCGTGGACGAACCCGACGCGGGAAGCGTCTCCCGCCCCGACGGCCTCGGCTTCCTCCGCCAGGAGATGCCGTTCGATGCCGGTTCGACCATCGCCGCGGTGCTGGACGAAGCGCTGCGTGAGGCCCGGGCGGACCTCGCGGAGCTGGAACGGCTCACCGAGGTGCTCGCCCGGGTCCCGGAGGACGACCCCCGCCACCAGGAACTGCTCGACTCCTACGGCAGGGGGCTGGCGCAGGCCCAGGTCCGCGAGTCCTGGGACGCCGACCGCCGCGCCGCCCTGGTGCTGGAGGGTCTGGGCCTCGGCGCGTTCGGGCACGACCGCACCCTCGGTTCGCTTTCCGGCGGGCAGCGAGGCCGGCTGGCCCTGGCGGCGCTGCTGGTCCGGCGACCGCCGGCACTGCTGCTCGACGAGCCGACCAACCACCTTGACGACAGTGCCGCCGTCTTCCTGGAGGAACAGCTTTGCGGCCTTCCCGGGGCCGTCGTGCTCGCCAGTCACGACCGCGCCTTCCTCGACGCTGTCTTGCACCGACCTGATCGACCTGGACCCGGCGGTCGACGGCCCGGTTCGCTACGGCGGCAACTACAGCGCCTACCTGGGTGAGAAGCGCGCCGAACGGGAGCGCTGGGAGCGACGCTATGCCGAGGAGCGGCAGGAGCTGGAGGAACTGCGGCACGCGGCGGGGGTGACCGCGCGCCGCGTCGCCCCGGACCGGGGGCCGCGCGACAACGAGAAGATGGGCTATGGCCACCGGGCGGGCCGGGTCCAGAGCCAGATCTCCCGCCGCGTGCGCAACGCCACCCGCCGGCTGGAGGAACTGGAGCGCACCCGGGTCGCCGAGCCGCCCCGGCCGCTGCGCTTCGCGGCCGGGGAACTCGCCGCGCGCGGGGAAGACGGTCCGCGCCCCCTGGTGTCCCTGTGTGCGGTGCGGGTCGCCGGCCGGCTCGCGCTGGACGGCTTGGAGGTGGCGGCGGCCGACCGGCTGCTGGTGACGGGCGGCAACGGGGCGGGCAAGTCCACACTGCTGGCCGTGCTCGCCGGACGCCTCGCGGCGGAGGGCGAAGTGCACAGGCGGCGCGGGCTGACAGTGGGGCTGCTCACCCAGGACACCGAGTTCGAGCGGCCCGACCGCACGGTCCGGGACACCTATGAGCTGTCGGTGGGCCCGGAGCGGGCCGAGGAGGTGCCCCTCGGCCCGCTCGGTCTGCTGCACGAGGCGGACCTGGGCAAACCCGTCGGGCATGTGTCCGTGGGGCAACGTCGGCGCCTGGCCTTGGCGCTGCTGATGGCCCGTCCGCCGCACCTGCTGTTGCTCGACGAGCCCACCAATCACCTCTCCCCTCGTCTGTGCGATGAACTGGAGGAGGCTCTGGGCACCCCCGGCCCGGGCGCGATCGTGGTCGCCGGCCACGACCGCTGGCTGCGCCGACGCTGGCAGGGCCGCGAGCTGCGCCTGGGAACGGACCATGCGAAGGGGGAAGATCCGGCGCTGAGCCGCCCCTACGATCACGCCCTCCGCCGCGCACACCACCCGAACCGGTGACGATTCTTGCCTCAGATGGGAGTCACCTGTCAAAATGGTGATGTGAATTTTGACCATGTTTTCGTCTGCGGGCACCCGGCCCTCGACTTCGCGGCCACTCTGCGCGCCCGGCGCTCGACACGATTCGAGATGTTCGTGACGCCGGAACGCCTGAACGCCTGGTACCTGGAGTCCGGGCTCGTGGACACGATCACACCCGGCAAGGAGGAGGACGTCCGGGAAGCGACGACCGTGCGCGAGGTGATCTACCGGCTCGTCACGAACCGTCGCCTGGGTGAGGACTTCGACCGCGAGGCGCTCGCCGTGCTGAACGCCGCAGCGCGCAAGACGCCCGCGACACCGCAGCTGACCCTGGCAGGCCGGCACACCGACGCGACGCCCGAGCAGGCCCTGGCCACGGTGGCCCGGCAGGCGGTCGAACTGCTCAGCGGCCCGGACGTCCCCCTGCTGAAGGAGTGCGGCAACCCGGAGTGCACGCGCATCTACATCGATCGCTCCCGCGGCATGCGGCGACAGTGGTGCGGCATGGAGTCGTGCGGCAACAAGATCAAGGCAGCGGCGTATCGCGCGCGGAAGAAGACCTCACCCGCCACGCCCTCGAACTGATCCGTCGCTCGGGCTCGCGCGTCGGCCGCTGCCCGGCGAGCCTGCTCCCCTGGTCGCCGAGGGACGCATCCAGCGCCACAAGCGGGAACGGTCCGTCATGTACACCCTTGTAGGGCCCTGAACGCCGGAAGTGAGACCGCCCACCACCCCGGGTCCGGGATTCCCGCCCTGCCGAGCGGCCCCTCAGAGAAGGCTCGACACCGGCGGGCCGTAGCCCGAAAGCACCGCGCCCTGCGCCCCGTTCCACACCTGCGCGCCGGCGGGCCGGTCCTGGCCGGCGGAGTTGTTCGCGCTGTGGGGCAGTCGCTCGACAGGGGCGGCAGCGACAACCCCATGGGCGGCACCTCGGGACCTGACGTCCTGCCCACGTGTGTGCGCCAGAGAAGTCATGTCGACCCTCGCCCTTCGCTCGGAAATGAGGGTCGGGCGCGGGTCTACAGCCCCAGGTCGAGCGCGAGGCACGAGTAGTACTTCCACGAGCCCTCGGGGTTGTAGGTGCGCACCCCGCCGGCCGGTGCGGGCTCCACCTCTTCGGCCATGTCCTCGAAGCGAATGCGCTCGGGGAGCTTGCCGAACCGCGCGTGCCGTGCGGCTGCGGCGGTGTCCGTCGAGAGTTTCTCGTCCATGACCGGTCTCCACTTCGGAATCGCGCTGCTGCCTTGGACGACCATCAGCATGCCCCCTCTCGCGTCACCTGTCAAACCGGTGACGCATATCTGAAGGACCGGCACGTCAGACGGTGACGGTCTTGTACTCGGTGTAGGACCCCAGGCCCACCGCGCCGTACTCGCGACCGATGCCGCTGGCCTTGAAGCCGCCGAACGGGCCGTCGAAGGCGATGGAGGCCCCGTTGACCGTGACGGTGCCGGTACGGACGCGGCGGGCGACCGCGAGGGCGTGGGCTTCGTCCGCGGACCAGACGCCGCCGGACAGGCCGTATTCGGAGTCGTTGGCGATGCGAACGGCGTCGTCCTCGTCGTCGTAGGCGATGACGACCAGGACCGGGCCGAAGATCTCCTCCTGCGCGATGCGCATGGAGTTGTCGACGTCGGCGAAGACGGTGGGCGTGACGTAGTTGCCCTTCTCCAGACCGTCGGGGATCTGTGGGCCGCCGGTGACCAGACGGGCACCCTCCTCGATGCCGAACCGGATGTAGCCGCGCACCCGCTCCTGCTGGTCCGGGCGGATCATCGGGCCGATGAAGGTGTCCGGGTCGCCCGGGTCGCCCACCTTCAGCGACTCGACCAGCTCTTTCAGCGCGGTCACGACCTCCTCGTACCGGCCGCGCGGGGCGAGTACGCGGGTCTGGGCGATGCAGGACTCGCCGTTGTTGAGCAGGGAACCGAACTTCAGGCCCGCGACCGCCTTCTCGATGTCTGCGTCCGGCAGGATGATGGCGGCCGACTTGCCGCCCAGCTCCAGGCTGACGCGCTTGAGTTGCTCACCCGCGATCGAGGCGATGCGACGGCCGGCCCGCGTCGAGCCGGTGAAGGCGATCTTGTCGACCTCCGGGTGCGAGACGAGGTACTCACTGGTCTCCCGGTCCGCCGGCAGGACGCTGATCACACCCTCGGGCAGACCCGTTCGCTCCAGCAGCTCGGCGAGGAAGCCCATGCTCAGCGAGTTCTCCGGGGAGACCTTGAGAACCACGGAGTTGCCGGTGAGCAGGGCCGGGATGATCTTCGCGGTGGCCGAGGAGAACGGCGAGTTCCACGGGATCACCGCGGCCACGACGCCGACCGCCTCACGGCGCACCACGCCGCGCACCGGGGACGCCGGGTCGGAGGGCACCAGGGTCTCCTCCCAGCCGAACTCCTCCGCCGCCTTCAGGTAGGCATCCGCCTGGCGGGTCAGACCCGACTGACCCGCCCGGGTGAACCACCCGGCCGAGCCGTTCTCCAGCGAGATCAGGTGCGCGACCTTCTCCGCGTTCTCCTCGCGCAGCGCGTTGAACCGCCGCAGGACGGCGATCCGCTCCCCCGGCGGGGCCGTACGCCACACCCCCTCTTCGAACGTGGCCCGCGCCGCCGCGACCGCGCGATCCACGTCGGCCGGCCGCGCTTGGGCCGCCCGCCCGATCACCGACCGGTCGTGCGGTGAGGTGATGTCGAGGAGCTCCGGGTCGGCGGGCTCCACCCAGGAGCCTCCGATGTAGAGCCGTTCATAGATGATCATGCTCTGCCTCTCCTCCGGAAGAGTCCGGACACCGCCACTACCTGTCACTTCAATGTAGCACTTCTGAAGCTTAGTACCACATCAGTGTGCTCATCAGGCGGAGGGCGCCCCGGCGGGACGCACGGGTGCGGTTCCGAAGGGGGCGGAAAACGACGCGTGGCCGGGAAGGGTGTTCACCCTTCCCGGCCACGTCGGCGCTCCGGACTAGCCGCGCCTGGGCAACCGCCAGTTCGGGCGCGGGAAGTGGCAGGTGTAGCCCTCCGGGTACCGCTGGAGGTAGTCCTGGTGCTCCGGCTCGGCCTCCCAGAACGCGCCGGCCGGCACGACCTCGGTCACCACGGGGCCCGGCCACAGCCCGGACGCCTCGACATCGGCGATGGTGTCCTGCGCGACGCGCCGCTGCTCGTCGTCGAGGTAGAAGATGGCGGAGCGGTAGCTCAGGCCGATGTCGTTGCCCTGCCGGTCCCTCGTGGTCGGGTCGTGGATCTGGAAGAAGTACTCCAGGATCGCGCGATAGTCGGTGGCGGTCGGATCGAACACGATCTCGATCGACTCCGCATGCTTTCCGTGGTCACGGTAGGTGGGGTGGGGCTTGCCGTCGTCACCGCTGTAGCCGACCCGGGTGCGGATCACGCCGGGAAGCGACCTGATCAGCTCCTGCATGCCCCAGAAGCAGCCGCCGGCCAGCAGCGCCCTCTCCTCGACATCGCTCATGGCGCTCACCTTTCTTGTCCGTATTCGTCCACGCGGAACCAGCCTCGCACATCACCGGCCCCCGTAATCACCATCTTGACAGGTGACGAACGGACCTGACAATGTCGTCACCTGCCAGGACGGTGACGCCGGGAGCGTCGGCGCCGCGCGGAATCCCACCTCGTCGCCGATGTGATCGAGCGGGCCGCCCGCGCCACGGTCCGCTGACGTTCCCGGAGAGCCCGCTCACCGTCCGGAAAACGACCGCCGGCCGGTGCCCATGAGGACGCCGGCCGGACCGAGGCTCGCTGTTCGGCGGATCAGGCAGCCGGTGCGGTCTCCTCTACGGTGGCGGAGGGGGCGCCGGCCGTGCCCTTCGAGCCCTGGAACGGCTTCAGGAAGAGAGCGATACGGGGCAGCGCCGTCGAGACGATCGTCTGGTCCAGTGCCGCGAGGAGGACCGCCAGGATCAGCGCGCTCATCGCCGCGACGACACCGTCTATTCCGGACGCCCCGAATGAGGGGGACTGCTGGGTGCTCGACACCGACGGGACCTCCCGGGAGGACGGAGTTCGGTATACAGGACACTCGAATCTAACTGTCACATCAATGTAGCTGTTAGGATCAAATTCTTCACGTGAACGAGGCGATAGGTTCCGCAGGTTCCACAGGGCACGGCTAAACTCGGTGCGGTGAGAGCCGACGCAGCACGCAATCTCGAAGCCGTCCTGACCACCGGAGCGCGCATGCTCGCCGCCGACCCGGGCGCGAGCATCGCGAGCATCGCCGCCGAGGCGGGTGTGGACCGGCGCACCGTCTACCGGCGCTTCGCCTCGCGCGAGGATCTCCTCGCCGCGATCTATGAGTCCCGCCTCGCGGCCATCGAGCACGCCATCGAGGACGCCCGGCTGCGCGAGGCCCCCGTAGCCGTCGCCCTGCACCGCTACGTCGAGAACATCATCGCCGTCAACCGCACCTGGCCCGTCGACCTCGCCCGCATGCTCGCCGACGACACCGTCCGCGACCGCCGGGACGCCTCCGTACGCGAAGTCGCCGCCTTCCTGGAACGCGCCACGGAGGAGGGGCTGTTGCGCTCGGACCTCCCGCAGGGGTGGGCGAACGCGCTGCTGCCCCAGCTCATGCACCTGGTGTCCCGGCAGATGCCGGAACTGAGCCCCGCGCAGGCGGCTGACGTCGTGGTCGACACCTTGCTGCGGGGCCTCGGAACGCCCTGACGGCCGCGCCCGGCCCGCGCGGGCCCGGCCCTCGAAACGGTCGGTCCGCCCGGACGCGTGCGACTCGGCTCCTGCGGAGGCTACCGCCTCCATCGAGGTCGCCTGTCGCTACTCGGGCCGGCGGCTCTGGAGGTGATGGAACCGGCCTGTCGCATCGCCCGGCTAGGGCCCGGCCACCCCGTCGCGGTCTGCCGCCACCTCGCCCCGTGGGGCGCCGCCGGGGCTGTCGGCGAGAGCGATGCGGGCGGTGATGCGCTTGCCCACCGGCTCGCGCTGTATCGCGAAGTCCTCGACCACGGCCTTCACGATCTCCAAGCCGTGCTGGCCGATCCTGCTGGGGTCGGCGGCCCGGGCCGTGGGGACCGTCGGGTCGCTGTCCCACACGATGACATCCACGCTGCGGGCGGTGACGCGCAGTTCCAGCAGGACGGGCCCGGGAGCGTACTTCCGCGTGTTGGTGACCAGCTCGCTGACGACCAGCTGGGTGAGATCCCTCGCTCGGGCGGAGACGGGCAGGTGATGGTCGTCACTCGCCTGGTCGAGGAAGGCGACGGCGTGATGGCGGGCGTCCGCGATGCAGCTGTCGTCTCCCCCCAGCGCGTACGCGGCACGCATGAGGTACTCCTGCGGCGCCCTGCAGCCGTCACCGTCGACATCAGATCCCACTGGCCTCGCCCTCACTCCCCGTTCACGCGCGCCGGTACCCCGTTTCGCCACCCCGCATGCCGCAAAGGTGTTGTTCGGCACAGCCGCTCAGGTGCATCGGGCCGGGGCGGTGGGGCAGAATCATCCGCGCACGTTCTGACCGGGCAAGCCTAAGCACATTTGAGGAGACGGTGACCCACATCGAGGAAGCGGACCGGCCGGGCCGGCTCCACGCCGAACACCGCATGGCGGGAGACATCCGTGTCGTGACGCTGCGGGGCGAGATCGACCACGACGTCCAGGACGTGCTCAGCGCAGCCCTGCTCATCGACGACGGGGCAGCGCCCCCGCGGATCGTCGCGGATCTCAGCGGCGTGACGTTCATGGACTCCAGCGGCATCAACGTCTTCGTCACCGCCCACCAGCAGGTGAGCGGCGCGAACGGGTGGATGCGCATCGCCGGGGCCCAGCACTCCGTCCTGCGCGTGCTGCAGCTGGTCGGCGTCGACACCCTCATCCCCTGCCACGACACCACTGAACAGGCCCTGAGCGCCTGAACCGCGCACCGCTGCCATCGGGGGGAGACGTACGCAGGCCGCCGGGCCGGGATCGCCGCCCGGCTCCCTCGATGAGCTGCCGGGCGGCGGTCGAGCCATGGGGGTAGCCGACGCCCTGCTGTTCGGCCCACCGGCAGGCCCGTGCGACGACGGCTGGACCTCTCCGCGAGGTCCGGGCGTCGACAGAAGAACGCGCATCTCCCTCCGGTCCGACAGGCGTCGTCGAACGGGTCAGTCGCGTTCCACTCGGTCGTCATGCCAACCAGTACTCCGCCAGAAGCCGAGCAGGGCCGTCGCCAGGGCCTCGGGGGCCTCTTCGGCCATGTGATGGCCGGAGTCGATCGGGCCCCCTTCGAGTCGGTCGCCCACCCAGTCACGCCAGACTCCCAGCACGTCGCCGTAGAGATCGATCATGTCGTCGCGGGTGGCCCACAGCACCTGTACGGGACGGGTGATGCGCCGCCCGGCCCGCTGGTCGGCGTCGTCGTGCGCGCGGTCGACACCGAGACCGGCGCGGTAGTCCTCGCACATGGCGTGCACGGTGGCCGGATCGTGGATCGCACGCCGGAAGTCCTCGTACGCTTCGGCGCCCATCTGCTCGCTCGTGGCGCGGTACCAGGCGTCGGGGTCGGCGTTGATGATGCGTTCGGCGGGCTTGTCGGTCTGCCCGAGGAAGAACCAGTGCCACCAGCTCGCAGCGAACGCCGCGTCGCAGCGCCGCAGGGCCTCCCCGATCGGAACGGCGTCCAGCACACTGACGGTGGACACGGCCTGCGGGTGGTCCAGAGCCAGACGAGTGGCCACGTACGCGCCCCGGTCGTGCCCCACCACGGCGAACCGTTCGTGCCCGAGGCGGCGCATGACCGCCAGGCAATCGCCGGCCATGGCGCGCTTGGAGTACGGACGGTGCTCCGCGTCGGAGGCGGGTTTGTCGGACTCGCCGTAGCCGCGCAGATCGGGGCAGACCACGGTGAAACCTGCCGTGGCCAGCAACGGAGCGACGCGGTGCCAGGTCGCATGCGTGCGGGGATGACCATGGAGCAACAGCACCGCTGGGCCACTGCCCCCGTGACGCACCCTCAGGTGGACGCCGTCCCCCTCACACCGCGTCAGCTCAAAGCCGTCGAACACCTGGCGCCTCCCGGTCCTGGACGTCGCAGTCCTGGTGCCCCTGGGCACACCGTCCATGCGAGAGCCGTCCCTCCCGGCCGCCTGCTGAGCTCCGCGCGCTCCTGTCGGTGATCCGGATCACATGAGGTGGACCTCAACTGCGCTTGAGGGAGCAGGCTGTCGGACATCACGGGGCGTGCCGCACAGGAGCGGCCCCACAGTCCTCAGGAGTACGGTCATGGCCACGCTGCTGCACATCGACACCTCCCTCAATGGCGAGAACTCCCACTCCCGCAAGGTGACCGCCGCGTTCCGCCGGGCATGGGAGGACGAGAACCCTCACAGCGCGGTGATCTACCGAGATCTCGACGCCGACCCGATCCCCCACCTGCGGGCCGACGCCTACTACGCCGGTTACACCGCCCCCGCCGACCGATCCCCCGAAGAGCGGGCCGCCTTCGCGCTGCGTGCCCGGCTGATCGAGGAAGCCGAGGCGGCGGACGTGATCCTGCTGAGCGCGCCGATGTACAACTACTCGATCCCGTCCACGCTCAAGGCCTGGATCGACCACGTATTCGCCGTCGGCCGCACCTCGATGACCGAACACCCCTCACTCGCCGGCAAGCCCACGATCGTCGTGACCAGCCGCGGCGGCTCCTACCAGGAGGGCACCCCGCAGCACGGCAACGACTACGTGCAGAGCTATCTGCAACAGGCCCTCGGCACCGGCCTCGGTCTGGACGTCACCTTCATCGTCCCCGAATTGACGTTGGCCCCCACCGTTCCCGCCATGGCCGACCTCATCCCCCTCTTCGAGACCTCCCGCGCCGCGTCCCTGGCGGCCGCCGAATCCCACGCCCGGGAACTGGCCATGCGTCTGGCCGCCTAGCGGCTCGCCTCACGGTGCGGCGGCCATGCCCGGCAACGCACACCGTGACAGGGCGCTGACGGCCGGTGGGGCACAGCACTCAGGATGTCGCTGTGCCCCACACCTCCTCGTCCCGCACGCAAGGAAGGGCTATGGAACGGTCTTCCCTGCGGAGTCGGTCAAGGCAGGATCTCGATGTACCCGTCGGTTCCGTGGACGCGGATCCGCTGGCCGTCCTGGATCAAACGGGTGGCCTGCTCCACGCCCACGACGGCCGGCAAGCCGTACTCCCGGGCGATCACCGCGCCGTGGGTCATCAGGCCGCCCACCTCCGTCACCAAGCCCGCGATGCCGACGAACAGGGGTGACCAACTGGGGTCCGTGTAGGCCGTGACCAGGATGTCACCCGGCTCGAGATCGGCTTGCGCCATGTCCAGGATGACGCGGGCCCGCCCTTCGATGGTCCCGCCGGAAACCGGCAGGCCGGCCAGGGCACCGTCCGGCACGTCGTCGCGTCGGTAGGCGCCGTTGACGGTCTCGCCCTCCGAGGTGAGGACGCGGGGCGGTGTGAGCGCGTGGTACGACCGGAACGCCTCCTTGCGCTGCTGGACGAGCTGGTCGTCCACCCGCTTCGAACGCACGACGTCGTGCAGTTCCTGGAACGTGAGGTAGAAGATGTCCTCCTCGTCGCGGAGCACGCCGGCCTGCACGAGGCGCTCGGCCTCCGCCATCAAGGCCTGCTTGTAGACGAAATAGCGGCTGATGATGCCGTACTTGGGGTACTCCCGGTATCCGATGAAGGTCCGGACCCGGTCGATCATCTTCTTGGTCTCGTCCGCTTTGTTCTCCCCGTCGGGCAGGGCCCGCAGGCGGGTCAGCACGTCCTGTTCCTTCTTCAGCGCCTTCTGCCGGCCTTCCTCGAAACGCCGCTCGGCCGCGCCCGGATCGAAGTTCCTGACGTTGTCGAGGATCGCCGGCACGAGCGTGCTGGGGCGTTCGCGCCAGCGGGGCCTCGTGATGTCGATCTCTCCGACGCAGCGCATGCCGTACCGGTCGAGGTAGGCCTCGATGGCGTCGCGTGCTTCGGGCCCGCCCGCGAACTTCGCCAGCTCGTCGAGGAAGCCGTCGTCCTCGACGGTCTGCAGGAACGCCACCACCTCCGGATGGGGACGGATGACGTCCGCGACGTCGAGCAGCTCCAGTCCCATCTCCGAGGTGATGTTGTCGGGAGCGGACAGCGTGAGAGTGTCAGCCGCGTTCTTCTCGCCCAGCCACTCGTGCAGTTTGTCGTTGAGCCACCACGTCGACTCCATCCCCGCCATGATCGCCTGGAAACTCAGGGGATCGGTGAGGACCCGCTTGTGCTCCTCGAAGGCCTCCAGCAGGAAGTCGAACAGCGCCGGTCCGCTCTTCGCGGCGATGTCGCGCCGCAGGGCGGCGACGGACTTCTCGCTGCGCTCGATCAGCCGGGTGACGACGTCCGGATCGGTCTCGATCGGGGCGGGAGTGCCGCCGGCCGGGCGGCCGCCGGGCTCCGGGTCCGGGAGTGAGGGGACGAAGTCGTCCCGGTCGAGGACCGTCTCCAGGGCGTCCCTGGTCAACGGATCGGACCTCCCCACCAGATCCATGAGGTTGGCGCGGCTCGCGGGCGAGGACAGCGCGCGGGTGGCGTCGACGAAGAGCCTCCCGCCGGCGTCGCGCATCGGCGCCATGGCCGTCATCTTCCACAGGGAGAGCCCCAAGGGCTTCATGGGGTCGGTCATCATCTGCTGATGGCCGACGGAGACGTAGACGTGATTCTCCTGGTCCTCGGCCTCCGGGATGGGGAACAGCGTCGTGATCGGCCGGCTCTGCACGATCTGGAAGCCGCCGTCGGCCAGGCACCATTCGATGTCCTGCGGGCTGCCGAAGTGCGCCTCGATCCGGCGCCCGAGCTGTACCAGCCGCACGACCTGTGCATCCGTCAGCGCCGGCTGCTCCTGCTGCCGCGCGTCGACCGCTCTCGTCTGCGTGCCGCCGTCCGGCAGCGCGTGCACGGCACGCTCCTTGGCGGCGATCGTCCTGGTGACGACCTGGCCGTCTCGCACCGAGAAGACATCCGGGTTCACCAGGCCGGAGACCAGGGCCTCGCCCAGCCCGAAGCCGGCGTCGACCGTGGCGACCTTCCGGTTGCCCGTGACCGGGTCGGCCGTGAACAGGATGCCGGCCGCCTCGGAGAAGACCATCCTCTGCACGACCACGGCCATGTGGACCGTGCGGTGATCGATGCCGTTGCGCTGGCGGTAGGTCACGGCCCGCTCGGTGAACAGCGAGGCCCAGCAGCGGCTGACGTGCCGGAGGACGGCCTCCGGTCCCACGACGTTCAGATAGGTGTCCTGCTGGCCGGCGAAGGACGCCGTCGGCAGGTCCTCCGCCGTCGCGCTGGACCGGACGGCGTAGGCGGCCTGTTCGCCGAGTTGGGCGAGCGCGCCGGTGATCGCCGCCACGAGCTCGCCCGGGACGGTGATCCCTTCGATGGTCCTTCGGATCTGCGCGCTGAGGCTTCGGATCGCCTCCCGGTCGTCCGGGTTCAGGCGCGCTAGCTGATCGAGTCGGTCCGCGATCGACGGCGCTTCCGCCACGATCCGCCGGAAGGCGTCCGTCGTCACACAGAACCCGCCCGGCACGCTGACGCCTTCGATCCGCGACAGCGTGCCCAGGTGTGCGCCCTTGCCGCCGACGACCGCGACCTGTGTCTCGTCGACCTCTCGGAGGTCCCGCACGAGCTGCTCGGTCATCGCGACACCTCCGAGGCGGCCGTGCTCCGTCGTCCTGCACCTGCAGTTCGGATCAGCAGCGCCTCCAGCGCCGCCGAACCGCTGGTCGAGCAGGTCCTCATATCCAACACACGCACCTCGTGTCCCCGTTTCCGCAGGTTGTGGCCTTGGCCGATGATTCTGCGCCCTGACCGGGGCCTTGCCGCAAGCCCCCCGATGCGCTATACCTTGGGAGAGGCAAGGAGATCTCTCTCCTTGCCTTCGGCGTTTTCCGGGGGCCGTCCGGCCAGAGACAGCGCGGGCGCGTCCTCTGCGGCAGCCGCCTGGCCGCGGCGATCCGTACCGCCGCTTCCGCGGCCCGGCTCCATCAGGCGCCCTGCCCTCCTCGGGTCGCACTGACGCCGCGTCACATCGTGGTGAGGTACGCGGGAGCAGCCCATGCGATGTCGTCGACCGCGAGCCACGGTGCACCGGCGACGGCCGTGGGTGTCGCCCCGGCGAAGGACCTGACATCGCGGTGGAGATGCGACTGGTCGGCGTAACCGGCCTCCGCGGCCACCTGTGCGGCGCTGAGCCCCGCGGCCAGACGGTGGGCCGCATCGTCGAAGCGGACGAGCTGAGCGGCACGCTTGGGGTTGAGGCCGATCTGGGAGCGGAACCGGGACCACAGCCGTTTGCGGCTCCATCCGGTCTCGGCGGCCAGCCGCTCGATCCGAATCCGCCCCCGGTGTGCGACGAGCTGTCCCCAGGCGAATGCCACCTCCGGGTCGACCCGGCGCCCCGCTTCGCACCGGCGGGCGAGCACGGCCTCTGCGATCGCGAATCGGTCCTGCCACGAGCCGGCGAGGCGCAGCCGCTCCTGAGTGCGCTCGGCCTCGGGGCCCCACAGGTCGCGCAGCGGAACGACCGTACGGCCCAGTTCCCCGGACCCGCCCAGTACGGCATGCGCGACCAGCGGCGACATGCGCAGTTGCAAGCACTCGATTCCATGGCCGCGGCCGTGGACGCCGTTGGGTGCGAGCCCGACGACGACACTGCCCTCGTGCCGCCCGCCGTCTTCGTCCTCGGCGGCGAGCGGACGGTCGCCGAGGTCTATCGCCACCGTGACGGCCGGGTACGGAACCACGTTCAGGTCGACGAGGTCACCGGTGCGGGCGCGGAATCCGGCCATGCTGATTCCGCGCAGCACAGGGGGCCGCGTCGGGGTGGCGATGTCCCATACCGCAGCAGCGTCAGAAGCCGGCTCGGCGGATCGCATGCGGCCAGGGTACGCGCGGACAGCGCGCGACATTCGTCCAAGACGCCGTCCCGCGGCCGCGGCGACGCTGGCGGCCAAGGCACTGTCCCGGAGCCGAAAGGATCGCTTGTGATGTCCTCGCCGATCGACCCCTTCACCCCGGCCGTCGAACTGGCCGCGGCCATTCGCCACAAGGAGGTGAGCCCGGTCGAGGTGGCCGACTGCTACGTGCGTCGGATGGACGAGCTCGACCCCCGGCTGAACGCCTTCTGCCACCGGGCCGACGACGACGTCCGCAAAGCCGCGGCCGATGCCGCCGATGCCGTGGCACGAGCCGCCTCGCCCGACGATCTCCCGCCGTTCCACGGTGTCCCGCTGCCGGTCAAGGATCTGGTCGACGTCGCGGGTTGGCCCACCACGCACGGCTCCGCCGGTGCCGACCGGACACCGGCCCCGGCGTCGGACCCGGTCGTGCGGCGTTTCGTGGACGCGGGGTTCGTACTGCTCGGCAAGACCACCACCTCCGAGTTCGGCGCGCTGCCCTTCACCGAGAGCGAGGCGCTGGGTGTTTCGCGCAACCCGTGGGACCCGCGGCGCACGCCTGGCGGTTCCTCCAGCGGTGCGGGCGTGGCCGTCGCCGCCGGGATGGCGCCCCTCGCGCACGCCCAGGACGGCGGCGGGTCGATACGGATCCCCGCCTCGTGCAATGGTCTGGTCGGTCTGAAACCGACCCGCGGCCTGGTCCCCCATGCGACCGTCAAGGTGGAGGGTCTCGCCACCAGCGGTGTGCTCACCCGCTGTGTGGCGGACACCGCGGCCGTCCTCGACGTGCTCGCGAGTCACGATCCGGCCGCGTGGTGGTCGCCCCCGGCCCGGCGCGAGTCCTTCACCGACGCGCTGGCGGCGGAAGCGCCCGCCGGACTGCGCGTCGGGGTGCTCACCGACTCGCCCGTCGCGGGCATCGCGGTGGACCCGGCCTGCACGACAGCCGTGGACCTCACCCTCCGCGCCCTCGAAGCGGCAGGCCACCGCATCGTCGACACCCGTCTTCCGCTGCCCTCGACGGACGAGCTGGTCGGGGCGTTCACCACGCTGTGGAACGTCGGCGGCGCGGGGATCCCGCTGGCGGATCCGGCCCGTGTCGAGCCACACAACCGCGCTCTGCGTGACGCGGCACGCTCGGTCGACTCCTGGACCTATGCGGAAGCGGTGCTGAGGACTCAGCAGTTGTCGCGGCGCGTCGTCGAAGGCTTCCTCGCCGGCTTCGACCTCCTGGTCAGTCCCACGATGGCGTGCCTGCCGCCGTCGATCGGCGCCTGGCGGGCGGGCACCGAGGAGGATCCGTCGGCTGCCGTGAGGAACAGCTACCCGATGGGGGTGTTCACGTCGCTGTTCAACGTGACGGGCCAACCGGCGATCTCCGTCCCCGTCCACCACGACCCCGCCACCGGCCTCCCCGTCGGCGTCCAGATCGTCGCCGCGCCCTGGCGCGAGGAACTCCTGCTCCAAGTGGCGCATGTGATCGAGCGGGCACTCCCCTGGGCCGGCCGTCGCCCCTCCATCGGCTGACCGGACACGACAGCACCCGCCCTGCCGGTCGGGCAGGGCGGGCGCCGACAGAGTCCGGTCCGCCGACGACGCCGCGAACGGCCGTATCGGGCATGGACGTTGGCCGTTCGGCGGAGGCTGATCTCCTCGTCCCGGTAGCCTCACGGCATGGACCAACTGCCCGCGAGTGTGGACCACGACATCCTGGCGCACCGGAGCATCGCCGCGATCGCGACGATCCGCGAGACGTGGGGCTGCACGGTTCACCAGGCACTCGACGCCTACGTGCAGCGCTACGAGGAACTCCGTCGCGACCGCCCGGGCGACTTCAAGCCGGGCTCGGAAGAAGAACACCGATCGCGGTCGGCACGCGGGGTGGGCGACGCCAAGAACCCGTAGGTGAGGGCCGGGTGCCCTGCTCAGGCGTTGGCGTGGCGACGCCAGGCCGTCCTCCGCGGAGCGGCATGGTGCACCGGCTCATCCGGGCTGTGAGCCTGCCGACGCCACAGCCAGAGCGACGTCATGGCCAGCAGGGCGGCGAAGACCACCAGCAACACCACCGAGACCCACATCTGGCGACTTCCTGGGCTGTCCCACCCCGCCGAAGCAGCCGTGGCGGCCCACAAGACGGCACCCCCGGCGTAAAAGGTGCGCATCCTGCGCAGCTGCCGCAGGGCTCGTACGGATTCAGCGTGATCATTTTCCGAGGCCATGCCGACGCAGGTACCCCCGATCCACGCCCCCTATCAGCCTCGGGCACGTCCCTTCGCGCAGGGAGGACCCTCGCTTCCGTATTCTTGGCGCCCATGACGGATGAGGGAGAGCCGCGGCTCTTTGTGAACCGCTGGGGCGACACCTCGGGCCAGGCGGTTGACGGGTCCCGCCGGGCGGACGCGTGCTCGTGCTTCGACCAGTCCCGGCCGCGCCCGGGGGCCCGGGTCGGTTTCCATCCCGAACGGCAGGACACCTCCGCGCCGGGCTGGCGGCGCCTGCTGGAGCTCGTGGATGAGGCCGCCGCCGACGGACGCGAGGAATTCCGCCCTCTGACCGAACTCACTCCCGAAGAGCGGCGACAGGTCATCACCCTGCCGCCGGGCATCGCCAAGCTCACCGCGGTCAGGCACCTCGTGCTCTACGGCAGCAACCTCGTCCGGATTCCGCCCGAGATCGGGGCCATGAGCAGCCTGGAGGAGTTCACCCCTTACACCTCCTACCGGCTGCACTGGTTCCCCTACGAGATCACTCGATGCCGGAGGCTGACCCGGAGCACGGTGAGCACGCGCGCGCTGTTCGGCAACTACAAGCTGCGGCCGCCCTTCCCACGGCTGGTGTCGTCGCCGGGCTCCGAGACAGCGCTCGACCTGAGGAATGCGGATCCCCGGCGCTGGGGCGCCACGGCCATCGACAGCTGCAGTGTCTGTGACCGCCCGATCGCGGCCGGTGGACTCCACCAGGTGTGGATCTCGCGGCGCGTGGCCACCGATGTGCTTCCTCTCCTGGTCAACGCCTGTTCGACGCGGTGTGTGACCGCTCTGCCCGATGGCGCCGAGGATCACCTCCCCACCCCGCACCGAGGTGGCCGAGTCGACCAGCCGGCATCTGACGAGGACTGACCGGCCTCGATCTTCACTGTGCGTCGTGATCAGGGTGACTCGGGCAACGCCGTGTGGTCCCGGTGGCGTTCGAGGAGGTAGGGCTCGTCGAGACGTACGTCGTCGGCGCGGTCCCGTACGTCGGTGAGGAGCCAGTCCAGCAGTTCGGGGGTGGCGTGGTACTCATCGTAGAAGCCCATGTGCAGGTCGGTGATCTCGAACTCGACCAGTACGGCGTCGATGAGGTCGGCCAGTCGCGCGTCGGCGGCCGGGGTGCGGGTGGCGGTCCACAGGTCCAGCCAGGGGCGCAGGTTGCCGGTGGCGACGGTGATGAGGCTGAGGACCCTTTTGACGGGGACGGGGCCGGGGTGGGTGTGCAGCGTGGCCTGCCACCATGCGGACCAGACGTCGCGGAGGGCCCTGCTCAGGGGCGCGTCCCAGGTGGTCCAGTCCGCTGCGAGCAGGCGCGAGGCGATGAGGTCTTCGTCGACATGGAGCTGGCCGGTGACGGCGGAACGGATGATGCGTGGCGTGAGACGGCGGTAGAGACGCGGGAAGTCGTCCCAGTGGCTTGGCACTTCGGCTGCGACGGCGGACACCAGATCCTCGGCCATGAGGTCGAGCGGTCCGCCGAGTTCGGTCAGGTCCTGGGCGCCGTAGCAGTACGTGCACCCGGTGACGGAGAAGGGCTCTTCGGAGGCGAAGGCGCGGTCCAGGGCGTCAAGCGCTGTCATGAGCTGCTGCCGGTGGCGAGACATGGCGACCTGCTGGGGGACTCCGTCCGGGCGACCGGCGAAGATCCCAGATTATCAGCCGGGCCCCCGTGGCCCCTGTGGCGGTGCTGCGGGGACGCGCCGGCGCCGGGGGTCGGGTGTCAGGATGTGTCCTCGTCGGTCAGTTCGAAGTCGGCGCGGGCTGACTCGACTCCATTGATCTGCAAGGAGATCGCGTGCCGTCCGGGGTAGTAGCGGCGGGTCGTGATCGGCCGGAAGGAGTGCTCGCGGCCTACTTGGACGCGTTCCCCGGGTGCGAGGGTGCGGGTGGTCAGCTTGAACGTCTTGCCCGTCCGGCCGCCGTTGGCCTTGCGGTGGTGCACGATGTAGTCGATCGTGAGCCGCGCCTGGGCGTCGCCGGTGTTGTGGATCGATACGGTGAAGCGGACACTGCCGCCGAACGGGACGGTTCGGTGGTCCAGATGGGGTCCGTCCACCTCCAGCGTCGCGGGGGCGAAGCCGAGCAGTTCCAGCGCTTCGGGGTGGCCGCGTTTGACGAGGGTGCGCAGTCCGTGGCGCACCAGGCGTTCCGTGGCCGCGTCGGGATCGTCCAGCCAGCGGCGGGCGGTGGTGATGACGAGGTCGGGGTGGTCGCGGCTGAGGTCGTTGAGGTGGTTGGCGACCGAGCGGCGCACGTAGTCGCTCTCGTCCCGGTGGAGGGCGTCCAGGATGGGGACGGTTGCTCCGGGCCGAGCCAGGATGTCCGGCACCCGCACCGACCAGGGCAGGTAGGGACGGGTTCCTTCGGAGGCGAGCCTGCGCACGTCGGCGTCGGCCGAGCCCGTCCAGCCGCTGATGATGCCGAGGGCCCGGTCGAGGTCGTGCCGCAGCAGTGTCCTGATGGCGAACTCCGAGGTGAGACGCCCGGTGAGGTCTGCGAGCAGCGTCATCGCATCGTCGAAGGCGGAGTCGCTGCCGTCCTGGACCGCGCGGGTGGTGAGAGCGCTGGTGACCGGCCAGATCAGCCATCCCGTGAAGTGCGGGGCGTTGTCCCGGGCGGAACGAATGGTGCGGGCCAGCGCCGCGTAGTCGCCGGGCAGGTCGGTCAGCAGAGCGTCTCGCAGCAGGTCGGCTCGTTCCCTGAGGGACAACGGGGCGATCTGTTGCGGGGCGGCGCGCAGTGACGTGAGGCCGGCGTCCGGAGCGGCGCTCTGAACGGCGTGGATGAGGCTCTGGACGGTGTCGTGGCCGATGAGTTCGTCGGCGGATGGCATGCGGTCTCTTCCATACGGTGAGGGTGGTGAGAGTGGTGAGCCGGCCCGATTCCCGGCGGGGGGTGACATCCGCCCGTCGACCCGGTCGCGGCGGTCAGGGGCTGTCCCCGCAGTGGTAGAAGCGGCATGTCACGCCGGGGCCCGGTATGCGCGGCTCGTCAGGGCCGGGACCGTACAGCGCGCGACCGCCGGGGAACTGCCCGAGTTCGGTGGGCAGGGCGGCTCCCGAGTCCAGCTCGTCCGGCGTCCACCCCGTGACGTCCAGCAGCAGTCCGTCCAGCGGCCCGCCGACGAGGTGAGCGTACGTCCGCCCTGGCCGGGGGCCCGGGTCGGGGTCGTCGTGGTCATGGCCGTAGACCCGGCCGCGCAGCAGCTGCTCATCTCCGTTCATGAGTCCAGCCTTCCAGCCACCACTGACAACGCGGGCTCGCCATGGGCGCCACGAGTGGTCCGGCCGGGGTGCGACCGCGTGCCGCTCGCCGGGATCGTGGTCCCCCGTACGGGAAGGCTCATGATGAAGGCATGACCGACCGTGATCAATTCCTGGGATGGGTCGAGACCGTGCTGTACGAGGCGGAGCTCGCGCTGCACAACGGTGACGCGGCTCCCCGCCGGGCGCTCTGGTCGCGCAACGAACCCGTGAGTGTCCTGGGGGCGTGGCGAAGCGCCTACGGGCAACAGGAGCTCGACCAGCTCTTCACCGCCCTCGGGAGGAGCTTCTCCGATTGCACGTCGTATGTGTTCGAACTGCGGGCGTTCGACGTTCGCGGAGACATGGCCTACACGGCCGGCCTGGAGCACACCTCCGCCCGCGTCGACGGAGAACCGCGCACCTACACGCTGCGGGCCACGCAGGTGTACCGCCGTGAGGAGGGCGAGTGGAAGGTGGCCCATCGGCATGGCGACACCGTGACCGGGTGACCGCAGTGGCAGCCCGCCTCGGGTTCCGTACCGCGGCGGCGCCCCGCACCGCGGGCTCCGCTACTCCGAGTACGCCGGTTCCCTTGCGGCGCTGGACACAGCGGGAAGAAGCCCACTCCGGCCTCGATCGCCGCCTCCTGCCCCGCCTTCGACGCCTCGTACGGCACGGGCTGCTTCTACGAACCGGCCTTCACGCCCGAGCCGTACGCCACCCGCGTGAACCCACGTCCCGGTGGCCTGAGTTGGCGCAACCCTCTCCGCTCGACAGGAGAGAGAGTGGAGCCGTCTGCCTCTGGTGGGCATCGCACCCCTGAGCCCGCCGACGGCGGGCACCGGTTGCCGGGCTGCTCACAGCCCCGGATGCACCGGGGTTACGGGCAGTGCGGCCGGGGGCACCGTACCGGTGGCCGCGCGAAGGTCGAGGAGTTGCCGCGTGTGTCTGGGCACGTGGTCCTCCGCGAGACCGTCGATGAGGCCGGCCAAGGGGACCGGCTGGTCCAGCACCAGTTCGGCGTCGGAGACCAGGAGCGACGGCACCGGAACCGAGGCGGTCTGCTCGCTGAGCCGGTCGGCGATGTCACACAGGACGGTGGCCTGGTCGCGGACGTGGTCGATCAGGTCCGCCCGGTCGGCGTGCTCGGCGATGATCCAGTTCAGGTTCCACGGGTCGAGGCTGATCCGGTTGTCGAAGGTGGGTCGTGAGCCGGCGACCACGCCCAGGGCGACCGCCGCGATCGAGGCGTCGACGCTGAGGAGGTGGGCCAGTACCTGGTCGGCGTTCCACCCGCCGTCGGCCGCCTCGCCGAGGTCGGGGCGGGCCGCGACGTCGAGGAGTCTGTCGTACGCTCCGCGCAGTGCTGCCGTGTCCATGGTGTGCCGTCCTTCAGTCGGTCAGTCGGGGTGGGCCGGATTCGCATCGCGCTCCGCCGCTTCGGCGACGCGCTTGATGTGGGCGAGCCGCCGGTCCCATTCCGCGGCGAGCGACGCCATCCACCGTGCCGTCGTGTCGAGCGCATCGGGCCGCACCGCGTAGCGCACCTCGCGTCCGACGCGGCCGCCGGACACCAGTCCCGCGGCGTCGAGGACGGCGAGGTGCTTGACCACCGCCTGCCGCGAGACGGGGAGTTGCCCGGCGAGCGTCGTGGCGGTGGCCTCGCCCTGGGCGGCGAGAAGGTCGAGCAGCCGGCGTCGCGTCGGATCGGCCAGCGCACCGATGACGCTGTCGACGACCTCGGCGGCGCCGGGGCTTTCCTCCGTCACGTGGCGGGCTGCTCGGCACGCGTCTTGAGCGCGTCGAGCTCCATGGGCCAGCCTTGGCTGTGGTCCTTGCGGTTCTGGCTGCGCAGTTCCTCTGATCCGGCCAGTGCCGCGAAGCCGCTCTCGACGACGCGGAGCCGCGTCCGGTCGCCTTCCTGGGTCAGCGTGAACTCCACCAGGGTGCTGTTGTTCTCGCGGAGCTCTTCACCGGGGAACGCGCTGGTCCAGCGGTAGGCCAGATACGTCGGCGGCTCGACCTTCTCCACGCGCACCGGGAAGTCGCCGTGCTCGGCGTTCTTCGCCACCATCGACTCGCCCTCCCTCGCCACGGTGCCGGGCAGGCTCGCTTTGTCGGCGACCCAGAACCCCGGCTGGGCCACCAGCGACCAGACCCGCTCCAGGGGCGCTGCGATCAGGGTTTCGCGTTCGATCCGGTCCTCGGTCATGAGGGGCTCCTTCACTGATTACATCTTCTGCAACCTCAGAGTTGCACATGCCTCACCCTTGCGCAACCTGGGAGTTGCGCTTTGATGGCAGGGAGACTCGGGTCGCGTCCCGGCCGGCCGTTCCAGGCGGTCAGCGTCTGTGCTGGTCAGCGGCCGTTCCAGCGTTCCGGCATCCCGGAGTGGCCGCCTGCTGTGGCGACCGGGACGCAGTACGGAACAGGCTTCGGTCGTCCGAGCAACTCGCCGGACACCCCACTTCGCACCATGGAGATCTCGATGCGTTCGCGCTTTGCCGCCCACTCCGCCCGCCTCGCCCTGGCCGCGGTCGCGGCGGTGTCTCTCACCGCCACCGCCACCACGACCGCTACCGCCGACAGCCGTGGCGACGCCGTGCGGGCCTGCGGAACCAAGGACCTGACCTTCAAGCTGAGCTCGAAGACGCAGGCGGGCGGCTACTTCCTCGTCACCGCCAAGGCCAAGTCCGGCGTCACCTGCTATCTGAGGGGTGTCTTCCCCTCCGCGTCCTTCGGCTCCTCCCCCGACACCGAGGTGTCGCCGGCCGAGCACGGTGTCAGCGAGAACATCACCCTGTCCGGCTCCCGCGCCGCCTACGCCGGCATCAACCCCAAGAGCACGAACGGCGACCACGGCAAGCAGTTCGACCGGATCCACCTGTCCGTGGCCGGCGACGAGACCAACGCCGTCACCCTCACCCTCCCCGAGACCGCCACCGTCGACCGGCCGGTCGCCACCAACTGGCACACCGACCCCGCCGACGCGGTTCCGTTCCCCAACTGAGGCTCCACGCCGGACGGACGTGCCGTGCCCGGTGACAGCAGCGTCGCTCACCGGCGGGACCATACGCCCCGTCGAAGTGACGAGCCCGTGGCAGCCGCCCCGGCCGCACGGCATACCGTCGGCCGGGGCGGCACGGACGCCAGGTCACATCCCACGGCCCACAGCACCTCCCCGTCCGTGTCACCCCGGACCGGACGGCCGTCTTGCCGTATCCGCAAGTTTGCGTGCCGGGCCTCGGGGCGTCTGGTGAGACTGGGCGCCACCGACACGAGGAGGCCTGATGACCACCACCGATGCGGTCGCGTTCTGGGACGGTGTCTACGCGGCCCGGCCGGCAGCCGACGGCCCGCGGCCCAACGCTCGCCTCACCGAGATCGTGACGGGCCTGCCGCCCGGCGACGCGCTCGACCTCGGATGCGGTGAGGGAGGCGACGCACTGTGGCTCGCCGGCCAAGGGTGGCGCGTCACCGCCGTCGACATCTCGGCCGTGGCGGTCGAGCGGCTCGCGGCCCTCGCCCGTTCGCACGGCCTGGGCGACCGCGTCATCGCGGAACGGCACGACGTGCACGCGTCCTTCCCGTCCGGCGCGTTCGATATGGTCTGCGCCCACTATCTGCACACCCCCTTCGGTCTGGACCGGTCGAACGCCTTGCGCTCAGCCGCCCACACACTGCGCCCGGGCGGACGACTGCTGGTGGTCGACCACGGATCGACCGCGCCGTGGTCGTGGAACCAGGATCCCGGCATCCGGTACCCGAGCCCGGACGAAGTCGCCGCGGGAATCGGTCTGGACCCTCGGACATGGACGGTCGAGCGGGCCGACGCACCCCGCCGGATCGCGACCGGACCGGACGGGCGCACCGCCGAGGTCATCGACCACGTCCTCCTCATCCGCCGCGCGGTCTGACGCGGCGGGCGGGCCGGAGCGTCGACCGGCCCGGCAGGTCCAAGGACCGGGGTACTGACGTACCGTCACGTGGGGGCGATCCGATTGCCCCTTCCTCCTCGGTCGCGGATCCTGCTGGGATGCGCTTCTCCGTCAACATCCCCAATTTCGGCGACTTCGCCGATCCCCGGAACGTCGCGACCGTGGCTGCGGCCGCCGAACAGGCCGGTTGGGACGGGCTGTTCATCTGGGACCACGTGCTGCACCGGCAGCACCAGGGGCGTCCCTTCGGAGACCCCTGGATGGCCCTCACGGCGGCCGCGCTGGCGACGTCCCGCATCCGGCTGGGCACCCTGCTCACACCGGTCCCCCGTTACCGTCCGCAGCAACTCGCCCGCCAGGTGGCCACCCTGGACCATCTCAGCGGTGGCCGGGTGATCTTCACCGCCGGCCTGGGCGGCCCCGTCGAGGACGAGTACCGCAGTTTCGGCGACGCCGCCGAGCCGCGCATTCTCGCCGAACGGCTGGACGAGGGACTGGAGTTGCTGAGGCGCTTCTGGACAGGCGAGCCGGTGGACCACCACGGCCGGCACTTCGCGGCCCGGGACGTGACACTGCTGCCCGCCACCGTGCAGCGGCCCGGTCCGCCGGTGTGGATCGGCGGGTTCTGGCCGCGTCGCCCTCCGATGCGGCGGGCAGCGCGATGGGACGGTGCGGTGCCCCTCTTCGAGACGGCTCGGCATGGCCATGTCCCCGACGTGGCGGACGTACGGGAGCTCGTCGCCTATGTGCGCAAGCACCGTACGGGCGGGGCCGACCAACCCTTCGAGTTGGTGCTCGGCGGTGCCACCTCCCCCGGCACGGCCGAGGACGTGATCGGTCCGCTGCGCGACGCGGGCGCCACCTGGTGGGACGAACGCCAGGTCCAGACAGGTCCCGATCTGGACCGCCTGCCCCCGGTGCTGCGCCGGATCGAGGCGGGCCCGCCGGTGTTCTAGGCGACCGTTCGGGAGCGCAGGGCCGTCAAGGAGCGGCCCTGCGAAGGGTGCTGAACACCTCCGGGGGCGTCCACCCGCGCACCATGGCGTGAATCGCCGACCGGAACGCCGCCTCCGACGTGGCGGCGTCGAGGGCCCCGGCCAGTTCGAGCGTCACCAGCCCGTGCATGGCCGCCCAGAGCGACAGGGCGATCGACGTCGCGTCGCCTTCGAGGACGGACTCCGTCAAGCCGCGGTCGATCGCCGCGAGGAGCGGACGGATCGGGTCACTTCCACCGACCTCGCCCGACGGGTCGAAGGACTGCACACCGCCGAACAACACCGTGTACAGGTGGCGGTGTCCGCAGCCCCAGCGACGGTAGGCGACGGCCAGCGCGTAGAGGTCGGCGAGGGGGTCCGCCGAGGTACGCACCGCCGACACCTCCTGGAACAGACCGGCGACGGCTCTGTCGCGCACCGCGCCGATCAGCCCGTCCTTACCGCCGAACAGGGAGTACACCGCCGTCGTCGACGCCTCCGCGGCGGCTGCCACCGCACGGACCGTGACCGACTCACGCGGACGCGTCGCGAGCATCTCGGTGGCGCACTGCACGAGCCGTTCCCTGACGGCTTCGTCGTTCGTTCTCGGCCTACCCACGACCGGCAGCCTACCTCCTCTGATAACGTCGTTTTGAAACAGCGTTCTGAAACTGTTGCCGGAGGAGTCCCGTCATGCCCGCATCCGTCATACGTCTCGCCCGCGTCACCGGGCGCTTATCGCTGGCCCTGGCCGCCGTCGCGGCGCTGGTCGTCGTGTTTCTCACGCTGATCGCCCTCACGGACGGGGCGGGTTCGGGGCTCGCCGCATGGTCGACGACCGTCGGTGCCGGGTTCGCCCTCGCGCTGTGGCGGGCTCGGCGTCGCGCCTGGCCGGCACGGCTCGTGCCGTTTCTCCCGGTGGTCGTCGCGGCGGCGTTGACGGTGACGGTCTGCATCCCGACCGTGCCCACGGACCGGCGACACCCGCCCGCCCTGCCGTTCGTGGTCACGCAGCATTGGAACCTGAGCACGGGCAGCCGGGTCGCGGTGTACCACTACCCGCCGGCGGACCGCGGTGCCCGGCAGCCCGTCCCGTTCGTGTACCTCAACGGAGGACCGGTCCGCGGCATCTCGGTGCTCGACCACCGATTCCTGCAACTCCTGGCACGCCGGGGCTACGACGTCTACGCCTACGAACCCGCCGGCGCCGGACGAAGCGACCTCCTCCCCATGGACCGGTACACGATCTCCAGGTCGGTCCGCGACCTCGGCGCCTTCGTCGACCGCCTGGACAAGGGCAAGGTCGACATCCTCGGATTCTCCGCGGGTGGGGTGGTGCTCACCCGGGCCCTCGCCGATCCGGGTGTCGCCGCACGCCTGCACCGGGCGATCGTCGCCGAGCCCGGCCCCATGGACGGCCCCACCGCACGCATTACCGGCCACAAGGGCCGAACCTCGGCACGGGACCTCGCGCCGGCCATGACCGGACCACGATCGACACATGTCCCCCGGTACGCCGTGGCGTTCGGCCTCATGCGACTCGGGCTCCTCTCCCCCGGCACCGGGCTGATCGGACAGACCGAGGGCGACAACGCCTTCACCGCCGCAGACCTCGGCACCGACACCGCGTCCGCCTACTGCGCGCGCGACGCGCACCGCATCCCCACCGAGGACATCGCCCGGAACTTCTCCTTCAGCCCCGCCGCCAGCCTCCGTGTCCAGCAGACGATCAGTGACTCGCCCTCGATCGCACCGCGACTGGGGCGGTCCCGGACTCCGGCGATGCTGATGATCGCCGAGTGCTCCTCCCAGGTCCGGCAATGGGCGACCGCCGTCCTTGCCCACGACCCCGCCCTCGGGCGCACGCAGTACATGCCCGGAGTCGGGCACCACATGTGGAACGGTCTGGACGACAACAACGACCGTGCCGCCGCCGTCGTCACCGCGTTCCTTCAGGACAAGCCGGCGCCCCTGCCGAACTATCCGGCCCGCGGGGACATCCCCGCTTTCCTGCGTGACCACAAGTGAACGCCCCCGCAGGTGAAGGCGTCGCGGCCCGTCAGTCCGACGTCTCCGCGAGGAGGGTGCGGCCGGCCGCGAAGAGCCGGGCGCAGCGTCGGGCCATGGCTTCGGGGGTCTGGTCGGGGTGCTTGACCCACCAGCGGACCAGTGCGGTGCACAGGCCGCGCCAGGCGTGCGCGAGGGCGTCGGCGTCCAGCGGGTCGTCGGACCCGGTGGTGTGGAGGAGGTCGGCGGTGCCGGTCACGGCGAGGTCGTCGATGACGCCGCGGTAGTACGCCGCGCGCCGGGCGGCGTCACTGTCGGGCGGCAGCGTGGCGTCGTAGAGGACGAACCACGCCTCCCGCTGCCCGTCCAGGGCGGTGAACAGGGCGTGCAGGACGCGCAGGGCGGCGGGAGGCGCGGCGGGGGCGTCGGTCATGGCGGTGCGGATGGCGTGCAGGAGCCGCTCGCCCACGGGGTTCAGGCAGGCGAGGTAGAGATCCTGCTTGCTGCCGAAGTAGTGGTGCAGCAGCGGCTTGGTGACGCCGACCCGGGTGGCGATGGCGGCCATGGTGGTGGCCTCGTAGCCGTGGCGGCCGAACTCCTCGGTGGCCGCGGCCAGGACCTGTCGTTCGCGCGCGGCCCTGGGGACTCCCTTGGTACCGGCCTTGGAAGGGGGCGTTGGCATGGAACTGATATTACCCTAGGGTAATTTTCCGTTGGGTAAATTCCTGCGGCCCGCTGGGAGCACACTCATGCCTGCCTCACCCTCCGGCCCCGGCACCTCCCGCGCCCGTTCCTGGTGGGGCTGGGGCTACGCGGACGCCCACCTCGGCGACGCCGAATGCACCGCCCTGGGCGCCCTGCTGCCGGGCACGGCGGCCCGCCCGTTGCCGATGCCCCGGGTCGCCGACCTGACGATCGCCCCACCCGGCGTGGCACCTCCGCCCACCCTGGAGCACCTTGTCACCACCGATCCCGAAGTACGCGCCGCCCACTCCATGGGCAAGGCCTACCGTGACGTCGTCCGGGCCCTGCGGGGCCGACCGGGCCGGATCCCCGACCTGGTCGCCCGTCCGACCGGCGACCGGGAGGTGACCGACCTGCTGGACTGGGCCGGCGGGCACGGTGTGGCCGTCATCCCCTTCGGCGGTGGCTCCTCGGTGGTCGGCGGCGTCGAATACCGCGGTGACACCCACCGTGCCGTGCTGTCGCTCGACCTGACGTCCATGGACCGGGTTCTGGAGATCGACACCGTCAGCCGCTCGGCCCGCATCCAGGCCGGGGCGCTCGGTCCCGTGCTGGAGGGGCAGTTGCGGTCCCACGGCCTCACCCTGCGCCATTTCCCGCAGAGCTTCGAGTTCTCCACGCTCGGCGGCTGGCTCGCCACCCGGGCCGGGGGCCACTACGCCACCGTCCGCACCCACATCGACGACTTCGTGCAGTCCCTGCGGGTGATCACGCCTGCCGGATCGGGCACGTCCTTGCGGCTGCCCGCATCCGGTGCCGGGCCGTCTCCCGACCGTCTGTTCCTCGGCTCCGAGGGCGCGCTCGGCGTCATCACCGAGGCGTGGATGCGCCTTCAGGAGCGGCCGCGGTACAAAGCCTCGGCGTCGGTGGCGTTCGCCGACTTCCACCAGGCGCTGGAGGCGGTGCGTGCCATCGCCCAGTCCGGCCTCTCCCCCGCCAACTGCCGTCTGCTCGATCCCGGCGAGGCGCTACTGTCCGGTGCTTCGCACGACGGATCCTCCGTCCTGGTCCTGGGCTTCGAATCCGCCACCGGCCCCGTCGACGCCCCCCTCACCAGCGCCCTGGACCTGGCCCGCGCTCACGGTGGCCGCGGCGGGGTCCCCACGTCGGACCGCGACGGACCGGCCGACACGGCCGTGAGTGCCTGGCGCTCGGCGTTCCTGCGCATGCCCTATCTGCGCGACGGTCTGGCCCGCATGGGTGCCGTCGTCGAGACTTTCGAGACCGCCGCCACCTGGGACCGGATTCCCGCCCTGATCGACGCCGTCCGCACCGAGGTCGGGTCAGCCGCCCTGAAGGCCACCGGGCACCCGGCCAACGTCAACTGCCGTCTGACACACGTCTATCCCGACGGCGCGGCCCCCTACTTCACCGTGGCCGTAGCCGGCCGCCCGGGCGAGGAGGTCGGCATCTGGGACGACATCAAGGCTGCCGCGAGTGAGGTCCTGCACCGCCACCGGGCCACCATCACCCACCATCACGCCGTCGGCCGCGACCACCGGGCCGGCTACGACCTCCAGCGCCCGGAACCCTTCGCGCTGGCCCTGCGTGCCGCGAAGGACGCCCTGGACCCCCGTCACATCCTCAACCCGGGCGTTCTGATCGATTGACCGACGTCGGATCTCCGGAGTCGGCCAAGGGCTGCCCCGCAAGATCACGTCAGCGATGGCCGCCTGCTCCCCTGAGCGGGCCGACCTGCACCGGTGTGCGGAGTTGGGGGGTGGGGACACGGCACAACACCTCCAGTCCCGAGCCGGCTGCCGGGGCCTGTCCGACCCACCCCCCATGGCCGCGAGTCCCTCACGATCTCCGTCCGGCCCCTCACATCGCACCGTATCCCGAGCCACTGACAACGCGGCCGGTCCGTGGGAGAAGGCGACGGAGCACCTGCCCGGCGGCCGGCCCGGGTATCCCGACGTACCACTCGACCAGCGGGTACGGGACGGCTCTCGACTAAGCGAGCCAGAGGGAGCTGCGCCGATGACGCGTCGGCGGGATGTCCGCCGATTCCGCCGCGTCGAGGGCGAGTTGGCCTTCGGCCGAATTCACCAGCTTCAACAGAGCCTCCACTTGGGTGCGCAGACGCTGCCGCGCCCGGCGTTCCTGCGCTGCGGACCACTCGGCGACGGAGCGGTCCCGCTGGTGCCGAGCGAACGAGTAGACCTCCACCGTGCGCCGGATCCTGCGAGGTCGGGGCCTTCCGGACTCTCGTGCCGCGTCGGTGAAACTGCGTGCGCTGTACCGGAGGTCGTAGAGAACCACGGAATGCCAGGACGTTCCTGACGAGCGGTCGTCTGCGCTCCGGCTCGGTGAAGGGGGAAGATGGCGGGCGGTGCGAGCCACGGGACTCCGTTCGCAGCAACCACCAGGTATCTCCTGGCGGGCTACCTGAAGCCGGTCGGCCCGGTGGAGCGTGCGTTTCCCATGCGCGAAACCCTATCCCGCCGCTTCCGCGTGCGCAGGCTCGTTGTGTGCCCGCGCCTCCAGCCCGGACATCGGCCGTGCCAGAATGGCGGCATGGTTCTGATCCGAAAGGGCTATGCCGCGTAGGCGTCCCCAGGCCGTCCGCGCCGAGCGGTGGCGGCCGTGCAAGCACATGCCGGTGCGCCGGATCCCGTCCGTATCGGCTCGGACTCGCGCCGCGGTGCGGCGTGTTGAGGCCGAGCATCTGTGGCGGATGCCGATGCCCATGCTCTCCGCCGGTTCGAGTGGGCTTTCCGGCAGCCGGGTCGATATCTGACCGGCCCTTACGAGAGTCCCGGCATCGAGATCGAGGACGGTCGAGACGACCTGGAAGTGGCCCTGCGACATCTGCCGAGTGGAGCCCGGGCGGATCTGGGTCGTCTGGTGGAGCGGATCGACGTGGAGTTCGAGCGCCGTACGCTCCCGGATCCGGGGTGGGCGTGCGAGTGGACGGCGGGACGCTGGTGGTGGTGGCGCATCCGGGAACGGTGACGACGTAGCTCGGGAGGCCCGGTGACGGTCCACGCTTTCCGGTAGACGCTGGTCGCCTCCGGGCCAGAGCCAGCGCTCCGGGCAGGGACACCGCACGTACGGCGGCGTGAGCGGTGAAGGTGGCGATCTTGGGAAGACGGTGGGGGTGATCTTGCTGTTGGTCCCAAGAGGGGGGATGTCGTGACAGTGCCTGTGCGCCGTACACCGTTCGGGAAGCGCCGGTATGGGTTCGATCTTCGATCGACCGCCCTGTTCTTCCTGTTCCTCGCCGTGGTCGTGTGCGTCCTCGGGCTCGCCGCCCGCGTGGTGGCGGGTGCCGTCGAGCGGCGTCCTGCCTGGATGTTCGTGCTGGTCGCCGTGGGTGTCGCGGGTTGCCTGGGCCTGCGGCGCCGGGTGCACGTGGCGAGGGCGGCCCGCCGGGCCGCGGCAGCGCTGGACGAGGCCGCGAGGGAGGCTGCCGATGTGCTGGAGGCCCCCCCGGTGCCCCGTCCGCGGGAGGTCGTCGAGGTCGCCGTCGACTACGACGCCCTGACGCCCGAGGAGTTCGAGGAGGCGATAGCCGCACTCTGCGCACGCGACGGCTGCTCCGGCGTCGAAGTCGTGGGCGGCGCAGGGGACTTGGGCGCTGATGTCATGGCCGCGACACCCGACGGGCGTCGGGTCGTCATCCAGTGCAAGCACTACGACCCCTCCCATCGCGTCGGCTCCCAGGACCTCCAGCGTTTCGGCGGCACGTGCTTCACCGTGCACGAGGCCGACATCGCCGTGCTCGTCTGCACGAGCGACTTCACAGCACCGGCGGTCGAGTACGCCGACCAGTGCGGGATCGTGTGCGTCGACCGGGAAGGCCTGGAGGCGTGGACGGAGGGCACCGGCCCCCGGCCCTGGGAGACTGCCCGGGGTGGCGAGGCGGCCGGGTGGGAGGCAGCCGGTGCCGAGTACTGAGGCGTGCGGGGCGATGTGAAAGGCTTGCGGCGTGATACCTGTACTGGCCCCCCGGTTTCTGAGCTGGGACGATGTGGACCCCGCCCGTCATCATCCCTTCGACGCGGGGTCGGTGGCGCGGGTGGTCCACTCGCTCGGGCCGGCCCGGTGTGTGCCGATCCGGCCGGATGTCGCCTTCGCCGACCCGGCGATGACTGCCTGGAGTCAGGACGAGGCCGACCTGTGGGCCGATGCCATGTCACATGCCCTGGTGCAGCATTACGGCCGCTGGACCACGGGCTGGCGCTGGTCGCACGACGAAGGGGACTTCGACGGAGGGCCCGTCGGGAACTGGTGCTGCCCGCGGGACTCGATCACCACCCCCGAGGAGACGCTCCCCCGTGTGGTCGCGGCACTGTGCGAATGGCGCGCATGGCTCGAAAGCCTCGCCGGATGGATCGAGGCGTACCCGCTGGATCTGGACACCGTCGAGGACAACCGGATCGTGTGGGAGCGGGCCGCCCGCAACCTGATCCTCCAGGTGACCGACCGCACCGGGTGCGGCAGCGGCTGGCACAGCCACTGCCGCCAGGTACTCGGCTGGTTCCTCGACCGGTGGTCCGTCGCATCCGACGTCGCCGAGGAACTGGTCGACCGTGCCATCGGCGGGCGGTTCGAGAGCTGGACCGGCCCGGACGACGCGCTGGTCGACGATGTCGCCGAGCGGCTCGCGCACTCCCTGCGGCCGGAGGACAAGGCACCGTCTCCCGAGCCGCCGCCGGACCACCTCGACCAGTGGCTCGCGGTGCGCGGGAGCGTGCCGTGGCAGCAGGTCCCGGACAGTGGCGCGGACGGACCGGTGATGCCGTACCGCGACGGCGCGGCCGAGGACATCCGGGGTTTCGACGCCGCCGTGGACCCGGCCCGGGGCCGTGGCCTGCTCGCCGCCCTGGAGGAGCTGCGAGCCGAGGCCGCACGTGACGCCGGCCTCGACTTCGAGCTGTTGCAGCGCTGGCAGCAGCACGTCCTGGGCACCTCGGAGCCCCCGCCCTTGCGCAGCCTGCCCGCCTTCGCGAAGGGCGGCCGGGAGCGCTACGGCATCGGCCCGGACACCCGAGCGCGCCTGAACGCCTGCCTGGCCGAGAGCGCATTCGACGCCGAACGGCCCCTCCCCCTGACCGCTCGCGCCGCACGCGCCTACCTCGACGTCTGCTTCTTCCACCCCTTCGACGACGGCAACGCCCGCTCCGCCTTCCTCACCCTGATCTTCGTCCTCGCCCGTGAGGGCATAGCCCTCGACGACGTCATCCTGCTGCGCCGCGTCAGCTTCCGGGCCGACGATCCCCAGGACGCGCTCACCCTCGCCCGGTACATCGACGTCCACCTCACCGAGACGCGGCGCCGTGCCTCCGCCCCCGCGTGAGCGCACCTCACATGGGTGGCCTTACCCGTTCGTGGTGATCCGGCGGTAATCCGCGCTCGGCGGGGTAATGGGATGGCGATCAGCCACCTGTTGAGAAGGAGCCGCGGATGACCGACGACGCCTACTTGTTCCTGCTTGACGACGTGTCCGCGCCGCTCGGTGTGGCACCGGCCGCCGTCGGTGAACTCGCCTGCATGGAGACTCCCGCGGTTCGCGCCTGGCTCGACGCCCAGGGCAGCACGCCGACCTCGCCGCACCTGCGTCTGCTCCCGCCGGAGGAGACGGCGGCCGTGCCCGAGGGAGCGGAACGACTGCCCGTCCCGCTGAGCGACGAGGAGCTGAACCGCCTCCGTCACCAGATGGCACCGGAACCGCAGGCCCGGCTGGAGGAGGAACTGCTCGCCTACCGTGACAGTACGGACGGGCGGGACGGTCTGATCGGACGCGCACTGGCTGCCGGCGTGGCACCGCACCGCATCGTCGAACTGACCGGCGTGGATCCCGCCACGGTGACCGCCGCCGCGAGCCGTTGACGACTCGGCGCCCCCCTCCGCGCCGTCGAGCGATCGGCCCCGTCGGGCAGGAAGCACCCGGCGGGGCCGATCGGCGTGTGCGGTCGTGAAGGGCGGTCGCCTACGCGGCGAAAGGCTCTGCGGGGCTTCAGCCGAACGATCTTCCCCGCAGGCGATGGGTGAGGCCCGGGGACACTGTCCCCTTCACGACCACGCTCATCCCAACACAGCCGGCCCCGTCGGCATTCCCGACGGCCTCGGGCTGCTCGCGCTCGTCTCCCCCGCGCTCACCTGGATGGCGGCGACTCGGCACGGGCCTGCCCGGCCCGAACGCCGAGGCCGCTCCTGTCCGGCGCTTTCGTGCGGTGGACGCGATGCGGGACGGTTCGATCCGATCGAGCCCCACCACCGGGGCCGGATCAGCCGCCGCGGGTGAAGACCTTGTTCCGGGTGGAGCCACCGGCGCAGAGCTTCTTCTCATCGGCCGTCATCTCGCGGGACTTGACCACGACCGCGCTGTGCTTGCCGTCGGTGCCGTTGGGCGCCGGCCCGGTGACGGTGTCGGGCACGAACCAGTAGTAGTGGCCCCACTTGGGGTCGTCGTAGTGGGTCTGCCACGTGCCGGTTATCTGCCGCATCACCTGGGCGCGGGAGATCCAGCCCACCTCTCCCGGCTTCACGGTCACGGTGAAGGAACTCGTCTCCGTGTGCGAGCTCTGCCAGGTGTAGTTGTAGGTGGCGGTCACGCCGGCCGTGATGATGCCCTCGATTCCGCCGCCCACGGTGACCGATCCTCCCACCGAGTGGGAGGAGCCCACGGTGTCGGCCCAGGACATTGTCTGGGAGGCGGGCGAGTCGGTGCAGTTGAAGAGCAGTTCGGAGACCTGGCGGGGTTCTCCGAGGTAGGCCTTGCCGAGCTGTGGGGAGTTGAAGCTGCACTTGCCCTCTCCGGAAGCGCAGTCGGCCATGATCTGCTCGGCGGTGGGCTGTTCCTCGGCCGCGGCGGGCACGGCCGCCGCGATCACCCCGAGTGCGGTCGCCGTCAGCGCGAGGATGCGGCTGCCGTACCGCAGGGTGTGGTTCGTCGTCATCGTTGGTGCCTCTCACCGGTACGTGGGGGAAAGTGGCCACAAGTACCCTTGTCAGGACGGGACTTGTGGTCACCGGGTGATGTCCATGAGGCTCACGCAATCGACAGCGCAGCTACACCAAGAACCGGCAAAGTTGTGATTGATTCCAGAATTGATGAATAGCCAACTTAGCGGCGAACGGAGTCCTGGTGGACGCGACCCACAGGTGAGTGGGGCGAAACCGCCGGCACCGCGATCAGTCGCGGCACCGGCGGCGAAGGGAGACGAAGGCGCGGGGAGGCACCGCACTCAACGGCGGTCAGCCGCCCGTCAGTTGAGTGGGTCTAGTGTGAGGTAGGCCTGGCGCGGATTGCCGTCGTGCACCAGCGATTCGTGGTGGCCCACATCATCGAAGGCGAAGGCGTACGCCTTTCCGTCCGCCATCTGGGCGTGGATCTTGCGCGCGTAGTGATTGGTGACGTTGTCCTTGTAGAAGTCGACGGAACTCGCGTCGGGCTGATTGGCGTTGACCAGCAGGGTGGAGCGGTTGAAGCCGGCGCACAGGGTGCGTGAGATCGGGCCGCGGATCTGGTCGTTCGGGGCGTCGAGGTTCCGGTGACAGCCGAAGACCGAGGAGGCGTCCGGCTTCTGGAAGCTGGTGATCACGGCCCCGGCACTGTTGGTGAAGTTCATGACGCCGCCGGAGACCCGGCCGTAGTACTTGATGCCGGGCTGGTCGGCGAACGGGGTCACCGTCAGGGTCGAGGTGGAGTACTTCTGCCAGACGCGGTTGATGTAGTCGTCCATGACGGTGGCCGGCACCGCGCCGGTCTCCAGTCCGTACAGGGGCGACAGGGCGCGCAGCACTGTTCCGTCGGGGCGGGTCTGGATCAGGTTGGCCCAGCCTCCGGGCTGCCCCCTGAGGGCGTTGAAGAAGCCGTTGTATCCGCCGGGCTTGAGCCGCCCGGTGCTTACGGTGCTCCCGTCGGCTCGCTGCACTCCCACCGCGTACGGGGCGGAGAACATGTCGACCTGGGTGCTGTTGATCCACAGGCCCGAGTCGTTGAGGGTGTACTCCGACCAGTTGAACAGGATGTTCCGGTTGGGGTCGGCCGGGTTCTGCACGGCGGGTTGGACCAGGCCCCCGGTGGTGAGCTTGAAGACCAGTTTCTGACCGTAGGAGAAGTACACGCGGCCGGAGAATTTCGGCATGCGGATCGTCGCCGACTGTCCTGCCGCCGGGCCCGGGATCGAGGCGTCGGGGGCGGGAGTCGGGGGGTTGCCGCCCGCCGGCCAGGGGTGGAAGGTGCCGCCCGCGTCGGCCCAGCCCTGTCGTCCGGTCGAGAGTTCCGTGCCGAGGTTGTAGATGTACAGCTGATCGCCACGGGCCGAGTTGTTGGTGATCTTCAGGGGGATCGTCGCCGGGACGGCGGCGTGGGCCGGCGCACCCGCTCCGGTCGCCAGCAGTGAGCCGGCGAGGACCGTGGCGAGGGACAGCCCCGCAGCCGTGACCCGGCGTCTGAGAGTTCGGAACACGCTCTGCCTCCGTTCGACAATTGGCCGATTCGGTGAATTCTGAGAGCGCTCTCAGAGTTCCGCTTTGGTCCGTACCTGTCAATCCCTGCGGAAGCACTCGGTCAGGTCGGGCCGCCGTCACGCAGAGAAGCGCGCAGGCAGGAGAGGACGACCACGAAGGGCCAGACCGACTGGATGGTCGTCACCGCCCGCTCGGCCACGCCGGCCACGCCGTGGAGATGCAGCTCGACCAGGAACCAGGCCGCCCCGGCCGCCATCACGGCGGTCGCCCCCAGGGAGGGAAAGGGGCGCAGGGCCCACGGCACGGCAGCACCGGCCCTGGCGGCCAGGACGGGCCACGCCGCAAGGACGGCGAAAGCCACGGCGGCCACGGAACCGTGACTCAGGGAGCCGCCGCTGCTCGGCGCCGGGAACACCGCCACCGCCAGCGCCGACACTCCCCCCGCCGCCAGCGCCATTCGTCCCGCGGTCGCGGCCGGACGCAGCCCCCAGGCCGTCAGCAGGTGGCAGAACCCCAGCGCGACGAACGCCGCCGTCATGACCCAGGAACCCGAGTTTCCGGGAGCAGCCAGGACGCTGATCGTCTGGGCGGCGGGGTCGTAAGGGGGTCCCTGCAGTGACGCCGCCACCAGCCAGCCCATGATCAGGAAGACCGGCGCACACCCCGACGACACCAGCGCCCACGTGGGAACGGATTGCATCAGAACACCGTAAATCGGTATATGCGCGCCATCGAGTTCCTCCGTGGAGTGCGCCTCGCGTGGCGTAGTCGCACCATCCGCCGGGCCGGGGGAAGCGCACGATGGAACGGTGCGGCCTGCGGCGAAAGGTGATCGGCATGGAGCTCACTCTCGTGGTGCTCATCATCATCGTGGGTCTGACGTTCGACTTCACCAACGGCTTCCACGACGCCGCGAACGCGATCGCCACCTCGATCTCCACCAGGGCCCTGACCCCGCGCGTGGCGCTGGCCATGGCCGCGGTGATGAACTTCTGCGGCGCCTTCCTCGGGACCGAGGTCGCGCAGACCGTCGGCAGCGGCATCATCGGAGCGCCCGAGGCGACCTCGGGGTTGCTGCTGGTGCTGTGCGCGCTCCTCGGCGCCATCGGGTGGAACGTCTTCACCTGGTGGCGGGGACTGCCCACCTCGTCCTCGCACGCCCTGATCGGCGGGCTGGTCGGCGCCGCGCTCGCCGCGTCCGCCACGGTGCACTGGTCGGGCATCGTGGACAAGGTCATCCTTCCGATGCTGCTGTCCCCGCTGGTGGGCGTGGTGCTCGGGTACCTGCTGCACACCGTCATCCTCTGGCTCTTCCGCCGTTCGACACCCCGGCGCGTCACGCGGCGGTTCCGTCTGGCGCAGACCGTCTCCGCCGCCGCCATGGGGCTGGGGCACGGCTTGCAGGACGCGCAGAAGACCATGGGGGTGATCGTGCTGGCGCTGGTCACGGCCGGCTGGCAGGAGGACTTCTCGGTGCCGGTCTGGGTGATCGCCGCCGTGGCGGTCGCCATGGCGGCCGGGACGTACACGGGCGGGCGCCGCATCATCACCACGCTGGGGCGGCGCATCGTGCACCTCGATCCACCGCGCGGGTTCGCCGCCGAGACCGCCGCCGCGGCCGTCCTCTACACGACCGCGTTCCTGGTGAAGGCGCCGATCTCCACCACCCAGACGATCACCGCCGCCATTCTCGGTGCCGGTTCCACCAAACGCTTCTCCGCCGTACGCTGGCAGGTGGCCCGTTCGATCGGTACCGCCTGGATCTTCACGTTTCCCGGCGCGGGGATCCCGGCCGCGGCGCTCTATTTCCTGCTGCACGCCGTCACGGGTCTGTGATCACAGCCGGAGGTCGTTCATGACCGCTCTTCCCGGCCGTCGGGCGTCCGTGGGGTCCCCCGCCGGGGTCCCGGACGGTTTTCCGGTGCCCGGGCGTTTCGCCCATCTGCACCCCGCCGACGGGGCCTGCCTGATGGAGGCCGCCGCCCTGCTGGCCTCCGGCCGTTTCACCGACAGTCCGGCCGGGACGCATCCCGCGCTCGCGGCCCTGGCCCGGGTGGTCAACGACAGTGTGAGTGACGGCGCCCGGCACGCCTTGTGGCCGCTGGCCGCCGACCTCGCCGACGCCCGCCCGGCGGACCGCGGCTACGGCCCGCTGCTCGTCGGCACGGTCGTGGACGCGGCGCGCCGGGTGTGTCCCGCGTCGCGGCGTCTGGCGCGGCATGGCCGTGCGTGCCGCCGCAGGACGAACAGGCTCGCCCACGCTCCCGCGGTCGGCCGGGCGGGCCGCGTTGCCGATCTGTTGTGGTGGCGCGGGCCGGGGCGTCGGCACCTCGAGCATGCCCTTCGAATGCTGTGCGCCGCGCCGGACGCCGATCAGCGGCTGTCCCTGCTCTTGCGGCGGGCCGTCGCCCAGGCGCGGGACCGCGCGGGCGGGCGGGCGCCGAGCCGGGAGGTTCGCTGCAACCGGTAGGCGCACCGGGGCCGTCCTACAGGGCACCATGATCCCCAAAAGCGTCACCGGCCTGCCCGCCGCACCGGTTCGTCAGCTGCTCGCCTTCGCCTGGACGCAGACGCGGGCCTGCGCGTTCGCCATCGCCCTGCTGTCCGGCGTGGCCGTGTCCGCACTGCTGCCCCACCTGCCCGTGGCGCGGTACGACCTGCTGGTCGTCTACGGGGTGCTGCTCACCCTGGTGTTCTGGGCGCGCGGCTGGGAGAGCGGGAGGGACGTCGCCGTCATCGCGGTCTGCCATGTGATCGGTCTGGCCTTCGAGCTGGTGAAGGTGTCACTCGGCTCCTGGAGCTATCCGGAGCCGGCCGTGCTGAAGTTCGCCGGCGTCCCGCTGTACGGCGGGTTTCTGTACGCGGCTGTGGGCAGCTACGTGTGCCGGGCCTGGCATCTGTTCGATCTGGGGCTGGAGCGCTATCGACCGCGTGCGACGGCCGTGGTCGCGGCGGCCGTCTACGTCAACTTCTTCAGCCACCACTGGCTGCCCGACGTGCGCTGGGTACTGGCCGGGCTGCTCGTGGCCGTGACCCTGGGGACGCGGGTGCGGTTCACGGTGCGCGGGGTGCGCCGACGGATGCCGCTGGCGCTGTCGTTCGTGCTGATCGGGTTCTTCCTGTGGGTGGCGGAGAACCTGGCGACCTTGGTCGGGGCGTGGCGCTACCCGTATCAGCAGCACGGCTGGGAGCCGGTGGGGGTGGAGAAGTTCGGGGCCTGGGCGTTGCTCATCAGCGTGACGTTCGTGCTGGCGGCGATGGGACGGTGTACGGATTCCGAGGCGGGGCGGGAAGCGCGGTGAGGGCTGCCGGAGGTCGTGAAGTCGTCGCGAAGGCCATGGCCTGAGTATCATCCTATGGACGTAAATCAGGTGATTTGCCTTCTCGGGTCGTCACCTACCGTGGCCATCCTCGCCGGAGTGATCAATGTCCCGCACCGGCACGACGGACGACGGCGACGAGCTGCTGACCCGGCTCGGGGCCCTGACGGCGCAGGCGCGTGCGCAGGCCGAGATGCAGCGGTCCCGGGTCGAACTGGCGATCGCGCTGCAGCGCGGCATGCTGCCGCGGGACCTGCCCCTCGCGCGCCGGCTGCACCTGGCCGTGCGGTACACACCCGCCTGCCAGGGCCTCAACGTGGGCGGTGACTGGTACGACGCCTTCACCCTGGGCGACGGCCGGATCGGTCTGTCCATCGGTGACGTCCAGGGCCACAACATCGAGGCCGCGGCCTTCATGGGGCAGGTGCGGGCCGGACTGCGGGCGCTCGCCTCGGTCACCAGCGATCCGGGCGAGGTGCTGGCGCGGACCAACGATCTGCTGCTGTCCTTGGGCTCCGACCTGTTCGCCACCTGCACGTTCATGCGGCTCGACCCGCGCGCCGGCGTGCTGGAGAGCGCGCGGGCCGGGCACCTGCCCTGCGTCTGGGCCACGCCGGACGGGAAGTCCGGCGTCACCGAGGACGAGGGCGGGCCGCCCCTCGGGGTACAGGCGGGGACCCGGTATCCGGTGACCCGGTACGAGCTCACGGCGGGTGGTGTGTTCGTGCTGCTCACGGACGGCGTCGTGGAGGGGCCCTCGATGCGGCTGGAGGAGGGACTCGACCAGGTGACGCGCCTCGCGGGCATCGCGGCGGTGGCGGGCATGGACGTGGACGCGCTCGCGGCAGCCGTGATCAAGGGTGCCGAGCGGGTGGGGCACGACGACGACGCGGCCGTCCTGGTGGTCGGCCTCGACGGGCCGGACGCTCAGCCATAGGGCCGCACGACACCCGCTCCCGCCTCGCAGAGGCGGCGGCCCCGGTGTCTCATGGCTGCTGTGGTGGGTAGCCAGGATCTGCGTACGCCGGTCGTCATCGCTCTGCAGACGCTGGCCGTCGCCGCCTGCTATTACGTGTCCGGCCGGCTGGGGCTGCTGCGGGAACTGGTCGTCGAGGGGGCGGTCGTCACCCCCATCTGGCCCCCCACCGGCGTCTCGGTCGCCTGCCTGCTCATCCTCGGGCTGCGCTGCTGGCCCGGAATCGCCCTGGGCGCCCTCTTCATCATCCTGTCCCTCACCTCCCTGACGCCCTCGGCACTCGCCGTCCTGGCGGGCAACACGGCCGCCCCCGTCGCCGGGTACCTGCTGCTGCGCCGGGCGGGTTTCCGCACCGACCTCGCGCGGCTGCGGGACGGTCTCGCGCTGGTGTTCCTGGGCGCCTTCGCCGCCATGCTGATCAGCTCGACCACCGGCGCCGGAATCCTGATCGCCACGGGCAGGATCGAGTGGCCGGGCTTCTGGGCGGTGTGGCTGGCCTGGTGGGTGGGCGACGCGATGGGCGTGCTGATCGTCACGCCCGTCCTGCTCCTGCTGTCCCGCGTGCGCCTGCCGCTGCCGCTGGCGCGCTGGAAGGAGGCCGCGGGGCTCGCGGTCATCGCCTGCTGCCTCGTGCCGCTGGCCGCGCGCAGCTCGGTCAGTCTGCTGTTCCTCGTCTATCCCCTGCTGATCTGGGCGGCTCTGCGGTTCCAGCTGGCCGGCAGCTTGCTGTGCGCCCTGTTCGCCTCGGTCATGACCACGGTGGCGGCGACCGACCGGGTCGGGCCCTTCGAACGGCTGAGCCGGGTCGAGGTGATGATGAAGCTGCAGGCCTTCAACGGGGCGATGGCGCTCACCGCCCTGATCCTGTCGGCCGTGATCACCGAGCAGATCTACACGCGGCGTTCCGTGGAGCGCGCCTGCCAGGAACTGGTCGAGGTCCTGGAGCACCTCACCGCGGGCGAGGTCGCGGACGGCCGGGCCCCCGTGGAGGACGGCGGGCCCGGGCGACGGCAGGAGGAGTGACGGGCTGGGCGTCGACGGCCGTTACCCGGACGTAGGGTGAGCGTCATGGCCGAGGTGGAGGTACTGCAACTCCTGGTGTCACCCGCGCACCGGCTGGCCGGGCGGCCGTCCGACGGGCCGTCCCCCGGCCCGTCCGACGAGCGCGTCACCCGGGTGGAGGTACGCCGTGAGCTGGGACTGGTCGGGGACCGCTACTACGCGCGGCCCGCCCATCGGAACGCGGCGGTGACCATCATGGCCTCGGAGAACCTCCCCGAGGACGCCGACCTGCGGCACACCCGCCGGAACATCCTGCTCAGGGGTGTCGACATCGACGCCTGCGTCGGGGCGACGATCTCGCTCGACTGCGGCACCGGGCCGGTGCTGTTCGCCGTGAAGCGTCCCGCCCGGCCCTGCGCGTGGATGGACGTGACCATCGGCCCCGGCGCACAGCGCGCCCTGCGCGGCCGGGGCGGTGTGCGGTGCACGCCCCTGAGCGACGGGGTGCTCACGCTCGGCCCGGCCACGTTCCGGGTCGTGGCCGGGGCCGACGCCGCGCCGTGAGGCGCCCCTGACCGCCCCGGGGCGGTCAGCCGCCCGTCGGTGTCCGGATGGCAGCGATGTCGAGTTGCAGACGCACCTTCTCGCTCACCATCGCACCGCCCTCGGCCAGCCTGCTGTTGTACGTCAGGCCCCAGTCCGAGCGGTTGATGGTGGTGGTGCCGTCGAAGCCGACCCGGTCATAGCCGAAGGGGTCGGTGACACTTCCGATATAGGTCATGTCGAGTACGACGGGCCGCGTGACGCCTTTGATGGTCAGCTCGCCCGACATGCTGAACAGGTCGGCGCCCGTCTGCTCCACCGCCGTGCTGGTGAAGCGCATCCGCGGATAGGTCACGGCGTCGAGGAAGTCACGGCCGACCAGGTGCGCGTCGCGTTGCTCCACCCCGGTGTCGACACTGGAGGTGAACAGCGTGATGTCGGCCCGTGACCGTGTGGGGTCGTGCGCGTCGAAGTACAGCCGGCTTTCGTACTCCAGGAAACAACCGCGCACGGTGGTCACCATGGCGTGCCGGACGGAGAAGCCGATCCTGCTGTGTGCGGGGTCGACGACCCATTCACCCGACAGATTCGTCAGGTTGGGGTCCGGCAGCACGGCGGTGGGGGATGCCGATGCGCCGACGGAGCGCTGTGGGGGGAGCGGTGCCGGCCGACGGGACGGCACAACGCGGTTGAACAAGTTCATGATTCATCTAGGTACTTGACTTTGGTTATAGCCGCAAGTCCCCTTCCGGTTTGCGGCTGTTGAGAACGAGCCCCTCCCCCCATTTGCCGCCGCTTTGCACAAAATCCACACATGGCTGTCGCGGCGCACCACCGAAACGACCATCCCGGAACTCCAGGGATTTTCATTTCGGGCATATCGGCGAATCGGTCTTACGTCACCTCTATCGCGAGGTCGTTGTCGACGGTGTAGTAGGGGCGCAGGCTGGATCCGTCCGCCTCGAGCGCCGGGTAGACGTACACGTGCTTGCGGTCCGCCACGTCGTCGAGCAGCCGGCCGACCCTGATCGGCGCTGCCTCGGAGGTGGGGCGGACGAAGACGTCCCAGATCCGGGCCGCTCCCCCGCCGTCGTCCGTCAGCTCCCCGGGGCCGGCCGTGAAGGAGAAGCCCCGGCCGTCGTCGTCGAGCCGCGGGTGGACGGTTCGTACGGTGTCGGTGCCTCGCAGACGCAGACGCACGGTGGCGTCCTCGTGGAGATCGGCACCGTGGAGGCGGGCCGTGACCGTCACGGCCCGGTCGATGACGTCGATCGTGCGGGTCTCCGCGTGGGCGGTGCGCCGCCACACCCTGAGCGCGAGGAAGCCGTCCTTCGTGGCGTACGGGATCCTGACCGCGACCGGCGAGGGGCGGTCGCGCAGGTGCCCGTCGACGAGGGCGCGCAGGTCCCGCAGGCCGGGACGCAGCCGCCGGCGTTCGGCTCCCGGCTCGGGCAGGAGGTACACGTCCCAGCGTCCTTCGTCGAGGGCCGGGTGCGGTTCCAGTACGGCGTGCCGATGGCCGTCGGCCCGGTCGGGTTCCAGGTCGAGGACGTGACGAGTCGTCTCGGGCCGCCCCTTCTTGGGCCGCAGCAGCAGAAGCAGCCGGGGGTGCGCGGCCGAGGTCGGCGGCACGCGGAAGGTGATCCGGCCGTCCGTGTCGATCGCGCAGTCGGCGCGCAGCTGCGTCTCGGGGGTGTCGGGCGCCGTGCTCGCCGCCGGGCTCTCCGACGCACCCGGCGTCGTGCCCTCACGCGGCGCAGCGCCTTGGCTCGGCGTCTGCGGCATCGCGCCCTCGTGCCGCGCGTCCGGCGTGCCTTGCGCCGGTGTACGCGGCGCAGCGCCTCGGCGCGGCGATTCCGGCATCGCGCCCTCGTGCGGCATGCCCGGCACGGTGTCCTCGTGCGGGCGGGTCGTCCGGTCTTCCGGCGTGTTCATCGGCGTCCCTTTCGTATCGAGCGCAGTACACCGGTGGCTGCCGCGTGGGCGGCGTCACGGGCGGCATGGCCCCGGCCGGCCAGGGCGCTCTGCGCGCGGTGGCCCCGCGGGGCGGCCGTGCGGCCGGTACTCCTGGCCGCGGCGGCGGTCTCCAGCAGACGTTCGGCCTGGGCGACGACGGGGCCGGGGGCGAAGCGGCGCGCGTTGTCCAGGGCGGCCCGGCTCATGCGGCGGCGGCGCTCGTCGTCGCCCACCAGTTCGAGCAGGGCCGCGGCGAGTGCGTCGCGGTCCCCGACCGGTACGAGTCGGCCGTCGGCTCCGTCCTGGATGATCTCGCCGGGGCCGTAGGGGCAGTCGGTGCTGACGACGGGCAGTCCGCAGCGCATGGCCTCGACGATGGTCATGCCGAACGGCTCGAAGTTGGACGCGGCCGCGCCGATCGAGCCCTTGGCCCACTCGGCCTCCATGGGGGTGGCGGCCCCCATCAGGAACACGTTGTTCCACAGCCGGAGCCGCTCGATGAGCTCGCGGAGCCTGGGCTGCTCCTCGCCCTTGCCGTAGATGCGCAGCTGCCAGTCCGGGTGCGCGGCGGCGACCCGGGCGAACGCCTCGATGAGGAGGTCGTAGCGCTTGACGGGGACCAGGCGGCCCGCGGCGATCACCACCTTCGCGGTGCTGTCGGCGGGCGGCAGGACGGGGTCGGGGACGCTGTTCGGGAGGGCCTCCACATGGACGCCGGGCAGCCACATCTTGCGGCGGTAGGCGGCGGCGTCCGCTTCCGTGACCGTGGTGATCACGTCGAGGCGGCGGTAGGCGCGGCGCAGGACGGTGCGCAGTCGCGGCGAGTGGTTGTCGAGCGTGAGGTGCTCCTGGCCGACGCGCAGGACGTGCTGGGGGGCCTGGCGGGCGATGTGCACGTTGAGCCCCGGGCGGGTGCCGATGACGACGTCCGTGTCGAGGGCTGCGAGGCACTCGCCGATGCGCTGGTCGGTCAGCTCGCTGTACTGGCGGTGGCGGTACTCGGCGGCCGGGAACACCTTGGCCGGCCTCTGATGCAACGGATGGTCCGCCTCCTTGCGCAGGTCGACCAGCGCCCGCAGCCGCACCCGGGGATCGAGGACGAGGTTCGGGTGTTCGCGGTGCCGTAACGCGGACACGATCTCCACGTCGTGCCGCTCCGCCAGGGCGCCGGCCAGGTTGAACGTGGTGGTGATCGTGCCTCCGATTCCGTAGGCGTTGTGAATCAGGAAAGAGATCTTCATGGTGGCGTAGACCGCGCCAACGCCCGCTTCGTTGTTCGTCGTTACCACTCTGTGGCCGTGTCCGGCGACCGGGCCGGTACGGTCGATTCCGGAATGATCTCGGACATAAGTGGTCTGGGCCATACCGCTTTGCCCTCGATGTGTGGATAGCTTGATGTGTTTGCCCGCGCATCGTCGCGTCTTCGGGTGCACCCTCATATCGATCTTCAGGAGACCCATGCGCCCCCGCACAGCCTCCCTGCCGCGCGTCACCTCCCTCCCGTCCGTCGCCCTCGTCGGCGGCGCGCTGGCCGTAGGGGTCGGCGGTCTGTATCTCGCCGGGCTGCTCCTCACGGGTGGGGAGATCGACTCCGGTACGACCGTGCGCGGGGTGGAGATCGGGGGGCTCAGCCGCGCGGAGGCGGTGCGGACATTGGAACGGGATCTGGGCGCGGCCGGCGCGCGGGACCTCCCCGTGACGGTCGGCGACCGCACGGGCACGGTCGACCCCGAGGACGCGGGCCTCTCCTACGACGTCCAGGAGACCGTCGACCGGGCGGCGCGCACCGGCGCCGATCCGTTCAGCGTGTTCGGCGGCCTCTTCCGCTCGGGCGGCCAGATCGAGCCAGCCGTCCGCCTTGACGAGGGCAAGGCCCGGGCGGCCCTCGGACAGCTGGCGAAGGACCTCGACCAGAAGGTCCGGGACGGCGGCGTCACCTTCGACGACGGTCGGGTGAAGACCGTCACGGCGCGAACGGGATACGCCCTGGACGTGAACGCCTCGGTCGAGCCGCTGCGCGACTCCTTCCTGGGCGGCACCCGCGCGCCCACTCCCCTGCCCACCCGTGAGACGCGGCCGAAGGTCACGGCCGACGAGGTGCGGCGGGCGGTGCGCACCTTCGCGGAGCCGGCCATGTCGGGCCCCGTGACGCTCACCGCGGCAGGCAGGCGGTTCGCGGTCGGCCAGGACGCACTGGGTGAGCATCTGACCATGCGACCGGACGCGGGCGGTGAACTGAGACCGGAGCTCGACGCGAAGGGGCTGCGCGCCGAGCCCTCCGTGGCGGGACCGCTGGACGACATCACCACGACCGCCGAGAACGCGAAGCTGCGACCGGAGGGCGACAAGGCCGTGGTGACCGAGGACGCCACGGTGGGCCGGTCGGTCACCGACAAGGCGCTGGGCAAGGCCGTGCTACCGCTGCTCGGCAAGTCGGGCGCCGCCCGCAGCGGCGAGGTGGAGGTGCGCCGGACCCAGCCGGAGGTGACCCGCGAGAACGCCGCTGAGCTGGGGCTGACGGAGAAGATGTCCTCGTTCACCGTCCACTTCGAACCGGCCGAGTACCGCACGAAGAACATCGGCCGGGCTGTGGAACTCATCAACGGCTCCGTCGTCGGGCCCGACGAGACGTGGAGTTTCAACCGGACCGTCGGGGAGCGCACCGAGGCCAACGGCTTCATGGACGGCATCATCATCCTCGACGACAAGTTCGCCAAGGCGGCCGGGGGCGGCGTCTCCTCGGTGGCGACGACCGTGTACAACGCGCTGTTCTTCGCCGGGGTCAAGCCCGTGGAGCACGGAGCGCACTCCTTCTACATCGAGCGCTACCCGGAGGGCCGCGAGGCGACGGTCGCCTGGGGCAGCCTGGATCTGCGGTTCACCAACGACTCCGGCAAGGCCCTCTACATCCAGGCCGAGTCCACGGACACCTCCGTGACCGTCTCCTTCCTCGGCACCCGCAAGTACGACGAGATCAAGTCGGTGACGGGCCCGCGGACCGAGGTGAAGAAGCCGCGGAAGAAGGTCAGCGACGACAAGGAATGCGTGCCCCAGACACCGCTCGAGGGGTTCGACGTCACCGTGGAGAGGGTCTTCTACGACGACGGCCGCGAAGTGAAGCGGGAGCCGTACCGCACGCACTACGCACCGCGTGACGAGATCGTCTGCGAGTGATCCACCCTTCGTCCCTCGCCCTCCGCAACTCTCCCTCGTGAACCAGGCGTTGACCCCGACCGGGAGCGCCAGCACAATGAGCGCGCATTGATTGAGAGCGCTCTCAAGGGAGATCCATGACAGGCAGACAAGGCCCGGCGCTCAGCCGGCGTTCGCTCATCGGTGCCGGACTCGGCATCAGTGCCGCGGGGCTCTCCGCCGCCGGCCCGGGGCAGGCCTTCGCGGCCGGCTCTCCCCGAGCGCGCCCCGCATCCGGCCCGGCCCGGGGGCACGCCTTTCTCGCCGCCGCCATGGACGCCTACCCCGACCACGGGGGCATCCGCCTGACGCAGAGCTACGCCGACCAGGCCGGCCTGTTCAGCACCGCGTTCACCTACGACAACGCCCTCGCCGTCCTGGCCCACCTCGCGGCCCGGACCGAAGCCGGCCTGACCAGGGCCGAGGCGCTGGGCGACGCGCTGCTCTACGCCCAGGACCACGACCCGGCCCACGACGACGGCAGGCTCCGGCAGGCCTACAACGTCGGGCCGTACACCTTCTACGACGGCTCGCTCCAGCCCGACGGCTTCGTGCGGGCGGACGGCACCGCCAACGTCGGTACGCAGTTCGGCTTCACCGGCACGGCCGTCGGCGACATGGCCTGGGCGGGCATCGCGCTCGGCGCCCTGGCCCGTCGTACCGGAGCGCGCCGCTTCCTCGCCGGTGCCGTGCGGATCGGCGAGTGGATCGAGCGGACCGGCCGGACCGACGAGCCCCTCGGCGGCTACAAGTTCGGCGTCGACGGGGCGGATCAGAAGCTGCCGTTCACCTCGACCGAGCACAACACCGATCTGATCTGTCTCTTCGGCCGGCTCGCCAGGCTCACCGGCGACCGGGTGTGGCGGGAGCGGCGTGCGCGGGCCGAGGCCTTCGTGCAGCGGATGTGGGAGCCGTCCGGGGGCTTCTTCTACACCGGCACCAACGACGGCGTGACGGTCAACAAGTCGCCGATCCCCGAGGACACCCAGACCTGGACGTACCTCGCACTGGGCTCGCGCACCCGCGGCCACTCCGGCTCGCTGGACTGGGCCGCGGCCGAGCTGGCCGTACGTGACCACTCCGGGCGCCCGAACAGTACCGTGCCCGCCGGGCAGTCGTACGAGGGGGTCACCTTCAGTTCGGCGAGTCTGCTCGCGAACGAGGACGCGCCGATCGCACAGGGCCAGCCCAGGCCCGACCGAAACGGCGTCTGGTTCGAAGGGACGGCTCATCTCGCCCTCGCCCTGCGTGAGCGCGGGGCCCGGGGTGACGAGGCACGTGCCCGGCGTCTGCTCGCCTCGACCGAGCGGGCGCAGGAACTGCTGGGCGGTGGTCAGACCGTGGGAGGCAAGGCGCTTCCCGGGCAGTCCGGCGTGGTGTCCGCGAGCAGTCCGCTGGATACCGGTTTCGGCTTCGGCTACTACCCCTACCGGCACACCGGGGCGACCGCCTGGTACCTGATGGCGGCGGCCCGGTTCAATCCGCTGCGGGCGTGACGGACGGCCCGGTCCGCTGTCGCGTACAGCGGACCGGGCGGGTTCTCAGGCCAGGCGGTGGACGGCCTGGGTCGTCAGTTCGTAGCGGGCGCCGACGATCGCCAGCTTGCCGGTGCCAACCCTTGCGGCGAGTTCGGGCTCCGCGGCCAGCCGGGAACGCACGAGCCGGACGTTGGCGCTCACGGTCGCGTCGATCCGGGCGTCGCCTGCCTGACCGTGGTCTATGGCCGGGCGTATCTGGTCGACGAGGTACTGCATGTGGGCGGGCAGGTGCTCCCCGGACTGCTCCGCCTCGACAGCGGCTCGCACCGCGCCGCACGACTGGTGACCGAGGACGACGACCAGCGGGATGCCGAGTTCCAGGACGCCGTAGGCGACGCTGCCGAGCACGGCCTCGTCCAGGACCTCACCGGCCGTGCGCACGGTCATCAGGTCCCCCAGGCCCTGGTCGAAGACCAGTTCCGGGGGCACACGCGAGTCGATGCAGCCGAGCACGACCGCGAAGGGGTGCTGGCCGGTGGCCAACTCCCGTCGCATCGCGGGGTTCTCGTGCGGGTGACGTTCCCGGAAGGCGCGCCAGCGGCGGTTGCCCGCGGCCAGTTCGTTCAAGGCTTCGTCGGGGGTGCCGGGCCGCGTGGGTGTTTCCCGGCTCGGGGCGGCGGCGGTGGCCGGCCCGGCGGCGCCGAGGCCCGCGCCGAGGGCTGCGGCCCCGGTCAGGGCGGTGCGCAGGAGGGTGCGGCGGCCGGTGCCGCCGGTGGTGGGCCGTGGACCGGCGAGGGGGTGCGGTGCACGGCCGGCGCCTCTGTGGGCAGGGGAATCTGTGTTCACAGCCCGAACGTATGCCCGGGTCGCGGCACGGTCGCGGTCCTTGCCGTTTCATGGTGAGAGTTGGGTAAGTGATGTTCTTACCTTGAACGCTTTTTGACGATCCCTCAGGCAACCAGCGGAACGCCCGGGCCTCCCGGCCCGGGCGTTCTCCTCATGCGGGGGTCATCAGACCAGGTCGAACCGGTCCAGGTTCATGACCTTGACCCACGCGGCGACGAAGTCGTTCACGAACTTCTCCTTCGCGTCGTCGCTCGCGTAGACCTCGGCGAGCGCGCGCAGCTCGGAGTTCGAGCCGAAGACCAGGTCGGCGCGCGAGCCGGCCCACTTGACCTCGCCCGTGGCGGCGTCGCGGCCCTCGAACGTGGTCTGGTCCTCGGAGGTCGACTTCCAGGTGATGCCCAGGTCGAGCAGGTTGACGAAGAAGTCGTTCGTCAGCGAGCCGGGCGTCGTGGTGAGGGCACCGAGCTGGGTCTGCTGGTGGTTGGCGCCCAGCACCCGCAGGCCGCCGACCAGGACGGTCATCTCGGGGGCGCTCAGGGTGAGCAGGTTCGCCTTGTCGAGCAGCAGGTACTCGGCCGGCAGGCGGTTGCCCTTGCCGAGGTAGTTGCGGAACCCGTCGGCGGTCGGCTCGAGCGCCTCGAACGACTCGGCGTCGGTGTGCTCCTGCGTCGCGTCCACACGGCCCGCGGCGAAGGGGACCTCCACCTGGAAACCGGCTTCCTTGGCGGCCTTCTCGACGGCGGCGGAGCCACCGAGGACGATCAGGTCGGCCAGGGAGACCTTCTTGGCGCCGGAGCCGGCGTTGAACTCCTGCTGGACGCCCTCCAGGACACGCAGGACCTGGGCCAGCTCGTCGGGCTCGTTGACCTCCCAGCCGCGCTGCGGCTCAAGACGGATCCGGGCGCCGTTGGCACCGCCGCGCTTGTCGCTGCCGCGGAAGGTGGAGGCGGAGGCCCACGCGGTGGACACCAGCTGGGAGACGCTCAGACCCGACTCCAGGAGCCTGGTCTTGAGGACCTTGATGTCCTCGGCGTCGATCTGCTCGCCCTCGGCCTCGGGCAGCGGGTCCTGCCAGAGCAGGGTCTCCTGCGGGACCTCCGGGCCGAGGTACAGCGACTTCGGGCCCATGTCACGGTGGGTCAGCTTGAACCAGGCGCGGGCGAAGGCGTCCGCGAACTGGTCGGGGTTCTCGTAGAACCGGCGGGAGATGGGCTCGTAGATCGGGTCGAAGCGCAGCGCCAGGTCGGTGGTGAGCATCTTCGGACGGTGCTTCTTCGACGGGTCGTGCGCGTCGGGCACGATCTCCGGGGCGTCCTTGGCCACCCACTGGTTGGCGCCGGCCGGGCTCTGCTCCAGCTCGTACTCGAACTCGAAGAGGTTCTTGAAGAAGCCGTTGCTCCACTGGGTGGGCGTGCTGGTCCAGGTGACTTCGAGGCCGGAGGTGATGGCGTCGCCGCCCTTGCCGGTGCCGTACGTGCTGCGCCAGCCCAGACCCTGCTCCTCCATGGAGGCGGCCTCGGGGTCGGCGCCGACATGGTCGGCGGGGCCCGCTCCGTGGGTCTTGCCGAAAGTGTGGCCGCCGGCGATCAGGGCGACGGTCTCCTCGTCGTTCATCGCCATGCGGCGGAACGTCTCACGGATGTCGCGGGCCGCGGCGATCGGGTCCGGGTTGCCGTTCGGGCCCTCGGGGTTGACGTAGATGAGGCCCATCTGGACGGCGCCGAGCGGGTTCTCCAGCTCGCGGTCACCGGTGTAGCGCTTGTCGTCGAGCCAGGTGGTCTCGGGGCCCCAGTAGACGTCCTCCTCGGACTCCCACACGTCCTCGCGGCCGCCGGCGAAGCCGAAGGTCTCGAAGCCCATCTGCTCCAGGGCGACGTTGCCGGTGAGGATCATGAGGTCGGCCCAGGAGATGCTCTGGCCGTACTTCTTCTTCACGGGCCACAGCAGACGGCGGGCCTTGTCGAGGTTGCCGTTGTCCGGCCAGCTGTTGAGCGGGGCGAAGCGCTGCTGACCCGCACCGGCGCCGCCGCGGCCGTCGCTGATCCGGTAGGTGCCGGCGCTGTGCCAGGCCATACGGACCATCAGGGGCCCGTAGTTGTCGAAGTCGGCCGGCCACCAGTCCTGCGAGGTGGTGAGCACCTCGGCGATGTCGCGTTTCACGGCCGCGAGGTCGAGGGCCTGGAACGCCTCTGCGTAGTCGAAGCCCTCACCGAGGGGGTTGGCCACCTCGGGGTTCTTGGCGAGGATCTTCAGGTTGAGGCGCTCGGGCCACCACTGGCGGTTTCCGCCACCCTGGGTCGGGTGCAGAGCGCGGCCGTGGGCCACGGGGCAACCGCCTCCCGCCTCCTCCGACTTCGGGTCGGTGACGATCGCGTCGTGGTTCTCAGTCATGGAAATCCTTCCGGACGGGGTGGATCACGGTGCTCGGGTGGATCACGTGCTCAGGAACTGCGGGCGGTGGAGCAGGTGGGGCACAGGCCCCAGTAGATGACCTCGGCCTCGTCGACGGCGAAGCCGCGGTCGTCGGACGCGGTCAGACAGGGGGCGTGGCCGACCGCGCAGTCGACGTCGGCGACGGCTCCGCACGACCGGCACACGAGGTGGTGGTGGTTGTCGCCGACGCGCCCCTCGTAGAGGGCCGGGCTGCCGGGTGGGTCGAGGCGGCGTATGAGTCCCGCCGCGGTGAGTGCGTGCAGCCCCTCGTAGACGGCCTGGACGGAGATGTGGCCCACGCGGCCGCGCACCTCGGAGGCGATGGCCTCTGCGCCGAGGTGGTCACCGTCCCGCACGGCCTCGAGCAGCGCGACGCGGGCGGCCGTCACCCTCAGGCCGGCACCGCGGAGTTCCTCGGCGGTGGTCGGGTTCCCGGATGCGGTCATGCGGCCAACCTAGCCCCATAAACACGATTGGTTCAAGAAAACGAACGGTTCAATTTTGGTGTCGTGCGTGTGAGGCTTTGTGGGACGGCTTACTGGGCCCCTGTGAGGTCGGTCACAGCAGCCATGATCGCGCTCCGACGGGCGCCGGGCGTCGCGCATCGCCGTGCCGGTCCGGGGATCAGGCGTCCGACGAGGTCAGGCGTTCCAGCTGGCTGGCGGCCGTGGCGGCCTTACGGCCGGCCTCGCGGACCCGGCGGTCGGCTGTGCGCGCCCGTTCCCGGGCCGTTCGCTCGGCGAAGCGGGCCTGCTGGTGTTCGTTCCTGGCGCGTTCCAGCTCGGCGGTCAGCTCCTCCACGCGCCGCTGGAGATCCTCCATCCGCTGGTGCGCCTGCGCCGCCTCCCGGCCCGCGGCCGCCGCCTCGTCCCGCTGCCGGCCCAGCTCGCGCTCGGCGGCTTCGGCGTCCTCGCGGGCCTGGGCGAGCCGGCGCCGTTGCTGCTCACGGGCCTTCTTGTCACCGGCCTTCTTGTCACCGGCCTTGTTGCCCGGGCGGGAGGGAGGCGGGGCGGGTGCGGGGCGCTTCGGCCGGGCGCCCTCGGCGACGGCGGGGAAGCCGACGGCCGCGCTCAGCGGCTTGGCCAGACGGCCGCTCGCCCAGGCCTGCGCGGCCTCCGGGTCGGCCAGGACGGCGTGCAGGGTGTTCTCGACCTCGCGCTGCACGCTCTCGCCGATCGGATGTCCGGCCTCCTCGGCGAGCTGCCGGGCCTGCACGGACAGGGCGCGGATGAGCGCGTGCTGCCGCCGGCTCAGCTCGCGCAGCTGCGCGCCGTCCAGGTCCTGGTGGGCCTGGCGCAGCCCCTCCCCCAGGCGCAGCAGGGGCTCGACCTCCCCGGGGCTGCTGCGGACCAAGAGGTTGCTCACCCAGGCGGCGAGGCTGGGCTTGCGCAACGTACGGATCCGCTCGGCGAGTTCCCGGTCACCGGCGGTCCGGGCGGAGGCCATGGCGGAGGCACGGGCGGCGGTGAACTCCTCCGGGCGCAGGGCGTACAGCTCGTCGGCGACGGAGTCGTAGTCCATGAACGCCCCTTTCGCGCGGAAGATCCGCTTTCGATCCTCTCAGGCCCTGCCCCGAGGGGCGCGCGGAGAGGCCCGCGGAACGCATCGGAGGCACCCCCTTCAAGATCAGGAAATCGACGGTTTAACATATGAGCGCCGCCTAGCTCGAAAGATGGACTCGTGACTGTCAACGACGACTCGTTCACCAACTGGAAGAACCGCGAGGAGATCGCGGAGTCGATGATCCCGATCATCGGGAAGCTGCACCGGGAGCGGGACGTGACGGTCCTGCTGCACAGCCGCTCCCTGGTGAACAAGTCGGTGGTCAGCATCCTCAAGACCCACCGGTTCGCCCGTCAGATCGCCGGCGCGGAGCTCTCGGTCACCGAGACGCTGCCGTTCCTGAAGACGCTCGCCGAGCTGGACCTCGGGCCGTCCCAGATCGACATCGGCATGCTCGCCGCGACGTACCGCGAGGACGACCGCGGTCTGTCGGTCGCGGAGTTCACCGCCGAGGCCGTCGCCGGTGCCACGGGCGCCAACAAGATCGAGCGCCGCGAGGGCCGGGACGTCGTCCTCTACGGTTTCGGCCGCATCGGCCGGCTCGTCGCCCGGCTCCTCATCGAGAAGTCCGGTTCGGGCAACGGTCTGCGGCTGCGGGCCATCGTCGTGCGCGGCGGTGGGGAGCAGGACATCGTCAAGCGCGCCTCGCTGCTGCGCCGTGACTCCATCCACGGCCAGTTCCAGGGCACGATCACCGTCGACGAGGCGAACAGCACGATCGTCGCCAACGGCAACGCGATCAAGGTCATCTACGCGAACGACCCGTCCGAGGTCGACTACACGGCGTACGGCATCAAGGACGCCATCCTCATCGACAACACCGGCAAGTGGCGCGACCGCGAGGGCCTGTCCCAGCACCTGCGCCCCGGTATCGACAAGGTCGTGCTGACCGCGCCCGGCAAGGGCGACGTCCCCAACATCGTGCACGGCGTCAACCACGACACGATCAAGCCGGACGAGCAGATCCTGTCCTGCGCGTCCTGCACCACGAACGCGATCGTGCCGCCGCTGAAGGCGATGGACGACGAGTTCGGGGTCCAGCGCGGCCACGTGGAGACCGTTCACTCGTTCACCAACGACCAGAACCTGCTGGACAACTACCACAAGGCCGACCGCCGAGGCCGGTCCGCGCCGCTCAACATGGTGATCACCGAGACCGGTGCCGCCTCCGCCGTCGCCAAGGCGCTGCCCGACCTCAAGGCGCCGATCACCGGCAGCTCGATCCGCGTCCCGGTCCCGGACGTCTCGATCGCGATCCTCAGCCTGCGGCTCGGCCGTGAGACCACCCGCGAGGAGGTCCTCGACCACCTCCGCGACGTCTCCCTGACCTCGCCGCTCAAGCGCCAGATCGACTTCACCACGGCTCCCGACGCGGTCTCCAGCGACTTCATCGGCTCGCGCCACGCCTCGATCGTCGACGCCGGCGCCACCAAGGTCGACGGCGACAACGCGATCCTCTACCTGTGGTACGACAACGAGTTCGGCTACTCGTGCCAGGTCATCCGCGTCGTGCAGCACGTCTCCGGCGTGGAGTACCCGACGTACCCGGCCCCGGCGGTCTGACCCCGGAAGACGAAAGCGCGGGGCGTGCGGGCCCCGCGCTTTCGTGTGTCACCGGCGGGTCAGCTCGATCCTGTACTCCCGTGACCGCGAACCGTCTTCGCTCGTCACGGAGACGATGTGGGCCCTCTGGCCCCCGGACGCGTCCTCTTCGACCGTCACCTTCGCGTAGGGGTCACGCGGCGTGGCGGTGATCTCGGCCGGGCCGGGACGGTCGACCGCCACCCGGTAGCTCGTCCGGTCCGGGTCGAAGCCGCGGACAGCCGTGCCGTCCACCTCGATCGACGCCGCCGCCGCGTCGGCGGAAGCACCCGGCGCCTTGGCGTGCACCTCGATCTCCCCGAGGGTGATGTAGCCGCCCGGGCGGGCCGTCATGACCACGCGCACACCCGTCGCCGGGCCGGTCGCACGTACCGGGACGTCGACCACGGGTGCGCCCTCGGTGCCGACGGCCACCTGGTCGCTCGCGTCGGACCAGGTGCCGTCGGTGCCGCGCACCTGCACCTTGAGGGACTCCGCGAAGCTGACGTTGGTGCCGTCGCGGTGGAAGTGGGTGACGACCCGGGTCAGGTCGCGTGCCTCCGGCAGGGTGAAGGTGATGGTGTCGGAGGGGTTCTTCGTGCCGGACCGCCAGTTCGACCATGCCTTCTCGGACGTGGTGCCGTTGCGCAGGCCCTCGGCGGAGTACCCGCTCTCGGTGTAGGTCGCGCCGACCGTCACGCCCTCGTCGCGCGCGGCGTCGGTCTCCCGGGGTGCGGTGACCTGGACGCGTACGCTCGCCGCGGCCGTGGCCCCGCCGGGGACCCGGGCGGTGCCGCGCAGGGTCACCACGCCGGTGTCGTCGAACGCGCCCTCGGCGGCGGGGTCCCAGGTGACCGGGAGGTCGGCGGTTCCGCCGTGCCGTCCTACGCCGGTGACCGTGGCGGGCAGGTCCGGCCGCCCTCCGGTCCAGGTCTTGGCGCGGGCCGGGAGGGTGGAGGCGATGGTGTCCACGGTGACCACCGCCTCGGCCGGCACGGTGCGGCCGAGAGCGTCGGTGGCCCTGCCCTTCACCCGTACCGTTCCGGGGGTGCGCCAGCGTGACGCGGAGGGCAGCGTCCACTCGACCGGCAGCGCGCCCCTGGCGCCGTCACGGAAGACGGGCCGCACGGTCCCCGGCAGTTCGGGGGCGCGCCCGGGGACGGTGAACGCCGTGGCCGGCTGCGTACGGAGCACCGTCTCGTCGGTCACGCCCCAGCGCTGGTTGGCGCTGGAGGTCGGCAGGAGGGCCGAGACCCGGGCGCCGTCAGCCGTCGACTGGCCGACGACGTCGAGAAGACGGCCCGTCGCGGCGTTGACGAAGGTCCAACTGCCGTCCCCGGTGGTGGACATGATCCAGCGTGCGGCCGGGGTGTCCTCCCCCTCTTCGAGTACGGCCTCGTTGTCGCGTACGGCGAGGCGCCTGCCGTCGGCGGCGTTGACGAGGGCGTAGCGTTCGCGGTTGCCGTTGCCGCGCGTCAGCCGCTGCACGGACCAGAGCTGGGACGTGGCGGCCGGGTCGGCCGTGCGCACGACGACGCCGTCGCCCTCGGCGGACGGTGCCAGGGACTTGCCGCTCTGGGCGCCCCGGAGACGGTAGACGTGGCCGGGCTGGACGAGCGCGGCGTCCTTCGCGGTTCCGGACACACCGTCGACGAGGAGGGTGGTCACGGACTTGGCGGGGACGGTCACGGTGGCGGAGCCGTCCTGGACCTGCACGGGCGTGCCGCGGACGAGTGCGCCGTCGTTGCTGGTCACCACGGGGGTCACGGTGGCGCCGCGGGCGACCCGCCGGAACTTCGACAGGTCCAGGCTCACCGCGCGCGGGGTCGTGCCGTTGTTGACGTGCACCACTGTCGCTCCGCGGCCGGACTTGCGTACGGCGGCGACGCTGGAGGGATCGTCGGACCTGACGAAGTGGTCGCCGGGGCGGATGTGGTGGGTGAAGTTGCGCAGGGTGTGGAACTTGGTGTTGGCCTTGATCGGGCAGGTCCGCAGGGTGTCCTGGGCGGTGCAGTTGAACGGGATGTGGATGCTGCCCCAGTTCTTGCCGGCCTGCGCCTGGGGGATGGAGTCCTCGATCGGCTGCCACAACACCCAGGCGGACGGCTCCAGTTCACGGATGTCCTCGACGACCCGGGTGGCGATGCCGAGCCCCGGTTCCATGCCGGTGAAGTCGGTGCCGGTCCCCCAGGTGCCTTCGACCTCGCTCATCCAGAACGGCCGGTCCGCGGCCTTGGCGCTGTCGCGGGCGCTGGTGCGCATGCCGGTGCCGTAGGTGTGCACGTTGAGTTGGTCGACGGCGGCCCGGGCGGAGCTGTCGTAGGCGTTCCAGTTGCGGACGAAGGTGCTGGGGTTGGTCTCGTCCATCGCGGAGATCTTGGCGCGGGTCCTTGCCTTCTCCAGCGCGCGTTGCAGGGCCAGGACGACCTTCTGCTGGAGTTCGGGGCCGGCATGCGCGCCCTCCTGTCGGCCGCCGGTGGGCTGGCCGTCCGGGCCGATCTGGGTGCCCCAGTAATTGGTGTTGGGCTCGTTGAGCGGGGCGATGGTGTCGAAGTCGATGCGGTGCTTCTTCTCCAGGTGCTCGGTCACCTTGACCAGGTAGGTGGCGAAGTCGTCGACGCGGTCGGCCCGTATCTGGTCGGTGTTGGCGTCGAAGCCGCCGGAGACGTAGCCGCTGACGGTCTGGAACCAGGGCGGGGAGTTGCTGAACGCCTCCCAGCGGGTCACCTTGTTCTTGACGCGGTCCACCCACCAGCGCTGGCCGGCGTCGGCGGACCAGTCCCAGTGCTCGGGGTCGTCGGGGTTCCACCAGTCGGTGTCCTGCCTGGTGGTGCCCTCGGGTGCCTTCCAGAAGCCGTCCATCGTCGCGCCGGTCTTCATGTAGTCCTTGCGGACGTCGGGGGCGTTGCCGCCGCCGATGTTGTAGCGCGCGATGTTGAGGCGGAGGCCGTCCTCGCCGAACAGCATGTCGGCGAGCTTCTGCCGAATGGGTTCGGGGTAGCGGCCGGTGATGTTGGCGAACCAGACGAGGCTCGTCCCCCACCCCTCGAACTCCTGCTGCCGGTAGGACGGGTCGATCCGGACCGTGACCGCGCTCGCCGGCGGGTCCGCGGCAGCGGCGGCGGCGGTAGGCACGGTCACGAGGCCCGCGCCGAGAGCCAAGGGGGTGGTGACCGCCAGTGCCGTCCGGGTGAGGCGATGTCTGCTGGACATGGATTCCCTTCGGGAGCGAACAGAACCGCGCAGAACCAATCGAGCTTCCCGAATGTTTTAGGACGGCAATCAACACGTCAAGAGGAGGGGACGCGTGGGGAACCCGCGAGCGGACGATGCCGGGCGGTCCCGGCGAGCGTTCGCGGGCCCGGCTGAGACAAACGTGGCGGGGGGGGGGGGGGGGGGGGGGGGGGGGCCCCCCCCCGGGGGGGGGGGGGGGGGGGCGGGGGGCGGGCTGGGTGCCCCGGAGGGTTCGGGGCTGTCGCCGCCGGTGCCCTCGCCCG